>NZ_CP115446.1:1714015-2970531 GCF_027912455.1 Aurantiacibacter sp. MUD61
CGAGGACAAGGACGGCAACCTTGTCGATGTGACCGCAGGCGGCGTGGTGCAGGGCACGTACGGCGTTCTGACGGTGAGCGAGAACGCAGGGGTTTACAGCTGGAGCTATACGCTCAGCGGCAATACGACCGATCATCCCGATGACACGAGCACAGGCACCGCTGAAGGGATTACCGACAGCTTCAATGTGACGGTGACCGACAGCGATGGCGACAGCGCGGGCGATGTGCTCGATGTGGCGGTGCTCGATGATGGTCCGACGGCGGCAGACGATGCGCTGACGCAGTCTCCGGAGAACGCGCCGATCGTGGGCGATGTGAAAGCGGACAATGGCAATGGTGTCGATGTCGAGGGCGCGGACCAGGCCGGGGTGTATGCCTATAATGGCGATATCGCCAATGGCATGGCAGCGGCGACGGGCACGCTGGACTTCGATCCTGATGGCACGTTCACCTATACGCCGGGAACGGGCGAAGAGGGGACGATCACGTTCACCTATACGCTGACCGATACCGACGGCGATGAAAGCACGGCGACGGTTACGATCGTGCTGGCGGATGACAGCACGCCGACGGTGACGGTAACCGATGGCGAGGTTGACGAGGCAGCGCTTGGCAGTGGGTCTGACCCATCGAGCGATGCGGAGAGCGATACCGGCACGTTTACGATCACGACCGGCAATGACACGCTGGCAGCGACCGGCGGGTTGGTGATCGAGGACAAGGACGGCAACCTTGTCGATGTGACCGCAGGCGGCGTGGTGCAGGGCACGTACGGCGTTCTGACGGTGAGCGAGAACGCAGGGGTTTACAGCTGGAGCTATACGCTCAGCGGCAATACGACCGATCATCCCGATGACACGAGCACAGGCACCGCTGAAGGGATTACCGACAGCTTCAATGTGACGGTGACCGACAGCGATGGCGACAGCGCGGGCGATGTGCTCGATGTGGCGGTGCTCGATGATGGTCCGACGGCGGCAGACGATGCGCTGACGCAGTCTCCGGAGAACGCGCCGATCGTGGGCGATGTGAAAGCGGACAATGGCAATGGTGTCGATGTCGAGGGCGCGGACCAGGCCGGGGTGTATGCCTATAATGGCGATATCGCCAATGGCATGGCAGCGGCGACGGGCACGCTGGACTTCGATCCTGATGGCACGTTCACCTATACGCCGGGAACGGGCGAAGAGGGGACGATCACGTTCACCTATACGCTGACCGATACCGACGGCGATGAAAGCACGGCGACGGTTACGATCGTGCTGGCGGATGACAGCACGCCGACGGTGACGGTAACCGATGGCGAGGTTGACGAGGCAGCGCTTGGCAGTGGGTCTGACCCATCGAGCGATGCGGAGAGCGATACCGGCACGTTTACGATCACGACCGGCAATGACACGCTGGCAGCGACCGGCGGGTTGGTGATCGAGGACAAGGACGGCAACCTTGTCGATGTGACCGCAGGCGGCGTGGTGCAGGGCACGTACGGCGTTCTGACGGTGAGCGAGAACGCAGGGGTTTACAGCTGGAGCTATACGCTCAGCGGCAATACGACCGATCATCCCGATGACACGAGCACAGGCACCGCTGAAGGGATTACCGACAGCTTCAATGTGACGGTGACCGACAGCGATGGCGACAGCGCGGGCGATGTGCTCGATGTGGCGGTGCTCGATGATGGTCCGACGGCGGCAGACGATGCGCTGACGCAGTCTCCGGAGAACGCGCCGATCGTGGGCGATGTGAAAGCGGACAATGGCAATGGTGTCGATGTCGAGGGCGCGGACCAGGCCGGGGTGTATGCCTATAATGGCGATATCGCCAATGGCATGGCAGCGGCGACGGGCACGCTGGACTTCGATCCTGATGGCACGTTCACCTATACGCCGGGAACGGGCGAAGAGGGGACGATCACGTTCACCTATACGCTGACCGATACCGACGGCGATGAAAGCACGGCGACGGTTACGATCGTGCTGGCGGATGACAGCACGCCGACGGTGACGGTAACCGATGGCGAGGTTGACGAGGCAGCGCTTGGCAGTGGGTCTGACCCATCGAGCGATGCGGAGAGCGATACCGGCACGTTTACGATCACGACCGGCAATGACACGCTGGCAGCGACCGGCGGGTTGGTGATCGAGGACAAGGACGGCAACCTTGTCGATGTGACCGCAGGCGGCGTGGTGCAGGGCACGTACGGCGTTCTGACGGTGAGCGAGAACGCAGGGGTTTACAGCTGGAGCTATACGCTCAGCGGCAATACGACCGATCATCCCGATGACACGAGCACAGGCACCGCTGAAGGGATTACCGACAGCTTCAATGTGACGGTGACCGACAGCGATGGCGACAGCGCGGGCGATGTGCTCGATGTGGCGGTGCTCGATGATGGTCCTGATGTGATCGTTAATGCCTCTGGAGCGACCGTTGATCTTGACGAGACCCAAAATACGAGCCTGGTCTCTTTCATTGACACTGGCACCATTGCAAAAGGTGATGATCCTGATGTGGGCGGCACCGGTGCAATTTCCGTCGACTCGAGTAACTCATCGATCATCAGCTGGGTCGCTGTGCCCGGAGCCGATGGGAACTCAGGCCTTACCTTCGGTCTTACTGTCCTCAATGCGGCATCGGGACTTTCGGTGACAGATGGCAGCCCAATCAACCTCGAACTGCTCGACAGCGGAGTGGTCGTCGGCGTGGTTCAAGGCGGAGTTTATGACGGCCAGGCCGCATTCGCGATTTCGCTGAACCCCACAACAGGTATCGTCACCACCGAGCAGTATCTCTCGCTGAACCATCCCGATGCCAGCGATCCGGACGATGTCATCGACCTGGATGACGGAACCCTTGGCGTTGTTGCGACGATCGTCGATGGAGATGGCGATACAGCGACCTCTGCACCTGCAGATATATCGGCGAATATCAATTTCAGCGATGACGGCCCTACAGCAGTCGTCGCGGACGCGCTCACAGGGACCAATCTTGCCGCGACTTATGTCGCCGACCTCGATAGCGATGACAACGTCGACAACAATTTCGGAGCCGACGGTGGCCGTGTGATTTTCACTCAGGCAACCATCACATCGCTTGAAAGCCAAGGGCTGACTTCCGGGCTTGTCGATCTCGAATATGCGCTATCGAGCGATGGAACGCAGATTTTCGCAACCAAGTCCGGCAGCGGAGATCCGGTGTTCACGATCACGCTTGATCCCGATGGGGTAAACGAGGACCAATACGTCCTTGAACTGGACGCTCCGATCGATGCGCTGCAGACGATCGACTTTAACGGCGGGGGTTATAACTTCGTAGGCGGTAACGGATCTTGGGCGGGTTTCAACCAGCCGGGCACGGCCAATAGCCAGGATGTGCTGCTTACCCCTACACAGGGGAACAATGTCGACAGCAGCACAGTCAACACAAATGCCAATGAAGGTGGTATCGGGTCCGGGAACTCTGTCGGTTCGGGAGAAGCGATGCGGGTCGACTTTGTCATAGACCTTTCTGGAACGCCGAAAAACGGCGCCGACTATGCGATCCCTGCTAACCAGGATCACAGCTTCACCGGACATTATGATGTCAATGGCGCATCGGCATTGTTCACTGCAATCAGCGGCAACCCTCCGACCAGCACGGTTGAGCTGCGCGCCTATGATGACACCGACAATGACAATGACGTGGGCGACGGTGCGCCGGTAGACATCAGCGCCGTTGTCATTGAATTCAATGGTGACAGTCAGGTCATTACGACTGCCGGTGTTCACACCGTTGGCGGCCAGAACTTCACAGTTGCCTTCAATGGGGACTCCGCCACGGTCAGCGGGGTGGTCTCCGACACGCGGATTGGCGGTATCAGCGACACGCCGTACAATAGCATCGAGTTCCACTGGGCTGGCGGGCAGACTTTCAAAATCGGCGATTTCAATACGATTGCCATCACCAATGATCCTGTCACTTTCAACGTTCCGATCTCGGTCATCGACAATGACGACGATGTGGTGAGCTCCGGAACGCTTGATATCACTCTCAACCCGTCGGTGACGCCGATTGTGCTGGATCTGGATGGCGGAGGAAACGCTTACTCCAGCCTCGATGCGGGCATCGCCTATGATTACAACGGGGACGGGGCGAAAACCCAGACCGCGTGGATTGCAGCAGGCAGCGCCATCCTTGCATTCGACGCGAATGGCGATGGATATGTGACCGACGCTTCCGAATTCGTTTTCGGCGGCAATGGCCAGACCGATCTGGAGGCCGTGGCAGCACGCTTTGATACAGATGGCGATGGTATGCTGACGCAAGCCGATGACGCGTTTGAAAGCTTCGGCATCTGGCTCGACAGCGATCTGGATGCGGAGCACGATGCAGGCGAGTTCGTATCGCTTTCCGATGCCGGCATCTCCAGCATTGAACTGGTGAGCAACAATCTGATTTCGGTGGAAGCGGATGGCGATGTAGTTGAATTCGGTACGGCCAGCTTCACCATGTCGGATGGCACGACTGGGGCGGTGTCCGATGCGGCTTTCGCGACTGGAAGTGAGATCGACATGGCCTCGATGGACGCTTTGCTCCAGCTGGCCGAACAAAATGCAGCTTCTACGCAGGATCTGCCCGTAACTGCAGTGAAAGCCGAGATCCTTGCCGACATTGGTTCGGAAGATGAATTGGAGGCTTTGATCGATCAATTCGCCCCGAATTCGCTATCCGAGGATTCCGCGCCGATTATGGCTGGAGGCGAAGCCGCAATTGCACCCGGCGGTGCAGAAGAATTGCTGAGCGGTTCGCTAATGCAGTTTGCGAGTTTCAGCGAACTGGCTCCGCACAATAATAATACGCTGGACGAAGGTATGGTTAACGTTGTAGCTTAATTTCTTGACGAAATTGGAGCGTGGAGGGGGTATGCGCTTATTAAATCTTGTTTCGCAGTCTGTTGCTCTGGGTGTTGTGTCACTCAGTTCGGCAGCTTTCGCCCAGGATGGCGATCTGGAATCAATGCTAGCGCTCAGCGATGCGGGCCTCGTCGAGGAACTTGACCGGCGGTATCAGGCCGGTCTGGCCATGACGCTCGACGACGCCGTTATCAGCGCTGATGATCCCCGCTATTTGTGGGCGCTCGAGACCAAGGTGCAGTGCGGAATTGCGCTCGGTTTCATGGAGTCATCGACTCGTGACCGCACCAGTATCGGTAATTGCGATCATGCCTTTCGCCAGATGACGGTGGTGGCCGAAAGGCCTGCGCCTGCTGCCCGTGTTATCGCAGCACCGCCCGCAAGACGTCCCGAGGCATGCGATGATGACATTGTCGGCCTTATCTTCTTCGAATTCGATTCAGCCGAGCTGTCGGCAGATGCAAGCCAATCGGTGCAGTCCGTCGTCTCCAACATCAACGAATGTGGATGGAATTCCCTGACCGTGGTCGGGCACACCGATCAGTCCGGGACAAACCAATACAATCAGGTGCTTTCTGAAGAGAGGGCGGAAGCTGTCACGAACGCGCTCCGCAGCCGCGGGGCGACTCTGCCTATTAATACCCGGGCGGAGGGTGAGAGTAATCCGCGCGTCGTTTTGCCTGACGGTACGCGATCACCGCAAAACCGTCGCGTCGAAATCAGCGGCCGATAAGGGGGGAAGCCAAGATGACCAAGATTTGGAAAGCTGCCATGCCTTTGCTGATGGTGTCGGTTGCGCCGGCGGCATTCGCACAGGACGAGGCCGAGCCGGTAGAGATGATCGCGGCAGTAGAAACTGCCCTGCGATCCAACCCCGAAATCATCCAGGCCCAGATGAACACCGAAGCCATTCAGTTCGAGCGGGAACAGGCTCAGGGCCAATTCTTGCCGACTGTCGACTTGGAGGCGTCGGCAGGCTTCCGGCGTCTGGAAAACAATACACGAAGCGCGCTCGGCATCGCTGACGATTGGCTGAATCCGCTCGAAGCATCGGTGACTGCGGATTGGACCATTTTCGATTTCGGGCGCCGGCGCGGTGAACTGCACAGGCAGGCCGCCCGAGTGGATGGGGCTTCGCTGCGCGTTGTCGAACGCTCCGAATTCGTCGCCCTTCAGGTGGCCCGGGAATATCTGAACGTGTTGTTGCAGGAGCGGATCGTCGCAGCTGCGGCTGACAATGTGAGGTTCCACGAGCTCATGGTGACCAATCTTGCCGAAGGCGTCGATCAAGGCTCCATCAGCGTTGCAGATCGCCAGCAGGCAGAAGAGCGCCTGCAATCGGCGATCGTGCTCCAGACCGAGGCGGAGCAAGGTCTGCGTAATGCGCAGATCAGTCTTCGCCGGCTTACGGGGCTGGATATCTACGAAGTTCTCCTGCCGCCCGATTTGAGCGCTAATCTCCCCCGCAGTGAAGAAGAAGCCATCGGGCTAGCCAGGACCAATAATCCGCTGGTCCGCGAAGCGCAGGCGGATGTCGACGCCGCGCATGCCATGGTGGATGCAGCAGAAGGCGAGCTCTACCCACGCATCGGTGTGGATGTGCGCGGCCGGATTGGCGAAGATATCGATGGTTTCCGCGGCGAAACCAACGATGTGCAAGCGCGTGTCTATCTCCGCTGGAATATCTTCAATGGCGGCATCTATCGATCGCAGGTTCAGGAAATGGTTCGCCGCGCGAGCGAGGCCCGCTATGCTTTGCATGACCGCGTTCGCCAAGCGGAAGAGGATGTTTCCACGGCATGGAACGCATTGGAAACGCAGGGCCGTGTCGGAGAAGCTCTCGAGCGGCAGTCTGCGGTCAGTGACGATCTGTTGCTGTCCTATCGTAGCCAGTTCAATATCGGTCGGCGCTCACTTCTCGACGTGCTCGACGCGCAGAACACGCGCTTCAATACGCAGGTGAGAAGGGAAACCTCCCGCTTTTCCGAACTCTTCGCCGAATACCAGGTGCTCGCTGCAACCAACCAATTGCTCGAAGCGCTTGGCCTGGAACCCGGAGCGGGGGCCAACATGCAGGAAAGGGAGCGCTTTGATTACGGTCCCTCGGCCCCTGCCGAATTGCAGCGCCGCCGATATCCTCGATAGGCCGCGCGGAAAATTTGTGAGCTGATCAAAAGTGGAGACTGAAAATAGCAGGCAAACGGATGATCAAGATCCGCTGATCTTCGCGATTGGAAAATTGGCGAAGCATTTCGGTCTAGCGAGCGGAAGCGAGCTATTCGACATGCTTCCCCGAACGTCGGACGGCCGCCTGCCATTTCACCAACTTGGTGCCGCGCTCGAAGCGTCCGGCATGCTATATGAGCAGGCCAGTCTCAAAAGGCTATCATCCAGGCCGGAACATTACCCGGCGGTCATTCGAACAGAGACGGACGGCGCACTGGCTCTAATCGAAATCGCCGATGATGAAGTGCTGGTCTGGAGGCCCGACAGCAGCGAGGCACGGTGGGAGAAACGCCGGGAACTCAACGAAGAGTTTACCGGGGACTTTACCAGCGTCATGGGTGATCCGTCGCGGGTTCGCGAAGGGCAGGACCTGGTGCGTTCGACATCGCGCGGGCACTGGTTCTGGTCTGAACTGCGCCGCGCCCGGGCGGGTTTCAAGACACCTTTGGTCGCATCTTTCCTGATCAATCTGCTCGCGCTCGCGCTCCCGCTTTTCACGATGAATGTGTATGATCGGATTTTGCCGAATGAAGCGGAGGCGTCACTCTGGGTGCTTGCGCTGGGGGTTCTGCTTGCCTTTTCGCTTGAATTCGCTCTGCGCACCGCGCGCACCAATGTGGTCGATGAAGTCGGGCGAAGGCTCGATCTTCGGCTTTCCGAGAAAATCTTCGCGAGGATACTGTCGATACCGCTCAGTGCTCGCAAGGGGAGCACAGGCGCGCTTGCGGCAAAGGTGAATGAGTACGCTCTCGTCCGCGACTTCTTCGCTTCGACGACTGTCATGCTCATGGTCGACCTGTGTTTCATGGTCCTGTTCGTGGCCGTCATCGCCTATATCGCCGGATGGCTAGCGCTTGTGCCGATCGTGGCCATGATCCTGATGGCCATTGCCGGCTATGTCCTGCAGCGTGAAGTGGTCGAAGCTGCGCGTGATGCGCAAAGCGACCATGGTTTGCAGCAGACGATGCTGGTCGAGGCCATGGCGGGCATGGAAACGCTGAAATCCGTCAGCGGAGAAAGATCCATGCTTGGGCGCTGGGGCGGCCTTGCGGAGATGAGCGCGAGCTCTCAGGCCCGCCTCAAAAAGATCAATTCCACTGCTGTCTCGCTGGCATCGACCTTTCAGCAGATATGTTCCGTTTCGCTCATCGTGGGTGGCTATTACCTTTTTGTGAGCGGCGAAATTTCCATGGGCGCGATTATTGCGATCGTCATGCTCGCTTCCCGGTCGCTGGCCCCCGCCGGACAGATTGCATTCCTGATAACGCGCGGCAGACAAGCTCGAGAAGCCCTGTCGTCGATCGAGGCCATATTCGATGAGGATGACGAGAGACGGCATGGTTCCATGTCGTTCCCCGTGCAAAAGTCAGGGCGCGAAATCACCCTCGACCGGGTGAGCTTTACCTATCCCGAAGGCTCTGTCGCCGCGCTCAATCAGGTCAGCTTGCGTTTCGAACCGGGCGAGCGGGTGGCCATCATCGGGCGCGTCGCCTCCGGCAAATCGACGCTGGGCCGTGTCCTGTGCGGCCTGTACCAGCCGACCGAAGGTGCAGTCCGCGTCGATGGCACCGACGCCCGCCAATATCGCCCGCAGGTGCTGAGAAGAGCTCTTCGCTTCGTCGGGCAGGATGCCGACCTTTTCACCGGAAGCATTAGGGACAATCTCGCGATTGGAAATCCCGGCACAAGCGACGAAGCAATCATGGAAGCGCTGGCGGCGAGCGGGGCCGATCAATTCCTGTCCCGCGATGCTGTGGGGTTCGAACGTCAGGTCGGGGAACACGGCCGAATGTTGTCAGGCGGCCAACGTGCATTTCTTGCGCTTTCGCGGGCCTTTGCCAGCCCATTCGAGCTCTTATTCCTCGATGAACCAACAGGAGCAATGGATAGCCGCACCGAGGCAATCTTCGTTGAACGATTGAAAGCCACATTGCTTCAGAACCAGACACTTGTCGTTTCGACGCACCGTCCCGCGCTTTTTGCGCTATGCTCACGCATCGTGGTCATGGACCAGGGACAGGTAGTCGCTGACGGATCGAAAGAAGAGATTCTTTCGGCCAGGCAGGGAGAGGTCAAATGAGGGGATTTGCCGAAACAAGAGCATTCGTAAGCCGCCTCGGCAACCGGTCCGGGGTTCGTTTGCTAGCGTGTGCTACCTTCCTCGCCCTTCTTGCCTCTCCTGCAATAACCTCGGATCCCTCTGCTTCCGCCGCTCTTGCTTCACCGAATTTGATGATGGCGCCGGAGCACACTGCTGCACTGGCATCGACACTGGATGAAAACGCTGCGGTCATTGATTACGGCTCCAGCGCTCAGGATCGTAATGCCGCAATACCCTTCCTTGCCGAAGCGCCGTCGGCTCTGGCTGGCTTCTCGGCAGGGAGCCGAAACGATCCGCGCTTTGCCAATGCCCATCGGTGCCTGACCCAGGCGATCTACTATGAAGCGGCGACCGAACCGGTGGTTGGCCAGCGCGCGGTTGCGCAGGTCGTCCTGAACAGGGTTCGCCATCCCGCCTTTCCGTCGACCGTCTGCGGGGTCGTGTACGAGGGTTGGGACAGGCCGGTTTGCCAGTTCAGTTTCGTTTGCGATGGATCGCTGGCGCGCCAGCCGATCGCGCGCCTGTGGGAGCGATCCCAGCAATTGGCGAGCGATGCGCTCACGGGCCATGTCGAGACTTCCGTGGGTTCCGCAACGCATTACCACGCTGATTATGTCCTGCCGCGCTGGGCCTTCACGCTCGGCAAGATCGAGCAGATCGGCGTTCACATATTCTACCGCTTCCCCGGCCGCGTGGGACTGCCGGCAAGCTTCACCGCGAATTGGCGAGGGCGCGAATGGATACCGCCAGTTAGGCGCACGATGCTCGCACGCAATGACGAGATACTGCCGGCAGACGACGGATCTGTTGCCCCAATCAACGCGTTGGAGCCTGACCCGACGGATCGGCGCGCCCCGAATGACGTTGGCGGTCGATTGGATACCACAACCGAGTGGCGGCTCGAGATACCGATGCCCGGCGAAACGTCTTCAAGCCTGGACCAGGCGAGGGCTTCGCACGAAGCTGCCGATGAGGGTTCGCGATGAGCCAGAGCTTTCTCAATCGCGTGAGGGAAGCGGACCCTTCCTCCAGGCTGATCGCGATTTGCGGATTGGGCATTGCCATCTTCGTGCTTTGGGCCAGCTTCGCGGAAATCGACGAGGTTACACGAGGGTCCGGCCGTGTCATTCCCTCGAGCCAGGCGCAATTGGTCCAGCCAGCAGAGCCGGCAGTGATTGCGGAAATTCTCGTCAGAAGTGGTCAGACGGTGGAAGAAGGCCAGCTGCTCGTGCGTCTGGACGATACGCTTGCCGATTCAGAACTGGGCCGTTTGGTGGCTGAGAATGAAAGGCTATCAGCACGGGCCAATCGCCTGAACGTGGAAGCTGGCGGAGCGCAGGAAGATTGCGGCGCCGGTACGATCTGCGCTGAAGAGCGCAGGTTGCGAGATGTCAGGCTCGCCAATGCCGGTAGCCGCGAGGCAGGTCTGGCCGCAGCTGTTGAACAGCGCAGGCGAGAGTATCAGGAAGCGCAGGCCACTGTGGCCTCACTTGAAGACAGCGTGCGCCTTGCCCAGGAGCAGGTCGACATGCTTGAGCCGCTCGCTGCACAGGGCATCGTACCGCAGACGGAATTCCTCACAGCTCAGCGGGAATTGGTGGATGTGCGCGGGCGCCTAGCTGCCGCGCGCCAGGCGAGTGGACGGGCAGCAGCTGCAATCAATGAAGCCCAGGCCAATCTGCGCTCGGTGCGTCTCGAATTTCGCCAACAGGCGCTCAACGAACGCAGTGAAGTGGAAACACGCATCGCGGTAAACGAAGAAACGATCCGCGGGGCAGAGGCCCGGCGCGACCGCAATGAATTGCGGTCTCCCGCCTCCGGAATCGTAAACGATGTGCAGATCAACACGGTGGGCGGATTTGTCGGTGCGGGTGAAATGATCATGCAAGTCGTCCCGATCGGCGATCGCCTTCTGGTCGAGGCCAGAGTAAGCCCGCGCGATATTGGCTTTGTCACCGTCGGAGACCGGGCAAATGTGAAGATCACCGCTTTCGATTTTTCCATATTCGGAGGGCTGGAAGGCGAGGTGATGGAGATTTCGGCGGACAGTATCTTCGATGATGCGACGCAGGAAACCTATTACCGGGTAATCATCCAGACGAACGATAGCGTGATCGATCACAACGGACAGCAATTCCCGATCGTACCCGGCATGGTTGCCGAGGCGGAAATCATCACCGGACGCAGGAGCGTCCTGTCTTACCTGTTCAAGCCGATTTCGCGCGGATTGGATGTCGCATTGACCGAAAGGTGAACCCGGTTCGCCTGCTCATTTGTCTGAAGAGCGGAGTGAATCCAGGTCGCCGTTGCACCATGCGTTATCGTTGCGCGATAATCGTATGATTGATCTGCTGGCAGCATCGCATCGGTCGAATTGTCCAGCATATAGAAGCCATCCGCCATCCTGATGATGAGAACAGCGTGGTCGGCGCCGCGCACCATGTCATATGCGAGGGTCAGGTACATGTCCTCGACATCGAAACCGCTGGCGGCAAGCAAATGATACTTCAGGATCGCAAAGTCCTCGCAGTCACCCTGACCTAAAGCCAAAGTCTGGTCGGCATCCGCCCAGTAGTCTGACTGACCATAAAGGCTGATATCATCGACATGCTCGATGTTACCGTTGACCCAGCGATTGATTTCCGCCGCGGCCGTGAACTGGTCTTCCGTGGCGGAGCCGAGGATTTGCATCGGCTCATCACTACGGATGGGTGCTGCGGCAACCCTGGACCATTCATCGGATGACGGCGTGAAGCCTATGGGAATTCGTGATGTGCCGAGGAAATCGTCCGAAATAGCGGGCGTGTCCACAACACTTGTTGCGAAGGAGGGGGCCTCCGCGAGCCACGGCGCCGATAGCTCGCAACTCAGATCATTCGTGGTCGCTGTTGCGGGGGCTAATTCGACAGGAGCAGCCGCTCCAGACTGCTGTGACCTGATTTGCTCGAGTGCGCTTACCTGATTGCCCAGGATTGCGCTGGATTTCGATCCGTCGAGGCTCGCTGCTGGTGCCAGAATATCGGCGCCTGTCGCGGAATATGGGCAGAAGGGCACGACCGGGATCGAGAAGGAGATCGGCAGCGCGGCTGCGACTGGGCTCGCCTGCGCGGGCGCGGCCACTATGCTCAAGGCAACGCCAAGCCCACAGGCCATTGGCCTGACGCTTTTAGGCAGGAGTTGGTTGAGCGCAGTGGTCATTCCACCGCTTCTGACCGGTCACCCCATACAATTTCGTCTAGTGTTAGGGTTAACGCCGCGATAACCAGCCGTCAGGCGCGCAGTTTGGTTCCAAAATTCAATGTTCTGTGCTAATCGGCTTGGCAGGGGGCAAGTTGATGCAGGCTAGAGGAATATGGTTTCCGGCGCTTTTCGGTGTTGGCTTTGCCACACTGGCCGCCGTGCCATTTCTATTCCAGGGCCATTCTTCCATATTCTGGTCGACGGCCAACTACCTTTACGAAATTGATGGTTACCCGATTTCTTTTCCGCTCCCGGAAAAGACGGCTTCATATAGCAGCGCCGCGAGCCGTATTTCCGCCTTGAGGGACGGCATGGAAGCCACCGATGATGAGATACTCGCATCGGCTGAAACCCCTTTGCTTCTCAGCGATAATATTCGGGAGAACGTTGAGACTGGTCTGGCTGAGGAAGATCGCGTGAAGGACCAGGTCGCAACCGACATCGCGGTTTTCTCGATAGCAGGTGGTCACGACGTGATGGCCCTCAATTTCGACCTTGCGGCCGAGCAGCGCCAATCGGGAAGACCCAGCTTTACCAAGGATCTTTACGTTGGCAGGCAAGTTGCCGGTGCGGTCGATTTTCAGATCGATGGACTGGGCAGAATTCTGGTCGCGGTGGAGCAGCTGGATCCCCAGTTACAGGATCGTGTGAATACGAGTGGGGATAGGCAGGATCGGCCGCTCACCCTGGACGAACTCAGAATCGCCGGGCTGGACCTGAGATATGACCCGCTGAGGGATGCCTTCGTTTTAAACGATTAGGCAAGCAGCGCCCCGCTTAGCCGAAAGCATTCAAGCCTAATTCGCAAGCTCCGCTTCCTGCGCAGCGATCCATGCTCCGATCTGAGTTTCCAGCACGCTGAGTGGCATGGAGCCTTCGCGCAGGATCTCGTCATGGAACAGCGCGACGTCGAAGTCGTCGCCCAGTCTTTCCTCGGCATCGGCGCGCAAGTCTGCGATCACCAGCTGCCCGGTCTTGTAAGCGAGCGCCTGCCCCGGCCACACGATGTAGCGATCGACTTCGCGGACGGAGGGATCGCCAACGGTCTCCTCCATATATTCCTGCGCCTCTTCGCGGCTCCAGCCTTGGTGGTGGATGCCCGTATCGACCACCAGCCGCGCGGCGCGAAACAATTCGCTCGATAGCGCGCCGAGGACGCCGATGGGGTTCTCCTCGTAAAGGCCCATGTCCTCGGCAATGGTTTCCACATAAAGGCCCCAGCCTTCCGAATAGGCGGAGAAGGGCAGGAATCGGCGGACGAGGGGCAGGTCTGTCTCCTGCTGCAGCGCGATCTGGTAATGATGCCCGGGGATCGTCTCGTGATAGACCAGGCTGGGATAGGAAATGTCGCCATAGCGGGAAGGATCGGCGAGATTGATATTGAACACGCCAGGGCGCGAGCCATCGGCTGCGGGGCGTGAATAGCTGTTGGGCGCGCTCGCCTGTGCGCTGACAGGCACCGGGATTGTCTCCACCGGGGCTTCCGGGAAGCGGGTGAAATAGGGTTCGGTAATGCGCCGCGCATCATCGACCATCTGCTCGGTCCGTGCGAGCAGGGCTTCTGCGCCTTCCTCGCTGTTGGGATAGCCGTAGAGGCCTTCCTGATAGGCGGCAGCCATCCGTTCTTCGAAAGTGCCTTCGGTGAACCCTAGCGCAGTCAGCCGGCGATCCATTTCGCCCCTGATCCGCGCCACTTCCTCAAGGCCGCGCTGGTGCACCGCTTCGGGATCGATGTCGGTTGTGGTCCAGCGACGGGCGAGGGCAATATACTGCTCTTCGCCATCGGGCAGTCCAAGGATGCCGACATTCTCGGTGCGCGCATGGTCACGGTGGCCGCGCAAGGCATCCTGCATCGAACGATAGGCCGGATAGAAGCCATCGGTAATCGCGGCCAGGGCGCGCGCCCGGAGCGCTTCAGCTTCATCCTCCGCAATATCTTCGGGCATATCGGCCACAAGACGCAGATACATCGGATGCTGGTCGGGAGCGGGTTCGAGAACCGCGTCGATATCGGCAATCACATTGTCGATGATGATCTGCGGCGGCAGAACGCCCCGCGCGGCCTCGGCTTCAAACAGCGCTTCCCTTTCCGCGACGACATCACCGACCTGTTCCATCCGCTGCACCCAAGCCTCTGCCATGAAAGGCGAGTTCAGCTGGTGCGTCCGCAGGAACAGGCGGGGCAGGTCCTGCACCCAGAACTGATCGACGACATAAGGGGAGCCATTGAGGCCGGTCTCATCGACGGCGATGCTGGCCGAGAGATAGGCGAGCCAGATATCGAGCGAGAGCTGCTGGTCTTCAGGCAGGCTGGCGCGGTCCAGTGCGCTCGCCTGTTCGTAGAACCGGCGCGACATGGCCTGCGCCTGGGCAAACCGCTCGGCCCCTTGCGAAGTGAGCCGGGCGTAGGGCGAATCCGGTCCGCCGGGCGGGATGATGCCGAGCGAGGAAATGGTTTCAGGATCTTCGGCAAGCAGCGCCAGCATTTGCATCGCCATCATCCGGTCAACTTCGCCTTCGGGAAGCTGCATGTCCTGCGCTTCCACCGGTGTCGGCTGGATAGTGGTAATCGCTGTCGTTGCCGCGAGTGCGGCCAAGGCAAGACGAAGCATAACGTTTTCTCCCCGGTTCCTCTGATGCGAAGGTTACGCCGCAAAATCAGCGAGGTAAAGCTAGCTTTCGCGACTGGCGCGGATGGCGGCTCCGCCTGCGAAAGGCGCCATCGCCACGAGCGCGAGACTGATTGCGCCGGTGAGGGCCAATCCGCCTTCGCCCCCGGTGGATAGCGAGCCCGCGCCGAAGATCAGCAAGGGCACTGCGAGCGGGATCACGAGCAGTCCGGACAGCGCTGCATTGCCTTTGATGCCGACCGTAACGCTCGCGATGATAATGCCGATGGCGGCAAGGCCGGGCGTTCCCGCCAGCAGGCCCAGCAGCACAACATGCAGAGTTGCGTTGTCGATTCCGACGAGCGCGCTCGCAGGCAGCGCGGCGAGCATGATGAAGGGGCCGAAGCTGAGCCAATGGGCAAGCAGGCGCACGGCCACGACCACTTCCTCTGCAATGCCGCGCAAGGCCCATTGGTCGAAGAAGCCGCTCTCCACGTCGGGCGCGAGCAGCCGGTCGAGCGGGAGGATCGCAGCGAGCAATGCGGCGACCCAGATCACCCCGCCGCCCGTCGCTCCGAGCAGCGCAGCATCGGGGCCAACGGCAAAGGGGTAGAGCATCGCCACGGCGAGGAAGAACAGCAGCGGCAGGAGCGAATTGCCTTTGGCCGAACCAGGCAACAGCGCGGCTAGGTCACGCTTCAGCAAGGTAGCAATCGTGCTCACGCCGGCTCCGGCTTCGGCTCGAAATCGGGGAGGGCAAGCGTTTGCATTCCGGACACGGCAATAGCCTGATGGCTGGCAATGAGCGCGATGCCGCCCGCCGCCACATGCTCGGCAACCAATTGCTCGACCAATGCGACGGCCTGCGTATCGAGGCCGTTCAGTGGCTCATCGAGCAACCAGATCGGTGCACTCTGGCCGAGCAGCCGTGCGATGGCGGCCCGCTTGCGCTGTCCAGTGGACAAATATCGCACCGGCACTTCCAACAGGTCTGCCAGACCAAGGCGCGCCAGATCGCGATCGGCAGCCCCATCCAAGGCGCGCCAGAAAGCGAGGGACTTTCCCAGCGGCAAATGTTCATCGAGAGCGAGAGACTGGTCCAGCAGCGCCATGCTGCCCGAATTCTCCACCGTGCCCACGAAGGGTCGAAGTAGCCCGGCGAGAATGCGGATCAGGCTGGACTTGCCCGTGCCATTCGGCCCCGTCACATGGCATGCCTCGCCGCCCGCCAGCTCCAGCGAAAGGCCGGTAAACAGCAACCGCTCGCCGCGGCGGCACGCCAGATCATTTGCGGCTAGTCGGCACATTTCCATCGCCCTATGCGTTAGGGCAAGAGATGCGAAACGCGCAAGAAAAGGAATGACGATGTCTGTTGCCAAATTGACCGAAGCCGAAGCGAAAGACGCGATGAAAAGCCTCAACGGCTGGGAATTCGACCGGGATGGCGACGCGATCAAACGCACCTTCGAATTCGGCGATTTTGTGGAAGCCTGGGGATTCATGAGCCGCGTCGCGATCCTCGCTGAAAAGCAGGATCACCACCCCGAATGGTTCAACGTCTACAACACAGTCGAAATTACCCTCACCACGCATGACGCCGACGGTCTGAGCGAGCGGGATATGCAGCTGGCCAAGGACATCGACGCGCTGTTGGCATGACCGTTATCGACCCTAGTTTCAGACGTTAGCGTCCCGACCTAGGTTACCCTAAGGCGAAAACGGTTTGCGGGGCTCGTGAACTCGCAGCCCGTTGAGCGGGAACATCGCCGGAAAGGGGGCCTCAGTTCAATCGGTATGCCGTAAGCTTCGCATCGAACGGCACATTTGTCGTCAACAGCAGATTATCTGGCGTTAGCGTCAATCTGCCGCCAGTGTCCGCTTCCCAAACAATCGGGTGTTCAGGATCTTCTATGTCGATTGCCCAAGTCTTTGATGCCGACGAAGCAAACGCAAGATTTTCCGTGACAATAACGTTTCCCACGAGAGGATCCTCCCCAAACTGATTGGGAGTCTCGGGTAGCCGCGTCGACCAAAGAACAGAACCGTCGGCGGCGTTTATCGCCGAAAGCACTCTAGCGTCCTGACGGACAGCATAGATAATGCCATCCCGCAAGGCAAAAGCCGTCGAATACTGAGCCGTTGTTCGCCATAAAATATTCAGATTCTCTAGGGAGATAGCGATCAATTGGTTGCTTCCTAAAAAGCGTTTGTCACCTGAAAACAGGAGCAGTCGCCCTTCACCATCGGGTACCGTCGCTGCCTCATAATCGAGGCCAACTTCAAATGCCGGGTCTGCTACAGTCGCAGTGAGAGTGCCCGTAGCCTTGTCAAGCACCTCAAGCACCGAGCCGCGATAATTGTAGATGGAGTTTTCGTCATATGAGAGAACTTGGCCACCCCAAATCCCGAAATTATCGCTGAAACTCCTCCAAAGCGTCGTTCCCGCCGCTGCATCGAAAGACCAGGTTTGGCCACCTTGGTCGCCGCCAGAGAAGTATATGCGTTCGCCTTCTATTGAAGGTTGTTCAAAATCGACGAACTGAACTTCAAAGGCAAGCAAGTCACGAAAACTCAGATTCTCGCGGTTAAGCACCCAGATGCCATCCTGCCCGCCCAACTCGGTCGCGGCAAAGTGCAGACCATTGCCTGACAAACTTGGTCCACTGATATGAAACTGATCTCCAAAATCGAAAGTATCAATGATCGATCCGTCTGCGCTATCGAACGCGATGACCCGCGCTGTCCCGTCGTAAGCGCTGCCGCCGTTTCGGGCAAAGGTGGTGTATACTATTCCTTCCGTTGCCGCCGATGGACGAACACGGCCGTCTGGGAAAGTATCAGTATAGTCCCATGCAAAAGCAAATCTGTCCGGATCATACCGGACTGGAACGTAGCCCGTATGGTCGGCGTCACGCTGGAACTGTTCCCAATCATTAAGGTTGAAATCGAAGGAAACGGTATATGTGCGGGTTGAGCCTGGATAGACGGTCGAACAACTGCTGGACGTGCATAAACGAAAGGTGATCCGAGCTTCGCCTTCTTGTGCAGGGAGGAAGCGGCGGCTGGTTATATTGACAGAGAAAGCGTTCCCCGATTGAGTAACTTCGTTGGCCAGTTCGAATTGGTCGCCGTCAATCTGTATATCCGCAACAATTGGATCATTTGATGAACCGGTGAACGTGGCATTGAAGCCTAAGGTCGCGACGTCACCTTCTGCGACCGTTACGGAGCCCGAATTTTCCGACAGGCTTACGTTGAGAGTGGGTGTAACCGCGCCGCTGGGCGGTGGAGCAGATGAACTGCCGCCTCCGCCGCACGACGAGAGTCCCATCAGACCCACGCCACATACTACCCCCGCAATCCGCTTCATTTCGCACCCTCGCCTTTCCTGTCATTCATCGGACGATTGCGTCGAAAGTCACGAGCAGTCAAGCAGTTATGGAGGCAATGCGTTGCTTAGCCTTGTTGCTGTGTCAAACGCGTCCATGCCTAATTACAGCCTGTTCGAACACCCATTGCGAGGCCGCTAGCTACGGTCCGGAATTCTCAAAAAGCAACGTTCGCTTTAGCTCAGTCGAGATTTGGAAACAGACCTTCCGCTTTCCACCCAGCTTCTGTCCAAACTTATTAGCGGTGCGCTGCCAGCAAGCGGACCAGCCACTAACGACCCCGGGCGCGTTCAGCGTGTCACGATGAGGCGATGTCGATCACGTAGCGATGTGGCATGTCACCGGCGGCGAGGGTATCCCAAGCCTTGGCGATCTCGCTTCCCTTTATCACCTCAATGTCCGGTGTGACCCCATGTTCAGCACAGAAATCGAGCATTTCCTGCGTTTCATTCACTCCGCCGATCATGGTGCCAGCGACTGCCCGGTTACCGAAGATCAGTGTTCCGCCAGAAACTTCCGGTATAGGCTCCGGCGCACCGACAAGCACCAGCGTCCCGTAGGGGCGCAGCAGCGGTGTATAGCTATCGACCGAGTGGCCGACTGGTATGGTGTCGAGGATCAGGTGAAACCTTCCGGCAGCAGCACCCATCGCTTCTTCGTCTGTCGAAACGAGAAGCTCAGACGCACCAGCAGCCTTGGCGGCGGCCTCTTTGTCATTGGAGCGGGAGATTACTGTGACTTCGGCTCCCAGGGCTTTCGCTAACTTGACCGCCATATTACCGAGGCCGCCCATGCCGATCACGGCAACCTTTTGACCCTCTTTGACCCCCCAGCGCTTAAGCGGAGAGTAGGTCGTTATCCCGGCACAAAGTAGCGGGGCCGCGTGAGCCATATCGAGAGCATCCGGCACTCTGCATACAAATTCCTGACGCACAACGATGTGATCCGAGTAACCGCCCTGGCTGATGCCGCCATGCCGATCAGGCACGCCGTATGTGAACGTTGATCCTTCAACGCAGAACTGCTCCTCGCCGCCATCGCAAAATTCGCAATTTTGGCAGCTATCGACCATGCATCCGACTGCTACCCGGTCACCTTTGGCAAATGAAGAAACAGCACTGCCGACCTCTTCGACCACCCCGACAATCTCATGCCCCGGGATCATGGGATAGTGACTCATCCCCCAATCGTCATGCGCGAAGTGGAGGTCACTATGGCAGATGCCGCAATGGCTGATCGTGATCCGGACATCTTCCGGCTTCAGGTCGCGGCGTTCGCAGGTAATCTGGTGAATCGCGTCGGTAGGGCTTTCGACACCCCAGCCATTTGCAGTCGTCGGCATAATCGCACTCCCCCCTGAATTAACATGCGCTCTCTGGATGTGTTAGCAGGCTTCTGTCGATTTCCATAACGTCATCGATCGGCCTGAACTCGAGGCCATCGGAATGACAAGGTTCTTTGCAGAAGTGGATTAAGCCTGGCAGAAAAGGCCGTATTTCGGCAACCGTCGTCCATCAGGCGAACCTGCCCTTCTTAAACGCACATTCCTGCAAGAAATTCAGCGTCAGATTTCCGCCAAATCTACTGCCATTCGAATACTTGGGCGGCTGCTGAGCGCTAACTTTCAGCGGGGCGGCCTTCGCTTTCCTCATGCGCTTGTGCCAGGGTCTTGGCGCGTTTGCGCAATGTGCCGGGAAACCACTTGCCGACAAAGCCCATCTTGCGCGCGGTTTTGCCGACGAGGGTGTGCACCTTGTCGCCATGCACCGCGTCCCAGGCTTCCTGCGCGACTTGCTCGACCGGAGTGAATTCCAGGCCCGCTTTCATGACGCTGTCGCGGATCGGCGTGTTGCGGCTGCGGTTGGGCGGGTTCTGCAGCAGCGGCGTGTCGATGAAGCTGGGCATGATCGAGCGGGCCTTGATCCCCAGATGCGCCCATTCGGCATCGAGGCTTTCGGTCATGGAGCGCACGCCAGCCTTGGTCGCGCCATACACGCTCTGGTTCGCCATGCCGTAAATCGCTGCCGCGCTGGCGGTGTTGAGGAGGCATGATCCGGGTGCTGCCGCCTTGAGGTACGGGAACGCGGCCTTCGCGCCGTAGAACATCGCGCGCAGGTTTACGTCGAGCAGAAGGTCGAGCTCTTCATGCGTGACCTCGGTCAGCGGGCCGCCCGATGGCAAGCCGGCATTGTTGGCGAGGACATCAAGCCGCCCGCCGGTGTGCTGCGTGAAAGCGGACAACGCCTCGTCCCACGCAGCGCGGTCCGTCACATCGAATTTGTAAGTGTGGCATTGGCCGTCGGGAAGCAGCGCTCTGGTCTCATCCATTCCCTGCTGGTTGCGGTCGGAAATGCCGACGAGCCAGCCTTGTGCTGCGAAATGCTGCGCCATCGCGCGGCCGATCCCGCTGCCGCCGCCGGTGATGAAAATGCTCTTTTGTGTGGCCATTTCTGCCTCTCCCTTGACCGTCGCTATCATGCGATTGGAAGGGCTGGTCAACCCATGGGTTTTAGACCCTTGAGCGCCAGTTCGCGCGATTTGTTGCGGATGTATGATGGCATCCAGCGCGCCGCAGTAGCGATCTTCTTGGCAGTTGCGCCAATGGGATTGTGCAGTCTGTCGCCATGCACCGCGCGCCAGAAAGTCTCGGCCACATCTTCCACGGGTGTGAACTCAAGGCCCGCCGCCTGTACGCGGTCGCGGATCGGGGTGTTGTCGCCATGATGGCTCGATTGCGCGAGCAAAGGCGTGTCGATGAAGCTGGGCATCACATCGGTCACGCGGATGCCGTCTGCCGCCCATTCGACATCGAGGCTCTCGGTGATCGCGCGCACGCCGAATTTGCTGGCGCAATAGACGGTCATGCCCGCCTGCCCGTAAAGGCCCGCGGCACTGCAAGTGCTCACCAGGCAGGAGCCGGGTGCAGCCTCTTTCAAAAAGGGATAGGCGGCACGCGCGCCGTAGATGACGCCGTTGAGATTGATCGCGAGCGTGCGGTCGATCTCCTCGGTCGTCAGATCCGCCAAATCGCCGCCCAGCGGTACGCCCGCATTGTTGGCAAGGCAATCGATCCGCCCGCCACAAGCCTCATGAAATTCCTTGAGCGCGCGCTCCCACTGCTCGGGCTCGCGCACGTCGAGCATGTGCGAAGACCATGTGCCTTCGGGCAGTAATGCGCTGGTCTGAGCCATGCCATCTTCGCTGATATCGGCGAGGCCGACGAACCATCCACCGCGCGAAAACCGCTGCGCAATAGCGCGCCCGATGCCCGATCCGCCTCCGGTGATGAGTATGCTTTTGTAGTCAGTCATGAGAGCGTGACTGGCGGCTGTTTACATTAATGTCAATTCCCACGTCCGTTCGTCCTGAGCTTGTCGGAAGCGAAGCTGGCCAAACGGTCAACGGCGAGCAGAAAACGCCCTTCGACAAGCTCAGGACGAACGGAGCGGTGCAGCTCCTTTACAGCCCCACATGCTCCTTGCCGGTGCGGATTTCGGCGGTCGAGGCTTCCAGTACATCGCCCACCGGCTCGGCGCGCCCGCCCAGCACTTCGGCGAGGAAATTCTCCGCAATCGCATTGAAAGCGATGTTGTTTTCCGGCCGGGCGAAGCCGTGGCCTTCATCGGGAAAGAGCACATAGGTGACGGGCACTCCGTCGCGCTCCATGGCTTCCACGATCTGGTCGCTTTCCGCCTGCTTCACACGCGGATCGTTCGCGCCCTGGCCGATCAGCAGCGGCTTGGTGATTTCGTTCGCCTTGTAGAGCGGGGAAATCGACTTCAGGAATTCGACACCTTCGGGCGTAGTGGGGTCACCCATGCGCTCGTGAAATTGTTTCACCATCGGCTCCCAATAGGGCGGGATCGTCTCCAGCAGCGTTTCGAGATTGGACGGGCCGACGATGTCGACGCCGCAGGCGAAGACATCGGGCGTAAAGGTCAGGCCGACCAGCGTGGCGTAGCCGCCATAGGAGCCGCCCATAATGGCCACCTTGTCGCGCTCGGCAATGCCCTGTTCGATCGCCCATTCGACCGCGTCGATGAGGTCGTCGTGCATTTTGCCCGACCATTCCTTATCGCCGGCCGAGATGAAACTTTTGCCGAAGCCGGTGGAGCCGCGGAAATTGACGCTCAGCACCGCATAGCCGCGATTGGCGAGCCATTGATGCGCGCGGTTATAGCCATAGCCATCGCGCGCCCACGGGCCGCCATGGACCAGCAACACCATCGCGACCGGCGCTTGCGGAATGCCGGTCGCGTCCGGGTCAGATTGCGGGGGCAGGGTGAGGTAGCTTGGCAGGGTCAGCCCGTCGCGGGCTTTGATTTCACGCGCGTGCATGGTCTGGAGCGGTGCGCCTTCGAGTTCCGGCTTGGTCACGTAGAATTGCGTCAGCGTTTCGGTATCGCGATCGAACAGATAGCTGGCGATCGGGCCGGTCAGCGGGTCGTTCCACACCAGCCAACGGCGATCGTCATCGGTGCGCGATTGGACGCCGAAATCACCGTCCAGCCGCTCACGCAGCCAGGCAAAGGCCGAGCCGATGTCCGGATCGATCGCGTGATGTTCGGTGCGAAGGTACGTAACGCTATAGGCTTGCACTACGCCGGTCTTGGCATGGCGCATGGTGCCGCCGATATCCGCCTTGTCGTGTTCGGCGATCAGCGTGCGCTCGCCTGTGGCGGTATCTTCGGCAAATAGCGCGGCCGTGTCGCGGCCACGGCTGTCGAGCCAATACAGGACGCTGCCATCGGTCGTGTAGCCCGCCATACCGGTGGTAAGAGCATCGTCCAGCCCGGTGGTCTCGCGCGGTTCTTCCGCCACAACGCCATTTACGATCTCATGCATGTCCGTGCCGCCCGCAGCATTCTGGCGCACGGCCCAGCGCAGGGTGAGGCTGTCATCCGCTTCGAATCCGGCCCATTCATTGTTCTCGAACACCAGCTCCAGCTCACCCGTGTTCAGATTGAGCAGGTGGACATCGTGAAAGCGCGGATCGCGATTGTTGAGGCCGATCAGGATCTTGTCGCGAATGGTCTCGGACCCGCCGACGACCTGCACGCGCGTGTCCTCGAAGGGAGTGAGGCATTTCTCCTCAGCACCTTCCTCCGCCGTGACGGGAACGGTGTAGAGCAGGAAGTTCTCATCGCCTTCCTTGTCGCGGATGTAAAGCAGGCTCTGGCTATCGGGCGCCCAGAAATATTGCGGGATCGGGCGGTCCTTGGCGCTGGTCATGCGGCGCGGATTGTCGGGATCGTCTGCCGGGGCCATGAAGACATTCATCACGCCTTCCCAAGGGGCCATCCAGCTGACCCACTTGCCATCGGGGCTGATCTTGCCTCCGGCGCGGGAGGGATTTCCAAACAGGTCATCACGGCTGATGAGCCTGGTGGAAGATACGCGGTCAGCGGCGGTGGAATTTGTCATGTAAGCTCCCGGTTGGTCCCGATGGGGGAGGTAGGGAGCCGCAGGCGTGTTGCCAACCTAAAGCGCCGGATTGTTGTAGCAATGCCAGGTGAAGATCGCCGTCGCGCCGCGGTGGGGTCGCCACGGTTCGGCGAGGGCGCGGGTGGCTTTTTCGTCTGGGCGCTCTTCCAGCCCGAGAATTTTGCCGATGCCTGCCATCACCGCTAGGTCTCCAGCGGGCCAGATGTCGGGGCGACCCTCGGCAAACAGCAGGTAGATCTCAGCCGACCACCGGCCGATGCCCTTGATCTTCGTGAGTTCTGCGATCGCCTCTTCATCGTCTGCGGGGAGATTGTCGAAATTGACCTCTTCCGCGCTGACGAGCTCGCAGAGAGACCGGGCATAGCCCTGCTTCTGCCGCGATAGTCCGCAGGCGCGCAGCGTGTCGAAATCGCGTTCAACCAAGCAGGCAGGCGTGAAGTCTTCGCCCAGCTCCGCTTCGAGCTTGTTCCACATGCTGGAGGCGGCAGCGACGCTCACCTGCTGGCCCACGATGGTGCGCAGCAGCGTCTTGTAGCCAGTCTCCCGGATGCGCGGCTCAGGGTAGCCCGCTTTCGCCAGCGCATCGGCAATCGCCGGTTCGCGGCGTGCCACTTCGTCCAGCGCGGTTTTGATCTGAGCGGCGGTCAGCCCCATCCTTTGTCCATCCTTGCCAAGTGCAGCGCGATTGCCTAGCTCCGCCTCGCCCCAAGAGAGAGGAATTGCAAGCCCATGCCCAAGCTTACCGTCGTCAACCGCGCAGGCGAGGAATCCACAATCGAGGTCGATGACGGCCTGACGGTAATGGAAGCGATCCGCGACAATGGCTTTGACGAGCTGCTGGCACTGTGCGGCGGCTGCTGTTCCTGCGCGACCTGCCATGTACATGTCGATCCCGCGTTCAAGGACAAGCTGCCGGACATGGGCGAGGACGAGGACGACCTTCTCGATTCCAGCGATCACCGCGATGACAATTCGCGCCTGTCCTGCCAGATCCCATTCACGGGTGAGCTGGACGGTTTGAAAGTGACGATCGCCGAAGAGGATTAAGTTTAGCCACCTCAAGAACCAATCGCGTTGCGCATTCGCGGCGTGAGGCCTAACTCATCTGCCATGATGAACGCACCCGTCCGTACCGATACTCTCGACCTCATCGGCAATACGCCGCTCGTCCTGCTTTCCGGCCCGAGCGAGGCGGCGGGATGCGAAATCTGGGGCAAGTGCGAATTTGCCAATCCGGGCGCATCGGTCAAGGACCGCGCGGCGCTGTGGATCGTGCGCGATGCAGAGGCGCGCGGCGAACTGAAGCCGGGCGGCACGGTCGTCGAAGGAACGGCAGGCAACACCGGCATTGGCATCGCGCTTGTCGCCAATGCGCTCGGCTATAAGACGATCATCGTCATGCCCGACAATCAGTCGCGCGAGAAAATGGACACGCTGCGCGCATTGGGCGCAGAGCTGGTTACCGTGCCGCCGACCAAATTCGCCGACCCCAATCATTTCGTCCACACCAGTCGCCGTATTGCAGAAGACATGGACAATGCGATCTGGGCCAACCAGTTCGACAATGTCGCCAACCGTCGCGCTCATATCGAGGGCACAGCGCCCGAAATCTGGGAGCAGCTAGAGGGCCGCGTCGATGGCTTCACATGCGCTGTCGGCACGGGCGGCACGCTCGCGGGCGTCGGCATGGGGCTGAAGGAAAAGGACGAAAACGTCCGCATCGCGCTCACCGACCCGCATGGCGCGGCGCTGTATAATTACTACGCGGAAGGCGAGCTGAAGTCGGAAGGCTCATCCGTGGCTGAGGGTATCGGGCAGGGCCGCATCACCGCCAATCTGGAAGATGCGCCGGTCGACACGCAGTTTCGCATTTCCGACGAAGAGGGGCTCGACTGGGTCGCCCGCCTGCTGCGCGAGGAGGGGCTGTGCCTCGGCCTATCGAGCGGCATCAATGTGGCAGGTGCAGTCGCGCTTGGTCGCCAGCTTGTGGCGGATGGGCGCACAAACCCGCGTGTTGCGACGATCCTATGCGACAGCGGCTTTCGTTATCTCTCAACGCTCTACAATGCCGATTGGCTGCGCAAGAAAGACCTGCCCGTTTTCGACTGGCTAGGTTCATCTTGAACGGTTAGACTGCCCGCCATGGCATTCGACCCACATGAAATGATGCGCGAACACGAGGCGGACAACGCGCCTTACGTGCCGCTAGGCGGGACGCGTGCGGAACGTGTGCAACGTTTGCAGGTGGGCCTGTTTGGCATCGTCGCCATGGTCTTGTTGATCGGGCTTGCCGATATCGTTATCAGCCGGGCGCAGCAGACCGAAGCGATAACCGTGCCCGATGCAGCGCCGACGGTGGAGCCGACCGAAACCGCCGCGCCCCGCGATCCGCTGTCCGACGCGGGCGTGGTGCCGGAGCTTCCGGCTGAGCCGACGCCGACCACGAGCGCCTCGCCATCGCCTCCGCCGACCGAAGATCTCCCGCCGTCCAATGCGCAGCTGCAATAGACTACTCGCGGTACTGGCGCTGCTGCTGAGCGCGCCTGTTGCTGCGCAGGAGCCTGCGATCACGCAGGCCGATCCGGCGCGTCCGCAACTGGCGTTGATGGGCACCATCCCGATTTATTGGGGGGAGGCCGATGGCATGGGCGATCTGATCCGCGGTGAGGCGCATGCGCATTGGGCGCGCGACGTGATCGAAGAGCATGCCCAGCCCATTCCGCTCGATTACCTGACGCCTGAAGCACTTGCGCCTTTCAATATGCTGCTGATGGCCCAGCCGCGCGGACTGACGGCTGAAGAAAATGTCGCGCTGGATGCATGGGTGCGCGGAGGCGGACGGCTTCTGCTTTTCGCCGATCCGATGATGACGGGCGAAAGCCGGTTTCACATCGGCGACAGGAGGCGGCCGCAGGATGTGGCGCTGCTCTCGCCTATTCTCACCCATTGGGGACTCGAACTCTGGCTCGATGATACGCAAGACGAAGGCCTCTATCACATTGATCCCAACGGCGATCCTATCCCAGTCAATATGGCGGGCACCTGGCGCAGTGTTGGCGAGGCGCGCGATTGCGTCATCGAGCAGGACGATCTGCTGGCACGATGCGCGATAGGCGGGGGCGAAGTCCTGCTCGTGGCCGATGCTGCTCTGCTCGATATCATGGGCCCGTATGACGGTGCGACCACCGCATTTGATCGACTCCTGACTCAGGCATTTCCCGATTTTGGGGACCAGGCGGGAAATGACGGTCAAAATGCTGCGACACAGACGGAGTCGCCGGAATTATCCAGCAATTCCAATTGCCACGCCGGTGACGCTAACCATGAGTGTGCGCAAATAGGCGAGGAAGATTCATCATAAAATCAAGTATTTGCACTCTTCTCCCACAATTTCCCGTAATTTCCCCTTCCATCCCGCGTTAACCCGCGTTATTCCGTGATTCTATCGGACAACAAGCCCGTAATGCGCCTCTGCCAGAGGTCGTTCGGTCGTGCTTGCGCGCGGCTGGATGCGGGGAAGATTTGTCCGATGGGGAATGAAATTAGGGGAATGGGACGTGTCGCAGCAGACGGCAGGATACAGAGGAGAGGGCTTTTCGCTTCGCGGCGAAAAGGATCGCTTCGTCCTGCCTCCCATGTTCCGCAAGACGTTCGAGGCACTGGGCGATGACCGCGTTCTCTGCGTCACCACGCACCACAAATATCCCTGCCTGACCGCTTTCGGCCATTCGAGCATCGACAAATTCGAAGAGATCCTCAATCGCGAGGAAGACAATGCCGTGCGTCGCGATCTCGATTTTGATCGGGATGAGCGCGAGATGCAGCTCTATTCGCACCACGAAGTGCCCTTCGATGGCAGCGGCCGCTTCATTCTGCCCCCGCGCTACTGCAAGGTCGGCGGGATTTCGGACAATATCTGCTTCATCGGCGGCGGCACTTTCATCACCCTCTGGGATCTTGACCGGCTGGGCGAGATGGGCGGCAGCTGGGCGCTGCGGCATGAGCTGTTCGTCGCAGAAGCCGAAGACGCGCGCGCCAAGGCCGCGGCAAAGGCGGCGCGCAAATGAGCCAGTCTGCACCCCATGTCCCCGTTCTGCTCGATGAAGTGATCGAAGCGCTCGACCCGCAACCCGGCGATGTGATTATCGACGCGACGTTCGGTGCCGGAGGCTACACCCGCGCGATCCTTGAACGCGGCGCGACTGTCCATGCCTTCGACCGCGACCCTGACGCGATTGCAGCTGGACAGAAATGGCCGGAGACTGAAGGCGATGCCCCGCGCCTGGTCCTGCACCCGCGCCGTTTCTCCGAAATGGTCGAAAGCATGGCCGAGGCTGGCATTTCCGAGGTCGATGGCATCGCGATGGATATTGGCGTGTCTTCCATGCAGCTCGATCAGGCCGAGCGCGGCTTTGCCTTCAGCAGCAATGGCCCGCTCGACATGACGATGAGCCAGTCCGGCCCGAACGCTGCCGACTTCGTCAACGAAGCGGATGAGAAAGACATCGCCGACGTGCTCTATCGTTATGGCGAAGAGCGCCAGTCGCGCCGGGTTGCCCGCGCCATCGTGGCCGCGCGTCCGCTCACCACAACTGGTGAGCTGGCCGAAGTGGTGCGCAAGGCGCTGCGCTATCGCGCCGGCGACAAGAAAGACCCAGCGACCCGCAGTTTCCAGGCCATCCGCATCCATGTGAATGGCGAGCTGGACGAACTCGAACAGGGGCTGAGCGCCGCTGAAACGCTGCTGAAAGAAGGCGGGCGGCTCGCAGTCGTCTCTTTTCACTCGCTTGAGGACCGTATCGTGAAGAGCTTCTTCCGCGATGCCGCGAATATGAACCCCCGCGGCTCGCGTCACCTGCCCGAAGCGCGAACAACACCCCTCCCGCGCTTCGGGCAACTGACCAAGGCTATTCGCCCGTCCGCCGCCGAGATCGACCGCAATCCGCGCGCCAGATCCTCCACTTTGCGCGCGGGCACACGCACTGCCGCACCAGCAAGGGAGCACGCCGCATGACCGCACCAAGTCGTATTCGCCGCATTGGCTGGTTTGCTGCGCTGGGGATCTGCGTGGCGCTCTATGCCATGCTGCATATCAAGGTCACTTCCGTCCACGCCGATGTCGTGCGTGCCGAGCAGCAGATCGTGCAACTGGAAGAGCAGAAGTTGCTTCTCGAAACTGAGCTGCTGACCCGCGCCAATCAGGTGCAACTGGCAGCGTGGAACCGGGTGGACTTCGGCTTTCAGGCACCTGCCGCCGACCAGTTTATCGACGGGCCGCGCCAGCTTGCATCCTTCGGCGCTCCGCCCAGCGTCGATGCGCCTGCGCCCATTCGCCTTGCCGGAATGCGCTCTGTCGAGGACGTGCCGGAATTCCCGCAGATCGTTTCGCCCCTGACGGGCCGCCCGATCGAAGCCAATCTTCTGGAAGAAGAGCCTGAGGATGATGGACGCCTCGCCGTCACCGTCGCGCCCGGGCCGCTGCGCATGCCGATTGCCGGTGTGAACGGCGCAGTTGCGGAGGCCACCATCCGGTGACAAGTTTTGCCGCGCCGCACACCATCATTGCTCGCTCCGCTGGGCAGATCGATCACCGCCGCCGTTCGCTGCTGATCGCGCGCCTGCGCATTCTGCTGGTTGTTGCGGTGTTCGTGCTGGTGGCGGCGGTTGCGCTGCTCAAGCTTGCCTATATCGGCGTCGCCGAGCCGGGATCGTCGCGGCAGAGCATGGCTGATCAACTGCTGCCCCCACGCGGTGAGATTACTGACCGCAATGGCGTGCCACTGGCGCGCGCCTTCCCGGCCTATGCGCTGTGGTTCAATCCTGACGCGATGAGCGAAGGCGGCGATGGCGGGCCACCGCTGATCGGCGAACCTGCTGAAATCGCACAGGAACTGCGCGATATCTTCCCCGATCTCGATGTGCAGGAAGTCACCGAAATGCTCGCCTCGGGTGAGCGCGGCTACATCCGTCGGCGCATCCTTCCCGAAGATGCGAACCGCGTACGCGCTCTGGGTGAGCTGGCGCTCGAACTGCCGCAGGAAGAAGATCGCCACTATCCGCAAGGATCGATGGCCGCCCACGTGCTGGGCTATGTCGGCGCCGATGGCCACGGCCGCGTGGGCATGGAAGAGGTGCTGGACGAGCAATTGCTCGATCCCTCGCGCCGCGACCAGTCGGTTGCACTCAGCATCGACATGCGCGCGCAGGGTGCGCTGGAGGACGAACTTCGCCGCGGCATGCTGTCGGTGAACGCCATGGGCGCTGCGGGCATTGTGCTGGATGTCGACACCGGCGAAGTGCTTGCGCTCGCTTCGCTGCCGGAATTCGATCCCAATGCGGTTCAGGCATCGGACGTGCAGGTGACACAGGAACAGCACGAACGCGGCATCACTGCACCGGCCTTCAATCGCGTGACCAACCAGGTTTACGAGTTGGGCTCGACATTCAAGCCGCTGACCGTGGCGGCCGCAATCGACAGCGGGTCGATCACCAACATCGGCCGCCGTTACAGCGCCACACCCTATCAGGTGCAGGGCGCAACGATCCGCGATCTGCACAGTTACGGCGAGACGCTCAACGCGCCGGAAATGCTGATCCATTCCTCCAACGTCGTTACCGGCCACATCGTTGACGAAATGGGAGCCGACACGCTTCGCCAATATATGGTGGAGCTGGGCATGAACGAGCGACCCTATATCGAACTGCCCGCACGTGGTTTCCCGCTCTGGCAGTCTGGCGAATGGTCACGCATCCGCGGCGTTACCGTCGGCTATGGTCACGGCATTTCCGTAACCCCGCTGCATCTGGCGAGCGCCTATGCGGCCATGGTCAATGGCGGCATCTGGCGTCCTGCAACGCTCCACCGCCTCGGCCCGGGAGAAGCACCACGCGGTCGCCGCGTGTTCAAAGCCAGCACGAGCGCGCGCATGAACCAGTTGCTGCGCATGATCGCGGTCTATGGCACTGGGCGCAACGCCGATGCTCCGGGCTTTCGCGTCGGCGGCAAGACGGGCAGTGCGGAAAAGCCGGGTGCAGGCGGCTATCGCCAGACCACGCTGGTATCGACTTTCGCCGCTGCATTCCCGATGGATGACCCGCGCTATGTCGTGATCGTGATGCTGGATGAGCCGCAGGGCACAGTGGCGAGCTCTTACCAGCGTACCGCCGCCTGGAACGCCGCGCCTATTGTTGGCCGATTGGTCCCGCGCATCGGTCCGCAATTGGGCGTTTATCCCGATGCCGACCGCGACATCGACCTGTCGGACCTGCGACCTCTGGTGGGAGACACCGACTGATGCGCCTTTCCGATCTCGCCAGCGCCGCTGGAGTGGACGCAGCCGAAGCCGGTGATACAGCCATCACCGGCTTTGCCATTGATAACCGCAAAGTCGCGCCCGGCAATGTGTTCGGCGCGTTTCAGGGTAGTGTAGTCAATGGTGAGGATTTCATTCCCGCCGCGATTTCTGCCGGTGCGATCGCCGTGGTCGCCCGGCCAGAAGCGACAGTCGAAGGCGCGCTGCACATCGCCAGCGACAATCCGCGCAAGCTCTTCGCAGACCTCGCGGCGCTCTATTTCCGCCCCACGCCCGAAACGGTTGTCGCTGTCACAGGCACTAACGGCAAGACGTCCTGCGTCGAAATGACGCGGCAGATCTGGCGCATGTGCGGGGAACGCGCTGCCAGCATCGGGACGCTGGGAGTGACGACGCCGGACGAGAGCGTCTCAACCGGCCTCACCACGCCTGACATCGTGACCTTTCTTGGCAACAACACCGGTCTTGCGCGCGAAGGCGTGACGCATGTCGCCTATGAAGCGTCCAGCCATGGTCTCAGCCAGTACCGCAATGAAGGCCTGCCGGTAAAAGCTGGCGCCTTCACCAATCTGAGCCGAGATCACCTCGATTATCACAAGGATATGGAGGACTATTTCGCGGCCAAGATGCGGCTGTTCGCCGAAGTGGTGGATGCCGATGGCGCGGCGGTAATCTGGGCGGATGACGAATGGTCCGACCGCGCGATTGCTGTCGCCAAAGAGCGGGGCCTTAGTGTCTTCACCGTGGGTGAGAAGGGCGAGGATATTCGCCTGACTTCGCGCAGCGCAACTCCGCTGGGACAGGAGCTGACGCTCGAGCACGATGGGCAGGAACGGACGTTCCGCCTGCCGCTGATTGGGGCATATCAGGTGGCCAATGCACTAACGTCCGCGGGCCTCGCACTCGCGACGGGTAGCGATCCGGCGCAGGTCTTCGACGCAGTGTCTCGCCTGCAACCCGTTCGCGGACGGTTGGAGCGAGCCGTCATCAGCCAGAGCGGCGCGCCGGTCTATATCGATTATGCCCACACGCCCGATGCGCTGAGCGCCGCGATTGCTGCGCTCCGCCCGCATGTCACCGGCCGCCTCATCACCGTGTTCGGTGCAGGCGGGGACCGGGACAAGGGCAAACGCGCGCTGATGGGCGCTGCTGCTGTGGATGGTTCGGATCTGGTGATTGTCACCGACGACAATCCGCGTGGAGAGGACCCGGATACGATCCGGGCCGAAGTCCTGAGCGGAGCAAAGGGTGCACGCGATGTCGCCGGCAGGCGTGCCGCCATCGCCGAAGCCATCGCCGAAGCGGGCCAGGACGATATCGTTCTGGTCGCGGGCAAGGGACACGAACAGGGACAGATCGTGGGATCGGGAGAGAATATGCGGGTTTTACCGTTCGATGATGTGACCGTAGCGCGTGAATGCGCCGCGGCTCTGGCAGCTGGGGGTGATCAGTGAGCGCGCTCGCCAAAACCTTGCGCTGGCCGCGCCCTGCGCGCGACGAGCTGCGCCTTGCCCTGTGGTCATCTGCAGAAATTGCCGATGCTACAGGCGGGACCGCTTATGGTGAATTTCAGGTTAGCGGTGTCGAAATGGATAGCCGCGATGTGCAATCGGGTGACCTTTTCGTCGCGCTGAAAGGCGAGGCGATGGACGGCCACCGCTTCCTAGATGCGGCGTTCACCAACGGAGCGGCTGCGGCGATCGTCGACCGCCCGGTCGATTATCCGCACGTTCTGGTGAAGGACACTAACGCTGCGCTCCATGCTCTCGCAGCGGCAGCGCGCAATCGGGCGAAGGCGCGCATCGTTGGCGTAACCGGATCTGTCGGCAAGACCGGCGTCAAGGAAGCGATCTTCACCGCGCTAGAGCGCACCAGTCGTGGTGCAGCGCATCGCTCGGTGCGCAGCTACAACAACCACGTCGGCGTGCCACTCAGCCTGTCGCGCATGCCCTCGCGCAGCAAATATGGCGTGTTCGAGATGGGCATGAACCATGCCGAGGAAATTCGCGGCCTCACCACGCAGGTGCGCCCCCATGTCGCCGTCATCACCACCATCGCGCCCGCACACATCGAAAATCTTGGCAGCATGGAGGCGATTGCCGATGCGAAGGCAGAGATTTTCGACGGTCTGGTCGAAGGAGGCACGGCGGTAATCCCGGCAGACAGCCCGCATTTCGAGCAGCTGCGCGATGCGGCGGCAGAGCAGGGCGCAAAAGTCCTTTCTTTCGGTCGCGGCGCCAATGCCGACATGCGCCTTCTCGACCACGTGCCCGATGAGGCGACGGGCGGCGCGCTGGTGACGGCTGCCATGGGTGAAATCCGCCTGTGCTTCACTGTTGCCGAGCCAGGTGAACATTGGATCGACAATTCGCTCTGCGTGATGGCAGCAGTCTATGCGGCAGGCGGCGATCTGGGGGCAGCAGGTCTCGCCCTTGCAGAAATGGGCGGATTGAAGGGCCGGGGAGCGCGCCAGCGCGTGCCGGTGCCCGGCGGCCATGCGCTGATCATCGATGAAAGCTACAATGCCAATCCCGCCAGCATGCGCGCCACGCTTTCGCAGCTCGGCCAGACCCCGGCATCGCGCCGCGTGGCTGTGCTCGGCAGCATGAAGGAATTGGGCGATTTCGGCCCGCAATTTCACGCCCAGCTGGCCCAGCCGGTGGCAGAGGCGAATGTCGATTACGCAATTCTCGTTGGCCCCGAGATGGTGGCCCTTGCACGGGAAATGGGGAAACTGCCCCGCGATACGCTTGGCAATCCCTTCCGCTTTGCCCATTGCGAAAATGCGGGCGAAGCTATCGCGGCGCTACAGGAATTCGGCCTTGCCGGCGGGGACGCCGTCCTGGTCAAGGGATCGAACTCCGTAGGGCTATCGCGCGTGGTCGATCATTTTGCCGCGAGGAAAGGCTGACGCCCCGAACCCATGTTCTATTTTCTGGCCGAACTTCTGAACTTCGAGGGCGTGTTGAACCTCGTTCGCTACCAGACTTTTCGTGCTGGCGCGGCGATGATGACGGCGCTTTTCATCGGCCTCATCATCGGCCCCAAATTCATCAACATGCTGCGCGTGCGCCAAGGCAAAGGCCAGCCGATCCGCAGCGACGGCCCGCAGACGCATCTTGCCAAGGTCGGCACGCCGACGATGGGCGGGCTGATGATCCTTATCGCGCTGACGATTGCGATGCTTCTGTGGATGGACCTTTCCAGCCCCTTCGTCTGGGCCTGCCTTGCAGTGACCATGGGCTTCGGCCTCATTGGTTTCCTTGACGATTATGACAAGGTGACCAAGCGCAGCCACAAAGGTGTTTCGGGCAAGGTGCGCCTGCTAGCCGAATTCATCGTGGCAGGCGTCGCCAGCTATCTGATCGTCAGCGAGATCAGCACCGATCTCTACGTGCCGTTCTTCTCCGAAGTGCAGATACCTCTCGGCCCGTTTTATTACGTGTTTGCCGCCGTGGTGATTGTGGGCGCTGGGAACGCCGTGAATTTGACCGACGGGCTGGATGGCCTTGCCACCATGCCGGTGGTGATCGCAGCGGGCGCGTTTTTGCTCATCTGCTACCTCGTCGGCCGCGTCGACTTTTCGGAATATCTGGGCATTCCCCATGTGCCGGGAGCAGGTGAGCTGGCCATTCTGTGTGCGGCCATCATGGGGGCGGGACTTGCCTTCCTATGGTACAACGCGCCGCCAGCAGCGGTCTTCATGGGCGACACCGGATCGCTTGCCTTGGGCGGAGCGCTGGGCGCGATTGCCGTTGCCAGCCATCACGAGATCGTCCTCGCCATCATCGGCGGCCTGTTCGTCCTCGAAGCAGTCAGCGTGATCGTGCAGGTCTTCTGGTTCAAGCGGACCGGCAAGCGCATCTTCCGCATGGCCCCCATCCACCACCATTTTGAACAGCTCGGCTGGAGCGAGAGCAAGGTCGTGATCCGCTTCTGGATCATCGCCATCGTGCTCGCCGTGATCGGGCTTGCGACGCTGAAGCTGCGATGATCACAGCAGAGGCCTTCCGCGGCAAACGCTATCACGTGCTGGGACTGGCGCGATCGGGCATGGCCACGGTCGAAAGCCTGCTGGCGAGCGGCGCAGAGGTGACCGTGTGGGATCGCCGTGCAGAGCCGAAGCGTCAGCTGGAAGGCCGCGCGAACATCGGGGACCCGCTCGAAATCGATCTGACCGGTTTTGATGCGATCGTGGTTTCGCCGGGTGTCCCGCTCAATACCCATCCGCTGGCCGAGCGCGCGAAGGCGGCGGGCGTACCTATCATCGGCGATATCGAGCTGTTCGCGCTCGCCCGTTCAGAACTGCCGCCGCACAAGGTTGTTGGCATCACGGGCACCAATGGCAAGTCGACCACCACCGCGCTGGTCCACCATTTACTGAAGACTGCCGGTATGGCGACGACGATGGGTGGCAATATCGGCCTGCCTATCCTCGCGCAGGAGCCTCTCCCGGAAGGCGGTGTCTATGTGTTGGAGCTGTCGAGCTACCAGATCGATCTGACCCGATCGCTCGCATGCGAAGCGGCTGCGCTGCTTAATATCACGCCCGACCATCTCGATCGCTATGATGGCTTTGCCGATTATGCTTTTGCGAAGGGGCGGCTGTTCACCATGCAGGGCAGTGGCCAATTCGCGGTGTTCGGCTGCGCCGATGCGCCGACGCGGGCGATCCAGTCTGCCGAAGCCGAGCGGAGGCCCGAAGGTCAGGCGCGCTGCGTCGATCCGTCGCGCTGGGCCGATCAGCAAGATAACTGGCCGAGCCTGCAGGGACCGCACAATCTGCAGAACGCGGCAATTGCCGCCCAATTGTGCACCGCCATGGGATTGAACGCAGAGCAGATTGAAGATGGCCTCCGCAGCTTCCCCGGTCTGCCACACCGCATGGAGCGGGTCGCGATTTGCGACGATGTGCTGTTCGTGAACGATTCCAAGGCGACCAATCCTGCGTCCACAGCGCCCGCGCTTGCGGCCTTTCCGCCGGAGGACGAGGAAAAGCGCATCCACTGGATCTGCGGTGGTCTCGCGAAGGAAGACAATCTCGATGATTGCGCGCCTTTCTTCGGCCACGTCGCGCGAGCTTACACCATTGGTGAAGCGGGCCCGATGTTCGCCGATCTGCTGGAAGGCCAGATGCCGGTCGATCGCTGCGAAATGCTGCCAGAGGCGGTGCGCCGCGCGGTCGAAAACGCGCGCGCCAATGATGTGGTGATGCTGAGCCCTGCCTGCGCGAGCTTCGATCAGTTTCGCGATTACGAGGTGCGGGGCGAGATGTTCAAAGAGGCAGTGGCCGAAATCGCGTGCGGAGGCGACCGCGCGGCTTGCGGTCTCGAAGCAGGCAATGAATGGGGCACCGCAGCATGACGACGCGCCCCATCTTCATTCCCCGCCCGGGCGAGCGCAGGCCCAGCTTCCCTGGCCAGCCGCGCATGAAGACCGACTGGAAGCGCGAGCTGCGCATCTGGTGGCGCGAAGTCGATCGCTGGCTGTTGTTCTTCATCGCGCTGCTGATGCTGATTGGCACGCTGTCCGTTGCGGCTGCCTCTCCGGCGAGTGCAAACCGACTTTCCACCGCAGAAGCGCAGCTGCCCGATCTCTATTTCTTCTGGGCGCATATCCGCATGCAGGTGCTGGGTCTGTGCGTGCTGATCGGCACTTCGCTCATGCCGCTCAAATTCCTGCGACGCGGCGCAATCGCGCTCGGCTGCGCAATGTTGTTTGCCATGGTGCTGGTTCCCTTCGTGGGCACGGAAATCAATGGCGCGCGGCGCTGGCTGAACGTCGGCATGAGCCTGCAGCCGAGTGAATTTCTGAAGCCCGCCTTTGCCATCATGCTCGCATGGATCCTCAGCTGGAAACTTCGGGACGACAAGCTTCCGGTCATCGGCGTCTCGGGCGCTCTGGTGGGATTGATCGTCATTCTGCTGATGGCACAGCCCAACCTCGGCGGCGCAATCCTGTTTGTCGGCACATGGTTTGTCATGGTGATGCTGGCGGGCCTCCCGCTCCAGCGGATCGGCATGCTGACCGGCGCGGGCATCGCAGGGATGATCGCGGCCTATCTGTTCTACGACAATGCGCGCCACCGCATCGACGCCTTCCTTGGTGGGCCGACGGCATTCGATCACGTCGATCTCGCCAGCCGCACGCTGAATTCCGGCGGGTGGACCGGCACTGGCTTCTGGCTCGGCGACAACAAGATGCGCCTGCCGGAAGCGCATACCGACTATATTTTCTCCGTCATCGGTGAGGAACTGGGTCTGCTCGTCTGCGGCATCGTCGTGTTGCTGTATCTCGCCATCGTGCTGCGCGTGCTGATCCGCATGGTCGAGGAAGACCGGCTGTTCATCATCCTCGCGGCCAGCGGGCTGACGGCGATGTTCGGCGGGCAGGCTTTCATCAATATCCTCGTCAATTTGCAGCTGTTTCCCTCCAAGGGCATGACGCTGCCGCTGATCAGCTATGGCGGGTCGTCTACGCTCGCAATCTGCTTCACCGTGGGACTGCTGCTGGCGGTGACTCGCCGCAATCCCTATCTCGCGCGAGAACCTTTCGACTGGAAAGGTTCGATTGAGAAAGAGGGTGACACATGACGGCATCATCGCGTCATTTCGTATTGGCAGCAGGCGGCACTGGCGGGCATCTGACGCCCGCTTTCGCGCTGGCGCATGAGCTGGAGCGGCGTGGGCACCATGTCGCTCTGATCACCGATGAGCGCGGGGCGGCGATCCCCGGCAAGCCCGATTTCCTCACCGCTCATGTCCTGCCCGCAGGGCGCTTTGGTAAGAACCCCCTGCGCTGGCCAAAGGCGATTGCGGCCGTGCAAAAGGGTAAGGCCATGTCACGCCGCCTGTTTGAAAGCTTCGGACCCAGCGCGGTGATCGGCTTTGGCGGCTATCCTGCCATGCCTGCCCTGTTCGGGGCACAGGCGATGAACATTCCTACTGTCATTCACGAACAGAACGCCGTGCTTGGCCGCGTCAATCGCCTGATGGCGGGCCGGGTTGATGCCATCGCAACCGCCTATCCCGAAGTCGATCGGCTGAAAGACAAGCACGCAGACAAGGTCCACCTCGTCGGCAATCCGGTACGACCCGGCGTGCTTTCTCTGCGCGAAGAGCCGTTTCCCGCCTTTACCGAGGACGGCCTGTTCCGGGTGCTGGTCACCGGTGGCAGCCAGGGCGCGCGGGTGCTTTCCGAAGTCGTGCCCGATGGCCTCTCCATGCTTCCCACCGCACTGCGCAGCCGATTGCAGGTGACGCAGCAATGCCGCCCGGAAGATCTGGAAGCCGTGCGCGAGCGCTATGCCAATCACGGCATTCCTGCAGAGCTTGCGACCTACTTCGAGGATATGGCGGCAACGCTCGCGGACGCGCATCTCTTCATTGGCCGCGCGGGTGCATCGACCATTGCCGAACTCACCGCAGTCGGTCGCCCCGCGATACTGGTCCCGCTGCCGATTGCGACAGACGATCACCAAGCCGCCAACACGCGCGAAATCGTGAAGGCAGGCGGTGCACGCTCCATTCGTCAGACCAAGTTCGAAGCGAAAGAGCTCGCCAAGCAAATCCAGGCCATGGCGCAGCGGCCAGATACGCTGGCGACTGCCGCACATGCCGCCTGGAATTGCGGCAGGCCCAAGGCTGCCAGCGATCTTGCTGATCTCGTCGAAGGCTTCGGCGGCGCAGACATGATGGATGTCATCCGCGTGGGCGAAAACAATGCGCGCGGCGCATCGCAGGGTGTCGAGGCCGGACAAGGTGCGGCACGGGAGCGCCCGGAATGAAGGCGGTCAGCACCGATATCGGGACTATCCATTTCGTCGGCATTGGCGGCATCGGCATGTCCGGCATTGCCGAAGTGATGCACAATCTCGGCTACACAGTGCAGGGTAGTGATCTGAACGAAAGCCCGCGCGTCGAGGCATTGCGCGAGGCCGGCATTACCGTGCACATCGGCCACGATGCAGCGAACCTCGGCGACGCCGCCGTCGTGGTGACCTCCACCGCAGTCAAGCGCACCAATCCGGAAGTTGCCGCTGCGCTCGAAAACCGCGTGCCCGTGGTGCGCCGCGCGGAAATGCTTGCAGAGCTGATGCGCCTGAAACAGACGGTCGCCGTCGCCGGTACGCATGGCAAGACGACCACGACCAGCATGGTCGCAGCATTGCTCGACGCAGGCGGTGTCGATCCGACCGTCATCAATGGCGGCATTATCGAAAGCTATGGTTCCAACGCGCGGCTGGGTGACAGCGACTGGATGGTCGTCGAAGCCGATGAAAGCGATGGTAGCTTCCTGCGCCTCGACGGCACGATTGCCGTCGTCACCAATATCGATCCCGAGCATCTCGACCATTACGGCAGTTTCGATGCGGTGAAGGATGCCTTCGTCCAGTTCATCGAGAATGTGCCCTTCTACGGCGCGGCAGTGCTGTGCCTCGATCACGATGAAGTGCGAAACGTCATCGCCAAGGTCCGCGACCGGCGGGTCATTACCTACGGCTTCTCCGCCCATGCCGATGTGCGGGCGGAAAATGTCCAGCCCGATGGCGGCGTAACGCGCTTCGATGTCGTGCAGACTGATCGTGATGGCGTGGAAACCCGCGTCGAGAATATCGAATTGCCGATGCCCGGCCGCCACAACGTCCAGAATGCCTGCGCGGCCATCGCCGTGGCGCTCGAAATGGGCTGCGCGCCCGATGCCATTCGCACCGGTTTCTCGCGATTTGGCGGAGTGAAGCGCCGCTTCAGCCATGTCGGAGATATAGCGCTGGAAGGCGGCACAACGGCTCGCGTGATCGACGATTATGCGCATCACCCGGTAGAAATCCGCGCAGTGCTTTCCGCAGCCAAGGATGCAGCAGCAGGGCGCGTAGTCGCAGTCGCCCAGCCGCACCGCTACACGCGCCTGCGCGATTTGCTGGAAGATTTTCAGAGTGCTTTCGCCGATGCAGACCTGATTTACGCAGCGCCTGTCTATCCAGCAGGTGAGGACCCGATCCCCGGTGTGGACGAACACGCGCTCGTTTCCGGCCTCAAGGCGCGTGGCCATCGCCATGCCGAAGCTGTGGATGGTCCTGCCGATCTTGCGGAAAAACTCAATGCGGTGCTTGCGCCCGGCGACATGGTGGTGTGCCTCGGCGCAGGCGACATCACCAAATGGGCAGCCGGCCTTGCCACCGCTGTCGCCAATTTCCGGGCCGGGGAGAATGGCGCATGAGCAATGGGTTGCAGATGGGTGAAAACCGCTGGGTCAGCGGCGCTCCGGGTGGCGGCGAAGAGACTGGCGGGCACGGTATCGTGCCGGTCGAAGTCGAGGGCGACCTCAAAAAGGATGCGCCGCTCGCCAAGCTCGTCTGGTTCAAGAGCGGCGGCAAGGCCGACTGGCTGTTCGAGCCTGCCAATCTTGAAGACCTCACCAATTTCCTCTCCGCGCTGGAGCCGGGCACGCCGGTGATGGCGCTGGGCCTCGGCTCCAATCTCATCATCCGCGACGGCGGCGTTCCGGGAGTGGTCGTGCGACTGGGCAAGCCGTTTTCGACCGTAGAAGTGAAGCGCGACAATGTGATCGAATGCGGCGGCGGTGCGCCGGGCATTCTGGTTGCGTCGGCTGCGCGCGATGCAGGTATTGCGGGGCTGGAATTCCTACGCGGTATTCCCGGCACGGTCGGCGGTTTCGTGCGCATGAACGGCGGCGCATATGGACGCGAAGTGGCCGATATCCTTGTCGATTGCGACGTGGTCATGCCCAATGGCGCTTTCCTGACGCTGCCCGTCGGCGATCTCGAATACAGCTATCGCCACTCGCGCCTGACCGAAGGCACCATCGTAGTGGCCGCCCGCTTCAAGGGCGAACCCGGCGACCCTGAGGTAATCGGCGCAGAAATGGACCGCATCGCCGAAGAGCGCGAGAATTCGCAGCCTTTGCGCACCAAGACCGGCGGATCGACTTTCAAGAACCCTCCCGGCACCAGCGCATGGAAGCTCGTCGACGAAGCCGGATGCCGCGGTCTTAAAATGGGCGGAGCGCAGGTGAGCGAGAAACACACCAATTTCTTGATCAATACCGGCGATGCGACAAGCTCCGACATCGAAGGGCTAGGCGAAGAAGTGCGCCGCCGCGTGAGCGAGAAGACGGGCGTGGCGCTCGAATGGGAAATCAAGCGGGTGGGGCGGCCGTGAGCTTACTCTCCCCCCTCCACATCCTCGTCCTGATGGGCGGCTGGGCGAATGAGCGCGAGGTTTCGCTCATGTCCGGCAATGGCGTGGCCGATGCGCTGGAAAGTGCGGGGCACCGTGTGACGCGGCTCGATATGGACCGCGATGTTGCCGCGAAGATCCGCGAAACTGCGCCCGATGTGGTGTTCAACGCGCTGCACGGCGTCCCGGGAGAGGACGGCACGGTGCAGGGAATGCTCGATCTGATGGGTATTCTCTATACCCATTCGGGCCTCGCGACGTCGGTTGTCGCGATCGACAAAGAATTGACGAAGCAGGCGCTGGTGCCGCACGGCATTCCGATGCCGGGCGGGCGGATCGTCAAATCGGCTGACCTGTTCGAAAGCGATCCTATCGCGCGGCCGTATGTCCTGAAGCCGGTGAATGAAGGCTCCTCGGTCGGCGTCGCTATCGTCACAGAGGATAGCCCTTACGGCAATCCGATTGCGCGCGATGCGAAGGGGCCGTGGCAGGATTTCGAAAGCTTGCTGGCAGAACCATACATTCGCGGGCGCGAGCTGACGGCGGCGGTGATCGATACGGCAGACGGTGTGCAATCGCTTGGCGTGACCGAGCTGATTATCGATACCGGCTTCTACGATTTCGAACACAAATATACCGACGGCAAGACGACCCATGTTTTCCCCGCCGACATTCCGGACAATATCGCCGCCCTGTGTCGCCGCTATGCCGAACGCGCGCATAAGGTGCTCGGATGCCACGGCACCAGCCGCACCGATTTCCGCTGGGATGACGAGCAGGGCGAGGACGGCCTGTTCGTGCTGGAAACCAACACCCAGCCGGGCATGACGCCGCTCAGCCTCGTGCCGGAGCAGGCCAGGTATTGCGACATCGATTATCCGACATTGTGCGAGATGATCGTCGAGGACGCGCTGCGGCGCGCCGGGAAGCTTTCCTGATGGCGCGCACGGTCACACGGAAAGCGAAAGGCGTTAGGCGGCAGGCGCGTGCCCAGGGCACCAGCCGCAAGGTCCGCTCCGCGCGGAGCAAGGGCCAGTCGATTATCGGCCGCGCGCTTTCCATGCTGCCCTTCACCGAAGAGCAGCTCCACAAGGCTTTCACCGTGATGATCCTCGGCGGTGCGCTCGCCGCAGCAATTTTCATCGCGAACATTTCCGGCGCGACCGCTGTCGCATCGGACCGCATCGCGCATATTGCGTCGAACGCCGGCTATGAAGTGCAGCACATCCAGCCCAACGGTATCGAGCGGATGAATGTGCAGACGGTGTATGAGCGCGCTCTCGGCCAGCAGAACCTCGCGATGACGCAAGTCGATCTGGCGGGATTGCGTGAGGAACTGGTCGAGCTTCCCTGGGTGCGCGATGCCCGCGTTTCGCGACAGCTTCCCGATACTCTGGTGATCGACATCATCGAGCGTGAGCCGCATGCCGTTCTCCAGCGGCCGGACCGGCTGATGCTGATCGACGAAACCGGTGTCGAGCTGGAGCCGATCAGCCGCTCCGCCGCGTCGGAATATCTCCTTATCGCCGGACCGGGCGCGCAAGACCGGGTGGAAGATTTGACCGCACTGCTCGACTCCGCGCCCGCGCTGCAAAGCCAGATCAAGGCTGCCGAATGGATCGGCAATCGCCGCTGGGACCTGACTTTCGTCACGGATCAGGAACTGGCTTTGCCTGAAGGCGAGGACCGCGCCGCCGCCGCGCTGATCAGCTTTGCCCAGGCCGACGGCGTGCATCGCCTGATCGGCGGGCAGGCAGCAAGTTTCGACATGCGCAATGCGCCGCGCATGTACATGAATATTCCGGGGCGTTCGGAGCAGGAAGAATTGGCCATGGAGGGGGATAGCTGATGGCAGGGCAGCAGCATGTCGCGCGGATTATCGGTGCGATCAATATCGGCAGTTTCCGCATTTCCGCCATGATCGCGGCGATCACCGAAAGTGGTGAGATGCAGGTGCTGGGCAGCGGCCATCGCGCCAGCCAGGGCATCAATCGCGGCTATGTCGTCGATATGGCGGCAGCCACCTATGCCGTGCGCGATGCGCTGGAGCGGGCCGAAAAGCTCGCCGGGACGAGCGTAGACTCTGTGTGGATCGGTTGTTCGGGTGCAGGCCTGCAAAGCGAAATCCGCCCGATCGAGCTCGGCATCGGCGGTCGCCGGATCGAGGAAGAGGATATCGAGGCGCTGCTGATGGCTGCGCGCGATACCATCCAACCCGATGGTCGCAGCGTCCTACACGCGCAGCCGGCCTGCTATTTCCTCGATGGTGCACATGGCGTCGCCAATCCGAAAGATTTGCATGCAGAGCGGCTGGGGGTCGATGTGCATGTGATGCTCGCCGATGGCGCGCCTATCCGCAATGTCACCGAAGCGGTTCAGAATGCGCATTTGGATGTCGAAGGCGTCGTCGCCTCTCCGCTCGCCACGGGATATGCCTGCCTTACCGCTGAAGAGCGCGATCTTGGTGTGGCCATGGTCGAATTCGGCGGCGAGGTGACCAATGTCTCGGTCTATGCAGGCGGCATGCTGGTTGGCCTCACCGCCATTCCGCGCGGCTCGAACGACATCACCGATGCCATCGCCAGCGCCTTTTCCATCAGACGCTTTCAGGCCGAACGGCTCAAATGTGTGAATGGTTCGGCTATCGCAAGCCCGCATGATCACCGCGAAATGATTTCGGTCACTGCTCCGGGCGAGGAAGGGCGCGGCCCTGTTGCGCGCGGCGCGGATGATCGCAATCAGGTGCCTCGTGCCGAATTGATCGCCGTCATCACGGGCGAGCTCGACCAGCTGATGCGTGAAGTCGGCAATGCCCTCGATTCCATGGGTTTTACCGGCGGCAAGAGCGGATCGAGCGCGCGGCAGGTGGTCCTGACCGGCGGCGGCGCTGAACTTGCCGGCCTTGCCGACTATGCACAAAGCGTACTTGGCGTGCCCGCCCGGATCGGAAAGCCCGTGTCGCTTCGCGGTCTGCCAGAGGCGCATTCGGCGCCCGGTTTTGCCACGCTTGCGGGCCTTGTGCTCTATGCGGCGGAGGATCCGGTGGACATTCGCTCCATCGGTTCACGCTTCACCCAAACCAGCTCTTTCGGCCCCGTGGCAACGCTGATGCGTGTATGGGGAGCGATGAAAGAGTATTTTTGATACTATGCAGAGCTGTGGAAACAATTCAGTGCCTTCTCTGCCTGAGAATCGCTTTGTGGCAAGGTCGCATCCGAAGGAAATCAAACCTCTCCCTGGGGGAATTTTAAGATGAGCATCAATATCGGCCCGCCTTCTGTAGAAGAACTGCGCCCGCGCATTACCGTAATCGGTGTGGGCGGGGCGGGCGGCAACGCCATCGCCAACATGATCGAGTCCGAAATCGAAGGCGTCGATTTCATCGTGGCCAACACCGATGCGCAGGCGCTGAACACGTCTTCGGCAGAGCATCGCATCCAGCTTGGCCCGGACATCACGCAGGGTCTTGGCGCTGGCTCCCGTCCGGAAGTCGGACGCGCGGCGGCAGAAGAAACGACCGAGGAAATCGAACGCGCTCTCGAAGGCGTGAACATGGTTTTCATCGCTGCCGGCATGGGCGGCGGCACTGGAACGGGCGCAGCGCCTGTCATCGCCAAGGTGGCGCGCGACAAGGGCATCCTGACCGTTGGCGTCGTGACCAAGCCGTTCCTGTTCGAAGGCACGCGCCGCATGCGCAGTGCCGAAAGCGGGATCGAAGAACTGCAGAAGAATGTCGACACGCTGATCGTCATTCCCAACCAGAACCTGTTCCTCGTCGCCAAGGCGGAAACCACCTTCAAGGAAGCCTTCCTGCTGGCCGACGAAGTGCTGCAGCAGGGCGTGCGCTCCATCACCGATCTGATGGTGATGCCGGGCCTCATCAATCTCGACTTTGCCGATGTGCGCTCTGTCATGGGCGAAATGGGCAAGGCCATGATGGGAACGGGCGAGGGCGAAGGCGACAACCGTGCGCTGGAAGCTGCCGAACGCGCCATCGCCAACCCGCTGCTCGACGGTGTGTCGATGCAGGGCGCGAAGGGCGTCATCATCTCGATCATCGGCGGCGAAGATATGAAGCTGCTCGAAGTCGATGAAGCGGCGAACCACATCCGCGAACTGGTCGATGCCGAAGCGAACATCATCTGGGGCAGCGCCTTCAATCCGGAGCTGGATGGCAAGATCCGCGTCTCCGTGGTCGCCACCGGCATCGAACAAGGTGCCGATGGTTCGGTGGAGCCTGCGCGCTCCGTCGACCTTTCTGCTTCCCGCGGTCCGGGCCGTCCGGCCATCCCCATCCCCTCCGACAATTCGATGGATGATGATGAGGACGATGCGCTCGATCTCGGCGCGATGGATGAGCCTGAAGAAGAGCCGGAAGCGCCGCAGCCCGACCCCATCCCCGAACCCGCTGAAGACAGTAATTTCGGGGCGACTGAGCCTGAAGGTTACACTTCCGAGGATGAGTCGGGCGACGATATGCTCGATCTGACGGACGAGTCCGAAGAGCCTGCCGAGCCAGCAATTCCGACCGGAATGGGCGAAGGTGATGCGGCTGAACCGGCTGATGAAATGGCCGACAATGGCAATGACAGTGGCTCAGGTGAAGACGAGCTTCTTCTCGATGCAACTCGTCTGGCAGAGGCTGACGAAGATGTGCAGCCTGCTCCGGCGGGTGGTCGCCGCGCACGCATGTTGGGCGCTGCTGCTGCGAGTGAAGGTGAAGAGAGCGCCAGTGCCGCAGATGACTCTGCAGGCAGCGATCCCGCGCCTGCTGCCGAAACTCCGCCACCACCGCCATCTGGCGGCGGCAGCACGCTGTTCGAACGCATGGCCAATCTTTCGCGTCAGGGCTCATCGAGCGATGAAGAGGAAGATGAAGACGAGGACGATGATAGCGGCAGCGCCATGCGCATTCCGCGCTTCCTCGGCAGGCAGAACAATCAGTAATCGCTTTGCGGAATTGAACCGGGAGCAGCACGGATAATCGTGCCGAGAGCACGGTCCGCTCACTTCGGGCTTTCCGCCAGGGGTCAAATATGGTTAGGGCGCGGTCGATGATCCGATCGCGCCTTTTCCTTTGCCAGCTGACGATTCCCGCTTTTGTGGCGGCTTTTCCGCTGCTTGCGGCCTCTTCTGCCCAAGCGCAGGAAGTTGTACAGAGCTTGCCCGATCCCGCGCAGGCGGAGCTTGCGGCAGCGATGCAGAGATTGTCTCGCAATCCCGAAAACATGCGCGCCTTGCTCGATGCGGGGAATGCCTCGCTGCAGCTTGGCGATTTCTCTGGAGCGCTTGGCTTCTTCAATCGCGCGCAGCGGATCGATCCCAATGACGGCGAAATGCTGGCAGGCCTTGGCCAGGTCGCTGTGCGAAGGGGTGAAGGCGCGATTGCAGTGCAATTGTTCGCCAATGCGGAGGCTGCCGGCGAGAACATGCGCCGCCATGCAGCAGCGCGCGGGTTGGCCTACGATCTGGTTGGTAACAACGCCCGCGCGCAGAGATATTATCGTCAGGCGCTGGCTCGCGAGGAGAGCAATGACGTGATCCGCCGCCTCGCGCTCAGCTATGCGATTTCGGGCGATGCCGAGGCTTCGGATGCAACGCTGCTGCCACTCCTCCAGCGTCAGGATCGCGCGGCTTACCGAACCCGCGCTTTTGCGCTGGCGATTTTGGGGCGTGATGAAGAGGCGGTATCGATCGCCGAAACGATGTTGCCCGCGCGCCTTTCAGGTCGGCTCGCGCCTTACCTTCGCTATATGCCCAGCCTCACCCGTGCGCAGCAGGCGGCGGCGGCCAATTTGGGGCGTTTCCCCAATGCGTCCGACATCGGCCGCGATACGCCGCAGATCGCTGCACTGTCCGAGAGTGCAGATCCGGTCGCGCCTCCCGCATCGAGCAGCGATCGCCTCACCCCCGCTGGCGAGCCGCTCGGGCGGACCGCAGCGCCGCTGGTGGATGAGAATGGGGAGCTTCCGGCACTTGCAGAAGCGGAGATGCCGCCGAGTTCGGTAGCGGAGGCTGAGCCGCCGATGGTTACGCGGGCCCCGGTTGAGCAAGCTCCCGAACCCGTAGTGGTCGCTGTTCTCGACGAGCCTGTACAAGCTCCGGCTGTAAACCCGCCTGCCGCCGATGCGAGGCCATCTTTCACGATTTCCGAAGCTCCAGCGCCCGCTTCCGAAGTCGCTTCGACCGGCGATCCGGCGGTTGAGCAGGTCATTGCGCAAACCGAAGAGCGCAGCGCGGAGCAACTGGGACTTGAAGAGGCTTTTGCCGACTTCGTCCTTCCATCCAGCGGCACTGTAGCGCCCAGCAGCGGAGCGGTGGACATCACCACCATCGAGCCTGCGCGCGAGGAAGTGGAGGAGGCACCGCCGCCCCCGCCAGCGAATACGAGCCGCCATTGGGTGCAGGTTGCCACTGGACAGGACACATCCGCCTTCCGCTTCGACTGGCGGCGGATTGTGCGCAATGCGAACGGGCTGCTCGATGATCGCGAGGCGTACACCGCGCCATGGAACGCGACCAACCGGCTGGTGACCGGACCTTTCGATTCGGCCCGCGATGCGCAGGATTTTGTCTCCGAACTGGCCGAAGCGGGCGTCGATGCGTTCCGATTCACCAGCGCTGAAGGCGAAGAAGTGCGTCCGCTCGATTGATCGGGCGATCAGGCCGCTCCCTCGGGCGGGGCCGATTTGTGCACACCTTGTAAACAAGCCAGACGAGTTTTGCCCGACCGTTTTGGCCGCTCCGATTGCGCCAAATATGCCTTACGACGCATTAAGCTCTGCATGATCTTTTCGCGCAGAAATCACGCATGAACACCGATCGTGCGACGATGGAACCGGCCGATGATGCGGCCCCGGTAGAAATGCTCGCAGCGCTGTTTGAAGCCCATGGCTGGGCCTTCGAACAGGTCAGCGATGATGAAGTTACCGTAGAGATTCCAGGCAGTTGGACGACATACCAGCTGCGCGCGATCTGGCGGCGCGAAGATCATGTCCTGCAATTGCTCTGCCTGCCCGAGATCCGCGTGGGCGATGACAAGCGGCAGGTCGCCTTCGAGCTCCTCGCGCTGATCAACGAACAGCTATGGCTCGGCCATTTCGATATCTGGTCGCAGGGCGGAATGCTGCTCTATCGCCACGGCCTGATGCTGGGCGATGACGGCATGCTGAGCATCGACATGGCGCAGATGGCCATCGAATCGGCCGTGGCCGAATGCGATCGCTTCTACCCGGCTTTCCAATTCGTGCTGTGGGGTGACAAGGCACCGCGCGCTGCGCTCGATGCCGCTTTGGTCGATGCTGCGGGCGAAGCCTGAGCCGCAAGGCTTGAGACTTTTCGCCAACCGCCTACATCCGCTGCAACTGCGGAGATAAACATGAGCAAAACGGCAAAAATCCTACTGATCGGTTGCGGCAATATGACCGGGGCCATGCTGGAAGGCTGGCTGGCTGCGGGCCTGCCCAAGGAAAGCTTCACCGTTGTCACCCCCACGCGCGAAAGCGTGCCGGGCGATGTGGAACTGCTGCGCGAAGTGCCCACAGACCGGGAATTCGACGCGGTGCTGCTGGGGTTCAAGCCCTATATGCTCGGCGATATCGCGCCCACTTTGCAGGGCGTGACTGGCCCCGGCACGATTGTCCTGTCGGTGCTCGCCGGCGTCCAGCTCGATACGCTGCGCTCGAACTTTCCCGATGCGCAGGCGGTTGTCCGCGTCATGCCGAACCTCGCTTGCGCCATGGGCAAATCTCCCGTCGCCCTTGCAGAAGAGGGATTGGAAGAAGAAGGGCGGGAAGCGATCTTTGCTTTTCATGAGCCGCTCGGCACGCCCGCATGGGTCGGTGAGGACCGGTTCGACCTCGTCACCGCGCTGGCAGGCAGCGGTCCGGCATTTGTCTATCGCTTCATCGACGCGCTCAGCACCGCCGCCGTCCGGCTCGGCCTCAAGGAAGATCAGGCGCGCGAATTGGCAGTCGCGATGACCGAAGGCGCAGCCGCGCTTGCCCAGCAATCGGAACACGCTCCGGGCAAGCTGGCGGATATGGTCGCGAGCCCCGGCGGCGTGACTCGCAAAGGCATGGATGTGCTCGATGAAGACGAAGCGTTGACCCAACTGATGACCAAATGCTTGCGTGCAGCACGCGATCGCAGCGCGGAAATGGCCCGGGAAGCGCGCGAATAGGCGGTTTCAAGGGTTAACGCGCGGAGCTGGTGACAGTCTCCGGTTTTCCTTGAAAATCACTCGCAAAATGCCAATATTACCTGTGATCCGGTTCGCTATGGTGTGGCCGGGCTAAAGGAGTTTTGGAAAACATGGCAAATTGGAACGACAACCAGACCCGTCAGGGTTTCGGAACCGCTCCGGGCCAGACGGGCGATGTTGCCGCCGGCACCACGTTTGATGCTGGCCTGCGCAAGCATATGCTCTCGATTTACAATTACATGGCATCGGGCGTGTTGCTGACCGGTGTGGTCGCGATGCTGTTCGCCCGTGGCGGTGATGAGTCGATGGCCGCTAGCGTGTTCTACAATGGCGGTATTCTCGCCTGGGTGATCATGCTTTCGCCGCTCGCCATCGTGTTCGCGATGAGCTTTGGCCGCGATCGCTTCTCCACCGGCACGCTGCAAGCGATGTTCTGGGGCTTTGCGGTGCTGATGGGCCTCTCGCTTTCGACCGTATTTCTCACCTATACCGGCGCATCGATCGCGACGACATTCTTCGCGACGGCTGGTGCCTTCGCTGGTCTCAGCCTCTTCGGCTACACCACGAAGAAGGATATTTCGGGCTGGGGCAGCTTCCTTATCATGGGCGTAATCGGCCTTCTGATTGCGATGGTCGCAAACTGGTTCCTCCAGTCGCCCGGCCTGGATCTCGCGATTTCGGCAATCGGTGTGCTGATCTTCGCTGGCCTGACCGCGTATGACACGCAGCGTCTGAAGCAGGAATATCTGATGATCCAGCAGGCCAAGATGACGAACCCGTCGGTTGCTGCCGCTTACCCGCTGGGCAAGCTGGTGATCATGGGTGCGCTGAACCTGTATCTCGATTTCATCAACATGTTCCTGTTCCTGCTGCGCTTCATGGGTGCAGCCCGCGAATAGGACTGAGAAACGATCATATTGGCGACACGCTTTGTCGCACATCTGATTCATTTGAACGTGCCCGGAGTGCAAATCTGCATTCCGGGCATTTCTTTTGTGCGGACAGCGGGATAGTCATCGCAGGGTAATGGACCATCGGGGATAGTCATTCCCGGGCAGAGGAATTTAGGCCGATTATGAATACACCACCGCTGACCATCAGAAAGACGGAGCGCAAGGGTATCGCAGCGCGCGCCGCGATCATTTGTGCCACCGCTGCACTGCTTGCCGCCTGTGCAACGCCGCCACCCCCTCCGCCGCCACCGCCTCCTCCCCCGCCTCCTCCGCCAGTAGTGGAGGCCATTCCCTATCGCCCGGTTCCGCCTTCGCTTGCCGCCTACCGCATGGATATTCCGCGCAAGGATGCGATGGGCGTACGCACGACGGTCAACTCCAATCTCGGACAGGATAGAGCGATCTGGCACTTCCGGTCGGGCTGGAATGTGGCGGCGCTCAATTGCACGGCAGAGCGCTACCAGAATATCCTGGATGGCTATGGGGCCATGTTGCAGAACGAAACCCAGCTGCTGTCCGGGGTGAACAACCGGCTGGAAGCACAATATCGGCAGCAAGCGGGTGGCGATCGGAGGGCGGCCATCCGCCTGCGCGAAACCGAATCGACCGAAGTCTACAATTACTTCACGCTTCCCGCTGCGCGCCGCGAGTTTTGCAATGTCGCGCAGTCACTGGCGACCGATTATCTGACGACCCGGCCAGGTGATTTCGCGCTTTTCGCGATCAACGGCCTCGCTCAATACGAAGTGGCGTTCGAACGCTTCTACACCGCATACGAGCAGTATGAGGTCGCCTCGGCTGAGTGGGACGCCCGCTATGGCGCGCAATATGGCGCATCGCAGCCCGGCTGGGTCGCGCTGTATGGCACCGCATCGCAGCAGGCCGCTGCCGGGGTGCAGAATTTCAATACCACGCCGGCGGACCCGGTTGTCGTCCCGGATACCGATACCGGCGCGGCAATCCCCGTCATTCCGGTAGATGAAGGTGCCGCCAGCACCCCCGTGGTGCAGCCGATTCCTGATGAGAACATCGTCATGCCCGCGCCGAGCGAGGATGACGAGGCGAACTAAAAGACAATCTTCAAAGGTGCATGGGCGGCAAAACTCATCTAAAGGGCCGCCATGCACTTTCTTGATCAAGCAAAGATTTTCCTGAAGTCCGGAGCGGGCGGCCCCGGGGCTGTCAGCTTTCGGCGCGAAAAATACATTGAATTCGGCGGTCCTGACGGCGGCAATGGCGGCAAAGGCGGCGATGTCGTCCTGGTTGCGGTGCCCGGCCTCAATACCCTTATCGACTTCCGCTATGCGCAGCATTTCAAGGCGAAGCGCGGCGGCCATGGCATGGGTAAGGATCGCTATGGTGCGGGCGCAGACGATCTGGTGATCGAAGTGCCCGTGGGCACGCAGGTCCTTTCCGAAGACAAGGAAGAGATTATTGCCGACTTCACGAAGGAAGGACAGCGCGTCGTCCTGCTTGAAGGCGGCATGGGCGGGCGCGGCAATGCGTCCTACAAGACCTCCACCAATCGTGCACCGCGCCAGCACCAGCCGGGTGAGCCGGGTGAAGAAATGTGGGTGTGGCTGCGGCTGAAACTGCTGGCCGATGTGGGGCTGGTCGGGCTTCCCAATGCGGGTAAGTCCACTTTCATCAACGCCGTATCCAATGCGCGGGCGAAGGTTGGTGCCTATGCCTTCACCACGCTTATTCCCAAGCTCGGCGTTGTTCGCCACAAGGGGCGCGAGTTCGTGCTGGCGGATATTCCGGGCCTGATCGAAGGCGCAGCTGATGGCGCAGGCATCGGTGATCGCTTCCTCGGCCATATCGAGCGCTGCCGGGTGCTGATCCATCTGATCGATATTTCAGGACTGGGCGAGACCGATCCGGTCGAAGCCATGCGCGTCGTCGATGCAGAACTCGAAGCCTATGGCGCAGGCCTTGAAGGCAAAGCGACGCTGGTCGCACTCAACAAGATCGATCTTGCCGATGCCGAGCTGGCAGCAGGCTTTTCAGACGAGTTGAAAGCGGCGGGCGCAGACGAGGTATTTCCCGTATCGGGCGCAACGGGAGAGGGTATCGAGGAACTGCTCGATGCCGTTTTGAGTTACCTACCTGACCGGACGATGACCGAACAGCCTGGCTCGCTTTCCAGCGAGGAGGATGGTTCCAGCGGGGAGGGCGAAGGCGAAAGCTGGTCCCCGATCTGATCGTTCCTATCTTCGCCGCAACGGTTTATCTTTTAGCAGACATATAAACGGCCAATACCCATGCCCATCAAAACTCTCCTCGACTTTCGTGATCCCGAAGCGTGCAAGCGCATGGTCATCAAGATCGGCAGCGCGCTGCTGGTCGATGGTAGCGGGAGGGTTGAAGTCGAGTGGCTGCGCACGATCGTCAACGAAATCTGGACCGCGCGCGAGATGGGGATCGACGTGGTCGTGGTCAGCTCCGGCTCGATTGCTATCGGCGCAAAGCAGCTCGATTTTTCCGAAGGCGGGCGGCGAACCTTGGCGGAGGCACAGGCATCCGCCTCGGTCGGCCAGATCGAGCTGGCCAGCGTCTGGCGGCAGCTGCTTGCCGAGCGAGATCTGACCGCCGCACAAATGCTGCTGACACTCGATGATTTCGAAAGCCGCCGCCGCTATCTCAACATCTCTGCCACGCTGCGCCGCCTGCTCAAGAGCGGTGTTGTGCCAGTGGTGAATGAGAATGACACGATCGCGACCGGCGAAATCCGCTTTGGCGATAATGACCGGCTGGCTGCGCGGGTGGCGCAGGCATGTCAGGCCGATGGTGTCATCCTGCTCACCGATGTCGATGGACTGTATGACAAGCATCCGGATGAGCCCGATGCCGAACGCCTCGACGAAGTCCACGGTGTCACCGACGAGATCCACGCGATGGCCGATACCGAATCCGGCTCGGGCCTCGGGTCGGGCGGCATGACCGCCAAACTGCTGGCTGCCGAGATCGCCGAGAAAGCAGGCATTGCGCTCGCCATCGTCAACGGCACTGAGGAAAATCCGCTCGCCCGGGCCATGGCCTCTCAGGCGGCAACGCTGTTCCTGCCGCAGCGCGATGAAAGCGGACGCCGCGCGTGGATCGGTGGGCGCATGCGCTTTGCCGGTTCGATCAAAGTTGACGATGGCTGCGTCCGTGCGGTTCGCAATGGCAAAAGCGTGTTGGCGGCCGGCGTGATCGGCTCCGATGGAGACTTCGAGCGCGGCGACATCATCCCGGTGTTCGACGTTGCCGGAAACATGATTGCGAAGGGCTTGGTCGAATATGATGCCGATGATGTGGAAGCTATCATGGGCATGCAGAAAGACGATCAGGAGGCCATTCTGGGCCATGCACCGCGCTCTGCCGTCATGCACCGCGACCACCTGGTGCTAATGTGATCCTTGCCGTCACCGGCGGCACTGGCTTTGTCGGTCAGGCGGTTCTTGAGGAAGCAGCGCAGCGAGGAATTACCGTTCGCGCTCTGACCCGCAGAGAGCAGGCCGAGAGCGAAAATATCACATGGATCCGTGGGGATTTGTCAGACACAGCGGCCCTGGCGGAACTGATGCGCGGCGCAAATGCTGTGCTGCATATTGCCGGTGTCGTGAACGCGCCTGATGAGGCGGGTTTCAAAAGCGGCAATGTCGATGGCACGCGCAATGTCTGCGATGCGGCACGCGAAGGAGGCGTAAAGCGGATCGTCCACGTCTCTTCCCTCGCCGCAAGGGAGCCGGGCCTCTCCATGTACGGCCATTCCAAACGCATGGCGGAAGAAGTTGTGCAGGTGAGCGGCCTCGACTGGACGTTAGTGCGCCCGCCCGCCGTCTACGGGCCGCGCGATACCGAGATTTTCGAGCTCTTCAAAGCGGCGAAAATGCGCTTCGTACCCATGCCGCCGAAAGGGCGCACTTCGATCATTCATGTCGCTGATTTGGCGCGGCTTTTGGTCGCAATCGCCGAGGACAGCACCAAGAATGTCGGCCGTATTTTCGAACCCGATGATGGCCGCGAGAATGGGTGGAGCCACAAGGAGCTCGCCAAAACCATTGGTGCTGCGATGGGCAAATCGGTCTGGGCGCCGCATGTCCCGCGAGCCCTGCTGTTCGGCGCCGCCAAGGCCGATCGTTTGCTGCGCGGGGCCAAGGCCAAGCTCACACCGGACCGGGCGAGTTACATGGCGCACCCTGATTGGGTGTCCGATCCCGCCCAAGCGGTCCCAGCCGCGGTCTGGCGTCCGGAAATCGCTTCCGGCGAGGGATTGACGCAGACCGCAGACTGGTACCGCAAAGCTGGCTGGCTCTGACAGCAAAGATCAATACACCATATGGGGTGTTGTCTTATGCGCATGGATGGGTAGTTTGATGCGCATCAGCCTTCGGTGGGGATACCGAAGGGGACAAGCCGAGGGGGATTCTATGGCAAAAAGGGCAAAGCCCGTTTCACGTCGTTCGTTTGTGGGCCTGATCACGGGTGCCGCAGCAGCGACAATCGTTGCCGGTCCGGCCGTCGCTCAGCAGACGGGACGTACCGACAGTGACCCGAATGACCGTGCCGGCCAAGGCCGCACCGGTTATTCAGACAGCGACCCGAGTGATCGTGCTGGCCACGGCCGGACCGGTCGAACAGACAGCGATCCGAACGATCGCGCAAACTATGGCCGCGGTGGCGGTCGGAGCAGCGGCAGCGGTACGACCGACTCCGACTCCGGTTCGAACTCCGATTGCGGTGGCCGCGGTCGCGGTACCAGCAATGGCCATTCGGACAGCGATCCCAACGATCGCGCCGGTCAGGGTCGTAGCGGTCTGACCGATTCGGACGATAGCGATCGCGCTGGTCGCGGTCGTGGTCGCGGCTCCTGCGCATAATCGCCAGGCAAGCGTTCCGGGAAAAATAAAGGGCGGGAGCGGGCATGGCCTTCTCCCGCCCTTTTTCACGATTGAAAAGGCATAGATTACTGATGCAGGGTCAGCCCAACCATTCCGCTGCCAAACAGGCAGTCGAAATGCTTATCGCGCCGCTTACCGCGGACGAATTCTTCGCCGAGTATTACGAGCGCAAATATTTTCACAATCCGGTGATCCATCCCGAAGCAGCCGACCTGCTGAGCATGGATCGTATCGATGAAGTGATTTCGGATAGCGAATTGCCGCCCAGCTCGCTCAGTATGGCGAAGTCCGGGGAAGGCCTCGATCCTGCGGAATATACGTTTGAAAACGGCGTGATTGATCGCGGCGCAGTGCTCGATAGCTACCGCGATGGCGCGACGATCATCCTGCCGCAGCTTCATCTCGCCGATGGCAAATTGTACAGCTTCTGCCTTGCGCTGGAACGTGAATTCGGCGCGCGGATGCAGACGAATGTCTACCTCACTCCGCCCGAGGCGCATGGCTTTGGCATCCATTATGACGATCACGACGTCTTCGTTATCCAGATCGCCGGGGCCAAGCAGTGGGAAATCTATGGTGACCGCGATGGTCTGCCCTTCCGCGGGGAAAGCTTCCGCAAGGATCGCGATGATCCGGGCGAGCTGAAGGAGACCTTCATCCTGCAGCCGGGCGAATGCCTCTACGTGCCGCGCGGCACGGCCCATCGTGCGCCCAATCATGGCGACGAGCCCAGCCTGCACATCACCGTCGGCATCCTCCACCAGACATGGGCGGAATTCATGCTCGAAGCGGTGGGCGAGGCGACTTTGCGCATTCCCGAAATGCGCCATTCGCTGCCGCGCAAATTGTTCTTCGACGATGGCAGCGAACGTGCCGATCACGCCGCGATGTTCTCAAGCCTCATGAATGAAATCGCCGAGAAAGCGAGCTTCGATGCGACGCTGGCGGCGTTCTCCGGTAATTTCGTAAAAGCCCAGGGGCCACGCCTGCGCGGGGCGCTGACTGCGCTCAGCCAGGGGATTGGCGCAGATGATCGCCTTCGTGTTCGCGAGCATATCCTCTACAGTTTTGAAAGCGCTCCTTCTCAAAGCGGTGAAGGTGAAGAAACGCAGATCGTGCTCTCCGGCTCTTCGATGCCCCTCTCAGCCGAACTGGCACCACAATTGCGCGACAAGATAGCTGCGGGTCAATTCGCCAAGAGCGATTTCAGCGTTTCCGATGCCGAAGAGCTCGACGATATTATCGGAACACTCGTCGCTTACGGCCTGCTACTGCCCGAATAGGACCTAGAGGAACGGCTCATAGCCCGGGGGCAGGGCGCTCACATCGCTTTCGCCGTCATCGGACGAATGGATGCCGCATTCCGTCTTGTCCCAGCCGCGCCAGCGACCGGCGCGGGCGTCCTCGCCGGGTTTTACAGGGGACGTGCAGGGCGCGCAGCCGACCGAGAGGAAGCCTTTCGCTTCCAGCGGGTGACGGGGGAGGTCACGCTCTGCGAAATAGGCTTCGAGATCGTCCTTTACCCAATCGCCCAGCGGGTTGAGCTTCAGGCGCCCGTCCTCGACTTCGAAGCGGGCGATGTTCTGGCGGGTGTGCGACTGAAAAGCCTTGCGGCCCGAAATCCAGCTGTCGAGCCCGGCCTTGGCGCGGGCCATCGGCTCCACCTTGCGAATCTCGCAGCAGCCATCGGGATCGTAAGACCAGCGCAATCCGCTTTCATCCTTCTGCGCCAGTACTTCAACCTTGGGCGTGACCACCTGGCTGTTGCTGAAGCCGAAACGCGCGATCAGATCTTCGCGATAGGCGAGCGTTTCGGGAAACATCTTCAGCGTATCGACGAAGATGACCGGAATGTTCGGGTCGGCGCGCGCGACAAGGTCGAGCAGGACGGCGCTTTCGGTCCCGAAACTCGATACGACCGCAACATTGCCAAGGATGTTTTCCGCAAACAGCGTGCGCAGCATCTCCAGCGTTTCCACGCCATCGAAACGCGCATTCAGCGCATCGGCATCGGCCTGCGTAAACGCAGGCGCCGTGTCGATCACATCCAGTTTGCGGGCAGGTTCAGCCATGCCGCAGCTTCCAGATCGGCACCGCATCGTCGACGGTCGGCTGGTAGACATGCTCCCAGCGCGAGAAGGCCGTGTGCGCGTCCTCCTCATCCAGCGCTTTGTCCGGGGCAAAGGCATCGAAGCCGCACCGGCGCATGTAGGCGAGCTGGTCCACCAGCACATCACCTACCGCGCGCAGCTCTCCGGTGTAGCCGTGCTCGCGCAGCAGCCGGGCTGCCGAATAACCACGGCCATCGGCGAAAGTCGGGAAATTGACTTCGATCAGCCGGATACGCGCCAGATGCGGGAGCAATTCACGCGCGTCGTCGCCCGGCTCGATCCGCACGGCACTCGCATCGGATTGCTCGAGGAAAGCATCGACAGTCACCTGCGCGCCATCGCTCGCCTCATCGTCGCGGAAGCGGAATTGCACGGCATCAAGACCGGTTCCGAGGTCCGTATCAGGCATAAAGCGCCTCCTTGAATGTATCCATGCCGACCCGGCGATAGGTGTCGAGGAAGCGTTCGCCCTCCTGCCGCTGGGCGAGGTAGGTGTCCGCCACCTTCTCCACCGCGTCGACAATGCCAGCTTCGTCGAAACCGGGACCGGTGATCTTGGCGAGGGAGACATCTTCCGCCTCGCTGCCGCCGAGCAGCAGCTGGTAATTCTCGACGCCTTTGCGGTCGACACCGAGGATGCCGATGTGGCCTGCATGGTGGTGCCCGCAGGCATTGATGCAGCCCGAAATCTTGAGCTTCAATTCGCCTAGAGCATCGCCCTTGCCGGACGCTGCAAAGCGCTCCGAAATCTTCTGTGCGATCGGGATCGAGCGGGCATTGGCGAGCGAGCAATAATCGAGCCCGGGGCAGGCGATGATATCGTCGATCTGGTCCAGATTGGGCGTGCCGATTCCCGCAGCTTCCAGCTTCTCCCACAGCTCATGCAATCGCGCGATTTCGACATGCGGAAGCACGATATTCTGAGTGTGCATGACGCGGCATTCGTCGAAAGAGTACTCCTTGGCGAGCTCGGCCATCAGATGCATCTGCTCTGCGGTTGCATCGCCGGGAATGCCACCGACGGGCTTCAGGCTGATGACGGCTGAGCAGTAATCAGATTGATGGTGGGGATTGAGATTACGCCGTACCCATTTTGCGAACTCGTCATTCCCGCGCAGGCGGGAATCCAGCTTTTCTTCGATCCGCGCTGCAAATGTAGCTGGATCCCCGCCTGCGCGGGGATGACGAAGTTGGGTGGGTAATTCGAAGTAGCCCTTGATCCGGTCCAGTTCTGCAAGCGGTGGTTCGACGCCCTGATCCTGCAAGTGGGCGAATTCTTCTTCTACCTGCCGGGCGTATTCCTCCGCGCCCATTTCATGGACGAGGATCTTGATACGCGCCTTGTACTTGTTGTCGCGCCGCCCGTGGCGATTGTAGACGCGAAGGCAGGCCTCGGCATAGGTCACCATCTGGTCCAGCGGCACGAAGTCGCGGATCAGCGGGGCGATCATCGGGGTGCGGCCCATGCCGCCACCGACATAGAATGCAGCGCCGAGCTCACCCGCATCATTGCGAACGATATTGATGCCGATGTCGTGAAGCCGCATGGCCGCGCGGTCTTTCTCGGAAGCGATTACGGCGATCTTGAACTTGCGCGGCAGGTACGAAAACTCCGGATGGAAGCTCGACCATTGTCTCAGCAATTCGGCATAAGGCCTTGGATCGACGACTTCATCAGCGGCAGCGCCAGCAAAATGGTCTGACGAGATATTGCGAATGCAATTCCCGCTCGTCTGGATCGCGTGCATTTCGACCTTCGCGAGGTCCGCCAGAATGTCGCCTGCATCTTCCAGCTTGATCCAGTTGTACTGGATGTTCTGCCGAGTGGTGAAGTGGCCGTAGCCCTTGTCGTATTTGTCGGCGATGTCTGCCAGCGCATGCATCTGGCGGCCGTTGAGCGTGCCATAGGGAATGGCGACGCGCAGCATATAGGCGTGAAGCTGGAGGTAGAGCCCGTTCATTAGCCGGAGCGGCTTGAACTGGTCCTCGGTCAGCTTGCCTTCGAGACGCCGGCGGCACTGGTCGCGGAATTCCTCGACACGGGTGTCCACCATCGCCTCGTCGTATTTGTCATACTGGTACATCAGATCACCCAATCCCAGCCGCGCTGCTCGGCGGCTTTGTATCCGAGGTCTTGCCGCACGGTCGGGCCGAGTGCGCGAACGCGGTCCTTTATGTGTGCGGGGCGAGGGCCGTCTTCGGTTTGCTCGGCGGCAATGGCGTAGGGTGCGTTCACGCGGCGGGCGGATTCCTCACGCGCCATGATCGCCTCTGCCTCGTCGCCTGCATCCGCTGCATCGGCAATGTGGAGTGACCATCCCTGGCCATCCCACCACACGACAGCGCCAGTTTTCAGGTCGTTTCCGGTAAGGATTTTCATGCGGCAAACTCCTGCACGGTTGCAGCGATGGCGGCATTGGGTCGCGCGGTCACTTCACCGATGATGATGAGCGCGGGGCTCTGCACCGCTTCGGCTTCAACCAGATCGGGCAAGGCCGCGAGGGGGCCGCGCAACACGCGCATTTCCGCACGGCAGGCATTCTCGACGATGGCCACGGGCATATCGGGCGCAAGGCCATCGGCCATCAGCTTCTCGGCAATCAGCGGTGCGGTTTTGACGCCCATATAAATCACCAGTGTGCGGCCAACACCCGCAAGGCCCGACCAATCCTGATCGGAAAGCCCCTTGCACTGGCCAGCTACGAAACTCACGATACTCGCGCTGTCACGGTGTGTGAGCGGGATGCCGGATGCGGCCGCAGCGCCATTGGCTGCTGAAATGCCGGGGACGACTTCCACCCGCACACCGGCAGCATGCGCATCTTCCATTTCCTCGCCGCCGCGCCCGAAGACGAAGGGATCGCCGCCTTTCAGCCGCACGACATCGCGCCCGGCCTTCGCCTCGCGGACCAGCAGGGCGTTGATCTCCTCCTGCGGGAGAGTGTGCTTCGATCGCTGCTTGGCAACGGAGACCAGGCGCGCATCGGGCGGTGCCATGGCGAGTATCGCGGGATCGACAAGCCCGTCGTGAACGATCAGCGAAGCGCTTTCGATCAGCCGCGCGGCGCGCAAGGTCAGAAGGTCAGGATCGCCGGGGCCAGCGCCGACAAGGAAGATTGTGCCGTTTTGCATGCAGCCCAGATGCGCGCATCGCCCATGCTGCACCAGCGAGAATGGATTGGGGCGGGTTTAGGTGAACTTTACCCGCCGCTTTCGGACAGTTCGCTCGCCCTATTTCTCGATCCGCTGCGAAATGGCTTCCACCAGCTGCTGGAACTGGTCGTTGGTACGCAGGTTCAAATCTCGCTGCGGGAACGGGATTTCGATGTCGTTCTCCTTGAACAGCTGCCAGATCCGCCGGTAAACATCCGAGCGGATATTGGCCATGCCTTCCTCCGGATCCTGGATCCAGAAGCGCACATCGAAGTCGACCGAACTATCGCCGAACCCCATCAGATTGACCCGCGGCTTGGGTGATTTGAGTACGCGCGGCACATCGTCGACGGCCTTGTAAAGCAGCTCGGTCACCAGCTCGATATCGCTGCCATAAGACACGCCGACCGGCGCTTTCACGCGCACATCGCGTGAGCTGTAGGACCAGTTGACCACCTGATTGATCATCAGGTTTTCGTTCGGAATGAGGTATTCGGTCTGGTCACGCGTCACCACGGAAATGGCGCGGATGCCGATCTTGCGGATCTGGCCAAAGCTTTCCGTCCCGGCATTGTCGGTGACGGAGATCACGTCCCCCGGCTTGATGGACTTGTCCATCAGCAAGATGATGCCGGAGATGAGGTTACCGAAGGTCTTCTGAAGGCCGAAACCGATGGCGAGACCGAAAGCACCGGAGAACACCGCCAGCGCGGTGAGGTCGATTCCCAGCAGGTCGATCCCGACGAGAAATGCGGCCACCCAGATGATGATGGTGGCGATTTTCTCCACAAGAACACTCTGGGATTCGTCGAGCCTGGTGACGCGCTTTAATATGCCGCGCATGCCTTTGGTTATCATCCATGCAATCGTGATCACCACGGCGATCACGAGGACAACCACGAAAACATCCCACAGCGAAACGCGCATGGAGCCGACTTCGAGCGCCATGCCCTGCATGGAATCGATCATTCCGCCAACCGTTTCGCTGCGCTCGCTGACTGCATCGCCCAGATCGGCAGCGGTGGAAACGGCATCGGTCGCTTCGGGCTCTGGCGCATCGACGGATTGATCGGGCAGCGCCATCAGCGGTTCGCCGGTTTCCGGATCGATGATGGGTTCGCCCGTTTCCGGGTCGAGTACCGGCACTGCTTCTTGCGATGGCACGCCCATCATCTGCTCGCCGGTCTCCGGATCGATCAGCGGCTCACCCGTTTCCGGATTGAGCAAAGGCACGGCTTCGGGTGCAGATTCGTCCGCCGTGGCAGTCGCAGTGGGGGTAGGCGTGGTAATCGCGCTCATTTGGTCTCCATGGCGGCAAATCCGTTTTCCAGGTCACGGATCAGATCCGATGGGTCTTCTAAACCGATGGCGAGGCGAACGCCAAGCCCGCTGCCATGATCGACTCCCTGCGGCCAAGCATGATGGTCCCGGATGCGAGCCGGGTCGGCCGGGATGATAAGGCTTTCATAGCCGCCCCAGCTGAAGCCAATTCCGAAGAGTTCGAGAGCGTCGATGAAACGGCCGCGCGCCGCCTTGTCGGCAACTGCAAAAATGAAACTGAAGAGGCCGCAGCCGCCGGTGAAATCGCGCTTCCACAGGTCGTGACCGGGTGCGCCGGGGAGCATGGGGCATAGCACTGCCGAGACTTCATCGCGTGATTCCAGCCACTTGGAAATCTCAAGTGCACTTGAGGTCGTCTTTTCCAGGCGTAAACCCATGGTGCGCAAGCCGCGCAACGCCAATGCAGCATCGTCGGGCGAGACGACTTGTCCCATATACTGCGCTTGCAAGCGGATGCGCTCGATTATGGGCGCGGCGGCAGAGGCGCTTCCCATCATCAAATCCGAATGTCCGCCGATATGCTTCGTGAGGCTCATGATCGACACATCGCAGCCATGGGCCAGCGCGCTGAAGCCCAATGGCGATGCCCAGGTATTGTCGATAACGCTCAGCACGCCGTGCTCGCGGGCAATGGCTGTGAGGGCGGGGACATCGCAGACTTCCATTGTCAGGCTGCCCGGACTTTCCAGCATCACGACTTGCGACTTGTCGGAGATCGCTTCAGCCAGCGTCTCGGGCTGCATCGGATCGAAAGTGCGTGTGGCAATCCCCATGCGCCTGAGCATCCCGAAAGCGATCGCACGGGTGGGTTCATAGGCGTTGTCGGTCAGCAAAAGCTCGTCACCGGGCTTGAGCAGCGCGAGCAACGTGGCCGCAATCGCCGCAACGCCGCTTGGGAAGAGTTCGGTGCCGTCCGCACCCTCTTCAAGGCCGGTCAGCGCATCGGCCAGCGCCCACTGCGTCGGCCCGCCGCGACGCCCGTAATAGAAATGGCCGTCCGCATTGGGCCTTCCCTTCGCGAGGTCCGCCACATCTTCGTAAAGATGTGTGCTGCTGCGCCAGACGGGGGGATTGACCACGCCGCCGGGCTTGCCGGGCGCGGTGGTCCATTCTTTCAGCCGACCGGCCTCGACAAGGCGTGTGGCAGGCTTGTGCTTCTTGTCGCTCATACTGCTGGTCCGGTCTCCACAGGCATATCGGGATCGCTGCCCCAATCGCTCCAGCTGCCGTCATAAAGCGCGGCGTCCTTGCCGATCAAATGCAGGGCGAACAGCAAGACAGATGCCGTGATGCCGCTGCCGCAGGTGGTGGCGATCGGCTTGTCGATATCGATCCCGGCTTCGGCAAAGGCCGCGCGAATTTCCGCCGCGTTTTTGAAGGTCCCATCCGAGTTGAGCACCGCGCCAAAGGGCAGGTTCCGCGAACCGGGAATATGACCGCTCGCAACGCCCGACCGGAAGTCACCCTCTTCGCCGGTGAAGCGAGCGGCTCCGCGCGCATCGACGACTTGCTCTACCTGCGTGTCGATATTGGCGAGCATTTCTGCCTTCATGCGGATAAGACCTTCGCCGCCTGTGCTACGATGCTCGGTCGCTCTGCAATGACTTTCGCCGCTTTCGACTGCGCGATCTTCTGCAATCCATTTTGACAGCCCGCCATCCAGGATCGCGATGTTCTGAAGGCCGAACAGTCGGAGCAGAAACCACGCCCGCGCAGAGCTGCGAAGGGCGCTGTTGTCGTAAAGGACGACGCGTGTGTCCGGAGATACACCGAGTGCCGACATACGCGCATCGAATTGCGCACGTGTGGGCGGGGCCGACGGCACGGGATCGTCCGGATTGGTTAACGATTTCAGCGCGAGGAAGCGTGCGCCGGGAATATGCGCCTCTGCAAATTCGTGTCCCGCATCTCGCTGCGCTGAGGGCAGGTGCGCCGAGGCATCGAGCACGATCAGGTCAGCTGCGCCAAGCTCTTCGGCAAGCCATTGGGTGGATACGAGCGATTGCATATGTTGGGGAGTAGAGGCTTGGGGGCCGACAGTAAACGTCGGGCGAGCGCGCAGGTTGAGAAACGGTCAGCCATATTTGCGCGCAAAGCATGCTTGTGCGCGGGCCAGCTTCGCGCCATTGGGGCGGGTATGACTGATACAACAGATGCCAGCCCGTCCGGTCAGCCGCAATTCCTTGGCCAGCAGAGCCCGCTTCCAGCCAGTCCGGATGAGGCGAAACTCGATTATGTGCCCAATCCGCGTGCCGGAGAGCTCTATCTCGTGCGCTTTGCCGCGCCTGAATTCACTTCGCTCTGCCCGGTCACCAGCGCGCCCGATTTCGCCCATCTCGTCATCGATTATGCTCCGGGCGAGACGATCGTGGAATCGAAAAGTCTGAAGCTGTTTCTCGGATCGTTCCGCAATCACAATGGCTTCCACGAAGATGTCACCGTGGGCATCGGCAAGCGGCTGTTTACCGAAATGCAGCCCAAATGGCTACGCATCGGCGGCTATTGGTATCCGCGCGGCGGCATACCGATCGACGTGTTCTGGCAATCGGGCGCGCCGCCGGAAGGCCTTTGGCTGCCGGATCAGGGCGTTGCTCCCTATCGCGGACGGGGCTGAACTACTCAAACTTCACCGCGCCCTCGACTTGCCTTCACGCGCTCTCGTGGATAGGGAAGCGCGCGACTGACACGGCCGATCATCTCGGGCCGGTAATTTTCGAAAAGACAAGGATTTTCGCATGCGTATCGTAATGATTGGCACTGGATATGTCGGACTGGTTTCTGGCGCCTGTTTCGCCGATTTCGGCCACACGGTGACCTGTGTCGACAAGGACCAGTCCAAGATCGACGCGCTGCTGAACGGCGAAATTCCGATTTTCGAGCCGGGTCTTGATGAGCTGGTCGCTAATAATGTTGCTGCCGGACGTTTGTCCTTCACGCTCGATATTGCCGAAGTCCTGCCGGAGGCTGACGCGGTCTTCATCGCAGTAGGCACGCCGACCCGCCGCGGCGATGGCCATGCAGACCTTTCCTATGTCTACGCGGCAGCCGAAGAAATGGCTCCGCTGCTGCGCGATGGCGCGGTGGTGGTCGATAAGTCGACGGTGCCGGTGGGAACCGGCGACGAAGTGGAAAGCATCATCGCCAAGACCGCGCCGGACCTTAAGTTCTCCGTCGCCTCGAACCCCGAATTCCTGCGCGAAGGTGCGGCGATTGACGATTTTGCCAAGCCGGATCGCATCGTTGTCGGCGTGAACGATGACCATGCGAAAGAGGTGATGGAAGCGATCTACCGCCCGCTCACCAGCAATGGCGCTTTGCTCATCGTGATGAACCGCCGCGCGGCTGAGCTGACCAAGTATGCCGCGAACGCTTTCCTCGCGACCAAGATCAGCTTCATCAACGAAATGGCTGACTTATGTGAGAAAGTTGGCGCGGATGTGCGCGATGTGGCGCACGGTATCGGCACCGACAGCCGCATTGGCGGACGCTTCCTGATGCCGGGCCCCGGCTATGGCGGCTCGTGCTTCCCCAAGGATACGCTCGCGCTGCTGAAGACGGCCGAGCAGTTCGACGCTCAGCAGGCGATCGTTGAAGCGGTCGTCAAATCCAACGATGATCGCAAGGCGGCGATGGGCGGCAAGGTGATCGGCGCGCTTTCGGGCGATGCCAAGGGCAAGACCGTCGCCGTGCTCGGCCTGACGTTCAAGGCAGACACCGATGACATGCGCGATTCGCCCGCGATCGACATCGTCCGCGCGCTTACTTCTGCGGGTGCGACCGTACGAGCCTACGATCCGGAAGGCATGGAGCAAGCGCAGAAGATTGACGGGCTTGGCGCCGATGACATCACCTATTGCGAGGACGCTTATTCCGCCATGGAAGGCGCAGATGCGCTGGTGATCATCACCGAATGGAAGCCGTTCCGCGCGCTCGACCTGACCAGGGTCAAGGAGCTGATGGCAGCGCCCGTTATGGTCGATCTGCGCAACCTCTACAGCCGCAAGGATGTCGAGGCGAACGGCTTCACCTATGTGGCGGTTGGCCGCTAAGCGACTGCTGCGCCCCTACTTTCCTGGCTGAAATGCGAATGCGCGCTTGCCTTGTCAGCGCGTGGCGGCATAGTCGCGCCGAGGGTTGAACGGGGATTTTTCGATGAAGAAGCTTTTCGCAATCGCAGGCATGGCACTGCTGTGTCTGTCGCAGACAGTATTGGCGCAATCGACCGAGGGCACTGTCACCGCCTCCAACGGAGTTTCGCTGACCGTTCATAACGACAAGGCGGAAGGCATGGTCGAATACGCCGCGCCCGAGGTCTCTTTCGCGATCGACAATTTCGCCATCGAAAGCAGCGCCATCGTGACCCGCTGGGGCCCGCGTCAGGATCCGGGCGATGCCTTTGTCAGCTTCATCGTTGCCTATAACGGCAATTTCATCGGCTTCGATCGCGCAACGACGACCGGCGGTGAAGACCTCGAAACAATCGTCATTCTGCAGGATGATTCCAGCTGTCAGCGCGCGGGTTCTGCAGATTGCATTTTCATGGAAGTATTCCGCATCCTGCCGACACCGAGCCAAGTGAGCGCAGCCGCGCGCGACGGCATGTTCCCGATCCGCATTGCCAGCAATCGCGGCAGGCCCATCACGGTCGATGTCCCGCTCAGCTATTTCGAAGCGGTCAACAGCCGATAAGGCGCAAGTTACGGTAAATATTCAGGGAAGTGGTGCCGGCTAGAGGAGTCGAACCCCTGACCTGATGATTACAAATCAACTGCTCTACCAACTGAGCTAAGCCGGCACATCTGTCCGCGGACGGCGGCTCCTTAAGGGCAAACGACCGGCTTGAACACCTATTTTTTTACGCGCCATTCGCGGGCGTAGGCGCTTTCGGAATTATACTTGCGATCATGCGCATGCGCCTGTTCGTCCAGCTCTTCCTCACTTGAGCCTCGCGCTACGTGGTCCTTGATCAATGTGTCACGCCGGATGGCGATCAATTGCACCATCGGCATGCCTGCGGGCAGCACGAAATCGCCCACGCCGCCGCGCCACAGGAAGGGGAAATTGATGGTGGTCGCGAATTTGTCGCAGTCCACGAAACCCGAAAAAAGCTGGAATGGCAGATCGGGGCGCGAGAGCGGCGTGGTGAACAGCACCGAATACCCGTCAGGCACTCTGATCCGCCACGGATTGACGAATTTGAGCGGTGTGACGGGGCCAAAGGGCGGCGCAGGTGCACCAATCTGCCCGGGATGGTGAAATTCGATCGGCTGGAAGGCGACCTCATGCGGCCACCCGAATTGCATATTCTGCTGATCCTGCGGCACGCGGATGTGAGTCTCGTATGGCAGCGGGATGACGTATCCCAGCGCAAAGGCGTCGGTAACCGGCAGGCACGCCTTTACGGTCATGCCGGGCTTACCGTCTGCGTCGGGTATATCCATTTCCCGCGGCAGGTCCTTGAACCAGTCCGGAGCGAAACGGATCGCGCGATCGGGCTTGGGCAAAGTGCCTTCAAGCTCTGGATCGCACAGAAACGCGATTTCGGGGTCATCCGTCATCGGCAGACTATTGGTCAGCGGGCACCGAAGGTCCAGCCTTCTGTCCGCGCGATTTCAGGTGTCAGCTTCTCAGGCGACCAGAGAGCGTCCACTTGCGCGGCATTGCGAAGCCACGCCGCGGTGATGAGAGCATCGGAGGCGTGATCGTCGATAGGGCCGCTTCCACAGATCGCAGGGCTGCCGAGCCTTGCAAGCGCCTCGTCCAGCTCTTCAAAGCTGCGGATTTTGCTGCGCGAAGCGGAGCGTCCGGCCGCCATGGATGCGAGCGCGGTATAAATCTCGACGACGACCGATCCGGTGTAGGGCAAGGGATCGATCGGCCAAACCGGCAATTCACCGCGCAGTGCGTGAAGCACGCGCATGCCGGTCAGGCTCGATTTCCCCACCTGCGCCGCGCCGACCAGATTGAAATTGGAGTAGGGTTTGCATCCCATCGCTTCCTGGGCGCGCTCGGTGACACGCAAACGGCCCCTCCCGCCGGCTGCGCCGCCCGCGCCGAACCGCGCGCCTTCGCGTCCGCCGTGGCGGCGGAAATAATGCGATGCCTCGGGGTGGTCCACGAAGCTTCCGGCAGAGAAATGCTCATCGCCCTCGCAGATGACGTCGATCAGCGCCCAGAGCGATTTTGCATCGGGCGGCGACTTCTCCCATCCGGGAAAGTAAGCGCCTTCATCCGCGTACGGCAGGGCAATGCCCAAATCGAGGCCGACGAGCGAATTGTCCGGCAGTGCGTCTGCCAGCACATCGCGCACTTCGGCTCTGGTCCATCCTGCCTCGCGTTCGACAAGCACCGGCGGTCCCCCATCGGCATGCGCCACCGCCATCGTGATTGCCTTGTGCCGTGCGCCTTGGGCGCCTGACCAGTCGACCGCGATAAAGTGCTCGAATTGTCTAACCGCCACGCTCGCCCCTCAGCTTTGCCCAATAATCCAGCCGCTCCTGTATCTTGCGCTCGAACCCGCGCTGGACGGGTTGGTAGAACTCCTGCGGCTCCATTTCATCCGGCCAATAATTGTCGCCGGAAAAGCCCTCATCCGCATCGTGATCGTAGGAATAGCCTTTGCCGTATCCGGCATCCTTCATCAGCTTCGTGGGCGCGTTGACGATGTTCATCGGCGGCATCAGGCTGCCGGTTTCCTTCGCGCTCCGCCACGCCGCTTTCTGCGCCTTGTAGACCGCATTCGATTTGGGCGCGGTGGCGAGATAGATGCAGGCCTGGACCAGTGCCAGTTCACCCTCAGGCGAGCCGAGAAACTGATAGGCATCGCGCGCGGCAACGCATTGGGTGAGCGCGGCAGGATCGGCCATGCCGATATCTTCCACCGCCATGCGGATCAGCCGCCGCGCGAGGAACAGCGGTTCCTCTCCCGCCACCAGCATCCTCGCCATGTAATAAAGCGATGCCTGCGGATCCGACCCGCGCACCGCTTTGTGCAGGGCGGAGATCAGGTTGTAATGGCCCTCCCGATCCTTGTCGTAAACAGCGACACGGCGCTGCAGGAACTGGCCGAGCGCTGCGGGATCGAGCGGCTGGTCGATCGCTGCATTGTAAAGCGTTTCTGCCTGGTTGAGCAGGAAGCGACCATCGCCATCGGCGCTCGCAACCAAGGCGTCCCGCGCTTCATCCGTCAGGGGGAGGGGACCTTCCAGCTCTTCAGCCCTGCCCAGCAATTTGCCCAAGGCCTCTGCATCGAGGCGGTGCAGGATCAGGACCTGCGCGCGGCTGAGCAAAGCAGCATTGAGCTCGAAACTGGGGTTCTCCGTGGTCGCGCCGACCAGCGTGACCACGCCCCGCTCAACGAAAGGCAGAAAGCCATCCTGCTGTGCGCGATTGAAGCGGTGGATCTCGTCCACGAAGAGAAGCGTACGCTGCCCTGCCTTCTTGGCTCTCTCGGCTGCGGCAAAGGCTTTCTTGAGATCGGCGACGCCGGAGAAAACAGCGCTCACCGCTTCATATCGCATGCCGACTTCCGCAGCGAGAAGGCGAGCGATGCTGGTTTTGCCTGTCCCCGGCGGCCCCCACAGGATCAGGCTGGAGAGGCGGCCAGCGGCGATCATCCGGCCGATCGCACCTTCGGGGCCGGTAACGTGATCTTGCCCGATAACCTCCGCCAAGGAGCGCGGGCGCAGCCGATCGGCGAGCGGCGCATCTTCTGCCGCTTCGTCTGGACCATCGCCGGGGGGAGCATCATCGCCAAACAGGTCAGCCATGGCTTCTCTCTGCCCCAGCTCAGTTGAGAAAGGTAGCGAGCAACGAAATTTTTGCCCGATTGATGCGAAAGCCTCTTGTTACGATAGCTCTAAGATATATCTTAAGGCTGGGACGAGAAATGGAGTTCTGGCCATGGCCAAGAAGAAAGAAGCGGCTGGCAAGCCGCGCAAACCACGCAAGGTCACCGTCAAGCGGAAGGCCACGACGCGCCGCACGGCAAAGCCGAAAGAGGAAGTGATCGAGGAAGAAGATCTCGAGCCGGTAGAAGGCGAAACGCCGCCCGAAGGCGCAGATTTTGACGTGCATGTCGAAGTCGAGATCGAAGACCGCCCGGAAGGTGAGGACTTTGATGTCGATGTGGATGTGGACGATGACGAGGATGACGCCCGCACCCGGCGACGCCGCCGCAATCGCGCCGAGTTCAAGCGTCAGTTCAAACGTGAATTCAAGCGCGAGTTCAACACCGACGATATCTTCGGTCCGGACGGCATTTTCGGCCGTGGCGGCCCATTCGGCGGCGGCGGCCCGTTCAATGCGAGCGGCATCTTCGGCCCCGGCGGCCTCTTCGCCATGAACAACAATCGCAATCGCGGCCGTGGTCCGCGCCGTGGCGGTCCGCCGCGCCGGCGCGAACGCATGTTCGGCCCCGGCGAATTGCGGCTGGTGCTGCTGGCCATGCTCGCCGAAGAGCCGCGCCACGGATACGAGCTGATCAAGGCGTTGGAAGAGATGACCGGCGGGGCCTATTCACCCAGCCCCGGCACCATCTATCCGACGCTACAAATGCTCAGCGATGAAGGCATGATCGAAGAGCAGGAAAGCGAAGACTCGCGCAAGCTCTACCAGGCCACCGATGCCGGCATCGATGAGCTTGAAGAACGCGGCGATGAAGTCGACGATCTGTGGGAACGCCTCGGTCGCAAGGCCGAGCGTGCAAAGCCCGCGGCAGGATCGGCAGACGTGTTCCGCTCGCTCGGCAACCTCGCCACCGTTTTGACCAACAAGGCGGCGCGGGGCGATCTGAAAGACGTGCAGAAAGATCAGGTGATCGATCTGATCGATGCACTCGCGCGCAAGATTGAGCGGCTCTAGCGCGACGGCGATTTTGCCAAACGCGTAATTCCTGATAACCCTCCTCCGGGATTTCTCGGGGGAGGGTATCATGACAAATGAATGCGCAGCCACGCCGTGGCATCTATGGGTTATCGGCATTGTCACGCTGATTTGGCATGCGGGCGGGGCGCTCGACTACACGATGACGCAGACGCGAAACGCAGATTATCTTCAGGCTGCGGCCGATCAGGCGGGCGTTTCGCTTGATGTAATGCTCGATTACTTCACGACATTTCCGGCCTGGGCAGATGCGGCTTGGGCATTGGGTGTGTGGGGCGGATTTTTCGGCTCGCTGTTGCTGCTGTTCCGCAGCCGTTTTGCGCTTTATGCCTTTGCCGTTTCGCTGGCAGGCCTTGCAGTATCGACTGTGTATCAGAGCACAGCGAACATGCCGGCAGAGCTCAACACTGCTTTCACCTGGATATTCACCGCGGTGATCTGCATCGTGCTGATCCTGCTCATTATCTATTCGCGCGCGATGGCGGCTAAGGGCGTGCTACGCTGAGACCGCCTGCTTGGCTCCGCCATGTTCTGAAACAAGGCGGAGATAGGCGTCGGCGACTGCCGAATTGATCGCATCCCATGAATACTCGCGGCTGCGCAGCTCGCCTGCGCGCCCGTGGGCTTCGCGTAAGGCCGCGTCACGATTATAGACTTCCACCGCATCGGCGAACAGCTCTGCCTTGCCGGGTTCGATCAAGCGGCCGGTGACGCCGTCTTTGACGAGGCTGGTGCTACCGGTTGCGCGCGCGGCGACCACCGGAATGCCGCTGGCCATGGCTTCCAGCGTCACATTGCCGAAGGTCTCGGTCACCGAGGGATTGAGCAGCATATCCATGCTGGCAACGGCGCGGCCAAGGTCCGCTCCCTTCTGGAATCCGACGAAAGCTGCATCGGGGCAATGTTCGGCGAAGAAACTCTTGGCCGGGCCTTCACCCACCACCAGCACTTTGTGCGGCACGCCGCGTGCCTTCAGCAGGTCCGTCGTTTCGGTGAAGACATCGAGACCTTTCTCGAGGACGAGCCTGCCGAGGAAGCCGATCGCAACATCTTCATCACCGATGTCGTGAGCGCGTCGCCATTCCATATCGCGGCGAGAGGGGTCGAAAATCTCCCTGTCGACCCCGCGTGCCCAGATCGAAATGTCATCGCCCATGCCCTGTTCTTCGAGCACGTCTGCCATGCTTTGCGACGGCGCGACCAGTGCATCGGCGCGGTTGTAGAACCGCTTGAGGATGGAAACCGCCAGAGGCTCGAGAAAAGCGAACCCGTAATAGCGCGGATAGGTCTCAAACCGCGTGTGCACGCTGGCGAGGATCGGCAGCCCACGCGAGCGCGCCCAGCGCACAGCGGCATGGCCGGTAAAATCGGGAGAGGACACATGCACGATATTCGGGCGAAATTCTGCCAGATCGCGCTTTACGTCGGCATTGAAGCCCAGAGGTATGCGATATTCGCCGCGTCCGGGAATGGGCACATTGGGAACGCCGACCAGGTCCCCTGCAGGCTCGAACGCAGGCTCATCGACCTTGGGTGAATAGACGCGCACCGACGCACCCTGGCGCAGCAGGTAGTCGGTCAGGCGATTGAGCGCCTGGTTCGCGCCATCGCGGACATAATTGTAATTGCCGCTGAACAGCGCAACGCGAAGATCGGTTGTGTCCATTGAAAGTGCCTTTAGGCGAGAGCTGCCCGGATTGCGAGAGGGGGCAGGGGCTGTGCCGTCGAGATGCCCCCAAACTGCAACCGCAGGACCACAGTCTTCCGTATGCGATAGTCCTCGGAAATGAGGGGCGATTTATCCGCTTGACAAATAACCAGAATAGTAATAACTAATATGATTATTAGATAAGAGGCGAGTCAATGGAAGATCGCGAGTTCATTGAAAATTACGACCCCACAGAGTTTCCGGCGGTCGCGGTTACCGTCGATACCGTCCTTCTGAGTGTGGTGGATGGCAAGCTTGTTGCCCTACTGCAGGAGCGTGGCGCGGCGCCGTTCGCTGGCAAGTTGGCAATTCCAGGCAGCTTCGTTCGCGAAGAGGAGGGGTTGGACGAGGCTGCCGAGCGGGTTGTCGCCACCAAGGCAAGGCTCGAGCATGTCTGGCTCGAGCAGCTCTATTCCTTCGGCGCGCCCGGGCGAGACCCGCGTATGCGTATCGTTACAGTGGCGTACTTCGCGCTGCTCCCTGCAAAGATCGCGCTGCAGGCGGTGGATCGGCACCCGGATCTGACACTTGCAGAGGTGGCGGAGCCCGGCAAACTGGCCTTCGACCACGCCGAAATCCTCCGAACGGCAGTGCTACGCCTTCGTGGCAAGCTGGATTACGTACCGCTGGCCTTTGCCCTTCTGCCGGAGAAATTCACCCTCCGTGAGTTGCAGCAGGTGCATGAGGCGATCCTCGCCACCCAATTTACCAAGCCTGCTTTCCGGCGCCGGATGATCGACCAGGGTTGGATCGAGCCGACCGGCGAATTCGAAAGCGGCACACCCTATCGACCGGCGGAACTCTACCGCTGTAAACCCCAGCAGGACTGAAGGAGGTCTGTCATGGCGAACATCACAACATATGGCCCGCTCGCATTGCTGCGTGCCGATCCCAGCCAGCACGTGCTGCGTTATGCCAAAGGCCGCCTCAAGGCGAGCGGCCGCGGTCTCGTTTTCTGGTTTGCGCCTGCCACTGCCAGCCTTGCCGAGGTTCCACTCGATGACCGGGAAATGACTTTCTACACCAAAGGGCGCAGCGCGGATTTCCAGGACGTCAGCGTGCAGGGCATGATCGGCTGGCACGTCGCCACGCCCGAGCAGGCCGCCGACCGCATCGATTTCACAATCGACCCGCGCAACGGCCGCTGGAACGCCCGTCCGAGCGAAAGCATCGAGACGCGCATCAGCGGCATCGCAGCGCAGGCTGTGCTCGAATATCTCGCCACGGCTCCGGTGCGCGAATTGCTCGATGCTGGTGTCGATCCCTTGCGCGACATCGTCGGCGCGGCGCTCGCAGACAATCCAGGGCTGACGCAGATCGGCGTCGAGGTGGTGAGCGTCCGTCTTGCGAATCTCGCACCCACCAGCGAACTCGAACGTGCGCTTCAGACCCCGACTTTTGAGGCGCTCCAGCAGAAGGCGGACGAGGCAACATTCGCCCGGCGGGCGCTGGCGGTCGAGAAGGAGCGGGCAATTGCCGAGAACGAGCTGGCGACGAAGGTCGAACTGACCCGGCGGAAGAAAGTGCTCATTGCGGAAGAGGCCGAGAACGCGCGCGATGCCGCTCGCGGTGAGGCCGAGGCGCAGATGATCGCAGCCGAAGGCGAAGCGGAGCGCATCCGCGCAGTTGAAAAGGCAAGGGCAGAGGCCGAGAAGGCGCACATGGATGTCTATCGCGACCTGCCGCCGCAGGTACTGCTTGGTCTTGCCGCGCGCGAATTCGCCGGCAAGCTGGAAAACATCGAGCAGCTCAATGTGACGCCCGACATGCTTGCCCAACTGGCGCGCGAGTTTGCCGGGGCGAAAGCCGGGACGAGGCCCGCTTCGGTAATCGAGGGCTAAGGCGATGGAGGCGCTTCCGCCACGCGCGGTCTTTGTCACCCGCCCGTCAGAATACGAGCACCTGATCGCACGCCATGCCACGCGCGATCAGGTGCGCTTCTTCCTCGAACAGCGCGGACATACCCTTGCGGAGGTTGAAGCCCGTCACGCGCTGCAGGAAAGCGCAATTGCCGCAGCCCATGCAGCCTTGCCGGGTGAGTGGCGGTACGCCGACGTCCGGCGCGAAGATCTTGATCGATTCCTGTTTACGCCGGAGGACCTTGTCGTAGCAGTAGGGCAGGACGGACTAGTGCCCAATGTCGCCAAGTACCTAAGCGGACAGAAGGTCATTGGCATCAATACCGATCCCGGGCGCAACGACGGGGTGCTGGTGCGCTTCACCGTTAATCATCTCGACGGTTTGTTTGAACGGGCGTGGCATGCCGATGCACAGATCGAGGCGCGGACGATGGCTGAAGCGAAGCTCGATTCAGGCGATCGGCTGGTAGCGTTGAACGAGCTCTTTATCGGTCATCGGAGCCATCAATCGGCACGCTACTTCATCGCCGATGATGGGCGGGGCGAGGAACAGAGCAGCAGCGGACTGATTGTTGCAACCGGTACAGGGGCGACCGGCTGGGCACGCTCGATCATGCTGGCTACGGGGGCAGATCTGCAACTCGCCCCGACACAGACAGCGCTGGGGTGGTTCGTTCGTGAACTCTTTCCCAGTGTTGCCACGGGCACCAGCATGCGGCGCGGCGTGCTGACGAACGATACGCTGCGGATCACCAGCCATATGAACGATGGCGGAGTAGTCTTCGCCGACGGGATGGAGGCCGATTTCCTCCAGTTTGGCTGGGGGCGAAAGCTCGAAGTCGGCGTGGCAAGTGAGAAGCTGAACCTCGTCACGGCCTGATCGCCTGTCGCTTACTTGGGCAGACCCAAGCCAAGAAAAATAGCATCCGGCGTAACCACTTCAGCGTTGCGCACGAAATGTCGGGTCACCAAACCCATTTCGGAGCTCACCCCATGTCCAAGTTCAAGTCCCTTATACTCGCAATTGCGGCACTCTTCGTAGCTGTTCCCATGGCCGCTGTGGCCCAGCCCACGTGGACCCAATATTCGCAAAGCGCCTTCGAGGCCGCGCAGGCTGAAGGCCGCACCATCGTGGTCAACGTTCACGCCGACTGGTGCCCAACCTGCCGCGCGCAGGCGCCGATCCTCGAAGATTTGCGCAATGACGAACGTCTTGCCAATGCGGTCTTCATCCGCGTCGATTACGACAACGATAGCGCTTTCCTGCGCGCCCACCGCATTCCGCGTCAGTCCACCATTCTGGTGTTCAACGGCAGCGAAGAAGCTGGACGTTCGATCGCCGAAACCAATCGCGATCGCCTGCGCTCTTTCGTGCTCGGCAATATCTGACGCGCTTTCGCAAACGTCCTGACAGAGCTCAGCATCATGATCAGCAGCATCGCTCTCGCATTCCTCGCCGGCCTGGTGACGATCCTCAACCCTTGCGTCCTTCCGCTCGTTCCGATCATCATCGCCACAGCCCTGGGCAAAAGCAAAATGGGACCAGTAGCATTGGCCGCGGGATTGGTGCTGAGTTTTTCCGTCTTCGGCCTGCTGGTGCTTGCCTTCGGCTTTTCGGTTGGCGTGGATGAGCGGGTCGTCCGAACGGCGGCGGGTGGTCTGCTGGTCGTTGCGGGGGGAGTGATGCTCATGCCACGCGCGCAAATGGCGCTCAGCGCAGCAGCCGCGCCGATAACCAGCGCAGGCCAGCGGATGCTCGGCCGCACCAGCGGTGAAGGCGCCGTCGGCCAGTTCATGGTCGGAGGTTTGTTCGGCCTAGTCTGGGCGCCATGCGTTGGACCGACCCTGGGCATTGCAATCGCGGCTGCGGCGCAGGGTGAAAACCTCCTCAGCGCTTTCGGTATCTTTCTGGTTTTCGGCCTAGGCGTGGCGACATCCATCCTCGCTTTCGCCTATGGCTCGCGCAAGGCGCTGGGGCAGCGCAGCAAATCACTGCAATCGCTCGCCAAATATGCAAAGCCCATGTTCGGCGGAGCAGTGCTTGTCGTGGGGCTCATGGTCCTGACAGGTTTCGACAAAATGATCGAAATCTGGGCGCTCAATCACATGCCGCAATCGCTGGTAGAATTCACGACCCGTTTTTGAGCCGGATCTTTCAGCTTACCGAAAGAGCGTTTGCGTATCTGCAAATTTGGCGGGCGTGCTTTTGTTCGACATTGCTGCGTGAGTTCGACTAAGCAAAGCCCATGTCCTTGATCCTGATTACCGGCGCAATGACGGCAGGATTTGTCGCCATTCACATTTTCATAGGATGTCTAGCGTTTTTGCAAAAGCGGCCGCGCAGTCGCTGGTTGTCCTTCGCAGGCGGAGTGTCGGTCGCTTGGGTGTTTCTGCACGTGCTACCGGAAATTGCTCTGCATCGCGGAGAGTTCGCTGACTCTTTGGAAGTGACGCCCCTTTTTGCAGAGACCGTTGTCTACGGCCTCGCGTTGTTTGGGCTCACAGTATTCTACGGGCTGGAGCGGATGGTTCGCACGAGCCACGATGCCAACCGTGCTGCGGGACTGGCTGCGCGCATGGGGAAGTCGGTGCTCTTCCTGCACCTTGCATTGTTCGGGCTGTTGAATCTGCTTGTCGCCTACCTTCTCAATCATCGCGAGAGTGACGACAATTTATGGTCTTTAGCTTCGTATTTTCTCGCTATCTCCCTCCACCTCTTGGTTCTGGATTTTGATGCGCGGCAGGATCATCCGGAGGCATATGATCGATATGGTCGTTGGGTGCTTGTTGCGTTGACGGTCTTTGGTTGGGTGCTCGGCTTGCAAGTGGTTTTGCCAGACGTCTTCATCGGCTGCTTGTTCGCATTTCTCGCAGGTGCGATCATATTGAGTGTCCTGAAGGAAGAACTGCCGGAAGATGGAAATAGCGCTTTCCTGCCATTTCTCGCAGGAACCTCACTCTTCGCTTTCCTTGCTTTGGTTGAAAAGCACTTGGCCTGACGGCTTTATGGCAATCCGCCCGGAGGATTCGTGCCCCTTCGCGTGGGAACGAGTCATATCGCATCCTGTTTAATTGACATGAAAACTAAAGTCGCTGTTCTGTCAGTCTGTATTCTCGCAATGACGGGATGCGCAAATCCTCAACCCACCTCGGACGATCCGGCGGAGCCACCTGCACTTCCGGCAGACAGCCAGGCGGAGAGTGTTGCGCCTGATGCCAATAATGAAGCGGCGGGATCAGAAGACGAAGCGCGCGCCGACGCTGGCGCTTTGCGGGACACGATCCCCGAAAGATTTCACGGGCGGTGGGCAGAAAGCCTTGATCACTGCGAAACCCGCGGCCACCAGCGCTACGATATCGGTGCGCGCGAAATCGGCTTTTTCGAAAGCACCGGTATCGTTCAGAACGTTCGCGCGGATGGCGATTACGCCGCAGCTACGGTCAGTGAGCAATATGGCGATGCACCGCCTTCCGAATACGCATTCTACATGGCCATCGAAGACGCGGATACGATGCGTGTCCGCTACGATGACCGGCCACGTTTCCGCATCTATCGCTGCGACGCAAACGATTGAACGGATTTTCCGCTGCACGCGGGTTTTGCTAGGAAGACGAAGTCCTTACAAATTCACAATTATAAAAACGCTCGGGTCGCTCCAGACAGGAGACTTCGATGAGCGATACAAGAATTGGACAGTTCGACGGCAAGCCACTGGTCTACGATCGGAGCGCGCCAAGTCATTACGGGGTCGGCGGAGTGCCGACCAAGCCTTACATCAATGCTGAATTTGCCAAGCAGTGCGAGAAATGCTTCGCGGAGCTGTTTTCATTTATGGATAAGCACGCAGGACTGGTGGTGGAGTCGATCCTGACCGGCGGCGTCAGCCGCGCGGGCATGGGAACGAGCCTCCATCACAAGAACCGCGCGTTCGACCTCGATGCCTTTCTGTTCGCCGACGGATCGAACTGGGTCGCCACCACTTTCCCGCAGCGCCCGCAATTGTATCTCGGGATCGAAGCGATCCTGCGACGGCATTTCGGGACCGTCCTCAGCTACGATTACAATGCCGCGCACCGCGATCACTTCCATTTCGACAATGGCACGAATGTCGGCTTCAAGCAGTCGGCGAAAAGCCACGTGATCTTCATCCAGAACGTCCTCACATTCGTCTACCAGATCCCGGCCGGCCGCGATGGCGTGTGGGGGCCGGAGACGGAGCGCGAGGTGACAGCACTGCGCAAACAGCTCGAAATCGGTCCGTTTTCAACCAAGTCGAACTGGTTGGAGTTCCTGTCGACTGCCGCGAAAGCCGCGTTCGAGCTGGAGGCCGGCAAGGTCGGTGACCTCGAGCCGCTAGAGCCGCTGGTCTGCGAATGTTGCGGAAGGCCGTTCTAGGGCCTGGACCGCCGCATCCGCCCGTTCAGTCGGCATTCGCCCGCTTGGCGCGCTTGCGTTCATGCGGGTCGAGGTGAAGCTTGCGCAGGCGGATGTTCTCCGGCGTTACTTCCACGATCTCGTCATCACCGATGTAGGCGATCGCCTGCTCCAACGTCATCTTGCGCGGCGGGGTCAGGCGGATGCCTTCATCCTTGCCGCTGGCGCGGAAGTTGGTGAGCTGCTTAGACTTGAGCGGGTTCACCTCGAGATCTTCGGGCTTGGCGTTCTCGCCGATGATCATGCCCTGATAGAGCTTCTCACCCGGTGAAACGAACAGCACGCCGCGTTCCTCGATGGTGTTGAGCGCATAGGCCATGGCTTCGCCCTGTTCCATGCTGATCAGCACGCCGTTCTGGCGACCTTCGATCTTGCCCTTGTAGGGGCCATAGCTGTCGAACAGGCGGTTCATGATGCCCGTGCCGCGCGTGTCGGACAGGAATTCGCCGTGATAGCCGATGAGACCGCGTGACGGCGCGACGAAGGTCAGGCGCGTCTTGCCGCCGCCGCTGGGGCGCATTTCAGTCATCTCGGCCTTACGCTTTGCCATCTTCTCGACGACGGTGCCCGAAAATTCATCGTCCACATCGACGACGACGGTTTCATACGGCTCCAGACGCTCGCCATTCTCTTCGCGATAGAGAACGCGCGGGCGACTGATCGAAAGTTCGAAGCCTTCGCGGCGCATGGTTTCGATGAGCACGCCGAGCTGCAATTCGCCGCGGCCCGCAACTTCGAAAGCATCCTTGCCGGCGCTTTCGGTGATGCGGATAGCGACATTGCCTTCGGCTTCACGCTCCAGGCGGTCACGGATCACGCGGCTCTGCACCTTGTCGCCTTCACGGCCCGCATAGGGGCTGTCGTTGACGGCGAATGTCATGCTGAGCGTCGGCGGATCGATTTCCTGCGCGTGGATCGGAACCGAGACGCTGGGGCTTGCGAGCGTGTTCGATACGGTCGCATCGGTGAGACCCGCGATAGCGACGATATCACCGGCCTTGGCGTGCAGCACAGGCTCACGCTCGAGACCATTATAGGCGAAAACCTTGGTAGCGCGGCCGACTTCGACGACCTTGCCGTTCACGTCGAGCGCGTGGATCGGCATGCCGGTTTCCAGACGTCCGCTTTCGATGCGGCCGGTCAGGATACGGCCGAGGAAGGCATCGCGGTCGAGCAGCGTCGCCAGCATGGCGAACTCGCCATCGGGATCGAGATCGGGCTCGGGCACGTGGCTCACGATGAGATTGAAGAGCGGCAGCAGATCGCCTTCGCGCGCTTCGGGGTCTTCGCTGGCATAGCCATTGCGGCCCGATGCGTAGAGAACAGGGAAGTCGAGCTGCTCGTCATTCGCATCGAGATTGACGAACAGATCGAATACTTCGTCCAGAACTTCGCTCGCGCGGGCGTCCTGGCGATCGATCTTGTTGACGACCACGATGGGCTTGAGGCCAAGGCCAAGCGCCTTGCCGGTCACGAATTTGGTCTGCGGCATCGGGCCTTCGGCAGCGTCCACAAGCAGGATGACGCCATCGACCATGCTCAGGATGCGCTCCACCTCGGCGCCGAAATCGGCGTGGCCGGGCGTATCGACGATATTGATACGATAGGAATGCTGGCCGCCTTCCGGCTTCCACTCGACACTGGTCGGCTTGGCGAGAATGGTGATCCCGCGTTCCTGCTCCAGCTCATTGCTGTCCATCGCCCGTTCTTCCACGCGCTGGTTTTCGCGGAAAGTGCCGGACTGGCGGAAGAGCTGATCGACAAGAGTGGTCTTGCCATGGTCGACGTGGGCGATGATCGCCACGTTGCGAAGGGGGGCGGACATTATGCGGTTTTCCTGTGTATGGGCAGGCAGCCAACAATGCTGCACCTGCGAATTGGCGCGCCTCTAGCCTATGCGGGCGCGGGGGGCAAGTTGTGTGGCTTCACGCCCTATTTACGCATGCGTATGCGCACGCGGCGCTTCGTGTGGCAAGGCTGCCTTACGTATAGGTCAGGTTGCTAACTGTTGCGCCAATGATACAGGTATCATGACATCTCGGGGATGACGCGCGAAGTGGAATTGTCGGAAACATTTGCGCCGAGTAACAACAATCGACTAATTCAGGTCGCTGAAGGACAGGGGTTTATCGCCAAAACGGCGAAAATTCCCATCCTGAGGGAGAGATGGAGAATTCAATGAAAACTACGTTTGCTGGCGTTGCCGGCTTTTCGCGCAACCTGCTTTGCGGCGCGGCCGCTCTGGCGCTGGTTGCTCCGGGCGTCGCTCTGGCACAGGATGCAGACGATCCTGAAGTCGCTGCAGAAGATGGCGATGAAGCGCAGGGCAACACCATTCTGGTGACCGCCACCAAGCGTGAAACCACGCTGCAGGAAATTCCCGTTGCCGTGTCCGTGACCGGTGCAGAGACGCTGGAGCGCGACGTGATCCGCGACATCCGCGATCTGCAGACGGTGGTTCCTTCGCTGACCGTCGGTCAGCGTCAGTCCTCGGCCAACACCGGCTTCTTCATCCGCGGCTTCGGTAACGGTGCAAACAACGCCGGTATCGAACCCTCTGTCGGTGTGTTCATCGACGGCGTATATCGCAGCCGTACCGCATCCTCCATTTCCGACCTGCCGAATGTGCAGCGCGTCGAGGTCCTTCGCGGCCCGCAGTCGACCCTGTTCGGCAAGAACGCTTCTGCCGGTGTCATCTCGGTCGTCACGGAAGAGCCGCAGTTCAACTTCGGCGGCAATGCCGAGCTGACCTATGGCAATTTCGATCAGGTCGTGGCCCGTGGCTATGTCACCGGCCCGCTGACTGACTCGGTCGCCTTCAGCGTCGGTGCAGGCCTCAACAGCCGCGATGGTTTCTTCGAAGACCTTGGCACGGGCGATGCATCGAACAACCGCGATCGCTGGTATGCGCGCGGCCAGTTGCTGATCGACAATGGTGAAAACCTGCGCATCCGCGTGATCGGCGATTATGACGCCATCGACGAGGTTTGCTGCGGCGTCGTCAACGCGCAGAGCGGTCCGTCGACAGGTGTGATCCAGCTGCTTGGCGGTCAGGTCACCAATCCGAACGATCCGTTCGCCGATGTGATCTACAACAACTTCAACTCGGTCAACGACATCACTAATCACGGTATTTCGGCGCAGGTCGATTACGACATTGGTGCTTTCACGCTGACCTCGATCACCGCCAGCCGGACGACCGAGGCGATCACTGTTCAGGATTCGGACTTCTCGACTGCCGACCTGATCTATCCGAACTCGCAGGACCTGCGTCTCGACACCTTCACCCAGGAATTCCGCATTGCGGGCACGATCGGTGATCGTATCGACCTGCTGCTGGGCCTGTTCTACATCAATGAAGATGTCGATCAGTCCAACCAGCTGCTGTATGGTGCCGATTTCCGCAACTATGCCAACCTGCTGACAGTAGGTGGCAGCGGCGGTGCATTCTCGCTGTTCCAGGACCCGAACAATCCCGGCGCCGTACCGCTTGATCTGGTGTTCAGCCAGGCGTTCGGCCAGAATTTCGTCGATCAGTTCTATCTGCAGGGTCAGGGCTTCACCGAAGCGTACACGCTGCAGTCGGAAGCCTATTCCATCTTCGGACAGGTCGATTTCGAAATCATCGACGGTCTGGTTCTGACGCTGGGCGGCAACTACACCGACGACAGCAAGACCTTCACGCAAAATGCCGTTTCGACCGACGTGTTCTCCTCGATCGATTTCGATGCGCCGCAGCTTGCGCCGTTCCGCGGTCAGGTTCTGACGCAAGGTGCCATTGCCACGACAGTCGGTACGCAGCTTGGCCTCGGCCGCCGCGCTACAGCGGCTGAAGTAACTGCCTTTGCATCCGGCACCAGCCCTGCTGGCGCTGCTGGTGCAGCCGCGTTCCCGACGATTGTTGCCGGGGCGCAGGCTTTCGCTGCTGCAAACGTCAACAATCCCGAGGCAAACCCGCTGAACCCGCTGCGTCCGTTGCAGTTCCTGCCGCCGTTCATCAACGTGCCGAACGCAGTCGAAGATGGCGAAGTGAACGACGACAACTTCAGCTACACCGCACGCCTTGCCTACGACGTGACGCCTGATGTGAATGTCTACATCAGCTACGCCACCGGCTTTAAGGCAAGCTCGGTCAACCTGTCGCGCGATGCCCGCCCGACGCTGGCTGATCGTCCTGCAATCATCGCTGCCGGTCTCGAACAGCCGAACCAGACCTATGGTTCACGCTTTGCAGGGCCAGAAGAGTCCACCGTGTATGAGGCCGGTATCAAGACCGACTTCGACATTGCGGCGCTCAACCTGACAGTGTTCCAGCAGGAGATTGAGGGCTTCCAGTCCAACATCTTCACCGGTTCGGGCTTCGTGCTTGCCAACGCAGGCAGCCAATCGACCTGGGGTGTTGAATATGAAGGTACCTTCTTCCCGGCTGATGGCCTGACCATCAACACGGCGGTGACCTACCTCAACCCTGAATTCGACAGCTTCACGCAGTCGGCACAGGGCGACATTTCGGGCACGACGCCTTCGGGCATTCCTGAGTGGACCGTGATTGTCGGCGCCTCGTATGAAGCCGATCTGGGTGGCGGCACGCTTACCCCGCGTGTGAACTACCTCTGGTCTTCCGAGTACCAGCTGGTTGAAGGTCTGCCGAACTTCGCAGTCCGTAATCCGGATGGCACGATTGCCGATGGTGGTCCGGCGATTGCCGCAGGCTTGCCGTTCACCGCTCGCCAGAACAACCTCACCGCGTCGCTGACCTATGCGCACGACAGTGGCTTCGAGCTGCAGGTGTGGGGCCGTAACATTCTGGATGACCGTTACTTCGGTACCGTCTTCGATAGCCCTGCCCAGCCTGGCAGCGTTTCGGGCTACCCGAACGATCCGACGACATACGGCATCACCGGTCGCTTCCGCTTCTAAGCGCGCCGAATACGAAATCCTCTTCGGAGGAAGGGAAGGGGGCCTGCAGGTCCCCTTTTTCTTTGCTCACTCACAATGTCGCGCTTGCAACGCAAAGCGTTCTGTGATGGCATGCGTTTCTGGTTTGAAAGAGGGGACTATTTCAATGGAATATGCAGGTTTTTGGCTCCGTGTCGGGGCGTATATAATCGACACAATCGTCGTCAGCATCGTTGCGGGCCTAATCGGCGGCATCGTTGGCGGTGTAATAGGTGCAGGCGTCGCCACGACGGGTGGTGACATCAACGCGATGGAAACCGGCCTCAACTTTACTGGCGGCGTTATCGGTCTGGTGATCGGCATCGCCTATTACGCAGGGCTTGAAAGTTCTTCCTGGCAGGCGACGCTTGGCAAGAAGGCCGTGGGCATCATCGTGACCGATATGAACGGCAACCGGATCAGCTTCCTGAATGCGCTTGGCCGTTATGTCGCGAAGATCCTGTCGGCCATCATCCTTCTGATCGGCTATATCATGGTCGCATTTACGGAGAAGAAGCAGGGCCTGCACGACATGCTGGCAAGCACGCTCGTCGTGAAAGGCCAGCCGGGCGATTACGGCGCAGCAGGCGTCTTCGACTAAGCACTAAAACCATTCAGCCAGAGAGTTGACGGGCGGTCCTGCGGGGCCGCCCGTTTTCTTTTGTCAGAGCGAGCGCAGCGTCTGCGCGGGGCGAGCTCTGAGCAGCGGCAACGACGCGCCGAGAGCGAAGGCGAAGACCAGAAGCAATCCACCGCCCAGGACGGCGAGAATTTCAGTCCAGTCGGGCAGCCAATCGAATTCGAACAATTGCACGACGATAAGCCACGCAATCCCCGTGCCGAGCGCAAGCGCCACGCCTGCAAGCACGGCTGCGAGCAGGCCGAACTCTGCAAATTGCAAGGCGAGCAACTGATTGCGGCTGGCTCCGAGCACACGCAGGATCACGGTATCGTAAATCCGCGCCGCCCGTGCTGCAGCGATGGCGCCGAGCAGCACTGCGATCCCGGCGAGCACCGCAACCGATGCGGCGGCCAGAATGGCGATCGAGACCTGATCAAGGATGGTGCGTGCTTCGGTAAGGATCGGGCCGACTTCTATTACGCTGGCCGCAGGGAAGGCCTGCACCAGCTGCCGCAGCAATCCGCCCGCCTGCGTGCCTTCCGGCAGGTCGACGGTCGCAGCGAGATTGTGCGGCGTATCCTCAAGAGTGTTGGGCGAGAAGATATAGACATTGTTGAAGCCAAGGCTTTCCCAGTCGATCCGGCGGATGCTGGCGACTCGTGCGGTCCGCTCGACGCCAAGGACCGACACGGTAATGACATGGCCGACTTCAATCCCCGCGGCCTCTGCCAGATCGGCATCGATGGACACCAAATTTTCGCCGGTGTGATCGGGCTCCCACCATTCGCCTTCAACGACCGCATTGCCTTCGGGCAGAGTGCTGGAATAGGTGAGGCCGCGTTCGCCGCTAAGGCCCCAAGCGCCTTCGGGCAGCTCTTCCAGCTCTGCGACCACGGTGGGATTGTCCGCAGGCCCGTAAGACACGATGAACCCGCGCAGTGTAGGAACAGCTTCAATCACCGCATCTTCTGACACGCCATCGATGATCGTGTTGAATTCCTCAATGCCATCCTTGGGAATATCGAGGACGAAATAGTCGGGCGCGCGTTCGGGGACGGAGCGCTGGATATTGCCGTCGAGGCTCGACTGCACACCTGCTAGCAGGACGAAGGCCGCGAGACCGAAGCCGAGCGCCGTAACGAGCGAACCGGTCGCCGCGCCGGGGCGGTGGAGATTGGCGATCGCGGCACGCACGATCGGATTTCTCGCACGCGGAGCCTTGGCCGCGCCCTTGCGGATCGCGATGCCCAGCAATGCGAGTAGCCCAAGGATAAGCGCTGCACCGACAAGGAAGCCTGCCGAAAGGAGCGGCTGCGCCGAAAAGGCTATGGCCAGAATGGCAATTCCCGCAAGGCCGATCCCGACGGGGAGCGCAGCGGCTTTCCACTGGCGGGCGAGCGGCGAAACGCGCGCCCTCATCAGGGCCATCGCCGGGAAAGTCTTTGCGCGCGCCAGCGGAGGCGCGGCAAAGACCATCGCCACCAGCAGGCCGAAGAGCATGGCGCGTGCCAGCGCCCACCAGTCGAGCGTCAACGACGTATTGACCGGCAATAGCGCACCCAGCGCATTGGCGAGCAATGGTGTGACCAGCACACCTGCAACAAGGCCTGCGAGCGATCCCACGAGTGCGGCTGCACCAACTTCCAGCGCGTAGATGCGTGAGATGTCACGCGATGTCGCGCCGAGGATCTTGAGCGTGGCAATGGAATTGCGTCGCGCTTCCAGATAGGAATTCACCCCGCCGCCGATGCCGATGCCTGCGATGACGAGCGCGGCAAGTCCTACCAGCGTCAGGAACTCACCCATGCGGCTGACGAAGCGCTCTGCGCCCGGCGATGCACGGTCGGCGGTGCGTGTATCGAATGGCACGCCCGGAAATGCTTCGAACAGCGCTTCCTCGACTTCTTCGGCGTCGTAATTGCCATCGAAAGCGAGGCGCGTTTTCGTCTCGTAAAGCGCGCCGGGCAGGGTGAGGCCAGCTGCAGCTGGAAAATCTTGCGCCACGATAATCGTCTGCCCTAGGGCAAAGCCTTCGCTCAAACGGTCGGGCTCTTCCTCGATGATGCCAGCGACCACCAATTGCTCTGAGCCGACTGTGAAGCTGTCACCTGTTGCGACACCCAAGCGCTCCGCCGCGCCGGGGGCGAGGAAAGCTTCATTGCCTTCAGGAGCGGCAGATGCGCCAGCGCCTTCGATCAGCAATTCGCCGTACAATGGGTAGTTGGGTGCAACGGCCTTCAACTCGACCGGCACGGCCACGTCTTCAGTGGTCGCCATGGCCTGCAGACGATAGCCCGCCGACAGCTCGCCATATTGTTCGAGGAATTGCGTTTCCTCTTCGCTCAGCAATCGCTGCCAGAGTTCGATTTCCAAATCGCCGCCAAGAATGGCCTGACCCTGGGAATCGAGCTCTGTCTGGATGGCAGAGGTCAGGCTGCCGATCGCGGCCAGCGCGCCAACGCCGAGGAACAGGCAGACGAGAAGCAGTCTCAGTCCACGAAAACCGCTGGAGAGGTCACGACGCGCGATGGTCCACGCGCGGCCCCAGCTCATGCTGCTCTGCGCCACCGGTTCAGCCCTTCGCCGTATCGCTGGCGATCACGCCGTCACCAAGGGTGACAATGCGGTCGCAGCGCTCGGCCAGCTTGCGATCATGGGTAATAATAACAAGGGTTGCGCCGGTTTCCTCGCGGCGGCGGAAGAGGACATCCTCCACGCTGGTGCCGGTCGAAGTGTCGAGATTGCCGGTCGGCTCGTCGGCAAAGATCAGCGGTGGGCGCGAGGCGATGGCACGCGCGATGGCGACGCGTTGCTGCTCACCGCCGGAAAGCTGCGCGGGATAATGCGTCAGGCGATGGCCGAGGCCTACCGCTTCCAGTTCGGCGCTGGCTTTGCTCGATGCATCGTCGTCTCCGGCCAGTTCCAGCGGTGTGGCGACGTTTTCAACCGCCGTCATCGTCGGCAAAAGGTGGAACGCCTGTAACACGATGCCAATGCGTCCGCGCCGTGCGAGCGCCAGCGCGTCTTCATCGAGAGCCGTAAAATCCTCGCCCGCAACCGTCAGCTTGCCGGATGTCGCGCGCTCTAGGCCTGACAGGACTGCCATCAGCGAGCTCTTCCCGCTGCCCGACGGGCCGAGCAGGGCGAGTGTCTCGCCGGGCATTACGTCGAAATCGATACCGCGCAGGATTTCGACAGCAGCATCTCCCTCGCCAAGCGTGAGGCGGAGATCGCGCGCGGAAATGACCGGCTCTGCGGAAGCGGATTGTTCAATGGGACTTGTCACCAGCGCGCGATGGCATAGCTAAGGGCTATGAACAAGCCATCCCAAAGCCCGTGGCGGAGAGGTGTCGCCGCTTCGTCGATTGCCTTTGCGCTGACCCTGTCCGCCTGTGAGAGCGAGGCGCCGGTGGCGGAGCCCGAAACGTCCCTGGATGAGCCCATTGAAGAGGCTCTGCCCGTCATGGGGCCGGAGCGTGTAATTCTCGGCTTTGGCGACAGTCTGATGGCGGGCTACCAGCTGCCGGAGGAGCAGGGCTATCCGGAAAAGTTGGAAGCCGTGATGCGGACGCGCGGGATCAATGCGCGCGTGATCGATGCTGGTGTGTCGGGCGACACTACTGCGGCCGGTCTCCAGCGGATCGGCTTCGTGCTCGATAATCTGGAAGAAACGCCCGATCTCGCCATTGTGGAGCTGGGCGGGAATGATCTGCTGCGCGGCTTCACGCCCGATCAGACGCGCGAAAACCTGACCGGAATTCTCGATGCGCTGGCCGCGCGTGATATTCCGGTGATCCTGATGGGCATGCGTGCACCTCCCAATTACGGGGCCGAGTATCAGGCGAGCTTCGATGGTCTCTACCCGGCATTGGCAGAGGAATATGATGCGGCGCTTGTGCCATTCTTCATGGCTCCGCTTCTGGAAAACCCGAGCCTGCTCATGGATGACCGCATCCATCCGACAGCGGAAGGCGTGGAAGAAATGGTCGCGGCCACGGTCGATGACGTAATCGCGGCTCTGCCCGAAGAGGACAGCTAAAGGCCCGCGTTAGGCAGCGACCGCGCTGCCGCTGTCGATCTGCCAGACTTTCGCTTCACCAGCGATCTCATCGAAAGGCGCGGCTTCCGTCCCGGTGATCCACGACTGCGTACCGCTATCCTTCAGCCGCTCAAACAAGGCTGCTCGTCTCACCGGATCGAGATGAGCGGCGACTTCATCCAGCAACAGCACGCTTGGCCGCCCCTTGGCCGATAGTGCAGCGTGAGCGAGCGTGATCGCGATAAGCATCGCTTTCTGCTCACCGGTCGAACATTCGGCGGCAGGCATGGCCTTGCCTTCCATCACCACTTCCAATTCGTCACGATGCGGCCCAACCAGAGTGCGCTGGGCGGCGCGATCGCGTGGGCGATTGGCGGCGAGCTGCTCGGCGAATTCGCGCTCGTCGATGGCGCCGCCGGGAATATGGGTGAGGGCAGGGCGCGCAAAGGGCTCGGTCGGGTAAGCGGCAAGCTCGGCAGAGAGAGCTTCCACCAGCCGCGCACGTCCCTGCGCCAGTGCGGCCCCTGCTTCGGCCATCGGGCTTTCGATACTGTCGAGCCACGTAGGATCGGGCGCCTGCTCGTCCGACAAAAGCCGGTTGCGTTCGCGCAGGGCATTTTCATAGCGGCTTGCATGGCGCGCATGCGATGGCTCGATCGCGACCGTCAGCCGGTCCATGTAACGCCGCCGCGCACCGGCACTGTCCATGAACAGCCGGTCCATCGCCGGGGTGAGCCAGCCGATGGCGAGCCATTCGCCCAGCGAGATCGCGGTTGCATCGGCGCCATTCACCTGCACCACGCGCCTTCCGGGGCGCTCCGCCAACACGCCCGTGCCCAGCTTGACCGGCTCTGCCCCATCCAGCGTATCGAGCAGCGCGCTGACACCGAAACCGCCGCGCCCCGAATGCGATGCCATATCTGCGAGAGCTGCGCGCCGTAGCCCTCTGCCCGGCGCGAGCAGAGATATTGCTTCGAGCACATTGGTCTTGCCCGCGCCATTTTCTCCCAGCAGCAGATTAACGTGGCGCGCGCCGTCAAGCCGCGTTTCAGCGTGGTTGCGGAAGGTGGAAAGGGTGATGCGATCAAGCGCCATAGGATGCTTCTCAGCCCTAAGCGACGCCGCGATGCGAGACCATAGGAAATCGCGCCACCAATAGTTGGTAAATTTTCCCAATATGTGGATTGTAAAATCCTGCAACATGTATGGCGAATGAACAAGAATGGCAGAATTCTGCGGTTTTTTCAGTTTGGCACGCCCCCTGCAATGTAGTGGGCATGGAGCAAAACAACCCGCTCCGAACCAAAATGAGGAGAATTGAAATGACCATGACCAACGAATTCACCGGCAAGATCTTCGCTGCTTTCGGCGCATTTGCCATCACCATGACGCTGCTGGTTTCCAGTTTCGCCGGCCCCAATGCAACGACTGTCGCAACTCTGCTTGCCTAACTCACAACTACCCAAAGGAAGGATTTTACGATGACCAACAACACTGATCTTCTCGGCCGCGTCTTCGCCGCTTTCGGCGCCGTCGCCATGACCATGACGCTGTTCGTGAGCAGCTTCGCTCCGCCTGCCACCACCGTTTCGGGAATGCTGGTGTGAGCAATATCCAGAACAAGAACGCCAATTCGCCGAACAAATTCCGCCTCGACCGGGTGGATGGCAAGATCGGCGGCGTATGCGGCGGTATCGCCAATTACATGAATGTTGATCCGCTGATCGTTCGGCTGATCTTTGCGGTGGGTGCAATTGCCGGTTTCGGCACTTTCATTGTACTCTACCTCGCGATCTGGTTGCTGGCCAAGTAATCGAGCCCGATTACAGGCCGGCAGCCAACCGCCTCAGGCTGCTTTTTCGCGAGAGCCAAAGGGTGAGAAGTTGGTATCGGTGTCAAACACCTCCACTCCTTCACGCCGCTTGAGGAAATTGATGACCCAATAGGTGACCGGCGTGAGGAGTGCTTCCCACGCCGTCTTGATAAGCCACTGCGAGGCAATCGCCTGCAGAACCAGTTCCATCGGCCATCCGGCCAGCCCGTAAAAGGCGATGGGATAAAAGATCAGGCTATCGATACCTTGCCCGACCACGGTCGATCCGATCGTCCGGCTCCAGAGCATTTTCCCCTTCGTCCAGACTTTCATGCGCGCCATGACAAAGGCATTGGCGAATTCGCCCGCCCAGAAAGCGACGATGCTGGCAAGCACGATGCGCCAGGTATTTCCGAAAACGAATTCATAGGCGTCCTGCCCCGGCCAGCCTTCCGCAGGTGGCAGGGAAACGACGACCCACGCCATGAACGCCATGAAGATGAGTGCGGCAAAGCCTGTCCAGATCACGCGCCGCGCATTGGCATAGCCATACACTTCGGTGAGGATGTCCCCGATGATGTAGCTTACGGGGAAGAACATCACGCCCGCACCAAACGCCCAGGTCGCGCCATTCGGCAGTGTAACCGCACTCAATTTTGACGCGCCGATCACATTGCTGAGCAGCAGGATCGCAACGAAGGCCGCCATCACATAGGGAAAATAGCGGAAATGCGCGTGTGCAACGGCGCTACTATCTAGTTTTTTGGGATCAGCACTCATGCATCGCGTCTAACCACATTTGCGCCGCACGCAAACATCGCTATTGGCCCTATCGACGCGCCCATAGCTCAGCTGGATAGAGCACGGGTCTTCTAAACCTGAGGCCGCAGGTTCGAATCCTGCTGGGCGCGCCAAACAGGGGAAAGCATGCCAGAGGCGTGCTTTCCCCTTTTTGTTTTGCGGTATTGCCGCGACTTATGAAGAAGCGCCGACGAAAATGCTTTTCGCGTTGGTGAATTCCTTCACGCCGAAACCGCCGTGTTCGCGGCCGTAGCCGGAGTTTTTCACGCCGCCGAAGGGCATTCTCGGATCGGCCACGCCATACACATTCACGAACACCATGCCGGTATCGAAGTGGTTTTTCGCCAGTTCGATCGCGCGCTCGGTGTCGCCTGAAAGGATGCCGCCGCCAAGGCCATAGCGGCTGTCATTGGCGAGCCGCATGGCATCTTCGTCATCCTTCGCCTTGATCACAGAGGCTACCGGCCCGAAAAGCTCGTCGTCATATGCCGGCTGGCCCTTGCTGACGTTGGAAAGGACGGTGGCCGGATAGTACGCGCCTTCGCCATCCGGGATCGCGCCACCGCATTCGATTTTCGCGCCTTTCTCGACGGATTTGTCGACCTGCTCCTGCAGGGTGTCGCGCAGATCGCTGCGCGCCATTGGTCCCATGTCGCTGTCATCCGCATTCGGATCACCGGTCTTGATGGCTTCAAAACGCGAGACGAACCGTTCGAGGAAATCGTCGTAGATCTTCTCGGTCACTATGAAGCGCTTGCCGTTAATGCAGGTCTGCCCGTTGTTGTAGAGCCGCGCCTGGGCACAGACTTCTGCCGCCGTATTGAGATCGGCATCTTCCAGCACGAGGTAAGCGTCGTTCGATCCGAGTTCGAGGACTGTCGGCTTAAGCAGCTTCCCGGCCTTTTCGGCAACATGCTTGCCCGCCTTGTCGGAGCCGGTCAGCGTAACACCGCGCACCTTGTCATGCGCGATGACTTCGTCGGAAAGGTCATGACCGATCATGAGGACCGTGAAGAGATTTTCGGGCAGTCCGCCTTTCCGGAAGATTTCTGCCAGCTTCAGGCCGCTACCTGTGCAGTTCGACGCATGCTTCAGCAGCACGCCGTTGCCCGCCATGAGATTGGCGATCGCATACCGCACGACTTGATAGGCCGGGAAATTCCACGGCTGGATGCCGTAGACGACGCCGATGGGGGAGTAGGTCACGATACCGTGATCGGCATTATCGGGATTGCGTTTTTCGTCGGCCAGCTCATCAGGCCCGGTCTTTGCGGTGTAATCGCAAATGCCTGCGCACAATTCCACTTCATCGCGGCTGTCGCCAATCAGTTTGCCGACCTCGTCGGTCATGAGCTGCGCGAGCTCTTCCTTGTTGTCGCGCAGGGCTTGCCCGATGGAGCTGATGACATCGGCACGTTCCTGCAGCGATTTCATCTTCCAGTCGAGAAACGCCTCATGGCAAGCGTCCACTTTGCCAAGGGCGGTTTCCTTGTCGTGCTCTTCGTAGGTTTCGAGCTCCGTCCCATTTGCCGGATTGATCGTCGTTATCGTGCCCATGGCCGTGTCCTTTTTCGAATAAGTATCGGGTTTGGTACAGAAACGCTCCAAGCGGCATGCGGGTCCTTAGCTGGGGCAGGATGGGCGGACGCAGCGATGAAAGGAGATCCGCGCCGCCGACGGGAAAAGAGTCGGGAAAATTTACACACCGCGCCCGCGTTAACTTTTCGCAAACCATCGTCTCGCGCAGGAATCCGGCGTTGCGCTAAACTGGCACGCCCCGTGCAATGTTACATGCGTACCCAAGTTCTTCGAATGAGGCGGGGCCGATTTCCAAATGGTCCCCAACCAGTCTCCCGGCTCCGCCTCCCCGAAGACATCTTCCCAAAAATCGATGAGACCTAGCGGCGACCGGCCCAAGGCGTATCGCTGCGATCGACCAGCATTTGCCCGGCGAAGGGCTGGCACAGATCCCACGCATCGGAAGGCTCGGCAGTAAGCCAGGTCTGCCAATCGCTTTCCGCGATGATCACCGGCATGCGGTCATGGACCGATCGCACCGTATCGTTCGCATCGGTCATTACCATTGTGTAGGCGCGGTCCCACTCGCTCGTATCGCGCCAGAAACCGGCGATGGCGAACAGCGGCGCGTCCTTTGGGCTAAACCATGTGCGCGTCTTCGCGCCCTTCGCCCCCTCGGCTTCGGCAAAGGCGGAAACAGGAATCAGGCAGCGGCGGTTTTCAAAGCTCGATCGCCAGAACGGGCTCTTCAGCTTGTCCTTGCGCGCATTGTTGACCGGCTTAGGCTTGAGCGGCTGGCCCTTCGCGCCCTTGCGTTGCAGCGGGAAGCCCCAGACCATTTGCTGCAGACTGCCTTCGGCCAGCACCATCCCCGGATAGCCGGGATAAATCTCTTCGGGCGCATTCCCGCCGGGCGCGACGCTCATATCTTGCGCGATCGCATCGAAAAATCGTGCGACCTCATCCTGCGATTTTGACATTTTGTAGAGGTTGCACATGTTGCCGCTCGTCTATTCGCCGAGAAGGTAGCCCGCTTCTGCCGCAGGGACAGGCTCTGCAATCGCGCCGCCAGCCATCGGCCAGATAATATCTCCGGTCACCACGCCCATGCTCATCGGCAGCAGGCTTGAGAGGAAGATATGCACGGGCGTCGGGGCGGGGCCGTCGAATTCGGTGACATAGACGCTCATTGAAAGCTCGCGATTGGCAGCATCCCAGGTAACGGTCTCGCAAGTATCGGTCACGAGTTCGGGCTCTCCCGAAAGACCGAAAGCATCGAAGCTGACGCGGAAATGCTTGCCGAGCGGGATCGCGCCTTCTTCGATCGGGCCATTGAGCACATAGGCGTCAAAGCTGCCATCCTCGCGCGGAGGCAGCACGATGGTCGCGAAAGTGACGCCGCTGGCAGAACCCTCGGCCTGATCGGTGCAGAATGTATTGTTGCCTGCTGCCAGCACCGCGCGCGGTGCGAAGCCGCGGGCCTCTGCCATCGCAGCGAAAGCGCCATCGATTAGCGGGGCGTTGCCGGGCAGGTGGATGGTTTCTGCAATGATACGGCCGTCGGAAACCTGATATTCGGCGAGCGCGATCAGCGCAGCATTATCGCCTTCGCCCCTGCTGCCGATCACGACCGTATCCCACACGCCATCCTGCGCGGCGGGCATGGCAACGGCACCCTGATAGCTTGCGTCAGGCGTACTGCTGGTCATCCCCGCATATTGCATCTGCGCCAGCGCCACCGCCTGTTGCACGTCGGCCATCAGCTGGGCGGTCTGCTCCGCATCGCGGGCCATTGCGACACGCTCTTCCTGGCTCTGCATATCCTGCGCGATCACGGAAGTGGGCAGGGAGCAGGCGAGGGCGGCGGCAATAAAAGTGCGGATCATGGAAACTCCATCGGCAAGAGGCGTATGCCTATCGCAATTCGAAGCTGAACGAAAACGGACCGCAAAAGCGGCCCGTGATCATAGTTCAGTTTGTTTGCGCCGAGAAGCGCATCAGGTCTCGGTCTTTGCGACCTGCTTTTCGTCCATCAGGGTCTGCAATTCGCCTGCTTCAAACATTTCCATCATGATGTCGCTGCCGCCGACGAATTCGCCCTTCACATAAAGCTGCGGGATGGTCGGCCAGTCCGAATAGGCCTTGATGCCCTGGCGGATTTCCATGTCCTGCAAAACGTCCACGCTTTCAAACGCGACATTGCAGTGATCGAGGATCGCCACAGCGCGGTTGGAAAAGCCGCACTGCGGGAACAGCGGCGTGCCCTTCATGAAAAGGACTACATCATTGTCGCCCACGATCTTGCCAATGCGTTCTGCGGTTTCAGTGTTGGTATCGGTCATCTGTCCCACCAGGTAATTTGAATGTCTGAGTGGTCAGTTGGGGACGGAGGTATGCAGTTGCAAGGCGTGCAGTTCCCCGCCCATGCGCCCGCCGAGCGCGGCAAAGACCATCTTGTGCTGCTGCACCCGGCTTTTGCCCGCGAATTCGGCGGAGGTGACACGGGCGAGCCAGTGATCATTGTCATCGGCAAGCGCCTGCATCTCCACTTCGGCGTCAGGCAGGGCTTCCTTGATCAGCCGGGCGATGTCTTCAGCGGGCATGGGCATGAAAAAATGCTCCTCAGCTCTCGCTCATATACTGGCGCTTGGCTTCGATTGCGCATTCGAGCAGGCGCGCACGCACATCGGATTCGCTGACATCGCAGCCGGCCTGCGTAAGATCGCCGAGCAGCTTGCGCACGACATCCTCGTCACCCGCTTCCTCGAAATCGGCCTGCACGACAGCCTTCTTGTAGGCTTCGGTTTCTTCAGGAGTCAGATCCATCAGGCCAGCGGCCCACTCGCCCAGCAGGCGATTGCGGCGTGCAGCGACTTTGAAAGCGGTTTCTTCGTCCATCGCGAATTTTGCCTCTTCGGCGCGTTCGCGGTCTTTAAAATCGGTCATGTGGGTTCCTCCGGAATGTGGTGGGGGCTTAGCGCGACGAAAGGTCAGGCGGCAATGCCTGTTCCGCGCGCGAGCCAGGGTTTTTCGTTGCGAATGCCGCTTTCGTAATCGGAAATCGCGCCATCGCGACTTAGTGTCATGCCGACTTCGTCCAGGCCTTCCATCAGGCAGTGTTTACGGAAAGCGTCGATTTCGAAAGTGTAACGATCCTGGAACGGCGTTGTCACGGTCTGCGCATCGAGATCGATGGAGATGGTATCGGTTTCGGCGACTTCGAGCAGCCGATCGATTGCGGCCTGTGGCAGCTCGACGGTAAGAATCCCATTCTTGAAAGCATTGCCTGCAAAAATGTCCGAAAAGCTGGGAGCGATGACGGCGCGAATGCCGAGATCGAGCAGCGCCCATGCGGCATGTTCGCGGCTGGAGCCGCAGCCGAAATTGTCGCCCGCGATTAGGATTGGCGCGCCAGCGAACTCCTCGCTGTCGAAGGGGTTGTCCGGCTCGTTTGCGCGGACGGATTCGAACGCGCCCTCGCCCAGTCCGTCACGGCTGATGGTTTTCAGCCAGCGGGCAGGGATAATTACGTCGGTATCGATATTCTTGCGGCCGAAGGGAATGGCACGCCCTTCCACTTCGCGCAGCTTTTCCATCAATCTGTCTCCGGCTTCTCGCCACTGGGGATGGGGCCGGGCTGGGTCGGCTCGTTATTCTTGCGCTTCTTGTTCACATAGAGAAGCGCTGCCGCCACGGCGGCTGATCCGATGGCGCCTGCTGCAATAGCGGCCTTGCCTTTGATGTTCTTCGTCATGCTCTTTCAATGCGCTTCGACGCTCGATGTTTCAAGAAAATCACGCAAGATTTGCCAACGATCTTCTTTCTCACCAAGCGGCATTCTGGCGTAGGCAGCACTGGAAGATGGCAGGTCGATCTGCGTGATAGCGCTTTGCGACAATTGCGACCGACCGATCTTGGCAGCCGTCCGGCCGTTGAAGCAGACCGCCTGCAGCTGTGGCAATTTGCCGATGAGCTCTGCCAAGGGATTGTGCTCTGCGTCCCGGATCGAGGCATCGAGCGAGCCCTCACGGCGCGCGGATGCAACCACATCCCACAGGCCTATGCCCCAACGCTTGAGCACGGCGAGCTTCTCCACATAGTTCAGCGAAACCAGATCCCTCCCCACCGCGCTTCCGACAAGGTGCCAGAAGCGGTTTTGCGGATGGGCGTAGTAACGCTGTTCCGCCAGCGATCGTTCGCCAGGCAAGCTGCCAAGAATCAGCACCCGGCAATGGGGCGCGACCTGTGGCGGGAAAGCGGCCTTACGCATCCTCTCGCTGCAGTTCTCTCACATCCGTCAGCCTGCCGGTCACAGCTGCGGCGGCTGCCATTGCGGGGCTCACGAGATGGGTGCGGCTGCCGGGCCCTTGGCGGCCGACGAAGTTGCGGTTGCTTGTAGAGGCGCAGCGTTCTCCTGCCGGCACTTTGTCCGGGTTCATGCCGAGGCAGGCGGAGCAACCCGGCTCGCGCCATTCGAGGCCGGCTTCGGTGAAGACCTTGTCCAGCCCCTCAACTTCGGCCTGCTCTTTCACGAGGCCTGACCCGGGGACGACGATCGCCCATTTCACATTGTCCGCTTTCTTGCGGCCGCGCAGTACGTCTGCCGCTGCCCGCAGGTCTTCGATGCGGCTGTTGGTGCAACTGCCGATGAATATGTTCTGCACCTCCACCTCGCGCATCGGCGTGCCGGGGGTGAGGCCCATATAGTCGAGGCTGGCGCGCGCTGCTGCCTGCTTCGACGGATCGGCAAAGCTGGCGGGATCGGGGATGCTGCCGGTGATCGCGACCGTATCTTCCGGGCTGGTGCCCCAAGTGACGGTTGGCGCGATTTCGGCGGCGTTGATGACAACGCTTTTGTCGAACTGCGCGCCGTCATCGGTGCGGAGAGTTCGCCAGTATTCGACTGCGGCATCCCAGTCCGCATCCTGCGGAGCGAACGGGCGGCCTCTCAGATTAGCGAAGGTCTTCTCGTCGGGCGCAATCAAGCCTGCCCGCGCGCCTCCTTCGATGCTCATGTTCGAGACGGTAAGGCGGCCCTCGACGCTCATTTCCTCGAACACCTGCCCGCGATATTCGATGACGTGGCCGGTGCCGCCTGCGGTGCCGATCACGCCGATGATGTGCAGGATCAAGTCCTTGGGCGTGACGCCTCTAGAAAGCCCGCCTTCTACGCGCACTTCCATCGTCTTGCTCGGCTTCAGCAGCAGGGTTTGCGTGGCGAGAACATGTTCGACCTCGCTGGTGCCGATACCGAAGGCGAGGGCGCCGACCCCGCCGTGGCAGGCCGTGTGGCTGTCTCCGCAAACCACGGTGGTGCCGGGCAGCGAGAAGCCCTGTTCGGGGCCGACGACGTGGACGATACCCTGCTCTCGCGCGGTCGCGCCGAAGTAACGGATGCCGAATTCCTCGACATTCTTTTCCAGCGCGGCGAGCTGCTGCGCGCTCTGCGGGTCTTCGATGGGCAGGCGCGTGCCATCCTTCGCAAGGCGGGCAGTAGTGGGCACGTTATGGTCAGGAACGGCCAGGGTGAGTTCGGGGCGGCGCACTTTTCGGCCTGCGAGGCGCAGCGCCTCGAACGCCTGTGGGCTCGTTACCTCGTGCACCAGATGGCGATCGATGAAGACAAGGCAGGTGCCGTCATCACGCCTTTCGATGACGTGATCGTCCCAGATTTTTTCGTAGAGCGTGCGCAGTGTCATGCCCTGCCATTAGCCTTTGCGATGAATGGAGCCAAGTTTATGCAAAAAAGCGTTTTTGCTGACTTGGAAACTTAACCTTTCTCACCTAACTTACAGTCATGTCAGCCAAAAGCTTTTCCATTCCGATCCGCATCCTGCCCGAAGATATCGACTTCATGGGGCACGTGAACAATTCGCGTTACCTCAATTGGGTGCAGGACGTGGTGTTGCAGCACTGGCAGAAGCTGGCGCCTGCAGAGGAAGTGGCGAGCAAGGCTTGGGTCGCGCTCAAGCATGAGATCACCTATCGCAAGCCCGCTTTCCTCGACGATGATGTGATTGCAGAAACCGTGCTGGAAAAAATCGCCGGTGCGCGCAGTTTCTACAACACGGTGATCAAGCGCGGCGAAGAGGTGCTGGCGGAAGTGCAGAGCATGTGGTGCTGCATCGATAGCGAAACGCTGCGGCCCGCACGGATCGACCGCGATGTGGCAGAAAAGCATTTCGGCATTTCGCGCAAGCAAACGCCCCACACTGGCGACTAACGTCTGCCTTTGCGCTTGGCCCTGGCAGCGCCTATAATGTCGATCATGGACATCATCGTTCCCCTGCTTGTTGTCATTGCCACCATCCTGGCGATGGAAGTGGTCGCCTGGTCGAGCCACAAATACATCATGCATGGCTGGGGCTGGGGCTGGCACCGCGATCATCACGAACCGCACGATAATCTGCTGGAAAAGAACGATCTTTACGGCATCGTCGGCGCGGTGATGAGCATTTCCATGTTCATGTGGGGCTGGCCCGTTGTCGCTGGCGAATATGCTTGGCCCATGGCGACATGGATTGGCGTGGGCATCCTTGGATACGGCATTATCTACACCCTCATCCACGATGGGCTGGTGCATCAGCGCTATTTCAAATTCGTCCCGAAAAAGGGCTATGCCAAACGGCTGGTGCAGGCACACAAGCTGCACCATGCGACTGTCGGCAAGGAAGGCGGCGTCAGCTTCGGCTTCCTCTTCGCGCAGGACCCCGCAAAGCTGAAAGCGGAACTGCGGCGCCAGCGTGAAAGCGGCACTGCAGAATTGCGCGAGAGTGCTGGCCTATAAGCTTGGTTGAGGGGGAGTAATGCCAGAGACTGCGGAAATCCGGGGCCTATGGAACGGCAGCTTCCAATATTCCTCATCCGCCGATGTCGGCGATTTTCCATTCAGAGCCAAGATCGTTGAGAAGGACGGCGAAGTGTCCGGCCTTATCATCGAGGATTCGCTTTCCGGCGGGACGGTGAAGGCGGAAATCAAGGGGCGGCTGGATGGCCGCGCAATTACTTTCACCAAGACCTATCTTACTGACAAAGAGCATTACACCGCATCTGTCGAATATGCAGGGCAGGTGAGTGCTGACGGCAATGCGATGTCCGGAACCTGGAAACTGCCGCATGATGGCGGGACATTCCGCATGACGCGGTCGGACTAGCGCGGGGCCATGGCCGGCAAGGATGATCTGACCGGGCAGTGGGACGGGCATTTCGATTATCCGGCTGGCTCTGGCCCGAGCACAGCATTCATTGCCAATATCCAGCAGAAGGGCGGGCGTTTCACCGGCACGATTATCGAGCCTGACCTGTACAGCGGCGCTGCTCCGGCAGAGGCGCAGATCATTGGCGTGGTCGCGGGCCAAAGCGTCGATTTCACCAAGACCTACGTCCGCGCCAGCCGGGGCTATGAAAATCCGGTCGATTATGTCGGACAGCTGAGTGGAGACGGGAACCGCATTACCGGCATGTGGAGCATCTACGACATGAACGGCACTTTCGAAATGACACGGCAGGTCGCGATCGAGGAAAGCGTCGAGCGCGCCGAGACTGTCGAAATCGATCGGTAGTGCGCCACAAAAAAGGGCCCGCCGATAGAACCGGCGAGCCCTTTTACGCGTGGTGGCAGATTTGCCTTAGCGCGCGTAATTCACATAAATTCCGTGGATCAGGCCGGGAATAAAGCCGAGCAGCGTCAATACGAGATTGAGCAGCGCGGTTCCGCCGATGCCGTGCTTCATCGCCACACCGAGGGGCGGAAGAAGGATCGTCGCGATAAGAACGAGAATTGCCATTATGATATTCCTTTAATTGGAGAATTTCTCCCATCGTATGGAAAACCAACGGCCAGTCTGCGCAATCGTTCCGATCAATCGGGCCCCGAGCCGAGCAAGCGCCGTTTGGCGATGCGCACGCCGATGAACATCGTCAGGACGGTGGGAAGGACCAGAAGCGCGATGGTTCTGGTCGCATCGACACCGTCCAGCCCTTCCAGCCCCCATTTGACAAGCCCAAGCAGGTAGTAGCTGAGCGCGACGACGGAGAGGCCTTCGACCAATTGTTGCAGGCGCAATTGCAATTTGCTCGATCGATCCATGCTGCGCATCAGCTCTGCGTTCTGGTTTTCGATCCGCGTATCGATCCGCGCGCGCAGCAGGCTGGTGAGCCTTCCGGCGCGCTGCGACAATTGTTCTTCGCGCAAGGTGAGTGCTTCACAAAAGCGCACGGCAGGCAGGAAGCGCCTTTTGGTAAAGGTATTGAGTGAGGCGAAGCCATCGATCGGTTTGACCTGCAATTCCTCCAGCCGTTCCTGAACCAGCTTGGAATAGGCGCGCGTGGCGCTCATGCGGTATCCCGTCATGGTGGCGACGGTGGTCAGCTCGAGCGAGAGCGCGGAGAGCTCCGCCATCAGATCGTCGTCCCGGCCGTTGTTCGCGCAGAGCTTGTCGGCCAGCTTGGCCAGTTCGGTTTCGATCGCGTCCAGCCGCGGCCAATGCTCCTGCGCTTCGGGCAGGCCGAGCAGCGCCTTGTTGCGGTAATTGCCGAGGTCCTGCAGGCGCTGGACTGTCCGCGAGAAATCGCGATCATCCAGACCGTTGGCGGCGACAAGGATATGGCCGAACCCGTCGCCCTGCAGGCGGAAATCGGCCCAGATCCGCGCTTTGCCACCGATATTGCAGGACACGATTTCGTCCGGATCGAAATTCATTTTCGGCAGCATGCGCTTTGCAGCCCGATCATCCTTCAGCAGCGTCATATTGGTGGCGCGGACGATCTGGCCCGGCAGGCCGCGCGCCCATTCCATAACGGCTGAGAGATCGGGGTCGGTGCCCTCGGCGAACAGGGCGAGGCTGCTGCCTTCGCTATGACGCTCCCACGCCACCGAAATGCCGGGCGCAAAAGTGCCCGAGCGATGCGAGGCATCGGGCTTGTCCGGCGGTGCCGGCAGGATAGGATCGAGATGCGCAAGTTCGGCCGCACGATCTTCGCGGTCGACCATCAGCACCCATTGGATGACTTTCCCGGGCACGTGCAATTGCGGCCAGCGCCGCAGGTGCATTTCGGAGACAACCTGGCGGCGTAATTCGTGTTCGCGCATGCCTACTCCCCTCAGGTCGTTACCCCCTGGAAAAGGCGATCATGCCCGATAGCTTCGTCATTGGCGATAGCTTTGCGCGCAAATCGTCAGGCGGCGGCGATGCGCGCAGCATGCTCCTGCACCAGCGCGATCATGTTCGGCACGCCTTGGGTGCGGTTCGAACTGAGCTGGTTCTTGAGGTCGAAAGGGGCGAGCGCGCCGGCAATATCCATCTGCGCGACGTCGCTTGCGGGCTTGTCCTGCACGGCGGCGATCACCAGTGCGACGATGCCTTTGGTGATGGCGGCATTGCTGTCCGCGAGAAAATGGAGCTGGTCGCTCGCGCTCGTCGGATAAACCCACACCTGCGCCGAACAACCGCGCACCAGCGTCGCATCGGTTTTGAGCGCGTCAGGCATATCCTCCAGCTCGCGGCCCAGTTCGATCAGCAGGCGATAGCGTTCGTCGCCTTCGAGAAAATCATATTCTTCGTAGATGTCTTCGAGATTGCGCATGCGGGGCGCTTAGCAATCTCGTCATCCCAGCGAAAGCTGGGATCTCGTGAAAATGCGGAGAGATCCCAGCTTTCGCTGGGATGACGGGCGGGAACTAAAGATCAACCCCGCTGGCGATAGCTTCCAGCTTGCGGATGCGTTCCTTGAGGTCCGCAATTTCAATCCGCGCCATGCCTTCGGGCGAGCCGTTCTCCAGCTCTGCGGGCATCTGCCGCATTTCGAGCTCGCGGTTCTTGAGCGCCAGCCAGCCCTGCCATCCGGTGAGGGCGCTGGCCGCCATGATCAGCAGGGCGACAAGCGCGGTTCCGGCAATGATCAAGTCCAATTCCATCATCATTCTCCCCTCTCGAGGCTACCCTTCCAAAGGCGACTATTCGTCGCGCAGTTTATCAATTTCTTCGGCGGTACGGCGGGCGGGATCGGTGGCGATCCGCTCCAGCACCTTTACGCGTTCGCGCAGGTCCTCCAGCTCGGCGCGAGCTTCATCGCGCTCTTGCTCAAGCTGCCTTTCCTTGCCGCTATCACCTTTCTTGATCCGGTCGCTGCGGTTCTCAGCCCGCTGCATCATCAGCACGCTGATAGCGATGATCATGACGATCGCGACAAGGGCTGTTCCGAAACTCAACGCACTTTCTCCGCATCCAATTTCAATTCACGCAAGTCTTCGATCTGGCGCGAGAGGTCTGCGGAAGGATCGGTGACGATCCGCTCCACCACACGCAGACGGTCTTCCAGATGGGCCTGCGTTTCACTGGGCCTGGCCGCTTGAGCAGCCTTTGCCTCTTCGATCCGCGCTTCCAGTTCCAGCTTGCGCTCGGCGTGGTCCTGCACGCGCTTGTTCATGATGTAGGCGAACGGAAAGACGATGAGCGCACCCAGCAGCACGAAGCCGAAGATGAGCATAAGGTTCGGATCCATCAATTCGCTCCCTGTTTCGAGTCGCGCAGCGCCTCGATTTCGGCAGCAAGTTCGCTCGGCCGATCGGTGGCGATCCGTTCAAGTACGCGCACACGCTCTTCCAATGAGCCGGATTGCGCTTGCTTGATCGCGGCAGAGTTGCGCGAATTTCGTCGCCGCATCATCAGCCAGGCTCCACCTGCACCGGCACCAAGCGCCAGCACGGCAATCTGGATCGCGTCCATCATCAAGGCTGTATCCGGTCCGAACATCAGTTCGCCTCCGTCTTGCCTGCGCGCAGGCTCTCGATCTCGTGGGTCAGCTGGTATCCGCTATCGGTCACGATCCGCTCCACATTGGCGAGGCGATCTTTCATCGAGCCCAGTTCGGCGCGCAGCTGTGCGTTCTCTTGTGTGAGCAGCTTTACCCGCTCCTCATTCTCGGCGCTTTTGGGATAGACCGCCTTGCCCCAGCTGTTTTCGAGCGGGTAGCCGTTCTTGATCCGCATCCAGGTGGTCACGACCCAGCCGATGGTAATGGCCGAGACGCCGATCCCGATTCCCAATCCACCAAACCATTCCATCACGCTTTCTCCTTGCTTTCGAGATTGAGGGGAACGCCGTTATCGCCCGCCCCCCGCACAGGGGTCTCGCGCACCGGCGCATCGCGCAGGGCTTCGATTTCCTCGGACAGGCTGTAACCCTTGTCGGTCACGATGCGTTCGAGCACGACCATGCGATCCTGCATTTTCTCCATCGTTTCGAGCAGCTGCTTGTTCTGCTGCGCCAGCCGCTCTTCCTTGGCGGTGTCGGGCTTTTCGGTCATGCCGCCCCATTCGTTTTCCAGCGAATATCCGTGCTTGGCGCGGATCCAATTGTTCACCAGCCAACCGATGGTGCTGATCGCAACCAGCAGGACGATAAAGCCGGGGCCTCCCCAATCCATTAGACTTCTTCCTTCTTGCTAAAGTTGAGCGGCACACCGCTGCCATTATCCTCCACCGATTTGGTGTCGCGCAGCGCTTCGATCTGGGTGGCGACGTCGTATCCGCGATCGGTCACGATGCGTTCGAGCACCTGTACCCGGTCTTCCAGCGCCTGCACCTTGCTCGCATATTGCGCGGCTTTCTCGGCACTCTGGCTGGCAGTCGCTTCGATTTGCATCTGCAGCACATCCTTGCGATGCTTCGCCCAGATGGCGACTATCGGAATGCATACGCCGATGATCGGTATCAGTACGCCTAGCTCACCCACTTTTGTGTCCCCTCATTGGTCTGGTATTTGCGATCAGCGAAGCTTCTCGATTTCGCGATTCAGGCTGGGGTTGCTGTTGACGTAGAAACTTTCAACTGCGGCCAGGCGGCGATCGACATCCTTCATCTGGGCGCGGATTTCGCGAGCGGTGCGCTTCGGATTCTGGCGCACGCGCTGCCAATATTTGGTTTCCTGCGGATCGACCGAATAGAGATGCTCCGGCTTCTTGTTCAGCAGGAACCCCATGATGAGGTAGATCGGCAGGATCAGGCCACTGCTCATCGGGATCATGGCGATGGCCGCCAGCCGGATCCACAGGGCGTTCACGCCGGTGTAGTCGGCAATGCCTGCGCAAACACCCATCAGCTTGCCATTGTGCTTGTCGCGGTACAGCGTTGTGCGGGGAGTGTTCATCGGCGTGCTTCCTTTTTCTCGGCGAGCAGTTCCTCAAGCTCGCGCAGCGGCTGGTTGTCGGCTTCCTTGTCATGCTGGAGGCGCGGAGCGTCGAATTCGACATGGTCGGCGGCGACCAGGCGCTCGACAGTGTCCATGCGCTCATCAAGGCGCTTGGCGAGGCTGTAGAGGTCTTCCAGCAACGCCTCGTCATCGGTGGTGATCGTGGCGGCGGTCTTCCACTTGGTTACGTAGTGGAGGATGACCCACGGCAGGCCGATGAAGATGGCCGGTATGATGATGATTTCTTCCACGATTATTCCCCTTTGTCCTTGTCAGCGCTGCTGCTCTTGCCGAGCGCGCGCTTCATTTCCTCCAATTCCTCATCGATCTTGTCGCTGCCTTCGAGAGCGGCGAATTCATCGGCGAGGCTGTTTCCGGAACCGTCGGCAATCTGCAGCGAGTCTGCCTTGCCTTCGGCGTAATCCACCCGGCGTTCGAGCTGGTCGAAGCGGGTCAGCGCATCATCGACGCGCTCATTCGTCATCAGGCTCCGCAGCTTGACGCGGTTTTCCGCGCTTTCGAGGCGGGCTGCGATCTGGCTCTGTCGGCTGCGGGCTTCGCGCAGGCGGTTCTGCAGCTTGGCAATATCCTGCTCATAAGCGCGCAGCGCATCGTCGAGCACGGCCATTTCCTGCTTCAGTTGATCGATCATGTCAGTCGCCTTGCGACGTTCCATGAGCGCGGCACGGGCGAGATCTTCGCGATCTTTGGAGAGCGCCAGCTGCGCCTTGTCCGCCCAATCGGCCTGCAGCCGGTCAAGCTTGGCCGAATGGCGCTGCATTTCCTTCATGTCGGCAATCGTACGCGCGGCGCTCGCTCGCACTTCAACGAGGGTCTCTTCCATTTCGAGGATGATCATGCGGATCATCTTCGCAGGGTCGTCTGCCTGATCGAGCAGCTCGTTGAAGTTGGCGGCGATAATGTCGCGTGTACGGGAAAAAATGCCCATCCAGTTTCCTCCGGTGTTCAAAGCACGTCCAGTCGGGGTGGGGCTGCTGCGCAGACGGTCGATCTCCTGATCGAGCCGCGTTCCTGCGCGCTTCAGCCCATTACCCAAAGGGGTCAGGGGGTTCTTGTTGTCGTCGCTCACGCCAGTTCAACCGCTGGAGTTGAGGCAATCAGCATGTCGCTGGTGGCCAGATCCTGCTGCATCTGCGTGAACACGGCAAATGTGATCATCGCGGCAATGCTTACCAGCGCGGCGTGGCCGAGTTTGCTGGAAAAGAAGCTGTGATCGAACATCGTTATATCCCTTGTTGGGAATTCCTGACTGGAACCCTTTCTGCCCCATGAATAGCAAGGGGTGTGCCAGTTCTTGCAAAATACTGAAAACAAGCGGGAAAATGTAAATCCCCATTTTACAACATGGTTTCTGTTGCCAAGATGTGGGAAATTTCACTATATCTTGGTGCGTGGAGCAGAAAAACCAGTTTATCGGCCAGTCCGGGGCCTTTCTCGACGCGGTTGAGCGGGCCAGCCGCGCGGCGCCCATGGCGCGCCCCGTCCTTGTGATCGGGGAGCGCGGAACCGGCAAGGAACTGATCGCCGAACGTCTCCACCGCCTGTCCGATCGCTGGGACAGCCCGCTGGTTGTGATGAACTGCGCGGCGCTGCCCGAAACGCTGATCGAGGCCGAATTGTTCGGCCATGAACAAGGTGCGTTTACAGGTGCTACCAAAGCGCGCGCCGGAAGGTTTGAAGAAGCCGACCAGGGCACGTTATTTCTCGACGAACTGGGCACGCTCTCGATGGGCGCGCAAGAGCGGCTGCTGAGGGCAGTCGAATATGGCGAGGTCACCCGCATCGGCGCCAGCCGTCCGACACAGGTCGATGTCCGCATTGTCGCGGCGACCAATGAAGACCTCCCGCGCCGCGCGGACGAAGGGACATTCCGCGCCGATCTGCTCGACCGGCTGAGTTTTGAAGTGATTACCCTGCCGCCGCTCCGCGTTCGTGAGGGCGATATCGGAATGCTGGGCGACTACTTTGGCAGGCGCATGGCCGCTGAACTCGGCTGGGAGCAATGGCCCGGCTTTGCCGACCATGTGGCAGAGGCGATGGAAAACCACGCCTGGCCCGGCAATGTCCGCGAGCTTCGCAATGTCGTCGAGCGCGCGGTTTATCGCTGGGACAATTGGGAACAGCCCATCGGTGAAGTGGTGTTCGACCCCTTCGAAAGCCCATGGAAGCCGCTCAGCATGCCTTCGTCGCCGAAGAGCGCAGACGCAAAGCCGAACGGCGATGCGTCGCCAGCAGCGCCCGCCCAGCCGCGAATCGACAAAGTGGATGATCTGCGCGCTGCAGTCGATGCTCATGAACGCTCGATCCTTGAACACGCTCTTGGCGCCAATCGCTGGAACCAGCGCCAGACAGCCAAGGCGCTCGGCCTGAGCTACGACCAGCTGCGCCACGCGATCAAGAAGCACGGACTGACCGACAGCGACTAAGACCTGCTAGCAGTGCGACGGGCCGCCTTGTCGGAGCCGCTAATCCTGTTAGAAAGCTTGCCACGGGATTGGGAATCGCAACAATATGCATGTTTTGGTCGCCCCTCGGTCCGGGGCACGGGTCAGTTTTCTTCAGCTATCGCTTATCCTGCTTGGCTGGGCTGCAATGCTTGTTGCTGTGCCCGCGGTGGCGCAGGGTCGTTCGACAACGCTGACCAATATCGATCTTGTTGCCGAAGAGGCTGCGCAGGCCATTTTCCGCCTGCGCTTTTCGCCCGATATCGCCGATGTCGATCTGATCGGCGAGAATGGCGAAGCGGCTTTGCGACTGACAGATACGCGCCGCGATGCCGGGGCTGCCGTCAATCGCCGGCTCACCGGCTTCGTGCGTTCTGTCGTTTTTGAACAAAGCGGAGAGGGGCTCGTGGTGCGCTTTCGCAGTGCTGGCCCCGCCATCGTTGAAACGCAGACCAGCGGCCAGACCAATCTGCTGATAACCATTCGCCGACCGCGCCCGGGCGAACAGATCATTTCGGGAGGCCCCTCGCGTGGTCCTGATGACGATTACGGGGACAGCGGCGGAAATCTGCCTGATTTCTATGACCCACCTCCGGGTGAAGACGGCTTTGCTCTGATTGAATTGCAATATGCCGATGTCAGCGAGATCGTTGGCCTGATCGCCGATGGTGCGAGCGTGCGCCCGAACAATGCCTTTATTCGTTCCGAACCCGGCTTCGGTTCGCCGGGCACCAACGGTACCAACTATGGCAATGTCGTCCGCCCGCAGGTGGAGGAGGAGCTGCCGCTTGGTGAATCGGTCAATTCCGGGCTCGCAATCAACCGCCGCCTGAATGCGATCTGGGTCGAAGGATCTCCTGAACGCATCGCCCGTGTGCGCCGCATGATTGAGCTGATCGACCGGCCGGTGGATAGCGTCATCCTGGAAACCCAGTTCGTGGAGCTGACCGAGACCGGCGCGCGCAACATCGGGCTCGATTTCACCGATGGGCAGGGCCGGGTCGGGTTCGGCACTGTCCAGTCGGGGCAATTCCTCGACTTCGGCTTCGACCCCACGTCGATCGTGGAATCCTTTACTCTCCAGGCGGCAGTCTATGCGCAAATCCAGCAGGGCGAAGGCCGCATCGTGTCCGCCCCGCGGATTGCAGCGCAAAGCGGCTCGACAGCGAAGATCACCACCGGCGATGCCCTGCCGATCCTCACATCCATCCAGCTCTCGGGTGTGAACGGCGTTTCGCAGCAGGTCCAATATGTGAATGTTGGTGTGACGCTCCAGATCGCGCCGCGCACCAATCGTGATGGCTATGTGAATTCGGAGATTTACGCGGTCGTCTCCAGCGTTACCGGCTTTTCGCAGGGCTTCCCGACGATCAGCCAGCGCGAGGCGGAAACGAGCGCCTCCGTGCGCGACGGGGAAACCTTCGTGATCGGAGGCCTGACACAGGAATCCTCCATCGTCTCGGAAAGTCGCGTACCCATCCTCGGGGACATTCCGTTGCTTGGCGCGCTGTTCCGCCGCGAAAACTCCAGTGAGCAGAACACTGAGCTCTACATCATCATCACGCCGCACATCATTCGCCACGGCGATACTGAACGCATGCGCGAGCTGCTGCTGCGGGAAGCGAATGGCGGGCTCCCGCCGCTGAGCGAAGGCGAAGATTGAAGCGGACCATTTCGCTCCAATTCAATTGTAAAATCAGACACCTGTGGCCTGCATGCAACATTCTTGTGTGTAACGCGAAATTAACCATCAATTACGTGTTTCGCGCGCTTGACCGTCGCAAAGGTCGGCGTAGTCTGCCTCCCACGGGAAGGGAGAAAGAGGTCGTTTTTTCGCTTGATCGGGGAGGGGAACCCTGTCTTGCGCCGCGATTGTCGCTCCAGTTTTTCCGGGACTGAAAACTGAGGAGTGAATAATGAAGCTTACCAAAGGCAAAGTGCTGCTTGTTGCGGGTGCCGCAACCGCAGTCGTGTCCGTCGCCGGGCCTGCCATCGCACGCCATTCGTGGAACAACTACCACTGGCTGCTTTCGCCGGGCCAGGAAATCACCGTTCCGGTGATCGACCAGACTGACGCAAGCTGGCGCGGCCACACGCAGATGGCTGTCAACGACTGGAACCAGTCGACCGTGATTCAGGCGCCTTATGTTAACGGCACTGCCGGTGCGGAATGCACCTTCGTAGAAAACCAGATCCAGGTCTGCAACGACGATTATGGCAGCGTTGGTTGGGTCGGCCTTGCCAGCATCACGCTTGCAAATGGTCACATCAATTCCGGCTGGTCGAAGATGAACGACTATTATTTTAATCAGCCGCAATACTCCTCGAACGCTTGGCGTCAGGCAGTGATGTGTCAGGAAATCGGCCACGATTACGGTCTGGGTCACCAGAACGAAAACTTCCGTACCGACTCCACGACATCGTGCATGGAATACACCAGTAATCCTGAAGGCAATGAATCGCCCGACGCCCACGACTATGAACAGCTTCTCGACATCTACGCGCATGACGATGCCAGCGGCGGCGGCGGTGGAGGCAACGGCGGCGGCCGTGGTCGTCCGAACCGCTTCGGTGCTCAGGGCAATGGCAATGCCTATGGTATCGGCAATCGTCCGGAAACCTGGGGCCAGCCGATCGGCTTCCTGCCGGATGGTCGCCCGAACGTTTACGAAAAGCACGTCGAGGGTGTGACTGTTGTCACTCACGTGACCTGGGCGATCGGTGAAGGCCCGCGCGGCAACCATCATCGTGGCGGAGGTGATCACCACCACTAAACGCCGCGCAGCTTAGGCTGAAGGAAACGAAAGGGCCCGGTTCACGCCGGGCCCTTTTTGTTTGTTCAGCTATCCTTCCGGTGCGGACGATTCATTCGTCCCTTCGGTGGCAATAGAATTCGTCTGCGCCGATGATCAGCGTTACTTCGCTTCTTGGTGGGAAGGGTTCTATCCAGAGATCGGGCATACCATCGCGGACCGCAATCACGGGGCGGTCCGTCATGAAGAACGCTTCCACGAAACCGATCGCGTGATCGTGGCCCAGCACTTCACCCTCGGCGAGCAAATCCATATTGCCGCTCCACGCCTGCACATCGAGCCCGTCGGGTCTCTCGCTCGCGGGTCGCTCTGTGAAGGTGCAATTATCCGTACTGGTAGGGGTGAGCTGCTGTATCCACGAGCCTCTGTCCGGAGTCGGGTCCGTCCGTTCGGCAAAAGGCTTCAGTCCGCCCTCGGGCAGCCAGCTTGTCGGCACATCCTCTTCGAGTCTTTCATTCGGAGCGGGCGGTGCAATCGCGCCTTCTATCGGCTCTGCGGGCGCGGGCCGTGCAGGCTCCTCCTCACAGGCGGTAAGGGAAGCCACCAGCAGGATTCCGAGCATTGATATTCGCATATTGCTTTCCTTACGCCTCTCACCTACATAGCCCCCATCCCGACATCGTCGTGACTTTGAAGGGGCTGGCGCCGGAAGGGGCCGGCACCAAACCGCTTTGGCATGAATTGCCGCAAAACTGGAGATCCGATGGCCGATATCGCGCGCCTTACAGAAGTGATCGAACCCGAAGCAAAGGCTTTGGGCTTTGAACTCGTGCGCGTGAAGATGACCGGTTCGGGCGAAGAGCGCGCACTGCAGATCATGGCGGAGGACCCGGCAACGGGCCAGCTGCTGGTGGAACAGTGCATGCAGCTCTCGCGCCGCGTGTCCGACCAGATCGATGCAGTCGAAGAGGGCGGCGAAGTGCTGGTTGAAGGCGCTTACAATCTGGAAGTGAGCAGCCCCGGCATCGATCGCCCGCTGACGCGTCGCAAGGACTTTGCCGACTGGGCAGGGCATGAGGCGAAAATCGCACTCAGCGAGAAAGTTCACGGCCACCGCAATCTGCGCGGAGAGCTGGTGGGTATCGAAGGCGATACCGTCACCATCGCGGACAAGCAGGCTGGCGAGGTTGCTATTCCGTTCAACACCATTCACTCGGCACAGCTTGTTTTCACAGACAAGCTGATGGCCGCAACACAACCGCTCGACATGACAGGTGTCGAGGACGTAGAAGAAACAGACGAAGAAGAGGCTCAGTAAGAGATGGCCAGTCCGATTTCCGCCAATAAGGCAGAACTGCTTGCAATCGCCACCGCGGTCGCATCGGAAAAGATGATCGAGAAGAGCATCGTTATCGAAGCTCTCGAAGAAGCGATCCAGAAGGCCGCGCGTGCGCGTTTCGGCCAGGAAAACGACATCCGCGCAAAGCTCGACCCGCAGACCGGCGATCTTCGCCTGTGGCGCGTTGTCGAAGTGGTCGAGGAAGTCGACGATTACTTCAAGCAGGTCGATCTGGAGCAGGCGCAGAAGCTTGAGCCCGGCAGCAGCGTGGGCGACTTCATCGTCGATCCGCTGCCCGCCATGGACGATCTCGGCCGCATCGATGCGCAGAGCGCCAAGCAGGTGATCTTCCAGAAGGTCCGCGATGCCGAGCGCGAGCGTCAGTTCGAGGAATTCAAGGACCGCGCCGGCGAAGTCATCACCGGTGTGATCAAATCGGTCGAATTCGGTCATGTGATCGTCAACCTCGGCCGTGCCGAAGGTGTAATCCGCCGCGACCAGCAGATCCCGCGTGAAGCTGCCCGTGTGGGCGAGCGTGTCCGTGCGCTGATCAGCAAGGTGGAGCGCAACAACCGCGGCCCGCAGATCTTCCTCAGCCGCGCGCATCCCGATTTCATGCGCAAACTGTTCGCGCAGGAAGTGCCCGAGATTTACGACGGCATCATCGAGATCAAGGCCGCCGCTCGCGATCCGGGCAGCCGTGCCAAGATCGGCGTGATCAGCCATGACTCCAGCATCGACCCGGTCGGCGCCTGCGTCGGCATGAAGGGTAGCCGCGTTCAGGCCGTCGTGCAGGAACTCCAGGGCGAAAAGATCGACATCATTCCGTGGTCGGAAGACACTGCGACATTCGTCGTCAACGCACTCCAGCCCGCCACCGTGGCGCGCGTGGTGCTGGACGAGGAAGAAGGGCGCATCGAAGTTGTCGTTCCTGACGACCAGCTTTCGCTTGCCATCGGTCGCCGCGGCCAGAACGTGCGTCTCGCCAGCCAGCTGACCGGTCACCAGATCGACATCATGACCGAGGAAGAAGCATCCGAGAAGCGCTCGAAGGAATTCGCCGAGCGTTCGAAGATGTTCGAAGAAGAGCTCGACGTCGACGAAACGCTGTCGCAGCTGCTTGTTGCTGAAGGCTTCGTGGAGCTCGAAGAAGTCGCCTATGTCGAGCTGGCCGAACTCGCCAGCATCGAAGGCTTCGACGAAGAGCTTGCCGAAGAACTGCAGAGCCGTGCCAAGGAAGCGCTTGAGCGGCAGGAAGAAGCACACCGTGCTGCCCGCCGTGAACTCGGCGTGGAAGACGATCTGGCCGATCTGCCGCATCTCACCGAAGAAATGCTGGTCGTGCTCGGCAAGGCCGGGATCAAGGATCTCGACGATTTGGCCGATCTCGCCACTGACGAGCTGATTGCGAAGAAGCGCGAAGCACCGCGTCGTCGCAACAATGATGGTCCGCCCATGCGTCGTCCGCAGCGCACTGAAGACAAGGGCGGCGTGCTCGGCGCGTTCGGCCTGTCCGAAGAGCAGGGCAATGAAATCATCATGGCTGCACGCGCCCACTGGTTCGAGGACGAAGAGGTAGCTGATACTGCTGCCGATACTTCGGACTCCGAGGCCCAAGCAGAGGAGGCCGCCGATGCGGAATCCTCAACATGACACATTAGGTTCGCCTAAAACCGAGACCGGCGCTTCCCCTGAAAAGGGGAGCGAGCGCCGTTGCGTGCTGACCGGGCAGACCGGATCGCGCGACGCTCTGTTGCGTCTTGCGATCAGCCCGGATGGTCACGTGCTGCCCGATGCGCTGGCAAAGGCGCCGGGACGCGGCGCGTGGATCGGGGTATCGCGCGCTGAGCTGGAGGAGGCGATTTCCGCCGGCAAGCTGAAAGGTGCATTGTCGCGCGCGTTCAAATCCGGTGACTTCACAGTGCCCGAAAACCTGGGCGCTCGGATGCAGGCTGCGCTGGAAAAGGCTGTCCTACAAAGGCTTGGCCTCGAAATGCGCAGCGGACGCCTTATCTTGGGGTCTGACCGGATCCGCGATGATGCCCGCATGGGCAAGATTGCGGCGCTGTTTCACGCCCGCGATGCGAGCGAAGACGGCTGCAAGAAACTGGATCAGGCCTACCGCGTTGGCCTGGATGCAGAAGGTTCTGGAGTGACAGGCACGCGTCTGCCACTGGACCGGGAGGCATTGTCTGTGGCATTGGGCCGCGAGAATGTCGTCCACATGGCGCTTGCCGATACCAGATCGGCAGAGCGGGTCGCCATCCCGCTCGGGCGTTTGCAGACCTTTATGGGGGCCGCGCCTGCGGCCGGGACTAGCGAAGGTGCGGGAGTTATGACCGGCACCGGCGTGAATGATTGATTTTTGAAGGATAAGTACGAGCACATGAGCGAAGAAAACGACACCCCGAAGCGCACCCGCAAGCCGCTTGGCCTGAAGCGTTCGGTCGATAATGGAGAGGTCAAGCAGACCTTCAGCCACGGCCGCACGAACAAGGTTGCGGTCGAGGTGAAGCGTCGCCGCAAGCTCGTGAAGCCCGGTGAAACGCCGCCGCCTCCTCCTCCCCCGCCGCCCCCGCCTCCGCCGCCTCCTGCGGCCAAGAAGGCTGAGCCGAAGAAGCCTGCCGCACCTGCTGGCGAAACGCCGCAGGAAAAGGTGAAGCGTCTTCAGCGCGAAGCTGAAGAAGAGCGGCTCGCCCGCCAGGCCGAAGATCGCAAGCGCGAGGAACGCGAAGCGCGCGAGCGTGAAGAAGAGGAAAAGAAGCGGAAGCAAGAAAACCGCAAGGCCGAGGAAGAGGCCGAGAAGCGCGCCGAGGAGGAAGCCAAGGCTGCCACGGAAGCTGAGAAGGCCGCAGACGAAGCGCCTGCCGAAGCCCCGGTCGACGATGGCAAGAAGGCACCTGCCGCACGCAAGTTTACGCCTGTCGCACGCCCGGAGCCCAAGCGCCCCGAGAAGAAGCGCGAAGAAAAGCCCAAGCGTGGCGGTGGTGGCGGAGCGAGCGACAAGCGTCGCTCCGGCAAGCTCACCGTCAACAAGGCATTGAACGAGGACGAGGGACGTCGTGCCCGCTCGCTCGCCGCGCTGAAGCGTGCGCGGGAGAAGGAACGTCGCGCTCAGGGCGGCGGCTCCAGTCAGCCGCGTGAGAAGCAGGTCCGCGATGTCGTGGTACCTGAAGCGATCACCGTGGGTGAGCTCGCCAAGCGTATGGGCGAGAAGGGCGCCGACCTCGTGAAGGAGCTCTTCAACCTCGACATGATGGTCACCGTCAACCAGACGATCGACCAGGATACAGCAGAGCTGCTCGTCGAGCAGTTCGGTCACAATATCCAGAAGGTCTCCGAAGCCGATGTCGACATCGCAGCCGAAGAGGATGTCGATCCGGAAGAAACGCAGAAGCCGCGTCCGCCGGTCGTTGCTGTCATGGGCCATGTCGATCACGGCAAGACCAGCCTGCTCGACGCGCTGCGCAAGACCAATGTTACGCGCGGTGAAGCCGGCGGCATCACCCAGCACATCGGTGCTTACCAGGTCGTCACCAAAGACAAGCAGACGATCACTTTCCTCGACACGCCGGGCCACGCCGCTTTCACCGAAATGCGGCAGCGCGGTGCCAATGTCACCGATATCGTGATCCTGGTGGTTGCTGCTGATGACGGCATCATGCCGCAAACGATCGAGGCGATAAATCACGCGAAGGCAGCCAATGTCCCGCTGATCGTCGCGATTAACAAGATCGACAAGCCGGAAGCCGACGCGAACAACGTCCGCACCCGTTTGCTCGAACATGAAGTGATCGTGGAAGAGATGTCGGGCGATGTGCTCGATGCAGAAGTCTCTGCCAAGACCGGCAAGGGTCTCGACGAATTGCTCGAAAAGATCGCGCTGCAGGCCGAGTTGCTCGAGCTGAAGGCGCGCCCCGATCGCGATGCCGATGCGACCGTGGTCGAAGCGCAGCTGGATAAGGGCCGCGGCCCTGTTGCCACCGTGCTCGTCAACCGCGGTACGCTGAAGCGCGGTGACACCTTTGTCGTCGGCACCGAAAGCGGCCGTGTGCGTGCGCTGGTCAACGATCAGGGCAAGCAGATCAAGGAAGCCGGCCCGTCCATGCCGGTCGAAGTCCTCGGCCTTGGCGGCGTGCCGTCAGCCGGTGACAGGCTGACCGTGGTCGAGAACGAGCAGCGCGCCCGCGAAGTTGCCCAATATCGCCAGGAAAAGGCGACCGAGAAGCGCACCGCTCTGGCACCGACCAGCTTCGATACGATGTTCAACTCCGCCAAGGTTATCGAATGGCCGGTGGTAGTGAAGGCAGACGTTCAGGGCTCGGTCGAGGCGATTACCTCGGCACTGCACAACCTCTCGAATGACGATATCAAGGTCCGCGTCCTGCACGCAGGCGTGGGTGCGATCACCGAAAGCGACGTGCAGCTGGCCGCCGGTTCCAAGGCACCGATCGTCGGCTTCAACGTCCGACCGAATGCGAAAGCGCGTGAGCTGATCAAGCGTGACGGCGTGCGGATGATGTATCACGATGTGATCTATCACCTAACCGACGAAATCACGAAGGAATTGCTTGGCGAGCTTGGCCCGCTCAAGGTCGAAAACGTCATCGGTCGTGCAGAGGTCAAGGAAGTCTTCAAGTCGGGCAAGCGCGACAAGGCTGCCGGTCTGCTGGTGGAAGAAGGCGTCATCCGCAAGGGCGTGCACGCACGTCTCACCCGCGAAGATGTCATCGTGTCGGCAACGACCATCGCCAGCCTGCGCCGCTTCAAGGACGATGTGGACGAAGTCCGCGCGGGTCTCGAATGCGGTGTGGTTCTGGAAGACACCAACGACATACAGCCGGGCGACCAGCTCGAGGTGTTCGAGGTGAAGGAAGAAGAGCGGACGCTTTAATGGACGGTGTCGCGAGCCTCGTCGTTGCCATTGTCGCTGGCGCGCAGATCGCCTTGGTCATCTACGTGGTCATGCTCATGCGCCGTATTGCTGCAGCGCTGGCGTCGATCGCGAATAGTCTATGGGCCATCGGTAAGAGTTTGGAAAATTCGACGGAAAGAGAAAAGAGTCATGAAAAATCATCTTGAATGTCTTTTCGTCATCCCGGCGCAGGCCGGGATCCAGATGATTTGGTGCAAGGCCGGACTGGATTCCGGCCTTCGCCGGAATGACGGGTAATTTGATGACCGAAACACCCCCGATCCTGCAATGGCCCTCGGCCAAGATGATGGGCGCTGAATTCGTCTCGATGGATGAGGATACCCTCACCGTCGAGATGGCATTCACGCCGCCTGAGGGCTTCGCCAATATGCGTGGCTCTGTGCAGGGCGGATTGCTCGCCGGGCCGATGGATGAGGCGATGGGCGCTGCGGTTTTCCTGGGCACGAAGGGCAAGCTTCAACTTACGCTCGACATCAACCTGTCGCTGCTGCGTCCTGTCCCGATAGATCGGATGACGGTGAAGGCTCGCGCGGTGAAAGCCGGGCGGCGTGTCACCTATGTCGAAAGCGAGCTGTTCGACGTGAACGGCAAGCTCTGCGCCCGTGCGACGGCAACGACGATGACGACCGAGTGGCCGGGTCAGGAGAAGGGACCGGACGCGTAATGGCGCGCCATTCCGCCCCTGAAGACCAGTCCGTCCGCCTGCTCAAGGTTGGCGAACGCGTTCGTCATATCCTTTCCGAACTGCTCGCACGTGGGGAGGCGCATGACGAAACCTTACGCGCGCACAATATCTCGGTCACCGAAGTGCGCATGTCGCCCGACCTGCGCAACGCCAAGGTCTACGTGAAGCCGCTGCTAGGCGAGGACGAGGACGTGGTCATCAAGGCACTGCGTACCAACACCGCCTTTTTCCAGCGCGAAGTCGCCCAGCGCCTAGGGCTGAAATTCGCGCCCAAGCTGCAATTCCGCGCCGACGAAAGCTTCGATGAAGCGAGCCGGATCGACCAGCTGCTGGACGATCCCAAAGTCAGGCGCGATCTCGACGAAGAAGACTGAATTCCCCAGTCTCCGATTGCCTTGAGCTTGTCGAAGGGCTGCCCTTCCTTTTAGTCCAGCACGACACAAAAAGCAGTCGTTGGCCGATGGCCAGCTACGCTTCCAACAAGCTCAGGACGAGCGGGTCTTGGGATCTTGCGTGAGGGACCGATGGCCAAGCTCTATTTCTACTACGCCAGCATGAATGCGGGCAAATCGACCACGCTGTTGCAGGCGGATTTTAATTATCGCGAGCGGGGCATGAACACCATGCTGTGGACCGCGGCCATCGATACGCGCGCCGATGCCGCGATTGCGAGCCGGATCGGACTGGAGGCGGATGCGCACCGCTATACGCCCGGCACCAATCTCTACCGCGAAGTGACGGCACAGCATGAGCAAGGCAAACTCGCCTGCGTACTGGTGGACGAAGCGCAATTCCTTACCGCCGTGCAGGTGTGGCAACTGGCGCGGCTTGCCGATGAACTTGGCATCCCGGTGCTCTGCTACGGTCTGCGCACCGATTTTCGCGGGGACCTGTTCCCCGGCTCGGCAGTGCTCCTCGGTGTCGCGGATTCGCTCGTTGAGCTGAAGGCGGTGTGCCATTGCGGCAGAAAGGCCACAATGAACCTGCGCGTTACTGCAAGCGGCGATGCTGTGGGGGAAGGCCAGCAGACCGAGATCGGCGGTAACGAGCGGTATGTTGCGCTTTGCCGGAAGCATTTTGCCGAGCAATTGGAGATGTATCGGTGACCGTTACGTCGGCCCGAACTTGATCCGGGCCAAGACTAACTGTGGTGCGCCGTACCTGAGAAGAAGGAAGCCCGGGCCCGGATCAAGTCCGGGCCGACGGTTTCAAAAAACGCCCATCTCCAGTCCCGCAGCCAGCGTCGCGCCGAGCTCACCAGCTTTCGCCAACTCCGCCTCGCCAATGGACTTCTCCTCGAGAATCTCTTCCTTCGTTTGCGCACGCACATTGACGATCAAGGTGTCCGCCACGCGCTTCAGCCGCCAGCCTCTCGCAATCCGCTCCAGCTGTGTTTTCGCGTTTTCACCATCCGACCCGGCGCAAATCAGCGCAGCGTAAGGCCGACCTTCGATCTCTCCGAGTACATCGTAAAAGGTCCGATCAAAGAACGCTTTCATCACGCCCGCTATCGCCGCGAGGTTTTCCGGGCAGGCGAAAACGTAGCCATCAGCCGATAGCAAGTCCTCTGACTGCACATCCTCGGCTTTGACGAAGCGAACATCGACGCCGCCTGCCTCCACAGCCCCATCGCGCGCGGCTTCTGCAAGCTGGCGCGAACCGCCAGTCCAGCTATACCAGACGATGAGGAGCGTCTTCACTCCGCCACCGGCAGTGTCTCGAGGAACACGCTCACGCCCGGGCCGAGCGGCAGGTCGAACACGACCCAGGTCACCGTAATTGCAAGACCCGCAGCGATGATCCCGAAGAAATACGGCATCATAAGCGCGGTCAGGCTGCCGAGGCCGAACTCCCTGACCCAGCGTTGGCAGAAGATCAGGACCAAGGGGAAATACACCATAAGCGGGGTGATGATATTGGTCGCGCTGTCACCCACGCGGTAAGCCGCAGTGGTCATCTCGGGCGATACGCCGACCAGCATCAGCATTGGCACCAGCACGGGCGCCATGACGCTCCACTTGGCACTGGCAGAGCCGATCAGAAGATTGAGCATTGCGCCAAACAGCACGATGGCGACCAGCATCGCCCACATCGGCAATCCGCTGGCTTTCAGCGCATCGGCACCCGTCACCGCGAGCACGATGCCCATGTTGGACCAAGCGAACATCACCACGAAATGCGCGGCGACGAAGGTGAGCACGAGGTAATAGGCCATGTCCTTCATCGCCTCGCTCATCATCGCGATAAGGTCGCGGTGGTCGCCAATCGAGCCCGCTGCGCGGCCATAGGCGTATCCGGGCAGCAGGAACACCAGCAGGAAGAAGGGCAGCAGGCTCTCGTAAAACGGCGTCATGCGGCCCTGCGGCGGCGCTTCGGGATCGATGAGCGGCTGGATGGGGCCGATCGTCAAAAATGCCCACAGTGCGATCAGGGCGAGGGCGACGAGGCCAGCATTGCGAAGGCCGCGCTTCTGCTCAGCCGTCACAGCACCATCGACATCCTCTTCCGGAGCTTCTCCCGCCTGCGACTGGTCGTAGCGCCCAAGCCGCGGCTCGATCACCCGGTCGGTCACAAACCAGATCACCGGCAGATAGGCGAAAGTCATCGCGGCGATGAAATACCAATTGCCCGCAATGTTTACTGTGTACTCGCCGAACACGGTCTGCACTGCGGCCTCTGTGATGCCGAGCAGCAGCGCATCGAGTTGGCCGGGGAACAAGTTCGCGCTGAAGGCTCCTGATACGCTGGCGAAGCTGACACCGATCCCCACCAGCGGATGGCGACCCGCCGCGTGATAGATGATGCCTGCCAGCGGGATCATGACGACAAAGGCCGCATCCGCCGCGTGGTTGGCCATCATGCAGGCGAGGGCGACCGAAGGCGTCAACCAAAAGCGGGAAGCGCGCGCGACGCTCGCTTTCATGGCGGTGGCGAACAGGCCCGATCTTTCGGCCACGCCCGCGCCAAGCATTACCGTCAAAACCATGCCGAGTGGCGGGAAGTGTGTGAACGTCTCGGGCACCAGCGTGAACAGCCGCCTGAGGTTTGCCTCGGACAGCAGGCTCTCGACCGTTACGATGCGATTGGTCCCGGTGTCGGGATCGGTTTCTCCCGGGTGCGCAGCGCTCCATCCCGCCATGCTGGCAATGACGGAAAGCGCGATCAGGATGACGATAAACCAGACGAACAGCAGCACCGGGTCGGGCAGACGGTTGCCCGCCCGCTCGACCCAGCCTAGGAAGCCGGTCTGCCCGGAAGCTGTCGCTGCTGTGCTCATACCATTCCCCCTTTGGTGAGCTTCGCCCTCTTACTGCGTGGCGGCAGGTGCCATGCCGGCCGTGTCAGGCAGAGCGTAGGCCACCGGAGCATCCGGCCCGAGCGGAATACCGAGGTAGAACCAGCCCACGATCAGCACGACGCCCGAAACCAACAGCCATAGCGAGTAGGGCAGCATCATGGCGGTCAGGCTGCCGAGCCCGAAATCCTTCTGCCAACGCTGCGCGAAGACAAGGATCAGCGGGAAATACACCATCAGCGGAGTGATGATGTTGGTGGCTGAATCGCCCACGCGGTATGCAGCGGTCGCGCCTTCCGGGCTGATGCCGAGCAGCATGAGCATCGGCACGAGGATCGGTGCGAGCAGTGCCCACTTGGCAGAGGCCGAGCCCACGAACAGGTTCAACAGTGCAGCAAACAGCACCATCAGTCCGATCACCAGCGGCAGCGGAAGCCCAGTGGACTGAATCGCGTCAGCCCCGTGGACTGCCGAAATCAGGCCAAGGTTGGACCAGCCGAACATTGCCACAAAATGCGCGGCGGCGAAGGCGAGCACGAGGTAATAGCCCATGTCCTTCATCGCTTCGGCCATCATGGCGACGAGGTCGCGATGGTTGTTGATCGTTCCGGCAGCCTTTCCGTACGCCCAGCCGGTCGCAAGAAAGAGGACGAAGAAGGCCGCAACCAGCGAACGGTAGAACGGGTCGAGCTCGGTATGGATCGAGCAGTCGTCCACGCGCGCACCGGTGTCGGTGAGGCAGGCGGCCTCGTTGATGAGCGGTGTGCCGGGCGCGAAGACCATTACGGCCCACAGGGCCACGACAGCCAGCGCCGCAAAGCCCGCCCAGCGAAGGCCCTTCTTCGCCGCCGCACCGGTATGTTCGTCCGGATCGGGGCTAGTGTCGTCAGCAGCAGCGCTCGCTCCGGCAGATGCACCGCCCGTCCACGCGCCAAGCCGCGGCTCGATGATTTTGTCCGTCACATACCAGATGATCGGCAGGTACAGGAACGTCATCGCTGCGATGAAATACCAGTTACCGGCGATATTGGTGGCGAAGGACGGATCGAGCGAACTGGCGATCACGGCTTCCTCGGTAATGCCGAACAGCAGCGCGTCGAGTTGGCCGGGCGAGATATTCGCCGAGAAACCGCCTGAAACGCCAGCAAAAGCCGCCGCGATACCTGCAAGCGGATGGCGACCGGCTGCAGCGAAAAGGATACCAGCAAGCGGGATGAGAACCACGTAACCAGCGTCTGCCGCGTGGTTGCCCAGCATGGCGACCAGTGCGACAACCGGCGTGAGAAGGAAGGTCGGGGCCCCTCGCACCGCGGCAGACATGCCCGCCGCGAAGAAGCCGGAGCGTTCGGCAACCCCGGCGCCCAGCATCACGACAAGCACGTAGCCGAGCGGATGGAAGTGCGTGAAGGTCGTGGGCATCTCGACCCAGAGCCGCTGGATATTCTCAGCAGACAGAAGGCTCGTCGCCTCGATCACCAGTGCCGAACCGGTCCCTTCGTCGATCGTCACCGGGTGCAGGGCGGAGACGCCCGCAGCTGCGCAAATGATGGAGATCACCACCAGCGCGATGATCAGGTAGAAAAAGATGAAAACCGGATCGGGCAGCTTGTTGCCCGTCCGCTCGACCCAGCCGAGAATGCCGGTCTGCGTTTGCGTGGCGGTGGTGTCAGTCATCGGTGAGATCCTGTCCCTGAATTCTTTCGTTGTGCCGGGACTAACACGCCAATTGCGCAAGGTCTCCACCCTTTTGCCGGGCATTCCCCAGCTAACGCTGCGGTGCGTTCAAATCCTTGAGCATCCGGATTTAATTGTTTCGCTGAACGAAACATCTTGTCCGCGCCAATCATATCCGCTTACAAAGGTAGCGCTACCATTGCGAGCAACGCGTGGGGCTTGGAGAGGGGATACTAATGACCGAAACGCATGGTTCGGCGAATATGGCGCTGATCAGCGCCATCGTGGCAGTCGCGACGATTGGCGGCTTCCTTTTTGGATTTGACAGCGGCGTTATCAACGGCACCGTCGATGGACTTCGGATTGCTTTCAATTCCGATGAGGTTGGCACCGGTTTCAACGTCGCTTCGATGCTTCTGGGATGCGCTTTGGGGGCCTTCGTTGCTGGCCGCTTGGCCGACGTGATCGGGCGCAAGCGCACGCTGCTGATCGCGGCAGTGTTCTTCATCGTCAGCGCATGGGGATCGGGTATCGCCGGGTCCTCTACCGAATTCGTGATCGCCCGCATCATCGGCGGCCTTGCCGTTGGTGCAGCGAGTGTGCTCGCCCCCGCCTATATCAGCGAGGTTACTCCGGCCCATCTGCGCGGTCGCCTGTCCAGCGTGCAGCAGATCATGATCATTATCGGCCTGACGGCAGCATTCCTTTCCAACTATTTGCTCGCCGAATTTGCCGGATCATCCACCCAGCAATTCTGGATGGGGTATGAGGCATGGCGCTGGATGTTCTGGATCGAGCTGGTTCCGGCCACCATCTTCCTCTTGGCACTGCTCGCCATTCCGGAGAGCCCGCGTTTCCTTGTCAGCAAGGAGCGCAAGGCTGAAGCGCAAAACGTTCTCGAACGCCTGTTTGGCGGTGCATTTGCCGCCCGTAAGGTCGGCGATATCGAACAGTCGCTGGCCTCCGATCACCAACCGCGCCTGTCCGACCTGCTGGATCGCAACAGCGGCAAGATCCGAACCATCGTGTGGGTCGGAATTGGCCTCGCGGTGTTCCAGCAGCTCGTAGGCATCAATGTGGTGTTCTATTATGGCGCGGTGCTGTGGCAGGCGGTCGGTTTCAGCGAAAGTGACGCGCTGAAAATCAATATTCTGTCCGGCTCCATTTCCATCGCCGCCTGCCTTGCCGCGATCGCCCTGATCGACAGGATCGGCCGCAAGCCTTTGCTGCTGATCGGCTCTATCGGAATGGCAGTGACGCTCGCGATCATGGCGTTTTCCTTCATGAGCGGATCGCTGGTCGATGGCACGCTGGAATTGTCGGATGGCGCAGGTCTTGCCGCGCTGGTCGCCGCCAATGTCTATGTTGCGTTCTTCAATTTCAGCTGGGGCCCGGTGATGTGGGTGATGCTGGGCGAGATGTTCCCCAACCAGATCCGCGGATCGGGACTGGCCGTTAGCGGCTTTGCCCAGTGGATCGCCAATTTCGGGATCACCATGACTTTTCCGATCATGCTCGCCACCATCGGTCTGACGGGTGCCTATGGCTTCTACGCCCTCAGCGCCGCTATCTCGGTGTTCTTCGTGTGGGCCATGGTCCGCGAAACGCGGGGCAAGGAACTGGAGGACATGGAAGGCTGATCTGCTAGAAGTCCGTCATGGGAGAAGCGCGCAAGAAAGTCCGGGTCGTCGTCCTTGGCGGGGGAACCGCCGGATGGATGACGGCCGCAGGCCTTGGCAAACTGCTGTCCCGCGATGTGTCTGTCACGCTGGTCGAAAGCGAGGATATCGGCATTGTCGGGGTGGGAGAAGCCACGCTGCCGCATATCCGCGCTTTTGTGCAACGGCTTGGCATTCCCGAAGCGGAATTCATGCGCGCCACTCACGCGACGTATAAGCTCGGCATCGATTTCCGGGATTTCGGCCGCATCGGTGAAAGCTACATCCACCCCTTCGGTAGTTTCGGGGAAGAGCTTGCCGGGGTTGGCTTCCACCACTGGTGGTTGCAGATGCGCGCGACCGGTAAAGCAGAGGATCTCGGCAGCTATTCGCTCGCCGTGCAGATGGCACGCGCCAATCGTTTCCGCACACCTGACGAGGGTGCGGGCCTCACTTCCACCTTTGGCTATGCCTACCAGTTCGATGCGACCCTGTTCGGGCCTTTCATGCGCGAGTTCGGCAAGGCGAATGGCGTCACCCGCGTTGAAGGCCGCGTGACCGAAGTGGAACGCGATGGCGAAAGCGGCGATGTCACGGCTCTGTTACTCGAGGACGGGCGTCGGCTGGAGGGAGACCTGTTCGTCGATTGCTCTGGCTTCCGCTCGTTGCTGCTCGGCGGCGAAATGGCCGAGGATTGGGAGGACTGGACCCACTGGCTCCCCTGCGACCGCGCCGCCGCCATGCCATGCGAGCACGTGCCGGGCGAGCCGCTGCGCCCCTACACCACCGCCACTGCCATGCCCGCCGGTTGGCGCTGGCAGATCCCGTTGCAGCACCGCATGGGCAATGGCTACGTCTTCTCCAGCGCGCATATCTCGGAAGACGAGGCATGCGAAACAATCCGCTCCGCCGCCGAGGGCGCGCCGTTGCAGGAACCGCGCGTGCTGCGCTTCCGCCCGGGTCGCCGCAAGCGGTCTTGGAGCGGCAATGTCGTGGGCGTGGGCCTTGCGAGCGGTTTCCTCGAGCCGCTGGAATCGACGTCGATCTATCTCGCGCAAATGGCGATTACCTATCTGATCGAACTGTTTCCCGAAGACGGACAAATCGACCCGCGCGATAGGGATGAATTCAATCGGCTGGTCGATCTGGAATACGATCGCATCCGCGATTTCCTGATCCTCCACTACCACGCCACCACGCGCGAAGATTCGAAATTCTGGAACCATGTGCGCACGATGACCGTGCCTGACAGCTTGGCAGGCAAGATGGAGCTCTGGAACAGGGCAGGGCGGATCGAGAAATACTCCGACGGTCTGTTCTACGATGCCAGCTGGATTGCCGTGTACCTGGGGCAGGGCATCGTGCCGAAACGTCACGACGCGCGCGCCGCGCTGCCAGATCCGGAGCGCGTGGCAGCCGCCATGAAGACCTTGCGCGGCGCAATCGAGAACGAAGTGTCCTCACTTCCTATGCATGCAAACTATTTGCAGGACGACGCGTCCCGACTGGCTGAAAACGCATGAGTCAAGCGCGCGAGCCAATGCAGCGGATTGTCGTCGTGGGCGATGGGCAGGTGGGCGTACTGGCTGCACTGGCATGTCGCCTTGTCCTGCCGCAATGCGAGATCGCCGTCCTCGCCTGCCCGGCCGATCGCGCTGCCTTTGCCGACCGCGCGGTGACTGCCTTGCCTTTCACCAATCGGCTTCACCAGAGGCTTGGGATCACTGAGGAAGACCTCGTCCGCCAAGCCGGTGGCAGCCATCGCCTCATCACGCGCTTGCTCGGCTGGGGTGGCGAGGGGCATTCGGGCTGTTTCAGCTACGGGGCCGAAAGCGATGCGGCGAGGGATGCCGATTTCGGGCAGCGCTGGGGCGGTGGCTCGCGCAGCGATACCGACGGCGCAGCACCCGGTTCACTCGCACAAATCCTTGCCGAAGAAGGGCGCTTTGCCCCGCCGCCGGGCGGTGCGCATACACCTTTGCAGGGCGTGGAATATGCCATGCGGTGGAACATGCCTGCCTATCGAGACATGCTGATCCGTAAAGCGCAGCAGGCTGGCATAGCCTATGTGCAAGGCAGCATTGCCGAGGTGACAATTACCGAGGCCGGAGAAGTAGCCGGCCTGCAACTCGATCAGGGACAGGCGCTGGAGCCGGACTTGTACATCGATTGCTCCGGTCCGGGTGCCATCCTCGCTTCACAAATTGCAGGTTTCGAACGCAATGAATGGTCAGCTGCCTTGCCCATACGCGCGCTGGCTTTCGATCCACCCGGCCAAGCCATGCTGGCGCTGGAAGACCGCGCGCAACTGATGCCGCATGGATGGTCCATGCAGATAGCGGGACGAGACGGGTTGCAGATCGTCCATGGCCTGACTGACCAAAATGCCGAAGCTGCGAATGCGATCGCGTTCAGTCCATTCGCCCTGCGCGAAAGCTGGATCGGCAATGTCGTCGCCATTGGAGATTCTGCCGCCCTTTTCGAGCCGCTGGGGAATTTCAATCTCGATCTCGCTCACCGTCAGATCGACCTGCTGCTGGAGCTGCTCCCGGGCAATTCCACCGATCCGCTCGAGCGTGCCGAATACAATCGCCGCGCGGCGCTGATGGCGGACCGTGTGCGCGATACGCTAGGCGTGTTCTACGCCGCCCCTGCCGCATCAGACCTGTTCGGCGATAGCCAGCAATCGGTCACTCTATCACGCTGGATCGACCAGTTTACGCGCCGCGGAAGATTGCCGTTCGCCGAAGAGGCTCCGTTGCTGACCGAAGAGCTGCGCTCCCTGCTATCCGCGCTGGGGATCAAATCCGGGCCAAGTGCCTTGGCTCGCGCGTCTACGGGCGATGGCACTGCTTTCACTGCCCGCGCAGAAGCGGCGCTGCGTTTCGCTCCGCCATATGGTCACTGGGTCCAGCAGGTAATGGGCGGGAGTTAAGGCGCGGCGATGGCACTGCCATTGCGCTGCAAGAATTCAGCCTGCGTCGGCAATTGCTGCACGGTCTGGCCGATCACGCCCGCAATATGCTGCATACGCTGCGCCAGCTCCGCTTCCGGAAGTATGTCCGCAACCGGATGATATCCTTCGGGCACCAGCCCCTGTCCGTGCATCACCGCGAGCCAGCTTGCCTCGGTGAAAAGCTCATTATGCTCTCGCAACAGCCGCCCGGTCGATCGATAAAGGTCGATCTTCGCTTGCAGGCTGTCCGGCAATTCGAGCGCGCGGCAGTAACGCCAGAGCTCTTCGTCGCGCTCATTCGCCCAGTAATGCAGGACGAGGAAATCGCGGATGTCGATATATTCCTGGGCGTTCTCGCGATTGAAGCGATCGATCACAGGCTGGTCGAAGGATGCTGTCGGGAAGTAGGTCAGCAGCTTGGCGATGGCCGATTGCACAAGGTGGATGGCCGTGCTTTCCAGCGGCTCGAGGAAGCCACCGGCCAGCCCGATGGCGATGACATTCTTCTCCCACGCGCGCTCGCGGTGGCCAGCGGTAAAGCGCAAATGGTTGGCTTCGGCGAGCGGATCGCCGTCAAGATTGTCACGCAGGAGCCGTTCCGCTTCATCCTCTTTCATGAAGCCGCTTGAATAGACATGGCCGTTACCGATGCGGTGCTGGAGCGGGATGCGCCATTGCCACCCCGCAGGCCGGGCGGTGGAGCGGGTGATGGGCAGCCAATCGCCGGCGAGCGTGCAGGGCATGGCGACGGCGCGGTCACAAGGTAGCCATTTGCTCCAATCGGTGAAAGGCACATCCAGCGCATCTCCGAGAAGCAGTGACCGAAAACCCGAGCAATCCAGGAACAGGTCGCCCTCGATGACCGCGCCTGATTCCAGTGAAACACCAGTGACGAAGCCGCTCTCGCCATCTTGCGCAACATTTACGATGCGACCTTCGATGCGCGACACGCCCTGCCGTTCTGCGATCTTCCGCAAATATTTGGCATAGAGTCCCGCATCGAACTGGAAGGCATAGCCGAGGCGCGAGAGCGGGGACTTGCCATCGCCCTGCGGCCACATGAATTTGCCGGCTTGAGCCGCTGCAGCAGAGATCGAGTAATCCGAAAGCGGTGGCACCTCTCCCAACTGCTTCGCACGCAGCCAGAAATGGTGGAACTCGACCCCCAGCATATCGAGGCCGTAACTGCCGAACGGATGGACATAGGAATGGCCGGGCCGCAACCAGTCGACAAATTCGATGCCGAGTTTGTAAGTCGCGTGGGTTTCGCGGACGAATTCCTTTTCATTCATCTCCAGCAGATCGTTGAAAGCCGTGATCTGCGGGATGGTCGCTTCCCCGACACCGACCGTGCCGATCGCATCGCTTTCCACCAAGGTAATCGAGAGGCCGGGCAAGCCACCGAGCACTTTGGAAAGACCGGCGGCGGCCATCCATCCGGCGGTGCCGCCACCCACGATGACGATGCGTTTGACTGCACCTGCGCTGCTCACTGGCGGGCACCCCAGGCGGAAGTCGTAGCGGCAGGCGAGGGCGCCGCACTAACAGCAGCATCCTCTGCCCAACTGCCGCTTTTGCGCAAGAAGTCTTCCTGCGTCGGCATCGCTTCGGCGGTACGATAATGCACTTCGCGGATCTGTTCCATCGCCGCTGCGACCTTTTGCGGCTCGAGCGTATCGGCGATAGGATCGTATCGCTCCGGCATCATGTTCTGCCCCAGCATGACGGCGACCCAGCTTGGCAGGGTGAAGAGTTCGGCATTCTCCCGGAAGACTCGGCCGTGCAGGCGCCACAGATCCATGCGCTTTGCCAGAGTATCGGGCACATCCATCGTGCGAACATAGTTCCAGAACTCGGTGTCGTCTCGCTGGGTGGCCTTGTAATGCAGGATCACGAAATCGCGCACGTCCTCGAAGAGTTCGCGCATGCCGCGATTGTATTCGTCGCGTTCAAGCGGGCTGATATCCTTTTCGGGAAACAGGGCGAACAGCCGGGCGATGCCGTTCTGGATCAGATGAATGCTGGTCGATTCGAGCGGCTCGATGAATCCCGCAGAGAGTCCAAGAGATACGACATTGTGGTTCCACGCCTTCTTGCGCATCCCGGTGGTAAACCGCAGCAGGCGCGGATCGGCCTGCGGTTCGCCTTCCGCATTTTCCCGCAGGATAGCCTCGGCCTCGTCGGCATTCATGTAGGCGCTGCAGAATACATGGCCGTTGCCCGTGCGGTGTTGAAGCGGAATGCGCCATTGCCAGCCTGCACCATGCGCTGTGGCGCGGGTGAACGGCTGCGGCGATCCTGTATTGGCAGTCGGCATGGCCAGAGCGCTGTCCATCGGCAGCCAGTGGCTCCAATCTTCATAACCGGTTTCGAGTGTCTCTTCGATCAGGAGCCCGCGAAAGCCCGAGCAATCGATGAAAAGGTCGCCTTCGATCTTTTCGCCGCCCTCGATTTCGACCGATGTGACATCTCCAGTCTCGCCATCGCGGTGGGCGCAGGTTATCTTCCCCTCGATACGGCGCACGCCTTGTCGCTCTGCAAGCTCGCGAAGGAAGCGCGCGTAGAGGCCTGCGTCGAAATGATAGGCGTGGCGTATCTGCGAAAGCGGGGAAGGTTTACCGGGCTGCGGGCGGGCATACTTCCCTGCAAGCGCCGCCACTGCGCTCATCGAGAAATCGCCGATGGGAGGCGGATCGGATCGCGTCGCTTCGCGCAGCCAGAGCTGGTGGAAGGCGATGCCGTGCAGGTCCTGACCGTATTCGCCGAATGGATGGAAGTACCGGTCACCAACCTGGCCCCAATTTACGAACTCTATGCCCAGCTTGAACGTGCCGCGCGTGGCGCGCAGGAAATCGGCTTCGCGGATATCCAGCATCTGGTTGAAATTGGCGATCGGCGGAATGGTCGCTTCGCCAACGCCCACAGTGCCGATGGCGTCGGATTCAATGAGGACGAATTCGCGAACCCCGTTGTTGAAATAGCGAGCCATCGCTGCGGCACACATCCACCCGGCAGTGCCACCGCCCACGATAACGACCCGCGCGATACCGTTACCATTTTGCATCATTATTGTCCGAATTGCCCTTTGAACGGCTGAAAATTTCCATTTTTCCACTCTACAGCAATGGTGCTGCTTGCCAAGGGCGAGTCCGCGGCTTAAGGGTGGTTCAATTGACGGCCATATAAATACGCCGCGAAATGGTAGCGCTACCAATTTGGGAGGAAGGGTAATCGTGAAAATCAGGAATAAGTGTGCCGGTGATCGGCAGGGTTCTCGCAGCACCTGGCTGCGGGCAGGTTCGTCTGCTGTGGCGATCGGCTGTTTCATGCTTTCGAGCGCTGTTTACGCGCAGGATGCGGACGATTCCGATCCAGACGAAGCGACGACCGAAAACACCATCATCGTGTCGGGTATTCGCGCCAGTCTCGAAAGTTCGCAGAATATCAAGCGTGATGCCGATACCGTTGTCGATGCCATCACCGCAGAAGATATCGGCGCGCTGCCTGACCGTTCGGTGACCGAAGCGCTGCAGCGCGTTCCCGGTGTCTCGATCAACCGCTTTGCCGGTTCGAACGATCCTGACCACTTCTCCGTCGAAGGATCGGGGGTGGTCATTCGTGGCCTCAACTTCGTCCGTTCCGAATTCAATGGCCGCGATGCTTTCGTCGCCGGAGTGAACGGCCAGGCCATCAACTTCGCGGATATTCCGGCCGAGTTGCTCGGTTCGGTCATCATCAACAAGAACTCCACCGCCGACATGATCGAAGGCGGGCTGGCTGGTACGGTCAACCTCAACACCCGGCTACCGTTCGACGATTACGGCTTCAATGCCGGCTTCAGTCTCGAAGCCAATTATGGCGACTTCCGCGAGGAATGGACGCCAAGCATCAGCGGTCTCGTCAGCAACACCTGGGATACGGGCGGAGGCACGTTCGGCCTGCTGCTCAGCGGGTCCTATTCGCAGATCAAGAGCCGTGCAGACGGCATCCAGATCGCCAACTACCAGACGCGCGATGGTGCCTCGGTCCGCCAGGCCAATGCCCTTGAAAACTTCGTTTGCCGCAATCGCCTGCCCAATGGCAGCGATACGCTGACCTTGCCCGCACCCAATACCTGCGGTGCAGACCAATTGGCCGGGGCTGACGGCTTCTCCGACCTCGCAGACCTGCGCTATGCGCCAGTCGGCGGGCAATTCCGTACACAGGATTTCAATCGCGAACGCGACGGGATTGCTGCTGCAGCGCAATGGGAATCCGATGATCGTCGCACGACCCTGACAGCGCAATTCATCCGCGCGCACACAACCAATGCCTGGGGTGAGCGCACGTTTGAATCCGCACCTGATAATGCGGAATACAACACTTATCCGGTCGGCTGCTTTCTGAGTCCGGCGGCGGGTGGTCAGGCTGCCAATGAAGGTGAAATCCAGTGCGGCCCCGATTTCGTCAACTATCAGTATGACGAGACCAATTTGTTCCAGTCCGGTTACATTACCAGCCCCGCTTCTGGCTGGCGCGGTGGCGGGCCGGGTGGTGCTTCGAGCACTGGCTTCAATTTCGTCCCCTATGGCGGTGTCCAGCAAACGCTTTCACGCCGTCAGGTCGATGAAGAGACCACCAATTACGATTACGGCCTGAACCTGCAGCACCGCTTCAGCGATCGCCTGTCGGTCGAGTTGGATGCACAATATGCGACGTCGCGCCGCACAAATGCGGATATCAGCGTCTTCGGTTCGACTTTCGCCGACCAGGAAATCGACCTGTCGGGTGATTTGCCGGTCATCGTTCCGCACAAGCCAAACGTGACTGCATACACCTGGGCTGGCACTAACCCCAATCTCGATCCGCTGAGCGATGAGCAATATTTCCGCAGCGATCAGGTACAGTTCTGGCGCGCGGCGATGGATCACTTCGAAGAAAGTGACGGCGAGCAAGTAGCGTTTTCCGCCGACGTTGCTTACGAATTCGACGATGGCGCCTTCCTTCGCGAAGCACGCGTCGGTGGTCGTTATTCGGATCGCGACCAGACCATCCGCTACACGACGTATAACTGGGGCGTGCTTTCGGAAGTCTGGGCCGGTGACTCGCCGGTCCCTCTGGCCGACACCAATCCATTCCTCTACGAATTCTACGACTTCCCCGATTTCTTCCGCGGCGAAGTGCCAGGACCAATCGGCGGTTATTACTGGGGTGGTGACCTTATCGGCCAGTATGACAGTGCCGCCAGCCAGTTCCAGGCGATCAACCAGCAATGGCAGGATCGTGGTGGTCAGACAGGCTGGGTTCCCGCAGCGGCGCGCAGCGATGCTGTTGATGGCTCGCCGTTCCGACCGGACGAAATTTCGGACATCAGCCAGACCGATTACGCGCTGTATGGCATGCTGCGCTTCGATACGACCGATGTCTGGGACAGCGGCCCGCGTATCGGGGGCAATATCGGCCTTCGCTGGGTGCGCAGCGAGGTGTCCTCTGCCAGTGCCACCCGCGTCCCGACCGCAGCCGAAATCAATATCGGAGACGACTTTGCGACGCGGTGTTCGGCTGACCTGCCGGATAACGCACCTCCGGGCACGGAAGTGCAGGTGCCGGGCGGTGTCTGTGCGCTCGGTGAAGCAGGCTATGCGCAACTGCAGGCCTTCACCGGAAACACGGCTACAATCGTGCCGCGTGAGACCGAGACGGCCTATGACTACTTCCTGCCAAGCCTGAACCTTCGGGCGGAAGTGGCCGACGATGTGATCGTACGTGCAGCTGCATCGCGGGTCCTTACCCGCCCGCAGACGTCGTATATCCGCAACTACCTGACGTTCGACACCAGCCAGGGCACGCTGTTGCTTTCGGCCGGTAATCCGGACCTGCGTCCGGCAACGGCATGGCAGTTCGATCTCACGGCCGAATGGTATTTCGCACCCGTGGGATCACTGACGATCAACGGCTTCTACAAGTTTGTGGACGGGTTCTTCTTCTCGTCTCCGGAAGCTTTCGAGATCACCAACAATGGCGTCACGCTGGATACGGAGATCCTTGCTCCCGCCAATTTCGACGGCACGGGCGAAATCCGCGGTGTCGAAATCGCCTACCAGCAGACTTACGACTTCCTGCCGGGTCCGCTGTCGGGTCTCGGCATGAATGCGAACTACACCTATATCGAGAGCTCGGGCCTGCCCAACGCCTTCCTCAATACAGGTGAGCCGGTTGACACCAGTACGATCGAGCCGGGCAACCTGCCGCTTGAAGGCCTGTCACGTCATAATGTGAACGTCGCTGTGTTCTACGAGCAGCACGGCATTTCTGCCCGCGCTGCGTATAACTGGCGGTCTCGCTTCCTGTTGACGGTGGCAGACGTGATCTATCCCTACACCTCGATCTTCAACGAGGCGACGGGACAGCTCGATGCGTCGCTGTTTTACAATCTGACGGACAACATCAAAATCGGTGTCCAGGGCGTGAATCTGACCAATGAGGTGACCCGCACAAGCCAGGCATACACAGGCGATCCGGACGTGTTGGCACCACGGTCCTACTTCATGAACGATCGCAGGTTCTCATTCGTAATTCGTGGCACCTTCTAGCACTGTAAGGCTTTCACGATTGCACAGGAGGGGCCGGAGCGCATCGCTTCGGCCCCTTTTCATTTGCATTATAGAAATCGGTGCAGCCCAGCGCGAGGCGCACTGAAGACAAAAAAGCCCCGGGGCGGAAACCACACCCCGGGGCCTAGTTTTGCAGGACGTTGGGGATTGTCTTACAGTCAGCCGCGATAGGTGGTTGGCGCGTTGGCGAGCTGCTGAGCAATCGCCTCGCGCGCTGGCTTTGGCTGGTAATCGGAATCGTAAGGCGTGCCGCGTACTTCCAGACCATCTGCACGCTCCGCAGGCTCGAAATATTGCAGCCAGTTGTACCTGTCGACCATCCCCCATGCGAGGATATCTCCAAGCTGTTCGTAATCCAGCATCACGTCGAAATAGCGGCGTGTGTAATCGGCAATCAGCGCGTCGCGCACTGCGATATCTGCGGGCAGGGCGCGATCTTTCACATCGAATTCGGTGATGACCAGATCATATCCCATGGCGACGACTTCATCGAGGAAATTGCGCCATTCACGCTCCGAATATTGGCCAAGGCCGCTCGCCGGATCGCGCTCGAATATCTCGATATGTGATTGGATGCCCAGCGCATCGACTGGTGTGCCGCGCGCCTTGAAACCTTCCAGCAGGCGCAGCACGTCCACCACGTGGCCCGCATGATCGGGCTCCCAGCTCATATAGTCATTATAAACCAGCTGCTTGCCCGGCAGCACTTCGCGCGCCGTATGGAAAGCCAGGTCCAACACAGCTTCGGGGCTGCCCATCGCGCGGCTCAGGCTGGTTTCAATCGGTGCGCGGGCATCATGATCGATCGCCTCGTTGACCACGTCCCAGCTATGGATCGTATCGCTGTAGCGTTCACCGACAGTGCGGATGTGCGATGTGAGGATCTGTTCGGCCTCTGCCGCAGGGTTCGCGCCGAAATCGTGATTGTTCAGCCATTCCGGAAACCATTGCGGCCGGTGCCAGAGCAGCACATGCGCCCGAACATCCTGTCCGTTTGCCTGCGCCCAGCGCACGATATCGTCCATCGCGCGGAAGTTGTATGTGTCGCGCGATGGCCGGAGCGCCTGCCACTTCATTTCGTTCTCGGGCACCACGATCCCGCATTCCTGATTGATCAGGGCGGTGAGGCGCGGGTTCTGGATAGATCCGGCATCGGCATTGCTGCCGCTCCAGCCGATAGCAGTGCCGAACCGCCGGCCGCTGCGCTGCGCCAGTGCATCGAGTGATGCGGCACCGCCGTTTGCAGCGGTCGCACTTGCTCCGGCTTCGTCAGAAGGCAGGCCGGTGCAGGATGCAATGGCGGTCGATGCCATTCCGGCGAGCGCCGCACGGCGGTCCATGGTGAATTGCGCGGTCATGTCGTGCTCCGCTATTCGGCGACCGTGAGAGTCACTTCCTGCACATCGGCAGAATTGGGACCGACCATGATGGTGAATTCACCCGGTTCGACTTCGCGCTCCATATCGCGGTTCCACAGCGCAAAGCTGCGCGGCCGGATGGGGATGTCGACAGTAACCGTCTCACCGGCGGGAACGGAGACCCGCTCGAACCCGACGAGCTCCTGCACCGGCCGCGTGACCGAGCTGACCACGTCACGCAAATAGACCTGCACGACCTCATCTCCGTCGCGCTGTCCCGTGTTGGTCACGGTGGCACGAACGGTCACGCCTTCACCGGGCGCGATCGTGTTTGCCGAAAGCACGGGCGCAGCATGCTCGAAGGTGGTGTAGGTGAGACCATAACCGAAGGGGAACAGCGGCTGGTTGCTATCGAACAAATAACCGCGCAACGCAGTCGGCTTGCGATTGTAGACCATCGGAAGCTGCCCGGCATTGCGAGCGACTGTGACCGGCAGGCGGCCACCCGGATTGACGTTCCCGAATAGCGCATCGGCAATCGCATTGCCCTGCTGCTCCCCGGCATACCATGCCTCGAGGATGGCGTTCGAATGCTCCACGACGCCGAGATAGCTCGGTGGGCGACCGTTGATGAGGACGGTGACCATGGGCTTGTCCAACGCCGCCAAGGCTTCCACCAGCTCGTTTTGCTCGCCGACAAGGTCCAGGCTGGTGCGATCGCCAAGGTGATCGTCTCCCCAGCCTTCACGGCTTGTCTGTTCGGTGTCACCGACAAAGAGGATGATCGTATCCGCGTCGCGCGCTGCTTCCACCGTTTCGGCAATCATGCGGCGGTTGGCGGCAGGATCGGCGAGGGTCACTTCGTCGACCCACCAGTCGTCGTCTTCGGTAATGCGAACGCCTTCGGCATGGACGATATCGGCGCGGTCACCCACGATTGCGCGGATACCCTCCAGCGGGGTGATCGTCTCACGCGGGATTCCGTAATAGCCGCCAAGTCGGGCGACATCGGCATTCGGGCCGATCACCGCTATCGTCGGGCGATCCGCCCCGCCGTCCGGCATCGCCAGCGGCAAGGTCCCGTCATTCTGGAGCAGGATGAGCGATTGTTCGGCCGCACGCCGGGCCAGTGCCACGCCTTCCGGACCGTTGGACGCAAGCGCGGGGGCCATGTCGGTGACGAAGGGCTGTTCAAACAGGCCTGCATTGAATTTCATCGTCAGGATGCGCTCAACCGCAGTATCGATCTGCTGCACCGTGATTTCACCGGCGTCGAGCAATTGCTGGAGATTGCGATAAGAGGCACCATCGGGGAAATCGATATCGACCCCGGCATCCATCGCATAGACTGCCGCTGCGGGAATATCGGCTGCGATATTGTGGCGGGAAACCATTTCCTCGATCGCGAAATAGTCCGACACGACGGCGCCATCGAAACCCCATTCATCGCGGAGTATGTCCTCCAGCAACCAGATGTTCGAGTGGCTCGGAATGCCGTCGATCTCATTGTAACTCGCCATGACTGAAGCGATCGCGGTGCGTTCAACGACTTCCTCGAAAGGTGGGAAGAAGATTTCACGCAAGGTGCGCTCGGAAATCTGTGCGGGGCCCACATTGGTGCCGCTTTCCGGCTGGCCGTGACCGGTCATGTGCTTGAGCGTTGCCATCACCTGTCCTTCGCCAAGGCGGGGATCAGTGCCGACGCCCTGCAGGCCCTCCACGGCGGCAACTCCCATTTCCCCGACAAGGAAGGGGTCTTCGCCAAAGGTTTCTTCGATGCGGCCCCAGCGCGGATCGCGCGCCACGTCGACGACGGGCGAAAGCACCTGGAACACGCCCCGGGCGCGCACTTCACTGGCGATGTAATCGTTGATCTCCCGGACAAGGTCGGGATTCCAGGTGGAAGCAAGACCGATGGCCTGCGGGAAGCTGGTCGCATCGAACGCGGCAAGGCCGTGGAGCGACTCCTCATGCGGCATGACTGGGATGCCAAGACGCGTTTCCTCGCGCGCCCAGCGCTGCAGCTCGTTCACATAGGCAATGCTTTCCTCGATGGAGCGCGGCGTATTCTCGCGCGGGCTACCCGGCCCGACCTGATCGGAGGGGCGCGTGAAGAAACCGATGCCATCGGGATAGCGCTCGCTGGCGGCTTCAGCATCGAAGCGGTTCATGTCTTCCGCGTCCTGCACCTCGGCCTTGTTGGTCCAGGTGCTGATCATCTGAGCCAGTTTCTCTTCGAGCGTCATCCGCGCCATCAGGTCGGCAACACGCTCTTCCACGGGCAGCGAAGCATCCCAATACGGCGCATCCGCCATCGGCCTTTCCACGGCAATGTCCTGCGCCATCACGGGCTGCATCTGAAGTCCGCCAAGCGCCATCAGGAAAGTGCCTGTAAGCGCCATTGGTCGAAGACCGACCTTCATTGCTATTCCTCTCTCTGTGAACCTGCAGCCTTGACTCGCGACCGCCGTATGTTAGCGCTACCATCATGAGCGCGAAGAGATTTGTCAACATCCAAGACGGGCAATGTTTTCCCGCAAAGGTTGGTGTGCAGCACCAGCTTGCTTGCACCGCTTGTCGCGCGCTATGGCAAAACCCAGGATGAGCCAGGAAATCGAAAACAAGCCCCAGCGCAAACGCTCGGGCCGCCGCAATGGGAACGCTCCCACCGTCGCCGATGTTGCGCGCGAAGCGCAATGTTCCCCGATGACCGTCAGCCGCGTGGTGAATGGCGGCAATGTCCGAGAAAAAACGCGCGAGCAGGTGCTGGAGGCGATCCGCAAGCTCAATTACTCGCCCAACAAGGCTGCAAGGTCGCTTGCAGGCGCCGACCAATTGCGTGTTGGCCTGCTGTTCGACAACCCATCCTCTTCCTATCTGGCGGAGTTCCTGATGGGCGCGCTGGAGGCTGGCTCGCGCAGCGACGTGCATCTTGAAGTGCAAAGCTGTGACAACGCCCCCGATCACGCCCAGCTGATCCAGAGCATGTCCGATGGCGGAATTACCGGTTTCATTCTTCCGCCACCGCTTTGCGATGATCAACGTGTCCTTGACCTGATCCTGGAAGCGGGCGGTATCGCTGTGGCTGTGAGCCCGGGCCGCGCAAAGGGCGCGCATGCCGGCATTCTGATCGACGAATTCCAGGCCGCATTCGATATGACCAAGCACATTATCGGCCTTGGACATGAGCGGATCGGTTTCATCATCGGCAATCCCGAACAGGTGGCGAGTGGCCAGCGGCTTGAAGGGTACCGCGCGGCCATGGAGGAAGCGGGCCTGACGGTTCGTGAAAACCTGCTGGCCCAGGGCCAGTTCACCTATCGCTCCGGCATGGTTGCGGCAGAAAAGCTGCTCGATGCAGATCCGCGCCCGACCGCGATCTTTGCTTCCAATGACGATATGGCTGCAGCCACAGTGGCCGTCGCGCATCGTCGCCATCTGGATGTGCCGAGCGACATCACCGTCTGCGGTTTCGACGATACCGATCTTGCCAGCTCTATCTGGCCCGAACTGACCACCGTGCGCCAGCCGATCCGCCAGATGACAGCGAGGGCCGTGGAATTGATCGTGAAGGCAACGCGCGCCAAGCGACAGGGCCTGCCGCCGCAAATGGAGAAGGTGATCCTGCCATACGAGCTGGTCCGCCGGAATTCCGATGCCGGGCCAAGCCTTGCGACCTCTTCCAAGGACAAAAAAGCGTGAGCGAAGACAGCTCCGGCAAGCGCCGACTGCGCAGCCGCGACTGGTTCGACAATCCCGATCGCATGGACATGACCGCGCTCTATCTTGAGCGATTCATGAATTATGGTGTCACGCCGGAGGAACTGCGTAGCGGCAAGCCCATTATCGGTATCGCGCAATCGGGAAGTGATCTCAGCCCCTGTAACCGCATTCATATCGAACTCGCCAAGCGCACGCGCGACGGCATTCGCGATGCGGGCGGGATACCCATCGAATTTCCCGTCCATCCGATTTTCGAGAATTGCCGCAGGCCAACGGCGGCGCTCGATCGTAATCTGCTCTATCTCGGTCTGGTGGAGCTGCTCAACGGCTATCCGATCGATGGTGTGGTGCTGACCACCGGATGCGACAAGACCACGCCCAGCCAGATCATGGCGGCGAGTACGGTCGATATTCCGGCCATCGTGCTGAGCGGTGGCCCGATGCTCGATGGATGGCACGAAGGCGAGTTGGTGGGCAGCGGCACTGTCATCTGGCGCAGCCGCCGCAAGCTGGCTGCAGGGGAGATCGATGAGGAGCAATTCCTCCAGCGCGCCGCATCCAGTGCGCCCAGCGCCGGTCATTGCAATTCCATGGGGACGGCCAGCACGATGAATGCCGTGGCCGAGGCGCTCGGGCTCAGCCTTACAGGGTGCGCTGCCATTCCGGCGCCGTATCGCGAACGTGGCCAGTCCGCCTATCGCACCGGACGGCGGATCGTCGAAATGGTCGAGGCCGATCTCAAGCCGTCGGATATTCTGACAAGGGAAGCATTCCTCAACGCGATTGCCACGGTCAGTGTCATCGGCGGATCCAGCAATGCGCAGCCGCATATTCAGGCCATGGCGGCGCATGCCGGTGTGCCGCTGGAAGCATCCGTTTGGCAGGAGCACGGATATGACCTGCCTCTGCTCGTCAACATGCAGCCCGCTGGGGCTTATCTGGGTGAGCGGTTCCACCGTGCTGGCGGAGTGCCTGCGGCGATGTGGGAATTGCTTCAGGCGGGGAAATTGCATGGCCACGTGCTGACCTGTACGGGCCGGTCGATGGCAGAGAATATCGCGGATGCGGAGACGACTGATCGCGAAATGATCCGCCCGTTTGCTGATCCGCTGATGGAAAAGGCCGGGTTCCTCGTCCTCTCGGGCAATCTGTTCGATTTCGGTATCCTCAAGACATCGGTCATTTCAGAGGAATTCCGCCGCCGATACCTTTCCCGCCCGGGGGAGGAGAATGTGTTCGAAGCGCGCGCCGTGGTGTTTGACGGCTCCGACGATTACCATCACCGCATCAATGATCCCTCGCTCGACATCGATGAGAATTGCATCCTTGTCATCCGTGGTTCGGGCGTGGTCGGCTGGCCCGGTAGCGCCGAGGTTGTGAATATGCAGCCGCCCGATGCGCTGATCCGGTCAGGCACGCAGTGGCTGCCAACGCTGGGTGACGGGCGGCAATCGGGTACGAGCGATAGCCCGTCGATCCTCAATGTTTCACCCGAGAGTGCAGTAGGGGGCGGGCTGGCATGGCTGCGCACCGGTGACACGATCCGTGTCGATTTGAACACGGGGACGTGCAACGCGCTGGTCGATGATGCTGAAATATCCCGGCGCCTGGCGGAAGAACCCGCACCGCCGGTACCCGAGCACAATACGCCGTGGGAAGAACTGTTTCGCGAAAAGACCGGGCAGTTGGGCGAGGGCGGAGTGATGGATTTCGCGCTCAAATACCGCGGGACCAGCCGCAAGCTACCCCGCCACAATCACTAACCGAGCCGCGCCCTTGGCTGCGCAAACCCTGCCACCGGCGCTTCAAATCTCAGCAGGGCGCCCGCAAGCGAATTGGCTGCCAGTTCGTCTGCGGTAAGGTTCTTGGTCGCCGTCGTGACGAAGGCCGTGCGCAAATCCTCGCCACCGAAAGCCATTTTGGTGATGTCGCGCACGGGCAATTCGATCTGATCGACCAACATCCCGTCGGGCGAGTAGCGGGCGACGCGATTGCCGAGATAGAGGCCAGTCCAGACGTGGTCCTCGGCATCGACAACCGGCCCGTCCGGATAGGCCTCGGGGAAGTGCTCCGCTGTAGAGACGAACGGGCGCGCCTCGCCCACTCCATCGCGCGACAGGTCGGCGACCATGATGCGCTGGCTGGTGGTGTCGGTGAAGTAGATGCGATCGCCTGCAACGTTTACGGCAGGACCGTTTGTTATCGCGATGCCACTGGGCCCGGCAGGCAGGATATCGCCACGATCATAAACGTAGAACCTGCCGCTGGCGGCTTGCTCTGCATCGTCCATCGATCCGAACCAAACGCGGCCCCACGGATCGGTGCAGGCATCATTGAGCCGATTGCCGCTCGGTTCGCCAGGCACTTCGGCATGGAAGGTAAAGGTCTGCCTTTCAGGATCGAAGAGATACAATCCATCCTGCAATCCGCAGAGCAATGGACCCTCGACCGTCGGGATCGCCCAGCCGATCTGCGCGGGCGCCTCTGCCTTGGCATTGCTGCCGGTCTCAGGGTCGAGATGCCAGAGCTGCTGTCGCTTGATGTCGACGAACCAGACGACCTGGCGTTCGGCATCCCAGAGCACGCCTTCGCCGAGGAGCGCGTCTCCGCTCAGTGCTTCGAAAACTTCTACCGCCATCCTGCATCCACCCAGTAATTATGTGCCGTGCACAGCCGTGCGTCATCGGAAGCAAGGAACAGCGCCATGGCTGCCACATCATGCGGTTCAAGGCGGCCTTCGAGGCACTGCGCCGCCACGATTTCCGCTTCGCCTTCAGGCGTGTACCACTTGGCCTGGCGCGGGGTTTTGACATTTCCCGGCACGATCGTGTTGACGCGGATATTCTTTGGTCCGAGTTCGCGAGCAAGACCGCGGGTCATTCCCTCGATCGCTGCCTTGGCTGTCTGGTAAACGACCAGATCCTGCAGGCCGAGATGCCAGCTGATCGAGCCAAGGTTGATGATGGAGCCACCGCCAGCGCTTTCCATTTGCGGAGCAGCAGCGCGCGCGGCGAAGAACTGATGCTTGAGGTTGACTGCCATCGCGTCATCCCAGAGCTTCTCATCCACATCGGTCACGGAGTGCCTGTCATCGCACGCGGCGTTATTCACCAGCACATCGCAGCCGCCCAGAACCGCGAAAAGCTCCTCCAGAGCGGCGATGTAAACGTCACATCCGGTAATGTCGCATTCCCGAAAAACGGGCACATGTTGCGCGCTGGAAAGCCGCTCGACCAGCGCTTCGCTTTCCTCGGTTGCGATATCGACGAAGCCCACACGCGCTCCCTGCCGCGCGAAGGCTTCGACGATGCCTGCACCGATGCCCGAACCGCCTCCGCTAATCACCACGCGTTTACCCGCGAGGCTGGGATAGACCGCACTGCCGTTATCAGGTGTCACCACGATCCCCTCTTCAAACCTTTTCCGCCAGGCCGCGTTCGGCAAGATTGCGGATGAAACTGCCGATGCCGAATGTCCACGGGCTGGCCTTGTCGCTTGTGGTCACCGTATTCGTCAGGCTGCCCAGCCTGTCACTCCGGATCGTGACAATATCGCCCAGTTTATGCGTAAAGCCCGCTCCGGGGGTATCGCGATCCTGAACGGGCGCGAACAGCGTTCCGCAGAAAAGAACGAAGCCATCGGGATAGTGGTGCTGATCCATCGTCTGTCTGACCAGATCGAGCGGGTCGCGGCTGATCTGCGTCATGTCGTTCGCGCCTTCCAGTCTGTAGCCCTCCGGCCCGGTAATCTGCAGCTCCACTGTCATTCGACGGACGTCGTCCATCGTGAAGCTGTCGTCGAATAGCCTGATAAAAGGGCCGATCGCGCAGGAAGCGCAATTGTCCTTGGCCTTGGAAAGGAGGAGGGCAGAGCGCCCTTCGATATCGCGCAGATTGACATCATTGCCCAAGGTCGCACCAACCACCTCGCCATCGGGCGCGACGACCAGCACAACTTCGGGTTCGGGATTGTTCCATGAGGAATCCGATCGAATGCCGATTTCATCGCCCCCTCCGACGGCAGAGAGCACCGACGATTTCGAGAACACTTCGGCATCGGGGCCAATCGCCACTTCCAGATATTGCGACCAGAGGCCCTCGTCTATCAGGACTTCCTTGAGCTGCGCCGCTTCTGGCGATCCGGGGACGACCGCACGGATGCCTGTACCTACACGCTCCTCGATATGGCCGCGCAGGCTCGCTGCCTGCACCGCATCGCCCCTCGCGCGCTCTTCAAGGACCCTTTCGATGGCGGACACGGCAAAGGTCACGCCGCAGGCCTTGATGCATTGCAGATCGATAGGGGTGAGCAGGCTCCAGCCATCGGGGAGGCCGCTTTTGACAGTGCCGATTTTGCTTCCGCCCGAGAACGCTCGTCGGGCGACAGCGCCCGATACCGTCGGAGTTTCGCACGTGACATCGTAGATTTCACCATTGGCAATACGGAGCACGCACGGTCCCTCGGGCGACTGTGCCCGGGCGAGGAAGACTCCATCGGCATGATCGCGCGGTAGCCATTGTTCGATATTCACACCCATCATTCCGCTCCCGACGACCATTGGATCGCCTCCAGTAGTTCCGGATGCCATTCGCCGGTTTCCTGATCGCGGAACGGGAACGTGTTCGTATAGGCCCACATGCAGCTATCGATACCCAGCGGGGCGAATTGCTGCGTCACGGCGCTGTGGTAGGCTACGCGCTGCTCCAGAGATATATGCGCGTCGTAAGCTCCGGTCTCGCCGATGAAGGGCGTACGACCTGTCCGGGCCATATAGGCGACCACTTTCAACGCATCGTTGGCGAGGCGCTGCCGGTCAGCCTCGGTGCCATAGGTGCGGCCAATGGTCGGCGAAGGATCGACCCAGCTTGCGCCCTGATGGGTGAAATCGAACGGTTCGTAGTAGTGGAAGGTCGGATGCACATTCGGATCGTCGGGCAGTTCCAGCGTTGCCAGTGAATCCACTCCGCTCCACCACTCTCCGCCGATCACGACAGGGCGGCTCGAATTCGTTTCGCGGATCGCAAGAAGAGCCGGTGTCAGGGTGTCGAGCAAATTGCGGTTGGTCAGCGCATCGTGCGGCTCATTCTCGATTTCGAACCACAGGCGTTCATCCGGATAGTCCGCAAAACGGGCACCGATCTGGCGCCAGATCGCCGCGAGCTTCGCTGTGTTGGCTGCCGGATTGGCGTGCAATTCTTCGAAATTGTGGCTGTCGAGCAGGACGTTGAGATCCGCGGCGAAGGCCATGTCGACCACTTCCTGCACGCGGTCCATCCATACGGCATCGACGACATAATCAGGCCCAGGTCCTGTCTTGTTCGCCCAGCGCACCGGCAGGCGGATAGTGTCGAAACCTGCGCCGCGGATGGACGCAAAGTCCTCCGCATCGAGGATCTCGCCACCCCAGGAGCTTTCTTGCTCGGGTTCCAGGTGGTTGCCGACATTGATGCACTGACCCACAGGTAGCGGATCGGGAATGTCATGCGCCGCGGAATTGTCGGCAGCCGCCGCCAGCAAAGCTGTGGCGAGGAGTGTCAGGGTGCTCATTTCTCACGTCCTGTCGTCAGTGTGCGAATTAAAAAACCGCGCATCGCCTCATCGCGTCGCGGGCTGGCGGGGCCGTTGATCAGGCGCACCGCCTCGGGGAGATGATCGGCCGCTGCGTGCGCGCCATCCCCGAAAATGAAATGATGGAACCAGTGCTTCCACGCCTGCCGGTGCGGCTCGGGCAGGTCGCGGATCGACCACAGGGCGTGCACGAAGCCGGTGAATGGATTTCCGTGCTGTGCATTCTCGTGCCAGAAATTGACGAGGATATTGAAGCGGTCCTTCGCCCGCACATGATGCCACCAGAGAGCAGGGATGTAGATTGCATCGCCTGGTTGCAGTTCAGCGCGCTGAGCCTTCGCGGCGGCTTCGGCGAAGCGCGGATACAGCTCCAGGTCGGGATCGTCCGGATCGACCATGCTGACGGGTGGCCCGGCCGGCGTCATGTGCAGGGGGCCGAGGTACAGATCTCCGGTCACCTCCGGAGGGAAAAGGGTGAAAGTGCGTGGACCGGCAACGCAGACAGCGATGTTGGGTGTCATGTCCATATGCGTTGCCACCGTGCTGCCCGTGCCGAGCCAGATGCGCGATCCGCCAGCGGCCTCAGCAAAACGCTGGGGAAGGGCGTGGGCGTTCTCGAACCCCGGCAAGTGCTTGGCGGTCTCTGCCGAACCGGCGTAGAGCGACGGAGCTTTTTCCTGTTCGGCGAATGAAAGGACCTGATGCGCTACGTCGCCAAGCGACATCTGTCGCTCCTCGAAATTGAAGCCGCTAAGGTCAGGGCGGTAGAAGAACTTTCCCCCTGTCTCCGCTGGGGCAACCATCACGCTGGCTGGCTGTCCGCTATCGAACTGAGCGATCATCGCAGCCGCTTCTTGGCCTGATCGTTTTGCGGCATCGAGAAGCGGCCAGTCCTGCACGAACCCGCGCATCACGGCTGGCCGCCCCTCGCGCGCAAGCTCCGCCAACCCTGTCGCAGCCGGATCGACCTCGCCGATAGGGGCAGGATCCTTCAGGGACATGTCAGCGTTTGTTCGGCATCCGATCCCAACCGGACTTCACCGATAGCGTAGTCCGCCGCGCCCTGCGTCGCGAGAATGAAGGGTGTGGTCAGGGAGGCCATGTCAGCCCCCGCGTCACGGAAGCATTTCAGCGGAATTCCGTAGCGCACGAAGCCATCGGTTTCTGGAAGGTCCACCGCAATGGCTTCGCTGCCCGTCGCTCCCCGCACAAGCAGTTGGGATGCATCGGGTGCATCGATCATGCGCAGGGTCACAAGCAGCAGCACATCCGCATTGGTTTCGCGCGTGATATCGATCGGTTCGAAATTGCGCAGCGCCACCTCGGCAGAGCCATCGCGTATCGTGAAGCGTCGACCGCCCTCCTGCCGTCCGTAATCGATCGCGGTAACGGCAATGCGCCCATCGGCGGCTTCGGCAGGCATTGTCGTGACCCGCAAAGGCTCGGTCTGCCCGGCCGCACCGACCAGCAAGGACCAGCTGGAAGCGGGGCGACCATCCGCAAACCACATGCGGCTGTCACCTGCCGCATCGCTCGTGTCGATTTCCGGCAACATTGCCCATGGTTCTGCGGTTGAGGTGTAGGTGAGACCGTATCCGAAGGGGTAGAGCACACCGTCAGAAAGATCGGGCGTCATCGGCCACTCTGCAGGAAGCTGGCCCGAGAAATCGTGCCGGGCATTTCCTGCGCTGTCGCCCACCAGCACATCCGCAATTCCGCCACCTTCGCTACCGGGCAGCCATGCCACGACGAACGCATCGGCCGCGTTGAGAGCGGGATTGACGTAAAGCGGACGCCCGGTGATCATCACGGCAATGACCGGGATGTCCTGTTCACGCAGGCTCCGCATGGTCTCATAGGGCGCTGTCAGTTCGGGATCGAGCTGGAGCGAAGCGCGGTCGCCCTGGAACTCGGCATAGGGCCGTTCTCCGAAGACTACCACGGCGGCATCGGGGCGCTGGGTAAAGCTGCCATCGGGCGACAGCTCTGCGCTGCCACCGGCGGCGGTCACAGCTTCCTCCAGTCCGGCCCAGATCGACGTAGCGCCGGGGAAAAGATCGTTCGTCAGGCCGGTCCCCTGCCAGCTCAGCGTCCATCCGCCGGACTGGCGAGCAATGTCATCAGCTCCATCACCGGCGACCAGCAGGCGACCTCCGGGCGCAAGTGGCAGAATGCCATCATTGCGTAGCAAGACGAGGGACTGGCGCACCGCCTGCCGAGCAACATCGCGGTGCTCTGCGGAACCAAGCCGCTCCCATTCTCCGGAAAACGCGCGGTCGGAGGGGGCTGGCGCATCAAGCAGCCCGAGCCGCAATTTGACGCGTAGGACCGCGGCGACCGCCTCGTCAATGCGGGCGATCTCGATACTGCCGTCCCGCGCCCCTGCGAGCGTGTTGTCATAGATGGCGCGCCAGCTGTCGGGGGCCATATACATGTCGATGCCGGCTTCGAGCGCCTGGGCGCAGGCTTCATTCGTGCATCCGGCAACCTGGCCGTGCGCGTTCCAATCGGACACGACGAAACCGTCGAAGCCCATCTGGTCGCGCAGTACACCTGTCAGCAGGGATTCATTGCCGGTCATTTTGACGCCCTGCCAGCTCGAGAAGCTGGCCATGACCGTCATGACACCGTTCTCGATCGCGGGACCGTAAGGCGCGCCGTGAATGTCGCGCAGCTCGATTTCGGAAATGCTGGAATCGCCCTGGTCGATGCCAGCATCGGTGCCGCCGTCCGCAAGATAATGCTTGGTGCTCGCCAGGACGTAGGGACCGTCGAGAAGGTCGCGATTGCCCGGGGGGCCCTGCAAGCCGCGAACCATGGCGCCCGTATATTCCGCCACTAGCGTCGGATCGGAGGAATACCCTTCATAGGCGCGACCCCAGCGAAAATCCTGCGGCACAGCGACAGTGGGAGCAAAAGTCCATTCCTGCCCCGTCACACGAATCTCGACGGCTGTGACAGCCCCGATTTCCTCCACAAGCTCGGTATCCCGCATCGCGCCGAGGCCGATGTTGTGTGGGAAGAGCGTTGCGCCGATAATATTGGAATGGCCGTGCACGGCGTCGGTGCCCCACAAGATGGGAATCCCGACACCGCCATCGCTCCGATCTGTTGAGGAGGCGTAAAACTCGTCTGCCAGACGCAGCCATTCGCTGGCTGGAGCGAGATCGTCACCATAAGGGCCGCTGTTTCCGCCGTTGAGCACGGAGCCGAGGTTGTATGTCCGCACATCCTCCGGCGTTACGCAGCACAGGTCGGCCTGGACAATCTGCCCCACCTTTTCTTCCAGCGTCATGGAGGCAATGATCGCTGCGATCCGTTGCTCTCCTGCCGGATCACGGGGGTAGGGGTATTCATAGCTCGGCCAGATTTCGGGATTCGCCACGCCCGCCTGCGAATCTGCCTGAACGGGCTGGTCGTTCCGGGCAATTTCAGGCGTGCTGGCACAAGCAGCAAGCAGCGGAAGTGCAAGCAGGTAAGTTAGGCGCACCACAGAATCCCTCCCCAAATGGTAACGCTACCATAATCACACTGCGATGGCGCGTGTCAAAGCAATTTCGGCAATTTTGGTAGCCAGTTTGGGCGGGAAGGCGTTGATCAAGACGGATTGCCTGGAAAGAGCCTTTACCCTGCGCGGCGCATTCCCCATCTAGGACGCAATGACCGACACCCTTCTTCTCGCAGCGATCCTCATCCCGTGTTTGATCGTGGCGATCGTGTTTCACGAAGTCGCCCACGGCTGGACCGCGCTGATGCTGGGCGATCCGACTGCGAAAGAGCAGAAGCGGCTGAGCCTCAACCCGATCCGCCATGTCGATCCGATCGGCACGCTGCTGGTGCCGGGAGGGCTGGCGCTTGCGGGCTTGCCGGTGTTCGGCTGGGCCAAGCCGGTGCCTGTATTGAAGCACAGGCTCAACAATCCGCGTTTTGGAATGATGGCAGTTGCTGCTGCCGGGCCGGGCACGAATTTCATTCTCGCCGCAATTGGAGCGATTGCTCTGGGCGTGCTTGCTCCCATGCTGGCAGTGGATGGGACGGGCGAGCCGCATATTCTCATTACCGGGCTTTTCTACTTCATCTCGATCAACATTTTTCTCGCACTGTTCAATCTGCTGCCCATTCCGCCTTTCGACGGCAGCCATATTATCGAAGGCCTTCTGCCGCCGTCGGCTGCTCGCGCTTACGAGAAGATCAGGCCGCTGGGCTTCCCGCTGCTCTTCATCCTGCTGGTGGCAGTGCCATACGTCTTTCCAGAGGCGGGCATCGTGGAGAATGTCGTCCTGCCGCCGGTTGATTGGGCGATGCAGCAATATCTCGGTCTTGCGGAGTTGATCGCCGGTGAGTGATCTTGCGCAACCTCACGGCTGGCTCATCCTCGACAAGCCGCGCGGGCTCGGCTCGACGCAGGCGGTTGGCGCGGTGAAGCGGAATTTGCGCGAAGGCGGCTATCCGAAGACCAAGGTGGGTCATGGCGGCACGCTCGATCCGCTGGCGGAAGGCGTGCTTCCGATCGCTCTTGGCGAAGCGACCAAGCTTTCGGGCCGGATGCTCGACAGTGACAAGACCTACGAGTTCACAATCCAGTTCGGCGAGCAAACCGACACGCTCGACACCGAGGGGGAGGTCATTGCTACCTCGGATCGCCGCCCGCCGCTCGCCGCCATTGCGGCGATTTGTGAGCACTTCACCGGCAAAATCGAGCAGATTCCACCCAAGTACTCGGCGCTGAAAGTTGACGGAAAGCGCGCCTACGATCTGGCGCGGGCAGGGGAGGACGTCGAGCTGGAAACGCGGCGTGTCACGATACACTCGCTCGAATTTCTCGGGCCCGATCTCAGCCAGGAAGGCGTATCGCCATTCGCCACCACTCTTGGCCGCCCAGACCCCTACGATCCCCAAGCTCCGCTCGAATTGGCGGATAGCGTCACGCTCGTCGCAAAGGTTTCCAAAGGCACATACATCCGCTCGCTTGCACGGGATATCGCACGCGCCCTTGGAACGGTAGGGCACGTTACCTATCTCCGTCGCACACAGGCGGGGCCCTTCAGCGAAAATCAGGCGATTTCGCTGGACAAACTGAATGAAATCGGTAAGGGCGCGCCCATCAAAGACCACCTCCTGTCACTGGAGGCGGGGCTGGACGGTATCCCGGCTCTCGCTCTCGATCAGAACAGTGCGCAGGCGGCCAGACAAGGCCGGGTCGTTTCTGATCTGCCCCACCCCGACGGGCTCTACTTTGCCAAGCTGGAGGAAACTCCGGTGGCATTGGTGGAACTTGAAGGGGGCATGATGAAAGTCGTGCGGGGGTTCAATCTTTAAAAGGATGCCGCAGAAGGTAGAAAGACATGTCGGTAACCACCGAAAAGAAGGCAGAGATTATCAAGGACAACGCCGTAGGCAAGGGCGACACCGGTTCTCCGGAAGTACAGGTTGCCATCCTGACAGAGCGTATCCGCAATCTCACCGACCACTTCAAGGATCACCACAAAGACAACCATTCGCGTCGTGGTCTGCTGAAGATGGTCAACAAGCGTCGCAGCCTGCTGGCCTATCTCAAGCGCAAGGATCTGGAGCGGTACAACGCCCTGATCCAGAAGCTGGGTCTTCGTAAATAAGAGTTTCGTGGAAGGCGGCTCCTCGGGGTCGCCTTTCTCGCATTTGGCATCCTTCACAATCCGGTGAGGGGGCCTTGAGGCCAATCTGGGCCTCGCACCGGACCGGGCCGGTTCACCCGGACAATGTAGGCCCCGCGCTGCAATGTGGCACGCGGGTCATGAAGGATAAATATGTTCGACAAGAAAACCGTATCGATTGAATGGGGCGGAAAAACCCTCACTCTCGAAACCGGTCAGATCGCCCGTCAGGCAGACGGCGCCGTTCTGGCCACCTATGGCGAAACCGTGGTGCTGTGCGCCGTGACCGCCGCCAAGAGCGTCAAGGAAGGGCAGGACTTCTTCCCGCTGACTGTTCACTATCAGGAAAAATTCTCCGCCGCGGGCCGTATCCCGGGCGGCTTCTTCAAGCGCGAAGGCCGCGCGACGGAGAAGGAAACACTGACTTCCCGCCTGATCGATCGCCCTGTGCGCCCGCTCTTCCCGGAAGGCTTCTACAACGAAATCAACGTGATCTGCCAGGTCCTCAGCTATGATGGCGAGACCGAGCCGGATATCGTAGCGATGATTGCAGCATCGGCTGCTCTCACCATTTCGGGCGTGCCTTTCATGGGCCCGATCGGCGCCGCACGCGTCGGCTTCCGCAATGGCGAATACGAACTCAACCCTAGCCTGCAGACGGCTCTCGACGAAGAAGGTCGCCTCGACCTCGTCGTCGCCGCCACGCAGGACGCGGTGATGATGGTCGAATCCGAAGCCAAGGAACTGAGCGAAGAAGAAATGCTCGGTGCCGTGATGTTCGCGCATGAAGAAAGCCGCAAGGTTATCGGCGCGATCATCGACCTCGCCGAACAGGCAGCCAAGGAACCTTGGGAAATCGACACGTCTGACGATACGTCGGCGATCAAGGAAAAGCTGCGCGGCATCATCGGTGACGATATCGCCGCTGCTTACAAGCTGACCGACAAGTCGCAGCGTTCGGACGCGCTGAACGCAGCGCGTGCCAAGGGCAAGGAAGCCTTTGCCGACGAAGAAGCGCAGACGCAGCTCGTCGCCAACAAGGCGGTAAAGAAGCTGGAAGCCGAAATCGTTCGCGGTGCGATCATCAAGGATGGCACCCGCATCGATGGCCGTAAGCTCGATCAGGTTCGCCCGATCGAAGCCATGGTCGGCATGCTGCCGCGTACGCACGGTTCGGCGCTGTTCACCCGCGGTGAAACGCAGGCGATCTGCACCACCACGCTGGGCACCAAGGATGCCGAGCAGATGATCGATGGTCTGGAGGGTCTCTCCTACAACCACTTCATGCTGCACTATAACTTCCCGCCGTACTCGGTTGGCGAAGTGGGCCGCTTCGGCTTCACCGGTCGTCGTGAGCAGGGCCACGGTAAGCTCGCATGGCGCGCGCTGAACCCCGTCCTGCCTTCGCATGAGGACTTCCCTTATACGATCCGCGTCCTGTCCGACATCACCGAGTCCAACGGCTCGAGCTCGATGGCGACTGTTTGCGGTGGCTGTCTGTCGATGATGGATGCCGGTGTTCCGATCGAACGCCCGGTTTCCGGTATCGCCATGGGCCTGATCCTCGAAGGCGAAGACTTCGCCGTCCTGTCCGACATTCTGGGTGACGAAGATCACCTGGGTGACATGGACTTCAAGGTCGCCGGTTCGGAAAACGGCATCACCACCATGCAGATGGACATCAAGGTTGCCGGCATTACGCAGGAAATCATGGCCAAGGCGCTCGAGCAGGCGAAAGCCGGCCGTACGCACATCCTTGGCGAAATGGCGAAGGCTCTGGGTTCGGCACGTACGGGTGTGTCCAAGCACGCTCCGCGTATCGAGACCATGCAGATCGACAAGTCCAAGATCCGTGACGTTATCGGCACGGGCGGCAAGGTCATCCGCGAAATCGTCGCAGAAACCGGCGCCAAGGTCGACATCGACGATGAAGGCGTGATCAAGATCTCGTCCTCCAACGCTGACGAGATTGCGGCTGCAAAGGCCTGGATCGAAGGCATCGTGGAAGAAGCCGAAGTCGGCAAGATCTACACCGGTAAGGTCGTCAACATCGTGGACTTCGGTGCATTCGTGAACTTCATGGGCGGCAAGGACGGTCTCGTCCACGTGTCCGAAATGAAGAACGAGCGCGTCGAAAAGGTGACCGACGTCGTTTCCGAAGGCGACGAAGTGAAGGTCAAGGTCCTCGAAATCGACGGTCGCGGCAAAGTCCGCCTGTCGATGCGTGTTGTCGATCAGGAAACCGGCGAAGGGCTGGAAGACACCCGCCCGCCGCGCGAACCGCGTGGTGACAAGGGCGGCCGTGGCGGCGGTGATCGCCGTGGTCCGCGCGGTGGCCGTGATCGCAAGAACGATCGTGGTGGTCGTCGCGGCGGTGGCGACAGCGATGGCGGCAAGGGTGGCGAAGACCACATGCCAGCCTTCCTGAAGGACGACTAAGTCCTTCCATCAGGAAACGAGAAAGGGCCGCGAAGCATCTGCTTCGCGGCCCTTTTCTTTGCCCTATGGCGAGAAGCCTTCAGGGCATTTCGAGGATCGGCTTGAAGACCTTGCCATTCTCCAGATCGGCCACCGCCTCGTTGATCTTGTCGAAGGGATAGCGCTTTACCAGCCTGTCGAACGGGAAGCGGCCTTGCTCATACATCCGGACCAGCTCCGGAATGAATTGCTTCACCTTGCTGTCCCCCTCGACGCAGCCGACGATCTTGCGCCCGCTCAGGATTTGCTCGTTGGCGTCGAAGGCGTAATCGGTGCCGGAAGGCGGTGCCCCCACCACCACCAGCGTGCCACGCTTGGCGAGCGAGGCCCATGATGCGCGCGCGGCATGCTTGTTGCCCGAACACTCGATAGCGAAATCGACGCCCTCTGCCACGATCTCGCGCACCTTCTCCGCCGTGTCCGTCTCTTCGTTCACGGTGATGCTGTGCGTCGCGCCGAGGTCCTTCGCCATCTCGAGGCGCTCTTCATTCATGTCGATAGCGATGATCGTGTTGCAGCCCGCAACCTTCGCCGCCATGATTGCCGACATACCCACGCTGCCTACGCCGCATACCAGCAGGTTCGATCCGGCAGGAGGGGCAGCTGTGCGAAGCACCGCGCCGGCCCCTGTCTGGATGCCACAACCGAGCGGGCCGAGCAGGGAAATGTCGGTATCTCCCTCGATCTTCACGACATTGCGCTCATGCGCGATCGCATGGGTGGCGAAACTGGATTGCTGGAAGAAGGCTGCATTGGGACCATCCGCGAAGACCGGATCTTCGCTGCCAAGGCGCTTGTTCATGAAGTTCAGCGCTTCAAAGTCGTTGCAATAGGCCGGGTCACCTTCCTGACACGGGCGGCAATGGCCGCATGAACCATAGGAAAGGACGACATTGTCTCCCTCCGACAAATTGGTAACATGGCTGCCGCATTTCGCGATCCGGCCGGAACCCTCATGACCCAGCACGACCGGGAAGTTCGTCGGCAAATCGCCATCGCGCACGGCCAGGTCTGTGTGGCACACACCCACCGCGACAATCTCTACCAGGACCTCATGCGGACCGGGATCGGCAATCGCCTGATCGACAATTTCGAATTTGCCTTCGGCTTCGGCAATTCGTGCTATGCGGGCATCGGTGGGCATGGGAATTCCTTTCCTGTTTGCCCAATCAATGCCTGCACAGATTATGCGTTCCGGCGCTAAGTCCCCTCAATATCAATTGGATATATAATGCTGCCACGCGAAGAGATCGCCACTGCCAAGATTCCCGGCGGAGACAAATTGACCCTCATTAGCCACGGACGCGATCATATCATTATGCTGGGGCGGGATGAGCTGATGGGCACGCGCATGCAGTATAGCGAAGAGCAGCTGGCGCGGCTTACGTTGGAGCGGCTGGAAGTCCCGAAACCCCGCCTCTTGATCGGCGGTTACGGAATGGGTTTCACCTACCGCGCAGCTCTGGAAAAACTGCCCGATGGAGGCAGTGTGACAGTCGCGGAAGTGGTGCCCGAAATTCTAGATTGGGCAAAAGGGCCACTCGCGCACCTTACAGGTGAGACCCTCAAAGACCCTCGCGGAGAGATCGTCCTCGCCGATGTGGCGGCGCTTGTCGATGATGCGGTAGACGGCACCACGCCGCGCTATGATGCGATCCTGATGGATGTCGACAATGGCCCCGATGGCATCGTGCGTGATGGCAATGAGAGGCTCTACACCCGTACCGGCATTGCCCGCATGCGCGATGCGCTGAATGTCGGCGGGCTGATTGCGATCTGGTCAGCCGCGCCCGATCACAAGTTTACAGGCCGCCTCAAGGATGCAGGGCTCAAAGTCGAGGTTCAGACCGTGCGGGCGCGGCCCAATAACAAAGGGCCGCACCACACGATCTGGTTTGCACAAAGAGTGCGTTAAGCGCGCCCGACGACTTCGCCGCGCACCGGATTGTCGACCTGGACGGCCTTGGCGGCAGCATCGTCGTCATCGCGAAGGCTCGCCATATCGATGACGTGACGGAACTCGATGTTTTCATCGAGCATACGCTGAAAAGCTTCGCCGATCTCGTCCATCCGAATGCTCTTGGTGACTGCGCGGATGTCGTGCTCAGCACACAAGTCGAGCACTTCCTGCGTTGCGGCAACGCCGCCGATCAGAGAGCCGGTAATGCCGACATGGTTGAATACCATTGTCGCGGTGTCGAGCTCTTCGAAGCCGAGGAAATTGCCCACCACGCAGATCTGGCTCTTGGCCTTCATCAGCTGCAGGTACGGATTGATGTCGTGCGCATACGGAATGGTGTTGACCATCAGGTCCACGCTCATCGCGTGCTTTTCCATCGCATCGTCGTCGTTCACATCGACTATTTCGTCCGCGCCGATTTCCTTCAGCGCATCGGCCTTTTCAGGCGATGTGGTGAGTGCGATGACCTTGGCACCCAACGCCTTGCCGATCTGCACTGCCATGTGACCGAGGCCACCAAGCCCCGCCACGGCCAGCGTATGACCATCGCCCAGCCCGAAATACTTCATGGGCGCATATGTGGTCACGCCAGCGCACAGGATCGGGGCGGCGTGCTCACTGGTGAATTTCTCCGGAATGGTAAGCGCAAATTCCTCGCGCACGACAATGCCCGTCGAATAGCCGCCATAGCTGTTGGTGCCATCGGGCTTCTTGGGGCCGTTGTATGTCAGCGTGCAGCTTTTGGGGCCGGTGCAATATTGCTCGTCACCGACATCGCACTGGTCGCATTGCTGGCAGGAATTGACCATGCAGCCGACGCCGGCCCGGTCGCCCACCTTGAAGCGTGAAACGCCTTCGCCGACTTCGATCACCTCGCCAATGATTTCATGGCCTGGAATACAGGGATAAACGGTGTTCTCCCAATCATCGCGGGCCTGATGCAGGTCCGAATGGCAGACGCCGCAATGTGTGATCTGGATTGCAATTTCGCCAGCGCGTACTGGCTCGCGCGTGAATTTCAGCGGGCCAAGGTCAATGCTGGCGTCCTGCGTTCCGTATCCGATAACTTCCATGAGGGGGGCTCCATCTTCAAAAGGGTACTTTCCCTTTCAGCGGATGGCTGCCGCTTGTGTTCCAAGACTTTGGGAATTCAGCGCTCTAATCGCGCTTGATGCGCAGCCTTCCCATGAAATCGGTCTTGCCCACATCCAGACCTTTCATGCGCAGGATGGCGTAGGCGGTGGTGGCGTGGAAGAAGAAATTGGGCTGACTGAAGCTCAGCAGGAAGTCTTCACTGGCGAAGGGAATATCGATGCCCTTCTGCTCGAACACGAAGCGCGTTTCCCCGCCGATGAAGCTGTCGATTTCACCTTTTGAAAGCGCGCGCAGCGTGTTTTCGGCCGCACCCAAATTGAGGCGCATCTTTTCGAGTTCGACAGGGTATTCCTCAAGGTCCGGCGAAAAACTGCCTTTGCGCACGCCCTCGATCGCGCCGACCGAATGCACCACCATGCTCTTCACCTGATAGGCGAAGGGCAGCATGTCCTCATGCAATCTTGCCTGCGCCAGATCATCCTCGCTCTGGCCGCAGCTCTTGCAATTCTCGATCCAGTTCTGACCCGCATTGAGCATCTGGATCATGGTGGGAATGATCGCTTCGTAGAGAGAGAATGACATCGCTGCGCCTCCTTATGGCGGCAAAGCGCCACCCGGGGCTGCACGCTGGCAGGATGCGGGGTGGCAATCAAGCGTCGCTGCTGGCGGGGCTGTCCAATTCGGTGATGCGGGCAATGGCTCGGCGCAATTGCTGGTCCAGCCGGCGATTGCGTTCGCGTTCGGCTGTGAGGCTCATCAGCACCTCATTCAGCTTGGCAAATTGCCTGTCGCGCGATGGATCGGCCAGCAACAGGATCAGCGGCTCAGACCCGGGCATGGCGAGGCCGCAGGCGAGAAACTTGACGCTGATGCAGTCGCCTCCGTTCTCCGTGACCCACAGATTGACCGGCAGCCATTGATCGGCGGTAGCCGCGCGGATCAGCGTTTTTTCGAGCCTGCGGGTTTCTTCGGAATTGCGCCCGGCCAGCTGCGATCCTGCCTCGACATGGTAGTGCGCCTGCGCGCGCGGATTGGCATAAACGACGCGGCCAAGCCGGTCACTCACCATGACCGCCTGCCTCAGCCGGGTGATGATCGCGCTCTCGATCTGTGACGAGCTCACCGCACTGTGCGCAGTAACTATATCATTGAGCTGAGAGGCCAAGTCACACCCCTTCGGGTACGGTGGAGAAGAACTCCCGGCCGCGTTCTTCTGCAGCATTGTCGCGCGTCAGATAAACGATGGCTAGGCAGTGATCGTCCCCTTTGGCAATCGTCTTGGGCAGAGCGATGCGCGCATAGCCCTGATTATCAGCAGCGATACGGCCGAATACATTGGTGGTCATCTGGCACAGCGAGGGGCGGTTCTTGACCAGTTCACCGAACGGGCAAGCCGTGTTGCGGAGGATAATGCGGTCATTCTCCACACGCTCGACGGAAAACTTCCCGCCAATGCGGCGCTTCAGATCGACAAGGATGTCGGCCACTTCGCGCGGCGTGAATTGCGTTTTGTCGGCTGCCTTGTTGTATTCTTCGCGGATCCATTCGCCCACTTCGCTTCCAACCAGGGCGATGTATCCGGACGCCTCTTCCAGCCCGATGGTTTGCTCGAGCGTGCCGGACAGGCTGCGGATGATCGTACGAAAGAAACGGTCCCGCTCCAGCGGCAATTCCAGATTATTCATGCGCATGAAACTCTCCCTTGTGGGGAGGTTATCTAATTGGAATTCGCGCAATAAGTGTCCGAGACACAATAGGTGGGACGCGCGGGGTATTGGTGGGCAATTGATTAAGCTTTGGCGCCGGGAGTGTTTGTAAGTGCATGAGCCGAAGAAAAGGCCCGCCACTCCTGTCGAGTGACGAGCCTTTCGTTTTCTAGTTTGGCCTTTGTCCGATCAGCGCACGCGCGGACCGCCAAAGGGCAGGGGAGGCGGCGGACGGCGCGCACCGCGCGGCAGCTGTGCCTGATAGGCGCGCCCGCAATGTTCGACGCAGTACGGGAAACCGGGGTTCACCTTCTCACCGCAGAAGTGGAAATCGGGCTCACCCGGGTGACCCATCGGCCAGCGGCACACACGATCGTTCAGATCGAGCAGGCTGGTCTTGTCGGCGATATCGGGGCTGGGCTTTGCCGGCACAAGGCGGCGTGGCGGGGCGGGAGGGATCGGCGCCTGCTGATCGCCAGGTCCCTGACGCAGAAATCCGCCGGGGCCGTAAGATACGATCTTGGGCAGGTCTTCCTGCTTGTTCGGCAAAGGCTGGCTTGCATTCGCAGCGGAGGCCGCTGGCTTGGGTTCCGGCTTTGCTGCCGGCTTGGGCGCGGGCTTTGCCGGAGTTGCCTTTTTCGCTGCCGGCTTGGGCGCGGGCGCTGCTGCCTTCTTCTTGGGCGCAGGCTTCTTCTTCGCCTTGGCTTTCACCGGGCTCGGGCGGGCCTTCAGGCCCAGCCGGTGCGCCTTGCCGATCACGGCATTGCGCGAGACACCGCCAAGCTCTTCGGCAATCTGGCTAGCCGTGGAGCCGCCTTCCCACATCTTCGTGAGGGTGGCGATGCGTTCTTCAGTCCAACTCATGCAATCGTCTTCCAGTCTTCAATGATGCACGCGCGGTGCATCGAATTTCTTGCCAGTCCGTTCCAGCCCAGATAGGCGCGCCCCTATGGCAGAGCAAGCACAGCAGAGCATGCAGGTGAGCAATACACGCGATTTCCCGCCGAAAGGGGAGCCGCAGATCACCAATTTCAACCGGATCGGCCTGTGGTCTCTCTATATTAAGGAGATACGGCGCTTTCTCAAGGTGCAGACGCAGACTGTTTGGGCACCTGCGGTCACAACGCTGCTGTTTCTGGTGATCTTCACCGTCGCTCTCGGCCGCGATGGGCGCGAAGTGCTGGGCGTTTCCTTCGGCACATTCGTTGCGCCGGGGCTGATCATGATGGGCATGATGCAGAATGCCTTTGCCAATTCCAGCTTCAGCCTGCTCGCCGGCAAGATGCAGGGAACGATTATCGACCTGCTGATGCCGCCGCTGTCCAATGCCGAACTGATGCTGGGCATCGTGGCTGCTGCCATCACCCGCGCGGTGATGGTGGGCGGAGCGGTCGCGCTCGCCATGTGGCTATACCCTGGCGTCGAATTGCAGGTTGCGCATTGGTGGGCGGTGATCTGGTTCGGCCTGATGGGCGCAACCATGCTCGCGATCCTCGGCTTTCTCGCCAGCATTTGGGCGGAGAAATTCGATCATAACGCGGCGATCACCAATTTCATCGTGGCACCGCTCAGCCTGCTGTCGGGGACGTTCTACGTCATTTCAAACCTCGCGCCGTTCTTCCAGGCGATCAGCCGCGCCAACCCGTTTTTCTACATGATCTCAGGCTTCCGCTACGGTTTCCTGGGGCAGAGCGATATCGGCAATACCGACGAGGCGCTGCTTGGCGCCGCCGTCGGCGTGGGCGTGCTGAATATCGTGCTTGGCCTGATAACCTATCAGGTGCTCAAAAGCGGCTGGAAGATCAAATCCTAGTGCGTGAGTGAACGGCGCAGGACGTATTTGCCGCCGCGAAAATCCTCGAACAGCTGGCTCACTTGCGGGTGATCGATCGGCTCATCATCGGTGTCGATCAGCAGATTCTGCTGGCTGACATAGGCGACGTATGAGCTTTCTTCATTCTCGGCGAGAAGGTGGTAAAACGGCTGGTCCCGGCGGGGGCGCTGCCCCTCGGGGATCTGCTCATACCATTCTTCCGAATTGGCATAGACTGGATCGATATCGAAGATAACGCCGCGAAAATCGAAATTGCGGTGTTTCACCACGTCGCCGATTGCAAAGCGGGCGCGGGACCGGAGCGGAGCCTCAATCGGCTGTCCAACCTGCGATAGGGAAATATCCGAACGAGCCATGCACCAAATATAGGTGCCTTCGCATGTGCAACAAGTCGTGCGAAGCTCCAATCACCGGATTTCATGCGTTTCGCAGCAAACAGGGACTTGGCAAGTGCGCACAGCTAGGCTAACCGCGCGCTTTCCGTTCGACCCCGGCCCATCAGGGCTCGCAAAAACGGTCCCTCGCGGAGAGGTGGCAGAGTGGTCGAATGCGCTGCACTCGAAATGCAGTATACGGGCAACCGTATCGAGGGTTCGAATCCCTCCCTCTCCGCCACTTACCCCCCCCCAGGCACGGTCCTGTCAGAGGAAATGCACCGACTAGCGCATCACGCCTGATCAGCTAGTGCGGGGCATACCCCGACCAAAGAAGCCTGCCAGTCCGTGCCGCTATTTCAATTCGTCACCAGAGATTATCCGATTGGTGGTGATGATGTACGTCCGCTTTCCGCTGAGCCTGCGGAACGTGGAGGACCGTCTGGCCGAGCGCGGGATTGATATCTGCCACGAGACGGTGCGGGACTGGTGGAACAGGTTCGGTCCGCTATTTGCTGCTGACGTCGGCCGTCAGCGAGTGAGCCGGATAAAGGGCTTCCGCCAGTGGAAATGGCACCTCGACGAGGTGTATGTGAAGATCAACGGCGAGATGCATTATCTGTGGCGAGCAGTCGACCAGGAGGGCGAGGCCCTCGAGAGCTATGTGACCAAGACTCGTGACAAGAAGGCAGCGCTCAGGTTCATGAAGAAGGCGCTGAAGAGGCACGGTTCGCCGGCGGAGATCACCACCGACGGACTGCGCTCCTACGAGGCGGCGATGAGCGAACTCGGCAACACCGACAAGCAGGAAGTAGGACGCTGGGCCAACAACAGGGTCGAGAACAGCCACCTTCCGTTCCGAAGACGAGAGCGGGCGATGCTGAGGTTCCGACAAACGAAGAGTTTGCAGAAGTTCGCCTCAGTCCATCACAACGTCCACGACCACTTCAATCTCGACCGTCACCTTATTGACCGCAAGACCTACAAAGCAAACCGCTCGGCCGCCCTGGCTGGGTGGCAGAACCTCATGGCCTGAATTCAAGCGGGCAGGGGAGTGCTCTGTAAACCGGAGACCAGTTGCGATTAGACTGACAGCACCCTGAAACACCATGAAGCCATTCCGGCCTGAGAGAATCTCCCCACTTTACTCGTTTCGCAAGACTTAAACTTGGGGAAACGTCTGCGTTGGGCATCTTTGGCTCCGTCTCACAAGCACCCACGTTCAAGGCGAATTCCCTATCCTAGTCAGCGCGAAGTGATTTCGTTAGGACTGTAGAAGTTAAATTGGTATGATAGATATTGCAATCTGGTATAATCTAAAGGTTGACATATCGTCATGCCAATGTACGCTCCCAGGAAAACAAAACACATGGGAGTGGTATTATGAGCTATCGTGAATCGCGAGACGTGCCGGCTGGGCGGCGTATTCTGGCAACTCTTTTGACAAGCAGTGCTCTGATCGGATTCGCCGACACGGCAATCGCGCAGGATATTGATCCCGATGATGGGCCCGGGCCCGAAGTGGAAGCCAGTGAAGGTGGCGATATCGTCGTAACCGGTATCCGGGGCACAATTCAGAACTCGATTGAAGGAAAGCGTGACAACGATCTTATCGTGGAAGTGCTGACTTCAGACGAGATCGGCGACCTTCCCGCGCTGTCGATCGGCGAAGCTCTGGAAACGCTAACGTCCGCAGCGTCCCATCGCGAGCAGGGCGGGGCGACCGAAATTTCACTGCGCGGTCTTGGGCCGTTTCTCAGCTCCACTACGATCAATGGACGAATGGCGACAAACGGATCGGGAGACCGCTCGGTCAACTTCAGTCAGTTCCCGTCGGAGCTCTTCAACACTCTGGCAGTGTATAAGACCCAGTCTGCCAGCCTGATCGAGGGCGGGGTTGCTGGCCAGATCGCGCTCGAAACAGTTGCTCCGCTCGATTACGGCCGGCGCCGCTTTCAGGGCGAATTCAAACTGCCTTACAACCCGCAGAATTTCGACATCGATGAAGATCAGCGCTTCACTGATTTCGGATACCGCGGCACGCTCAGCTATGTCGACCAATATGACCTTGGCGACCTTGGCGAACTCGGCATTTCAATCGGCTATCAGCGTCAGGAAACGACCAATCCTGAGCAGGAGGCCAATGTCAGCAACACGATCCGCGCTTGCGTACTCGATCCAACGACAACGAGCGATGGCGTGTTCGATGACGGCAATTGCGACACCAGCGGATCAACCATCGCCGGACTGCGCGATGGCAGCGTGGCCGATGATTTTGTCATTGCCCGCAACAGCTACTCCTACCGCACGAATATCACGGATGACGAACGGGAATCCTTCTTTGCTGCGCTGCAGTATCGACCAAGCTCGAATTTCGAGATTGCCGCTGACTTTCAGTACTCAAATCGGCTTTTCAGGGAGCAACGTAGTGATCTGAATTTCGCAGAGGGCCGGCGCATTGATGGTCCCGGCGATCCCAATCGTATTGATCTGCCACTGATCTACACCGATTCAGGCGCATTGCGGCAGTTCACGAACGAGCAGCGCATCGAGGCCGTTAGCGAATATCTGCAGCGTGATGAAGAATATTACGGGGGCGGCATCAGTCTTGCTGCTGATGTATCTGACAGACTCACAATCTCGGCTGACGTTTCCTATTCGCAAACGCAGCGCATCGAAGAAGCGGTGCAAGTTCGTTTTCGCACCGAGGATAATGAAGATATCACCGGAGCCGCAGTGTGGCCCAATGCCTTTGAAAGCGATGGTAGTTCGACCAATGATCGTATCGAGACGGCGGTACAGATCATGCAGAACGGATCACAGGGCCTGAATTTCGTCACTCAGAATTTTGATGTCACCAATTACGATTTGTTTGCCAACGATCCGCGAGTGCGCGCCGATCTTGAGCAGGATCGGTTCAACTCGATCTGGGGCGCGCGTCTTGATTTTGAATACGAATTGGATGGTTTCCTTTCGTCGGTAATGGTCGGCGGCCGGTTCCAGGAACTGGCCTATCGCGATGTTCCGGGTGCTTCGAATGGGACGAGCCGCTTCGAGAACAATTACAACGATACCGACGGCACCGGCGCGCTGCAGGCGGCCAATCGAGAATGCCGCACGAACTTCCCTGTATCTGGTTTCTTGTCATCCATTTCGGGCGGAAATCCGCTGATTACGAATTTGGATGATGCCGGGAATGTGATCGGCACATCGGACACTTTCGCGACGTTCGACGCGCTTTGTGTTGTGCAGGTTCTTGAGCGCGAAGATCCGTCGGGTCTCAATTTCGATGCCAATGGCGCGCCCATCTTCCCGACGGGCGATTTCGACTCCATTCAGAATACCGACGTTTCGGAATTGTCTTGGGCTGGCTACGTTCAGGCGAATTTCGATGGCGATCTCGGTCAAGTTCCGGTGAGGGGCAATCTCGGCGTCCGCGTCGTGCACACGGACGTGAACTCCACCGGCTTTAGAACGACACTAACTTCTATCGTCGACAACAGCGATCCCAATGGACCCACGGTCACGCTCGTAGAAAATCCGGATGAGTTGACCACGGTGACTGGCGGCGGATCCTATACAGAATTCCTGCCCAGCTTTAACCTCACCGCCGAGCTATCTCCGGACCTGCTTGGCCGCGTCGCGGTCTATCGCGCGTTGTCTCGCCCGGATCCGTCCGATTTGGGATATGGGCGCGCTTTCTCAATCGATGATACCGAGGAATTTGCAAGTGTCGCTGATGCCCTCGGCATCGTGACTGGCCTCGGCAACCCGTTCACTGAGCCGCTGCTTTCGTGGAATGGCGATGTATCGCTGGAATGGTATCCGAACGAAGACTCGATCTTTGCGATCAGCGCTTATTACAAGAGCTTCAATGGCGGCTTTGAAACCTTCGGTCAGTTGGAAACCTTCAACATCGATGGCGAACTGGTCGAAGGTCTTGTCCGGACCGTAAACACGGCGGACGAAACCAGCACGATTTACGGTTTTGAAGTGTCACTCGCTCACCGGTTTGGCTGGTTGCCTGCACCATTCGACGGCCTCGGCTTTAAGGTCGGCTATAACTACGCCGACTCAGATTTCGAATTCGAAGATGATACCCTTGGTGCTATTTCGACTCTCCAGCCGGACGGGACTATCACGCAGGTCAACGGGCTGATCCCGCCATCCAATATCTTCGGCTTCTCCGAGCACGTGCTTTCGGCACAGGCCTATTACGAGATTGGTCCTATCGAATTGCAGGGTGTCTACAAATATCGTTCGAACTACTTCCAGCAATTCGTGGCCACGCCAGGACGCATTCGGTATGTGGATGACACGAGTGTCTTCGAGGCTCGCGTATCCTTCAGGCTGACAGACAATGTCACGTTCCGACTGGAAGGCATCAATCTCTTCAACGAGCCTCGCGTGAATTATCGCGGCGCGCCTGACGATTTTGGAGCGATTCAAGTGTACGGTCCGCGATACTTTGCAGGTGTTCGCTTCCGCTTCTGATGCTGGACTGGGGTGTCCGTTTCTCCCACGGACACCCCGTATTTTCGTTAGTTGCCAAAATTGGTATGACAAAGTAGGTATGCAGCGAGAACTGAAATGACTCCGATCTAGCAGCAGGGCACGAAATGACGGCGAAAAGACTTTACCAATCGATTGCACGGCAAATTGCTGAATTGATCGACGAAGGAGCCTATCCGGCGGGATCGAGGCTTCCTGGCGAGAGAGATCTCGCTGAGAAGTTTGGGGTGAGCCGTGTGACCATCCGTGAAGCGGAGATCGCTCTGCAGGCGATCGGTCGGCTGGAAATCAAGACCGGGTCGGGGGTGTACGTCAGCGAGCAGCAGCCTGAAATAGCCGATGCGCTACCGAATGTCAGCGCCTTTGAAGTTACTGAAGCGCGGCTTCTCATTGAATCTGAAGCTGCGGCACTGGCTGCGCGCAATATCACGGATGAAGGCATCGCGGAACTGGAAAAGCTCATCGAAGCGATGGGGAATGCCGATCACGACGAAGCCAATTTAGCAGACGAGAAATTTCACCTGCGTATCGCCGAGGCATCGAATAACCAAGCGCTGGTTCACACCGTCCAGCGTCTTTGGAACATGCGTGAGAAAATACCGCAGGTTAAAGCGACCTATGAGGCGGTTTGTGTCCATGACTCGAAATTGCGCACTGAAGAGCATCGTGACGTTTTCAACGCCTTGAAGGATCGCGATCCAGCTGCGGCAAGGGCGGCGATGCGTGAACATTTCCAACGCCTGATCGAGAATATGCTCGATACGACCGAGCAGCAAGCTCTTGCTGAAGTGCAGCAGCGCGCCACCGAAAGCCGCGAACGGTTTCTTGCGGCGGCCCGCCTTCCTTAAAATGCCAAACCAATTGGTATAACAGAGTTGCCAATCTGGCATATTATTGTGGTTGACACATGGCTGGCGCGGCTTATTGTCCTCTCTATAACAGAAGAGAGGATTCGGGATGTTTGGCAGACTTGCCATAATCGCGGCAGGAGCGCTTGCATGGGTTACTCCTGCGCAAGCTGAAGATTTCTTCGTCAGCACTCAGGCGGAATACGCAGATGCCGCTCGCGGGGTTGAGGCGGGCGACACCATCATTCTTGCCAACGGCGAGTGGCACGACTTCGAGATGGTTATCACTGGTGCTGGGCAGCAAGACGCTCTGATTACTGTGACTGCCGAAACCCCGGGCCAAGTCATCCTGACAGGGCAATCCAATTTGCGCATCGGCGGCCAATACGTCGTCGTATCTGGCCTTGTCTTTCGTGACGGTTACAGCCCCACTGGCGAGGTGATCTCCTTCCGCCGGGACAGTGACGATCTGGCGAGCAATGCCAGGGTCACTCAGACTGTCATCGACGGTTTCAGCAAGCCCGACCGCAATGAAACCGATTATTGGGTGGCCATGTTTGGGAGCGATAATCGCTTCGATCACAACCATCTGGTCGGTAAGACCAATCGCGGCGTTACGCTCGCAGTCAGGCTCAACACTGAAGAAAGTCGCGGCAACAATCATCATATCGACCACAACTATTTCGGCCCGAGACCAGTGCTCGGATCGAACGGTGGTGAGACGCTGCGGATCGGCACCAGCCACTATTCAATGTTCGATTCCAACACACTTGTTGAGAACAATGTCTTCGACCGGACGAGCGGCGAGGTGGAAATCATCTCGATCAAGTCTGGTGCCAATATCGTGCGCGGAAACCTGTTCCTTCGGTCGCAGGGTGCTCTCACCCTTCGCCATGGGGACGGCAATCTGATCGAGCGCAATGTGTTCCTGGGCCACGGCGTGGATCACACCGGTGGCATTCGGATCATCAATCGCAATCAGACTGTGCGAGAGAATTACATGGAGGGCCTGCGCGGCGCCGGTTTCGCCAGCGCGCTGACTGTGATGAACGGCGTCCCCAATTCGCCTGTGAATCGCTACGTCGTAGTCGACAATGCGCTGATCGAGAACAACACCGTGGTCGACAGCTTTCGCATCACGCTGGGTGCCGGCGCTGACGAGGAGCGCTCGGCCAATCCGGTGAATAGCTCCATGACCGGAAATCTTTTTGCAGGTTCGCACCGCGACACATTCATCGAAGTCGATGCAGACATGTCCGGGATTGTGTTCACTGGCAATGCTCTGGTCTCGGGCCGGGTGCACAGCGCGATCGCCGATGAATTGCCAGTGATTGAGACCGAAATGGTCCGCCGCGAGAACGGCCTTTTGTATCCTGCAAGTCCTGAACTCGAGAATGTAGGCGCTCCACGCGACCTGCAGGTTATCTCGCTCAGTGATGTCGGTGTGGAATGGTATTCAAAGCCTGGCCAAGATGGGATGTTCGGGGCAGGGCAGGAAATTGCCGTGCATGGAAGCGGTGAAGCGCTGATCTCTGCTCTCAGTCAAGCGGGGAACGGTGATACCTTCCGGCTCGCACCGGGCGATTATCATTTCGATCGCACCCTTCCGATTGATAGGCCCGTCACGCTCCTTGCCAGCGACGGAGAGGAGGTCGTGCTGCGCTTCACCCGTCCTTCGCTCTTCGAGTTGCGGGAAGGTGGCGCGCTGAGGCTGGATGGCGTTATCATCGACGGCTCTCTTGCTCCGGACAATGTCGGCAACGCTGTCATCCGAACCGGAAGCGCTCCGATCCGTGGCAATCTGCAGATTGAGCTCGAGAATGTCGAAGTGCGCAATCTTACCGTCAATCGCGACTTTGACGTGATTTACCTTGGGCCTTCCACACTTGCAGAGCGCCTCCTCATCCGCGGAAGCCAATTCTCAGGCATCAGCGGAACTGTTGTTTCTGCAGCTTCGGAGCATGACGATCAGGGGCGTTACAATGTCGACTATATGACGATTGAGAACTCGGCTTTTGCAAATGTAGTTGGCCCGGTTGCCGAAGTATATCGCGGGGGCCGTGATGAGAGCACCTTTGGTCCGCACGTGCTTATTACCAATTCGCAGTTCAGCAATGTGGGATCTGGCGCGGACGCGTCGATAGTACTGCATGGCGTGCAAGACACCTTGATTGCGGAGAACCAGTTCGCCGCATCGGCGCCGATCAGCGTGGTCCACACGGTCGGTGTTCCTCAATCTGCGATCTGGAATAATGAGTTTGCTGAAACACCCCGGCCAAGTCTGGCTGAACTCGTATTTCCGGGGCAACCGCGCGTTTCGTTGGTCGACAATTCCTTCGACGGAGTAGTCGAATGAATCTCACGCTATCCAAGCTAGCTCTCGCCGCATCGGCGTTGGTGCTGGGCAGTCCTGCTTACGCGCAGCAAGAGCGCTCGACCGTTGTTCAGGCCGAAACGGCGTCCCACTACCCGCCGCTCTTCGCAGCGGAAATGTTGATCGCCCAGGAATTCGTTGATGATATGATTGCTGCGGGTGTGACGGTGCCAGTGCCGGTCGACCCAGGCGGCGGTTATACGCACGAACAGCACAAGAGGAATTATCGGGCGATGCTGCTTGCAGGGCAGCTTTATGACCTGACGGGAGAGGACCGCTATTTCCAATTCGTACGCGAAATGCTGCTCGAATATGCGGAGCTGTATCCAACTCTGAGCGATCACCCCGCGCGTGCAAATCAGAATGTCGGCCGCCTGTTCTGGCAGGTGCTCAACGATGCCATGTGGCTGGTGCATGCAATTCAGGCATACGAGCTTGTGCGCAGCGATCTGTATGCTGCCGATCGTGAACTGATCGACAATCAACTTTTCCGGCGCGCAGCCCAATTCCTCTCGGTGGAATCCGAAAGCACATTCAATCGCATTCACAATCACGCGACCTGGGCGACAGCCGGTGTGGGAATGACCGGCTATGTGCTTGGCGACGATGAATTGGTTCACAGAGCGCTTTACGGAACTCGCGGTGATGGTGAAGCGGGATTTATCCGCCAGACCGAACTGCTCTTCTCGCCGGACGGGTATTACACCGAAGGCCCATATTACCAGCGCTTCGCCCTTTTACCGTTTATGGTTTTCGCAGGCGCGATTGATCGCAATGAGCCGGAACGCCGGATCTTTGAGCATCGCGATGGAATTCTTGAAAAAGCCCTGCTGACGACAATCCAGCTGACCTATGACGGATATTTCTTCCCCTTCAACGATGCCATTCGGGACAAAAGCCTCAATACAGCCGAGCTCTACGAAGGCGTAGCCATCGGCTACTCGGTAACTGAGAACCCGGCGCTGCTGGATATTGCGCAGTTTCAGGGCCGCACGGTGATTTCACAAGCCGGGCTTCAAATGTCGCAAGCCCTTGCCGCGGGCGAGGCGGAGCGCTTCCCCTTCCGCTCGATGCTCTTCAGCGACGGACCTGACGGGGACCAGGGAGCAATTGCAGTGCTGCGCGATGGTGTCGGGCCTGACCATTTAGCTCTCGTCGCCAAGAATGCCTCGCAAGGCATGGGGCACGGCCACTTCGACAAATTGAGTTGGCAACTTTACAATTTGGGAGAGGAGGTTGTCCGCGATTACGGCGCCGCTCGCTTCCTCAATATCGAGGCGAAACAGGGCGGTCGGTATCTCCCAGAAAACGAAAGCTGGGCGAAGCAGACGATCGCGCACAATGCGCTGGTCGTAAACGAGCAGAGCCATTTCTACGGCGATCGGGACCTCGCTGACCTGTCAGCACCCACCCAGCTGTATTTCGCAACCGACGAAGGCCTGCAGGTGAGTGTCGCCGGGATAGATGATGCCTATCCGCAGGAAGGCGTGTCCATGACCCGGCTTCTGGCGCTGGTCGATGTCGAAGGTTTCTCGCAGCCGGTCACTCTGGACCTCATGCGCGCTCAGGGTGAAGGTGAGTTGCAATTCGACCTGCCGCTGCATTACTCCGGCCACATCATGCGCTTGGGCTTTGACCCCTCCCGAAATATTGAGGGCAGGCCTGTGCTGGGGGCTGGCAACGGCTACCAGCACATCTGGGAAGATGGTCGCGGCGCGCCTGAAGCGGATCAGGCCTTCATGACATGGCTGCTTGAAGGCCGGTTCTATACCTATCGCTTCGTGCCGCAGGACAACTTCGAGGTGATCCTCGGCGAAAGCGGTGCGAACGATCCGGAATTCAACCTTCGGAGAGAGCCTCTCGTCATCCAGCGCGTGACCGGGAGTAGCAGCGCAACTTTCGTCAGTCTTGTCGAGCCTCACGGTCTCTATGACGGCGCGACCGAACAGACGATAGATAGCGACAGCCAGATCACTTCTCTGCGCCATATCGAGCAAGGCACATTTGACATTGTCCTGATCGAAACGCTGGCCGGTGCGCAAATCGCTGTCGCGATTTCCTGGGATGACAATCCCGCGGCAAGGCACACCGCCATCATCGAAGGGCGCGAAGTCACGTGGCAAGGCTATGCCGCGCGCATCCCCCTTACGGCAGCTGGAGAATGACGATGGCGCAGCAAGATCAAATTGGCAGCGAACGTTTCATCGACGCGGCTACGGTGCCGGTGGAAGAACTTGGCGGGGGAATAAAGCGCCAGATCCTGGGTTTCGGGCCTGATCTGATGGCGGTTCGCGTGTGTTTCGATAAAGGCGCGGTTGGTGAGCAGCACGCCCATCATCACGCGCAAACCAGCTATGTCGAAAGCGGACGCTTCCTCGCGACGATTGACGGAGAGGAGCGGGAACTGGGGCCGGGCGATGGCTTCTATGTGAAGCCACACGAAATGCACGGGGCGGTGTGCCTCGAAGCCGGCGTTTTGATCGACACGTTCAGTCCGGTCCGTTCTGATTTTCTCGGCTCGGAGGCTTAATGATGCAAGGCAAGCTTCGCTATTGGATTGTAGGCCTCGTCGCGCTGGCAACGATCATCAATTACATCGATCGCGGCGCACTTGGTTTCCTATGGCCAGAGATCTCGACGGAACTAGGCCTTACCGAATTCGATTACGCCATCATCCTGAATGTCTTCACATTTGCATATGCATTCGGGCAATCGATTTTTGGCAAGATTTTCGATTGGATTGGCGTCAGATTGGGCTTCGTCCTGTCGATTGTCGTCTGGTCGGCGGCAACCATGCTGCACGCAGTCGCGAATTCACTGATGAGTTTTGCAGCGTTCCGCGCAATTCTCGGTGTGTCAGAAGCAGGCAACTGGCCGGGCGCGACAAAGGCGAATGCGGTCTGGTTTCCCATCAATGAGCGCGCATTGGCGCAGGGAATTTTCAATTCCGGAGCTGCGATCGGCGGCATCGTATCGGCGCCAATTATCGGTATCCTCTTCGTTTGGCTCGGCAGTTGGCAGGCGACCTTCGTCGCCATCGGCGCACTTGGGTTTCTCTGGCTGATACCGTGGATGATTGTCTACAAGAGCGGGCCTGATGCACACCCCTGGATCAGCGTGGAAGAGCGCGCATACATTCTCACTGGGCAGAGGAATGCCGAGACTGACGAAGTTGCCGAATATACTCCGAATACGGCGGAAATCCTGAGCCGGAAGGAAAGCTGGGGCGTCATCCTCGCCAGCGCGTTTATCGACCCTATCTGGTGGCTGTTTGTAGGTTGGCTGCCGATCTACCTACTCAACACCTATGGTTTCGGTGTCGAAGAAATCGCGCGTTTTGCGTGGGTGCCTTATGTCGGTGCGATGTTTGGCGCGTGGTTTGGCGGGCTGCTGGCAGGTAAGCTGCTGAAGTCGGGCTGGACTGTCAATCGAACCCGCAAGACCGTCATCGCTCTTGGCGGGCTGATCATGCTGGTCTCGCTTCTGCTCACCACCCAGGCCGCGACACCGCTCACAGCTGTTCTGATTATGGCAGTCATCCTATTCGGTTTCCAAACAGCCATCGGCAATATTCAGACCTTGCCGAGCGATTTTTATGGCGGTGCTTCGGTGGGATCGCTCGCAGGTTTTGCGGGCACCGCGGCGAAACTTGCCGTTGTCGGTCTGAACTTCCTCATCCCGGTCATTACCGTCGAATCCTATACGCCTGCATTCATTGTGGGCGCAGCTCTCGCGATCCTGACAGTGCTGTCGATCTTCACCCTCTGTCCGGACATCAAACCTCTGAAACCAAAAGCGGCCTGAACCGGCCGACCACTCACTCGATCAAAGGGATAATCTCATGAGCAATCTGGCTGGGAAAGTCGCACTGGTAACCGGCGGCAGCCGCGATATTGGTCGTGCCGTCTGCACCAAATTGGCGTCACAGGGCGCCAAGGTGGCCGTCAATTATTTCGACAATGAGCAGGATGGCGACGACACCGTCAACGCCATCCAGTCTTCCGGCGGTGAAGCTATCAAGATCTATGCCGATTTGACAAAGGCTGAAGACGTGAATGCCATGGTTGCGCAAACCGTCGATGCTTTCGGCGAGCGGATCGATATTCTCGTCAACGTCGCCGGTGGACTTGTTGCGCGCAAGACGATTGACGAAATGGATGAGGACTTTTTCAATTTCCTGATGCAGTTGAATGTCACCTCGACCTTCCTGGCGACCAAGGCCGCCGTCCCGCACATGTCAGAAGGATCTGTCATCGTGAATTTCGCCTCGCTAGCCGGCCGCGATGGCGGTGGACCGGGAGCGAGTGCCTATGCCACTGCCAAAGGCGCGGTCATGACCTGGACGCGTGCGATGTCCAAGGAACTGGGGCCTAGAGGCATTCGGGTGAACGCGCTCTGCCCCGGAATGATCGCAACCAAATTCCACGACGATTTCAGCAAGCCGGAAGCGCGCAAAAATGTTGCTGCGGCCACTGATCTGAAGCGTGAAGGTACTGCGGAAGAGACAGCGAATGTCGTCGCCTATCTCGTATCGGAGAAAGCCTCATTCCTTTCAGGCGTTAATCTCGATGTGAATGGCGGGCTTGCCTACTCGTGAGGCGTGCTGTCCAGGTCGAGCACTTCTAACATGACTGTTTTCATCTTCGGCGAGGCGATGCTGGAGTATCATAGCCGCGGGAATAACGGTCTGCGCTATGGCGGCGACACGCTTAACACAGCGATACATTTGGCGCGTCGGGGGCATGACGTAGCCTACGTTACTGCCGTAGGTACAGATCCCATCAGCGATGCCCTCGTCGATGCCTGGGCGAGGGAGGGGATCGATACGCAGTTCGTCCTGCGGCACCCCAATCGCAGTCCTGGTATTTATGCCATTCATCTTGATGGGGCTGGCGAGCGCAGCTTTCTTTACTGGAGAGAGCGAAGCGCTGCGCGCGAGATGTTCGCACTTCCTAAGATCGAAGAAGCGCTGGCTGCCGCCAAACGGGCGGAAGTCATTTACTTCAGTCTAATTTCTCTCGCAATTATTGGTGAGGAGGGGCGTAGCACGCTACTCAACACCGCATATGAGGCGAAAGCACGGGGCTGCGAAATCGTATACGATTCAAATTTCCGGCCTCAACTATGGGATTCCGAGCAGAAAGCTCGATTGGCGTCAGAAAAGGCCATCAAATGCACTACCCTTGGTCTCCCAACAAATGTCGATGAGCAACAGATCTACGACGACAAGAGGTCGGAATGGGAAATAGCGCGAGCATGGCTCGACGGCGGCTGCTCGCGCGTCGCAGTGAAAGCGGGCGAGAATGGATGCTATTACGCGGAAAAAGCCGGCACGGCGCACCAATTCCGCGCCGAACCCGTGACGGTCATTGATTCAAGCGGCGCCGGTGATGCCTTCAACGCTGGTTTTCTTTCAGCAATGCTTAGAGGCCTAGATGAGGCTCGGTGCGTTGCAGAAGGGCAAAGTCTTGCGCGAGAGACGTTGCAGCAGTTCGGGGCTGTTCAGTTTCAATCGAAATTGCGATGACTTCATATGAAAAGAGGGAGTCCCGCTGTTAGGCGACTCGAAGATGTTCAAGAACGGACCGTGGCTGGTATAGCTTTGGTCGGTTGGATCATCCGAGAAGGCACTGTCAAAGCAAACTGGCTGAGTGGCAGAACTTCATGGCCTGCGCTGGAACTAGATCTGAGTTAGCTGCGTCAAACAGAGACGAGTTGTAGACAGACTGACAGCACCGCCATTCATCCAAATCCGTTCGCTGCAACCGGCGGCTTACTCGGATAGACGCGCGCGCAGTTGATAATCGTAGAGCGATGGGACGGCTGCCTGCCGCATCCCCATGTCTTCGATGTAGGGCGCTGGATCGTATTGCAGGTCTATCGCGCGGTTGCCGTGCATGGCGATCACATTGGCATCCGGCCCTTCGCCCGAGCCATATAGCGCGATCGTGCCGTCCGATGGCACACCGGCCTCTACATGTATCGCGACGTTCCACAGCGTGTTGTACCGGCCATGGCCCGGCCGCCAATACCCTGCGCCGCCCGCACGGAAGAGATTGTAGGACGGTGTGCCGCCATCGGTCTCGCCATTCGGGCGAACATGGACGCGGATCTGATCATACAGGTTCTGGTGATTGGCGCCGGCGTGTTGATCCAGCGTCGGCTGTGTCCAGCCCGTTGATCGCTGATAGACCGAACGCGTGGCCTGCGTGTTGAAGCTGAACGTGTGGACCGTGGGGTTGAACACTTCATTATCGGTCACCAGCACATTGTGCACATTGCCCAGGTGCACCGAATAATGCGCGGTGTGATCGCCTGTTGTCGTGACATTGGAAATGGTCACATTGGCAAGATCATCGGTCAGGATGCCCGCGTCTGAGTAGTCGATGCGGACGTTGTCGATCCAGCCGTTATAGACACCGGTGAAGTACACGGCGTTGTAGCCTGCCTCATTATGGTGCCCGAATTCGGGATTTACCGGGAACTGAAAGGCGAGGTCTTGGATGCCGACTTCGCTGATATGGTCCCAGCGCGCGAAGTAGGCGGGAAGTTCATCCGAAATATCGTGCAGCAAGGGATCGGCGATGGTCACTATGCCGTTGTTGATCGCCTCGATACGCGTGGCCTGCCGCACCAGCGGGCGATTTGGCAGCATCCAGTGGCGGTCACCAACGGGGAAGCCGTCACGGTCCTCTCCGTAAAGTTCGGCGATCAGCGGCCCGTCTTCGCCGGCGCGATTGTGCCAATGGATTTGCAACACATCACCGACCGAGAGATCGGACGTATCGGCAACGCGCAGCTGCAATGCCCCGCGTGCCCCTGATGCGATATCGGTTACTTCATCGATGGGGCGATCATATTCTTCGAGATAGGTCGCATGGCGGCCGCCCGGATAGCGCGTCCAGACGAAGCCACCGCTCCAGCTGTATTCGGAGAAAAGCACGTCGAGATTGTTCTGCGGTTGCCGCTCACGCTTGTCGTAACGGACGAGATATTCGCGCAGCTCGTCCAGCGTGCCGCCATCGTCGATCTGGTTGAGCGGGCGGGGCATGTAGAGCTCGGTTCCGCCTTCGCCGCTTCCCATGCCCGCGAGCACCACGCCGCTACGCTCGATCCAGAGGATTTCGGACAGGATATAGCGGCCCGCACCCAGCTGCACGCGGACAGGGCCGGAATGGTCGGATGCTGCCGCGATTGCCGCAATCAGCGCAGCGCTGTCATCCAGGTCGTCATCGGCCACCGCGCCGTGATCCGCCACATCGATGACCGTCTCTATGTGAGGAATGGGCTCGGCTCCGTAACCGTAACCGGCATAGGAGAAATCGGGCAGATAGGGCGCGTCTGCACCTTGGGTCAAAATGTCCGGCAAATCGGTCGCCACCTCCTGTGCCGCTGCCGGGGATGCAAGGATGGCAGTCAAAAAGCCAAAATAAAACCGATGCTTAAAGCGCATTTCAAAATCTCTCTCGTCTCTTTTCAACAAGGGTATTGACGCGGATTGTTACCGGTGTCAATTATTTGGGTAACCGGTGTCAAAAGGCGCCACTCGCTGCTGTCCGAGCGGTGAGATAGAAGTTGGAGGGAGAAACCATGCATATTTTCAGCCAGACTAACGCCATGCCCAGCGTTCGCACAGCCGCATCGTTCAAGGGACTATTGCTCGCTTCGGCGATTGCGATGGTGCCTGCCAGTGCTGCCCACGCGCAGGACGCAGGAGACGACGGTGCCGTCCAAGACGATCCCAACACCATCGTGGTGACGGGCGAAATTTCGCGGACGATCGAAAACTCTCTGGATGCAAAGCGCGAACTGGACGTGATCGGTGACGCTTTGATCGGCGATGACATCGGCGATCTGCCCGATCTTTCGGTTGCAGAGACGCTTGAGCGTATCGTTGGCGTAACATCGGACCGTTTCAAAGGCGGTGCTTCCGAACTCTCGGTTCGCGGCCTTGGCGCGTTTCTTGGCTCGTCAGTCCTGAATGGCCGCGAAATTTCGTCGGGCAGTGACGGCCGCGATGTGAACTACGGACAGTTCCCCAGCGAGCTCATCAATGGCGCGATTATCTACAAGTCGCAGCAGGCGAGCTTCATCGAGGGCGGCATCTCCGGGATTATCGAGCTACAGACGCTGCGCCCTCTCGATTACAACCGCACGTCGCTACAGATTCAAGCCCTTGCCGGTTACAGCGATTATGAAGACCGGGTGGCTGATGGTGATCCGTTCAACTACCGCATCACAGCTTCCTATATCGACCAATATGAGACCGGTATCGGCGATATCGGCATCGCGATCGGCGGCCAGATCCGCCGCGATACGGCGCCGGAGGACATCTATACCTCAAGCTCCACATACCGTCCCTGCAATACTATCGAGGGCGTGGATCAGAGCAACAATTGTGCTTATGACACCGATGCGAATGGCGTGCCCAACGGTGCGTCGGACCAGTTCTATTTCGTGTCCAACCAATACATCTACCGCGCCATGGCGACCGATGCGGACCGTGACGCGATAATGGGCGCGGTGCAATGGCAGCCAGCATACAATGTCGATATCAATCTCGACGTCCAGTATTCCTATCGTGACGATATTGAAGAGCGTCAGAACCTGGTCATTGCCGACGGGCGCCGCGATATCGTGCCTTTGGAGATATCGCCCACTGGAGCACTTCTGAATTGGACGGGTGAGACACGGATCGAGAACCAGTCCGTCTGGCGGCAGCGGACGGAAGAGTATTTCGGGCTGGGTGGGAATATCGCGTGGAGCAGCGATCGCCTCGTGCTCTCAGCAGACTTTGCATATTCGCAGACGCAGCGCCGGCAGGATGAGCTCGACATGCGGATCCGGACCAACCGGCGCGTGTTCTACGAGATCGACAAGCGTGGCCTTAATGTACCCGCATTAACATTCCTCGATGTGACCCCGGTCGAAGACAACACCGGGTTGGAATTCGATCTCAACAACCACGATATCTATGACAATGGCGCTCGCGCGCGGCGTCGGCTCGAAAATGTCGATGACGAGATTTTGGCGCTGCGTCTGGATGCGACTTATGACCTCGACGGCTTTTTCAGCTCGCTTCAGGTCGGCATGCGCTATGCAGAACGTGAGCGACTGCAAGACGATGGGATCGACCAGACCGTCAGCCTCGTAAATGGCTATGATTCTGATGCTGCTCGCGCAGCACGCCTCGATACTTTTATCGTCGAAGATCTTTACGAAGGCGCGGATACGCCCATGGAAGGTCTCACTTGGGCCCGTTGGGACGCGCAGCAATTGTTCACCGCACTGACGGGAAGCCGCGATGCCGGCTTGCCGGAAGGCAGCACGCTTTCCACCGATGACACCGATGTGAATGAAGAGACCCTGGCGGGCTATATTCAGGGCAATTTCGACACCACAATGTTCGGTGTGCCCGCACGCGGCAATATCGGTCTGCGCGGCGTGCGCACGACAATCACTTCCGTTGGTATCAGCAGCGACCTTGAAACGTCTCCCGGCCCCGATCCGGACACGATCGTCATCACAGAGGTTGGAGAGCCAACACTGAATGTTGAAACCAATCGGTTCTGGAACTGGCTGCCAAGCGCCAACCTGATCCTGGAAGTGCAGGACGACATGCTGCTGCGCTTCGCCGCCTATCGCGCCATCGCACGGCCGGATCAGCAGGCCATGTCCGCAGCACTCTCCTTCGATGATGAGGCCGATCTGGGCAATCTGGGCAGCATCGTCAGCGCGAGCGGCAACCCGTTTCTGGAGCCGTTGACGTCTTGGAACGCTGACGTTTCGTGGGAATGGTACGCTTCGCCGACCAGCTCGCTGGCGATTGCGGCGTACTACAAGCTGCTCGAGACTGGTTTTGAAACCGATGTGACCGATCTGACGCTGATCGTCGATGGTGCGCCCGAGGTTGTGCAGATCGGCCGCACGGTGAATTCGGGCGAGACCAGTTCGCTGATCGGTTTCGAAGTGTCGATGAACCACACGTTCGATTACCTGCCGGGCTTCCTCAGCGGCTTCGGCGTCAGCGCAAGTTACAACTTCGCTGACTCCGATTTCGAATTTGAAGATCCCGTGGTGGTCAGCGGCAACGCGATCCGCGATTTCACCGATCCGGCGAATATTCCCGGCTACTCACGCCATACGCTCAACGGGACGTTGTTCTATGAAACCGGACCGTTCAACGCGCGCATCGCGTACAAATGGCGTTCGGAATATTTCAAGCCGTTCCGCACGGCTCAGAATCGCTTCACCGAAGACCAGGGCTTCCTTGATTTCTCGGCGAGCTATGACATCACGGATAATGTCCAGGTGCGCTTCCAAGTGCTGAACATTCTGGATGAGCCGAATATTTTCTACCGCCCAACGCGGGACAGTCTCGCGCAGTCGGATTATTCCGGCACGCGTTACTTCCTCGGTCTGCGCGGCCGGTTCTGAACCATAGTGAGCGAACCTATCGACATGGCTTCGGCTGACCTTCTCCCGTCGGGACACCTGCACGTCTCGACGCAACTGACCCGGGCGAGGGCGGACGCACGCGCTCTCCCCGGGCCTCCCTTGGAAATGCCGGATAACCTCTCCGATGCCTATCGTTTGCAGGACCATTCGATAGCGGCCTGGGAGGACGAGCTTGTCGGCTGGAAAGTCGGCGGGATGTCGCCAGCCAGCGCAGCCGAGTTGGGGACGCCCTATCTCGCAGGGCCGATCTTCGCAAAATCCGTGCAGCATGCACATCAGGGTCGCAGCACGGAAATGCCCGTTTTTGAGGAAGGGTTCGCCGCGATAGAGCCGGAGTTCATCATTGCCCTTGGCAATACGCGGGAAGAGGATCGCATGTTTATCGGGGCGGAGATTGCCAGCAGTCCGATCCCCGATATCAACGACTATGGACCGATCACCGTCATCTGCGATTTCGGCAATAACAATGGCCTTCTAATCGGACCCGAAATCACCGATTGGCGAACCCGTGATCGTGAGATTACGGTCAGCACCCATATCAACGGCGATCTTATCGCAGAGAGCAGGCTGACAGACTTTCCTGCCGCTCCGCTGCGGGCGCTTGCCTTCCTTCTCGAACTGGCCGAGCAACGCGGATATGATCTCCCCGCAGGCACTTTCGTTTCGACCGGCGCGATTACCGGCGTGCATGAGGCGAAAATCGGCGCAACTTCCGAACTTTCATTCAGCGAATACGGCACGGTTGAGTTGCAACTCGTGCCTGCTGTCCCTGCGTGAGTTTTGGAGCTGATATGCGCAGGCGCGATGCCCTTGCAGGACTGATGGCGCTTGGCGGACTGGGCGCGCTCGGCGGGTGCAACAGTCGGTTGGGCGAGGGTGTCTTCACCAGCGCCGATACCCATGTGGACGGCTATCCGACTGTCGAGGCGGTTCGTTATTTTGGCGAGCTGCTGGAGCAGCGCACGAATGGCCGGATGAGCCTTCGCATCTATGCCGGTGGTCAATTGGGGAACGAGCGCGACACGCTGGAAGTCACGACCTTTGGCGGGCTCGACTTCAACCGCGTCAATCTCGCTCCGCTCAATTCGATCGAGCCGCTGACCGTGGTCGCCGCTCTGCCATTCATCTTCGAAAGCACGGAGCATATGCGCCAGGTCGTGGATGGCGAAATTGGCGACGAAATCCTCGCCTCGCTGGAGCGGCACGGCCTGATCGGTTTGTGCTTCTATGATTCCGGAGCGCGCAGTTTCTACAATACGCGCGGGCCCATCAACACGCCCGACGACATGCAAGGCCTGAAGCTGCGCGTGCCCGGCTCTGACCTCTACATCGACATGGTGCGATCGCTCGGCGCGGACGCTGTGCCGATGCCGCTCGACGAGGTTTATCAATCGCTCGCTCAAGGGGTGATTGACGGGGCGGAGAACAACTGGCCGAGTTTTGAAAGCGGCAGGCACTTCGAAGTTGCGCGATACTACAGCCTCACCCGCCACCTGCTCGCGCCCGAAGTCTTCGTGATGTCCAAGGAAAGCTGGGACGCGCTGAGCACGTCAGACCAGGACATCGTTAAGCAGGCGGCGCGCGATTCCGTGCCGCATATGCGTGATCTGTGGGACGCCCGCGTCGAAGAAAGCATGCGCATCGTGACGGCATCGGGCGTTGAAGTGAACGAAGTGGACCCGGCGCTATTCGCTGGCCGGATGACCGGCATGTGGGACGCATCGCTCACCACGCCTGCGCAGCGCGCACTGGTCGAACAGATACTCGCCCTGAGGAGCGGATCATGAAGCGCGGATTGGCAGACAAGGCATCGGACATCCTCGTCCGTCTGGGCGCAGCCGGACTGGTGTTGATGACGGCAGTGATCAGCTGGCAGGTCTTCGGTCGCTTCATTCTCGAAGCAAGCCCGTCATGGTCCGAGCAAACGGCGATGCTGCTGATGATCTGGTACGTCTTCCTCGCCGCCGCCGCTGGCGTGTGGGAACGGTTTCACATCCGCATAGAACTGCTTGAGCGCAGCCTTTCGCCGCAAGGCATGAAGCGATTGCGCATCGGCATTCACCTGTTGATCGCGGTCTTCGGACTGATTTTCCTCATCTACGGAGCAATGCTCGCTTGGGAAGTGCGGGTTCATGTCATTCCCTCACTCGGGATCAGCCGCCTGTTTGCCTATCTGCCGATACCTTTTGCCGGATTGCTCATGGCGCTGTTTTCGCTCGCCCGGATCAGGGTGCGGCTGAGGGAGGGGGATAGCTGATGGAAATCCTCGTCCTCTTCGGCGTGCTGTTGTTCCTGCTCGCAATCGGTGTGCCGGTCGCATTCGCGCTTTTCGGGGCGGCTCTGGCCACCTTTGCTGTCGCTGACATTCCTCTGATCGTCGCTGTGCAGCGCATGGCTGCCGGGATCAGCGTCTTCACCCTGATGGCGATACCCTTCTTCATTTTCGCCGGAGATTTGATGTACCGAGCGGGGATAGCGGAGCGACTTGTCAGAGTTGCGGATGCGGCTTTCGGGCGGGTGCGCGGCGGTTTGGGTCTTGTCGATGTGGGCGCGAGCATGATGTTCGGCGCAGTCTCCGGCTCTGCCATTGCGAGTGCGTCTGCCATTGGCTCCACCATGGTCCCGCTGATGGACGAGAAGGGCTATGATCGCGATTTCGCGGTCAATGTCACCGTGACGGCCGCCATCGTCGGCCTGCTTATACCGCCCTCGCACAACATGATCATCTATGCTGCGGCATCGGGCGGCGGCGTGTCGATTGGCGATCTGTTTCTTGCCGGCATCATTCCCGGCCTGATGACCGGTGCGATGCTGATGGTAACCACGTGGCTGGTCGCGCGGAGGCGCGGCTTGCCAAAAGGACATTTCCCTGGCTGGCGCGCATTTGTGCGGGCGTTGATCTACGCCATCCCGGGCCTGTTCACCGGCGTGCTCATCATGGGCGGCATTCTTTCCGGCATTTTCACGCCGACCGAAAGCTCGGCAATTGCAGTCGTATACACGGCCCTTGTCGGCACCTTCGTGTACCGCAGCCTCGGCTGGCAGGGTTTCTGGGAAGCGGCCCAGAAATCGGTGCGTACGGCGGCGATGGTGCTCTTTATCATCGCAGCTGCGACCGCCTTTGGCTTTGCGCTGGCCCTGTTGGAAGTGCCCGCAGCCTTGGCAGGTCTGATCGGCGCGATGACGGATAATCCGCTTCTCACGCTCCTCATTATCAATGTGATGCTGCTCCTGCTCGGCACGTTTATGGACATGGCGCCGCTCATTGTCATCACCACGCCGATCTTCCTGCCGGTGGCTGCGGCAGCTGGCGTTGATCCAGTGCATTTCGGAATTATCCTGATGCTGAACCTCGGCATTGGCCTCGTCACCCCGCCTGTCGGATCGGTGCTGTTTGTCGGTTCTGCTGTCGGGCAAGTACCGTTCGAAGCGATGATCAAGACCATCTGGCCGTTCTATTTCACATTGATCGCGGCGCTGGTGATCGTGTCCTACGTGCCCGCCGTATCGCTGTGGTTGCCGCGCATGTTCTGAGCAGGGGGCTTGGCCAATGCGTTTTATCGCCATAAAGAACAGCGATGGGCGACAGGGCTAAACCGACGATCAACGATGTGGCGCGTGTCGCCAATGTCTCCAAAAAGACGGTCAGCCGTGTCATCAACGATTCCCCGCTGCTGAGCGACAAGACCCGCGAAAAGGTGAAGGCGGTCATCAAGGATCTGGGCTTTGTGCCCAATCTGCAGGCCCGCGCATTGGCGCTCAAGCGCAATTTCATCATCGCGGTCATTCACGACAACCCCAATGCGCAGTTTCTGGTGAATGTGCAGCAGGGCGTGTTGGAAGGGATCGCCGATACGGAATTCGGCCTGATGGTGCAGCCGATCGATCGCAATTCGCCGACACTCGATGCAGACATTCGTGCTTTTATTGAGCGCCAGCGACCGATGGGTGTGGTGATGCTACCGCCGATTTCGGGATACGAATCTGTCGCCGATATCTGCCGCGAAACCGGCACGCGCTACGTGCGCATGGGCTCTATCAAAATGGACGACGCGGCCAATGTGGTCAGTTCCAACGACCGCGAGGCCGTGCGTGACGCGGTCAGCTATCTGATCGACAAGGGGCATCGCCGTATCGCGCTGATCGGAGGGCCTGAAGGCTTTACCTCGCCCAAGGAACGGACGGCGGGTTTCCGCGAAGCCATGGCATCAGCAGGGCTCGAGGTGGATGAGAACCTTGTCCAGCCGGGCAAATACACTTTTGAATCGGGCGTCAGCGCAGCAGAAGCTCTGATGGCGCTCGACAATCCGCCGACCGCAATCTTTGCCTGCAATGACGAAATGGCGATCGGGACGATGATTGCCTATCGCCGCAACGGGAAGCGGATACCGGAAGATATCTCGATCGTCGGCTTCGACGATACGCCGCTCTCCAGCCATGTCTGGCCCTCGCTCACCACGGTGCGCTGGCCGATAGTCGAAATGGCGCGCACCGCTGCGAAGAAGCTTTTGTCAGCTCCGCCTGTGGCCGAGGACGAGCCGTGGCTCTTGCCCTCACGCCTGATCGAGCGCGGCTCCGTCGTCCCGCCACAAGGCAGCTAGGACCGCAACACTCAAGATGCTGGCGACAATCAGAAATGCCCCTTGCATCCCATTATGACACCGGTTACCTAAGCGCTATGAAACGCGCGCGTGTCAGCGAATGATGCCGCCTCACACCGATCGGAAAGAGACAGCCATTATGAAAATCGCCCTTATCATCGAAAACAGCCAGGCAGCGAAGAACTCGATTGTGCACGATGCACTGACCTCGGTCGCTGAACCGCTGGGTCATGAAGTCCATCATTACGGCATGTATACGCCCGAGGATGCGGCGCATCTGACGTACAATATGAACGGAATTCTCAGCGGCATCCTGCTAAATTCCGGCGCGGCGGATTTCGTTGTCACCGGTTGCGGTACGGGCATGGGCTCCATGCTTGCCTGTAACGCGATGCCGGGTGTGTTCTGCGGCCTGGTGATCGATCCGACGGACGCTTTCCTCTTCGCGCAGATCAATGACGGCAATGCGATCGCCATGCCCTATGCCAAAGGCTTCGGCTGGGCGGCGGAACTCAATCTGCAGGATTGCTATCGCAAGCTCTTCGAGGGCGAAAGCGGTGTCGGTTATCCGAAAGAGCGGGCAGCAGTGATGAAGAAAAATCGCGGTATCCTGGCGGATATGAAGAAGGTCACCTGCCACGACATGCTGACCGTCCTGAAGAATGTCGATCAGGAAATGCTCAAAACCGCCATCTCGGGTGAGCGGTTTGCCGAATATTTCTACCCCAATTGCCAGGATGACGCGATCGCCGATTACCTCCGCAGTCTTTGATCGACGCGCAATCAGGGGAGGACCAGAAAATGGCAGGCAAAGCATTCGATCTGAGCGGTAAGGTCGCGATCGTGACCGGTGCAAATACCGGCATCGGACAGGGCATCGCCGTGGCACTGGCAGAGGCAGGCGCGGATATCGCGATCGTCACGCGTTCCGATGCGTCAGATACGGCAAACAAGATCACTGCGCTGGGTCGCCGGGCGCACATCATCATCGCCGACCTTTCCAGCATCGAGCCATGCCAGCGTATCGTGGATGAGACGCTGGACACATTTGGCCGGCTGGACATTTTGGTGAACAATGCCGGCATCATCCGGCGCGATGACGCTCTCGATTTCAGCGAAGAGGATTGGGACGCGGTCGTCGACACCAATCTCAAGGTCCTGTTCTTCCTGTGCCAAGCGGCCGGGCGGCATATGGTGGAGCAGAAGAGCGGCTCGATCATTAACATCGCGTCGATGCTGACGTTTCAGGGCGGCATTCGCGTGCCCAGCTACACCGCTTCCAAAAGCGGCGTGGGCGGCCTCACCAAGCTTTTGGCCAATGAATGGGCCTCGCACGGCGTGAACGTCAATGCGATCGCGCCCGGTTATATCGCGACCAACAATACCGCCGCTTTGCAGGCGGATGAGACGCGCAATCGGCAGATCATGGAGCGCATTCCCGCTGGCCGTTGGGGCGATCCAGAGGACATTGGCGGGGCAGCGGTCTTCCTCGCCTCGGATGCGGCGCGCTATGTTCAGGGCCATATACTGGCCGTCGATGGCGGCTGGCTTGCGCGGTAATGCAGGGCCTGATCGCATGCTTTGGTGAAGTGCTGCTGCGGTTTGCCCCGCGTGGCGGCGCGAGCCTCCGTGACACGCATGGGCTCGACCTGCATGTCGGCGGTGCGGAAGCGAATGTGGCGGTGGGCCTAGCTAATCTGGGGCTTGCGACACGAATGATCACCATCTTGCCGGAGAATGATCTCGGCATGCTGGCGCGCAAGCAACTTGCGGCGCAGGGCGTCGACTGTTCCGGGATTGGTAGCGGAGCAGGGCGCATGGGAAGCTATTTCGCTACGCCCGCGATCGGTGTGCGGCGTGGTGACGTGTTGTATGACCGTGCGGACAGTGCCTTTGCCCGTTTCGCGGCAGACAATTTTGACCCTGAAGCCGCGCTTGAAGGCGCGCGGCACCTGCACCTTTCCGGCATTTCTCTTGCTGTCAGTGAGACTGCGTCCAGTGCTACGCGCGCACTCGCAAAAGCGGCCAAGACGCGCGGTCTTACGTTGTCTGTCGATGGCAATTATCGGCCCTCGCTGTGGGAGGTCGCAGGCCGTGACCCACGCCCGGCGATCGCCGAGCTGGTGGCGCAGGCCGACCTCTTTTTTGGCAATCACAAGGATGTGTCGCTTTTGCTGAATGCGGAGTTTCCCGGTGACGGCGAAGATCGGCGCCGCGCAGCTGCCGAGGCCTTGCTGAGCGAATTTCGCAATCTCTCCACCATCGCCTCGACCGCGCGGCATGTCGATGAGCATGGCGCACACCATCTGGTCGGACGGATCGATATGCGAGAGGCGCAGGCCCAAAGCGCAACGCGCATTCTCGCGAATGTCGTAGATCGCATCGGCACGGGTGACGCATTCGCAGCGGGGGTGTTGTCCGGCTGGCTGGCCGACCCGGACAACCTTTCGAATGCCATCGAGCGGGGCATGGCTTTGGCCGCGCTCAAACACTACACGCCGGGTGATTTCTCGCTTGCGACTGAAGCAGAACTGCGCGGCGCAATGGAGGGAGCAGCCGATGTTGCCCGCTAGAATTCTCGGCATCACGCTTGCGCTGTCACTGATCGCAACTCCCGCCCTGGGCCAAGAAACAGCGCCCATAGTCCCGCCACTCACGCCTACGGATGGCACCGCCCAATGTCGGGGCGTGCAGGGGTATGCAGAGGACTTCGGCGGGGCACGGACGTTCCTTTGGCGACCCGTCTGGGTGCAATCTATCACTGCTGGAGATCATCGCGACGACATCATCGACGCGGGTGAGGCAGCGCTTGAACGCGGACCCTATTCCGTCACCGACAAGCCGCGCGTGCTGCCGGGCGCAACCGCAAATGACTACGCCTCCATCGGCCCCTACTGGTGGCCAGACCCATCGCAAAACGATGGCCTGCCGTACACGCGCCGCGATGGCGAAGTGAATCCGGAGCGTGACGGGCCGGAGTTTGACAAGGCTCGCCTGCGCGCACTGTCGGAGGATGTGCGTGAACTTTCACTGGCCTATCACGCAACGCAGGATGCGCGTTTCGCCGAACATGCAGCGATGCTCCTGCGCGCGTGGTTCATCACGCCCGAAACGCGGATGAATCCCAATTTCGATTATGCGCAGGGCATTCCGGGCCGGGTGGACGGCAGGGGCGAGGGCATTATCGAAGCATCTCACCTTTCGACCATTCTGGAGGCGGAAGGCCTGATCGCGCCATCAGGAGCCCTGAGCGGTGACGAACGCGCAGCAATGCGCAATTGGTATCGCGATTTCGTGATCTGGATGGCCACCAGCGAAAATGGCGAACATGAAATGACGAAGCGCAACAATCACGGCGTGTTCTTCGATTTCTACCTCGCGCATTTCGCGCTTTATGCTGGCGCTGCTGAGCCTGCGAGCAATGTGGTAGAGGCCTTTCCGGAATACCGCTTAGGCGTGCAGATGGACCGGCAAGGTCGCTTCATCGAGGAATTGTCCCGCACCCGCAGCTGGCACTATTCGCATTACGTGGTGGATGGCGCTGCACGGCTCGCCACGATTGCAGAATGCCTGTCGCTCGATCTGTGGAATGCGGAGCTTGAAGACGGGCGGAGCCTGCAAACTGCCTATACCTTCCTGCAGCGCTATGCCGCCACGCCGGGCAGCTGGCCGTTCCCGGATACCGATCTGGAGCGGGGACGGGTGGACCGAATGATCGATCGATCGCAGCGCATCTCGGCGCTCTACGCTCGCGATAGTGCACTGGCCGATCCGGAATATCTGCCCTGACGCCAGACTGTTCGGGTCTGCCACCCGTACTCCTTGTTTCAGGAACCCGATACTGCTCTGATGGCTTGATGCCGCGTGCAGGCAACGATCTCCGAGGAACTTATGGCCGACAAAACTTACGACATCATCATTTATGGAGCGACCAGCTTCGTCGGCCAGATCGTCACTCGCTATATGCATGAGCAGTTCGCGGGCAGCGATATGCGTTGGGCCATCGCCGGCCGGTCGCCGGACAAATTGCAACAGGTCAGGGATGAAATCGGCTTGCAGGGCGTCGCCATGATCACCGCCGACGCGAAGGACAAGCCCGCGCTGGAGACCATGTGCGCGCAGGGCAATACGATCATCTCAACGGTGGGGCCTTACGCGCTCTACGGAGATTTGTTGGTGGAGGTCTGCGCCGAAAGCGGCACGCACTATTGCGACCTGACCGGCGAACCGCACTGGATTCGCAAAATGCAGGATCGCTATGAGGCGACCGCCAAGCAAAGCGGTGCGCGCATCGTGCATTGCTGCGGCTTTGACTCGATCCCGTCGGACATGGGCGTCCTGTTCCTACAGAACCATGCGCTCAAAACCCATGGCGAGGCATGCGAGAGGATCAACATGCGCGTGGCCAAGGCGAAGGGCGGCGCGTCGGGTGGGACCATCGCCAGTATGACCAACATGGTCAAGGAAGCTTCCAGCAATCCCGAACTGCGGCGACAATTGAAAAATCCCTACAGCCTTTGTCCGCCAGATCATGACTTTACAGTCCGCCAGCCGAACGTCGGCATGGAATATGACGAGCGCTTCGGCAGCTGGATTGCGCCTTTCATCATGGCGGCCATCAATACGCGCGTGGTTCATCGTTCCAACGCGCTCAGCGGCAATGCCTATGGCACGCAGTTTCGCTATGAAGAAGCGATGGCGACCGGGAAGGGCAGCAAAGGAAAGCGGCGCGCGCGGCTGACCAAATGGGGGCTGGGAGCGCTGACTGCTGGCCTTGCCATACCGCCCGTCCGCTGGGTGATGGAATCCTTCATCCTTCCCAAACCGGGGGAGGGGCCGAGCGAGAAAGTACAGCGCGAAGGGCACTTCAATCTGGTCTTCCTCGGGACCACGCCATCTGGCGAAAAGCTGCGTTGTCGCGTCACCGGCGATCGCGATCCGGGCTACGGTTCGACAGCTAAAATGCTGTCGCAGGCCGCTGCGTGTCTCGCCAAAGATGTGCCTGATGATGCGGCTGGCGGCTTCTGGACCCCGGCAACGCTGCTCGGCGACAAGCTCATCACGCGACTTCAGGACCATGCCGGGCTGACTTTCGAGATCGAACCGGAATAATTCCGAGGGTCTCAACTTAACCCATTATCAACCATGAGCGGGCATGCATCTGAGCCTATCTTACTGGCTGGGTGCAATGGACGATCTGCTTTCCGAATTTATTGCTGAAACGCACGACATGCTTGCCGCTGTGCAAGAGGCGCTTGTCGCGTGGGAAGCCGACCCGTCCGATCGCGAGAAGCTGGATGTGATTTTCCGCTTCGTTCACACGGTGAAGGGCAATTGCGGCTTCTTCGATCTTCCGCGACTTGCCCAATTGAGCCACGTTGCGGAGAGTACGCTCGCCGATTTGCGCTCGGGCAAGCGTTCGCCGGACAAACAATTGATCGATGCCATCCTGGCGGTGGTCGATCGTATCGACGATATGGTCAGCGCGCTCGGCCGCGGCGAAGAACTCCCCGAAGGTTCGGACGCCGATCTGATTGCCGCGATGGAGTCTGGCGATGCGGCGGAAAAGGGCGGGGCAGAAACGCCCGTTACGCCGGACGCACCGCCGAAGCCGGAAGCGCAGGATACGGCGGCCCCGTCGCTTCCCGCGGCTGCGCGTTCCATTCGCCTGCCTGTGACGCTGCTCGACCGCGTAATGTCGGAAATCTCCGATGCCGTGCTTATCCGCAATGAGCTGGCACGCCATGTGCGCGATCACGATCTCGACCCGGCCGTTGCCGCGACCTTCGATCGCCTCAGCAATACGATTAACGAGCTGCGCGAAGACATCTCGCAGATGCGCATGCACCGGCTGGAGCATCTTTACACAACCCTTCCACGCATGGTGCGCGACCTTGCCAACGAGCTGGGCAAGAAGGTCACGCTGGAAATGGAAGGCGGAGAGGTAGAACTCGATCGCGAAATCATCGAGCTGATCCGCGATCCCATCGTCCATATTCTGCGCAATGCCCTCGATCACGGGATCGAAGCGCCCGAGGCTCGCGTCGAATCGGGCAAGCCGGAAAGCGGCTTCATCACGATCGCAACGCGCCAGACGGGCAACCGCGTGCGCATCACCATCGACGATGATGGCAAGGGGATCGACGCTGATCGCCTGGTGGAACGCGCCCTGAGCGCGGGGATCATCGAGAAAAGCGATGTGTCTCGCATGAGCCAGGCAGACAAGCTTGGCCTGATTTTCGAACCCGGCATCTCAACTGCCGCGCAGGTCACCTCGGTCTCCGGCCGCGGTGTCGGCATGGATGTGGTACGCACCAATATCCATCAGTTGGGCGGCACGATCGATATTACCAGCGATCGCGGGGAGGGCGCATGCATCCATATCTCGCTGCCTGCGACGCTCAGCATCGTTCCATCGCTGACTGTGCGCGTTGGGGACCACCGCTTTGGCGTCCCGCGCTCCTACGCCGAGGAAATCGTCAGCGCACGCTCGGATGAGCTCACTTTCAGCAAGACCGGGGATTCGACGCTCGTTGAATTCCGCGGCAAGCGGCTGCGCTGCATTCGCCTTGCCGACGCGCTCGACATTCCGGGCAAACCGATCGAGCAAAGCGACCTCATGGTCGTCAAACTGACCGGCGGAGACCTTTGCGCCGTCGCGGTCGACAAGGTGCTGGATCACGAAGATCTGGCAGTAAAGCCGCTCGCCGAAGCGATCATGGCGTCCAACCTCTACACCGGCGCATCGCTGCTCGACGATGGCAGCCTGGTACTGATGCTGCATGTGACGGGCATTGCATTGCAGCAGGGTCTGATTAGCGAAACGGTCCGCCGCAAACGCGTTTATGCCGTGCAGGATGATCAGGATGCCGCTGCGAAGGTCGCAATTCCGGCTGTCCTGCTGGCCACCGCAAAAGGAGAGCGCCGCCTTGTTCGGATGGATTCGGTGACGCACCTTGCGAAGGTGGAAAGCAACGCCGTGCGTCTTGGCAGTGGCGCTGCGCAGGTGGTGCTCGACGGGAAGATCCTGCCTTTGGCCGGGGCCGACATCGATGCGATTAATGGCGAGAAAGCAACAATCCTGATGCTCGGCGATGGTGAAAGCGAAATCGCCTATCTGATCAGCCGCGTGATCGACACGGTGACAATAGGCGATGATCTGATGCCAGCGGATGAGCAGGGTGAAGTCGAAGGACTGGTGCTGCTCGATGGCCGCGCAACCGAAGTGCTGGATTGTCATTGGCTTTTTGCGCGATACGCGAGGGCAGGGGCAACGAAGACGGATCGCACCTGCGTGCTTGATCTGGGTGATCAGTGGACCCGGGCAATTCTTCGCCCGCTTGTCGAAGGTGCGGGATACCGCGTGCTGGATGCAGCTGACGGCCACGATCAGGCCGATGTCGCTATCGTGAGTGCCGGATCTCCTGCTCCTGAGGTGAAAGCGGCTCGCGTCATCACCCTGTCGGCAGAGGATACCGAGGGCGAGGCATCCGACGACACCGTCCATCGCTATGATCGTGAAGCGCTGCTCGAAGCGCTCGCCAACCGTACACAGGTGTCCGCATGAGCGAGCCCATTTTCATCGCCGAGCTGGCTGGGCGGCGCATCGCCTTTGCGGCGCGTCGTCTCGAATCCATCGTGGAAATCAGCAAGATCACACCGGTTCCGCGCTCACCCGACCATATCGAAGGGCTGACGACGCTGCGCAGCCAGACACTGACCGTGATCAATTGTCGCCGCGTCCTGGGCGTCGAGGATGCCGACGTGAGCGGTGACGAGCCGCGCCAGGCCGCTGTCGTGAAACACGGCATGCATCAATATGCATTGCTGCTTGATGATGTCGAAGACGTTGTCGAATGGGATGGCGAGACCAAGGACGTTCTTGGCGGCGTTGGTGCCGCCTGGGAGCGTGTCGCGAATGGCGTGGTCGAAACCGAAGGTGGGCCGGCGCTGCTGCTCGATGTCGAACCCTTTATCGAAGTCGGGCTTCAGCCCGTCCAGTAACGAATTGCAAGGTATTGCCGTTATAGCGGCAGCACAATTTCGGAGTATTCATGTCCAAGACCTGCCTAATCGTCGATGATTCGAAAGTGATCCGCAAGGTGTCGCGGCACATCCTGGAATCGCTTGGCTTTGAAGTCTCCGATGCCGAACACGGCGAGGCGGGCCTCGACAGGCTGGACGAGCAGATGACGGACCTCATCCTGCTCGACTGGAACATGCCGGTCATGAACGGGATCGAATTCCTGCGGGCTTTGCGCTCGCGTCCTGATGGCAATGCGCCGAAAGTGGTGTTCTGCACCACGGAAAACGACGTCGATCACATTCGCGAGGCGATGGAGGCAGGCGCCAGCGAATATGTGATGAAGCCGTTTGATCATGAAACGCTGGAGCTGAAGCTGCAGCTCATCGGATTCGAGTGAGGCGCGGATCATGACATTCGAAAATACACGCGACAGTTTTGACACCCAGTCACGAGATGCATCGGGCAAGGTCGTGCGGGTGATGGTCGTCGACGACTCACTCACTGCACGTACCGTGCTTGGCAAAGTCGTCGATCGTACGGATGATCTTTCACTCGTCGGAACGGCGAGTTCGGCAGAACAGGCGATCGGGCTGCTCGATACAGTCGTCGTCGATGTGATCCTGCTCGATCTGGAAATGCCCGGAATGGGCGGGCTTGCCGGTCTACCGCATATTCTTGAGAAGTCCGGCGGTGCGAAGGTTCTGGTCGTCTCTTCTTTGACGGCGGAGGGCGCGCAGGAAACGATTTCGGCACTCTCCATGGGCGCGTCTGACGTTGTCCAGAAGCCGGAGCCGGGTCAGTTCAATGCCGAATACCGCGCGGACCTTGCGAAACGCATCCGCGCTCTCGCCGGAGCGCCTGTGTCAGCGAGCTTTGAACAGGCAGCCGATGAAAGCGCGCGCAAGGTCGATGAGCCTGAACTGCGCAAGGCGCCGAACAAGTCAGTCGATTGTATCGCCATTGGCGGATCGACGGGCGGTATTCATTCGCTCGTCCAATTCCTTGGCAAGCTGCCTAAATCGATCGTCACGCCGATTGTTGTAACCCAGCACCTGCCCAATGCCTTCATTCCCATTTTCGCGAGCCAGGTGGAAACCGCGAGCAATCGCCCCACTCGGATCGCCGAAGACGGCATGGAGCTGAAGCGCGGCGAGATTCTCGTCGCACCGGGCGATGGCCATGTCTCATTCGTGCGCGATGGAGCGCGCGCAGTCGTCAAGATCACGCATGAGGCGGTGGCGAGCGGCTGCTGCCCGTCGGTCGACCCGATGCTGGCGACCCTTGGCGAAGTGCTCGAAGGTCGCGTCATCGGCGTTGTCCTGTCAGGCATGGGCCGCGACGGACAGAATGGTGCGAAAACTCTGGTCGAAAACGGCGGCATTATGGTCGCTGAATGCGAAGAGACGAGCGCCGTATGGGGCATGCCGCGCGGTATCGCCGAGGCCGGCCTTGCTTCCGAAATCGCGGCACCTGTCGATCTCGCCCACTGGATTACGCGGCGCACTGCGGTAGCCGTATGAGTATGATGTCAGGCTCGGAGAGGATTATCTCCAATCTGCTGGCCACCCGAACAGGGCAGGAATTGAGTGAAACCCGAAGCTGGCGCATTGGCAGTGCCTTGTCGGGGATTTTCCGCGAAAAGGGCATTTCCAACATCGACCAGCTGGTCTGCATGCTGGACGAGCCCGATCAAGCGATGCTGTCGCAGCAAGTCGTCGAGGCGCTGCTCAACAACGAAACCTATTTCTTCCGCGACCGTGCGATGTTCGCCCATTGCGCAGACCATATCCTGCCGGAAATTGCCGAGCGCAATGCCGCATCGCGCAAGCTCTCTATCCTGTGTGCGGGGTGCTCGACCGGACAGGAAGCACATTCGCTGGCGATGACATTCCTGGATCAAAGCGCTCGCTGGCAGGGATGGGATATAGAGCTCGTCGGCCTCGATGTGTCGCACAGCGCGATCGCTGCTGCGCGCGCGGCCGTCTATTCCCAATTCGAAGTCCAGCGCGGCCTTTCGGTTGCGCAAATGCTCACCCATTTCCGCGAAACGCCGCTCGGCTGGGAGGCAAGTTCTGAGCTTCAGCGCATGACGCAGTTTCGCGTACACAATCTCCTGATGCCGATCCCGGGCGAACCAAAATTCGATCTGATCCTGTGCCGCAATGTACTGCTGTATTTCGATCAGGATACGCGCAAGCGGGCGCTGTCGCGTTTGCTGAAAAGCCTCAATCCGAAAGGTTGGCTGATGCTCGGCGCCGGGGAGACGATTTCCGATCGGAGCTTGCCGCTTGAACAGAGCGATGCTGCGGTCAATCTGTACCGCCGCGCGGAGTGACGCGTGTCATATTTCGGACTCAAACACTGCAACGCCTAAGCCAATAACGCGCTGAATAATGGTGATTTTGGCTTAACCAGCAATTAGTTACTTCGTTTTACATTCTCCCTGAGAAGGGATGTTTTGATGCAGCAAGAACTCGGTATATCCAAATGGGGCGCGCAAGGATTTGTTTTCGCTCCAATTGTGATCTTGAGTCTCATTTTCGCAGTGGTTGCTGTCTTGCTCGCTGCTTCAGGCGCGTTCCAGCCATCCCTTTCGTCTCCAGTCGTCATTGGCGGCGTCGCTGTCTACGCGATTGCCGTTGCCGTGCTGGCGCAGATTGGTCTGGTCTATGCGCGCCGGCTCGAACGCTGGAGCATGACCGATAGCCTCAGCACTTTGCCAAATCGCCGCGCCCTGCATGCCTATGTCAAAAATCATCCCGCGCTGCTGGAAGAAATGGCGGTGGCAATTATCGATCTCGATGGGTTCAAGTCGGTCAACGATCACTACGGCCACGCCATCGGCGACCAGCTTATCAAGGAATGCGCGATCATTCTGCGCGACTATTGCGGGGACAATGCGAAAGCGTTTCGCCTGGGCGGTGACGAATTTGCGATTTGCCTGATCGGCCCGCTTGCAGGCACGATCGTGGAAGGCATCGCTCGCTCTTTCATCGATCATTTCCGCCGTCCGATCACAATCGAGGGTCGTCGCATCGTGATCGGCGCAAGCGCGGGGATTACATCGAGCAAAGGCGCAGACCGCATCTCTTCTGGCGAGGCCATGCGCCGGTCCGATGTCGCGATGTATGCCTCCAAACGCAACGGCAAGATGCGCTCCACCTGGTATAAGAAGTCGCTCGATGCCAGTCGCGAAAGCATGCGTGAGCTTGATCTGGAAATGCGCGCCGCCTTGGCGAATGACGGTTTCAATCTGGTCTATCAACCGTTGGTGAACGCAAAGTCGGGCGAAATTGTCGCGGTAGAAACGCTGCTGCGCTGGGACTCGCGCGCCGGGGGACCTGTGGGGCCGCACATATTCGTGCCTGTTGCCGAGGAATCCGGCTTGATCAGTGAAATCGGACTTTGGGTGCTGCGGGGGGCCTGTCTGGACGCATTACCCTGGAACGACATTAAACTCTCGGTGAACATCTCCGCCGTGCAATTGCGCGATGTCGAATTTCCCATTCTCCTTGGTCAGATCCTCGAAGAGACAGGCTTCCCGGCGGAACGACTGGAGTTGGAGATCACGGAAACGTGCCTCGTCAACGACCCTGTTCTTGCCGAACGCAGTCTCGACTTGATCCGCGGTTTCGGCGTCAACGTGTCCCTCGATGATTTTGGCACCGGCTATGCTTCAATCGGCTTCCTGCGGCAGTTCCGCTTTGAAAAACTGAAGCTGGACCGCTCGCTGGTGGTCGATGCCGAAGGCGACGAGGGTTCGCGCGCCATGATGCTCTCCAGCATCACGATGGCGCAGGCGCTCAAGATGGATGTCACGGCTGAAGGCGTTGAGACCGAAGAGCAGGCGGCTCTGGTGCGAAGCGCGGGGTGCGATCAGATCCAAGGCTGGCTCTATTACAAGGCGCTGCCTGCGTCAGAGATCGCAGACAAGCTGACGAATGCCACCGATCTCCTGCCCAAGCAGGTCGTCAACGGCTGAAGCAATTCCTTGCTTCCCGCCGGACAATTGGGACGCACCAGAGCATCCGCCAACAGGCCGTAACAAGACTGGCCTCGTACCAAGGCGGAAACCATTCAACGAGACAAAGAAAAACGCGGAGAACGACGTTCCCCGCGTTTCGCAATTTTCAGGTCGGGCGCGAAAGCTCAGTCGAGATAGAAGATCTCGAAATTGCCCCAATATCTGCCGTTGATCCACATCGGCACGAAGATGTTCTTGCCGGCCCGGGCGCGATCACCCTCCGATCCCCCGAAGCGATAGCACGAAGCGGTGAAGGGCATGTCTTTCATGTCGACCGCGCGCTGGGTCGTCTCGTCCAGCACCTTGATCCGGTTGCGACAGTATTTCTCGTCATGCTCGATATTGCCCGTGGGCTTCAGCGAGCGGGTTGAGAGGTGCGTCGGCAGATAGCCATCCTGATTTGATGCGACGGAGGTGATCACTTCCTTGCGGAACGTCAGTTGCTTGTCGAGGATCGGCTGGATGAAACGATCGGCGAAATCGTTGAAGCGGTTGCTGTACTGGGTGGGATTGGTGCCCGGAATTTCGTGGTAATCCCTATCGAACACGTCCGCTTCGGCGATCGAACCATCTGCTAGCGCGCTCTCGACCAGGCTGACCACTTCGTCACGGCCCTTGATTGCCATTTCGACGAATTCGAGATCGGCTGCGGCGAAACCGCTGCGCACCAACTGGTCGAACATCTCCATCGACATGGTCTCAAGTTCGTTGATGCGTTGTTTTGCCGAGACCAGGTTTTTGTTGTTGGCGCGCGTTCCCGACGCGAAGAGCTCGAGTGCTTCCCGCACTTCCTCGACACGGGCGTTGATCGTGCTGGTGTTCTGCGCAATCCCCGAATTCTGCTCTTCGATCTGGGTGACGAATTCGGAAATTCCGTTCACCGTATCGTCGATCTGAGCGAATTTGGTCTGCGCGCTCTTGCCCTGTTCAACGCCCTTGCTGATTTTCTCGACGAGACCTTCAGCTTCTCCGCCGAGAGAATCCACCGTGCGGGCGATTTCGTCCGTTGCGCCGCGCGTGTCCTGCGCCAGCTTTTTCACTTCCTGCGCGACTACGGCAAAGGTTGCCCCGGCAGCACCGGCACGGTGCGCCTCGATCGCGGCGTTGAGCGCGAGCATATTGGTCGTCTCTGCGATCGTATCGATCTTCTCCGACACGCGGCGGACCTGGTCCATCGCGCCCGCAAAGCTCGTGATATGTTCGGCCAGAGCGACGATAAGATCTGTGAGATCCACAAATTCGCCGATGGAGTCCTTGATCACTGCCGTGCTCTGACGCAGATCGCGTTTTGCCCGATCGGACAGCAGGCGCGCCTCATCCGTAGCATCGGTGACGCGCCGCTGATCCTTTGCCAGCTCGGCCATAACCGATTGGAGCGTGCGGCGCCTGTCCTCCATATCGCCTGCGGTTTTCATGATTTCTTCGACCAGACCGCCAACGTCCACACAGCCGACGGTGACTTCACCGCAGGAGCGCGCGACAGCATCGATCAGGGACGGATCGGCGATTTCGATATTTTCATGTTTCACAGCGGTGGAATTCCTGAGGAAATTTATGCGTTTCACCAGCGTTACGGGCATATCCTTTGGGAAAAGTTAACCATAGGAATTGGGTCACAACAGCAGGCCAGCGAATGCATGCAGGAAATGCGCTTTGGTCCCCCTTGCTTTGCCATGCCTGCCTGTTTCATAGGGCCGCAATACAGCTTCATTAGGGACCCGATATGACCCGCAAATTTGCCATCGCACTCGCCGCATCCGCTTCCGTTCTGGCCACTCCCGCACAAGCGTGGGGCCCGATTGGACACCGCGTCACGGCAGAGATCGCCGAAGACAATATCAGCGGCCATACGCAGGCACAGATTGCCCAGATCATCGGGACCGAAGGCTTGCCCGAAGCGAGCACCTGGCCAGATGAGCAGCGCTCCAATCCCTCGCCATTCTGGCAGGAGACCGCTTCTCCTTTCCATTACGTCACTCTGCCGGAAGGGCGCTCTGTGGAGGATTTGGAGCATCCGCCAGAAGGTGATGCGGCGACGGCTTTGGAGCGCTTTACTGCCGTGTTGCGCGATCCCGCTGCCTCGCAGGACGACAAGGCTCGCGCGCTGCGATTTATCGTCCACATCGTTTCCGACCTCCATCAGCCGCTTCATGCAGGAAACGGCACCGACCGCGGTGGAAATGATTTCATCGTCGACTGGTTTGACGAGCAGACCAATCTGCACTGGGTGTGGGATGAAGGCATGATCCTGCGCCAGCAATTGTCCTACAGCGAATATGCCGATCGCCTGGAGCGGCGGATCACGCCCAACCGTGTCATTGACTGGTGGGATGCCGATCCCGAAGTGTGGATCGCCGAAAGCGCCGCCATGCGTGATGAAATCTATCCCGGCGTGAGCGAAGAATACGGCATGGGCACGCCGGAATCGCCCGCCATCCTGCGGTATCGCTACAATTGGCAGTGGACGCCGAGCGTTGAAGAGCGCCTCGCGCAATCCGGCGTTCGCCTTGCCGCCTACCTCGACTGGGTTTTTGCAGAGCCCGCCTAAGGCTTCCCCATCACCTGCAATCGGGCTAAGGCAAAAGCCAGCAACCCCAGACAGACGGAGAATTTGTGGCGACTAAAGTCGAAGACATCGATGGCATCCTCGATCAGCTCGAGGAGGTCTACAACAATTCGCGAAGCAACCTTATCGATGCGCTCGCCACATATGCCGAAGACCGCACCCCGCCTGCAGGGCACGCCCGCGCCGAGGGGTATTTCGCCTATCCTGAGCTGACGTTGCACTATGCGGGAAAGGTGGAGCAACCATACCCCGCGCGCGCCTATGCGCGGCTGAACCAGTCGGGCACTTACAGCAATTCGATAGCCGATCCGGCGCTGTTCAGGCCTTACCTGAAAGAGCAGCTGACGCATCTCGTCAGCGATTACGATGTATCACTCGAAGTCGGGCGCTCCGATGACGAAATTCCGTACCAATACGTGCTCGATACGTCTTCGCCCGGACTGCAGGGCGCAAGTAGCGCGGAACTGACGCGGCATTTCCCGTCATCCGATCTGATCAAGATTGGCGATGAAGTGACCGACGGCACATGGGTAGGTGAGGAGGATGAAGCGCGGCCGCTGTCGCTCTTCGATGCCCTGCGTACCGATTTCAGCCTGGCACGTCTGCGCCATTATTCGGGCACGCCGGCAGAGCATTTCCAGCGCTATGTGCTCTTCACCAACTACATTCGTTACGTTGAGGAATTCATCGATTTCGCGCTGGCCGAGATCGCCAATCCGGACAGCCGCTATGAAAGCTTTTCCGCTCCGGGTGCGGTGATCGACAGCAGCAATCTGGAAGGCGCGCGCGAACGCATCGCCTCGGGCACGTGGCGGAAGCACCAGATGCCGGCCTATCACCTGGTCGGGAAAGACAATTCCGGAATCACGCTGGTCAATATTGGGGTCGGCCCGTCGAACGCGAAGACGATTTGCGATCACATCGCCGTTCTGCGCCCGGAAGTGTGGCTGATGATCGGGCACTGCGGTGGCCTGCGCCCGAGCCAGACCATTGGCGATTATGTGCTCGCCCACGCGTACCTGCGCGATGACAATGTGCTCGATTCAGCAATCCCGCCGGAAATCCCCATCCCGCCAATCGCCGAAGTGCAGACCGCAATGTTCAAGGCCGCGCGCAGCGTCACGGGCGATAGTGACGAGCAGCTCAAGGCCCGCTTGCGCACCGGAACAGTCGTCACCACGGACGATCGCAATTGGGAACTGCACTACACACGCTCGGCACTGCGCTTCAACCAGAGCAGGGCGGTCGCCATCGACATGGAGTCCGCGACAGTAGCAGCGCAGGGCTATCGCTTCCGCGTTCCCTATGGCACGCTGCTATGCGTGTCGGACAAGCCGCTGCATGGCGAGATCAAGCTGCCCGGCCAGGCAAACGCCTTTTACGAAAAATCGATCAGCCAGCATTTGCGCATCGGGATCGAAACGCTCTCCCTGCTCAGCAAGGAAGGCGACAGTTTCCACAGTCGCAAGCTGCGCAGTTTCGACGAGCCGCCCCTGCGTTAAGGGCTGCGCGGGGCGACGACGTTCCGCACTCTGCCGCAGACAGGCACGCTCACCTCACCGGTCGCCACATAGGCTTCGATCCCGTCGATATCGAAGCCGACATTGGCGATCTGCCGGGCGCTGGTGAACTGCGCGAACCCATCGCCGCCGCCAGCCAGGAAGCTGTTGGTGACGACGCGATAGGTGCGGGCGGCATCGAGCGGCTGTCCGTCGATGACGGGAGCCAGCACGCGCTCACCCAAGGCTAGGCTGCGATCGACCTGATAGGCTGATCCTGCCGAGGGAATGAGCGCCGATCCGCACAGAACGGAGCCGTCTTCCTCGCAGAATTGCTGTTCGAGAAGCCCGACGATCTCGGCGCCCGTCATTTCCAGCACGATCAGCGTATTGCCGAAGGGAGCCATCGCGGCGAGCTCTCCGAACGTGAGGACGCCATCCTCCGCGCCGGAAAGATCGCTACGCACGCCGCCCGAATTGACGAACGCCACGTCCGCAGGCTCGTCGAGTGCAGCATTGGCAGCGAAGAGATAGGCATCGGCGACGAAATCCTGCGCAGGCCGGTCAGCGCAATCCTCGCCGCGATCCAGTGGAGCAGCGACAGGGCCGACCGCACGCTCGGCCACAGGGCGAACAGCTTCGGCATATCGTCGTACGATGGCATCAGCCTCAGGATGCGGCGTGTCGGTATCCCGGACTGCGACCGCGCGGGCCTCCAGTGAAAGAACGGTATCGGCTGCAGGATCGATCACCATGTCGATTGCGGTCACGAAACCGCCGTAGCGCCCGGCCGACGTCAGCAGCACCGGCTCTCCGCTGTCGCGCGTGATGTTGCAGATATAGCTATTGTGCGAATGGCCGGAAACGACGAGCGAGATCGACGGATCGAGCGCTTCGACGATCGGCACGATCGGGCCGGAAAGATCCGGGCAGCCATCGAGCACGAAGCGCCCGTCCACATAACCGCCCTCATGGATCAGTAGCACCACGGTGTCGGCACCTTGATCGCGCAATTGCGCGGCAAGGCGGTTGGCAGTCTCCGCTTCGGGCAGGAAAGTGTAGCCGGCGGTCGCCTGGTCAGCGACGAGATTGGGCGTGTCTTGCAGCGTCAGGCCGATAAATCCAACGCGCGCATTGCCGTAATCGCGAAGCTCGGTTCCCGAGAACAACGTTGCGCCTGCATCGTCTACGACATTGCCGGCAAGATAGGCGAAGTCCGCCCCGACAAATGCTTCGACCGCACAGGGCTCGCGCAAGGTGTAGACCTCGCATCCGCCATTCTGGATACGGCGAAGCTCTTCGATCCCGCGATCGAATTCGTGATTGCCAACAGAGGCGATATCCAGCCCGACGACCGAGAGCGCGCGAATGGTCGGCTCATCAAGGAAGAGGGAGGAGATGAGCGGGCTTGCGCCGATCAGGTCGCCCGCTGCAACGGTGACGCTATGGCCTTCTCGTAGTGCGTCCAGCGTCGCGCCCAATTGCGCAGCGCCGCCGATACGACCGCGCTGCTCCTGCCCGTTCTCGATCCACGTGCCTTCGCGATCGGATTGCTCGAGATGGCCGTGGAAATCGTTCAGCGCGAGCACCTGCAGGCTGACCGTGTCTGCGGCAGGCGAAATGCTGGAAACCGACTGCGGCTGCGTGGCGCAACCGGCAAGCGCGGCGGAGGCAAGAAGGAGGGCGGTGAGCTTATTTGTCATGCGCCCGTCTTGACGCAGACGAATGACAAAAGAAAGGCGGCGGCGCTCTTTCGAGTGCCGCCGCCCAACTTTTTTCTACGCTTTTGCGTGGTCGATTAGAAACCGACGATCAGCGAGACGCTGGCAGCACGCGGAGCGCCGATCTGGGCGAAGCCGAAGCCGTCCAGCGAGCCACCGAAGAAGCCGATGTAATATTCATCGAACAGGTTGGTGACGTTGATCTGCATCTGAGCGTTGGTGCCATTGGCCAGTTCGGCAATGTTCCAGCGCAGGTCGAGATCAACCAGCGTGTAGGACGGTGCTTCCACCGTATTCAGATCGTTGATGAAACGCTCACCGGTGTGCTTGATCTGGGCGCCCAGATCGAACGGACCGAAGGAGACCTGGCCACGACCCCCGATCGAGTAGGTCGGTGCACCCGATTCATTGTTGCCGGCAGTTGCAGCAAACACAGGCTGATCGTTCATGTCGACACCGACCTGCACATCGTCCTGAATTTCGGATTCGTTGATCGAACCGAAGATATAGAGGTTGATGTTGTCGGTCGGAGCGATCGAGAACGAACCGTCGATACCGTATTTGTCCACGCGGCCAAGGTTACGGAACACGACCGCGCCTTCACCATCGTTCGCGGTCGGATCGAAGGCCGAAGCCAGACGGTCGTCGTAGCGGGTGAAGTAACCAGCAAGCTGCGCCTGGATGATGCCGCTCTGGAAGCGAACACCGAGGTCGAAGTTGTCGGTGGTTTCCGGAACCGGACGCGCACGATCATCATCGGCAAGGTAGAGCGAGTCGTAGAGCGGATCCGTGCCCGGTACCGAAATGCCGCGCGAGAAGTTACCGAAGGCCGAGAAGTCGTCGGTCACACGATAGGTGAAGCCAACGGACGGCAACAGGCGATCGTAGTTGTATTCGCGCGAAGTCGGCGCCACGTGATCAGGATTGTCGAGTTCGTACTGGGTCAGGTCCTGACCCGGTGCCGGGCAGTTGACGAAGCCGTTGATCGAAGTGGTGTAGCAGTTCTGGTTCAGCTCGCGGGTGAAAAACGGAACACGCAGGCCAACAACAGCGGTAAGATCGCCGAAGTTACCGGCATATTCTGCCGAAAGCTGGTTCAGAATTGCGTAGGACAGACGGTCACGCTTGTTGACCTCTTCACCACGGTTGTCGAGCAGCGGATTGTCGATGGCGTAGACATTGTTGATTTCGCCATTGGCCTGCATCGCAGTGATCTGGCCGGTCTGACGGTGACGGGCATGGTCAAGCGTATAAGCAACGCGAACACGGTGATCATTGCTGATGTCGTAGATCAGGTTGGCCACAACGCCATAACGGTCGGTGCGGGTCTGGCTCGGATCGTTACCGGCAACGCGGTCGAGGATGTCACCGTCGCCGTTGAGGTCACGACCGAAGTAGTAACCGCCGCGGAATGCACCGGTCAGGCCGTCGAAGAAACCTTCACGCAGATCGTCCGGTCCGCCACCGTTTGCTTTGACGTACTGGTAGCTCGGATCGACCGTCAGGGTCAGGTTGTCGGTGATGTTGAACAGCGAGTTGATGCGGATGTTGCCCGTATCCGACGGGTTGAAGCGACGGTAGAATGCCGCGCCGCAGCCGCTGCGATCGCTGTAACGTTCTGAAACGCCGTTTTCACCTGCGCCGCCACCGATCAGGACGTTCTGATCCACGGTGCAGGGGAATTCGCCAGCGCCTTCGTACACGGTGAAACGATCTTCATTGCTGAAGTCGGGATCATCGTAGAAATCGAGCAGCGTGCTCAGACGTTCCGAACCGGCGAAGTTGTTGCGGTTGCGGTTGTAGTGGCCGGCGATCGAGATGAAGTCGCCATTGGCGCCCAGTTCCTGGTACAGACGACCGTTGAACTGCAGCTTCTTGATTTCGCCATAGGGGTTATACGGCGTGCCGTAGTTGGTGTAGCTGAGCGAGGTGAAGGCGGTGAGGCCGTTACCCGTCAGATCGCCCCAGTCGACCATGCCGAAAACACGGTAGTAATCGGTGTTCTCAGCGCCTTCTGCGAGCACATCGCCGAAGGTGGCGGTGGCGAGAATGCCAAGCTCATCACCCGGACGACGCGTACGGATGTTGATCGTGCCGCCGCTGGCCGAAGCCGTCGGGCTGTCAACGTCGGTGGTGCCGAGGTTCACGACAACGCGTTCGAGAACTTCGCTGTCAACCTGCTGGTTGGTGTAGAGGGCGTAGTTACCGCTGTCGTTCAGGGGCAGGCCGTCCAGCGTCTGCGAAACGCGGTCTGCGCCGAAGCCACGGATGGTGAAGCCACCGCCCGAAGAACCCCAGGGGTCATTGTTCTGGAAGCTGACGCCGGGGACGAGGTTAACGATGTCGTTGAGCGTCTGGCCGGGGCGCTGGCGGCGAATGATTTCTTCATCCAGCTCGATCTTGGCGCGCGGGGTGTCAGGAACTTCAACACCGCCGACGCTGAGGTCCAGCGAGCCGGTGACAACAATCGTGCCTTCGTCAAAGTCGGTCGAACCGGTCGACTGCGCGGCGGCAGTCCCGGAAAAGCCAACGGTGGCGATAGTCGCCGCGCTGGCTGCGAGGAGAAACTTCATTTTCATGATCCCGAAAATCCTTCATTGGAATGAAATTCTACCTTGGGGAGGGGCTCCAAGGCTTGTGCGCGCCCTTACAGGCAAGTTTCATTTCATTCCAATGACAGGGCAACGCCGAGAGGTCATATTGCGGACTTTTTTTGTGGATCGGATCGGAATCCAAAACCACTGTTGCTGCGCCGCAACATAATTGCGTGCAGAATGATCACACACTCGGCGGAACAGGTTTGGCGGGACGCGACTCGCAGGCCGATTCGCTGATCAGGCCAGTCCGATTTCGCGCAGCCGCTGCTGCAGGAATTCATGCGCGGTGATGGGCGGTGCAGGCTCATCGCCTTCCTTCACGCAATGCGGCAGGGCCTCGATCACGAAGTCCGGGCGGAAATGGAGGAAGAAGGGCATGGAATAGCGCGACCGGCGCGATGCCTCGCCGCCGGGATTGACCACGCGGTGCGTTGTCGAGCGAAGGCGATTGTTGGTGAGGCGCTCCAGCATGTCGCCCACATTGACCGCCAGCGCGCCTTTCGGCGGCGAAACCGGTACCCATTCGCCCTGCTTGTTGAGCAATTCGAGCCCAGCTTCCTCCGCGCCAAGCAGGAGCGTGATCGTATTGATATCCCCATGGGCGGCGGCGCGGATGGCGCCTTCGGGCACATCCTCGCTCAGCGGCGGATAATGCAGCAGGCGCATCACCGAATTGCCGTCCTCGACGGTGGAGACGAAATAGTCCTCTTCGAGGTCAAGGTGGAGCGCGATCGCACGCAGGATGCGATCGCCGGTTTGCTCGAATTGCGAATACAGCTCTTCGAACACACCTTTGAATTCGGGCTTTTCGGTCGGCCAGATATTGGGCGCCATCATCTCTGCCAACGGGTGTCCTTCAGGCAGGCTGCGGCCCACGTGCCAAAATTCCTTCAGGTCATGGACTGTCGCATCCTTGGCGATTTCCTTGCCGAACGGGGTGTAGCCGCGCGCGCCACCACCGCCCTCGATGGCGTAGGCATTCTTTGCCGCTTCAGGCAGGGCGAAGAACTCCTTGGCCAGCGATTCCGCCCGGTCGATGAGATCCTGCGGGATGCCGTGATCGCGGATGATCGCGAAGCCATATTCCTCAAAGCTGCGGCCAAGCTCGCTGGAAAAATCCTCCAGCGGGCGCGAGAGCGAGATGGATGCAAGGTCAGACATGGCGGCGCTCTTACAGAGGAAGGACGAGGCCCGCCAGTGCGGCGCTCATCAAATTCGCCAGCGAACCGGCAGCCAGCGCGCGCAGGCCCAGCTTGGCGATAACCGGGCGCTGATTGGGCGCGAGCCCGCCTGTCACCGCCATCTGGATCGCGATCGAGCTGAAATTGGCAAAGCCGCACAACGCAAAGGTCACGATAGCCGTCGTGCGGGCGGAGAACGTGCCTTCCTCCAGCGCGCCCAATTCAATAAAGGCGACAAACTCGTTCAGCACGATCTTTGTGCCGAACAGGCCGCCGGCGATGTCGGCCTCTGCCCAAGGCACGCCGATAAGGAACATGACGGGCTGGAAGACATAGCCGATCAGCTGCTGGAAAGTGACATCGGGATAGCCCATCCAGCCGCCCACACCGCCAAGGATACCATTGGCGAGCGCGACCAGCGCGACAAACACCATCACCATGGCACCGACCGCTACGGCCAGTTTGACGCCCGTTTGCGTGCCCTGGGCAGCAGCTTCGATGACGTTGGCAGGCTTGTGCCCCTCTTCGAATGTCTCAGCCATCTGCACTTCATGCGGCTTGCCACCTTCGGTCAGCGCCGCAGGGCCTTCTGCACTGATACGAAGTTCGGGCAATTCGATGTCGGCAAGGTCTGCCGCATCGCGAGCCAGGTCACTTTCGTCATCGGGCATGATGATCTTCGCCATCAGGATCCCGCCGGGAGCGGACATGAAGGCCGCGGCGAGCAGGAAGGGCACGGCTTCCGACCCAATGAAGCTTGCATAAGCGGCAAGGATCGTCCCCGCGACACCTGCCATTCCGACAGCCATCAGGGTGAACAGGCGGCTGGGCGTCAGGCTGGCAAGATAGGGGCGCACCACGAGCGGGCTCTCAGACTGGCCGACAAAGATATTCGCCGCACTGCCGAGCGCTTCGACCTTGGAGATACCGGTAATCCACCCGATCGCGCCGCCCACCCAGCGCACCAGCCGCTGCATAACGCCCCAGTGGTACAGGATCGACACGATAGCGGCAAAGAACACGATCACCGGCAGCGCCGCGATAACAAAGGTATTGGTGAAAGGATTGTCATCCATCGATCCGAAGACCGCCTCGATCCCGACCTTGGAATAGTCGAGCAGGGCAATCACGCCATCGGACAGGAACTGGATGCCCGCCACACCCCACGGCGTGCGCAGCACCAGCAGTGCCATCAGCGCTTGCAAGGCAAAGGCCGCTGCGACGACGCGCAGCCTAATGCGGGTTTTGCCGGTAGACAGCAGGAAAGCGATGGCAAGGATCGCGGCGATCCCTGCGAGAGATATCAATTGGGGAGGCACGGCGACTCCAGATCAGGTGAACCGTCAGCCTCTCTTGCGCAGTTGGGCGTCCGGTTCAACGGTTTTGCCCCTGTTATTCCCCGATCAGGCTTGCAAAGCGCCGCATGTGTTGCATAGCCATCGCGCATGACCGACACCGCAGCGACAGCCCGCGCCCTGCCCATGGCGCGATCCCTTTTCGTCATCACGCTCCTTTATGGCGGCATGACCGTGATTGCCGGCGTGCTGGCGTTCAAGCAATTCGCGATCCCGATTTTCGATCTTGGTACCATCAAGGTGGAGAGCGGAATTCTGGCGTTCCTGTTGCTGGTGGTGATGTCGAGCACAGTCTCGCAATTGCATGGCAAGGGGGCGGCAGACCGGCTGGTGCTCTGGGGTTTTCTTCCGCTGGCATTCTCGATTGCGTTGATCTGGATCGTGCTGGCACTGCCCGCATCGCCGCAAATGCCGCCGGAAAATCTCGACGCCTTCAACACGGTGCATGCGCAAACGCCGCGGATCATGGCTGCAGGGCCAGTGGCCTATGGTGTGTCGCTTCTGCTCAATGTGTGGATTTTCAACAAGCTGCGCGGCAAGGGTGAAGGCGGCGGTTTCTGGCTGATGGCGCGCGGTGCGATTGCATCGGCGATCAGCCAGGCGATCGACACGCTGATTTTTATCACGCTCGCTTTCTACGGCGAATTTCCAATCGGCGATCTGCTGGTTGGGCAGGCTATCGCCAAGATCGTGCTGAGCTTCGTGCTGGTGCCCTTCCTGATTGCAGGTGCGATTGCCATTGCGAAAAAGCTGGATGCACAGCCGGTGGGCGAGGCATTGTGAGCGACCTCCTCGCCAAGGCTAAGGAGGCGCGGCTGCGCGCCCATGCGCCCTATTCGGGTTTCTTTGTCGGGGCAGCGGTCGAGAGTGTCGATGGCGAAGTGGCGGTCGGCGCGAATATGGAGAACGCATGTTACCGCCTCGGCGTGTGTGCGGAACAATCTGCGCTCACCGCAGCTCAGCAGGCTTTCGGGCTTGAAAACGTCGCCCGCGTGCTTGTGATCGGCGGCCCGGCGGATGAGGGCCAACCCGGCGTCGGCCCGGTGACGCCGTGCGGCGGCTGCCGACAGGCGATTGCCGAAGCTGCGCAGCTTTCAGGCCGCAATATCGAGATCGTGTGCTGTGACAGGGAAGGGGATGAGACCTTGACCACCAGCATCGCCGAATTGCTGCCTTCTGCCTTTTCCCTCGATTAGGCGAAGCGGTGGAAGCTCCCGCCGTCAGCAATGACTTCGCGCGCGCAATTGTGCCCGGGAGCACCGGTGACGCCGCCGCCGGGATGCGCGCCCGATCCACACATGTAGAGCCCCTTTACCGGTCCACGATAGGCGCCGTGGCCAAGCACCGGCCGCGCCGACCAGAGTTGGTCGAGGCTCATATGTCCGTGGAAGATATCCCCGCCCACAAGGCCGAATTTGCGCTCCAAACCTTTAGGACTGAGCACCTGTTTGCCGAGGAGCGAGGCGCGGAAGCCGGGAGCATGCTTTTCGACGGTGTCGATAATGGTGTCGACGGCTGCGGCCTCTTCATCGTCCCAATCGCGACCATTGGGCAATTCAGGAGCAAATTGCTGGCAGAACAGGCTGGCGACATGCTGGCCCGGCGGAGCGAGGCTGTCGTCCACCGTGCTGGGTATCAGCATCTCGACGATCGGTGTCTTCGACCAGCCGTGTGTCTTAGCGTCGAGAAAAGCGCGGTCCATGTAATCGAGCGTCGGCGCAATGATGATGCCGGATGAATGATGCTCGCCCGGTTCGGGGTGCGCGGTGAAGCGCGGCAACTCGCTCAGCGCGACATTCATGCGGAATGTCCCGCCGCCCGCCTTGAAACCTTTCATCGCGCGGCGGAAATCCTCCGGCTGATGGCTCGCATCGAGCATTTTGCCGTAGAGCAGCCTCGGCCCGACATTTGCGATAACCCGCTTCGCGGCCACTTCTTCGCCGCTCCTGAGCTTTACGCCCGCCACGGTGCCACCATCGACCAGCACTTCGCTGACAGGCGATTCCAGGCTGATCTCCACACCCGCTTCGCGGCAGGCTTTGGCCATCAGCTGGGTGATCGTGCCCATGCCGCCGACGCAGTGGCCCCAGGCGCCTTTTGTGCCATTAACCTCGCCAAAAACGTGATGCAGCAGGACATAGGCGCTGCCCGGCGTGTCAGGGGAAGCGTAGTTGCCTACGACCGCGTCAAAGCCGAACGCAGCCTTCACCGGCTCGCTTTCAAACCATTGTCCAAGGAAGCTGGTGGCGGATTTGGTGAACAGGTCGAGCACATTCCGCTTCGCCTGCGTGTCCAGCCGGGACATGCCATAACCCTGCAACGCTGCTGCAATGAGACTGCGAAAACCATCGCCGACATTGGGCGGCGTCTTGAGCGCGAGCGCTCGCAGGACTTCGGCAACGCCTTCCAGCGCATCGTAATAGGCAGGCAGGGCCTCCGCATCGGCGTTCGAGAATTTGCGAAATTCCGCCTGCGTCCGCTCCAGCCCGCCGCCGAGTTTCAGATAGCCGCCATCTTCCTGCGGCAGGAAGTTGGAAATCGGCCGCTCGATCACCCTATAGCCGTTTTCGACGAGCCGCATATCCGCGATCACTTTGGGCTGCAGCAGGCTGACCGTGTAGCTGGCGACAGAGTTGCGGAAGCCCGGATGAAATTCTTCTGTCACCGCCGCACCGCCCACGACATCGCGCCGCTCCACAATGCGCACCTTCAGGCCGGCCTGCGCAAGGTAGAAAGCGCATACGAGGCCATTGTGCCCCGCGCCGATGATCACTGCATCATATTGCTTAGTCATGTTGCCGGTGAACCGCGTTTGGGCGTGCAAGTCCAGCGCGCAATAGGTCAGTCGGCATCGATCGGCATATCGCTGCAACGCATCCGGATTTCGCGCTCTTCAAGATCGTAGGTGATTTCAGAGCATGCCCTGAATTGCTGGCGTCCGATACGCGTGAAATGATCGTCACGGCCGCGCCTCCTGCGATCGGTCACGAGGATGGTGTTCTCCTCGAAGCGGGGATCGCCCTCTTCGGCTTCGCCAACGCTATTGGCTCGTCCATGATCGACCATGCGCACGGAAAAATTGTCGATGCGAAGATCGCCAAAATCTATCGGATAGGCGAGCTGCATGGTCCGCGTGGGACGATAGAGCCCGGGAATGATCTCAACGAGGCCATCGGTGTCCGGGATGAAACGCCCCTCCTGCCGTGTGGCGATGTAATTTGCGGTACCGGCGGAGACGAGGTTCAGTCCGATGCGGTTGGAAATCATCGCGAACAGGCGATCCTCACCTACGTCCAGCTCAATGCCGTGCCGACGAAAACGGCCGCGTCCGCGGCGCTCCATTTCAAAAACCTGCACCCTGTCCCTTGCAGTACGTTCGCCGTAGAGAAAGGTGACGAGATCGTAGGGCAGATCGTGAATGCCTATAACCCCGTCGGCGATGTGCGATGCGTTGTAGGCCGTCCAGCCGATGCGCTGGTTGACTGTGCGATTATCGTAAGTGATGCGCTCTGGCGTTGTCACCATCTGCACCTCGACCCCGCCGAAATTCCAGAGCGTGTCTGGCTGTCCTCTTAATTCCATATCCAAGACAAGGTCGATGTTGAGCGCCACCGGACCCCAGTGCGCTGAATCCACTTCAAGCCGGATAGGCCGATCGCGCAAAATGACATCGATCGTGAAGTCGTCTTCCAGCACGAGGTGATTGGGCCGCGATCCGACGACAATCGAATCTTCCGGATTCTCTGCTCCGGCATCGTCTTGCGCAGCCGCTGGAAATGCCAGCGCGAAAGCGGCTGCCAAGAAAGCTCCGAACCATGACGATGACTTTGCGCCTGTGTGCATTGCGACCTGCTCCCCGAACCAAGACACGCGTTGCTAAGACTACGGTGCCTGAGTGCAGAGTATCTTGTAGAAACCATTGAGCAACCAAGTTCGCCATGTTTTCGGCAGCTTGGCCGTGCCAGGAACGCTCAATCATTGCGCCCAGCGTTTGTGAGCGTATGAAGGCGCACGGGACTGAAGAACACACACAACACAGACAGGATGCCTATGCTCCGCACCAATTCGCTTTTCGCCGCCAGCCTGCTCGCCATTGCGATTGCCATGCCTGCCCACGCGCAGGTGCAGCCGCCCGCCGAGTCAGACGATCCTCCGGTGGAAAGCGAAGCGACGGAAGATGAGAATACGCGGATCGCGCCTCCAGCCATTCCCGAATCCGACCAGACGGGCGAAGGCGATGCCGCGCCTGCCACGGCGGAGGCTGAGGAAACCGGCTGGGACGTGAACAACCCTCCCGGGGTGCAGATCACGCAGGTGCCGATCCGCACCGATGAAGGTACATGGATGGATATCGATGTGTCTCCAGACGGGCGCACGATCGCCTTCTCGCTGCTCGGCGATATCTACACCATGCCGATTTCTGGCGGTACGCCGACGCGCATTGCAGAAGGCCTCGCCTGGGAGGTGCAGCCGCGCTTCTCTCCCGATGGCAGCCGCATAGCCTTCACATCCGACCGGGGCGGCGGCGACAATATCTGGATCATGAATGCCGACGGTTCGGACGCGCGGCAGCTGACCAATGAAGACTTCCGCCTGATGCACCAGCCCAGCTGGTCGCCGGACGGACAATTCATCGTCGCCAAAAAGCATTTCACGACCGGCCGCTCACTCGGCACGGGTGAGGTGTGGATGTATCACATTTCCGGCGGCAGCGGCGTGCAACTCGTCGCGCGGCCCAATGAACAGCACCAGAAGGAACTGGGCGAACCGATTTTCACCGCCGATGGCACCGGGGTCTATTACACTCGCAATGTGACGCCGGGCGGCACGTTCGAATATGCGCAGGATTCCAACCAGGGCCTGTTCAATATCGAACGCTATGACCTTGCCACCGGCGAAGTGACGACGGCCGTTTCCGGCCTCGGCGGCTCGGTGCGGCCCACGCCTTCGCCCGATGGCTCGATGATCGCATTCGTGCGCCGTGAGGCGCTTCAGTCGCAGCTGTGGGTGCGTGATCTCGAAACAGGGGCAGAGCGCCGGATTTACGACGATCTCGACCGCGATGTGCAGGAGACCTGGGCCATCACCGGGGTCTATCCCAACATGGACTGGACGCCGGACAGCCGCTCGATCGTGTTCTGGGCGGGCGGAAAGATCAATCGCGTCAACGCAGATGGCTCTGGCTTTGCCGAAATCCCCTTCGTGGTCGATGACACGCGCGGCGTGCTACCCGCGCCCCATCCGCAAATCCCTGTGGCGGTGGACAATGTCGATGTCACGATGGCGCGCTTCGCCACGGTTTCGGCCGATGGCGACACGGTCGTGTTCGAAAGCCTCGGTCGCCTCTACACCATGCCTGCGAGCGGTGGCACACCGCGCCGCCTGACGCGGGACAGTGGCGATGCGATGGAAGCCTACCCCGCATGGTCGCGCGATGGTTCCCAGATCGTCTATGTGCGCTGGACCGATGCCGGATTGGGCGAAATTCGCACAGTCGGGGCAAACGGGCAGGGCGGCCGCGCGATTACCAGCACTCCGGGCCATTATTCGCGCCCGCAATTCTCTCCCGATGGTCGCACCATCGTGTTCGAGCGCGGATCGGGTGGTTACCTGACTGCGCCCGAATATAGCGACAATTCCGGCGTGTATCGCATGCCCGCAAGCGGCGGTGAGCAGGTGCTTGTCAGCCGCAGTCACAGTCGCCCGCATTTCGGCGCGAGTAGCGATCGCATTTTCATGACCGGCTCTGACAGCGGCGCGCAGGCGCTGTTCTCCAGCGACCTCAACGGTGAGGATATCCGCACCCATGCGCGCGGCGATCTGGCGACAGGCTTCTATGTCTCGCCAACGGGCCGCCATGTGGCTTTCACCGAGAATTACGACGCCTATGCCATGCCGCTGATGCCGGGCGGGCAGACCGTCACCGTTTCGGGCAGCGCGCGCGCATTGCCGGTAGTCGAGGTTTCGGATTCGGGCGCCGATTACGTGCACTGGTCCGACGATGGAGATCAGCTCAACTGGTCGCTCGGCGCGATGCTGTATTCCGCCGACACGGATGAGCTGTTCGCCATGGCGCCTCCGGGCGAAGGGGAGACAAGCGGCTACGAACAACCCGAAACCGGCGTATCGCTGTTGCGCACTGTGCCAGCAGATCGCCACCAAGGCTCGCTCGCCATCACTGGTGCGCGCATCATCACCATGGCGGGTGACGATGGCGGCATCATCGAAGGCGGCACTATCCTGATCAACGGCGATGTGATCGCCGCGATTGGCCCCGCTGGTGAAGTGTCCGTCCCGGCGGGCACGCCGACAATCGATGCGAGCGGCCGCACGATCATTCCGGGTATTGTCGATGCCCACGCGCACGGCCCGGTGGCGACAAATGATCTCGTGCCGCAGCAGAACTGGCATTTGCAGCAGGTGCTCGCGCTGGGCACTACGACGATCCACGATCCATCGAGCGACAGCCCGTTCTTCGTTGCCGAAGACATGCAGCGCACCGGCATGATCCTTGCCCCGCGCATGTTCAGCACGGGCCGCATCATTTACGGGGCGCGCAGCCCCTATGCCTATGCGCAGATCGACAGTCTCGAAGATGCTCTCGACCATGTGCGCCGGCTGCGGGCGGAAGGCGCGCCGAGCGTCAAGAATTACAACCAGCCACGCCGTGAACAGCGGCAGATGGTGGTCGAGGCCGCGCGCCAGGAAAACATGCTTGTCGTGGCTGAAGGTGGCTCGCTTTACGGCATGGATATGAACCTTGTCGCCGATGGCAATTCGACGCTGGAGCACAATCTCCCCGTCGAGATCATGTATGAGGATGTGCTGCAGTTCTTCGAGCGGGCGAACACCAATTACACGCCCACTCTGGTCGTCGGCTATGGCGGCCTTGCGGGTGATCCCTATTGGCGGCAGGCGACCAATGCCTTTGAGCAGCCGCTGCTCGATGCCCATACGCCGCCCGCCATCCTGCGCGCCGCAACCGCGCGCCGCACGACAGCGCCCGAAGGCGACTTTGTGGATGACGATATCGCCCGAGAAGCAGCACGTCTCGCCGAGCGCGGAGTGGAAGTGTCAGCCGGTGGCCACGGCCAGCAGAGCGGCATCGACATTCATTGGGAAATCTGGTCCTTCGCACGCGGTGGCATGAGTCCGCTACAAGCGCTTGAAACCGCTACGATCGCTCCTGCGCGCTCACTCGGCATGGCGAGTGAGATCGGCTCTCTCGAAGTCGGTAAGCTGGCCGATCTGGTCATCCTTACGGGCAATCCGCTGGAGAACATCCAGAACACCCAGACCGTCGAAACCGTGGTGCTGGGCGGGCGCGCCTATGATGCGGCGACGCTGAACGAAGTCGTGACGGGAGACCGCCAGCGCGCGCCCTATTGGTGGGAAGATTGAGACGGCAGGACGCTAGTTGATTTCGACTAGCGTCCGCTCCTGCAGATCGCCGAAGAGCTTGCCCAATTCCTCGCGGCAGGTGTCTTCGGCGACCTCATATTCGCCGCACATGGCATTGACCAGCGAGCCGAATTGCTTGTTGTCCTCAAGCAATTCCCAAGCGCGGCGTCCTGTGTCTTTCAGGCTGTAGAACTGTCCGTTGATGATGTGCAGCAGCACCAGCTCGTCATCGACAACAGTCTCGACGAAATTGTCGGTCTTGCGGATTTCGGTGTCGTTTGAAATTTCCAAGATCTGTCCCACTATCTTTGCTCAGGGCGTGTAACCCAATTCTTCCATCACATCGCGGTGGGCGGTGTAAAGCCTGTCGCGCAATTCATCGTGCAACAATTCCCAGCCATCACCAGCGCGGCCGGCTGCCTGGAAGCGCATGTTGCGGTGGGTTCACAAGCTGGGTTAGAGGCGTATATGAATTCGCTCCCCACTCAGCTGACGGACTTGGCCGATGCGCTGCGGCCCGCGCTGGGATTTCCTTCATCCGAGACACCGCCACAGCCGTGCATTGCACTCGCGCGCTTTGCTGTGGAACGGCACCGCGTGGGCGCATTGCTCGAACGTGCTTGGGAAAGCGCCGAGGATGACGAGGTCAGGGCTTACCTCAGCCGGCATCTGAAAAACATGACGCGCCGCGAGCTCAAGCAGAAGGCAGCGGCTATGCGTTTGCGTGCTTTGCTGGATGCGCAAGGCATAGCATCACGGGAAATCAAAGGGTGGCGTCTGGGTGAGGAGCTTTACGGCCAGTCCACACTTCGTGCCGCGAAAGATGTCGATCTTCTGGTGCTTCCGGGATGCTTCTCCTCCGCGATCGATCTGGCTTCCCGGCATGGCTATATAGTCGCTGGTGAGGCAGGCGAGGCCGGTGCGGGAAAGGCTCACCGCATTGCAAGATATCACCGCGAAATCAGTATCCTTGATCCTGAACTTGGCGTGGAAATTGAACTTCACTCGCGCACTTTGAAAAATCCGCCTGCCGGGTGGCAGGAGCCCGATGTCGATCGCGACGAAGTCAGCGCTCTTCAGGATCCTGATTACGTTTTGTATCTGATCGCGCATGGCACGATTTGTCGCTGGAACCGGCTGAAATGGCTGTGCGATCTCGCCATGCTGACGCAAAAGCTCGATCCCTCAATTCGCTCTCGGGTCATGGTCCGGGCGAAGCAGTTGAACTTCGCTCCTGCGCTTCTCGCCAGCCTGCTGTTGGCCAAGCAATTGTGGAGCGATTGTCCGACTGAGCCGTGGATCGATGAACTGGAAGTTCACTCGACGCATAAGCGCGTGCAGGCTCATCTAAAAGCTTTCCGCCGCGGTATTGCCGATCTTGGCGGCGTGCCCCTGCCGGAGCGCATCCTGCGCCACGCCGAAATCTTTCGCGATCCGCCCGTGTTCGGCAAACATCGAAGCCGCATCGTAGCCCTGCGCAACAATGCGATGTTGTGGTTTCTCTGGAAGCTCTGATAGGCCGACGCCATGACCCTAGTGCGATCCATCAAGCGGCGCGTCTTGTGTATGGAAATCTGGCTCAGCCTGGCCTGGGCGCGGTTCCTCATTCGCTTCATCGCGTTTCGCCGCTGGCGGCATCTTCTGGGGCCAATTGACGTTGAGCCCGATGCGAGCGTGTGGCCTGATCTGAGCGAAGAGCGGCTGCATCAGGCATCGAGCATCGGGCGTCTCGTCAACCGGGTGGCCGATCGCATCCGTCTGTTTCAGGTGGTCTGTCTTCCGCGCGCCATGGCGTGCCGCTGGGCGCTGGCGCGCCGCGGCATACCTTCGCGCATCATCATCGGATCGAAGCGCGGAGAGGAGGCAGGTGAGGGCCTGCTGTTTCACGCCTGGTTGATGGTCGGCGACCGTGTGCTGACGGGCGAAGACGAGCGGGAGCAATTCCTCGCCTTCGGCACGCCGCAGCGCGGACTGGGGTCTAATTGAGCGTGGCAGAAAACAGGACCAGAGGCATGCGCGCATTGCTGGGTGCGATCGTGGAATTCGCTGGGCCACGCCTGCCAGCGACTATCGCCATAATCGCGCTCGCCGCCGTGCTGGAGGGCATCGGCCTCGTCCTTCTGCTCCCCGTTGCCGAGACCATTTTTGCACAAGGGGATGAGGTCGGAACCGGCCTGAGCGCCAATCTGCTGAGCTATTTGTCCGGTGCCGGCGTGGATACGCCGTTAAAGCAGCTTACGGTGATGGGCGGCGCATTCCTGGTGCTGATAATCGTCCGCGCTCTCGTCCTCATGAAGCGCGATGTCATGATGATGCAGCTCGCGCAGGGCTTCGTCGATCATATCAGGCGTGGCTTTTTCGATCGGCTCGCGCATGCCGACTGGCCGGTGATCAAGCGCTTCCGTAAGTCTCAGCTGCTGAATTCCATTACCACAAACATCGGCAGGCTGGCCGTCACCATGCAATTCCTGTCGAACGGAATGGTGCTGTCGGTGATGTCGCTCGCCTATCTGGTGGCGGCCTTTGTCGTCAGCCCGGTTCTTGGTGCTGCCCTGCTGGTCATGATCGCCTTGGGCTTGCTCTTCGCCGCGATCTGGATGCGGCGGAGCCATCGGTTGGGGCGCAATCTCAATCGCGCGAACCGCGGTGTCATGCACGAAACCACGCGCTTCCTCGAAGGGATGAAGGCGGCAAAGGCGGCGCGCGCCGAGGCTGAACTGGCCGCACGTTTTGCCGACAGTATTGCAGAGACGCGCGCGATCTCCGTGCAATTCGTCATGCAGCAATCGCGGCTGCGCAATGCGGTGCAGGTAATCGCAGCATGTTTTGCGCTGATCGTATTGCTGGTCGGCTTCGGCTGGGTGGGCCTGACCGGCGGCGAGCTGCTTGTGATGGCCGCCATCGTCCTGCGGCTCGCGCCCAATCTCGTGGCGACTTTTGGCGGATTGCAATCTATCGCGCATGCGCTGCCAGCCTTCGAAAGTATCCGCGAGCTGGAAGCCGAGCTGGATGATGCGCACCGGCATCTGCGCCCATCAGCCGAGGCGAGCGACGCAGACGCTCCTCGGTCCGGCGGTGTGCTCCGGTTGGAAAATTGCGCTGTCGAAGTGCAGGGAGAGCAGGGCGAGTCGGTGACGCTCGTGCGCACGGGTCAACTCGACATCGCTCCGGGCTCTCTGGCGCACATCGGCGGACCTTCGGGCGCTGGCAAGTCTACGCTGGTCGAGGTGATCGCCGGCCTTCACCTTCCTGCACGAGGGAGGGTCACGTGGGGCGAAGTCGCGCTGGGCGTGGACACCCGCCGCGCATGGCAATCGCAAATCGCATTCGCGCCGCAGGAGCCTTTCCTGTTCGACGGTACCGTCAGGGAAAACCTCCTGTGGCCCAATTGCGAGGCGGATGATGAGCTGATCCGTGAAAAGCTTGTTGCGTCAGAAGCCGATCAGATCGTGAGTGCTCTGCCAAACGGGTTGGACGAAGAACTGCTCGACGGCGGTGCGCGACTATCGGGCGGCGAACGACAAAGATTGTGCCTTGCCCGCGCGCTATTGCGACCTGCTCAAATGCTGATCCTCGACGAGGCGACCTCGGCGATGGACCCTCAGCTCGAACGGCGAATCATCGGGCATTTGCGCCAGACAATCGGCGACCGGATCATCCTGATGGTCTCCCATTCGTTGAACGCAGTGCAATATGCCGACCTGCGGATTGATGTGAGCAACGGTGAGGCCCGCGCCGTTCAGTAAACTATTTGAAACCTTTCTCTGCGGTCGAACGTATCTCCTCTGTACCAAACGTATGTTTACGCTCTTCGCACGCTGCGAAGAGGGTTTACGTCGGGAAGGAAACAGAGCATGTTAATGACCGTGGGAAATGGAGCTACTGACGAGATCGATCAGCGTGTGGTCGATCTGATCGCATCGAACCCGATCGCCTCTGTGGTGAGCGATCCGCGCTTGCCCGATAACCCGATTATTGCCTGCAATGACGCGTTTATGGAGCTGACCGGCTACGATGAAGACGAGATCATCGGCCGTAATTGTCGCTTCCTGTCCGGCCCCGGCACGGAGCCATGGCTGACCGAAACCATCCGCCAGGGTGTGCGAGAGCGCAAGGCCGTAATGGTCGAAATCCTGAATTACAAAAAGGATGGCACGCCATTCCGCAATGCCGTGGTGGTCGCGCCGATTTTCGACGAAGAGGGTGAGCTGGAATATTTCCACGGCTCGCAAGTTGAGCTGGAAGACGGCGCTCAGAGCCCCGTTGCGACGCGCCGGGCGCGGGCGGTCGAGAAGATCAAGGACCTGTCAAAACGCCAGCTAGAAGTTATGACCATGGTCGCCGCAGGCCTGCGCAACAAGCAGATCGCCTATGAGCTTGGACTGTCTGAAAAGACGATCAAAATGCACCGCGGCCTCGCCATGGAAAAGCTTGGTGCGAAAAGCAGCGCGGATATGATCCGCCTTGCGGTCGAAGCCGGCATCTAGTCAAAGACCCGCAGGAATCCTGCCCCAAAGGCCATATTTTAATTGGCGGAGAGGCGGTTCAAAGGGACATTGCATCGCAATCGGAAGCGCGGGGCTGCATTTCCTTCCACCCTCCCGCCTCGCTTCCTCCATCCCACCTCATCCGGTTGCGATGCACTCTCATTCCTTAAGGGATAAAGAGGTCAGGCGCGGGGTTTCTGGTCCCGGTCGATTTCGATCACCACATCGGCGCGTTCGGGCATTTCCTCCAGCATGTGGCGCGTGAGGCGCTCGTAATGTGAGACGAAGCGGATCAGCTCGTCTTCATCCAGCACACCGGGCCCAAGCGGGCTCATTGCTGCGAGCTTTTCTTCCTGTTTGCGGCGGTTGGCGAGCACCGCATCGAAGTGGTCGACCTTCAGCATAACCAGCATGTCGATAAGTGCGAACATGCGGCTGTAGTCCTCGCCCAGCCAGTGGTTGATCAAAGTGCGCCAGATGGCGTCCGGGTCCTCTTCGGCCTCCAATACGTTGATCGGCCTTTTCAGCTTTTCAGGCGGCTGAGCTTTGGCTCCGACACACCAGCCTTCGAACAACAATACGTCGACAGGGCCGGCGACACGGGTCACTTCGTTCGAACGATCGTCGCAGCTCTTGTCGAACTTGGGAATTTCGAAAGCGCGCCCCGCCAGGACGTCTTCAATGATCGCAAAACCCATCGCTACGGCGTGGGTGCCCGGAACGCCCCGCGTGGCGAACAGCGGGTGCACCTCTGCCGCCAATTGCAGGCGCTCGGAATAGGTCAGGTAAAGATCGTCCAGCGAAAGCGCCACTGCGCGCAGGCCCCGCTGCTTTAGCAGGATCTCGAGCACTTTGCAGAGCGTTGTCTTGCCGGAACCCTGCGCACCGTTGATGCCGACGATCAGCGGCTTCCGGTCCGCAGCCCGCCGCGCAATTTGTGTGGCGAGCGGCTTCCAATGCTCCTCGACGATTTGCGCGTAGTGCTCAGGCAGTTCTTCGCGCGCAATCAGCTGCGTGATCGGATCACTCATGCGACGCGGTCCGGTAAATTGTGCCCATTCGCAAAGGCACGGATGTTCTCGAGCGCTCGCATCCCCATCGCCACCCGCGCTTCCCGGGTTGCGCTGCCGAGGTGCGGCAACAGGACGGCACTGTCCACTTCTAGCAGGGCAGGGGGCACATCTGGCTCATCGGGATAAACGTCCAGTCCCGCGCCTGCCAGATGGCCGGAGCGGAGCGCATCGGCCAGCGCAGTGTGGTCGAGGACGCTGCCTCTCGCCGTGTTGATGAGGTATGAGCCGGGTCGCATCGCAGCGATCGCTTCGGCGCCCATCAAATGCTCGGTCGCCGCTCCGCCGGGCACATGGAGCGAGACAATATCTGAATTGGCGAGCAGCGCATGCAAGTCGTCGAAGTATCTCGCGCCCACTTCCTCGGCCTCCGCTTTCTCCGAGCTTGAGTGATAGGCGATCTGCATACCGAAACCGTGTTTCGCCCGCCGTGCGACGGCCTGCCCGATCCGTCCGAAGCCGACGATGCCCATCACCTTGTCCTGAAGCCCTGTCCCGATCATGTGCGTGGGGCGCCATCCGCTCCAGTCACCGCGCCGTAATTCGCGCTCGCCCTCGCTTGCGCGGCGCGTTGCCATTAGCATGAGCGTTATTGCGAGATCGGCAGTCGCGTCGGTCAGAACGCCGGGTGTACTGGTAACCGCGATGCCCGCCGCTCTTGCTGCTGCGCAGTCGATATGATCGAAACCGACGCCGTAGTTGGCGATTAGCTTCACCCGATCTCCGCCGCACAGAACTTCCGCATCGACGCAATCGGAAACGGTCGGGCAAAGCACGTCGTATCCGGCGATTGCGCGGGCAAGCTCAGTTTGGGTGAGAGGCGTGTCGGATGCGTTCAGTGTAACGTCGAATTCTTCGGCGAGCGCCGCCTCGACAGCCTCCGGCCAGCGCCTTGTCACCAATACCCGCAGCATGTGCTCATAAATCTCCGAGCAGGTGCGGACCGAGCGCGAGGAGCATGCGCGTATCGATCGCCACATCGCCGCGGCGGAAGTCTTTCAGCGTCTCTGGAAACTGGCTCAGCTTCACGCGGTGTACCGCGATATCCTCCCCGCCCACGCCGCCGCCGGGACCGGTCTTTTTCAGGCCAGTGGCTTTCAGCAGGGTGAAGCTCTCGCTCACCATTCCGGGTGATGAGAAGAATTCGCCGATCTCTTCCCAATGCTCGGCTTCGTAACCGGTCTCTTCGAGCAATTCGCGTTTGGCGGCGCTCAGCGGATCGTCGTCCTCACCGCCATCGTCGTCACCGATCAGCCCCGCAGGCAACTCGAGCGATCTCTGGCCGAGCGGCACGCGGTACTGCTCGACGAGGATGATCTCTCCATTCTCGACAGCGAGGATTACGGCCGCGCGAATATTGTGGGCGCGGCTGCAATATTCCCAGCGGCCACGTTTCTTTGCGGTGATCCAGTCGCCTTGCCAGGTCACTTCTTCGGGAGCGTCAAAATCGGGTGCGGTCATGCGGCGAGCGCTAACCGAGGGTCAGACTTCGATCAAGCGGTCGGGCAATTCATTGTCGTCATCCTCGCCGCGCGGGAAGTGTTCGGACAGCACTTTGCCCACATCGCGCACACCTGCTGCAATGCCTTCCGCCACGCAGCCCTTGCGGATTTCCACGAGCATATCCGCCATAGCTTCGCCCCAGACTTCTGCAGGCACGAGATCGGTGATGGAATCGTCGGCGACGATTTCCGCGCGATGCTCCTGCATGGAGAGATAAAGCATCACGCCCGTTTTCCCATGCGTGCGCCCTTCCGCGCCGACTTTGAAATGGCGGATCGCGCGCTCATTCACCCGCTGGCGCTTCACCGGGGATGGGATGAAAATGAAACGCAGGCGATCCCAGCTGAGGAGCGCGAAGACCGCGACAAATTTGACGAGGCCAATGCCCACAGCCCAGGCGATGACCTCGCCATAGGTCCATTCGCTGCTCCAGCCGCCTATCAGGAAATCGACCTTGTCGAGGAAGAACTCGGGGAATGCGGCAAACATGCTCATCGCGGTGAATGCCGCAGCTATCGCCCACCACAGGACGACATCGGTATAGCCGTCAGAACGATCGGCGATGACCGGCACAATTTCGCCGCTGGTGGTGAGTTCGGCCTCGCGAACAGCGCTGGAGACAATCTCGTGATCTGCTTCAGATAAATATCCCATCACCAGCCTCCTGACGCGCCGCCGCCACCGAACGAGCCGCCACCGCCGGAGAAACCGCCGCCTCCGCCGAAACCGCCTCCGCCGCCGCCCCAGCCGCCACCACCGCCGCCCGATGCGCCGCGTGCAATGGCCTTGCCGACTTCCCAAAGGATGATGTCACCCACAGCTCCGCCAACGCCTGCCCGGCGATACCCGCGGCTTGCGCGCCTGCCGCCGCGGATCATCGGCAGGATGAAGAAGAAGAACAGGAAGCCGAGCCAGATGAGCGTGCCGATCGGAAAGCCACCTTCGCTGCGTGCTTCGCCAGCATTCTGCGCGATGGCCGCCGCCTCTTCGGGCGGTAGTTCGAGCTGGGTAATAATCTGGTCGGCAGCCCATGATATCCCGCCCGAATAGTCCTCGTTGCGGAAGTAGGGCTTCATCCCTTCGATATATTCGAAGGCGAGGCCATCGGGAATGACGGCTTCGAGACCATAGCCCGTTTCGATCCGCATCCGCCGCTCATTAGGGGCGACGATCAATATGATGCCGTCATTTCTCTCCGCATCGCCCAAGCCCCATTCGCGGCCAAGCTGGTATCCGTAATCGGCAATATCGTAACCCTGCAGGCTATCGAGAGTAACGATGACGAACTGTCGCTGATTTCGCTCTTCGAATGCGTCGAGCTGCTGGGTAAGCCGCGCCTCAGTCGCATCATCGATGATGTTGGCCTGATCGAGCACAGGCGCCGTGCCACGTTCCGGGAACGTGGGCTGGGCTTGTACACTGCCGACCCAGCTCACTGTCACGAAGACAGCAAGAAGGATCAGCAAATGTCGGATGCGAGTGGTTTGCACCGCGAGAGACCTCACTCGCTGCGCATATCCAGTTCTTCGGCGACCTCTGCGCCTTCGGTCACAGCTTCGTATGGCACCATCGGCTCTGCGCCGTGGATGATGTTTGCGCCGATCGTATCGGGGAAGGTGCGGATCGTCGTGTTGTACTGTCGTACCGCTTCATTGTAGTCGCGGATGGCGACGCGGATGCGGCTTTCAATGCCTTCGATTTGCACCATCATGCGGCCGAAGTTCGCCTGGCTCTGTAGTTCGGGGTATTGCTCCTGCACCACCATGAGGCGCGAAAGCGCGCCGCCGAAGGTGTTCTGCGCCTGCTGATATTGCGCCATGGCTTCGGGATCGGACAGGTCTTCACCGCTCAGCTGGATTTCGGGACGGGTGGCAGATGCGCGCGCTTCGATCACGCTTTCCAGCGTCGCCCGCTCTTCCTCGGAGCCAGCCATGGTAATTTCCTGCAAATTGCCAAGCAAGTTGGCGCGCTGCTGGAAGGCGGCCTCCACATCGGCCCATTTGGCCTTGGCGTTTTCTTCGGCGGCGGGCACCGAATTGATACCGCAGCTTGCGAGCGCAAGACTGCCGAAGACGAGAGCGAGCAATGTGCTCAAGCGCTTGAACATGCGAATGGTCCTCCAAAATCCCGTGAAAGGTGTATTGTTAATATAGCACGGCGTGGCAGGGAAACAAGGAGAGGTCGGCTCGTTTTCCTGCAATCAGCCGGCCAGCTTCACATGCGTTGTCGGCACCCAGCACCTGTGTGGAGAACCCCGAATGATCACCCAGTTCAAGAAATTCATCGCGCGGGGCAATGTGCTCGATCTGGCGGTTGGCGTCATCATCGGCGCATCCTTCGGCCGGATCGTCACCTCGCTCAATGAAAGCATGATTATGCCCGTGATCGGCTGGATTTTCGGCGATATCGATTTTTCGAACTGGTTTATCCGGCTGGGTGAAATTCCGGCAGATTACGACGGCAGCCTGACCAATTATGCCGAGTTGAAAGAGGCGGGCGTCGCCATGATCGGTTATGGCGACTTCATCACCCAGACGGTGGATTTCTTCATCATCGCGCTGGCGCTGTTCTTCATCATCCGTTCGGTGAACCGCGTGCTGGATGAAATGCAGGAGAAGGCGAAGAATTCGGAAAACAGCTCGAATGAGGAGGATATCCCCACCGATCCGCAACTGGACGTTTTAAAGCAGATTCTGGCCGAGATGCGTACGGGCAAGGAGCCTGCGAAGTTGTAAATTCACGTCGCTTTCGGGGCGCAAACGGGCCTCGCGCTTGCCGCGCAGATAAACATGGGTAAACTTCTTTCCCGAAACATCGGGGAGAACAGGTCTATGTTTGCAGAGTTCAAGGAATTCATTGCCAAGGGCAATGTGATGGAATTGGCGGTCGCGGTGATTATCGCCGGCGCCTTTGCGGTGATCGTCACCTCGCTCACCAATGACATGATCATGCCTATCGTCGGCGCGATCTTCGGCGATGTCGATTTTAGTGCCAAGTATGCGGTGCTGAGCGGTGCCGAGCTGGTAGAGCCGGGTATGTCTCTTGAGGCTGCACGCGAAGCAGGCGCCAACGTGCTGGCGTGGGGCGCTTTCGTCACCAGCATCATCAATTTCCTGATCCTGGCTTTCATCATCTTCATGCTCGTCCGTTATGCCAACAAGGTGCAGTCGCGGTTCGAGAAGAAGCAAGAGGAAGCGGCCGAGGAGCCTGCCGGCCCGACCGAAATCGAGCTGTTGCAGGAAATCCGGGACGCTTTGAAGAAGTGATTAGCTTTGCCTCCCCTCCCGCTCGCGGGAGGGGTTGGGGGTGGGCATGGGCCGTAAGGCCCACCCCGCTGCGACTAGGCAGCAAGCTGCCAAGTCTCGCTCCCCTCCCGTAAACGGGAGGGGTTTTTACACATACACTTCACATTAAGCGGGCAGGGCCTATATAGGTCCTGCCCGTTTTTAATGGGATATGGCGATAAATTGCGCCGTGTAATAGGTACAGCGGACCCGGGGGCAGTACCCGGCGGCTCCACCAAAATTCGCGGATTTCCGCGGATCCTGATGGGGCCGAACCAGGATCGACGTGTGCTGAAAGACGGTGTTTTTGCCCGGGCTGAAAACCCCGTAAAACTGTTCAAAACCTATAAGTGCCAACGATAACGAAGCACTCGCTATTGCAGCGTAATCTGACGTCCTAACGGACTGATCTTACAAAGCTAAAGCGCGGTTGGACCCACCGGGCAACAGAAGCGGATTCCGGGGCCCCGGGGAGAGGCTAGCAACAGAATCTCCCCATCTTATTTTGACGTACGTGCGGCCTTGGTTTGGCCCTAGCGGTCCTCTCCCCGGAGAGGACAAATTTGCGGGTAGCTAGCAACAGAAACCCCCACTCAATTCACCACAGGACGAAGTCATTGCGGCCTGCAAATGCACGTTCGCTGCGCTTCCGGTGCTCACGGCCCCTAAGGCCGCTGCGCTCCGGTTCTCGCGCTCGCACATTCTCGGCTCGATCTGGCTTCGCCCTGAGGCGAATTGTTTAAGTCAGCTGGGAGTTTCGGCAGCCTCTCGCTCGGCCTTTTCGTATTTCAGGCAATCGAGGATTTTGGCGCCGGCCAGAAACACCGCGCCAGTGCAGGCGAGGAAGAGCAGCTTGCCGCCCCAACCGGGATACTGGTCCAGATAGGCAACGCCGCGGCTGGTGGCGCCAAGGGCAAGCGCGTAAATGATCAGATACGCTTCCCAGCGCGTCTTGATCACGAACAATCTGCCTAGCTTGCGAAACATGTGCTGCCTTTCGTTAACACGTCACATAGCAAACGCCGTGCCAAGCGCGGTGTTCCGCCGTTTCCGATGGTTAAGGCAGGGGCGGTTGTAAAGCAGGCCGACAGGCTTGCAGCTACACTCAGATAAGCTCTGAAAGTTCCAATGCTTCCAGCAGTTTGGCGCGCGCTGTACAGACTGTCTCGGCAAGGGACGGATCGCCGATCTGATCAGTGTCGATCGTCTCGGGCCAATACTTGCCGATGATCGATTCAATTAGGCCTGCCTTGTCGGCATCGAGCATGAAGCGCTGGTCCACCATTGCGGGATCAGCGACGACGCGCAGGCGCAGGCAGGCGGGGCCGCCGCCATTGGCCATGCTCTGGCGCACATCGACAACTTTCACGTGGCGGATCGGGCCATTGGCTTCGAGCATCGACTGCAGCCAGCTCCACACTGCGCCGTTCTCGCGGCATTCCTCCGGCACCACCAGGGTCATTTCACCATTGGGCGGGCTGAGAAGCTGCGCATTGAAAAGGTATGAGCTGACGGCATCGGCGAGACTCACCGCGCTGGCAGGCACTTCCACCACCTGCGCGCCGGGGCACTTGGCGCGGATCGCATCATAGGTGCCTGCCGGGTCGGCGAAGGCCTGTTCATGGGTGAACAGCACGTTCTCGTTCGCGACCGCGACCACGTCATTGTGAAACGCGCCTGCCTCGATTGCTTCGGGGGCCTGCTCGACGAACAGCGTGTGGTCGGGATCGAGCCCGTGGCTGCGCGCGATGATGCGGCTCGCCTGCTCGTGCTGGCGAGCAGGGAAGCGGCCACCGGTGCGGCCAAAGACGAAGACTTCGAGGCCCTTTTCGCCGTGCGATGGCGTCAAGCGCATGTGGTTGGCTGCGCCCTCATCACCGAAGGTCGGCGGCACAGCTGTGTGGACCGCGAAGTGATCCCGATCGGCGAAAGCGACCTCAAGCTGGCGAAGCGTATCGGGCCATTCGTGGCTGCGATGCGGCATGGTGACGAGGTTCGCGACAGTGAGGTGGCACTTGCCGTCCGCCGTATCACTCGCCGGGCTGACACTGGCGGCATTGGCGGTCCACATGCTGCTGGCGGACCATGCACCGGCCACAAGCACGGGATTGGTATCCTCATCCGCCGCCAGAGCGTCCAGCCAGCCGGTATCGGGGCGCGGCAGAGGCAGGAAAAAGCCCTGCGCCAGTCCCATCGCCATATTGTGGCGCATCTTGGCCACGCCCTGCAAAGCCGCCGCGCGGGGATAGGACGTTTCGCCCGCATTTTTCGTCGCCGCCAGATTGCCGAGGCTCAAGCCGGCATAATTGTGGCTGGGGCCGACGATGCCGTCGAAATTGATTTCCTGAACCGTGCTCATCGAGGAATGCTCCAGACAACATCGCCTTCGCCGACGCGAAGCAATTCGGCGGCCTGCGCGTCAATCGCTACGCCGTCACCGCGTAGCTCGCGCGCGCCGTAGCAGCAGCGGAAATCGGCGAAGCGACCGGTTGCGATCAGGGCCTTTTCGCCCTTTTCTAGTGCTACGCTTTCCACCTCACCGTGATGCGCATTGGCGATCGCGCCCACCTTGTCCGTTTCGGCGAGCATGGTCGGGCCGCCATCGAAAATATCGACATAGCCCTGGTAGGAGAAACCTTCGTTCTCCAGCATGCGCATGGCGGCGCGGCCACTGGGGTGGGGCAGGCCGATGACGCTGCGGGCATCCTCATCCAGCATGGCGATGTAGACGGGGTGCTTGGGCATCAGGTCGGCGATGAACTGGTTTCCGTGGATGGCATTGAATTCGTCCGCCTGCTGGAAGCTCATGCCAAAGAATTTGCCGCCGATCGCATCCCAGAATGGCGAGCCGCCGCGCTCATCGATGATGCCGCGCAGCTCTGCCAGGATGCGATCGCCGAAGCGTTCACGATGACCGGCAATGAAAAGGTATCGGCTGCGCGCCAGCAACATGCCGAGCCCACCCGCGCGCTCGCCGGGATGCAGGAACAGGCCGCCCACTTCGCTGCATCCGCCAAGATCGTTGGTGAGGCTCAGCATCTCTGCTTTGACCGTGCGCTCCAGTTCCTGCGAATGCTGGGTGAGGGTGGTGATGCGGTAGGAGTAGAAGGGCCATTCCTGCCCCACTGCCGTGAACACCTGGCATGTGCCGCGCACTGCGCCGGTCTCTGTGTTTTCGAGGACAAGGACGAATGTCTCCGCCTCGATCTCGTCACCTTCGCGGGCGAAGGCTTCATCGGAACGCTCCAGCTTGCCGGTCAGCGAATTGCGATCGGGTGGCAGATTGGTGAAGCCGCCACCGGTCAGCTTTGCCATTTCATACAGCGGTTGCAGGTCTTTCGCGCGCGCTGCACGCATGACGAAACTCATAGGGATGCTCCGGTGGCGAGGCGGTGGAGGACGATTGCCGATAGCTGCGCGCGCTCGGTGAGCGAAGGCACAATCATGAACTCATCGGGCGAGTGGATCTTGCCGCCGCGCACGCCCATCGTATCGACAACAGGCACATGGTTCGCGGCAATGTTGTTACCGTCGCAAACGCCGCCAGAGGATTGCCAGCCGATCTTTTGACCCAGCGCGGCGCCCGTATCTTTCACGAGGTCGAACAGTTTCTGCGCGCGTTTATCGACAGGCTTTGGCGGGCGTGAAATGCCGCCGTGTAGGTGGATCGAGACTTCATGCTCACGCTCAAGATCGGCAAGCATGGCTTTCAGATCATGGGTGAATTTTTCTGCGGCCTCGGTCGCCTTGGGCCGTATGTTGAAACGCAAAACCGCATGGTCGGGCACGACATTGTTCGCTGCGCCGCCATCGATCTTGGCGGGATTGATCGGCAAATCCGCATGCTGCATCGCCTTGAGGCGCAGCGCGCAATCGGCGGCTGCAACGATCGCGTTGCGACCATCCTCCGGATTGCGACCGGCATGGGCGGAGCGACCGGTGAAGGTCACGGAGAAATTCCCGCTACCACCGCGCGCATGGGCGAGCGTGCCATCGGGCAGGGCGGACGGCTCGTAAGTGAGCGCTGCATATTTGCCGCGCGCCAGCTGGTCGATGAGTGCTGCGGAGGATAGCGAACCGGTCTCCTCATCAGCATTGATCATCACATCATAGCCGATGGACTGCGCCGCCTCGCTGGTTTCGAGTGCCGTGAGCGCCTCCAAAATGATCGCGAGGCCGGCTTTCATATCGGCGGTGCCCGGACCGTTCAGAATGTCATCGTCGAGCCATGTCAGCGTCTGAAAGGGGTGATCTGATGGGAAGACCGTGTCCATATGGCCTGTCAGCAGGAAGCGCTTCTCCGCCTCCGGCCGGACGGAGCAGACGAGGTGCTGGCCATGCGGCTTTTCCACCTCTCGCCCGTCGCCATCGATCACGCCGACGCTGGCCGGATTACGCAGCGTCACTTCGCCCGGAAGCGAGGAAAACGCGTCTGCAAGCATGGCTGCGACTTTGGCGAGGCCCTCCAGGTTGGACGTCCCGGAATTCACCTCTGCCCAGCGCATGGTGTTGTCCAGCATACGCTGTTGATCGATGCCGGCGATCAGTTCTGTCTCTGCGGGGGTAAGTTGTTTCATCTGTAACTTGCCATAGCTTTCGCGGGCGCGCTGTCAAACGCGGTCGATTGTGCCCGAATGAGTTATCGCATGCTGGCCGTGAAGTCATGCCTAACGGCGGGCGAGCACGCTTAACCGGTACATAAGACATTCCCGCTAATAGATCGTGGTGGAATAATATCGGAGTTCGCAAATGCTAGCCGGTGGTGAGCAGTCTCGGGTCGAGACACGCCATACTGCCATGTTGCAGGCCAAGATGCGTGACCAGCGCAGCACCAGGCCTGTGCGCGTTGGCGATATTTCCCCCAAGGGCATGCTCGTGGTGAGCGACCATCCGCCGTCGCGTGGCGATTTCGTCGATATTACCATCGGCGGACATCATCTGGCCGGACAGGTTCGCTGGGTGCAGGGGCGCCGCTTCGGCATCCGCACGCGCGAGCGCATCGATGTGCAGGCGGTACTATCCGGCAAGCCAGCGAAATCACGCATCAAGGGCAAAAAGATCGAGCCCAAGAACGATCCGGACAACTGGCCGCTGAACAAGCTTATCGCTGCCTACGGTTTGCTGGGCGTGACCGCCTTTGCGTCAGCCTATCTGCTGGTGACCTATTTCGTGCTCTGATCGAGCCAGCGGGCGATTGCGACAAATTCATCGACGCTGACGGTTTCTGCCCGACGGGTTGAGTCGATTTGCAGCTCCTCAAGCGCCTCAAGACCGCCGTGTAGGCCTTTCAGGCTTTGTCGCAGCATCTTGCGTCTTTGACCGAACGCAGCCTCCGTCACCCGCGCCAACGTACTGACGCTGACGCCTTCGGGCACAGTATCGGGTTCGACATGGACGATTGCGCTCATCACTTTGGGCGGCGGGGTAAAGGCACTCCGGTGCACTTTCATTGCCAGCTTTGCGCGCGATCGCCACTGCGCCAGCACGGCAAGGCGGCCATATTCACCGCTGCCCGGCTTGGCGACGATACGCTTGGCGACTTCCTGCTGGAACATCAGCGTCAGGCTCTGCCACTGCGGCGGCCATTGCTCCGATGAGAGCCAGTTTGTGAACAGCAGCGTGCCAACATTGTAGGGGAGATTGGCGACGACGGCGAAAGGCTCGCCCATCAGCTGCGCGTGATCCACTTTCAGCGCGTCATCCTCGATGACGGTAAGCTGGCCGGGAAAAGCTTCTTGAAGTTCCGCCAAAGCCGGCAGACAGCGGCTGTCCCGCTCGATCGCCGTCACGCGGGCCCCCGCACGCAGCAGGGCGCGCGTCAGGCCTCCGGGGCCCGGGCCGATTTCGAGCACGGCCTTGTCCTGCAAATCCCCCGGGATCGCGGCGATGCGATCCAGCAATTGTTCGTCGAACAGGAAGTTCTGGCCCAGCGCTTTTGAGGCCGAAAGCCCGTGCGCCTTGATGACTTCGCGCAGCGGCGGAAGATCAGTCATTGGCGCGTCGCTCTGCAATTTCACCCGCCATGCGGATGGCGGCGATCATCGCATCGGGACGGGCGATGCCTTTCCCTGCGATGTCGAACGCCGTGCCGTGGTCGGGCGAAGTGCGGACGATCGGCAGACCCAGCGTCACGTTGACGCCCTCATCGAAGTCGAGCGCCTTGAGCGGTACGAGCGCCTGATCATGATACATGGCGATAGCCACATCGTAACTTCCGCGCTTATGCGGGGCGAAGAGCGTATCGGCAGGGTGCGGGCCACTGGCATCAATGCCTTCGCCGCGAAGCTGGGCGATAGCTGGGGCGATCATGTCGATCTCCTCGCGCCCCATGCGTCCGTCCTCACCCGCATGCGGATTGAGACCGGCAATCGCGATGCGCGGCGTTTCGATACCGAAATCGGTATGCATGGCGCGCGCGACGATGCGGGTGCGTTCGACGATCAATTCCTGCGAGAGCAGGCCGGGGACATCGGCAATGGCGCAATGGACCGTCATCGGCACGGTGCGCAAAGAAGGCCCGGCGAGCATCATTACCGAAGCGTCGCGCGGCAGGTCGCAGGCATCGGCGAAGAATTCTGTCTGCCCGATGAAGTCGGGCTGCAGCGCGGCGATGGCGGATTTTGCGATGGGACCTGTGACTAACCCGCTGCATTCGCCGCTTTGCACAAGCCGTGTGGCCTCTTGCAATGCATCGAGAGCGATACGCGCCGTATGAGCAGTAGGACTGCCCGCGTGGCAATCTGCGTCCGACTCACCGATCACGCGGAAAGGCGGCAGGCCCAAAGCCTCGGCCCGCTCAGCCGCCGCTACGACAATCTCCGGCCCGACGCCCGCCGGATCGCCAATGGTGACGGCAAGCGGGCGGGGCATGGGATCAGTTATAGTCGATCACGGCATCGCGGCGCAGGTCGCGCAGGTAACGCTGGGCGCGGCGATTGATACGCTCATCTTCCAGCTGCGCCATGATCTGATCGACCGACGGACCGCTGGTATCAGTGGGGTCGTCTCGGCCGCAAAGCATCAGGACGCGAATGCCTTCCTGCAGATCACCGAAGGGCGGTGTCGTCTCACCGACATTGAGCTGCAGCAGCACGTTCTGCAAAGCCTCAGGCAGGGCGCGCACGGCGATCTCGTCATTATTGACGGTAGATGCGCCAACAGCAGCGGCGCGCGCATCGGCGTCTCCGCAACCATTCATGCCGTCCACCGCTTCAACGAAGGCAGCTGCCTGCGTTTCGGCCTGCTCTGGCGAGGTGTTGGGACCAAAGGTGTAGGAAATCTGCTTCAGGCTGAGCACAGCGTCACGCGGATCGGGCATGCCGATCTGGCGCTGATCGATCAGCAGGAGGATCGAATAGCCGCCCGGGATTTCCAGCGGACCGACCAGCTGGCCGGGCGTCATCTGCGCAACAGCCGCTTCAAGCGTGGGCTGCTGCAATTGCTCGAGCCGCAGCCAGCCAAGGTCGCCGCCCTGAATGGCACTCGTCGCTTCGGAGAATTGGCGGGCATAGGCGATAAAGCTGCCACCATCGCGCAATTGCTCGACGATCTGGTTGGCATTTGCCATCACCTGCGCGCGGTTTGCCGGAGAGGCGGCGAGATAGATTTCGCCAACGCGATACTCGGTCGTGCCGCGCGATGCTTCAAGCCGTTCCCACAGCTCGGTCACTTCGCCTTCTGACACGTTCACGAACGGGCGGACATTACGCTGCAACAGGCGATCCCAGGCGAGCTCGCCTGCAATCTGGCGTTTGATGGTGCGCGGGGAGGAGCCGATCGAATAAAGATATTCGTCCATCTGTTGCACGCTCATGCCGCGCGCTTCGACGGCGTAGCGTTCGTAGCTCTGATCGACATCGGCCTGCGTCACTTCCATGTCGAGATTGGCCGCTTCCTGCACTTTCAGCGTCTCATCGATGAGGTTGCGCAGCACCTGAAGGCGCAGTGCGGGCATCTGCTCGGCAGGAATTTCGCCTTCCTGTGCGGCGACGAACAGCGCAACGCGGTGATCCACATCGGTGCCGGTAATGATATTGCCGTTCACGCGTGCAGTGGCGCGGCGCTCATTAGGGTTGGAGCGCTCGACGATGAAGGAAATATCCTCGGGCAGGTTGAAAGCATCGCTGCCCTGCGTTGCGACCTGCGCCTGCGCGGTGCCTCCGAGCAGGGGGAGGGCCATCGCCATAGCGGCGGCGCTGGACACGAAAGTCTTCAAGGTTCTGTTTGCGAACGAAATCACGTTGATTGTTTTCCTGTTTGCGGCGCCAATAGGAGCGCCGCTTTATGCAGCGCCCAATGACAATTGCTGGCTTAACCCTAGCTGAGCCGGATCGCGTAGCCAAGTGTAGCGGTAGAGCCAAATCCTGCGGGGCGCAGGTAGTGGATAGACGTCAGAACCCGAGATTGCGAAGATTGAAGAAGATGCGGAAGCTGCTGCCGCTCTGCGCGTCTGCGAGCTGGATATAATCGCGCCGCCATGTGAAGCCGAATTCGAGGCATTCGTCGGCATAGGCGATGCCCAGCCGCGTGCGCAGGGGCTCGAATCCGTCTGCGGTGAAGCTGGGGTCTTCCTCCCGGTCGGTGAGGTTGACGACGGCTGATCCGAAAACCGACCAGTGATCGGCGAAAGCGACGCGGCCCGCAGCGCGCAGTTCTTCGCGATCCTGCAAGTCCTCGAACGACAGGTCGATATCACGGTCGAGCCGCAGATAGCCGAGCTCGAGATAAGTCGCATCGGAGCCAATTGTCGCGTCGATTTCGTTGCGCCGGACTGCCAAACTGTCTTTGTCGAGGCGGAAGCGGTGCGTGAACTTTACGAAGTCTCGGAAGCGGACTTGCGTGCGGCCGACGAAATCGGACCATTGTTCATTGAGGCCAGTGCCATCGGGGAAAAGCGTCGGTTCGTCCGTCAGCCTGTATGACTGGCCGAAAGTGGTTTCGATCCGCCAGCCGGGGAAATTGGCCTGCCAGTCGAAGCCATAGGTGAGGCGGACGCCATCCTCCACGCGGTCGTAACCGGGAAAGCGATTGAGCGCGAAAAGGTTGGAATCTTCCAGATCGATCGCCCGCGCATCCTCATTCGGGATGTCCATATTGCGAATGTCCGGGGCGGCAACGAGTTGCACGCGCGGGGTGAGGATTTGCGTTCCGCCGAGGAATTCGCCTGCAAAAGGCCACGTCACATCGACAGCGGCAATCGCGATCCCGCGCGCCTGCCAGCCGCCTTCCCCGCGATAGCTGGGCGTGATGGTGAGGAAATTGTCGTCCGAATGATAGACATCGCCGCGCACGAGGCCGGTCAGCGTAATCTCCTGCCCCATGGGCGTGAGCGTGCGGTAATCCCATTGCGCCCGGGCGAACGCGCGCTGCGTATCCTGACCCTCCGCGCGCGTAATCGCGAGCGTATTTGCCTGCAATTCCACATTGCCGCCGAGGATCGGATCTTCCAGCCGATAGCGCGCATCCACGAGAGGCAGAGCCAGCGGGACCTGACCCTGATCCGTGCTGACGAGCAGCGCCTGTGTCGCCCAACCGGCGATCGAGACATAGGAATTGTCGTCAATCCGCTCGAGCTGGACCGTCGAACGCAGGCGGTCTTCGCGGCTGATGTCATAACGGCGCAGGAACGTACGGTCGCTGGCAAGCCGGATCGATCCGCTCGCGGTCCAGTTCTCATCCAGCTGAAAGCGGCCATTGGTCTCGATATAGCCGCGAATATCCTCTTCGCTGGTGGCGACGTTCGAATTGAGCGGGATGCGCGTGCCGTATGTACCGTAGGCCGTGACCTGAAAAGCGCCCCCGTCCGTCAGGTGGCGGTATTCGGCGGACACCATCGGGGCGGCCTCCGTGAAGACGTATCCCGTTAGCGTCAGATCGCGGTTGTCGGCGAGGCGCCAGTAATAGCTTCCCGAAAGCTCGATCCCGTTGGATGCGGTGATCCCGATATTGGGAACGAAAAATCCGCTTTCGGCGCTGCCATCCGCGCGCAGCGTCAGTCCCGGAAGCGGCAGGATGCGCGCGCCGAACAATTCGAGATAGGCATCGGAGAAGCGAATCCGCTCTGTCTCGCTGTCATACCACACGCGCTCTGCTGTGATACGCCAGCTCGGGTTCTGCGCGCAGCCCTCTGCATTGGTGACAGGGCATGCAGAATAGACCGCGCGCTGCAGCTCGATATTGCCTTCCACATCGCGCGTCGCTTGCTCGGCTGCGAGCCTCGCACCTTGCCGGAAAGCGAACAGCAGATTGGTCATCGCGCCCGCTTCCAGCTCGTCTGTCAGTTCGAGACTGTCGGTGAAAAGCTGGTTGCCGTCTTCATCGACGAAGCGGACGTCGCCCGTCGCCATGATCTGGCCTGTCAGGCGATTCCACGTGACGGCATCGGCGCGCACCGACTGATCGCCCGATCGCAGCAGCACATTGCCCGATGCGGTGACAGTGTCGGTATCCTGATCGTAATTCAGCTCGTCGGCTTCGAAGCCGATCTGGCGCTGGCCATCCTCGTTGAATTCAGGGACGAAATCGGGATCGGGAGCGGAAGCCGGGACAGCCTCATCCTGCGCAAATGCCATGGGCGCTGCGCACAGCAATGCATTGACGGCTAGGCCGGTGGCGAAGAATCGGCGCAAGGAGACGCTCGGCAGGGAAGATGGGCCAGGGACCATGGCTTGCCTATCGCACCGAGCGCCCCTAACTGCAACGCCAGCTTTGCAAGGCGCGCTGCCTTGCCATTTTGCACCGATACAGATTCTTGGGAGCCCTTATGAAAATCCATTTCAGCGACAGCCTGACCGCCGATAGTCCGCGCCTTGTTGCCCGCATTGTTGACCAGGACAAGCTGCCGCAGGACCTGCCCGATAATTTCGTGGAAGCCGCAGAAGCATCGCGCTTCACCGGCAAGACCGGGCAGACTTTCGAGGGTTTCTACAAGAAGGACGGCAAGCTGGTGCGGCTGGCTCTGGCAGGGGCTGGCAAGAAAGGCGACGACAAGCGCAACCACGCTCTGGAAAAAGCGGGTGCGGCACTGGCGGCTAAATATTCGACGAGCGGCGAGAGCGCGATTGCGCTGGATTTCGGAGCGAGCGACCTTTCCGCAGAAGACATCGTCGCGGTGATCACGGGCATCAAGCTGCGCAATTGGCGGTGGGACGAATATCGCACCAAGCTGCGCGATGAGCAGAAGAAAACGCTGAAGGAAATTGCCGTGATCGGCGCGCCGGATGGCGCCGAGTCTTTATGGCAAGAGGCAGAGGGCATTGCGAACGGTGTCGACTTCACCCGTGAACTCGTCGCTGAACCTGCCAACACCATTTATCCGGCAAGTTTCGTCGAACGCTGCCGGGAACGCTTCGAAGGCACCGGCGCCGAAATTCAGGTGCTGGGCGAAGAGGAAATGGAAAAGCTCGGCATGCACATGCTGCTGGGCGTCGGGCAGGGTTCGCGCAAGGAAAGCAAGCTGCTGGTCATCAAATGGATGGGCGGCAAAGACGGCGATGCCCCGATTGCTTTCGTGGGCAAGGGCGTGACCTTCGATACGGGCGGCATTTCGATCAAGCCGGGCCCGAACATGGGCGATATGAAATTCGACATGGGCGGCGCTGGCGCGGTTGCTGGCGCGATGCTCGCGCTTTCGCTGCGCAAGGCCAAGGCGAATGTGATTGGTGTGTGCGGACTTGTTGAGAACATGCCCGATGGCAATGCCCAGCGCCCGGGCGACGTCGTCAAATCTATGAGCGGCCAGACGGTCGAAATCCTCAACACCGACGCCGAAGGACGGCTGGTGCTGGGCGATGCGCTGACCTGGACCCAGCGCGAATTTTCGCCGTCGCGGATTGTCGATCTCGCCACTCTGACGGGTGCGATGATCATCGCGCTCGGCAATGAGCATGGCGGCCTGTTCTCGAACAACGATAGCCTTGCCGATGATCTGCTCGCGGCGGGGAAAAGCTCGGGCGACAAGCTCTGGCGGCTCCCGATCGGCCCGGAGTACGACAAGCTCATCAACAGCCCGATCGCCGATATGCAGAATATCGGCCCGCGCGGCGCTGGCTCAATCACGGCAGCACAATTCCTCGGCCGCTTTATCGAAAATGACACGCCATGGGCGCATCTCGACATTGCTGGCATGGTGTGGGCCGACAAGCCGGGTGCGACGTGGGACAAGGGCGCAACGGGCTACGGCGTGCGCCTGCTCGACAATTTCGTCCGCGCGACGGTGGAGGGGTAATAGCCTTGGCCTCAAGTAGCGAAGCGATAGGCCGCTAAATATGGGCCGCATGCGCAAGAAATCGGATCTGCCCAGCAAGATCTGCGAGACATGCGGCCTACCGTTTTCGTGGCGCAAGAAGTGGGAGCGGGATTGGGATAACGTCCGCTATTGTTCCGAACGCTGCCGGCGCAACAAGGGGAATCCCGATGGCCTCAAGTAGCGAAGCGATAGGCCGAACGAAATGAAAGTGGACTTCTACCTCCTCTCGTCCGACCCGGCACCCGCAGCCACCGCGTTGCTGGCCCGCAAAGTGCGCGAGCAGGACGAGCGCCTCCTGATCGTCGCCGATGATCTGGAATTGCTGGAGACGATTTCACAAGCGCTCTGGACCGCCGCTCCGGAACACTTTCTCGCCAATGGTATAGCCGGCGATGAACATGACGCGCGTCAGCCGATCCTGTTGTCGAATGAGGTCGAGCCCACGAACGGTGCCAAATTCCTCCTCATCGCTGATGGGCAGTGGCGCGAGCCGGAAGGCGAATTTGGCCGCCTCTTTTTCCTGTTCGATGACAGCACAATTGATGCTGCACGTCGCAACTGGAAAGCGCTCGAAAGTCGTGAAGACATGGAACGGCAATTCTGGAAACAGGATGATCGCGGGCGCTGGACGCAAGCGGGCTGAAATTCGCAGAGGGGGGCGCGCCGCATCTCTGACCCTCTTGTCTTTGTCACTCTTTATGCGATGCTCTCGCTATCCAGAGGGGAGACAAAACATGCGTCTGATATTGGCTTCAGCAGCAATCGCCATGCTCGCAGCTTGCGGATCGAGTGAGAACGGCACGATCGAAGGCGAAGATGGCACCGCCGCGTACAATGTCGATAACGATGGCGACGGCGCGGAAATCCGCTTCACTGATAATGATGGTAACGAGACCGTCGTCGAAACCGGGAGCAATTCAGAGGTAGACCTGCCTGCCGGTTTTACGATCTATCCCGGTGCAGAAGTCGTTTCCAACACGTCGGTCAGTGGCGAGCAGGGAGATGGCACGATGATCATCATGACGAGTTCCGCATCGCGTGATGATCTTGTGGCCTTCTATCGCGAGCAGGCCGAAGGTGCTGGCATCGACATCAACATGAGCATGGAAAGCGGCGACATGAACATGATCGGCGGGGAGGGCGATGGCAGCATGTTCTTCAGTTTCACCGCCAGCACGAGCGATGGTGAGACAAGCGGCATGCTGACAGTCGGCCGCCAGCCATAACCTCTCTTCAGGCTTGCCCAAACCCGGCAGTGCCGCTAGGGGCGCGCGCAATATTCATTCCCTGACTATTGCGAAGGAAATCCCCCATGGCGGTCACCCACACGTTCTCGATCATCAAGCCCGATGCCACCAAGCGCAACCTCACCGGCGCTGTCACCAAGATGCTGGAAGATGCCGGCCTGCGTGTCGTCGCGTCCAAGCGTATCCACATGAGCCGCGAGCAGGCAGAAGGCTTTTACGCCGTGCACAAAGATCGCCCCTTCTTCGGCGAACTCGTCGATTTCATGATGAGCGAGCCGGTCGTCGTGCAGGTTCTCGAAGGTGAAGACGCCGTGAAGCGCAACCGCGACATCATGGGCGCCACCAACCCGGCAGAAGCCGACGCTGGCACCATCCGCAAGGAATACGCGCTGTCGATCGGTGAAAACACCGTCCACGGTTCGGACAGCGAAGAAAACGCCAAGATCGAAATCGACTACTTCTTCAACGAAGACGAAATCGTAGGCTAAATTTCAGTTTTCTGGAATTGGGAGAGAAGCCCGGGCGGAGTGTCTTACACCGCCCGGGCTTTTCTGTTAGGTTGCTTGAGCAGTTCAGCTGATTTTTCAATTAAATCAGCCTGAATGCACGAGTCGTGCGATGTTGCCCGGCTCTGTGGAGACCGCCTATGCGTGTCTGGGGAAGACAATCCGATATCGAAACTTTGCAAAACTGGGTGGCCGCGCTGAATGCGCGCGACTTTGCCGCTATGGCCGATGCCATGGCTACCGATTTCCGGTTCATTGACAGTTCGGGTGACGAAATGGTTGGCCGGGAGCAGTGTCTTGCGATGTTGGCGACGCTGTTCGAGAAAGCCCCCGACCACAAGGTGCAGATCGATCGCATCGCGCATCGCGGTGACGATATGCTGATCAGCGGACTGACCTCAGCCAGCCACCCTAAGCATGCGACATCAACGCACTTCGTGGCGCAGGCCGATCATCGCCATGTGAAAAGCTGGCAAAGCTTCAGCGACCGGCCGACCCATACGCTGCAGCATTTTTCCAGTGCCGACAACTTGCAAAGCCCCGCTACGAGCCGCTGAAATTGCGATAGCTGCGGCTGTGGGCAGTGTGCTTGTCTTGTGCCGCACGCGTTTGCTCGTCGCCCATTGCAGAGATGGCATCATCTGACAGAGGCAAGCCGAGCTCGGCATAAACACGGCGCATCTCTGCTTTCCAGTCTTCTCCCAATGCTTCGAAATCGACTTCGGACATCGGACCATTGAAGCCGGAGAGGGCCGCTGCCATCCGGTCGTCGCGCAGCGCGATCTTGCGTTTCACTTCCTTCTCGATCCAATCCATGTCGACGTCGTCCGACTGGATGGTCATCTGGTTGGCGACAAGCGATGCGGCGCTGCTGGCGAGATTATCCTCGCAGCGTTTCGTCACGACCACGCGCGCGTCAGGAAATTCGTTCAGGATCGCTGGCAGGTCTTCGGCAAATTGCGGAACTTTGAGAACGCGCGGACGGTGCGCATTGCCGTGCCAGACCGCATCGGTGCGCAGGATTCGCCCGAATTCGCGATAGATCGGCGCAGGATCGCGGTCTTCCGAGAGAGCCGTGAAGCCGGGCACGCGCCACTGCGCTTCGTACGCACAATGATCTAGCGCGCAGGCGAGCCAGCCAAGTTCTTCATCGGGTCGCGTCGTTCCGAAGGGATGGATCGAATCGAGCCACGGATCGAGCGTGCGGGCGAAGAGCAGCGTCAGCGCGGACCACGCAGGCCGCGTGTCGGGCTTGCGCGGAACCGGGTGCCAGCTGTCGCAAAAGCGTGTGGCAGCCAATTGCGGATCGGCGGCAAGCAGGCGATGTACGCGCGTGGTGCCGCTGCGCATCTGGCCGACGATAATGATCGGCGGCGCAAGCTCCGCATGCACCAGATCGGGCTGCTCGGACCACAGCTCGCCCAATTCCAAGCGCTGGCGGATCACGCGGACAAGCTGGCCATGTGCCATGGTGAGGCCCAGGGCATTGAGCCGCGCTTCGGATTGCAGCGATTCGGCCAGTACTTCCAGCCGCAGGCGGAAATCGGCCATGTCGGCTTCACTGCGAGGTCCGCGCTCGCCCTCTGCCGGCACATCGCGAAGCGCCTTGCCCCACAGTACGTCGGTATCGAGTGAGGGAACATCGGTAATCCCGCGCGCCCAGCTTTTTTCGAGCCACCCGCAGACGCGCTCGACATGCGGCGAGCGGGCGAGGGGATGGGGGCGTGGCGGTGGAGCCATCGGCTAGAACTGATCGGCCGCGTCGTACAATTTGGTCAGCCGTTTGGGCGCGACCATGCGCCAGCTGCGGGAAAGCCATTCCTGAACCATATCCCAGTCAACGCCGGGCCGGTTGAGAATGATCCCGACCCAGCCGGACGCGCCGTAATAAGCAGGCTTGAAATAGGTTTCGGGCGCGGTTTCGGAGAGGCCGATGACTTCGTCCGGTCCGCTCGTCTTGACCAGGACCGCAATGTGTTCGCTGCCGTGATGCTGATCGAGGAAATGGGCGAAGAATTTGCCGCTTTTGCCGCCTGTATGCCAGCCGGGCGAACCGTGGCTTTCGCGCTCCTCCGCCTCGGGCTGGGCGAGGGCGAGCTTGCTCACGGTCTCTAACAGCCAATCTGCGCGATATTGCCGCCCGACGTATTCGGCAAACAGTCGCGGATAGAGCTGGTATTCGGCCAGAATCACCCGCGCGGCGAGGCTTTCTGCCGTGTCGTCGGGAAGGATGGCGACCGGCACCTGCCCCAGCAGCGGACCCCCATCGAGCTCCGGCGTCACGATATGGATCGAACAGCCGCCGAATTTGTCGCCCGCATCGATAGCGCGCTGATGGGTGTCGAGACCCTTGTACTTCGGCAGCAACGAGGGATGCGTATTGACCATGCGGCCTTCCCAGCCGTTCACAAAGTCTTCCGTCAGGATGCGCATGTAGCCGCACAGGGCGAGATATTCCGCGCCGCTTTCGCGCAGCGCCGCATCCATGATCTGCTCGTGTTCGCGGCGATCCAGACCTTTGTGATCGTGCGCAAAGGTGGCGATGCCTTCCGCTTCGGCAATCTTCAATCCGGGTGCATCGGGGCGATTGGAAGCGACGAGCACGATTTCATAGGGGCATCCCGGCAGGCGGGAATGGAACAGCAGCGCCGACATGGTCGTGCCATTGCCCGATAGCAGGCAGGCGACCTTTACCTTGCGCTGCGGCGCATCAGGCATCGTGGCTGGCTTCCCAGTCGCTTGTGCCACTCCACGTGCCAGCAGAGCCGCGCACGGTGCAGCCGCGCTGGCCTTCGACGATTTCGCCGATCCGCAGCACGTCTTCGCCAGCTTCGGAGAGAGCGTGCAACACGCCGTCGACATTGTCCGGCGCGACCGCCAGCACCATCCCAACGCCGCAATTGAAGGTGCGCGCCATTTCGCCCGGCTCGATATTCCCCTGTGCCTGGAGGAAAGCCATCAGTCGCGGTTGCTCCCAGGCATCGGCATTGACCACGGCCCGCGCGCCCTCAGGCAGAACGCGCGGCAGGTTTTCCAGCAATCCGCCGCCGGTGATGTGCGCCAGCGCATCGATCAATCCGCGCCGGACGACCGGAAGCAGGCTCTCCACGTAGATTCTTGTGGGCTCGATCAGGTGATCGATCAGCAGACGATCCTGATCGAACAGGGCAGGGCGATCGAGTTTCCAGCCCTTGTCTGCGGCAAGGCGACGCACAAGCGAATAGCCGTTGGAATGGACACCGGAGCTGGGCAGACCGAGCAGGACATGGCCGGGCGCGACGCGATCGCCTGTCAGCTGCTCGCCGCGCTCGACTGCGCCGACGCAGAAGCCTGCAAGATCGTAATCGCCATCGGCATACATGCCGGGCATTTCCGCCGTCTCGCCGCCAATCAGCGCGCATCCGGCCTGTTTGCAGCCATCAGCAATGCCCGCGATCACACGTTCGGCAACGCCATTGTCCAGCTTTCCGGTGGCGAAGTAATCGAGGAAGAACAGCGGCTCAGCGCCTTGCACGATCAGATCGTTCACGCACATGGCGACGAGGTCGATCCCGACCGTATCGTGTCGGTCGTTCTCGATCGCGAGTTTCAGCTTGGTGCCAACGCCGTCATTCCCCGCGACGAGCAGCGGGTCCTTATATCCCGCCGCCTTGGGATCGAAAAAGCCGCCGAAACCGCCGATTTCACCATCCGCGCCAGGGCGCATAGTGGCTTTGACGAGGGGGCCGATCGTCTTGACGAGGCGGTTGCCCGCATCGATTGAGACACCTGCCTGTTCATAGGTGTAAGAGTTTTTGTCCGCGCTCATGAGACTGCCATAGTCTTTCGGGCTTGGATTTCCACTCGCCTTTGGGCAAAAGGCACTCGATTTCCCCGATGAGCATGCTTTCGATCACGTCTCGCCTTCAGGCACACCGCTTTCCAGCCCTGCTCGGTCTGGCGGCTGCGCTACTCCTGTGCCTTGTCGCCGGTGCTTCCTTGCTGGCGCAGGTTTCCGGCGAACGCGGCATCGCTCCCGTCGCCAGCAGCACGGACATCGACGTGCGCGGGATCGAAGTGAACGTCACCGGTGACAGTCCGGAAGAGGCGCGCGCCAATGGCTGGCGAGAGGCGCAGCGGCTGGCCTGGCAGCAGTTGGAAGGTCCGGCCATTCCCGATTCGCGGCTCGAATCGCTCGTCGCCGCAATTGTGGTCGAAGAAGAGCAGATCGGACCGCGTCGGTATATTGCCCGGCTTGGCGTGATTTTTGATCGTCAGCGCGCGGGTGGATTGCTTGGCGCGAGCGGCAATCGCGCTCGTTCTGCACCCATGCTTACACTGCCGGTGATGGTGAGCGATGGCACGCAGCTGATGTTCGAAACGCGCAATCCGTGGCAGCGGGCCTGGGCGCAATACCAATTCGGCAGCAGCGCTATCGATTATGTGCGGCCGTCGGGCGCGGGTGGGGAGAGCCTTCTCCTTACCTATGGCCAGACAGGTCGCCGCAGCCGTGCGTGGTGGAACAACATCCTCGATCAGTTCAGCGCGGCAGACGTGCTGGTGCCGGTCGTGAATCTTTCCTGGCAGTATCCCGGCGGCCCGGTAGAGGGCCAGTTCACTGCGCGCTATGGCCCCGACAACCGCTACCTCGAGTCCTTCGCCATGCGTGCGGACAGCGCCGATGAGCTTCCTGCCATGCTGAACCGTGCAGTCGCGCGCTTCGATCAGATATTCAGCGCAGCGCTGGCCGATGGAACCCTGCGTCCAGACCCGACGCTTACGCTCGACAACATCGAGATCAGCCCCGAAATTCGCGCCCTGCTGGATGAAGCGCGCCGCGCCGAGGCGGCAGACGCAGCGGCAGCAGCGGGCGAGGATGACAATGTCGCATCAGCAGGCCTACCGGATGGAGGCACGGCTACTGCTACGCCAGAACCGGCGGCAGCTGCGGCGACCTATGTCGTTCAGGTGGCAACGCCCGATGGGAATGCCTTCGATACAGCGCTGACGCTGCTTCGCGGGACACCGGGTGTCAGCTCGGTGGCGGTCGGTTCCACGGCCATCGGCGGTGCATCTGTCCTGCGGGTGACCTATAGTGGAGAATTGCCCGCTCTCGCCGCAGCACTGCGTTCGCGCGGCTGGGCGGTGAACGAGGGCGAGAACGCACTCGGCATTTCGCGTTAAGCGCGTCAGGAGCGCATTGGTGGAGCAAATCGCCTTACCTCTGAAGGCCGGCAAGGGACCGTCGCGCATCATCATCGGTGCGGCGAATGGGCATGTTGCCGATGCGTTGACCAATGCGGCGAGCTGGCCCTTTCGCACCGCCGTTCTCACAGGACAGCCGCGTTCGGGCAAATCCCTGTTTGCAAGGTGGTTTGCTGAAAGCGGCGCGGGCGATGCGATCGATGATGCGCAATTGCTGGAAGAAGACGCGGTGTTCCATCGCTGGAACCGCGCGCAGGAGGCCGGGACTCCTCTGCTGATCATCGGCGGGGAGCCGCCGTGGGATATCCGCTTGCCTGATTTGAAGTCGCGTCTCGGCGGATCGCTGCAACTAGAGATCGGTCTGCCGGATGACGAGATGGCGCGTGATCTGCTTTTGTCGTTGGCGGAGGAACGGGGGCTGCCGCTTCGGAGCGATGCCGCAGATTATCTGATCCCACGCGCCGGACGTTCGCAGGCGGAACTTGAGCAGCTTGTCGCGACCATCGATCGCTTGTCTCTCGAGCGAAAGGCCCCACCTAACCTTGGCATCTGGCGATCCGCGCTGGAAGCTGTGCACGGCCCGGAAGAGCCGCGCTTGATTTGAGCAGGTTTTAATGGGAAACTGACTGCGATGTTTGAACGGCTCGTCAGCTACCTTGAATCGGTCCGGGCGCGCGATCCGGCGCCGCGTTCACGCTGGGAAATCCTTCTTTATCCGGGTGTTATCGCGCTCGGCTTGCATAAAGTTGCACATTGGCTGTTTGAGGCAGAGCTCTATTTTCTGGCGCGGCTGGTGAACCATTTCAGCCGCTTTCTCACCGCGATCGATATTCACCCTGGCGCCAAGATCGGGAAGAATTTCTTCATCGACCATGGCTTTACAGTCATAGGTGAGACGGCAGAGATAGGCGACAATGTCACTATTTATCAGTGCGTCACACTCGGCGGCACCAATCCTACCAATGGCGAAGGCGGCAAACGTCACCCGACTTTGCGCGACAACGTAATTATCGGCTCCGGTGCCCAGGTGATCGGGCCTATCACGGTAGGTGAGCGCGCGCGCGTTGGCGCGAATGCGGTGGTCACCGACGATGTGCCCGAAGGCGCGACGATGATCGGCCTCAAGGCGCGTTCAACGCTGGTCCCGGCAGAGCAGTGGATGAAGGAATTCATTCCCTACGGCACGCCCTGCGATGATCCCTGCGTAGAAGGCGTCAACGGCGATTGCGTTGAAAAGCTGCAAAAGGATGTGGCCCGTTTGCAAGAGCAGATCGATGCTTTGAAGAAGCAGGGCGACGTAGCGGTCGGTCCGGATCTCTTTTCCGACCGTAAAAGCGGCACCAAGAGCTGATGAAGGCAGCCGCAGGCTCTCCCAATATCATCGCGTTTCCGGGCCAGAGGCCGCCATCACAAATTGGCTTCGACCGGCAGGAACTGGGGCGCATTCTCGATCTGTACGGACGCATGGTCGCCGCCGGTGAATGGCGCGATTACGCGATGAATTTCGACAAGCATTGCGCCACCTTCGCGGCCTTCCGCCGCACCGCCGACACGCCGCAGATGCGACTTGAGAAGCGCCCCGCCATGCGCAACCGGCAGGGAATGTGGACGCTGTTTGGCGAGCAGGGGCAGGTCCTCAAACGCGGGCATGAGCTCGGCAATGTCCTCGCGCCGGTCGAGCGGCGTCTGGTGAAAGCAGTCGACAGCTAAGCAGTCCGGCTGTTCAGGCGAACACGTCACCCTGGCTTAGATGCATGCCATGCTGCTGTGCTGCCGTCACCTTGCGGATGATCTGCATCATGAACCAGGCCGAACCCAGCATCAGCAGGTAAAGCAGGATGAAAAGGCCGACGAAGGCCGCGGGCGGCAGCATGACATGCACGCCCGGGATCGAGTCGATCGCGATGTAGGTCACCGCAGCCGAAAAAACGACTAGCGCTCCCCAATTGCAGGCCACCCAGCTGGTGACGTCACCGACATCCGATTTGGCGTGCCAATCGCTTTCGCCATGGCTGCGATTGAACAATTCGCGGGTGGAGACGAAGGGCAGGTATGTGTTGACGAGGGGCACGAAAAAGGACGCGGTGGCCCAACCGGGGTTGTAATTGAGCCCGGCCAGCCGCGCCTCGTGCAGATTGGCATGGGCCCGATAAACCCACAGCGCGGTCACGACAATCGCCACACCAAAGGCGAGCAGCCAGATGAGGCCTATCGCTCCAAGGAGGAAGAAGATCATACCTCCATTGGCAGACAGCAAATTGTCGGTAGCGATCGCATAGAGCTGCAGCGAAATGGTCAAGGCCGTGCTGGCGATGAAAATCCAGAACACGATGGTGGCGACCGAACCAAGCGTCGCCAAAGAACGAATCCCGTTATTCAAGTAAATGCCCTCCTGTCGATCCCTCCCGACTTGTGCTGCGAAAATGCATTCGTGCCAAGTGGATAGGAGAGGAAATCGACAGGAGGGTTATTGGCCTAAACTGGATCAGGCTGAGGGAGCGAGCGTGCCTGCAACCGGCAGGCGCTGTTGCAGCTCGCCCGGCAGTTTGTCGACGACGACACTGCGGATGGCGGGCCAGAAGGCGGACAGCATCAACAGGGCAGAGCCGATCACCAATGCGGTCAGCGCAACCGACAGCTCGACCATGCCATTCTGTTCGAACAGCCCGGTCAGGGCGACGATCACATAGGCGAGCGCGGAAACGAGCAACGCGCGGCGATCGATCGCGAGCGCCACAAGGCCGAACAGCAGATAGGCGCCGAGTACCAGCAGGGCGCCGCCTGCACCGATCGTGCTGCCATCATTGATGCCGAGCCAGTGGAACAGCGGATGCGCGATCATCGGTGCGGCGAGCAGGTGCAGCCAGAAGGCGACATCGCTGCGGCGTGTCTGGCGTTCACGGTCGCTCATGTCCCAGCGCATGGCAAAGGCGAAAATCGCGATGCCGGCGGCAAAGACCAGCGGCAGGAGGATGTATTCCGGGCTTGTGCCCTCAGCTGGCATGATAGCCGTGACAACTGTTGCGATGACCGCAGCAGCTGTCGTCGCAGAAATCGCGGCAATGGTGATAGGCACCATGAAGCGTTTCCAGTGCAGCCATGCGCCAATTGCACCGGCAAGGAAGCTCGCGGCAACCAATGCGCCCATCATGCGCGCATTATCGTCCACGTTGCTCTCACTGAGAATCTCGATCGGAGCGGCAACCAGACCGCCGACAAAGGCGAGCATCAGCACGATGCTCGGCAAAGCCATGCGGCGCCGCTTGGTGAAGAATTCAGCCATGAACCACGCAGCAGCCGCCACCAGCAGCCCGGCGAGGCCCGGCACGATGGCTGTGCCTATGCCGCCCATGGCAACCAGCAGCAGGACCGCAGCGATGGTCACAAAGATATCGTTGAATGAATTGACCAGGCGAAAGTTTTCTTCGTCGGTCACCGGCATGCGGCGCATCTGCGCAACGTGCGTGCGGAATGCGTCGGCGCTTTCCGCAGTGATTGCCCCGCCAGCCACAGCATCACGCAGATCCTGTTCGCTATACATAAATTCCTCCCCACAGGAGTTGTCCCGGGAGAGGTTATGGGTAAAGTGTATTAGTGTGTCAATACACGGGCGTTAGTCAGAGTGAGCACGCCGCGTCGATGAAGGCGTGCCAGGTGAGGAAATGACCATCGCTGCCGAGCTCGCTATGCGGCACATCGGCATAACCGTTGGTGAAAGTCAGCACGGGCACGGAGGCGGAGCGGGCGGCGCGCACATCGTAGGTGGTATCGCCCACCATCAATGCGCGGCCACCTCCGCAATCGGCGATGGCAGCATGCAGCATGTCGGGCGCGGGCTTGGCGTTTTCCCGGCCGAGCGTATCGCCGCCATAAATCGCTGAAAAGTGATCGGTCATGCCAAGCGCATCGAGCAACTCGCGCGCGGGCTTCTCGGATTTGTTCGTGCACACGGCGAGGGTGACGCCTGTCTCACGCAGCTGCGTCAGCGCTTCTTCGCATCCGGCATAGGGCACGGTGTTGACGGCCAAATTGTCCCAATAGAATTCGATCAGCGTCTGGCTCAGCTCGCGATATTCGTCATCCCCGATCATGCCGCCGGTGGCTTCCAGCGCGCGCGTCAGCATCATGTCCGTCCCGCCGCCGATCAGCGTGCGCGATGTGTCCTCGCTAACGGGATCGCGCCCGATCCGGGTTAGCGCATGGTTTACTGCAGGACACAGGTCGCGGGCGGAGTCCACCAGCGTGCCATCAAGGTCGAAAAGGACGATATCGAAGGGAATTTTGCTCATCGGGGGTCGCAAATAGAGTGCGATGTGGAAACCGCAATGATTTGGTGGCATGGGCACTAACCATGAGTGAATCCAGACCAATCGCTGCCGTCATTCTTGCTGCGGGCAAGGGGACGCGAATGAAGAGCGCACGCCACAAGGTGCTGCATGAAGTGGGCGGGCGATCCATGATCGAACATCTGCTGGCAAGTGTCGAGGCACTTGCGCCGGAGCGTTTGGTCACCATCGTCGGCGAATCGCGCGAGCAATTGCACGATGCGCTGGGTGATCGCGTGAGCTTCGGTGTGCAGGACCCACAATTGGGCACCGGCCATGCGGTGCAGCAGGCGAAAGAGGCTCTGGCCGATTTCGATGGCGACGTGCTGGTGCTCTACGGTGATGTGCCGTTTGTCTCGACAGAGACCATGCGCGCCATGATTGCGCGGCTGAATGCTGCTGACACTCCGGCTAGCGTAGTTCTCGGCTTCGAGCCGGAGGATCCGCTGCGTTACGGGCGTGTCATCGCGCAGCAGGGCCAGATCATCAAAATGGTCGAATGGAAGGATGCCAGCGAGGAAGAGCGGGCGTGCACATTGTGCAATTCAGGCCTGCTCGCTGCGCGTTCGCAAGACCTCTTCGCTCTGCTCGATCGCGTATCGAACGATAATGCGCAGGCCGAGTATTACCTGCCCGACATCGTCAACATCGCCATCGCCGATGGCCACAATTGTGCGGTCGTTTCGACTGCGAGAGCTGACGAAGTCGCCGGCATCAATTCGCGCGCCGAACTCGCCGCGGCAGAGGCGCAGTGGCAGGATCTGCAGCGCGCCGAAGCGATGGATGCAGGCGTAACCTTACGCGCACCCGAAACCGTGTTCTTCAGCTGGGATACCGAGATCGCAGAGGATGTGGTGATCGAGCCGAATGTGGTGTTCGGACCGGGTGTCACCATCGAATCCGGCGCGCATATCAAGGCGTTCAGCCATCTCGAAGGCGCGCATGTGGGCCCCGACACTGAAGTCGGCCCTTACGCCCGCCTGCGGCCCGGCGCCGTTCTCGAAAAAGGCAGCAAGATCGGCAATTTCGTCGAGATGAAGAAGGCTACGCTGGGTGAAGGCGCGAAAGCCAATCACCTGACCTATCTCGGCGATGCGACAATAGGGGCGGGCGCAAATATCGGCGCGGGCACGATCACCTGCAATTACGATGGCTATTTCAAGCACCAGACTACGATCGGCGAGCGCGCCTTCATCGGATCCAACAGCGCGCTGGTGGCACCGATCAATATCGGCGCGGATGCCATCGTTGCGGCAGGCAGCGCGGTCACGCGCGATGTCGCCGATGGCGAGCTTCGCATGGTTCGCGCCGACCAAATGGTAAAGCCCGGCTGGGCCGATCGCTTCCACGACGCCATGAAGAAAAAGAAGAAGGCGGAAAGCAAGTGACCGACCGCTACGAGGGCAAACCCTTCCTGCGGCTGCTCGATTCATACGTGCTCGACAGTATCGGCGCTCTGGATGAGGCCAATCGCAAATGGCTGACCGAAGCGGAACCGCATTTCCGCGCGACCTATGGCGAGACCGGCACCTGGCGCGAAATCGTGGCCAAACGCATGCAATTTCCGGAAGGAATGGAAGGCGCCATTCAGGAAGTGTGGGCTAAGGGTCAGGATCGCTTTCGCGCGCAGACGGGGGAGGAACCCGATCCGGTTCCTTTCGCTGTTGCTTTCGTAGACAAGAATTTCCCGCATTAACGCGGCAAGGGGCTCAATTTATGTGCGGCATTATCGGTATTGTTGGGGATCGCCCCGTGGCAGGCAGGCTGGTCGATGGCCTGAAGCGGATGGAATATCGCGGCTATGACAGCGCCGGTGTCTGCACTCTGCATGATGGCGAATTGGTGCGCCGCCGCGCCGAGGGTAAGCTCAACAATCTGGTCGAGGAACTGGAGCGTTCGAATGCGCCCGGCACCACTGGCATCGCCCACACGCGCTGGGCGACGCATGGCCCGCCCGTCGAGAAAAACGCACACCCACATGCAACGCCTCTCGTAGCGCTAGTGCACAATGGGATTATCGAGAATTTCAAGGAGTTGCGTGACGAATTGCGCGCAGAGGGCCGCAATTTCGAGAGCGACACGGACACCGAAACGGTTGTCCACTTGATCAGCCGCGAGATTGAAAACGGCAGTCTGCCGCAAGAGGCTGTGAAGACTGTTCTTCCGCGTCTGCGCGGTGCCTTCGCGCTCGCCATCGCATTCCGCGATTATCCGGACATGCTGATCGGTGCGCGGCTCGGGTCTCCATTGGTCGTGGGGCAGGGCGAGGGTGAGATGTACCTCGGCTCCGACGCTTTGGCGCTTGCTCCGCTGACCCAGCAGATCGCCTATCTCGAAGAAGGTGATTGGGCCGTCATCACGAATGGCACAGCGGTGATCCGCGATGTCGAAGGCAATGAAGTCGAGCGCGAATTCCGCACCTCCGGCGCGTCCGCCTCTGCGATTGAAAAGGGCAATTATCGCCACTTCATGCAGAAGGAGATTTTCGAGCAGCCGACCGTCGTCGCGCAGACGCTCCGGTCCTACCTTCGCCCGGTCGAGCAACAGGTTGCGCTGCCGCAGATCGACTTCGATATCTCAGAGATCGACCGTATCACGCTGGTCGCCTGCGGCACCTCCTATTATGCTGGAATGGTCGCAAAATACTGGTTCGAGCAATTCGCCCGCGTGCCTGTCGACATCGATTTCGCATCCGAATTCCGCTACCGTGAACCGGTGCTGCCGAAGGGCGGCCTCGCGCTATTCATCAGCCAGAGCGGGGAGACGGCGGATACGCTCGCCGCGCTACGCCATTGCCGCGAGCAGGGGCAGGTGATTGCCGCGGTGGTCAACGTGCCGACCAGCTCCATGGCGCGCGAAGCCGATTTGCTGCTGCCGACCCATGCTGGCCCGGAAATTGGCGTCGCCTCGACCAAGGCGTTCACCTGCCAATTGGCGGTTCTTGCGGCTCTGGCTGCGCATTTCGCGGTCAAGAAGGGCCTGCTGAACCGAGAGGAAGAGGCAGACATCGTCGAGCATCTGCTCGAAGCGCCCGCGTGCCTCAATGCTGCGCTCGATCACGACGACGATATTGCCGCGATGGCGCACCTCATCGCTCCCGCGCGGGACGTGCTGTATCTCGGGCGCGGCGCGGACTTCCCGCTGGCGCTCGAGGGCGCGCTGAAGCTCAAGGAAATCAGCTATATCCACGCTGAGGGCTACGCTTCTGGGGAGATGAAACACGGCCCTATCGCGCTGATCGACGAAGATGTGCCGGTGATTGTCCTCGCGCCGTCCGGCCCGCTGTTCGAAAAGACCGTTTCCAACATGCAGGAAGTGCAGGCGCGCGGAGGCAAGGTCGTGCTGATTTCCGACGCGGACGGGATTGCAGAGGCTGGCGAGGATTGCATGGCGACCATCCAGATGCCCAAAGTCCACCCGCTGATCGCGCCGCTCGTCTACGCCGTGCCGGTGCAATTGCTCGCCTATCATGTGGCTGTGGCGAAGGGGACGGATGTCGATCAGCCCCGCAATCTCGCCAAGTCGGTCACCGTCGAATAGACGCGAAATGCGCTGAAATTCGCGGGCTTTACCTCGCAATAACCATTGCCTGCCTATGGCAGCTATGTGAGCAAGAACCCGACCGGCTTGCCGAAGCTTCCACTGCGACTTGCATCGCTGGAAGTGATCGGACTGCGTGAACCGTCAGAGGGGACGTGGGAACGGCTGCGGGCGCTGCAATATTCTGAATTGCACAAGTTTTCGCGCATCCGCCTGGCCGCGCACGGAATCGCCGGGACGATGGCGGCCGCGCTCTATTTCGGCACTCTGCCGCCGTGGTTGCTCGCCCTTTGGCTCATCAGCATCGTGGCAGCGGTCGCCAATGTGAGCCGTATCGACAGGCTATTCGCCGATGTCGACAAACGGCACATGACGCGCGTCGAATTCCGTCGTCAGGCATTGGCTGTCGGCCTGTGTGCCTTGCCGTGGATCGCCGCGCTGTTGGGCGCTGTGTCATTCGGTAGCTCCGCGCAGCATTTCGGCCTTTGGGCGCTTGCAGCGATGCTCATTGCGGGCAGCGCAGCCACGACCTCTTCTGCGCCCGTATCGGTGGTTGTCTTCGATCTGGTCGTGGGCGTCTCCGGCGCTGCATCCTTTGTGATTAGCGGCGATTATCCATTTGCCGTTGCGAGCCTTGCGTTTGTTCTGACTATCGTTGCTGCAGCGCTCAACTCCGCGCGGACCTATCTCTCGGCGCGTATTGCCGAGGCAGGCGTCGCTGAGAAAGACGAGGTCGTGTCCCTGCTGCTCCGCGAATTCGAGGAAAAAGAGTCGGACTGGCTCTGGCAAGTCGACAATCATCGCCGCCTGCGCTCTGTTTCGCCGCGCTTTGCCTTTGCCTTGGGCAAGGAACCGCAAGAGGTCGAAGGCGAGCGGTTTATCCGCCTTATCGGTGGGGACACCTTTGAAACGGGTGAAGTGCCGCGCAGCCTGCATGATCTCGCCGAACGGTTGAAGCGGCGCGAGAGCTTCTCCAACCTCCTGGTGCAGGTCCATATTGGCGAGCAGCGCCGCTGGTGGGAATTGTCAGGCACGCCAATGCGCGACCAGTCGGGCAATTATATCGGCTTTCGCGGCGTCGGCTCCGATGTGAGCGAACAGCGCGAGCGAGACGAGAAGATCGCCTATCTGGCGCGATACGACACGCTGACCGGTCTGCCAAACCGCCTGATGCTTACGGAGGCTCTTGGCGAGGCCATGCGCTTCTCCGAGCAATGGCGCACCCGCTGCGCTTTCCTGATGATCGACCTCGACCGCTTCAAGGCGGTAAACGATTCGCTCGGCCACCTTGTCGGGGATCGCCTGCTCGCCAAGGTGTCAGAACGGCTCAATTCGGTCTGCACCGACAATGAAAAATGCGGGCGCCTCGGCGGTGACGAATTCGCCGTTGTCATACGCGATGCGACCGATCACCTGCGCGTCGATCGCATTGCTGAAACGATCATTGAACAGCTTTCGCAGCCCTACATCGTCGACAATCACACGCTCTTCATTGGTGCCAGTGTCGGGTCCGCCATTGGCCCGCGTGACGGACAGACCGTCGAAACGCTGATGCGCAACGCGGATCTGGCACTGTACCGCGCGAAGGATGATGGGGGCGGCACGCATTGCAATTACATCCCGTCACTTCACGCCACGGCAGAGGAGCGGCGCAAACTTGAGCTATCGCTGCGCCAGGCCATCGAGAAGAACGAATTGACGCTCAACTATCAGCCGGTGGTCAACGCCAATACGGAGAAAGTCGTCAGTTTCGAAGCCCTGCTGCGCTGGAACAGCGAAGAGCATGGTTTTATCAGCCCCGCCAAGTTCATCCCTCTTGCAGAAGACACGCGGCTGATCGTGCCCATCGGCCAGTGGGTCCTGCACAAGGCTTGCAAGGAAGCCACGCGTTGGGATGACGATATCAAGGTTGCGGTCAACGTATCGGGCGAGCAGCTGCTCGAACCCAATTTCACCGCGACCGTCGTGCAGGCTCTTGCAGAGACAGGCCTAGCGGCCAATCGGCTGGAAGTGGAAGTGACCGAAAGCGTGTTCCTGCGCGATGGCAAGACCGCGAATGAAACGCTCGAAGAGATTCTTGCATTGGGCTGCTCCGTAGCGCTGGACGACTTCGGCACGGGCTATTCGTCGCTTGGCTACCTACGCGATCTTCGTTTCTCGACTATCAAGGTCGATCGCAGCTTCGTGCAGGGCGCATCGGAAGACAGTCCTGAAAGCCTTGCGATCGTTCGCGCCGTAGTTGCGATGGCACAAAGCCTCGAAATGTCGACGACTGCTGAAGGCGTCGAGACAGCCGAGCAGGCGCAGCTCGTGCGCGATCTGGGCTGCACGAAAATCCAGGGATATTACTTTGGCCGCCCGATGAGCGCAGTGGAAGCGCACTCGCTCGTTTTGAAGCGCAGCAAAGCGGCAGCGTAAGCCTCTAGGCGAGAACTTTCAGCACGCTTTCAAACAGGCGCCTGCCATCGCTCCCACCATGCGCCGGCTCAATCGCCCGCTCAGGGTGTGGCATCATGCCGAGAACATTGCCCTTTGCATTGAGAATGCCCGCGATATCGCGCCGCGATCCGTTCACTGCGTCGGGATAGCGAAAGGCCACGCGGCCATCGCCTTCGAGCCGGTCCAGCGTTTCATCATCGGCGAAGTAATTGCCATCGTGATGCGCAACAGGGATCGCGATGCGTTCGCCAGCGGAATAAGCATTGGTGAAATGGCTGCTCGCATTCTCGACGATCAGTTCAGCCGTGCGGCAGATGAAATTCTGTCCGGCGTTGCGCATCAGCGCACCAGGCAGCAGCCGTGCTTCGGTGAGCACCTGAAAACCGTTGCAAACGCCCAGCACCGGCACGCCACGCTCGGCAGCCGCGATGACGGAGCGCATGATCGGGCTGTTCGCCGCCATGGCGCCGCTGCGCAGGTAATCGCCGTAAGAAAAGCCGCCGGGCAGGGCGATGAAATCGAGGGCGTCGGGAAGATCGGCATCGCCGTGCCACACCTTGACCGGATCTGTGCCCGTCACATCGCGCAGCGCCACCCACATGTCGCGGTCGCAATTGGAGCCGGGGAATGTGACAACTGCGGTCTTCATCAGCCCACCTTCTCGATGCGGTAGTTTTCGATCACCGTATTGGCGAGCAGCTTCTGGCACATTTCGGCAAGGGCTTCGTCGCTGGTGCTGTCAGCGACGTCCATTTCGACCGTGCGTCCGATGCGGACATCGTCCACACCATCAAAGCCAAGCCCTTCGAGCGCGTGATGCACTGCGCGACCCTGCGGGTCGAGAACACCGGGCTTGAGCGAAACGTGGACACGGATTTTCATGAGAAGGGGCCTTTGCACTCTGGAATCTATGCGCCCGGCCTATGGCGTTTCCGCGCGCGCGGGGCAAGGGGGATGCAGGCGCAATCGCACAGGAAAAAGAGCGGCGAACCCAGTTGGTCCGCCGCCCTTCGCAAAAGTATCCGCTCGATTATTCGCCTTCGGTCGGTGCCACGAGGATGCGTGCATCGGCGCGGCGCTCCGGCGTCAGGTATTGCTGAGCCATGGCCTGGATTTCTTCCGGCGTGATACTCATGATCGTTTCCACCTGCGTGCGGACCCGGTTGAGGCGATCGGCTTCGCTCTGCGCGTCATTGACGATGCCGAGCCAATAGCCGTTATTCTCCTGCGCCTGCCGGATGTTTTCGATCACCGGCTGACGGGCGCGAAGGAGGAAGTCCTCCGTCACAGGCTCGTCGCGCAATTCGCGGGCAAGGCGATGGATCAGGCCAAGCGTCTGATCCGTCAGACCCGGGTCGATGACCGCAGACATGCTGATCGTGCCGTAGTCTTCGAACGTGCTGCTCGTCGAACCGCCGACACTCGGGCTGTAAGTCGCGGCAAACTCTTCTCGCAGTGTTTCGATGCCTTTCAGGCGTAGTACGCCGACCAACATCTGGTGAGTCACGGCTGCCCGATAATCGTCGTCATCGATCGTGCGCCAGATGCTGCCGACCAATGCCTGATCATCCTGACCGGTGTGGGTGAAATCGGTGATGCCGTCATCCGACAGATCGTTGAATGCAATCACACGCTCGTCAGCATAGTCGCTGAACTCAGCTTCACGCTCCGGCAACGCGCCGAAGCTCTGCGCTACAGCCGCAATCGCCTCTTCGGGATCGATATCACCGACAATGCCAATTTCGATCGCACCGTCTGCAGCCGCCGCCTGAACCGAGGCGAGCAGCGCTTCGCGGTCCACCGCATCAAGCTGCTCGCGGGTCGGGAAATCGGTGTAGGGGCTGTCCGCGATCAGCGCTCCGGAATTGAAGCCGAAGACCGAACCGGGCTGCGACAGAAGCGAATTCCAGACCTGTTCTATGACTGCGTTGAAGCGCGCATCGGCTTCCGGCCGCAAGCCAAGGTCAGTCAGGAATGCTGCGCTGACTTTCATCTGCATGTCGAGATCGTCAGGCGTGGTTACACCGCCGGTGCTGAACGTGTCGCTCCCTGCGTTGATGCCGGTCGAAATCTGGCGTCCTGCCGTTGCTTCCTGCAATTCGTCGGCAGTGTGTGCCTGCGTACCGCCGACAGCCGAAGCGATTTGCAGGTAGATACCCGCAGCAGTCGAGCTGGCCGGATCGAGCGCAAAGCTGCCGCCGTCCATGTTGACCGAGAAGCGCACGCGGCCCGGTTCAAAATCGGTCTGCTTGATGTTCAGGCGCACATTGTTGTCGAACACGACCGTGCGAATGCCGAGGTCCTCGATCATGGTGTCGGAAACGACCGTGCCCGGAGTGCCCCAATCATCATAAGCGAAAATCACCGCATCCGTATCTTCCGGCGGAGTAACAGCGACCGTGGTGCTTTCGTTGAAAACGGCCGCGACGGCTTCTTCTCCGCCGAAGTCTTCTTTCGCGGTCACGCGGACCAGCGGCGCGCCTTCGCTCCAAGCTTCGCGGAAGGTCTCGTTCACCGCATCAAGAGTCAGCTGCGGGCGCATCGCCTCGAACAGCTCGAGCCGGTACTGCGGGGTGGTGATGAAATCATTCTCGGTCGCGGCGTTCACCAGTGCCCCTGCGAGCTGCGGATGCGTGCGCGCATCGGCCTGCGCTGCGGCGCGTTCGTAGCTGCTGGCGGTCTGCGTCAGCGCGTAATCGAGCTCTGCCTGAGTGAAACCGTATTCCAGTGCGCGGCGCAGTTCCTGTTCGGCAATGGCGAGGCCCTGTTCCCAGGCCCCATCGCGGGTGTCGATGCTGAGCGAAGTGTAATCTGCCACGCCTTCATCGCTGCCGGCGCCATAGCCGCCGCCGAGGATCGGGCTGTCCGCCTGATTGGCGATGCGCGAGATGCGGCGGTTGAAGATAATGCGGGAAAGGCTGCGCAACTGGCCTTCCATGCGCTCCGCCACGGTGTCCACCTGGTCCTCGTAAGGACGCAGCTGGTAGATCGCCACACCTTCACCGATTGCCGGATCGACAAAGGTGTCGAATTCCGTTTCGCGGTCGAAGTTCACATCGCCGAGCGGCGGTATTGAGCCCGCTGCGCCGACCCCCTGCCAATCGCTGAAACGCTCAACAATCTTCGCTTCGATTTCCGCAACGTCGATATCGCCGACGACGATCAGCGTCGCGTTCTCCGGACGATAGAAGCGGTTGTAGAGATCGCGGAACATTTCCGGCGTAGCGGCGCGCACGGTAGCGTCGGTGCCGATCGGAAAGCGGCTGACATAGCGTGTGCCGGGGATGCGGAAATCGAACATGTCGCGGAAATTGCGCAGTCCGGCGCTGTCGCGCACGCGGCGTTCGCTAACGATGATCTCGCGCTCGCGGTCCACCGCTTCGGGGGTGAACAGCATTTCGCTCGCCGTTTCGCGCATCAGGAACAGCGCGGTGTCGACGCCTTCCTCGTTCGCATTGGGAATGTCGAGCATATACACCGTCTCTTCAAAGCTGGTGTAGGCATTGGTGTCCGCACCGAAGCTCGCACCGAGGCGTTCCAGCAGCGGAATCATTTCGCCTTCAGGAACATTGGTGGTGCCGTTGAAAGCCATGTGCTCGATGAAGTGGGCGAGACCCTGCTCGGCTTCGGATTCACCAAGCGACCCGAAATCGAAATGCATGCGGAACGATGCCGAGCCATCGGGCGTGTCGTTCTGGCGGATCGCATAGCGCATGCCGTTGGACAGCACGCCATATGTGTTCGCTTCGTCTTCCTGGACGTCGGTCGCTTCGACACCCCAGGCCGATTGCGCCTGCGCAGGGGCGGCAATGGAAAGCGTAAGCGCCAAAGCGGCACTGGAAATACTGGCGTTCAATACGCGGCGTAGTTTCATGGAAAGTCCCTCTCAAAACTGAAAACTGGCCCAAAGAATGCGTACCGTCCCAAGCACGCCGAGAGCTCGTAACACTCTATGCAATGCCGATGAACGTCATGCAACGGGGCTTTAGGCCATTGCTACTTATTAAGTCTCTGAATTATCGTTGCTTCAATTGTCATATCCCCAATCGGGGTGACAGGCTGCATAGTCGGAGACCCATTCGACTTCCGATGCCGCTGGAACCGAAATCCTGTTGGACCATGATGATCCCAGGTCATTGCTCCCCGGATCATAAAAGATGCGACCCATCGAGTTATCGAAATCCGGCAATCGTTCATTGTCCCGCTCTGCCCTGTCGCGATCGATTTCGCGCTCGGTAATCTGCGAAATGCGGATGAGCCTGATTGCTCGATCTTCCAGGCCGAACATGCGGCGATAATTGCGGCCGTACAAATTGGTGTCGAATGTGGAATTGTATCGCCAGTTGCCGGGCTCCGTTTCATCGGGAATTCGCACCGTAGTGACATGGCACGACCAATTGTTCTGGTTGAAATAGGGCGCATCCTGATCTTGGCCTTCGTCACGCTGCCGCCTTGAGGGAGGGCTGAAGCCTCCGCCGGGCAGGGCCATGTCATATCTGCCGCCAGATTCGCTATCCCAGTCAGGGCGACCGGTACCGGTGATCCGAAGAACGCTTGCCTGCTCATCCCGATCATATCGCCAGGTCACGGTATCGACCGTGTCCCATTGCGTTGTCCCTGCAAGCTGATTGCGGAATGCATTCTCGAGTTGCGGAGCGGTAAGTGCGGAGAATGCCGCGTACTGCCCCAGTCCCTCGATCCCACGCACAATCGTCGTCTGGACGATATTGGCGGGGACTTCGAAGCCTGCGCTGGCATCAATGTCGAAGATAGAAGTTTCGGAAGGCGCATCGAGCGGTTGCCAAGGTACTGTTTCCGGATCTGTGCCACCATCACGCAAGGGCAGCACGTTGCGATATGGCAGGATAGGGCGCTCGGTAGGCACCGCAACGCCGGGCAAAGTGCCGTCCATCCAATATGTCTGGCCGTCGATAGTGGCACGCACGAGAACATGATCGAACATGGCAGGGTTCGGCAGAAAATCTTGCAGCCCGTCATCGATACCCGCATTGCTTACCAGCACCGCTTCTGCCGGGATGCCAAGCTCGTCCAGCAAGGAAAGCAGAAGCGCGGTCTTGCCTTTGCAGTCACCCCAACGCCGTTCCCAGGTTTCCTCGGCCGTTGCCGGTGTGAAGGCGCCGGTATCCAGCCCGACATAGATGTAGCGCACCTGCTGAGTGACCAGATCGAGCGCAGCACGCGCCTGCGCCATCTGCCCATCATGATTGCGCGCTATTCGCGCGGCTTCTTCAGCCAGGGGAGATGCCGTGGGTAGCTCTCGCGCTTCTTCGAAAAGGGCGTGAAAACGTGAGGAGACCGATTCCCAACTTTCAAAGTCCGAAAACTGCATGAAGCGCTGGATCTGGAACCGTGGCGGCGCATCGCGAGGAGGTGCGAGCGCTTCCGGATTGTCGGCTTGGATGGTGATTGATCGTCTATCCCGCTGCGCGAAAGGCTCAAGATCGGGAGTCATACGGGTGGTAGGCCGATCATCCTCCTCATCCCAGCTGAGACGGAGGAGAACCCGACCTGGCGATGGATCGGCACTCATAAACAGTGCACCGAAATCGCGATCGGTCAGCGTCGGATTGGCAGTTGGGACCGTATAGGCAAATTCCAGGTCATCGCCTACGCGAAGATCGGGCACGCGCAGCGTTGCGGTCAGCAATCCATCAAGCCGCGCTGCCTCCAACTGGTCTTCCCGCCGGAGAATTTCGAACTCGCTCGTCGGAAGGAGATCCATAACCTCGCCATCGCGGATAATCCGCAGGCGGTGGACCGTCGGTGAACCTGCCGCAGGATTCCATGTCAGTGCAATATTGCCGAGCTGAAGTGCATTGGGATGCAGCAACCGGATATGATTGTGCACGAATGACCATTGCTCGTCGCCATCCAGATGGATTTCCGAATGCTGACGGCGCAGGAAGGCGAGGCCGCTGGCGTCATCGGGCACATCAAGCGCTTCGGTCTCGACCACCCAGTCGGGCATCGGACCGGTCAGAACCGTATCATCCTGCGCAAAAACGGGAGCGGATGTGGAGAGCAGGACTGCGCAAAGCGCCGGGCGAAACGGGTTCCGGTGGGATGTCATTACCCCACCATGCCAGTTTCCCCTTGCGAAACAAGGTGCTGCTGCGGATTTGTAGTGTTACTTCTTCGGCTTCGGCGCTGGTTGGCGCAGGCGGGAGCGGTGCGCGTCCATATCGAGGACTTCGCCGGGCGAATTGTCGTCCTCCTTCTGCAGCAGGCCGAGCCGCTTGGCGACTTCCTGATAGGCTTCGGCTTCACCGCCCAGGTCGCGGCGGAACCGGTCCTTGTCGAGCTTTTCACCGGTGTTGAAATCCCACAGGCGGCAATTGTCCGGGCTGATTTCGTCGGCGAGGATCACGCGGCTGAAATCGCCGTCGAAAATGCGGCCGAATTCCAGTTTGAAGTCGACGAGGCGAATATCGATCGCGGCGAACATGCCGCACATGAAATCATTGATGCGGATCGCCATGGCGGCGATATCCTGCATCTCTTCATGGCTGGCCCAGTTGAACGCTGAAATGTGCTCTTCCGACACCAGCGGATCGCCCAGTGCATCGTCCTTCAGATAGTATTCGATGATGGTGTGCGGAAGCATCTCGCCCTCTTCGATGCCAAGGCGTTTCGAGATCGAACCGGCTGCAACATTGCGCACCACGACTTCCAGCGGAATGATTTCAACCTGCCGCACCAGCTGCTCGCGCATGTTCAGGCGGCGGATGAAATGGGTCGGAATGCCGAGGTGGGCGAGACGCGTAAATACATGCTCGCTGATGCGATTATTGATCACGCCTTTGCCGTTGATCGTGCCACGCTTTTCGGCGTTGAAGGCCGTCGCATCATCCTTGAAATACTGGATGATCGTGCCCGGTTCGGGGCCTTCATACAGGATCTTGGCCTTGCCTTCGTAGATCTGGCGGCGGCGGGACATGGGCGATACCTTTCCAATGCAAAAAGCGAGCGCCCCGGCAGAGCAGAGCGGGTCTGCAAGGGCCGGGGCGCGTTGATGAAGCTACTATACACCGAAGGCGGGGTGAGGGCAATTCTGCCTGACGCTTGCAACAGCGGGCGTAATCGTCCCTAGTATTCGCTGAGACGAACTGGAGTTTCGCATGGAATCGATTGCCGCAGATTTGGAGACGATGCGCCGCGTTCCGCTGGCTGACGATCACGTGGACATGATCCGCGATATCGGGGTCGAGCGGACCTATGACGCAGGCGACATGGTCGTCGAAGTCGGCGATCCGATGGACGAATTCGTTTACGTGCTCGACGGCGAAATCGAGGTCGTCGATCCCTGGTCTGATGAGCGGTTGCTCGAGGCATCGCTTGGACCCACGCAATTCATGGGCGAAATTGCATTCCTCAATCGCGGAAATTGGTTCCTGCCAATGCGTGCGGCGAAGGACACCAGGGTGATCGCGGCACCCCGTGAGGCGATGCTGGAGCTGATGAGCCGCGTGCCAGAGCTTTCCGACCATGTGATCAGCGTGTTTGCTGCGCGCCGCCGTAAGCAATTTGAAATGCAGAATTCCTCGGTGAAGCTGATCGGCGCGGATCAGGATGCGGCAGTCCAGAAAGTCGAAAGCTTCCTGCGCCGCAACCGCATTCCATATGAAAGCTATGACCTGGATGGACGCGATGACGAAGCGATCGAGGTTTGTGAGCTGACCGGCCACTCGCCTGCCGTCATCATAGGTCAGAACGAGGTCATGGACGGCCCGACCCCGCGCAAGGTCGCGCAGCGCTTCGGCCTCGATCTCGATATGTGTTCCGAGACCATTTATGACGTTCTAATCGTTGGTGGCGGACCCGGCGGTGTCGCGGCGGCGGTTTATGCCGGGGCCGAGGGGCTGTGTGCGTTGCTGATCGAGGACACGGCCATCGGCGGGCAGGCGGGCACATCGAGCCGGATCGAGAACTACCTTGGCTTTCCCACCGGCATTTCCGGCTCCGATCTGGTCTATCGCGGAGAAATCCAGGCCATGAAATTCGGCACACGCTTCGCGATGCCGCGTCGGGTCGAAGGGCTGTCGCAGCGCGATGACGGGACGTTCTGCGTGTCGCTCGATGAAGGGACGGAAGTCTGCGCGCGCAGCGTGGTGGTGGCAACCGGCGTACAATATCGGCGCCTTCCGCTCGAAGGGCTGCGCGAACTCGAAGGGGCGGGCATCTATTACGCCGCAACCGATATGGAGGCGCGCTTTTGCCGCAACAGCGATGCAGTCGTGGTCGGCGGCGGCAATTCGGCCGGGCAGGCGGCAATGTATCTCAGCCGCACGGCCAACCACGTCCACTTGGTGGTAAGGGGCGACAGCCTCGCGAGTTCGATGAGCAGTTACCTCACTAGCCGGCTGGAGCATGATCCGAAGATCACCATTCACTACAACACCGAGGTGAGTGATCTGCAGGGCACCAATCGCCTGCGCGGCGTGACATTGGACACACCAGAAGGATCACAAGAGCTAAGCTGCGCTGCCATGTTCATCATGATTGGCGCTGCCCCGAACACCGATTGGTTGAGCGGCCATGTGAAGCTCGATGAGCGCGGGTTTGTATTGACCGGCGCTGGCAATGGCGGCGCGAGCCAGTACGAAACTTCCACACAAGGCATTTTCGCAATCGGCGATGTGCGATCGGGTTCGGTCAAGCGCGTGGCGAGCGCTGTGGGCGAGGGGTCAGTGGTGATCAGCGCCGCGTGGCAGCACGTGGCGAAACTGACCGATTAGCAGGCAAAGAAAAAGGGCGCAGCGATTGCTCGCCGCGCCCCGAATTCTTTCGATTGACTTGGATCAGTCGGCCGGCGGAACGTCTGCGACGTCTGCATAGAGGCCCTGTTCCACAATACCTTCGCGCACGTCTTCAGCGACTTCCGCGTTGTATTCCGAAACGGTCGAGATGACTTCGCCATCCTTGTCGAGCAGCAGAGCAGGCTCGCCCGAACCGGTCGGTGCCATGCGGATGAACACAGGATCCGGATAGAGGTTGTTCGAAGCGCCGTTGCTGGCGTCGACAACACCGCCGATGATGCCGCCTGCGAGCAGGTTGCCGGCAACGCTGCCGCCGGTACGGCTCTGGATGTAGATAGTCACCGGCTCATAGCCAGCAGCGGTGAAAGTCACCATCGAATCGCTACCGCGGCGCATTTCGAAAGCGCAAGGCGTGGTGCAGGTCTGGCCTGCGAGCGTCTCAATGGTTGCGCCCGTCGGTTCGGATTCGAACTCGACCGGCTGGTTCGTGCCATTCAGCACAGTTGCACAGCCAGACAGGCTGATCGACGCGATCGCAATCGCGCTAGCGAACTTCAGATTCATGATTGTTACGTCCCCGTCCAAAGATTTTTGGTTCGTTTCGATTGCAACAATTACCGACGGTGATCAAGCGCAAGCTGTGTGCAATTCACAAAATGTCGCTGTGATACAATTTGCGCCGAATCTTGGTGAGCTATGCAAGCGAACGCACGCCGCTCGACGAAGCGCGGGGATCATTATGATCTGGAAAATGGGAGATGGTGCCCGGGGGCGGATTCGAACCACCGACACGACGATTTTCAGTCGTCTGCTCTACCCCTGAGCTACCCAGGCATTCTCAGGCTGCGAGCTGCTTCATAGCTTGCTCGCGGTCAAGGGAAGCGCGCCTATGGCGAAGCGCGCGCCGCTTGGCAAGGGGGTAATCTAATCTTCGCTCGCGATATCCTCAGGCACGGCCGGTTCGCCCGGCACGGCATAGCCATCGGTGAACCATTGGGCGAGGTCCTTGTCGCGGCAGCGCTCCGAACAGAACGGCGTGAATTCCTGAGTGCGCGGCTTTTTGCAGATGGGGCAGGGGCGTGTGCTCATAATGGCACGAGTTGGGCGTGCGGGGCTTCGAGTGCAAGGGCGGGATCGGGTCGTGTCACCACTTCCTTTGCGGTTCGACGGGACAGCTCTGCCAGCCAATCCGGGGTCAACTTGGCAATCACGGCCCGATGCGCGGCCAGCTCTATCTTGCCTGCGCCAGTCAGGCGTTCCGCCTTTCGCAGCAGGAGCCGGGCCGCTGCGCCGCTGCGATCCCGCCCGATCCGTTGCAGGATGCTGGGCTGGCCTTGCGCGGCAACGATCTGGACAAAGCCAAAGCCGTTCATGGCCGTGCGTTCATGCGGCCAGCCCGCCAGGCATTCATCAAGCTTGGCGTCCACGGCTTTGCGGTTCGGCTTGTCCAGAGTTGGGAAGTCGATGCCGATATTGCCCGTGATCTGCAATCGTTTGAGGGTCCGCGCGATGACCGGCACGCCATTATGGAAAAGTGCTTCGGGATAATCGCGCAGATCCACATCGATCAATGTCATGGCGGGCGTATCGCTGACAATCAGCGCGCCCCCGAGGAATTCGATATCGCCTGTCCATGCTTCGACGAAAATCTCGTTCCAGTCGGCCTCTCGCGGGAAAGCGGGAACCACGGTCGCATCGTCCCCGTCATTGGCGATCTGATACGCGAGCGCAGGGGCGGGTGTCGGCTCTTTCTCGGTATGGGTTGATTGCGCCCGCTTCAGCCTGCCGCGCTCGGCGATGGCTTCGCGTGTCACCTCTTGACGAACGCGCATGCCTTCGGTGGTTTCACGCGGCATCCGGCTGGCATAGGCCTCTTCGCCGTTACCAAAGCGAACGACCCCGTATTTGCGCCAAACACCGTGCGGTTTAAGCGCGATGACCTGTGCATCTTCGACCTGGCCGAGCGTGAGGCCACCTGGCCAATACAGCCGGGCGGCGACGATTTCTCCATCCTTCAACAGGACGGCGCGTTCTTCGCCAATTCCTTCTTCAACCAGCCACTCAGCCAAGGTTGAAACCTGCGGCTTTTAGCAATGCCCGCGTCTCGAACAGCGGCAGTCCGACGACGCCCGAGTGGCTGCCCTGTATCCACGGGATTAGCGCCTCGGCCATGCCCTGGATGGCATAGCCGCCGGCTTTGCCTTCCCATTCACCGCTGGCGATATAGGCATCGATCTCCTCAGTGGAGAGGCGTTTGAATCTGAGCTGCGTTTCGCTCAGCCGTTCGCGGACCGAGCCATCGGGCGCGGCGAGGACTATGGCGGAAAGGACGCGGTGGCGGCGTCCCGAAAGCAATTCGAGGCAGCGGCGCGCTGTCGCTTCGTCCTCGGCCTTGGGCAGGATGCGACGCCCGCAAGCCACGACCGTGTCACCCGCCAGCACGTGCGCGGCTCTACCGTCGACGGCAGCGGCTTTCTCACGCGACATGCGCAGCGCATAATCGCGCGGCAATTCGTCTTTCGCGGGAGTTTCATCGATGTCGGTGGGCGCAATCGCGTCGGGCTCGACACCAAGGCGTGCGAGCAGCTCCCGCCTACGCGGGCTGGCCGATGCGAGAACAAGCGTGGGGGCGGGCGTGCTCATGCCCGGCTGCTTAGGACGGGTTGTAGCCCGGAGGGCCACCGCGACCCGGCATAAAGCGGTACGTGATGCGCGCCTTCGTCAGATCGTAAGGCGTCAGTTCACACAGCACCTCGTCACCCACCAGCACACGAATGCGGTTCTTGCGCATGCGTCCTGCGGTGTGTCCCAGCACTTCGTGGCCGTTTTCGAGCTCTACCCGGAACATCGCGTTGGGCAGCAGCTCTACTACCTTGCCGCGCATTTCGAGGAGTTCTTCTTTTGCCATTCAGTCCTGTATCCTTGCGTGAGGTTTAGAAAAATCTGTCGGGCGCGCATAGCGGCCTCCCTAGGAAAAGGAAAGGGTGCTGATGCGTGGGAACGCTTTGATGTTTTCAAGCCTTGTTCACTTAGTGCCAAATACCAGCTTGTAAAAATTCGGGTTCACGACCAATCCCGTGCCGGGCGGAAGTGGCTTGCACTCAATTATCAGGGAATGACCGTGCGTTCGACATTTACCGCCAGCTCGCTTGCGATTGCCGCTGCGCTCGTCCTGCATCCATTTGCGATGGCGCAGGCCCAGGATAACGCGCCGGACGCGCAGCAGGATAGCGACGAGAACGCCGCACAGCCGCCCGAAAGTGACGAAGACATCAACACCATCCTGGTGCTGGGTGCGAGCCTTGCAGGCCGTGTGGACGCGGCTGAGCCGCCGATCCTTGCTCTCGATGAGGAAGAAATCGCAGCCTATGGAGCCGGTTCTATCGCCGAGTTGGTGCAATCGCTTGGCCCCGAATTATCGAGCGGACGCGGCAGCGGGCCGCCGGTGTTCCTCGTCAATGGCGTACGCATTTCCTCCTTCCGCGAATTGCGCAGCTATCCGCCCGAAGTGATCGAGCGCACCGAAGTGCTGAGCGAGGAAGTCGCCCAGCAATATGGCTATTCGGCTGACCAGCGGGTGGTGAACTTCATCCTGAAGGACAATTTCCAAACTCTCGCGGTGGAATTGGAATACAGCCAGCCGTTCGATGGCGGCTATTCCGGGAACGAAGTCGAGGCCACTTATCTGCGGATCGATGGGCCAAACCGCATCAATCTCAATGTGGAGGCGGAAGACACCTCTTCATTGACCGAGGGCGAGCGCGGTATCATCCAGTCGACCGGCGGCGCGCCGGTGCTGGCGAGCGACCCGGATCCGGCGAATTTCCGCACGCTGGTTCCCGACACATCAAGCTATCAAGCAGACGTAAATTGGACCACGGGCCTTGGTGAAGGCGGCGATTCGCTGTCTCTCAACGCCAGTTACGAGCGGAACAACAGTCTCAGCCTGCAGGGTCTCGACAGCGTCACGCTGACCGATCCCAATGGCGAGACGCTGCTCCGCACCTTCAATTCATTGAACCCGCTGGCGGTCGATCGCACAAGCGACAGCTATTCGCTCGGCGGCGGCATCGCGACGCGCCTCGGGCTGTGGGAGCTCAATCTCACGGCCGATGCCAACCTCACCGATTCTCTCACGCGTATTCAGCAGCGGATCGACACGTCCGATCTTGTCACCTCGGCAGCGGACGGAACGCTCCCCCTTGACGCGCCACTTGGCCCCTTCGGCGAGCCGGGTTTCGATGAGGCGGAAAGCACCACTTACCGGGTGGCCAGCCTAGCGACTGCGCGCGGTATCCTGCTCGCGCTTCCGGCTGGTGATGTGAACGCGACCCTATCGGCCAATTTCGTCGCCAATGGCATCGAAAGCACCGATACCCGCAATCCCGGTGTGGTGACCGATCTCAATCGCCAGCGCTGGCGCGGAGCGGCCAATCTGGCGATACCGCTGACCAGTCGCGATGAGGAATTTGGCGGAGCCGTGGGCGATTTCACGCTGAACCTGAACGCCAGCCTGAGCGACGTTTCGGATTTCGGCACGCTGTACAGCCTGTCGGCCGGTCTGACCTGGGGCATTACCGACACGCTGACGCTGGGCTACAATCGGGAGCTTTCCGAAGAAGCGCCATCGCTCACCCAGCTGGGCTCGCCACAGATCGCGACGCCCAACGTGCCGGTGTTCGATATCGTCAACAACGAAACGGTCCTCGCAACGGTGATCTCCGGCGGAAACGATGCGCTGCCCGCGCGGTCGCAGGACGATTGGCGCGTCAGCCTGAACTGGCAGATGCCGATCCTCGAACGCGCCACGCTGCGGCTCGAGTATTTCAACAATTCGTCCGAGGATGTGACCGAAGGCTTCCCGCTGCTGACGCCGGAAATCGAGGCGGCCTTTTCCGACCGTGTAACGCGAGATGGTGCGGGGCAATTGGTCACGCTCGACAATCGCTTTGTGACCTTTGCCGAACGCGATGTGGAGCGCGTTCGGCTCGGCCTGTTTATGGGCGGTGAAATCAACCCGCGCGGTTCCGACGAAAGCGAGGGCGAGGCGGCTCCGTCTGGCGAGGGCAGGCGCGATCCGCCTCCCGGAGCGGGTGGCCCCGGCGGCGGCGGCCGTGCCGCGCAGTTCGCAGCCATGCGCGAACGCTTCTGCTCGACCGAGCCCGATGTCCTGATCGATCTGTTCAATCGCGCTCTCGCGGCGCAGGCTGCGGGTGAAGACCCGCCGCTTGATGAGAATGGTGAGCCGATCAATATCCCGCCGCAGATGTTGCAGCGACTGGCTGGCGAAGACGGCCAGATCGATCCAGAGCGGTTCGCCAGCGTGCGCGAGCGTATCTGCAGCAGCGGCGGGCCGCCGCAAGCCGGGCAGGCCGGTGGCCGTCCCAATCGTGGCGGACGGCGCGGCGGTCGCGGATTTAGAGGCGGATTTGGTGGAGGAGACGGACCACCGGTGATCCGCTGGTTTGCGAATCTCACCTATTCGCTCGAGCTGGAAGACAGCGTGCTGATCGCTCCGGGACTTGATCGCCTCGACCTGCTCGATGGCGATGCTTTGTCTGGTGGCGGCTCTGCCCGCCATTCGGTCAATTTCCGCAGCGGAGCGTTCTACAATGGCTGGGGGACATTGCTCTTCGCGGATTATCAGGGATCATCGCGCATCAACGGCTCCGGACTGCCGGGTAGTACAGACCTGTTCTTCAGCGATAATCTGACAGTGAACTGGCGCGGCTTTGTCGATTTGTCGGAGCGCACCTCGCTGGTGGAGGCCGCACCTATTCTCGATAATGTGCGCATCTCCGTGGCGATCGATAATCTTTTCGATTCCCGCCAGAGCGTGGTGGACAGCAATGGCGACACTCCGCTGCGCTACCAGCCGTTCCTCATCGATCCGCGCGGCCGCAGCTTCGGGATAGAGATTCGTAAGTTGTTTTAGAGAGCTTGGGCAGCAGCGTAGCCGCTCGCCCATGCCCACTGGAAGTTATACCCACCAAGCCATCCCGTCACGTCCACCGCTTCACCGATGGCGTAGAGGCCGGGCACTTTCTTGGCCTCCATCGTCTTAGACGAAAGCTCGGAAGTCGAAATCCCGCCCGCCGTCACCTCTGCCTTGGCAAAGCCTTCGCTGCCATTCGGGTTAAAGCGCCAGTTTGCGAGGCGCTCCTCTGCTGCGCGCAGTGTCTTGTCCGGCACATTGCCCAGATCTCCGTCGATCCCGATCTGATCCGCGAGCACATCGGCCAGCCTGTCGGGCAGTTCGTCCCTTAAGATCGAGCGGAATCGCGCGGACGGCGTCTCGCGCTTTGCATCGAGCAGCCAGCCCTGCGGCTTGTCCGGCAGGAAGCGGATCGCGACCGGATCGCCATGCTTCCAATAGCTGGAAATTTGCAGGACGGAGGGACCTGACAGTCCGCGATGGGTGAACAGCGCAGCTTCGCGGAATTTGGTTTTGCCCGCCGCCGCCTCGACATCCGCGGAAACGCCCGAAAGTTCGCGAAACAGCACCTCTTCGCCGCCCAGCGTCAGTGGCACGAGAGCAGGGCGCGGCTCGACGATTTTGAGGCCGAACTGGCGCGCCAGCCCATAGGCGAAATCGCTCGCGCCCATTTTGGGGATGCTCGGCCCGCCGGTGGCGATGACGAGGGCGGGCGCGAAGAATGTGCTGTATTGCGTGGTGACGCGATAGGTCTCGCCATCGCGCGACACCTCGGACACTTCTTCATTGCAGCGGATCGTCACAGTGCCGGGACCGGCGTTGCATTCCTCCAGCAGCATATCGACGATCTGGCGCGAGGAGCCATCGCAAAACAGCTGGCCCAGCGTTTTCTCATGCCACGCGATGCCGTGCTTCTCTACCAGATCGAGGAAATCGCGCGATGTGTACCGGCTGAGCGCACTCTTGGCGAAATGTGGATTGGCGCTCAGATAATTGGCCGGACCCGCGCCGATATTGGTGAAATTGCAGCGCCCGCCGCCCGAAATCAGGATTTTCTTCCCGACCTTCTCGCTCTTTTCGAGCACCAGGACATTGCGGCCGCGCTGCCCGGCAATCGCCGCGCAGAACAGCCCTGCAGCCCCGCCGCCGAGGATGATGGCATCGAAGGTGTCGCTCATGGCATCAGTCTGCGGTCTGCACCGCTCCGCCATCGCTGCCGCGTCGGGCGATGAAGTAAAGAACGGTGCCAGCGACCAGCAAGACGGCGAACATCTGCCATGCCTCAATATTCGCGTGGCTGGCGATCCACGCTGCGGCGATGAACGCCAGCACGGCGACTATCGCATGGAGCGGGTTAAGCGCGCCTTCGCGCTTCTCGATCACCGGCAGCGCAGCAGCGGTGATGGCATAGGTGAGCAGGCGGCACAGCGTGCTCGCGGCGGCCAGCGCGATAAATCCGTCCCATACCGCGAATGCTGCGGAGAAAATTCCGTAGAACACAATGGAATTGGCAGGCGTCTTGTGGCGGTCGCTGATTTTGGCGAACCACGCGGGCAGCATGTTCTGCCGCGCCATGCCGTAAGCCATGCGCGGTACAATGATCAGTCCGCCAAAACTGTTCGCCGCGATGGAGAAGCCTGCGCACAGCACGATCATCAGGGCGCCCCATTCGCCCAGTGCCACATCCGCTGCGCCAGCGAGCGCGCTCACATCGGCATCGGGAGCAGGGGCGATGGTCTGGTATGCCCAAATGATAATCGCGTAGAGGATCGTCACGCCTGCGAGCACCGTCACCAGCACGCGGGGAATATCGCGCTTCGGGTCGCGCACTTCGCCCGCGGGGACGGTCACTCCTTCAAAGCCGATAAAGGCGTAGAACAGCAGCAGGACAATGGACTCGACTTCACTAAACTGCGGCAGCACGATCGCTGGCGAAGTGAAACTGCCGAATACTGCAGCGAGTACCAGCACGCCCAGCGGCACCAGCTTGAGCGCCGTCAGCCCGCCGAGCGTATTCACCGATTGGCGCATGGAAAACAGGTTGATCGCGGTGAAAACCAGAATTGTAATCACGACGACGACAGTAGCGACGGTCACATCCTCCAGCGCCGGAAAAATCGCGGCAAAATAGGCGACCATGACATGCGTGTTGGCCGCCATCGCTACCATGCCGGACGCGTAACGCCCCCAGCCTGCCTGAAAGCCGACGAAACTGCCGAAAGCCGTTTTGCCGTAAAGGATCGGTCCGCCGGTCTCGTCGAAACGGGCAGAAAGCCATGCGAAAACGAGGATCAACGGCAGAAAGATAATTCCGCCGATCAGCATCATCATCGGTGCGAAACTGCCGACAGCCGCGAACAGAACCGCAGGCAGCGCAAAAATTCCGCTGCCGATCATTCCGTTCAGCTGGAAAAGGGACGAGCCCCAGAAGCCGACGGTGCGCGGCGGTGCCGAGGTGGTGCTGGGTTCAATGCCTGCCATGGCGAAAACTCGTGCCTGCAAAGCCGCGTTGACGCAAGCAATTGAGAATTGCGCATCCCCCGCCTATCTCCCTTGCATGAGCCGCAGCGACGCCGGATCCCCGCCCAATCCCCATGGTGCCGAACGCTTCAACGAGGAGCGCGCGGCTTATACCGTCAAAGGTGGTGGCAAAGGAGGCGCTCAGCCCGATCTGGAAGCCGGTGTGGGTGCGATCAGGGAAGTTGTGGCGACGCTCAAACCCAAGCCCGGCGTATATCGCATGCTCGATGCGCGCGGCGATGTGCTTTACGTCGGCAAAGCGCGCAGCCTGAAGGCGCGCGTGGCGAACTACACGCAGATCAAGGGGCTGACGAACCGTCTCCAGCGCATGGTCAGCCAGACGCGCGGCATGGAAATCGTCACTACCAATTCGGAGGCAGAGGCGCTGCTGCTCGAAGCGCAGTTCATCAAGAGATTTCGCCCACCTTACAATGTCTTGCTGCGCGATGATAAGAGCTTTCCTTTCATCCTTTTGCGCGAAGGGCACGACTATCCGCGCATCATGAAACATCGCGGCGCGCGCCGGGCGAAGGGGAGCTATTACGGGCCGTTTGCGAGTGCGGGTTCGGTCAACACCACGATCAATGCACTGCAAAAACTCTTCCTGCTGCGGAGCTGCACCGACACGTTCTTCGAACGGCGCGAGCGGCCATGCCTGCTTTACCAGATCAAGCGCTGCTCGGCTCCTTGCGTCGGTCGCATCGACCAGGAGGGCTATGACGAGCTGATCCGGCAAGCGAAGGATTTCCTCGGCGGGAAGTCTGGCGCTGTGCAGGCCAAGATCGAAAAGCAGATGGCGGAGGCAGCCGAAGCGCTCGACTTCGAAACTGCGGCTTTGCTGCGCGACAGGCTGCGGGCGGCGACGTTTATTCAGGGCTCGCAAGCCATCAATGCAGAAGGTGTCGGCGACGCCGACGTGTTCGCGCTTCACGCCAAGGGCGGCCAGATCGGCATCCAGGCCTTCTTCATGCGGGGAGGCCAGAATTGGGGCCATCGCGCCTTCTTCCCCAAAAACATCAAGGACACTGAAGAGGTAGAGGTGCTCGCCAACGTGCTGCTGCAATTCTACGAAGAGGTGCCGCCGCCGCCGACCATCCTCGTCGACCGGGATTTGCCCGAGCGCGAATTGCTGGAGGAGGCGTTTTGCGAACTGGCGGGGCGCAAGGTGAGCATTTCCGTCCCGCAACGCGGCGATCGGCGCAAACTGCTGGAGCAGGCCAAACGCAACGCTGTCGAAGCGCTGGACCGGCGCCTCGCCGAAAGCGGTACGCAGGCGAAAATCATGCGCGAAATGGCGGAATTTCTTGAGCTTCCCGAAGTGCCCGCGCGGATCGAAGTCTACGACAACTCGCACATCCAGGGCGCGAAAGCGGTGGGCGCAATGGTAGTCGCGGGGCCGGAAGGCTTCATCAAAAACCAGTATCGCAAATTCAACATCAAGTCGGCGCAGACGAATGACGATTTCGGCATGATGCGCGAAGTGATGGAGCGCCGTTTCAGCCGCGCGATGAAGGAAGATCCCGATCGCGAGAAGGCGGGGGTGTGGCCCGATCTCGTACTGATCGATGGCGGCAAGGGACAGATGTCTTCCGTGTGCGATACGCTGGCAGAACTGGGCATCGAGGACGTGCCGCTGATCGCCATCTCCAAGGGTCCGCATCATGGCCGAGAGGGGCGCGAGGTATTCCACTTCCCCGATGGCCGGGAAAAGACGCTGCCGACCAACTCGCCTGTGCTGTTCTACCTCCAGCGCCTGCGGGACGAGGTTCACCGCTATGTCATCGGTGCGCATAGGGCGAAGCGCAGCAAGGCGATCACCGCATCACCGCTCGACGAAATTCCCGGCATCGGTCCCGCCAGAAAGCGCGCGCTGCTGCTGCATTTCGGCACGGCAAGCAAAGTTCGCGCAGCGGCGCTGGAAGATCTACAGCGCGTGCCCGGTGTCAGCGACAGCGTGGCGCGTAAAATATATGATTTCTATCACGCGAGCGGCTAGCGGTAGCTCACTCTGTGGTGGGTGACCCTTGGCGGGCACGCATCCGCCTTTCCTGGAAAGCGAAGCGTGCGGCCTTGCCGACATCACCCTGGAAGCTTGAATTGACGATGCCGCCTACGGCCGATCCTACAACGGGAACGATCATTCCTGCGCGTTTCCGAAACGAGGCGAAAGCGATTGCGCGCGATACGCGTTCGATAATCTGGTCCACAACCGGTACGATCTCTTCGTGATCGGCGGCTACCAGTTCGCCATCCGGGCCAATCGAGGCTTCGAGCGCGGCGATGCGTTCCCGGCGTAAATCCGGGTCGTCCAGCGCGGACAATTCCAGAATCTGCATGCGGAACAGTTTTTCCTGCGGCCCTTCGCCGCCATAGCCATAGGCACGGCCGGTATCGCGAATTGTCCGCAAGGCAATGGCGATGGTCGCTGGAATGTCGAGGCTCATCGTCATGACCCCGCCGAAGCCTGCCGCAACGCCGGTACTTCCGCTGATGCCGCGGGCCGCTCGCGAAACGCGCTTGGCCGCTTCGCGCGCGGCCGCAATGTCAGTCGGATCGTGATCGAATTTGACGAGTTGCGGTGCGCCGACAGCTGCATCGACGCCTTTCAGCACTCCTTCAACCAGCGATTTGGGCACGACCGATGCCACCGCTTTGCCGAACGGGTGGGTTAGTCGTTCTATCCCACGTCCGAGCCATGAGGGCTTGCTATTGCGAAATTGCGCCTGCTGTTTTTCGAAGTTCATAAAAGGTGAACACTCGACGACGGTAGGATGTTCCGCGCAATTAGTTGACCCGCTCCAGCCGCAGGTCGTGGAAATCATAGCTGAAATCGGTCAGGTCGGAGATCGCCTGCATGGTCACCAGCGTTACCTCGCCATCTTCCACCGTGAAGTCGACGAAGGCGTCTGCCTTCAGCGAGCTGTCTGGCCAGAAGGCGGCGAACCGGTTGCCATCGTAGTGAGTCAGCGCGCCGTCGAGCACTTCGCTGCGGCCCATGTCGATATACAGATTGCCATCTTCGGTCTGCGAGATGACTACATCGCCGTACCACGGATCGCGATAGGTGCCGGTGTAGGCCGATAGGGGCAATGTATGCGGCTGGGCTGCTTCGGGTGCCACAAGACCGGTGGATATCTGTTCGACCCCGCGTGCTTCAGCCGCGGCAAAGGCAGCGCCCCAATCGCCGATGAAGTCGTTTTCGGGTGCTCCCACCAATGCGCTAGCGATATGGTAGTTGAAGGTGCTCGCTGCGCCGCGATAATCGTTTGTCGCGGAGAAAATCACCGCGTCATATTCGGGCAGGATCAGGAAGTTGCTCACCACGCCGGGCGCACCGCCGCCATGGCCGACCGCCAGCGTGCCTTCGAAATCGTGAATGCTCCAGCCGAGCGCATACATCGCGAGATTGGTGGAGCCTGAGGCGCGCAATCCGCCGCGCGGCCTTTGCGGGGTGACGCCCTGCCACAGTTCGCGTGCCTGGCCTTCGCTGATCAGGCGAACGCCATCAGCGGTAACACCGCCGTCGAGCCAGAACTGACCCCATTCCATCATTTCGCCGGCTGGGCACCACAATCCGCCAGCCGCTGCCCAGGTGGTCGAGAAATCAATGCGCGGATCGGTCGGCACGCCATCCTCCGCACCGGCAGCGCGTTCATGCCCGGTAACGACAGGAGCGCTGGCAGGGATCAGCGGCTTGTCGGCTGCGCACTGATCCATGCCCACAGGAAGCAGGATTTCCTGCGTGACGAAATCGGTCCAGCTCTGCCCGGAGACGCGCGCCACGATTTCGCCCGCCACGATGTAGAGGAGGTTGTCATAGGCATATTCGCTGCGAAAACCGCTGCTGGGGCGAAGGTGCTGCAGCGCGGCGATGACATCATCAGGCTCGGCATTGCCATCGGGCCAGATCAGCAGGTCACCCGCACCCAGCGGCAGACCGGAGCGATGCGTGAGGGCATCGCGCACGGTGAAGTTCGCGCTCACCCACGGATCCCACATGGCGAATTCCGGTATGTAGGTGCGGATCGGAGCGTCCCATTCCACCTCGCCACGATCGACAAGAATGGCGAGGGCGGTGGTGGTGAAAGCCTTGGAGATCGAGGCGATCGGGAACAGCATGTCCTCTGTAACCGGGCGGTTCGTGCCTTCTTCGGCGAGCCCTGCGGCGCCAAGATAGACGAGTTCTCCATCTACCTGCACAGCGGCGACCATCCCGGTGGAATCGTAAGCTGCCATTGTCCGCTGCATGGCGAGATCGAAATCGGGCGCGGGCACGACTTCCGCGCCGGCAACGGCCATTTCGACAGGAGCATTCGCTGCAGGGCTATCCGGCGTATGCGCGCATCCGGAGAGCACTGTCAGCAGGGTGAGCGCACTGATCGCGGGCTTCAACATGATACTCTCCTAATGATGCTATTCAGCCAACGTGGCGCAGCATGCCTTCCTGTGTGACGCTGGCGACAAGCTTGCCGGAACGGTCGAAAACTTCGCCACGAGCATAGCCGCGGCCGCCTCCGCTCCACGGCGAATCGGTTTTGAACAACAGCCAGTCATCGACCGCGAAGTCCTCGTGGAACCATACCGCGTGATCGAGGCTCGCGCCCTTTACCTGGCCCTGGTGGAAGCTCTTTCCATGTGGCTGCAGCGCCGTCGCCAAAATCTGGAAGTCCGAGATATAGGCCAACACCGCGCGGTGAAGGGCGCGATTTTCCGGCAGCGGGGCCACGGTTCTAAACCAGACATGGCTCACCGGTTCACGCTCTTCCGGGCGCAGCCAGTCGCGCGGCTCGACTGAGCGGAAATCCACGGGAAACGGCCGAACAAGTATGTCCTTGATCGGCCCATCGGGCACGAATTTGGCGATTTCCCGACGAATCTCGACATCGGGACGCAGGTCTTCCGGGCCGGGTACATCGGGCATTTGCGGATGCTGGTGGCCGGGGCCCTCTGCAGGCTCCTGAAAAGACGCCACGAGGTTGAGAATCGGCTTGCCCTGCTGGCTTGCCACAACCCGGCGATTGGAAAAGCTGCGGCCATCCAGGTCGCGCTTCACCCGGAATTCGATGGGCAGATCGTCGCTACCGGGGCGAAGGAAATAGGCGTGAAGCGAATGCACTTCGCGCGCGGCATCGACTGTGCGGCTCGCGGCGCCAAGCGCTTGCGCGATCGCCTGACCGCCGAATACGCGGCCCGTTCCGTCGGGCCGCCGGCGGCCGATGAAGACGTCGGCGCCCTTGGCTTCGAGCTCGAGCAGGAAGACCAGGTCGGCGAGAATACGTTCGGGAGTGGGGTGATCAGGGGGTGTTGTCGTCATTGCCCGCAGCCATGCGCGCGGGCGGGCGCGTCGTCAAGCGATGCCGGGAAGACGGCGCAGCAGGCGCATTGCCGTAGCTTTGCCTGAGTTGGTCGCAGGCCAGCGCTTGGGCGGATTGGGCTTCAGGCCAAACTTGCGGATCAGTCCGTTGAACGCACGGGCATCGGCCTCGGCATAGCTCCACTCGCTGCGCCATGTGATCGACAGCGAAATCGAGACATCCGGACCGTTCTGGACATAATGCGGCGACATCACCGGCACATAGACCCCTTCCGACGGGCCAAGCTTGAACGGCAAGCCGGCGCGTTCGTGATTGCGATGCCACGGCAGTTCGCGCGGCCCACCACGATGGTATGCTTCGTGGCTCTTGTCCGACGCAAAGCGCCTGTCGCCAGCGGGATAGACCGTCATCGTCTTCGTGCCGCGCAACTGCATCAGTATGTTGTGCTCCGGATCGAAATGCAGCGGCGTGACGGCATCGGGGCTGGAGATGAAAATATAGGCTTGCGGCGTCAGCAGCGGGCCGGTGCGCTCTTCGATCGTGGGCCGCAATTCCTCCAGAAGTTCGCTCAGAAGGCTGGCAAAGGGTTTCTTCTGCTCGACATTTTTCAGCACGGCCCAGCTTTTGGTCGTGTCGATATTGCGGATGGTGTCGCCAATGGACAGGCCATTGCCTTCGGGCTTTCCATCGACGCCATACGGCAGATCACCGCGGTTATATTCGACACTCTCTTCAGGCAGAGATTCTGCCAGAAGCGCGATCTTGTCAATTTCCAGCAAGGGATGATCGATCAGATTGTGTTCAATCTTGAGCGCGCCCTCAGGATAGGATGTGGCGAGAAAGCTCTGCACGGCCGAGGGGAAGATCCGCCTTCCGCCAAGTTGTCGCCCATGAAAATTCGTATACTGGCGCGTCATGTAATCCCCCCGGACGCGGCGCCAGCTTCGAGCCGGACCGTTTGCGCAAATGTCATCTGGCGCAATGAGCCCCCGATCGCAATCGAATATCGTGCAATCGACCGGCGCTCGCGCCAGAGATGATTGATCATCGGGTGGTCGGGTGCCGCACAAGAGTCCATCCAGTCAATCTTTGAATTGTAAAGAATTTCCAGATTCTCGTGCTGCAAAAGCACGCCGGGGGAATAGCGCGCATACTCTTCGTCGAATGTGGTCTTGAATGAAAAACCGCCGGGCGGCGTGAGGAAGTTCGCCAGCATCGCAATCGCGCGGCCATCGAGGCGCAGTGTGAGGCATTCGAGCCTTCCGCGCCGGGCGGCACCGGAAAGCGCGCGTCGGAACATCCGCTCGGTACGGCGATCGCTGGCGAGGGCGGATTGCTGCGAGCCTTTCCATCCGCGCGCTTCCAGCTCGAGAAATTCCTGGCACCAGTCGCCGAGGGTGTCGCTGTCGGTCAGGCGAGTGGCTTCCAGCTTGCCGAGTTCGCCGAGGCGACGGTGCTGGCGGCGCAACTCTTTGCGTTTCTTGGTCGAGAGTGCGTTTGCATAATACTCCTCTGGCCCAAGCGAGCTCGCCAGCATCGCGCGTTCTTCGTGCATCACTTTGGCTGCAGGGCGATCCTGCGCAGCGACAGTCTCCGCCAGAGCCGCGTGCAGGGGACCCTCGGTCGGCATGTGGACCAGATGCAGGAAAAGGGAGAGGCGCGGGGTCCTGTCCGCCCAAGCGAGCAGATGTTCCCAAAATGCTTTTTCAAATCCGCGCGCCACAAGCGGTGCGCCGAGGAAGCAATTGTCATGTGTCCAACCGCGAATGTTGGGCAGCGGGTATCCGTAATACTTGCGATCGCGGTGGAGCGGCATCAGGCCGACGAGCCCGCCATTCGCCTCCAGCGTGAAAATCATCACACTGCCCTGCGGATCGAATTGCTCCAGTACCGGGAGCAGGAACCAGCTTTCGTAGAAAGGATTGGGCTCGCTCGCCCAGCTCGCCAGCATGTCCCACGCAGCAACCCGGTCACCCCGGTCAAGATCGCGCCAGTCGCGTACGCGGGCAGTCAGTGCGCTTTGCGGAAATTCTGCGGTTTTCGGGCGCGGGTTAGCAATCGCTCCGCCAAGGGGCCTTTGCGTATCCGTGAAGGGGAAAACCTTACCCAATCCGTTTGTTAACCTGCGCTAGCTTTGCCCGGTTTGGGCGAGGCTCGTTCTAGGAGGCAGGGGGACAAAGATTGGCTAAGGCAATGGGTAAACAAAACCCTGCCAGGCGCGAACCTGGCAGGGCTGTGTTAACCAATATTGGCTGGTGGGATCAGGCGGCTCCGTGTCCGGCCAGTGCCGCGAGCAGCAGCAGCGCGACAATATTGGTGATCTTAATCATCGGGTTAACGGCAGGGCCGGCAGTATCTTTGTAAGGATCGCCAACCGTATCGCCGGTCACTGCGGCCTTGTGGGCTTCAGAGCCCTTGCCGCCGTGATTGCCGTCTTCGATATATTTCTTCGCATTATCCCATGCGCCGCCACCGGCGGTCATCGAGAGCGCGACGAAAATACCGCCAATGATCACGCCGAGCAGCAAAGCGCCAACTGCTGCAAACGCGTTTTCCTGACCTGCAAGAAGCAGGATCGAGAAATAGACGACGATTGGAGCGAGCAGGGGCAGCATCGAAGGAATGATCATCTCCTTGATAGCAGCCTTGGTCACCAGATCGACCGTCCTTGCGTAGTTCGGCTTGGAGGTACCGGCCATGATGCCCGGATCGTTCTTGAACTGATCACGCACATCGACAACCACGTCGCCCGCAGCGCGGCCCACGGCGGTCATGCCCATCGCACCGAAGAGGTACGGGAGCAGTGCGCCGAGCAGAAGGCCGACAATGACGTATGGGTTCTCGAGGCTGAAATCGACGTCAGCATCCGGGAACAGCTTCGCCAAATCGGTCGTGTATGCCGCGAACAGCACCAGCGCGCCGAGCCCCGCCGAACCAATGGCATAACCCTTGGTCACAGCCTTGGTGGTATTGCCGACCGCATCGAGCAGGTCGGTCTTTTCCCGAACGCTGTCATCGAGGCCGGACATTTCGGCGATACCGCCGGCATTGTCCGTCACGGGACCGTAGGCATCGAGAGCGACGACCATGCCAGCGAGAGCCAGCATTGCAGTTGCCGCATAGGCGATACCCATAAGGCCAGCGAGCTGGAAGGTGGCGATGATACCGGCAACGATGACGATCGTCGGCAGCGCCGTCGATTCAAGGCTGATGGCGAGACCCTGGATGACATTGGTGCCGTGGCCCGTTTCCGAACTCTTGGCGATCGAGCGGACCGGGCGGTAATTCGTGCCGGTGTAATACTCGGTGATCCAGATGATGAGGCCGGTGATGGCAAGGCCGATGAGCGAGCACCAAAACAGGTCCATGCCGGTAAAGCCGGTGATCTGTTCTGCGGTGCCTTCTTCCGCCAGCGGAGCACCCGGGTCCACACCCGCCACAGCCGCACCGATTTCCGTACCCATGCCGCCCAGCGCATAGCTGATGACGAAATAGATGAGCGGAATGGCGAGAACGGCCGAGACGATGAAGCCCTTGTACATCGCGCCCATGACATTCGTGCCGCCCTTGGAGAGCTTGACGAAATAGGTGCCGATGATGCTGGTGACGATGCACGCACCGCCGATCAGCAGCGGCAGCGCCATCATGGGCAGCAGCAGATCGCCCAAGACCTCGCTGAAAAGTAGCGCTGTCAGGACCATCGTGACGCCCACGGTCACCACGTAGGTTTCAAACAGGTCGGCGGCCATACCGGCGCAGTCGCCGACATTGTCGCCCACGTTGTCGGCGATGGTCGCCGGATTGCGGGGATCGTCTTCCGGGATACCGGCTTCGACCTTGCCGACCAGGTCGGCACCGACGTCTGCGGCCTTGGTGAAAATACCACCGCCAAGGCGCGCGAAGATCGAGATCAGCGAAGCACCGAAGGCGAGGCCGACGAGGCCGTAAACAACTTCATCGCTGTCTGCCGCAAATCCGGCCGTTGCGACGAGCACATAGAAGAACACGGCGATTGCCAGCAGCGCGAGGCCAGCCACCAGCATGCCGGTGATGGCGCCAGCGCGGAAAGCGATGGTGAGGCCCTGCTGCAGGCCTTTCTCAGCCGCAGCAGCGGTCCGCACGTTGGCGCGCACCGAAATGTTCATGCCGATATATCCGGCAACGCCCGACAGGATAGCACCGATCAGGAAGCCGATTGCCGGAACGAGACCGAGAAAAACGCCGACCAGGATTGCCACCACTACACCCACGATACCGATCGTGGTGTACTGGCGGTTCAGATAGGCCTGTGCGCCTTCCTGAATGGCTCCGGCGATTTCCTGCATCTTTTCGTTGCCGGCAGATGCGCCAAGCACCTGTCGGCTGGTAATAAAGCCGTACACGACGGCAAGCGCACCAAGCGCAATACTTATGAGAACGAGTTCCATGACCCCGTTATCCCCTCTCTCCAAAATGAAACGACCCGGTTTGCCCGGGTTCGTGTGGAAAGCAGGATTAACGAGCTTGAACCTTTCTACAAGCGTAAATGCGGGGTTTTGCCGCCTTTGAAAGCGACACCCCTGTTATTCGTGCAAATATCCGAGGCCTTCTGCGTTCACCAGCGGCTCTCCATCCAGAAACAGCGGCGCGAAACCGCGTGGCTCGACAGCGCCGATGCAGGTGGCGGGCACGGGAGGCAAAGTGCCATCGGGCAGGGTGAAGAGCAGTTCGTAATCATCGCCCCAGCGCAAGGCATCATCGCGCCGATCAACTTCGGCGACAGGCACCTTGGCGCTATCTATGGCGAAACTGACATTGCTCGCCTCTGCCATGCGGAATGCGTCGAGCAGTAGGCCGTCCGAGATATCCATCATGGCGTTGGCAAGCGGCGCGAGGTCAATGCCTTCCATCACGCGCGCCATCGGGCGGGCATAGGCGGTGTCATCGCCGTCTGTCCCGTCGCGCAGCGCTTCAAAGCCGAGCATCGCCGCGCCGAGAGTGCCGGTTACGAAGATAGCGTCGCCGATACGCGCGCCTGCGCGGGAAGGAACCGGGGTACGGTTCGCGCGGCCAATCGCGGTCAGGCCGAAGGCGCGCGGCGCATCGCCGGACACGGTATCGCCTCCGAGCAAAGGAACGCCGTAGTGCGAAAGCACTTCTTCCAGCCCTTCGACAAAGCGCGCGTCGTCTCCGCCGAGCATGTGTCCCAAGACTACGCCCAGCGGTTCCGCACCTTTCGCGGCAAGATCGGAGAGATTGGTCGCAACCAGCTTCCACGCGACATCGGCCATGTCCTGCTGCGGAAGGAAGTGTCGCCCCTCCACGAGCATGTCATGGGTGATGATCAGCGTTTCGGAGCCGACCTTCAGGACCGCGGTATCATCGGCAAGTCCGCGCGCACCCTCGTGCAGGGGAAGCTGGCGCAGCGCTGCGATAAAGTCCGCCTCGTTCAATCCCGAACGTCCTTTGCCACGGCATCGAGAATGCCGTTTACGAATTTCGCCTCACGCTCATCGAAGAATGCATGGGCGACATCGACATACTCGCTGATCGCCGTGGCCTTGGGCACATCGGCGCGCGCCATCAGCTCATAGGCGCCGCAGCGCAGGATTTGCAGCATCGTCTTGTCAAGGCGGGCGAGCGTCCAGCCCTCGGCCAGTTTCTCGGTCAGCTTCTCGTCGATTTCGTCCTGCCGCGCGGCGACGCCGGACACCACATCGTCGAAAAAGTCGACTTCAGCATCTTCATACTGGTCCTCTTCGATTTCCTGTCCAAGCCGATGCTGGTGAAATTCATCGAGCAGCTTGGCGAGCGCGGTCTTTTCCATGTGCCGCTGGTAGAGCGCCTGCACGGCGGCAAGACGCGCGGCGGAGCGCTGACGGGAACGGGAGGATGCGGTCATTTCAAACGTACTTTCACACTGGCGGCATGGGCAGGAAGCCCTTCAATATCGGCGAGGATGGCCGCGGCCGGACCGATCGCAGCGAGCGCATCGGCGTCGGCTTCGAGGAAGCTGGTGCGCTTCATGAAATCGAGAACGGACAGACCGCTGGCAAAGCGCGCACGGCGACCTGTCGGCAACACGTGGTTCGGCCCGGCAACATAATCGCCGACAGCTTCCGGCGTGTGACGGCCGAGGAAAGCGCTTCCGGCATGGCGAATCCTGGCGAAGAAGGTGTCGGGTTCATCGACCATCAGTTCGATATGCTCGGCAGCCAGGCGATTGGCGAGCGGCGGTGCATCGCGCAGCAAATCTTCCACCACGATCAGCACGCCGTGATCGTCCCAGCTCTTGCGCGCGGTTTCCTTGGTGGAAAGCTGCGCGCAAAGGACATCGACGGCATCTTCCACCATTTCGGCAAAGGTGGCATCGTCGGTGATCAGAATGCTCTGCGAGGTCGGGTCGTGTTCGGCCTGGCTCAGCAGGTCGGCTGCCACCCAATCGGGATCGGACTTGTTATCGGAGATGACGAGGATTTCGCTCGGCCCGGCGACCATGTCGATGCCGACCACGCCGTAAAGCTGGCGCTTCGCCTCTGCCACCCAAGCGTTGCCGGGGCCGGTGATGACATCGACGGGACGGATTTTCTCGGTGCCATAGGCCATCGCGCCAACGGCATGGGCACCGCCGACACGCCAGATTTCATCGATTTCGCACAGATGGGCAGCGGCCAGTACCATGTCGTTGACTTGGCCATTGGGCGTCGGTGTGCAGACGACCATCCGCTCAACGCCCGCGACCTTTGCAGGGATCGCATTCATGAGCAGGCTGGACGGGTAGGCCGCGCGGCCACCCGGAACATAGAGCCCTGCCGCCTCGACAGGAAACCACTTCGCGCCCAGCCGCACATTGGCATCGTCGCGGAAATCCCGGTCCTGGGGCAATTGCCCTTCGTGATAGGCGCGAATTCGGCTTGCGGCGAGTTCAAGCGCGCCGCGCGCTTCATCGCTGAGCGCGTCAAAAGCGGCGGCGCAGCGGTCCTTGCCGATCGACCACGTTTCCGGGTCATCGGTCAGCGCATATTTGTCGAACCGCATGGTGAGATTGCGAAGGGTGTTGTCGCCATCGCGGCGCACTTCGGCGAGGATTTCCTGCACATCGCGCGCCACGCCCGCGTCGCTTTCGCGCCGGTCGCTCACAATGCGCGCGAACTTTGCCTCGAAATCGTCAGCTGTGGAGGACAGGCGCTGCATCACGCGGCATCCTTCATCATTGCGAGCCGGAAGCGCTCGACCAGAGCAGCGACGCGCGGGTCTTTCTTCAGCGCCGCGCGATTGACGATCAGGCGGCTGGTGACCTGCATGATCTCCTGCTTCTCGACGAGGCCATTCGACTTCAGCGTCTGGCCAGTGGAGACAAGGTCGACGATCCGCCCGGCAAGCCCGCTATAGGGAGCAAGCTCCATCGCACCGTTCAGCTTGATGCATTCGGCCTGGATGCCCTGCCGCTCGAAATGGCGGCTGGTGATATTGGGGTATTTGGTCGCCACGCGCAGATGGCTGGCATTGCCATATTTGTATTCGACCGGCTCTTTCGGCTCCGCGACCGATAGGCGGCACGCCCCGATGCCGAGATCGACCGGAGCATAGAGCTCCGAATAGTCGAATTCCTCGATGACGTCGGAACCAACAATGCCTGCCTGCGCTGCACCGAAAGCAACGAAGGTGGCGACGTCGAAAGCACGCACGCGGAAAATGCGCATGTCACCGCTGGTATCGGCAAAGCTGAGTGAGCGGTCTTTCTTGTCGTGAAAGGCCGCTTCGGGCACAACGCCCGCGCGTTCCATCAGCGGCACCGCTTCTTCGAGAATGCGGCCCTTGGGAACAGCGAAAATCAGCGGTCCGAGATCGGGTGTGGCACTGGCGTTTGTCATCGCCGCGCGATGTAGGGGCAAGCAGGGCAAAGGGCAATGTATATGGCCGCAGCAAAAGGCAGTGATGGCGCGATTATGGAAATCAGCAGTGTAGAAGAAGCGATTGCGTGGCAGGCCGACCATGCCGATGAAGCAGGCGCGCCCAACACTGCCCGCATGGTTCGCGCCCTCCTCGCGGTGCTGCAGACCGACACGACAATTGCGCGGCGGCTGGGCAGTTGGCACGGTCTTACGCTGGAAGACGCGGTGCCCTTGCGCATCGCTGCAGGTTTTCACTGGCTGTTTCTTACCGGCGAAGAGCCGCGGCTGGGCGAGATCTACCAAGGTTTGATGACCGATCAGGGGCAGGTGGATGCGCTGGTTTCAGAGACCGCACAGAAATTCGATCACGTATTGCTGCCATGGTTCGACAGCCCTCCGCAGACCAATGAAGCGGGCCGTTCTGCCAGCGTGATGGCGGCATTGATGTGGTTATCGGGAAAGCTCGGCCCCAAATTCGCGCTGCACGAAATCGGCGCGAGCGCTGGCATCAACACGATGATGGGACGCTTCGCCTTCGGCCTTGGCGGCGTGCAGGCTGGGCCTTCGCTCGGCTCGCTCAAGCTGGTGCCTGAATGGCGCGGTGATGCGCCGCCCGCCAATCCCGTCGAGATCGTCGATGCGAAGGGCTGCGATGTCGCGCCGGTGGACCTGACCGATGAAGCGCAGGCGCTACGCCTGAAAGCCTATATCTGGCCAGAGGCGACCGAGCGGATGGCGCGGCTCGACACGGCAATTTCGCTTGCGGAGCGGATGCCGCCAGAGATTGCGCGGCAGGATGCGGGTGCATTCGTGACAGAAATGCTCGCCGCCCCGCAGGATGAAGGCATCACCCGCGTGCTGTTCCACACGATCATGTGGCAATATCTGCCTGAGGTAACGCGCGAGGCGATTACGCAGGCTATGGAAGAGGCGGGATCGGCTGCGACGGCGGAAAAGCCGCTGGCGTGGATCAGCTTGGAAACCAATCGCAAGACTTTCCGCCACGAATTGCGCGTGCGCTATTGGCCAGGCGGCGAAGGGACCAATTTGCTGGCGGAGGCGCACCCACATGGCGCGTGGGTGGAGTGGAAGGGCTAACCCCCGAGGAATTCGTCCAGCGCGGCGTTCACCGGCTCCGGAGCTTCCCACGGAATGAAATGACCCGCGCCTTCGACGCGCGCGATAGTCAAATCCTGCACCCAGTCGTCCAGCCTATCCAGATTGGCCGGTAGCAGCGCTTCATCGCCCGTGCCCCAGATGACCAGCGTCGGGAGGGTCAGCGGCGGGAAGGGCGGATCGCTGTAGCCCTTGGGCAGGCCGAAGGGCTCTTCCATCGGCGGCACGGCGATACCGCTCGCGCGGTACCAATTCAGCATGGCAAAGGCATTGTCCGGATTGGCCCACTGCGCCGCCAGTTTAGCCATTTCTTCCGGCGCGTAAGCCGGGCGGTTTTCCCAGCTGAGCGCGCTCTGCAACAATCCGACAAGACCGGCTTCGCGGATTACGCCGTCATGCGCAGGATCGCGGAAGGTCCGCATATACTGGCTGGCAGCGCGCTGCGCCTCGTCTTCGAACAGCAGGCGCTGGAAGATCGCGGGATGCGGCGCATTGGCGATCACGAGCCGCTCGACAACGCCCATCGCCTGGCCGAATGCGGCAACGCCCCAAGCGAGCGCGCCGCCCCAATCATGGCCAATGATCGTGAATTTCGCGACGCCCAGCTCCTTCGCGAGCGCAAAGATATCGCCGATCAGCGATTGCGCGTCGTAATGTTCCACGCCTTCGGGCTTCGACGAATTGCCGTAGCCGCGCTGATCCGGCGCGATGCAGCGAAAACTGGTGTTGAGATGCTCGATCTGATGCCGCCACGTGCGGTGGTTTTCCGGGAAACCGTGCAGGAAGATGAGCGCAGGCGCATCTTCCGGGCCGCTATCCCAGACATCCAGCGTGATACCGTTCGGGAGCTTGACTGGCGTCAGATCGGACATGCTCACACTCCTTCGCTGGGGATGCCAAGCAGTTCGATCGTGAACAGAAGCGTTGCGCCGCCGGGAATGGGCCCGCGCCCCTGCAGTCCGTAGGCGCTGGTCGCGGGGATGACGATTTCCGCCGTATCGCCCACGCCCATGTATGGAATGGCGATCTGCCATCCGGTGATGAGGCGGGACAGCGGGAAGGTGGCGGGCTCGCCGCGCTCGACCGAACTGTCGAACACCTCGCCGTCAGGAAAGGTGCCTGTGTAATGGATGGTAATCTCGTCAGAGACTTCAGGCGCGGGGCCGGAGCCATCGCCTGCAGTGCGCCGAAACATCACGCCGCCATCGAGCCGATACCAGCCATCTTCAGCCGAAAGCGAATGCAGGGCCTGTTGCTGTGCGTTGTGCCATTCGATCGTTCCCGGGGAGCCGGGTACGGGCGCGGCAGATGTATCCTGCGCGATGGCGGGGTTGGCGATGAAAAGGGCGGCGATGGGGAGCAATGCGTTTTTCATGGCCCCCTTCATAACCAATTCTGGACCTAGGGATAGCTCACAGTTTTGGGCTCGCCATCGGGCAGGGGAATCCATTCCGCATCATCACCCGGCACCTTGGCGAAGCGGCCTTCGCGCCAGTCTTCCTTGGCCTGATTGATACGTTCGCGATCGCTGCTGACGAAGTTCCACCACACATGGCGCTTGGTCTGGAAAGCTTCTCCGCCAAGCAGCATCGCACGCGCGCCGCTGCGGCTCGAAAGCGTCATCGCCTCGCCGGGTTTGAGCACGACGAGATCGTAAAGCTTCAAGGCTTGACCATCGAGCGAGGCGTCGCCGCCGACAAGCATCACCGCGCGTTCGTCGGCCTCCGCATCGATGGGGATTGAGCCGCCTTCCTGTAGCACGATCTCGGCGTAAATGGTCTCGGCGTGGCAAGTGGTGGAGGCCCGCTCGCCCCACAGCTCGCCCATGATGATGCAGGCACGCGCGCCATCGCCATCGATCCACGGCAAATCGCTCACTGCTTCGAAAGCCGGGTTGATTTCTTCCTTGCCATCGGGAAGCGCGAGCCAGGTCTGCATGCCGTAGAGTGAAGGACCCTTCTCACGCTCGACCATAGGGCTGCGCTCGGAATGAACGATGCCCGTTCCGGCAGTCATCAAGTTCACCGTACCCGGTCGAATAGTCGAAAACGTACCGAGGCTATCGCGATGGTCGATCGCACCATCAAACAGCCATGTTACGGTCGCGAGATTGATATGCGGGTGCGGACGCACATCCATGCCGCTGCCCAGATCGAGCTGGGCCGGACCAAACTGGTCGACGAACACGAAGGGGCCGACCATGCGGCATTCCTTGCTCGGCACAGCGCGGCGAACGGTAAATTCGCCAAGGTCATGAGAAACGGGCGTGACGGTCTTGATAATGCTCATGCCCAATCAAGCCCCTACTGCTCGTCCAGTTCCTCATAATGGCGGAAGATGCCGTCTTCGTTGAAATCCATCCGCTGTTCGCTGGCGAGGTACTCGGCGAGCCCTTCTATCTCGGGCACTGCGCCCTGCAGACCTTCGAGATAAGTCCACGTTCCCTGCATTTCCTTCATGTAATTGGGGAACATATAATCCAGCCCCTCCATGATCTGGAACAGGCTGGTGTCGACATGGCTGGGCTGCTGGCCAAGGGTGAACGGGCCGCCATTGGCAGCGATCGCGTTGTCGAAATGGATCAGGTATTTGGGGATGCGCTGGGCGCGGAAATAGCCGGCCTTCTCAAAAGCTGAGTCCATCTGATCAGCATAATAGAGTTCGCTCGCGATGGGATGGTGGACGCTGTGCACTTCCTCCACGAAATCGGCGATGTCGAGCTGGAGCTGGAGCAATTGCAGGTCGGTTTCCATCTCGCCCGAACCATGCCCCTCCTTGTCGGAGAGATATTGCAGGATCAGCGGGGTCTGGCCGATCGTGACATCACCATCGACGATGTAAGGCGGGGCGAAGGGGCGGATGCCCTCAAGGCCATGCATATGCTCGACCAGCGCATCGGCGCTCTGTTCGCGCGCCATGTCGGTGTAGTCGATCTGGAAAGCCTCGCAAAACAGGCGGATGAATTCGCCGCGACCGGGGATGTTCGGCCAATACCACAGCTCAACGCTCATGGCGCTTCTCCCCCTGGGGCTTCACCTGGCGCATAGCATTTCATGGCAAAGGCGTGGACCCGCTCGCCCGGAATATTGCCCAGGGCGGCCAGCACCATGCGCTGGCGGGCGAGGCGGTTCTTGCCTTCGAATTCGGGGCTTTCCACGATGACTGTGAAATGGCTTTCGCCGCTGCCGTCATCGCCCGAGTGGCCCGCGTGATGCGCGCTATCGTTGATGACTTCGAGCCGTGTGGGCTTGAGAGCATGGGTAAGGAGCTGGGTGATTTCGTTTGCAACTGGTCCGGTCATGCGGACCAAATTGGGGGTTTCCAACAGCCGGTGCAATCCCCATTTGTGGGCGCTCATGCGAAACGAGAGATTTCACGGCCGGTATGAGAGCGAGGGAAGGGTGTGCGAGCATCCCACCTGCCGCGAACCCGGAGAATTCCGCGCACCCGGCGGGGCCGGCAACTCATTTGACGGTCCGGGCGAATGGCGCTGGTTCTGCCTCGAGCATGTGCGCGAGTTCAATGCCGGATACGACTGGTTCGAAGGAATGAGCGCGGACGAGATTTACAGGGCGCAGGCCCCCGGCTCGGGCTGGCAGACAGAATCCCCGGCATTTAAACCCACCGCGGGTGTCGATGGCATGCCGCGCTGGGCTGACTTTGCCGATCCACTCGACGCGATCGGCGCGCGGGCGGGGGACATCAAGCGCGCCGCAGCCGGGCGCAAGCATGAGAATTTCAGCCGTTTCACCCCGCGAGAGCGCGAGGCCCTGCAAATCATGGGGCTTGGACCGAAGACGGACAGGCCGGAACTTCGCCGTCGCTATTCGGCACTGGTCCGGCGCTATCACCCCGATCGCAACGGCGGAGACCGCGCGCATGAGGCGCGGCTGCAGCGCGTGGTCGAGGCCTATCAGCTGCTGCGGCGCGCAGCGGCTTTCGCCTGATCTATCCGCGCGGTTTTTGCTGGAACGCCCAGCGCATCGTGCCGCCCAGCGCCCCGGTGACAAGCTTTGACGGCAGGGCCGAAAGGCCCGGCGCATCGAGATCGAGCATGGTGCGCGCAAAGGGCGGCAGAAGCGATACTGCCGCATTCGCCATAAACGGCTGGATCGTGCCCGCTGCACCCGGCGGGCGATGCTCCAGCACCAGTTCGGCGACTTCGCGCGCTTGCGGCGTCGCGCGCAGGTCAGACCGCAAGGTGCGGAACACCGCTTGTGCCTCGGCCTTCGTTTCCGGCACCGGATCGGCGCCAAGTTTACGCGCGATTAAAGCAAACTGCCGGAAATACTCGTCCTGTTCGGAAAGCGGCATTTCCGGCCGGACATGGACGAGCCATGCTTCGAGAAACATCAGCGCTTCGGTGACATGCACCCAGGCCAGCGTGCGCGGGTTGCTCGCTTCATAGGCGGACCCATCGGGAAGCGTGCCTGTCACCTTCGAATGAATACGATTGACCCGCGCAATCGCCGCCTCCGCATCATCACGGTGGCCGTAAGTCGTCACCGCGATGAAGCGCGCTGTGCGGCGAAGGCGGCCGTGCATGTTCTCACGAAAATTGGAAAAATCGAGCACGCCTTGCAGCGCATGTGGATGGAGCATCTGCAACAACAGCGCGGACATCCCGCCCACCATCATGCTGACGAGATCGGCATGCACCATGCGAATGGGCGTATTGGCGGCGAAGAACGCTTCATCGGAAGGGGGGATCGGCGCTTCGCCTTTGGACGCGTCGTTGAACGCCGCGCGCACTCGCTCGACCAGCTTCAGCCGGGTAAATTCGACCGGATCGGGGAAAGGGCGGCGCGCCATATCTTCAATTTAGGCGCATTGCCGCCGAATGCGAGTGCCCTAAAGGTCAGGCGGGTTCATCGCAGCGGCATAGGTCGGGCGCGAACGCAGCCGCTCCTGATAGGCCTTGAAGCTATCGCGCTCTGCCAGGGTTCCGAAGGTGATCCCCCAGTCGACCTGTGCGCCAACATAGACATCCGCCATGGTGAAGCGGTCACCGCAAACATAATCGTGTGATTTGAACCACGCATCGAGTGTGTCGACCACACGATCGTAGCTTCCGAAACCTGCGGTCATCTGCTCCTTGGCACTCTTGGGCTCCCAGCCAAGCGCTCTATTGGTGATTGCGGCTTCCGCCGGGCCCGATGCGAAGAACAGCCAGCGGAAATAGTCAGCCTTCTCTTCGGGCCGAGGTAGAAGGTCCGGCGCATCCATTTCCGCCAGATAATGGCAAATCGCTGCAGCCTCGGTCACCACATGGTCATGGCCTTGGTGGTGGTGAATGATCGTCGGCAACTTGCCCATGGGATTGGCATCGAGCAGCCACTGCGGCTTCTTCTCCCACTCGACCATAACAAGCTCCGGCTCAACGCCAGCCTCGGCGAAAGCCCATTTGGCAATCATCGCCCGGCTCATCGGGTTGAAGAAAAGCGTGTAGCTGCTCACTGTTTGTCTCCCGGCGATCCGATGATGGAGAACATCGCACCCTGCGGGTCCATCGCATTGATACACATGTCACCGCCGGGCACTTCCATGGGGCCGTTGAGGATCTCGCCGCCCCTGTCTTTCACATAGTCGGCAGCGGCGTGAATGTCCGGCACGCGGAAATAGAATGTCCACATCGAGACCGGCATCGCCGGTGGCCGGGCCATCATGCCGCCGAACATGAAATCGCGATCCGCACCGCACTTCAGCATGTCGTAAGTACCCATCGGTCCCATATTCATCGTCTCTGCTACGCTCCAGCCGAACTGGTTGCTGTAGAAGGATATCTCGGCTGCTTTGTCGCCCGCCATCAACTCGTTCCATGCGCAATGGCCCACTTTCGGTTCGTGCGTTGAGAAAGCGTGGCTTTCCTCACCTGACTGGTCATCGATAATGTAATAGAATGCGCCTTCGGGATCGTGCAGCATGGCAAACGGGCCGACGCCCGGCACTTCATTGCCTTCCATCAGCACAGTCGCGCCCGAAGCGCGGGCTTTCTCGAGAGCTGCGGGCACATCGTCCACGCGGATATAGCCAACCCAGGCCGGGCGTGCGCCATGTTCGACCATGGGCGGCGTAAGCTGAAGCTGACCACCGATCTGCGCCTCACCAGCCGAGAACATCCGATAATCGACGCCGTCTTGTCCGGATTCCGCATAATTCCAGCCGAGCAGCCCCGAATAGAAGTCCTGCGCCGCGTCCGCATCGCTGGTCATCAATTCATACCAGACAAAATCGCCGTGTTGGTTGGCCATCACTCTTCCCCTCTATGGCATAGCGCCGAGTCCCGTGGGAACGTTACGTGAACAAATGTAATCGGTCAATTCTTCGCGCGACGCGTGAGGGGCTGGGGACCAGCGCGAGCGGCCTCCCACCTCTACCGTCACAATACCTTGTTGCAGCGCACCTCTCGCGCGTCTAGGCACGCTCGCGAGATGAATGAGATGACAAACAGCACCGAAACCGGAACCACCGTGATGGCCGCGCCCGACACCGAAGTCGATGTGCGCGAGACCTTTGGCATCGATATCGACATGAAAGTGCAGGCCTTTTCCAAGGCCGATGAACGCGTGCCCGATACCGACGAAAGCTACGTTTTCGATCCGGACACGACGCTGGCGATCCTGGCTGGCTTTGCCCACAATCGCCGCGTGATGATCCAGGGGTATCACGGCACGGGTAAGTCGACTCACATCGAACAGGTTGCCGCCCGCCTCAACTGGCCGACTGTTCGCATTAATCTCGACGCGCATATCAGCCGTATCGATCTTATCGGCCGCGATGCCATTGTGCTGCGTGACGGCTTGCAGGTGACTGAATTCCGCGAAGGCCTTCTGCCGTGGGCTTTGCAGCATCCAGTCGCATTGGTGTTCGACGAATATGACGCTGGCCGACCGGACGTGATGTTCGTGATCCAGCGTGTGCTGGAACAGGCGGGCAAGCTGACTTTGCTCGACCAGAACCGCGTGATCCGCCCGGACCCGCATTTCCGCCTCTTCGCGACCGCCAACACCGTCGGTCTCGGCGATACCAGCGGCCTTTATCACGGCACGCAGGCGATCAACCAGGGCCAGATGGACCGCTGGAATATCGTGGTCGGCCTGAATTACCTGCCTGCCGAAACCGAGCGCGAGATCGTGGGCGCGAAAACGACGCTGGGTGCGGATCTGGTGGCGGATATGATCCGCGTGGCAGACCTCAGCCGTCAGGGCTTCATGAACGGCGATATCTCAACCGTGATGAGCCCGCGTACGGTGATCACCTGGGCGCAGAACACCGAAATCTTCGGCGATCCTGGCTTTGCCTTCCGGCTCAGCTTTCTCAACAAGTGTGATGAGGCAGAGCGGATGCTGGTCGCAGAATATTACCAGCGCGTATTCGGCACCGAATTGCCTGAAAGCGTCGTCTCCAAAGACTGAGGCGTTCCCCGCCGATGCGGGTAAATCCCGGCGTGCCCCTTGCGCGCCGGATGCGGTCGTGTAGCACTCTGCGCTCAATACCAATTGCGCAGATGGGCATCGCGATTCCTATGAAAAAACTGACTGTTCTGGCCACTTTGGCTGCATCATTGCTGGCAACGCCGCTCGCCGCGCAGGACGCGCTTTCCGATCGCGCGACGCTGGAGAATGATGTTCGCATCCTTGCCGATGATGACATGGAAGGGCGCGAAGCGGGCACTCCCGGATATGATCGCGCTGCGGAGTATGTCGCCGGACGTTTTGCCGATATCGGCCTGCAGCCGGGCGGGGATGACGGCAGCTGGTATCAGAATTTCGAGCTGGTCCGCGTCCGTCAGGCGCGCGACACCAGCGTTGCCATCGTCGATGCGGACGGCAATTCGCGCAAAGTGGATTACGGCACGGATATTGTCGGCGGCGGCCTGCCCAATGCGGGTAGTGGCCGATTTGAAGCCGAAATGGTCTTCGTCGGCTATGGCTATGACCGGCCCGACCTTGGCTTTGACGATATGTCGGGTGTCGATCTGGAGGGCAAGATTGCCCTTTGGGTTTATGGTTCGCCCGAAGGCCTCGATCCGCTCGAAACGCGCATCCTGCAAAATCAGGCAACCGCGCGCCTTGCAGAGCGCGGTGCGATCGGTGCGATCATGCTGTGGACGCCCGAACTTTCGTCGCGCATTCCCTTTGAACGTGGCGCGCCATTCTTTGCTGGCGTGGGTGGGCTGACCTGGCTCGGCCCGGATGGTGTACCGGGTCATCTGGTTGAAGGCCCGCAGGTCTCGCTCGTGGCATCGGAAGAACTGTCGCGTGCCTTGCTCGAAGGTGAGCAGATTTCCATCGATGAAGTGTCCGCATCGCAGGCCAATGGCATGACGCCGCTGCCGAGCTTTGAAATTGGATCGCGCGCACGGATCAGCTTCGCCAATGAAATCGAGCCCGCGCTCGAAACCTCCAATGTCATCGGCATGCTGCCCGGTACCGATCCGGCGCTGGCAGACCAATATGTTGTGGTGACCGCTCACCTCGATCACGAAGGCATTTCGCGCTATCCGACCGAGGATGGGGACCGCATCTTCAATGGTGCGATGGACAATGCGACCGGCGTCTCGGCGTTGATGGAAATGGCCCGATTGATGCGCGCAGAGCCGGGCCGTCGCCCGCTGCTGTTTGTCGCGCTTGGCGCAGAAGAACTGGGCCTGATCGGATCATCCTACCACGCTGCAAATCCCGGCTTGGAGCAGGGCGAATTGGTGGCGAATGTGAACGTCGACATGCCTGTGCTCACATGGCCCTTCAGCGACATTGTGGCCTTTGGTTCGGACCGATCCAACCTCGGCCCGCATGTCGCATCTGCGGTGAGCGAATACGGTCTAGAACTCGTCCCCGATCCGAATCCGGGTGAGGCATTCTTCTTCCGTTCGGACCAGTATTCCTATGTCGAGCGCGGCATCCCGGCTGTCTATGTGGAGCTCGGCTTCGGCAACGATGGGGAGGCTGCGCAGACGTCCTTCCTTTCGACCCATTACCACCAGCCTTCGGACGAAGCCGATTTGATCGAGTATGAGCAGCTCGGCCGCTTTACCGACATCGCTTATCTGGTGCTGCGCAATGTCTCCAACATGGATGCACGCCCCGGCTGGCTGCCGGAAGAGTATTTCGGTCGGGCTTTCGGCGGGCATATCGCAGAAGGCGAATAGTCGCGGATCAGGGTGCATTCAGCTTCGTCCGTCGATGGATCACGCTTCCGCTGGACGGGGTTGCTAAAGAGAATGGCCAGAAACTGCTCGCAATTGCTGTATTGCATCGCTAATACAGTTCAGTGATGGGTATGTTTCGAAAGCTGTTTGCGCGGAGCGAGCCGGAAGACCGCTGGTCAGAGCGCGATCTCGCGCTGGAAAATGCGCCGTGGAGCCCTCTGCACGGGCTGGACGATGATGACGATTTTCTGGCCCGATATGACGATCGTGGCTTTACCCGTCCCCAGCGGAAATACAGCCAGGGGTGGCGGCGGATCATTCCGTCGCGCTGGCAGGACAAGAGCTGGTTGTGGTGGATCAGCCGATGGACGGCGGCGTTCCTTGCAGTTTTCATCCTGCTGGTCGGTTATCTCGCGATCACCGCACCGCTTTCCAAAAGCCTCGAGCCGATCGCGCCGCCGCAGATCACGCTGCTCGCCGCTGACGGCACGCCGATCGCGCGCAACGGCGCGGTGGTGGATGAGCCGGTGCAGGTATCGGAGCTGCCCGACCATGTGATCGAGCCGTTCCTCGCGATCGAAGACAGGCGCTTCTATTCGCACTGGGGTGTCGATCCGCGCGGCATTGGTCGCGCGGTCTTCACCGGCGTGGGCGGTGGATCGACCATCACCCAGCAGCTGGCAAAATTCACGTTTCTCACCCCCGAACAGACTTTGACCCGCAAGGCACGAGAGGCGCTGATTGCATTCTGGCTGGAGGCTTGGCTGACGAAGGATGAGATCCTCGAACGCTATCTCTCCAACGCCTATTTCGGCGACAATATGTACGGCATTCGCGCTGCCAGCCTGCATTACTTCTATCGCCATCCGGAGAATTTGCGGCCCGAACAGGCAGCGATGCTGGCCGGGCTGTTGCAAGCACCAAGCCGCCTCGCTCCCACTCGCAATCCGGACCTTGCCGCCGCGCGATATGGGCTCGTGAAGAATGCCATGGTCGCGGCGGGGTATCTGACGCAGGAAGAGGCCGATGCAATGGCAGTGCCCACGCTCGATGTGCGCACGCGCAACGATCTGCCGACAGGTACCTATTTCGCCGACTGGGCGCTGCCTGAAGCGCGCGAGATTTCCGGCATGTCCTATTCGCGCGAAACGTTGACCACTACGCTGGATTCGCGGCTCCAGAACATCGCACGGCGCGTTGTGGAGCGGGCGCCATTGGGAGAAGCGCAGGTCGCGCTCGTGGCCATGCGCACAAATGGCGAAGTCGTGGCGATGATCGGCGGGCGCGATTATTCGGAAAGTCCCTTCAACCGTGCGACGCAGGCGCGCCGCCAGCCCGGATCGACTTTCAAACTATTCGTGTATCTCTCCGCCCTGCGCGCCGGGTGGAGCCCAGGCGATACGATCGCGAACACGGAGTTTACTTCGGGCAGCTACCAGCCGGGGAATTCCAACGACCGGTATTCCGAAGTGATCACGTTGCGCGATGCCTTTGCGCAAAGCTCCAATGTCGCAGCCGTGCGCCTGTTCAACGAAGTGGGCAGTGAAGCCGTAATCGAAACCGCGCGCGAGCTTGGCATCACCACGCCCTTGCCCGATGGCGATCCGTCGCTGGCGCTGGGAACGTCGACCATGAGCCTCCTGGAACTTACTGCCGCCTATGCCGGGGTGGCAGGCAATTCCTTCCCTGTGAGCCCACGCGCTTTTCCGCAGGAGGAAGAAGGATGGTTTGAATGGCTGACGAATGGCCGTGGCAGCCTCAACGCCAGCGATCATGAGGATATGCAGGACATGCTGCGCGCCGCCATCAACGATGGCACGGGTAGGGCGGCTACACTGTCGGTTGCCAACTACGGCAAGACCGGCACCACGCAGAACAACCGCGATGCGCTGTTCGTCGGCTATGCAGGCGATCTGGTGGTCGGCGTGTGGATCGGGAACGATGACAATTCGCCGCTCGATGGCGTGACGGGCGGCGGACTGCCCGCACGCATCTGGCGCGATTTCATGCGCGGCGCGCTGGGCGCAGAGGCAGCTCCGCCCCGCGCTACGCCTTCGCCCGATCCCAGTGGGCCGGTGGAACCGCTGGACGTGCCCAATCTCGAAGACATTCCGATGGGCGAGCGCAGCCGCCTGTCGATCCGCGACGGCGAAGCTGTGTTCTCGACCGATGTCGAAGGCGTGCCGCTACAGATCGGTGTGCGCGATGGCGAATTGACGCTGGACGTGGATGAGGAAGCCGCCCAGCGCAGGCTGGAGGAGGCTAGCGGCCAACCTTCCGGGCAGGAGCGCTAACTCGCCTCGCTGTCGTTCTCTTCCGGTGACTGCTTTGTCCGGGGCAGCAATTCCAGCACAATGACCATCGCGGTCCACACGGCGAAAGTCGCCTGCAATTTGGGTGGCACCGCTATGGTGGCCATCTCAAGCATGGTCGGCAGCGCGGCCACCACGATAATAGCCATAACGCCGTAGAACAGTTTGTATACGCTTGAACCAAGATACAGGATGATCACGACAAGCGTAGCCGATACCAACAAAAGCAGCGCGAAATCATAGTTTTCCAGCGAGGTGCTGTCCGCCAGCACAAAGCCCAGCACCGCCCCGAAAACGACATTCAGCCCGCGAATATTCGCATGGTATTCTTCCTCCGTCACGGCGGAGGTCATGGGGATGTGATACCATTTCGGCTTGGATGGCGTCTTAGCCATGGGGGGTCACCAGATATTTCTCGCCCGTCTTCATCTGCGCATAATCCATGATGGCATCCTTGGTGAGCATTTCTTCCAGCCCGACACGCTCTTTGTAAGAGCTGGCGAAGGTGGTTGTCAGCCCCTGCTGCACACGCTGGCGCAGGCGCATCATGGTTTCCATGTCGCAGCTGCCGAGGAATGGGGTGAGCAGCCAGCCGGATACCGTCCAGCCGAAGCCGTAGCTGGGCGTAAGGATCGTGGGCGAGAGATCGAGGCGGCCGTAGATGTACATCTTCTTCGCCTGATTGGAGCCGTAGCGGCTGTATTCGGTCATTTTCGACGCCGCGACGCGCTCCATGGCGCGCAGGCAGGTGTCGGTCGTCTTGCCGCCGCCGATGGGATCATAGCCAAGGTATGCGCCGGTGTCGGAAATCGCGGAGGCCAGCTGCTTTTCGAAATCGTCCTCGGACGAGTTCACCACTTGGCTGGCACCAATGCCTTTCAGCAGGTCCACCTGTTCCTGCTTGCGCACGATATTGACCAGACCCATGCCGTCTTCCTGGCAAATCCGATTGAGCATCTGGCCAAGGTTGGATGCAGCAGCCGCATGGATGATCGCATCGTGACCTTCGCGCTTGGCGGTTTCGACAAAACCCAATGCGGTCAGTGGGTTGACGAAGGAACTTGCGCCTTCCTCTGCTGAGTGATCGCCCAGCGGCAGGCACATCATCGCATCGGCCAGCGCATATTCGCCATAGGCATGGCCGGGAACGCAGGAAACGCGCTGACCCATCAGTGCCTGCGCCATCTCGCCGTCGCCCGCAGCGATGACTGTGCCGGCGCCTTCATTGCCAACCGTCTGCGGCTTGTCATGTCGCGCCGCTTGGGTAGCGGCCATGCGCGGATCCATCTGCGCCACGATCTTGCCGGGCGAGTAGTCGGCATTTTCGAGGTCGACCCCGGTGATCATCAGCGCAAGATCGGAGGGATTGATCGGCGCCGCCTCCATCTTGACGAGCACCTGATTGCCGGTCGGTGCGGGGAATTCCTTTTCCTCCAGCGCCAAAGTCAGCGTTCCGTCGGAAGTGAGTGTCGATTTGAGCTGGCGTCCGGTGGTCATGTCTTTCTCCTAATTCTCGTTTGGCCTAATTCTCGTCTGGATATTGTGCGGCTACGAAATAGAGGCCTTCGGGCGGGGCGTTCAGGCCCAATGCCGAGCGATCTTTTGCCTCCAACGCCTCGGCCACCTGTTGGGTCCGCCATTGCCCCTGGCCGACAAGCGCCAGCGTGCCAACCATGGAGCGGACCTGATGATGCAGGAAACTGCGCGCGGCGGCACGGATAATCACGGCATCACCTTCACGCGTCACATCGAGCTTGTCGAGCGTTTTGACCGGGCTGGCGGACTGGCAGTGAGCACTGCGAAAAGTCGTGAAGTCGTGGTTCCCCACCAGCAGCTGCGCCGCCTCATGCATGGCATCGCTGTCCAGATCGCGGGCGATGTGCCAGGCGCGGCCCTTTTCGATCGTGAGCGGCGCGCGGCGATTGCGGATGCGATATTCGTAAGAACGGCCAGTGCAGGAAAAGCGCGCATGCCAGTCATCGGCTTTCTCCTCGCAGCCGATGATTGCGATGGGATCAGGGCGAAGCTTCGCATTGAGCGCCTCCATCAGCCGGAATGGCGCGATGTCCTTCGCGATATCTACATGGCTGCGCATCGCGAGTGCATGCACGCCGCTATCGGTGCGACCGGCGCTGTGCAGCGTTACATCCTCGCCGGTGACCGCATGGGCCGCTTCCTCGATCGCTTGCTGTACCGATGGCGAATGCTGCTGCCGCTGCAGTCCGCAGAACGGCCCGCCGTCAAATTCGATAGTCAGCGCAAAGCGGGTCACGAAAGCTGCGTCCCCTCACGCACGGGATTGCCGCGCAGGAATTGCTCGCGGCCCATGGTCGGCTTGCCAGCCTTTTGCAGCGTGACGGGGCGCAAGGCACCGTGCCCGCAAGCGATGGTCATTTTGTCGTCGATCAGAGTGCCGGGTTTGCCCGATGCATCGACCACTTCGGTCCGCAGCAATTTGACGCGGACATTGTTCAATTCAAACCAGGCACCGGGGAAGGGGGCAAACGCGCGGACATTGCGCTCGATATCCTCGGCCGGCTGGGCGAAGTAGATCCGCGCCTCGGCCTTTTCGATTTTGGGCGCATAGGTCGCGAGGCTGTCGTCCTGCTCCTCAGGCTTCAATTCATCGAGACGAGAGAGAGCCTCGACCATCAGCCGCGCACCCATTTTCGCCAGTTCATCGTGCAATTCGCCGGTCGTCTTGCAATCGATTGGCGTGCATTCTTTCAGCAGCATGGGGCCTGTATCGAGGCCCGCTTCCATCTGCATGATGGTGATGCCTGTTTCCTCATCGCCCGCCTGGATCGCCCGGTGGATCGGGGCGGCGCCGCGCCAGCGCGGCAGCAGGGAGCCGTGGACATTGAGACAGCCGTGCTTAGGCGCATCCAGCACCGCTTGCGGCAGGATCATTCCATAGGCGGCAACCACCGCCACATCCGCGCCAAGCGCGGCCAGAGCTTCCTGCTCCTCCGCACCCTTAAGACTGGTCGGGTTGCGCACTTCGATGCCCAGTTTTTCGGCCCGCGCGTGGACGGGGGAAGGGCGCTCCTGCTTGCCGCGGCCAGAACGGCGCGGCGGCTGTGAGTAGACCGCGACCACATCATGCCCCGCCTCCACCAGCGCTTCGAGCACCGGCAAGGCAAAATCGGGCGTTCCCATGAAGATTATTTTCATCGCAAAAGCCCCTAACCGTTCACCCTGAGCTTGTCGAAGGGTCGTTCTTTCTTATTTCACGCGGTGAAAAGGAAAAGCGATGCTTCGACAAGCTCAGCATGAGCGGATAGTGAGACAAAATGGCCTCCACCGAAATCGAAAATCTGGCAGCAGCCTTGGCACGGCTTCCCGGGCTCGGACCGCGATCCGCGCGGCGGGCGGTGCTTTGGCTGGTCAAACACCGTGAGACGGCCTTGAAGCAGGTTCTGGATGCTCTGGGCGCCGTTCAGGACAAGCTCGTCGAATGCGACACCTGCGGCAATGTCGACACGCAAAATCCCTGCACGATCTGCGCCGACCCGCGCCGCGATGCGAAAAGCATTTGCGTGGTGGAGGATGTCGCGGACCTGTGGGCGCTTGACCGCGCGCGGCTGTTCACCGGCAAATACCACGTGTTGGGCGGGAGGCTTTCCGCGCTTGACGGCGTGCGGCCAGAAGACCTGACTATCGACCAGCTGCTCGGCCGCGTGGCAGAAGGCGGTGTGGACGAAGTCGTCCTTGCAATGAATGCGACGCTCGAAGGGCAAACGACCGCCCATTATATCGCTGAGAAGCTCGAAGATCGCCCCGTTCGGATCACCCAGCTCGCCCACGGTCTACCGGTCGGCGGGGAGCTGGATTACCTCGACGAGGGAACGCTTGCGCAGGCGCTGCGGGCAAGGAGGCCGTTGGGTTAGCCCACCCCGCTGCGACTAGCTCGCTGCGCTCGGCAAGTCTCGCTCCCCTCCCGCAGGCGGGAGGGGGTGGGGGTGGGCCGGCAACGTTGAATACTTCGTTCAGCGGAACTATATCTCACCCCATGGCTATCAGAGAAATCCTTGAAGCGCCGGATCCCCGGCTCAAAACCGTGTCCAAGCCCGTCGAGACTTTCGATGCGGAGCTTAAGACGCTCGTCGATGACATGTTCGAAACTATGTATGCAGCGCATGGGATTGGCCTCGCAGCGATCCAGGTGGGCGAACCCATTCGCCTGCTCGTGATCGACCTGCAGGAAGAGGACAAGGACGCAGAGCCTGTCGAATGCGAGCATGACGGCACGAAGCACACCCACCAGCCGGTCATTAATGACCCGCGCATTTTCGTGAATCCGGAAATCCTCGATCCCAGCGACGACATGGGCACCTATCAGGAAGGCTGCCTGTCGGTCCCCGATATCTATGCCGATGTGGAGCGCCCGTCCCGCTGCCGCGTGCGCTATCAGGATCTCGACGGCAACCAACATGAGGAAGAAATGTCCGGCATGCTGGCCACCTGCATCCAGCATGAAATGGACCATCTGAATGGCATCCTCTTCATCGATCACCTCAGCCGCCTGAAGCGGTCAATGGCATTGAAGAAGCTGAAGAAGATGCGCGAAGCCGCGTGAAGGGACCGCTGAGCCTGCGAAGGGCTGCGCTCGCCGGCGTTATCTATGCAGTGGTGATGTGCATCTGGCGCTATGTCAGCTCTGATGACACGCTGGACGAGCTGAGCGTCAAATTCGCGGTCTATTTCGTGTTCTTCACGACCGGCTTCTGGATACTCTACAACCTCTTTGCCACGTGGAAATCGCGCGGCGAGGATTGAAACGAAAAAGGGCCGCTCCATCGGGTGCGGCCCTTTTCCTTTATCAAGTGTCGGCTTGTCACCCAGCGCCGGTCACCTGCGGGCGGACTTTGGGGATCAGCGCGAAGGCGAGCAGGTAAAGCGCACCCACCACGATCAGCAGGTTGTTGTAACCAGTGAACAGCGCGGCATACTCCAGGCACCCGCCAAGGATCGTGCCGAGCAGGTTCACTGCAAAGGCACTGCGCGTATCGCCGCTTTCACGGAAGCGCTTGGAGAAGGCCACATTCGCGATGAAAATCGGAATGAAGGCCAGCAGCACCGCAGCCACGACGCGCGGCCAGAACGGCATGGCGAGCAGCCATTCTTCAGGGATGAAGAACGCAGCCAGCAGTGATGCGAGCATCGCTGCATAGCACCAGCCGATCGGCGGGGTCTTGAACTTGCGGGTGTATTCGACTGCCGCCAGCACCACGATCAGCACGCCGCCGAACACCAGTGCATTCACGAACCATGTCGTGCCGAACAGCAGAGCGAAAGTGGCGATGTTTTTCGTTTCCAGCAGCATGAAAGCCGCGCCCATGAAGAACAGGTCTGCATAGGGCCGCATTTCCTTCAGCGGACCGCCGAGCGTGCGCACGGTGATCAGCGAAGCGAGCAGGATCAGCCCCAGCGTCACGATGTAGAGCGGCGGGAAGTTATCACCTTTGAAGTAGATGAAAGGCGAATTGTCATTGGCAGGCTGCATGTCGGCTTCGGCGCTGACAGGCTGCCACACGCCCTGACACGCCTGGTCAGCAGGAGTCAGTCCCACAGTGATGACAGCCTGTTGGTCATCGAACGTGTCGACACAGGGCGCATGGCCGAAAGCCGCAGCGGTTGTGTTGGCCAGACGGTCGATCAGCCAGTCTTCGCGATAATAATTGTACATCGCAAAGGTGCCGCCGGGATTGAGGCGATTGCGAACCGATTGCATGGCCTCTTCGGTGAACAGGAAGCTCTCCAGGCGGATCTGCGATGCACCGTTTACCAGCGTCAGGCTGTCCGGCAGGGCGAACAGGATGAAATCGTAGGTTTTGTCGGTGCCTTCCAGGAATGCGCGCCCATCGTTGATATGCCGCGTGACGCGCGGATCCTGATAGGGGCGATCGATATTCTGTTCGATCCCGACTTCCATGATACGCGGATCGATATCGACAGCGTCGACACTGCGCGCACCACTATCGAGCGCAATTGCCAGGTCCGAGCCCGATCCGGCCCCCACGATCAGAACATCGCCAAGCTCTGCAGACGCCCGACGCTCGTAAGGAGTGAAATAGATGTCGTATTGCATCGCCCGCCGAAGCTCGAGCGGAGCCATGATCTGGTGGGGTACGCCATTGGCGCGGATATTGACCACGCCATCGATTGGGGGATCGGAATCGAGCGTCTGGATCTTGTAATAGGGCGACCAGCTTATGTTCTCATCGGTGCTCTCATTGAACAGGATCACCAGCAGCGGCAGCGTCCAAGCCACCGTCGCAAGGCGGCGCTTCTTTTCCGACAGGGCGACGTAAAGCACGCCCGCAAGCATGCCCCAGACGAGGCTAGGTGCATGCATGAAGCTGAGCGCTGAAAAGGCGACGATGCCTGCGAGTGAACCGATCAGGTCCCAGCGATAGGCTTTAAGGGCAGGCAGCTTGGCAAAGCAGCGGCCTACCAGCTCCGCAGGGCCAGCCAGGATGACGGCGACGAGGCAAAATATCAGCGGCAGGGCGAGCCATGCAGGCGGTCCGCCCAGTTCCAGCGCGGTCCAGTAGAGTATCTCTCCGCCCTCATGCTGGATGCTCATCGGGTAACGGATCACGCCGACGGTCAGCAGGGTGAGCAGCGGCAGCGACCACGGCCAGATCGACCAGCTCTTGCGGCTGATCAGGAAGCCCGCACCGATGCCGAGAAAGCTGCCCAGCAGCACGAAATTGGAGAAGTAGGAAAGGTGGATCACATTCGATCCGAGCCATCGGATCAGCGCCAGCTCCACAAACAGCATCAGCGTGGCCGACGCGACCAGCCGCGTGGCAACTCTGCCCTCACTATCGGTGCGATGGCTTGTCTGCGATGCTTTCTCCGGCGCGTCGGTCAGAGCGGCCGGATTGTTTTCTGCAATGTCCACGTAGACGTCCCCTGTAACTCGATCAGGCCGAGCTACAGGGGACGCGTTAAAAAGGTTTTAACCATAAGAGCCGCGCTTCGAGGCGGCTTTGCACGGGTTTGATCAGGCGGTCGCTGCGTCGACCATGCCGTCCAGCGCCTTCATGCAATCTTCCATGCATTCGCGGCACATTTTCTCGCAGCGGCGGCAGTGATCGTTGTCGTGCTTGGCGCATTCCTCGGCGCAGACCTTGCAGGCGATGATGCAGGCTTCAAGCAGCGATTTGATGACGACAGTGTTGCCGTGCGTGCGGCGGGCGGCAACGGTGCTGACGGCCTGGCAGATGTCCGAGCAATCCGAGCATTTGCGGATGCATTCCGACATATCGCCGGTTTCGGCATTGCACGCATCGGCGCAGGAATTGCAGATCGCCGCGCAATACATGGCATATTTCACCGCCTGCGCCAGCTGCTCGTTGTAATCGTCACCCACACTGGGATGCTCGCTAATCATTTCCTTGATCGACATGGCTTTTCTCCTTGGTTGCCAGATCAGCGAACGGGGCGGGGGATTGGTTCCGACTGGGGATAACTTCGATGTTGGGTTGCGAGCGGCGCCTACAAAGAGAAGTTTATCTAGTCGGGAATTTTTTGGAGCGACCCCGAATCGAATAAATCCTTAGCTGGAACTGTAACTTTGCGACGTGACGGCATCCCTCTACCAGCCACAAGAAGCTGGCGAGACATAACCGGATCAAGCCAACGGCAGACAGCGACGGTATCGAATAGCTCGGTAGATACGGAGAATGACCATGCCTTACTGGCGTGTAAGAATCCGTGCGCGTTGCGAAGGTTGGTACTGGGAATGCCGTGATCCAAATGGCAATTTCATTTGCAGTTCACCCATTAGCTTTGCGCATCGGTGGCAGGCGGTTCAAAATTTCGAGCGAATGTTCGCGGATCATTGGGCCACAAACGACTCTCGTGAAATAGACGAGGCGCGAACAGGTACTGATTGGGGATGTGAGCTTTAGCTCATGTCCCTTTTCAGGGAGAACTCGAATGCAAATTGAATATATCGTACTCATCTCTGTCACGATCGCGCTGGTAATCGGCGCTGGCCTCGGCTGGTTCTTTGGATCGCGACCCGTGGCCGATTGGAAAGCCCGCCATGCCGAACGCGATGCGGAGGCGAAGGCGCTGGATGAGAAATTCCGCAAGGCGATTGTCGATCTGGAGAACGCCACTGTTCGTGCGGAACGCGCGGACGGGCTCGAAAAGCGGCTGGATGAAGCGCGCGAAGAGCTTACCGGGCTGAAGGCTCAGGCGGCAGGTTTTGCCGAGCAGAAACGTTTGCTCGAAGAAAGCCGTGAGAAGCTGCTGAAGGAATTCGAGAACACCGGCGCTGCGGTTCTGGGCAAGGCTCAGGAGGCATTCCTCGCCCGGGCGAACGAACGCTTCGCCCATTCGGAAAAGGCCAGTGCGGAGAAGCTTTCGACGCTCCTGAAGCCCGTCGATGATCGGCTGAAGAAATATGAGGCCCAGGTCGAGCAATTGGAAGCCAAGCGCGTCGATGCCTTCGGCCAATTGACTGGCCTTATCGAGAATATGCGGCGCGGGCAGGAAGAGGTGCGGCGCGAGGCGCAGCGTCTCGGTAACTCGCTCACCAATGCTCCCAAGGCGCGCGGGCGCTGGGGAGAGCGGGCGCTGCAGAATGTGCTCGAGCAGTGCGGCCTGTCCGAACATACCGATTTCCAGCTGGAGCAGTCGGTCGATACCGAAGGCGGGAGGCTGCGGCCCGATGCCATCGTGCATGTGCCGGGGCAGAAGAAACTGGTGATCGATGCCAAGGTCTCGCTCAACGCCTATCAGGCCGCGTTCGAGGCGGATGACGAGGATGAGCGCGCACGGCAGATGGGCCTGCATGCGAAGTCGATGCGCAACCACGTGCAGACGCTGGGTGCCAAAAGCTACCAAAGCCAGTTCGACGATGCACCCGACTATGTGGTGATGTTCGTGCCGGGTGAGCACTTCGTAGCCGCCGCGTTGGAAGCCGATCCAGAGCTGTGGGATTTCGCCTTCAAGAACGGCGTGCTGCTCGCCACGCCGACCAATCTGGTCGCCATCGCCCGAACCGTCGCGCAGGTCTGGCGGCAGGACAAGATGGCCGCCGAAGCGCAGGAAATCGGCAAGATGGGCGCAGAGCTCTACGACCGGCTCCGCGTGGCTGCCGAACACATGAAGCGCGTCGGTGGCGGGCTCGAAACGGCGGTCAGCAATTACAACAAATTTGTCGGCAGCTTCGAACGCAACGTCCTCACGTCAGGCAAGCGCATGGCCGAAAAGGGTCTCGAAATTTCCAAGGAAATCGAAGACGTCCCGCTCGTCGAAGGCGCGCCGCGCTATACGGCGGAAGACATTTCGGAGGATGATCCCGCACTGCTGTTGCAGGGCGATGGTGAGAAGAAATAAGCGGCGGCTTCTGCCAAACTAGCGATCAAGACTCGCAAGCACTTCGTAGCCGAGCACCGCTGCCGCCACCGCAGCATTCAGGCTGTCGGCGCGCCCCTTCATCGGCATGGTGACACGCAGATCGCAGGCCGCTTCATAGGCTTCGGGCAGGCCTTGGGACTCGTTCCCCACCATCACAAAGCACGGCGCAGCATAGGGTGCTTCGCGATAGGGCACGGCATCGCGCAATGACGCGGCCACCAGTTGCCCTTCACCTTCGCGCAGCCAGTTGTGGAATTCACTCCACGGTGCGCGAGCGATGTTTTGTGTGAATATGGCGCCCATGCTGGCGCGAACGGCCTCCACACTGAAGGGATCGGCGCAATCGTCGATCAGGATCAAGCCGCCTGCGCCGATTGCATCGCCTGTACGCAGCATCGTGCCGAGATTGCCAGGGTCGCGCAGCGCTTGCGCCACCAGCCAGATTTTCGCGCTGGTCCGGTCCAGTGCGCCCAGCGACGTATCGAACTCGGCAAAGACGCCGGCCACGCTTTGCGGATTGTCCTTACCGGTGATTTTGCCGAGAATGTCGGGGCTGGTGGTGATCACCTCCCCACCGGCGCTTTCGACGGCGTTTTCCAGCGCGCTGAGCAGCGGATGGTCATCGCGCCGCTCTGCCATCACCAGCACTTCGGGCACACGCCCGCTTTCGCGCGCATCGGTGAGCAATCGCAGGCCTTCGGCGAGGAATTTGCCCTCGCGCTTGCGATGCTTCTTCTCGCGCAGGCTGCGCAGATATTTGACGGTGGCATTGGAAAAGCCGGTGATGTGCTTGCGCATGGCGCTTCTACTCGCCGCGCGGGCGGCGCTCCATTCAGTCTTCGCCGAAGCCGGTTTCCACCAGCTCGACAAGCTCGGCGAGCCGTGCTTCGGCATTTTCTCCCTCGACGGAGAGAACGACGGTATCGCCCTTGGCCGCGCCCAGCATCATCAGGCCGAGGATCGAGGTGCCGAGCGCATCATTGCCATCCTTGGCAACTTTGACCGTGCTGCCTTCCATCTCCGCCGCTGCGGCGACGAATTTGGCGCTGGCACGGGCGTGCAGGCCGCGCTTGTTGACGATCAGGACTTCCTTGCTGTTGCCGCTCAACCCCAAAAACCCCTTTCAGGCATCCTGGCCGAGAAACTCGGATGCCATCGTAATGTAATTGCGCCCCGCATCGCGCGCCGCTTCGGCTGCCGCCGCCAAAGGCATTTCCTTGCGTGCACCGGCGAGGCGGATCAGCATCGGCAGATTGATGCCGGCGATTACTTCAGTCTTGCCCGGTTGCAGCAGCGAAATCGCGAGATTGGAGGGCGTGCCGCCGAACAGATCGGTCAGCAGGATCGCGCCTTTTCCGGAATCGACGGTCTTGATAGCCTTGGCGATATCCGCACGGCGCAGCTCCATATCGTCATTGGGGCCGATGCAGATGGTGGCGACGCCTTCCTGCTGCCCCACCACATGTTCCATGGCGGCAACAAATTCATCGGCCAGCTGGCCGTGCGTCACGAGTATGATCCCGATCATCGACGATTAAAGCTCTTACGGGGCGACCAGCTTATTTGCGGAAACATCACACTCATCACGATTGCTGCGTGCCTTCTACCAGTTCCGCAGCGCGGGACCCCAGATTGCGATGCAGGACCGTGGGCGAAAAGCCGCCCTCGCGCAAGACCTGCGCCATTTTCTCAGCCGTGTAGACGCTACGGTGTCTCCCTCCGGTACAGCCGAAGGCGATGTTGACGTAGGCCTTGCCTTGCTCGGCATAGCGCGGGAGGAGTTCCAGCAGCAGCGATTTGATCTTGTCGAAGGTGGAGGCGAAAACCGCGCTCTTCTCGATGAAATCGCCGACATCGCTGTCTAGCCCAGTCTGCTCTTTCAGGCCCGGCTCCCAATGTGGATTGTCGAGATAGCGCATGTCGAACACCAGATCGGCTGTGGGCGGCTTGCCGCGCGCAAAGCCGAAGCTGGAGACGGTGACCGTCATTTCGGTCGGCGCGGTTTGCGCAAATTGATCGCGAATCGTCTGCTTCAGATCGTTGACCGTGAAATCGGTCGTGTCGATCAGCACATCGGCCCAGCGCCGTAGCGGTGCGAGCAGTTCGCGCTCCGCCGCGATGCCGGATACGACCGGCAAATCCTGCGCCAGAAAATGGCGCCGCCGTGTCTCGTTGAAGCGGCGTTCCAGCTCATTGCCCGCGCAATCGAGGAAAAGCGTGGTGATCGGAATATCATCGTCTTCAAGCCAACCTTTGACCTGTTCGATGACATCCTCCGGCACGAAACCGCGTGTACGGCAGTCAAACCCGATAGCGAGCGAAAACGGCTCATTGTCATGGCCCACCAGCCTATCGAGCAGGCGGATGGGGAAATTGTCGATCGACTCCCAGCCTAGGTCCTCCAGCTCGCGAAGGGCGGTGGATTTGCCGGCTCCCAGCATGCCGGTGACCAGCAGGATTCGTTGCGGCTTGGGACGGGTAGGATCAGCCATGATGTGCGATGTGCGCCTTCATTCTGCAAAAGGGAACACTAAACCTTAGGCGGTATCGGGGATTTGCCCGTAAATCTCGAGCGCAGCTTCGGCGCGCAAGGGCAGGGCGGGGGTGTCCGGATAGAGATCGACCTGCGGCACCGGCTCGCCCAGCAGCAGCGCCTCATTGGTCCCCAAAGGCAGTCGCTCGGCCTCAGCGGTCAGATGGATCACGATAGAAATGGGCGCGCTGGTGGTCGGCACTTCCAGCAGGCCGACATTACGGATTTCGATCAGACCTTCGGTATTGGGCGGGGGCGAGGCGACGATCCGGCCATTGTCCTTGGTCAGAACGACCCCGTCATCGCCAACGAGCTCCGCCCCGCGATCAAGGAGGGCGAGTGCCAGGCTCGATTTTCCGCTGCCCGGTTCTCCGGTAATCAGCATGCCGCGCCCGCGCATCGAAATGCAGCTTACATTGGCCATCACATCAGTCATGATCGTGTGTCGTCATCCTTCAGGCAGCAGGGAGTTCGAGCATCAGGCGAGCGCCGCCGAGCTCGCCGCTCTCATCATCTACGCTGAGCGATCCGTCATGCGCCTCGGCAATAGTGCGACCGATGGCGAGCCCAAGCCCGCTGTGATCGCCGAAAGTCTCCGCATCGGGGCGGTGCGAGTGGAAGCGCCGGAAGACTTTCTCTCGTTCGTTTTCGGGGATGCCCGGCCCTTCATCGCACACGCTGGCCTGCACGCGGCCTTCGCTGTGGCGTATCTCCACAAGGATGCGCCCACCATCGGGCGAGAAGGATATGGCGTTGTCGAGCAGGTTTTCGGCAATCCGTTCCAGCCGGATGGGCACGCCCATGACGGTCGCCCGCTCACTGGGACAGCGCATTTCAATCGAGCAGCCGCTCGCTTCGCCGCGATCCTTTTTGCGCGCGACGACATTCGCGAAGAGGTCACACAAATCGACCGGCTCGAAAGTCGCGCGGCTCAGCTCTGCATCGATGCGGCTGGCTTCGGAAATTTCGGTGACGAGGCGATCGATGCGGCGCACATCATGCGCGGCGACATCGACCAACTGCGCTCGCAACTCCGGATCCTCAACCTTGCGCAGGCTTTCGGTCGCGCTCCGTAGGGAAGCGAGCGGGTTCTTGATCTCATGCGCGACATCGGCGGCGAAGGTTTCCACGGCATCGATCCGCTGGCGAAGTGTTGCGGTCATATCGGAAACGGCACGGGCGAGCAGGCCGATTTCATCGCCACGCTCCTGCATGCGCGGCACTTCGATGTCGCGCTCGCGGCCCAATCTCACGCGCTGGGTCGATTGCACCAGCCGCCGAAGCGGTTCGATGATTGTGTTCGCGAGGTAGAGCGAGAGGATGGTGGAGACCACCAGCGCCAGCAGGATGATCGTCATGAGACTGGTGCGCGCCGCGCGCACGGCCTGGGTGATATCGACGGCATTGCGCGTGGTGAGCAGGCTGGCGCCGTTCACACCCACCGGCGCGGCGGCGTTGATCACCGGCGTGCCATCGGGCGCACGGCGGAGTTCGATCTGCGATAGGCCCTGTTGCCGCACACGGGCGAGTTCAGGCCAGCTGTCTGCCATTGTGTCGGCAGGCTCTGCATAGGCTGGCGGGGAGGGCGCGCCCACCACGATATTGACCGCATCGTCGGTCCAGCGGGCGAGATCTTCGAAGAATGGTTCGGCGACCGGGTCGTCAAAAGTGAAGCTGGGCTCGTCCAGCGCAAAGCTGTCTGCAACCAGCGCGCCCGAGGCATCGTACATGCGCAGCCGCATGCGCTGCTCGCGCCCGATCTGGCTGAGAAGCGCCTCTTGCCGTTCCACCGTCGCCCCTGCCAGCGCCTCAGCCGTGATCTGCGCTTCGATGCGGGCGAGCTTGAAGCGTTCGTCGAGCAACTGGCGGCGGTAGGAGTCGAGAAAGAACAGACTTCCCGCCAGCACCAGCAGCGGAATGAGGTTCACCATAAGAATGCGCGTGGTGAGCGAAACGCCAAGCGGGAAGGCGAGCCGTTCGAAACGCGAAGATGCCTGATCGGTATCAGCCATGATCAGCCATCGGAAAAGCTGTATCCCGCGCCATACAGCGTTTCGATCGCGCCGAACTCCGGGTCTGCCTTGCGGAATTTCCGGCGCAGCCGCTTGATGTGAGAATCGACCGTGCGATCATCGACGAAGATATCGTCAGGATAGGCGGCATCCATCAGCTGGTTGCGGCTTTTGATGACGCCAGGACGCTGGGCGAGCGCTTCCAGGATCAGGAATTCAGTCACCGTCAGGCTGACGGGATCGCCCTGCCACGTCACCTGGTGGCGCGCCGGGTCCATGACCAATCGGCCGCGCACCATCATGCCGTTCTCTGGTGTCGCGGTGGTAGTAGAGCCCTCGCTCGCAGGCTCCAGCGGAGCGGCACGGCGCAGGATGGTGCGAATGCGGGCGAGGAGCAGTCGCTGGCTGAACGGCTTGGCGATATAATCATCCGCGCCCATGGCGAGGCCAGCTTCTTCGTCGGCTTCCTGATCCTTGCTGGTGAGGAAGATCACCGGCAGGTCCGATGTCGCGCGCAGTTTCTGCAGCAATTCCATCCCGTCCATGCGCGGCATCTTGATGTCGAATACGGCCAGATCAGGCGGATTGCTCTGCAAGGCCGCGAGCGCCGCTTCGCCATCCGAATATACCCGTGTGGCATAACCTTCTGCCTGCAGGGCGATGGAAAGCGTGGTCAGGATATTGCGATCATCATCCACCAGAGCGATGACCCGCTGGCTCGCTTCACCTTGCGCGTCGCCACCTAGCGCAGCCTCGCCAACGGGTGGGGTTTCTGCATTGTCCTGATCTGGATGCGTCATTGCGTGCCTCTCTTGCGATGGGCCTAACTTTTCGCTGGCCGATAGACAACTTTCTTGCGCCTGCACGCATGGGAAAACCCGGATTTCGTATATGTGAACGATAACAATGCGGACATGCCGGGTGATCGGCATCCGCGTAAATTGACGCAGGCCTTTTCGGCTCCTATGCGGACCCTCAACCGCTTACGCATACGAATGCGCAGCTTTCCGGATTCGCCCTATATTGAGGAGCTTAGACTTGTCCGTTTCGCTTTCCGTGCCGCTGTCCCAACAGGGCATAGCCACTTCCGCCACGATCCACGCCAATCTCGGCACGCCCGCTCTGGTCGAGCATGCGATTGCCAATGGCGAAGGCCGCCTCGCCAAGCAGGGGCCGCTGGTGGTGGAAACCGGCAAGCACACCGGCCGCAGTGCGAAGGACAAGTTCATCGTCCGCGATGGCGAGACCGAGGACACCGTATGGTGGGATAACAATGCCAGCATGAGCCCCGAGCATTTCGCCAAACTAAAGGAAGACTTCATGGCGGCGCTGGGTGAAAAGGACACGCTTTACGTCGCCGATCTGTTCGGCGGCAGCCAGCCGGAGCATCGCGTCAAAGTGCGCGTGATCAACGAATTCGCCTGGCACAACATGTTCATTCGCACGATGCTGTGCCGTCCCACGGCAGAAGAACTGGACGGTTTTACGCCCGAATACACGGTGATCGACCTGCCGAGCTTCAAAGCCAATCCGGACCGCCACGGCACTCGCAGCGAGACTGTGGTTGCGGTGAACCTGTCAGAAAAGCTGATCCTAATTGGCGGCACGCAATATGCGGGCGAAATGAAGAAGAGCGTTTTCGGCATTCTCAACTATTTGCTGCCGGTGAAGGGCGTGATGCCGATGCACTGTTCGGCAAATACCGGCCCAGACGGCAAGACGGCGGTGTTCTTCGGCCTGTCCGGTACGGGTAAAACGACGCTGAGTGCCGATGCCAGCCGCACGCTGATCGGCGATGACGAGCATGGCTGGAGCGATCAGGCGGTCTTCAACTTCGAGGGCGGCTGCTATGCCAAGATGATCCGCCTGTGCGAAGAGGCCGAGCCGGAAATCTTCGCCACCACACGCATGTTCGGCACAGTGCTGGAAAATGTGGTTATGGACCCGGATACGCGCGAGCTCGATTTTGATGACAACTCGCTCGCCGAAAACAGCCGCGGTGCATACCCAATCGATTTCATTCCCAACACTTCGGAAGAAAATCTGGGACCGGTCCCAAGCAATGTCATCATGCTGACTGCCGATGCTTTCGGTGTGCTGCCTCCGATCGCGCGGCTGACGCCCGACCAGGCCATGTATCACTTCCTGTCGGGCTACACCGCGAAAGTGGCGGGCACCGAAATCGGCGTAACCGAGCCTGAGGCAACCTTCAGCACGTGCTTCGGCGCGCCTTTCATGCCGCGTCATCCCAGCGTCTACGGCAATCTGCTGAAAGAGCGCATCGCCAAGGGCGGTGTGCAGTGCTGGCTGCTCAACACCGGCTGGACCGGCGGCAAATACGGCGTAGGCAATCGCATGCCCATCAAGGCGACGCGCGCGCTTTTGAATGCTGCGCTCGACGGCAAGATGGACGATGTCGAATACCGCAAGGATGCGAATTTCGGCTTCGAAGTGCCGGTGAGCGTGCCTGCTCTCGAGGAAGCGGGCATCGATCAGGGCATTCTCGATCCGCGCAGCACCTGGACCGACAAGGACGAATATGATCGCACCGCCGAAAAGCTGGTGCAGCTCTTCGTCGACAATTTCGAGCCCTTCGCAGCCCATGTCGATGAGAGCGTCCGTCAGGCCGCTCCGCAACACGCATAGGGGCCTGCATAGACGCGGCGCGACACAATTTTACAGTTGGAGAGGAGGGCCCCGTTCGGTTTATGCCGGACGGGGCCTTTTTCTTGCAACTTTCATCCGCTAGCCTTGTTCTGTTTTCGGATACGCAATTGCACAGGAGAGAGTACGATGAGCATTTTCGACCAGATCAAGAACATGGCCCACAACCACCCGACGGTTAAAAACATGGCGGACAAGCTGGGCATCGATCAGGAAACCGCAGAAAAGGCCATCGCCGCGCTCACCGAAGGCCATCAGGCCGAAGGCGACACGGTGGATGTTGCTGCCGACAAGAGCGGCATCGACAAGGGGATTTTGAGCCAGGTTATGGAGCATGTCGGTGGTGAAGGATCGCTCAACGGCTTCATGCAGATGCTGGACAAGGATCACGATGGCAATCCGCTGAACGATGTTGCCGGCATGGCGGGCAAACTGTTCGGGAAGAACTAAGCCATGAGCCTTGCACAGATCCTGCAGCAGACCGGCGTCATCGATAGCATGGCGCGTGAACTCAATATCGATGAACAAACCGCGCGTGCTGGCGCCGGCGCGCTATTGCCCGCAATCGTCGCCGGGATGGGGCGCAGCTCGACTTCGGGCGGCGGCTCCGATCCGCTCGGAGGATTGGGCGGTCTGGCAGGAGCTGTGCTGGGCGGTTCTGGTGGAGGGGGCGGCCTACTCGACATGGTGCTGGGCCAGCAGCCTACGCCAACGCAGCCGGGTAACGACATTCTCGGCAACATCTTCGGTTCGAAAGATGTGAGCCGGTCGGTGGCAGGCGAAGTCGCGGCGGTCACCGGGCTCGATGAAGGTCTGCTGAAACGCATGCTTCCCATCCTCGCGATGGCGGTCGTCGGATATATGACCCGGCAGGCGAGCGAAGGCGCTCCCGCTTCCCAGAGTGGCGGGCTTGGCGGCATCCTCGGTTCGATCGTCGGCGGTCTCGCCCGGCGATAGGGCTTCATCCGGCAGACAGTCGGACCGTGCGAAGGGGCGGCTATGACAAACTGGTTCAAGCATGTGTCCGCTCCCGCAGCGCTGGTGGCAGCTTTCGCCATGGGGGCCTGTGCGCCGCTGGCTGCGCAGACCGAACCCGTTGCTGCCACTCCCGCCGCGGTCGCAGAACAGGCCGTGCCTGCGGATCCGATCGAGTTGGGCATTGAGGTGGTCGCCGAATATCCGCACGATGCCGCCGCATTTACGCAGGGCCTGCTGTGGCACGACGGGTATTTGTATGAGAGCACCGGGCGGCTCGGCACGTCGCAAGTCCGCAAGGTCGATCTCGAGACCGGCAACGTCCTTGCGGCGAGCGACATTCCGGCCGACCAATTTGGCGAAGGGCTGACCGCTTGGAACGATCAGCTTGTCAGCCTGACCTGGACGCATGGCATCGTCCACCGCTGGAACATCGCCGATCTGTCACTGATAGAAAGCACGGATGGCTTCCCTTACGAATTCTGGGGCCTGACGACGCTGGGTGATCAGCTCGTCTTTTCCGATGGCTCTTCTACCCTGCGCTTCGTCAATGCCGAGACCTTCGCGGTCGAACGCGAATTGGACGTGGAGTTTTTCGGCGAGCCCCTGGAAGATATCAACGAGCTGGAAGTGATGGGCGGGCTGATCTGGGCGAATGTCTGGTTCACGCGCTACATCGCCGGCATCGACCCGGAGACCGGACAAGTCGTGCAATGGGCAAATCTGCGCGAAATCACCGATCGCATCACCATGTCAGAGCAGGGCGCTGTCCTGAACGGCATCGCCTACGATGAGGACAACGATCGCCTGTTCGTGACCGGCAAATTATGGCCGAGCCTGTTCGAAATCAGGCTGGTTCCGCTATCGCAAATCGGCGAAGTTATTGCCGAAAGTGAGGACGGCGAAATCGCGCTCCCGTAACACCGGCTTTAGCTGCCTGCGCTCCGCACATAGCGCTCCACATTGGCAGCAAGCACATCGAGCGGTGCGTTGCCGCCTTCGACCACTGCCATGTTGAAATCGCGCAAGTCATAGGCTCCGCCAAGAGCCGCGCGCGCCATTTCGCGTTGGCGCAGGATTTCTAGCTTGCCGACCATGTAACCGGTCGCCTGACCCGGCCAGCTGCAATAGCGGTCGATCTCATTGGTCGTTTCGGCCACGCCCACGCCGCTATTGGTATGGAAATAGTCGATCGCCTGCTGGCGACCCCAACCCTGCGCATGCAGGCCCGTGTCCACGACCAGCCGGATCGCGCGGTAAGCCGCTGCCTGATGATAGCCCAGCCGCCAAGCCGGATTGTCGCTGTAAGCGCCCATCTCGTCGCCCAATTGCTCGGCATAAAGCGCCCAGCCTTCGCTGAATGCGTTGAAGGCGAGGATCGCACGGATCAGCGGTAGCTGGTTCGAATATTCGCCTTCCCACACATGGCCGGGAATGGCTTCATGATGGGTGAGAGTGACCAGATCATATGTGCGGTGCAGATCGGTATCGCGCAGATTGATCCAGAAGGTGCCGGGGCGCGAGCCGTCGACGGCAGGTGCGCCGCCATAGGCTGTGGGAGCACCCAGTTCCTCATTGGGCGGAATGCGCTTCACCTGTACCGCGGGGTCGACAACGCGGGCAAAGGCGCGCGGCATTTCACCGCGGATCCATTCGATGCGGTCTTCAAGGAAGCTGATGATTTCCGCGCGGCCGGCATCGCCCTCTGCAAATTTGAAGCGGTCATCCTGCGATAGTTGGATCATACGCTGACCGGGGTTGCCCTCGGTATAGCCAAGATCGCGGAGGATCGGGTCCATTTCGGAATGGATGTCTGCCAGGGTATCCATGCCCAGCTGATGGATTTCTGCAGGCGACATATTGGTGGTGGTGCTGGATTTGAGGCTCCAGCGATACCACTCGTCGCCCTCCGGCTGCGCATCCATGCCCGGCGCGCTGCCCGCCATGCCGCGCTGGAGGCGCAATTCGGCGAGCTGGCGTTCCAGCGCTGCGGCGACATCGGTCGTAACGATGGCATTGGCGCGGTCCTGCCAGCTTCCGGCGATCCCTTCCTCAGCCGTCCGGCGGACGAGGGATTCGACCAGAGAGCCCCCCTGCATCGCGTCTGTCAGCTGGCGCTGCATTTGATCGAGCGCGCGGTCGAGCAGGAAGTCGGGCGGCACAACGCCCATTTCGCGGCCCGCCTGCATCCGCTCGAGCTCACCTTGAAGCACGCCCGGATATTCTTCGAGCCGCGCGATATAGGCTTCCGCATCGGCCTCGTCGCGGATCGGATGGTCGCTATCGAGCGCACGGGGAAGGTCGATATAGGCACCGACATTCTGGATCACCGGATAGGGCGCGGTGCGCCAGCTGCCTACGGGAATATCGCCATAGGGAAGTGCGAGGCCCTCCAGCGCGGTTTCATAGGCGCTCTCGACGACTTCGAAGCTGGTGCGTGTCGCCGGATCGAGCCCGCCTTTCGGGAAGGCACGGGCACGTTCCAGATCGGCGGCAAGCGTCGCCGCCTTCGCATTTTGCCCAGCTTGCGAGGCATCACCCAACTGGCTACGCAGCGCAGCGTGCTCACCAGTATCGACGCCAAGGCTGCTGGCCCGCAAAGGCTCGTGGCGCAGCAGGTTCCATGCAAAATCGTCGAGCAGTGCCTGCCCGGCGGCCTCTCCAGCTGCGGGAGTGGTCCCGGCAATCGTGCCAGTGGCACATCCGGGAAGCACGGTGAGGGCAGTGGAAGCGCCCAGCGCCCCTATGAACTGGCGGCGGGAAAGCGAAGCGTCGATGGGATTTTTCATGGGGCAATTGGTCGCGCAAGCAAGTGCTTCCGTCAAGCCATAGCAAAGGCTAGGGAAAGCCCATGTTCGATATCGTCATGTCCGTCATCGTTTTGGCAGCCGTCGCGCTGGTGGCAGGAGCCGTAGCCTTGCTGCGCCGGGGCAATCGCAAGCAGGGCATGCTGATGCTGCTGCTGGCCGGAGTGATGGTGGCGAATGTGGCGATCTGGTTGATCCCGACGGCAAGCGGCGACACCCTTGCGGATGCCGCCGCCAGCTCCGGCGATTAGGCCTGTCGGTCCGGACGACCCGTTCGCGGAGCTTCGGGTAGGCCGTTGGAGAGAGCCTATTCCGGGATCTGCCAGGTCACGACGCCTGTGTAGGTGCCCACCACTTCCTCGCCGCGATTATTGGTCGCCGGATTGAAGCGCGCGCGGCGCTCGATCAGGCTGCAGGTCGAACGGTCGAGCGAGCTGTGACCAGTGCTCGAAGTGATTTCGCAGGCATCGACGCGGCCATCGCTGCCGATGACGAGACGGTAGCGCGCCGTCCCCTCATTCCCACGCCGCAGATCGCGCCCCGAATAATCATTCGCGGTGATCCAGCTGCTCATATTGTTGCGCGGCACCGGAGCTGCGGGCGTGAATGCAGGCGGCGGTGGCGGCGGGGACTCCGCCACAACCGGGGCTCTGACCGGCGGATCGACCGGAACGCGCGTGGTGATCGGCGGCAATGTGAAGTCCGGCTCCGTCACCTGAACCGGGTTGTTGGAGGGGATCTCGATCGGCGGCATGGGGGCTGCCGGCGGAGTGCTGGGCACCACCGCATCTGTCGGTACCGGCTCAGGCGTCGGCGGGGGTGGTGGCGGATCGATCGGGATGAGCACCCCTTCCACGCCGTCATCCTTATCGACGATCGCCGTCGTGACAGCGAGACCGGCGACAAGACCGAACCCGATCAGGGCGTGGATACCAATTACCGAGGCGGCGGCTTTTGCGCGCTCTGCCGGGGAAACGGTTGCGTTTGCATAAGACATGAGGCTCTCCTCTTCCTGAGTCATGTTATACTATAACGTCACAAAAAAAGAGAGAAGTCAAGGCCATGCCACATTGGCTGCAATCGCGCGGGCAGACTAGGGCGGGCAACGCATGCCGCACGCAAAGCAAAACGCGCTCCCGCCTTGGCAGGAGCGCGCTTGGTTTCTACGCCGTGATTGGCGAGACGATCAGGTGATCGGGCAGCTCGGATCGAGGCGGAAGTCGAGGTAATTGTCGACCGACTTCATCAGCTCTTCCTGCTCGTTCTCGAAGAAGTGATTGGCGCGCGGAATCTCATCGTGGTGGATGGTGATGTGCTTCTGCGTACGGAGCTTGTCGACGAGCTTCTGCACGGCCTGCGGCTGCACCACCGTGTCTGCCGTGCCCTGCACAAAAATGCCCGAAGCGGGGCAGGGCGCAAGGAAGCTGAAATCATACATGTTCGCCGGCGGCGCAATCGAGATGAAGCCGCGGATTTCCGGGCGACGCATCAGCAGCTGCATGCCGATCAGCGCGCCAAAGCTCACACCGGCAACCCAGGTCACCTGCGCTTCCGGGTGGATCTGCTGCACCCAGTCGAGCGCGCTTGCGGCATCGGAAAGCTCGCCAATGCCATTGTCAAAACTGCCCTGACTGCGGCCGACACCGCGGAAGTTGAAACGGAGCGTGGCGAAACCACGGTTGACGAAAGTCTTGTACAGCCGCTGCACAATCCGGTCATTCATGGTGCCGCCGCCCTGCGAATGCGGGTGCAGGATCATGGCGACGGGCGCGCGCGGGCGCGGACCGGGAGAGAAACGACCTTCAAGACGGCCTTCGGGGCCGGGAAAAATGACGTGCGGCATGGGCGGGTTGGGCCTTCGCAAGAATGGTTGAAGCGCGCGCACTGGCGCTGCGCAAGTGGGCGGCTATATAGGCATTATGCGCGAATTCGCAATCATTCTCGAAGGGTGCGTCCGTATATGAGCCGCATCTATCTGGACCACGCCGCCACCAGTCCGCTCCGCCCCGAAGCCAGGGCCGCCATGGAAGAGGGTTTTGCCATCTGGGCAAACCCGTCTTCGCCCCATGCGGAAGGGCGCAAAGCCAAGGCCGCGCTGGAGGATGCCCGCGAACGGTGCAAGGCCGCACTTGGCTGGGATGGCGAGCTGATTTTTACCAGCGGCGCGAGTGAGGCAGCGCGGATCGCTTTCGATAATGCTGATGTGATGCACGAGGCGGTGAGCGCGATTGAGCATGACGCTATCCACGGCTTCGTGAAAGAGCGCGCCGTTGCCGAAATTCCGGTAGGGAATGATGGCCAAGTCAACTTGACGTCCGTGGCACAAGAGGCCGGACCATCCGCCATTGCAGGCGAGGTGGTCGAGAACCGGTCACTCATTGCGGTTCAACACGTCAACTCCGAAACGGGCACAATGCAAAACATCGCGCAAGTTGCCGAGGTGGTTCACGGTTCCGGCGGTCTCCTTCTCGTCGATTGTGCGCAAAGTGCGGGCAAGATGGAGATTCCGAAAGAGGCGGACATGGTCATTGTGGGCGCTCACAAATTTGGCGGTCCAATCGGGATTGGCGCATTGCTAGTCAAAGAATTCAATATGCTCACACCGTCCGGTGGGCATGAGCGCGGCTATCGGCGTGGGACGGAGAATATGCCTGCTGCGCTAGGAATGGCAGCAGCTTTGGAGGCAGATCCCTGGCCGAATTTGGATTTCTCTCATATCAGCCGGTTTGGGGAGAGGTACGAAGAGCAGCAGCCTGCCACCGGGCAAAGTCATGCGCATCACATTCTTGCACTTGAGCATCCCACCATGTCCGCGCAGGCGCTCCTTATTCGCCTCGATGCGATGGGTTTTGCCGTTTCGGCAGGCAGCGCCTGTTCTTCGGGCACGCTCAAGAAGAGCCGTGTGCTCGATGCCTTCGGTGTGGATGACGATACCGCGAGCCGCACAATCCGCGTTTCTCTAGGCTGGAACACCACGCCAGAGGAGCTCGATGCCTTTGCGGAAGCGTGGAAGAGCCTGTCCTAGATCGTCATTGCGAGGAGCCGCCAGGCGACGTGGCAATCCAGCTCCCAGCACAAAGAATGTCGTGGACATCGGGACTGGATTGCATCCGACGGATCAGGTCCGGGGTCGCAATGACGGGGAGAGGGTATTAAGGGGCTTCACATGATCTATCTTGACAACCAGGCGACGACGCCGCTGGCGCCCGAAGCGCGCGATGCGATGCTGCAATGGCTGGACGGGCCTGATGGGTCGGGCTTTGCCAATCCGCATTCGCCGCACCGCATGGGACGGCAGGCGGCGGCTGCGATCGAGCTGGCGCGCGAGCAGGTGGCTGGCCTGCTGCCACCGGGCGGAACCGTCCATTTCACCGGCAGTGCGTGCGAGGCGATCAATCTGGCTATGCGCGGCGCACCGGGTGACGGACCGATTTCGGTCAGCGCTATCGAGCACGCAGCCGTGTGGGACACAGCGAGAGCGCTTGGCAAACGTCACGTCCTGAATGTCGCCGCCAATGGCCAGTGCAACACCAATCAGGATGTGCCTCAAGGCACCAAGCTGGTCTGCGTGATGCAGGTGAACAATGAAATCGGCACGATCCAGCCGACGGTCGAATGGCACCGCAAGGCTAGGTCAGAAAACGCGCTTTTCCTGTGCGATGCGGTGCAAAGCTACGGCAAGATGGAAGTCACCGGCGCGGATATGATCGCCATTTCGGCTCACAAGATTTACGGGCCGAAAGGCATCGGCGCGCTTTGGGTGCGAAACGGGTTGGAACTCGATCCGCAGATCACCGGCGGGCTGCAAGAAGGGGTGCGCTCGGGAACGCTGTCTACCGCTCTGGTCGCAGGCTTCGGGGCAGCGGCTGCCGAGGCAAAGGACCGGATGGAACAGGATGCCGAGCATGCCGAGGAACTCTGGCAAGTGGCCCGCGACATGTTCCAGGACAATTGGGCGCTCAATGGCGATGAAGACACGCGGCTGCACAGCAATCTGAACATCCGGCGCAAGGGCCTCGATGTGAGCCGCTTGATGAGCGATTGCCGCAATGTGATGTTTTCCGCAGGCTCGGCATGCGCCAGCGGATCGGGCAAGCCCAGCCATGTGCTGAAAGCCATTGGCCTCTCCGATGAACAGGCGAAATCCTCTATCCGCATCGGCTGGGGCCGCTATACGACGCGCAGCGAGCTGGAGGATGGTGTGCAGCAAATTCTCGATGCGGCGAACGCCCAGTGAAAGTGACATTCATCACCCGCGACGGCGACAAGGTCCAGGCGGAAGCTTCGGCTGGCGACCGGCTCCTCGAAGTCGGGCAGGCGGCGGGCATGCCGCTCGAAGGAACCTGCGAAGGCCAGATGGCCTGTTCGACCTGCCATGTCATCGTGGCGCGCGATTGGTTCGGCAAATTGCCCGAGGCGGTGGAGGAAGAAGAGGACATGCTCGATCTCGCCTCCGATGTGCAGGCCACCAGCCGCCTGTCCTGCCAGATCGTGCTGACCGAGGAACTGGACGGGCTGACCATCCAAATCCCCGATGACAGCGTGAATGCGCAGGGCTTTTAGGGAAGGAATGTCGCCGTGCGCGAGGGGGTAAAGCGGCTGGTTTCTTCCAGCTGGTTCGAGAAATTCATCATCGCGGTCATCGTGATCAATGCGATCGGGCTGGGACTGGAAACTTCGCCCGCGATCATGAGCCGGTTCGGCGATATCGTCTCTATCCTGGACCGGATCGCGCTCGCCATCTTCGTGGTGGAACTGGCGCTCAAGATGTTCGCTTATCGCTTCGCCTTCTTCAAGAATGGCTGGAATATCTTCGACCTGGTGATCGTAGGCGCGGCGCTGTTTCCGGCCTCTGCCGAATTCTCCGTCCTGCGTGCGTTGCGCATCCTGCGTGCATTACGGCTCGTGTCCGTCGTACCGAGTATGCGCAAGGTCATCGCCGGACTGTTCCGCGCGATCCCCAGTATCGGCACGGTCATCGTGATGCTGCTGCTGCTGTTCTACATCAGCGCGGTGATGGCGACCAAGCTGTTCGGCGAAGCTTTCCCGGACTGGTTCGGCGACCTCGGCCTTTCGCTCTATTCGCTGTTCCAGATCATGACGCTGGAAAGCTGGAGCATGGGCATCGTGCGCCCGGTGATGGAAGTCTACCCTTACGCCTGGGCCTTCTTCGTGCCCTTTATCCTGCTCACCAGCTTCATCGTCCTCAACCTCTTCATCGGTGTGATCGTCAACGCTATGAGCGAGGCGACCGATGAAGAAGCGCACAGCGAGCGCGAGATGATCCTCGGCGAATTGCGGGGCCTGAAGGACGAGCTTGCCGGAATGCGAAAGGACATGGACGCAAATCGCACTCCCCTTAGCTAGATCGAGCCGCTCTTGGCTCGTGCCCCGCTACCTCGCCTCGTCCATTCGCACTTCGCGTTCGCGCGAGAGATAGGCGGGCACGGGTTCATGGCCCGCTGCTGCGTCCATCTCAGAGATCTTTGCCAGCATGAATTCACGCATCCGGCAGTGCATGTCCCAGCCGCATTTCGGGTCTGAAGCGCGCGCCATGAAGCGAACGATCATGGCTTTGGCATTCTGCGATATCACTTCGACGACGGCATCTTCCGGATCGATCACGTCTTCATCATTCTCGACAAAATCGCAGAAAACCGGCCGCAGGGCTTCGATATCGGCGCGGTTATCCAGTTCCAGTTCGACATGGACCATCAGGCTCGGATCCTGTTTCGTCCAGTTCTCGAAACTTTCGCTGGTAAAGGCGCTGACCGGCGCGATTACGCGGCGCTCGTCCCAAGTGCGCAGGCGTAAATGGGTGAAGCCGATTTTCTCGACGTAACACCACTGGCCGTCGAAATAGACGGCATCGCCGATGCGTGCGGTCTGTGCGAACGCGATCTGAACGCTCGACATGATGTCGCCCAGCACTTTGCGCGCGGCAAAAACAAGGACGAGGCCGAGAACGCCTGCAGACGCCATGATCGAAAAGCCGAGCGTGTCGGAAATATTGCTCGCTACCAGCACGAAGCCCGCCCCTGCCAGCAGGATGATCGCGGTGACGATCCGGCGAATGGCGCTCATTTTCGTGTAGAAATTGCGATCCGGATTGTTTTCGGGCGCTTCGAGCTTTTCGGTCCTGCGATTGGTCGCAAAATCGAACAGGGCTTCGATAACGGAGAGCATGATCCCGATTAGGGCCGCGATGATCAGGATCAGCTGCAGCGGGTCGAGCACGTCGCGAACCGGGCCGGAGAGCCGGAAAAATGTTGCGCGCACCAGAGCGAAAGTTCCGGCGAACGCCAGTAACGTCGCAGGCAGGTGGATGGCCTCGAGTACCCCATAGAGCTTGGATTCCTCATCCAGCTGTGAACGCCACCGGTCGATCGCCTTGTAAGTGAGCGCAGCGGCGAGCGCGGCGGCAAGGAGGATCAGCGGCAGGGCGATGATTTCCCACCAGGCGAGCGTCCAGAACGCCTGTTGGCGGAGGGCCGCGGGAAGCGCCTCTTCAAATCGTGTCGGTCCATAGGTCTCGTAAAGACCGCTCACACTGGCTACGCTCTGCCGACTGAATACCCAGACCGGTTCTGCGCCGGGAGCCTGCACCCGCGCGATGCGGATGGAGTAGGGGCGTCCGTCGGTGGAAAGGCTTGCGATCGCGATAGATCGGCGTGGCTCACCTGCCATCGGATTTTCGGAACTGGACTGCGTATCTACGGCATCGGGCCTGTCCGACAGCCCGGCCCAATCGATCTGCACCGAACGATGCATGAGATCATAAAGCTGTGCTGTGATTTCCTGCCGGTCCGCATCGGGCACATCGGTGAAATCAAGCGCGGCGGAGGCGTCGTTCCACCGCCGCTCCTCGCCTGCAGCCATGAAGCTCTCCACCATGCCCCGCGGCGTTTCGAGATCGAGTGACGATGTGCTGCCGCCGTTTTCGAGTTGCTCGACCTGGAACACGTAAGGCTCTGATCCTTGCGCGACAGAGCGCTCTTCCTGCGCCGCAACCGGCGAAAGGATACCGAGGAAAAAGACAAGAATGGCGGCAAGAGCGAAAAATGCGCCGCGGACGAAGACGGGATATCGGGAAGCAGTCATATTCTGGCCAATGCATGGACATAGCCAAAGGTCCGCATTCGCAGGGAAAAAGCCGCGACGCCGCCAATCGAACGGCCTGTCGAGTTGTGTGACGAGGCTATTCCGAACCGTCGGAGAACTACACCTTTCGCTCTGCTCGCTGTTTCAGATCATGAGCCCGAATTGCAGTGCATTATCGTCCTGCCGCCTCTATGCCTGCGTTGCTTCAGAAGAGCGTTCATTGGAGACGGACTTTCGAGCCTCTCTCCATCGCCGCGTGCGTCGCCACAGCCACCGTAAGCCAAGGATAAACGCGGTAATCGGTATCAGGGCCACGGCGACGTAGATCAGCGCAGCGATAGTGACGCCAAGGGTGGTGGATATCGCCCCAAAGGCATTGGCGATCGGAGCCCAGAAGCCGACATTGTATTCGCCAAGCTGCGGATCATACTCGATCGAGACGCTCGAATAGGCGACGCGATTGCGCATATTCTGGAGCCGCGATGCGGCTGCATCGATCTCTTCGTTTACCTCTGCAACACCACGTTCGGCCTGAACAAGATCGTTCACCGAACCCTGGCGATTGCGCAGCACTCCCATGAGCCGATCGCGGAGTTCCGTGCGTGCTTCAAGCCGCGCTTCAGTATCGGTAATATCGTCGGTCAGGTCCTCGCCTGAAATGGCAAAGGATATCTGTTCGGCATCGAGATCGTCTCCGGCAGCGGTAAGCGCCTCGCCGAATTCCTCCGCCCGATCTGCGACGACCTGCATACGCACCCGGCCATAGGCGTAATCGCCATTTCCCGATTGCGACAGCGAGATGACCCGGCATCCTTCCTCGAAAGACGAGCACAGCGCGCGGTGCCGTTCCTGCAGCACAGGGAGTTCTTCGGCGCTGACCTGAAAACCCCAGGAATAGGAATAGGCAATCTGAGTGTCTGGCGCAGACTGCGTATCTTCGCCGATTGTGGATCTCGCAGCTTGTTCCGCTGCGGTGCGTGCGGCATCCGCGCCCGATCCGATCAGGACGGGTTCCTCCATCGCCTGCGCAAAGCCGAATTCTGTCTGCGGAGCCTCTTCGGAATAATTGTCCCACTCCATCTCTTCCACTTGCTGGCGGGCAGAGCGTTCTTCTGCGCACCCGGCAGCAAGAAGCAGGGCAGCGGCAGGAAGAAATAGGTGTATTCTCATGTGTTTCCCCTCGCGCGGAAACATGCTGGAGCGGCGGTGCAGCGTCAAGGCGGGAATGCCTTGGCATTTGCAAGGAGGTTGAGGCCGCTGCGCAAAAGAAACGCAGCGGCTTCAAACCGTTACGCCTCGATCGCTTCGCTCTGCAATCTGCGCTTGGCCAGCCGCGCGGCGTAGACAACACCGCCGATCGGAATGGCTACAGTCGCCAGCAGGATCGCCAGAGCGAGCATATAGCCGAGGATCGTCCCGATGGCGCCAACGGCTGAGGCAACCGGCGAGAGGAAATCGCTGCTGGGTGCAGTTGCGCTGGAATAGGTGATGTTGATGCGGGTGTAGGCGACGCGCTGGCGCATTTCCTCCAGCCAGCTGCGCGCCCGGTCGATCTCCTCATTGATCTGCGCGACCGAGCGTTCGGCTTCAACAAGCTCTTCCACGCTGCCATTGCGGGTGCGCAGCACTTCCATCATCCGGTCGCGTAGCAGGATGCGGCTGCGCAGCCGGGCTTCGGTATCGACCATGTTGCGGGTGAGGTCTTCGCCGGTGATTGCGGAGGACACCTGCTCGCCGCCAGCGGTTTCTGCGGCGCCGCCCAGCCGTGCGCCAAACGCGCGCGCCTGATCGGCGACCACGGCGAGTTCCAGTCGGCCGGTTGCATAATCATCGTCCGTATAGCCGGACTGGCTCTGGGACACGATCTGGCAGGTGTAGGGGCCAGCGGCTTCGCACATGTCGGCATGGCGATCCTGGAGATCGGCAATCCCCTCAGCTTCCAGCCGGAAACCGTAGTCATAGACATACGCCATGCGCGGAAGGTTCACCGGGATATCCGGGCGCGCCTGGATCGCGGAATCGACGCTGTCCTCTGCCGCTACTTCGGCGCTCGCTTCGCTATCGGCGAAGACGCTTTCGGTGGCGGAAGCGTCTTCATACGACTCGCCCATTTCCGCCGTTTCGGCGTAATCTGCATCCTGACTGCATGCCGCTAGGGCAAGGCAACTTGCTGGAATACCTAGATAAAAACCTCTCCGTCTCATTTTGGCCTCCTTTTTGCCATAATTTGGCCATAATTGAGGCAGTTTGTGGCAAAAGGCAAGCGGCAACACGTTCCGTGCATTTCCGCCTAAGCGGAAGGGATGGCGTAAGTATCTGCTTTGTCGAGTTTTTATTGGTATTGAGCGCGGGGTCTTGGAGCAGTTCCAGAGCGCGCACGAAAAAGCCCCGCCGCCATTCGATCTGGCGACGGGGCTCTGGTGAACGAAGCAATTCGATCAGAAGGGCAGGACTATCCCCGCATAGGCGCTCAACGCCTGACGATCTTCGCGCGCGAATTCGGCCGCTGCCCCGGCGCGGATCGACACGGGGCCGATGGTGCCCGTTATGCCCGCTGCGACCTCGCCATAATCGCGGTCGCCATAGGCATAGCTGGAGCTGTAGGAGACAGGCGCTCCCGTCGGCGTGACGGTGAAAGCGATCGGATCATCCTGAAACTCGCGGACATAGCTCAGCCGCGCGAAGAAACCGGTTCCCGACGCGAGCGGGGCAGAAGCCACCAGACCGGCACGACCGGTCAGGCTTTCATACTCCAGTCCGTCCATCGCAAGCGATGTGGAGAAGCCGCCATCTTCGGTGAAGCCGTCGACTTCCACACGCTCATAAGCAACGCCGATTTCCGGGCCGATGCGCACAGGTGCATTCACGAGGTCGAAGCCGATGGCACCGCGCACACCGAGCAGGTCTGTATCTGTCTCGCTGGTCTGACGGCGCAATGCCGGGCCGAGAGGGATCACGCGTTCCAGCTCAACATCTCCCTGGCCGTAGGTGACATCTGCCATGGCGCGAACCGGGCCGAATGCCGCGCGCGCATATCCGCTGAGCGTCCATGTGTCGCTGTCCAGGTTGGCAAAATCGCCGCGCCCCGCAATTCTGCCATCACCGCTGCGGTAGCCAGCGACCACGCCGAGACCGAGACCCGCAGGCGTATCGTAAGCCACGCCGATGCTACCGCTCACCGCATCCTGCTGCAGGCTGCCGGCGCCGTTTTCGTCAATCCGGTCATAGGCGGCCTGTCCGAAGAAGGAGATGCCGCCATTGGGGTTCATGCCGTTTCGCTGCGCACCTTCATATTGCACCCGCTGATTACGGATCGCGCGCTGCCCTTCGCGGGCGATCACGCCGGGTAGGGTGAAACCGGAAAACAGGCTGGCCATCGCCTGACCCTGAATTTCCTGCGTGATGCCTGCGGGGTGGACATCGTCTGCCAGCAGATAAGTCCGGTTGGCATTGGGCTCGACAAAATCTTCCGGCCCGCATGACAGTGAGGAGCCGGTGCAGGCGGTATCGGTGATGTTGTTGATGCCATAGGTGGCGGGGCTGGCGACGATTTCATTGAACAGCAGCGCGGTGTCGAAAAACAGCACGTTGGATCCGTTCGCAGCCAACGCAGCCTTGTACGTGTCGTTGAAGAGGTCGAGCCCGGGGCTGTCGGACTGGATGGCGAGTGTCACGATGCGCTGCGCGCCTGCATCTTCCAGTCGCCGAACCTGGTCGGCCAGCGCATTGGCCGCATCGGTCAGGATGCTGGGATCGGTGCCGCCGCCGGTCAGGAAGTTGAAGTAATCATTGCCGCCACCCTGGATGTATACGACATCGTTCGGGCCGAAGGTGCCGCCAGCTGCCAGAAAATTGTCGATCTGTGTCGCCACAGGAATTGCCAGCGGCGAAAGGGCGTTCGGCAGAGCGACGCGCGCGCCGCCAATCCCGTAATTCGTCCCGCCCGTGGTGTAGACCGGATCGAGATCGTAGCCGAGCAGCGCGGCGAGTACCTCAGGCGCGACCGGATCGGGGTTAGTGGTGAAGCTGCCTTCGCCCGGGGAAGGGGGAAGAATTGCAGGTAATAGCCACCGTCCGAAAGACTGTCTCCGAACACGATAACGCGTTCAGGATTGGCGCCGGCCTCTTCCTGTGCGGCTGCCTGCGTGGCCAGGCCGGGGCTGAGAGCAAGCGCTGCAGCCAGCGCCACGCGCGACACGATTTTCTTCATTTTTCCTCCCGATGGTATTTTATATACCTTTGACAAACCGCGTTAAAAACGGGAATTCAAATCTGCGGTATTTAACCGCTAGCGGCAAGAGAAAAGTCGTTTTTGGCTACCAAATTGTCATGGCCGGGGGCCGACATGATAAGGGCCCCGCGATCGTTCTGACCGCGAAGCCCTTGAATCACCGTTGAAAAACGGTTTGTTCTACCTTTGCTCAGGCATCTTCGAGCGACTTTTCATTCGCCAGCTGCGCTTCAAGCTGCTTGACCAGCTCTGCCGTGAATGCCGGAATATCGTCCGGATTACGGCTGGTGATCAAGTTACCATCGACGGCAGCTTCCTGATCGACGACGTTACCGCCTGCGTTCTTGAGGTCGGTGCGAACGCTCGGCCAGCTGGTGACGGTCTTGCCATCCACAAGTCCTGCTTCGATCAGCATCCACGGTGCGTGGCAAATTGCGGCGATCGGCTTGTTCTCTGTAGCGAAATCACGGACCAGCTTTACGGCCTTGTCATTCATGCGCAAAATATCGGGGTTGATCTGGCCGCCTGGCAGCACGAGTGCGTCGAATGTGTCGGTCGTTGCTTCGTCCAGTGTCAGGTCTACATCGACCGGATCGCCCCACTCACCGTCGGAAAAGCCGCGGATCTGCCCGTCTTCGGGGCTGACGACGACCGTTTCGTAACCTGCCTTTTCAAGGCGTGATTTGGGTTCTTCCAGTTCCGACTGCTCGAAACCGTTGGTGGCGAGGATCATAATACGTTGGCTCATCTGATGTGTTCCTTTCGCGTGTTTGCGTTTGAATATGTAACGACTGGGGAAACGCCTTCGTTCCGCGCTGTCCGATGAGCTGAGGCGGTGATAGGGCGGATCGTATGTCCGAAATTGACGACAATCCCGATTCTGAAAAAGGCATCACGCGCGAACCGTTCGAAAGCGCGCTGTCAGAGCGCTATCTTGTCTATGCGCTATCCACGATTACCGCGCGTTCGCTGCCCGATTTGCGCGATGGTCTGAAGCCGGTTCACCGCCGCCTGCTCTGGACGATGCGGCAGCTGCGCCTGTCTCCGGACAACGCCTTCAAGAAGAGCGCCCGCGTCGTTGGCGATGTCATCGGCAAGTATCACCCGCATGGCGATGTCGCGGTTTACGATGCGATGGTCCGCCTCGCGCAGGACTGGACGCTGCGCTATCCGCTGGTGGAGGGACAGGGCAACTTCGGCAATATCGACGGGGATAATGCCGCCGCCTATCGTTACACCGAGGCTCGTCTGACGCGCACCGCGATGCAGCTGATGGCGGGGCTGGATGAAGGCACCGTCGAATTCGTCCCGACCTACAATGGCGAAGAGCAGGAACCGGAGCTCATGCCCGGCCTGTTCCCCAATCTCCTCGCCAACGGCGCGAGCGGGATCGCGGTGGGCATGGCCACCAATATTCCCAGCCATAATGTTGCCGAGATTCTCGATGCGGCAGAGCTGGTCCTGTTTAACAAGGACGTCACGCACGAAGAGCTGATGGGCGTGTTCCACGGCCCGGACTTTGCCACCGGCGGCCTGATCGTGGACGGGCCGGATGCGATCTCCAAGGCTTATGAAACCGGTCGTGGTAGTTTCCGGGTGCGCGGGCGTTTCCACGCCGCAGAAGCGGATAATGCAGAAGATCGCGATGCCGGGATCGAGCGCCAGAAGGGCGGCGGATACCAGCTCGTCATCTCGGAAATTCCCTATCAGGTGCCCAAGGGCAAGCTCATCGAGCAGATCGCGCAGGCGATTGCCGATAAGAAGCTGCCGATCCTCGACGATGTGCGCGACGAAAGCGACGAAAACATCCGTATCGTGCTTGTCCCGCGCAGCCGCAATGTCGATCCCGACCTGCTGAAGGAAAGCGTCTACAAGCTCACCGATCTGGAAACGCGTTTCGGCCTCAACATGAACGTGCTCGATCACACGCGCACGCCGATGGTGATGGGACTGAAGGAATTCCTGTCGAACTGGATCGTCCACCAGATCGAGATCCTGCAAAAGCGCACGCAGCACCGTCTGGACAAGATTGCCGATCGACTTGAACTGCTCGAAGGCTACATCATTGCCTTCCTCAACCTCGACCGGGTGATCGAAATCATCCGTTACGAGGATGATCCCAAGGCCGAGCTGATGGCCGAGTTCAAGCTGACCGATCGACAGGCCGAAGCGATCCTCAACATGCGGCTGCGCAGTCTGCGCAAGCTGGAAGAAATGGCGCTGCGGACCGAAAAGGACGAGCTGCTCAAGGAACAGGAGGAGCTACAAAAGCTGCTCGACAGTCCCGCTCGCCAGAAAACGCGCCTAAAGAAAGACATGGCCGCGCTGCGCAAGGAATATGCACCGGACACCGCCTTGGGTGCCCGCCGCACGACCATCACCGATGAGGCGCCTGCGGTCGAATTCGATCCGAACGCCATGATCGAGAAAGAGCCTGTCACTGTCATTCTCAGCCAGAAGGGCTGGGTGCGCGGCGCGAAGGGCCATGTCGATTTCGGCAAGGATGGTGCGGGCGATTTCAAGTATAAGGAAGGCGATGGTCCGGCCTTTGCCGTCCATTGCCAGACGACCGACCGCGTGCTGCTCGCCTGCGATGACGGACGCTTCTTCACACTGGGCGCGGACAAGCTGCCCGGTGCGCGCGGCTTCGGCGAACCGCTGCGCAACACGCTCGATATCGAGGCCTCGGCCAAGATCATCGCGGTCATCGTGCATGAGAAGGACAAGCAGGTCCTGCTCGCCAGCACGCTGGGCAAAGGCTTTGTCGCAGTGACGGACGAACTGCTCGCCGAAACGCGTAAAGGTCGACAGGTGGTAAACCTCAAAGGCGATGCCGTCCTGACGGTCGCTCGCCCAATCGCGGCCGAGCACGATCATGTTGCCGTGGTGGGTGAGAATCGCAAGCTGGTGGTCTTTGCGCTCGAAGAAATGCCGGTGATGAGCCGCGGGCAGGGCGTCATGCTCCAGCGCTACCGCGACGGAGGCCTCTCCGATGCGACGACCTTCACTTTGGAAGAGGGGCTAAGCTGGGCCATGGGCGGCGACACCGGTCGCACTCGCACCGAAAACGAGATTGGCATGTGGAAAGTCGCGCGCGGCGCCGCTGGCAGGTTACCGCCGCAGGGATTTCCTAAAACGAATAGGTTTTAGGAATGTTTGTTTTTCGCTCACGCCTCCGCGTGAGCGTCCTCGCTAGATGCGCAGACAAGCTGCGCCCGCTGCGGGCGGCCGTTCGGCCTTGCCCTCGGCTGGTCGCCGAGCGTGCTCCGCGACACCGTAGTCAGGAAGCGCCGGGATCGAGAGCGACCAGCGACCGACCTAGGGCGAATGCCCGCCCGCAGCGGGCGCGTAGCGGAGCGAAGCGCGTCTAGCGAGGACGAAGCCGCGGATGCGGCTTCGCAAAACAACAACTCCAAAGAAAAACCCGGCGGATCGCTCCGCCGGGTTCTTCAATTCGATAAGCTGAAAAAGCTTAGCCAGCCTGCGCTTCGAGAGCGGCCATGATGTCGGCGTGGTTGGCGAGCACGATCAGTGCGCCTTCAGCGTCCAGCGCGAACAGGTTGAGCGGCAGTGCGATGCGCTCTTCACCGTCGGCGAGAAGAACGGCATCTTCGCCCACTTCTTCGATCACGCCGAGCGTCTGTGCGTCAGCGGTGGCAACGGCGGTGCCCGGAACCAGAGCGGCGGCAAGCGCTGCTTCAGCTTCGGCAACGATCTGGCCGTAGGCGGTTTCGAGTTCGGCCTTGGTGGTGTTCAGCGTCCACACTCCATCGGTTTCGGCGAAAGCATCGGTGCCCAGCGGAACCTGATAGGTGCCGGTGTTCACAACCACGGTGGTGCCGTCGTTCTGCTCGACAGTGCCGATCACGGCATCATCATTGCCCACGATGTCGGTGCCGACGTCCTGAGCCATGGCGGGGGTGGAAAAAGCGATTGCTGCAGCTGCGGCAGCGAAAGCGATACGCATAAAAGTTTCCCTTCATTCGGACGACGTGCGAACGCCGTCCGGCTATTAAAATTCGTCCGACCGGATTGCTCCGATAAATGCCGGATTGTTCAAGCGGGTGGCACACCCCGATGGGGGTAGACACTCTGCACGCCCAAAGGCGCGCTCCCGTTAACAAAGGTAATAGACGATACCTTCTGAATGTTCCCTGACCAATTTCGTGACTGATTTCAACCTATATGCCGCACATGCGAACAGGTGGGATTCAGCGCGAAAGCTCTTCATCCAGCAATGCGTCGACACGATCGGCGGATGGGAAACCCTCGGCAATCCAGCGCCGTTCGACCGCCTGGAGAATGCGCGCGACTTCCGGCCCTGCGCCCACGCCGCGCGCCACAATTGCGCCGCCTTTCAGAGGAAATTCAGGAACTTCCCAATCGTCCAGCGGGGCGGGGGAAACACCGTTCAGAAGCAAGAGATCGCGCGCCTGATCGTCCCCCTCGCGATAGGCGAGGGCGCGCACGGCAGCGGCGTCTGGCGACCAGTCCGGAAGCCCGTCAGCCAGACGCGCGAGCGTTTTGCGATTTGCGTTGGAAAGACGCAGACGTGCGGCGACCTGTTCTGCCAGCTTGCGATCGGGGGGCAAAAGCGCAGCAAGTCGGCGCAAAGGATCGCCAACCGCCTTTTGCGCATTTTCGAACGCAATCAGGGTTTCGAGACGATCGATTTGCTCCGCTCCCGTTTCGGGCAGAACCTCGGCCAGCACTCCGCGATCATACATGCGGTGCACTGTGTCTGACGGGTCGGGCAAAGCCAGCAGGGCGAGCATTTCCATCGCCACCCGTTCGCGGCTGAGGCCTTTCAGAGTGGAGGCGAGCTCGGCGCAGGCGTTCTCCGCTTCCTCATCCAGAGCTGCGCCGAAGCGAGCCTGGAACCGGTAATATCGCAGGATGCGTAGGTGATCCTCGCGGATGCGCTCGCGTGCATCGCCGATAAATCGCACCCGCCGGTCCGCCAGATCCTCCAGCCCGCCGAAGTAATCGGAGATTTCCAGCGTATCGGGATGGGCGAACAGCGCATTGATGGTGAAATCGCGCCGCGCAGCGTCATCCTTCCATTCGCTGGCAAAGGCTACGGTCGCACGGCGGCCATCGGTCGCCACGTCCTTGCGCAGCGTCGTGATTTCGACATTGCCTTCGGGCAGCACTGCGGTGACTGTTCCGTGATCGATGCCGGTGGGAATGGGCTTGATCCCTGCCGCTTTAAGCGTTTCCATCACGGCATCGGGCAGCAACGTGGTCGCGGCATCGACATCGCGCACATCTGCGCCCAGCAGCGTATCGCGCACCGCGCCGCCCACCCAGCGCATATTCTCCGCGCCGATCACGCTGACGAGCTGCGCGAGGTCTTCGCGCTGTGTCCAGTCTGCTGCGGGCAGCTTAGTCACCGATCAATTCCTCCCACGCCAGCCGATGCGACAGATTTGCGATAATCCCGGCGGTAATGCCCCAGATGCGATGACCCTCCCATGTGATTTCGGTGTAGGGCAATTCATGCCCGCCAAACAGGCCGGTCTTGGCGACATGATTGCGCCGATCGAGCACGTAGCGAAGCGGCGCTTCGAACCAGCCATCGACTTCGCGCGGGTCAGGAGTGATTTCCAGATCATGCGGGACGAGGCCGAGCACCGGGGTGAGGTTGAAGCCGGTCCCCGTCATGAAGCGATGGCCCGCGCCGACCACGCGCACGGATGACGGCGGAATGGCTAGCTCCTCCTCCGCTTCGCGCAGGGCAGCGGCGATAACGTCCTCACCATCTTCCAGCTTGCCGCCGGGGAAGGACACCTGCCCCGGATGTGCAGCCATGGTCTTGGGGCGATGCGTCAGCAGCAGGCCGGGCTCATCGCGATCAGTCACGGCCATCAGCACCGCCGCATCGCGGGGTTCGCGGGTCACCCACGCGCTATCGTCGCGAATGCCTTCGATGCCGATATGCTCGGTTTGCCCGAACAAATGCGTCAGGCGATCGAAAAGTGCGCTCATTCTGGAAGCAGCGAGAAGCTCTCGCCTTTACTCGTGACTGTGGTGCCATCGCCCTGGGCAAGTGCGATTCCGGCCAATTGCAACCATGTGGAACGATCGATCCGCGCTTCGCAGCCATGCCGATATGCCAGGTAGATGGCAGGCGTCTCCAGATCGCCCGATGCGCGCAAGGGGTGGTTGGGCCCGGCCAGAATCGTCTCATCGATATTGATCCTGAAGGCGAGAACTTCGCCATCAATCTCCTTGCAGTCGACCGCCATAAAGGCTGCGTCCTCAACCTCTATTTCCTGCTTGTAGTGGGGCGTGACGAGGAAATAGCGCCCGTCTTCCTCACGCCGCAGCAGGCTGGCAAAGGCGCGGACCATCGCGTGGCGCGTGATGCGGCCGCCATCGTGATACCAAGTGCCGTCATCGGCGATGCGCATCTTGCTGTGATCGGTTTCGGGTGGATCCCATTCATCGATTGGCGGCAATTTGTGCGACGCGCTCAGCTCGGCGATTTCGGCCAGAGACAGGCCTGCAAGATCGGGAGGAGGAGTGTAAGGCATCTGGCGACAAGCGATGCCAGAGAGTGTCAGCCAATCCAAGGCCCAAGCGTGCCCTTATCGGGCAATATCGCCGGATTCGTGGCCCGCACCAGCAGGCGATGCTGTTCATAGGGCCCGGGTACGGACCAGTCCTTCGTCGGCGCGGCGGTGAAACCGAAGCGACCGTAATAGTCCGGATCGCCAATCATGACCTGCGGAAGATTGGCACCTTCATCCATCGCCTGCGTCATCGCGGCGATCAGGGCGATCCCAAAACCTTCATTCTGCCTTTCGGGCACAACGGCAACCGGGCCAACCATCAGCATCGGATGCCGGCGGCCTTGCGGATCGGTAAGCGCCACGGGCCACACCTGGATGGTGCCGACCAGCATTTCCTTATCGTCGAGCGCGGCGAAGCTGAGTGCGGGAAGCCAATCGATCCCCTCGCGCACCTTGTATGCGGTCCGGCCGTGGCGATCCGGGCCAAAGGCACGGTCGAGCAATTGCTCGATCATATCGGCGGGCACCGCTTCGAGCGGGATCAGCTTGGCATTGTCACGCATAACCGGCGCGCCGATAGGGGCACATGCGGGCGAGCGCAAATGTTTCGCGAGAAAACGGTTGGAATGTGCCGACTGCGGGGGCGAGTTGGAGCTCAGCCTTCCGGCGTCAGCCTCAGCAGGCGGCCATTCTCGCCATCTTCGATCACCCAGATCGCGCCATCGGGAGCGATGGCGATATCGCGCAGGCGGTTGGGGAAGGCATAGCGCGCTGCCTCATCGGCGCTGTTCGCGCCTGCATTCACGGTAACGCGGCTTATCGATTGGGTGCGCAGATTTGCGATAAGCAAATGGCCGTTCCAGTCGGCGAACATTGGGCCTTCGTAGAATTGCATGCCGCCCGGCGCGATTACCGGGGTCCAGTAGATTGCAGGCTTGGCAAAGCCATCATCTTCCGTGTGGTCGGGGATGGGGTCGCCATTGTAATTCTCGCCGTAGGAGCGCGTTGGCCAGCCGTAATTGTTGCCCGCTTCGACAAGGTTCAGCTCGTCGCCGCCAGCGGGGCCATGCTCCAGCTCCCACAGATTGCCTTGGCTATCGAAATCGAGACCGAGCAGATTGCGCTGGCCATAAGTCCAGATCTGGTCCTGCGGCGATCCCTGTCCGGCGAACGGGTTGCCCGCTGCGGGCGTACCATCGAGATTCAGGCGCACGATCGTGCCGAGATTGTTCGAGAGGTCCTGCGCCGGTGTCTGTTCCTGACGGTCACCGCTGGAAATGAACAGATATTGGCCATCGGGAGAGAAGGCCATGCGGTGCGAATAGTGCCCGCGGCGCTCTCCGCCACGGCTCTGCTGCCAGATTTCGGTCAGGCCTTCGACACGGCACTGCGTATCGCTGTCACAAACCAGCGTCCCGCGACCGACCGCAGCGCCGGTCAGATCATCGCCCATGTCCTTCGCCCAGCTGATGTAAATGGTATTGCTGGTCGCGTAGTCAGGGGCAAAGGCAATCGCGCCAAGGCCACCTTGGCCTTCGTAAACGACATCGGGCATTCCGGAGACATCACCGAACGAGCCTGTCGAAGGATTGAAGAACGTCATTGTGCCTGACTGTTGGGTTATGAACAGATTGCCCGTAGTCGGCTCAAAGGCGAGTGCCCAAGGGTTGGTCAACTCGCCGAAGCTCTCTGCCGCGAAGGGTGAGGGGCTCTGCAATTCCACCATTTCACCAGCTACGATAGCACTGGAAGAGGATGCGGAAGGCGCGGGAGTTTCCCCCGATTGCGCGCCCGAGCAACTTGCGAGCAGAATGGCGAGTGGGGATAGGGCGGATGCGAGGAGATGCTTTGTCATGCTGTCAGGAACGCCTTCTGCCGATTTTTGTGCCCGCCTGGGCAAAAATCCGCTGGTCGCTGGCGTGGACGAGGCCGGGCGCGGCCCTTTGGCAGGACCTGTCGTCGCTGCCGCGGTGGTCCTGTGCGAGCCTGTGCCCGAGGGCGTGAACGATTCCAAAAAGCTCTCCGCCAAGGCGCGCGCCGCCGCCGAAACGCGCATCCGTGAAACCTGCGCCTATGGCATCGGCGTAGTCGATGTTGAGACTATCGATCAGCTCAATATCTTCGGCGCGACAATGCTCGCGATGAGCCTCGCGATGGAGCGCTTGTGCGAGGAGCTGGGTGAAAGCGGTCTCCACACGCTGATCGACGGTAATCTGACGCCAGAGGGTCGCTGCACCCGCTGGCGCTGGCCTGCGACACCCATCGTTGGCGGGGACGGCAAAGAGGCCTGCATCGGCGCTGCCAGTATCATCGCCAAGGAGTATCGTGATCGCCTCATGCTGGAGGCGGCGAAGCGCCATCCGCACTATGGCTGGGAGCGAAACAAGGGCTATGGATCGAAGGAACATATGGAAGCACTGCGCGTCCATGGTCCAACACCTTTCCACCGGAGGTCTTTCGCCCCGGTGGCGCAAATGGAATTGAGCCTCTAGACCGCCGCCATGTTCATTCTCATTGCAAGCATTATCGGCGGTCTTGTCGCGCTGTTCGTCGGCGGGGAATTGCTGGTGCGCGGGGCGGTTTCGATTGCCGAGCGGCTGGGGCTTTCACACCTGGTGACCGGCATCGTGATCGTCGGCGCGGCAACTTCCATGCCCGAAATGGTCGCCAGCGTTGAGGCCGCATTGCGGGATTCGCCCGGTATCGCATGGGGCAATGTCGTCGGCTCCAATCTTGCCAATTCGCTGCTGATCCTCGGCGCGACCGCGCTGGTTGCGCCCATCGCCCTGCACGGCGTGGGTAAGCGCGATGCGGTGGTGGCGCTAGCGGCAACGGCGCTGCTTTACGCACTCACCATCTGGCAGGGCGCAAGCCCGTGGATCGGCGCGGCGCTGCTGGCTTTGCTCGTCGTTTATGTCGTGTGGCGCGTGAAGCATCCGCCAGAGAACCTTGATGACGACGACTCACCGCCGCCGCTGGGCCTGCTGCTTGCCATTGCACTGTTCGCAGGCGGTGTCGGTATCCTGATCGTGGGTGGGCAATTGCTGGTTGCAGGCTCGATCGAGCTGGCGCAGCTTGCCGGCGTCTCCGACGCGGTGATTGGTCTCACCATCGTTGCCGTCGGCACATCCTTGCCCGAACTTGCCGCATCGCTCGCTGCCGCGCTGAAGGGCAGGGCGGAGATGGCGGTCGGCAATGTCGTTGGCTCCAATATCTATAACATCCTGCTGATCGGCGGCGCGACGATGAGCATCGCACCGCTGCCGATCTCGGCGGAGCTGATCGATATCGAGATGCCGGTGCTGCTCGCATCGGCTGTGTTCCTGCTGCTGCTGTGCCGCTATTTCAGGAACATCAGCCGCTGGATGGGCGTCGCTCTGCTCGGCGCATTTGCCGCGAATACGGCGCTCGTTTTCGCCTGATCCGGAACGGGGTGCACCGCCAGCGCATTGCCTAGGCATATCCCTCCCAAATGGAGCCTATGGCCACATGACCGATTTCACTTTCGCAGACATTCCCGAACAGACCGGCAAGACGACTATCGTCACCGGGTCCAACACCGGTATCGGTTTCGAGATCGCCCGCCACCTTGCACGCAAGGGCGCCCGAGTGATCCTCGCCTGCCGCGATGGTGACAAGGCGGCCGAAGCGGCAAACGAAATGAAGGAAGGGCCGGAGCGGCTGGAGGTGGACACGCTGCACCTCGATCTCGCCAATATCGCGTCGGTGCGCGAAGCCGCCGAAACCGCGCAGAAAGAAAAGCAGATCGACCTGCTGATCAACAATGCCGGCGTGATGATGCCGCCGCTTTCCCACGCCACCGCCGGGACGGAGCTGCAATTCGCGGTCAACCACCTCGGCCACTTCGCTTTCACCGCGCTGCTGCTTGGCAAGCTGGCGGAAAACGGCGGAGGCCGCGTCGTCACGCAGTCGAGCATTGCGCACAAGAGCGGCGATATCGACTTCGACAATCTCGACGCGAGCAATGGCTATGCGAAGAGCCCGTTCTATTCGCAGAGCAAGCTGGCAAACCTGCTGTTCGCGCTGGAACTGGACCGCCGCCTGCGCGCGGCCAATTCACCAGTCGCTTCGATTGCCTGCCACCCCGGTGTCGCCGCGTCCGAGTTGACGCGTCACCTGAAGGGCGGGGCATTCTTCCAGCCGATCATGAAAGTTGTGCTCAACACGTCCGAGCAGGGCGCATTGCCCGCCTTGCAAGCGGCGACCGATCCCAACGCGGAAGGCGGCGACTACCTCGGCCCGCGCGGCCTGATGGAAGCGCGCGGCAATACCTCCGGCCGCGCATACAAAAGCGAGCGTGCCCGCGATGAAGCCCTGGCCAAGCGCCTGTGGGAGAAATCCGAAGAGCTGACCGGGATCAATTTCTCGGTCTGACAGCGGGTTGCGGCCGATCAGCCGAACGCACCGGCTTTCAGCTGGTCGATATATCCGCCTGCAAAGGCTTCCAGCTGCGCCGGGTCCGATGGCAGGCCGCCCTGTTCATCCGATGCGCCGCCAAGCTCGTCCCTGCTGTTCACGCGGGGGAAGGGCTCTGGCGGCACCTGCACGCCGAGAAATTCGCATAGCGGTTCCCAACCTTCCTTAGGATGGAACACCAGCAGCCGTTCTGCGGGGATGGTGTCGATCACACTCTGGTTATGGCGCGCATACCAATCGGTCATGAACGCGCGGTCGTGCACCCTGTCCCCATAGGGCTTCAGGTAGGTGCCTTTGAACATGCGCATCAGCGGGCTGCCCTCGAGCGAGCCGAGCATGCGTTCTGACATGATGGTCTCGCTGACGGAATCGAACCAGCTTTCGGGATCGCGCACCGTCAGCAGCACCTTTGCATCGGGGTAGTATTCGGCCAGTTCCCGCCAGTATGAGCTTGCCGGAAAATCGGTGGTGGAATGAAAGCCTTCGAAGATCGAGTCCCAATCGGGATTACCGTCGGCGACGTCCTGCCACAGCGCGATATTGCGGCTCGCATGGCGGAAAACCTCTGCCATGTGATAGCACGGCCCGAAGCCGAGATGCTCCAGCGCGAACTTAGTGGAAAACGTCGCAGTGCGCCCCGGACCGGCGCCAATTACCTTCAATGCCATCGAAAATTCCCCCCTTTGGCCTGCAAAATCCGCAGGCGAGTCCTTGCGGCCACACCCCATCATATCGAGTCCTTCGCTGTTGGACAGACTCAATATCTTGTGGCGGACTCGTTTCGTTCTCCCCAAAGCCTTGGGGCTTGCGATAAATTTGCCGCTTGACCCCGGACTCCTGCGGACTCTACCCCCTGTGGATAAGTAGAGGGGAACCTTGTGGGCCAATTGACGAAAATCCGCTCGCCTAAGGCGAAAACGCGCACTCCGACGGTCGATCAGGCCGCGGTCCGTGCGTCCCTGCCGCTGGGCCAGATCCTGGCGGGCGACTGCGTGGAGGAGATGCGCAAGCTGCCCGACGCGAGCATCGATCTCGTCTTTGCCGATCCGCCCTACAACCTGCAATTGGGCGGCGATCTCAACCGCCCCGATGGCAGCCATGTCGATGCGGTGACGGATGATTGGGACCAGTTCGACAGCTTCCAGATTTATGACAATTTCACAAGGGATTGGCTGACGGAGTGCAGGCGCGTCCTGAAGCCCGATGGCGCGCTATGGGTGATCGGCAGCTATCACAATATCTACCGCGTTGGCGCGATCCTGCAGGACCTCGGCTTCTGGATCCTGAACGACATTGTGTGGCGCAAGACCAACCCGATGCCGAACTTCCGCGGCACCCGCTTCACCAATGCGCATGAGACGCTGCTGTGGTGCTCGCAGGGCGAGAAATCCAAATATCACTTCAACTACCGCGCGATGAAAACGCTCAATGATGAGCTGCAGATGCGTTCGGACTGGACCTTCCCGATCTGCTCTGGCGGCGAGCGTTTGAAGGACGAGGCGGGCCACAAGGCGCACCCGACGCAGAAGCCCGAGGCGCTGCTCTACCGCGTGCTGCTGGCAACCACCGAGAAGGGCGACGTCGTACTCGACCCGTTCTTCGGCACCGGCACCACCGGCGCGATCGCCAAGCGCCTTGGCCGCGAATGGATCGGCTGCGAACGCGAGGCGGATTACCGCAAGGTCGCCACCGCACGCATCGAGAAGGAACTGCCGCTCGATGAAAGCGCGCTCACCACGATGCAAAGCCGCAAGACCCAGCCGCGCGTGGCCTTCGGCGCAGTGGTGGAAGCAGGACTGCTCAAACCCGGCACCGAAATCTTCGACAAGAAGCGCCGTTGGAAAGCGACCGTACGCGCGGATGGCTCCATCGAATGCGTCCATTCGACAGGCTCAGGACAGGTCAAGGAAGTGGGCTCAATCCACGGCGTCGGCAAGACGATCCAGGACGCACCCAGCTGCAACGGCTGGACCTTCTGGCACTATGAGGCTGGCGGCGAAGTGAAGCCGATTGATGCGGCAAGAGGGCTGTATCTGCTGGCGAGCGAGGATTGAGTTTATTGGGTTTCGCTGCTCCAAGTTCGCCTAGAAATAATCGGAAGCTCAAGAAGCGTCGGCTGCTGTGGCATAAGCCCTCGACTCCATTTGCTTCCCGGAATGCTGGATCGTAAATTTCGCTCCAAGTAGGTTCTTCGCCTGGCATCGAGACCTTCCCACCAGCTTGGTTTCACAAAAAGATTCTCGCTGGTGTCAAAGCCGAATTGAATTAGCACTGAAGCCAATTGATGGTCAGGAACCTGATGGAGCGAACTTATGAAATCTCGATTAGGCTCTTTGGCGTCGATCCATCCAAAAATGGCGCATGTCTTTCCGTTGATCGGGAGTATGTTGAAACCCATCATAGCTAAGGAACCTGCAGGAGCGTCCAGACTTTGAAGATTCCTCCCTTGGAAGTCGTATTCTGGCAGAAAAACGCCTGAAGTGGAAATGGGAAGAAGGCCGTCGAATTGTATAAACGACCATTCGAGTGAGCTAAAGTCTCCGTTTAATAGGCTAGTGTCCCAATCTCGCTTGAACCTGCGGTGCTCATCATACCCTAAGGATAGACCAAAGATACCAGCTGCGATTTCTTGTTGACTTTCACACTGCTGTTCAAATTCTAGACCTCGATCAATGTGGTCCCTTGCAAATTCAAGCGTCTTAATTGCCACCATTTTCATATAAATTTCAAAGCTCAAAGCTCTATAACTTAGTAGAAAAGCTACATTGCGATTTGGCTCTTTTGCGGTTTCTGCTGGTTTGAACGTTTCACTGTCATGATGTGAGCAGAAGCCGTAAAAGGTCGAAGCAAGATTAATTCCAATGCTGGTCAGACCACCAGAGATATCACGGGGGTCATCATTTCGACCCGATAGTATGTGGTTTTGTTCTGCTAGCACCGCGAGACCGGTACGTTTTTGAATTGTGTGCGCTGCTGAGAAGACACTCGAACATTTTTCTTCTGCTTCTGGGTGAAAGCAAAGCTTTGTTTTCTTCGCCTCTCGATAAAATTGTGAGAAGATAGCGCTAAGTGGAAGTGGTTTCATTTGAGCGCGTCTAAGGTGGCAATTCTTCCATTTCCGACCAGATTTGCACCAGCACAACTCATTTCTTCCCATTGATCGTTTCGGCTCGAGAGGCCGAAACCGACTAAGCGGGGTATCTCCGAATGGCATGGTTTTCTCACTTCACTTAAAAAGAACTCAAACAACTTTTTGATTAGTTCAAAAATCTTGCAGCCAAACACCCGCCTCTTGCAACAATGGGATTTCCGAGCAGGTCTTTAGTCAGCACGATAGATTGCGGTGGTAGCGCACCAGCATTTACCTTTCCTACAACTCCCCCGCCACGCTCAATCCGGTGCATGACCCACGCTCAGCCCTTGATCGCAGGCCGGTTGCCCGCTTCAAATGCGCCAACTTTTACGCCCAGAAATTTCTTCGCCAGAACACTGTCACACCTGTCACACCCCCCATCGTTACGATGCGCTAAGTTACTGAAAGCAAAGCCATGAGCCAGAGCGTCTACATCCAGCCGATCACCATGGTCACCGGGCCGCAGGCGGTCGAGGGGGATGCGATTCGGCTGGCGGGCGGCATGGCCTATGCACGCGAGTTTGCGGTGATCGTGCGTGAGGGCGGGGCGGTTGTGTCTCGCCGGATTGCGACCAAGGCGAGCATGGCGGAGGCGCTTGCGGCTCTCCCGGGAGAACTTGGCGCGGACGGCGAGATGCAGTGGTCCAACCTGCAAATGGCGCATCCGCCGATGGAGCTTGGCGGGCGCACCATCCGGCTCGACCAGCCGCAGGTGATGGGCATCCTCAACGTCACGCCCGACAGCTTCAGCGATGGCGGCGAGTTCATGGACGATCCCGACGCCATGAAAGCGCACGCCGCCGCCATGCACGAGGCGGGCGCGGCCATCATCGACATTGGCGGCGAAAGCACACGGCCGGGCGCGAAAGCGGTGTGGGAAGGCGAGGAGGCCAAGCGCGTCGTCCCCGCGATCGAGCATTGCGTCGCCATGGGCGCGGCAGTGAGTGTCGACACGCGCCGACCGGCGGTGATGGAAGCGGCGCTGGAAGCAGGCGCGCACGTGATCAACGACGTGTCGGCGCTCCGCTACGATCCGCGCAGCCTCGGGTTTGCAGCGGCGAGCGGGAAGCCCGTCATCCTGATGCATGCTCCGGGCACGGGCGAGGATTTGCACGCCGATCCCGACTACAGCGCGGTGGCCTTCGACGTATTCGACTTCCTCAAGCAAGCGCGTGACCGGGCGGTTGGGGCAGGCATAGCGGCGGAGCGCATCGTCCTCGATCCGGGCATCGGCTTCGGCAAGTCGCTGTCGGACAACCTCACCATCCTCAACCACCTGCCCATGTACCACGCGCTCGGCTGCCCGCTGCTGCTGGGCGTAAGCCGCAAGCGCATGATCGGCGCGCTGAGCAATGAAGTCCCCGCGCACAAACGTGTCGGCGGCTCGCTAACACTGGCGCAGCTCGGCATGGATGCAGGCGTGCAATTGCTGCGCGTGCATGACGTGTTCGAGACGGTGCAGGCGCGCAATGTGTGGCGCGGGTTGAGGGATGCGGCGCTGACCGATTTCAGCGGATTGGAGCCTTAGGGCTTGCCTACGGCTACCACATCGCGTGAACGCCCTTCGACAAGCTCAGGACGAACGGAGGAGGGGGAAAGCAGGAAACCAAGCCGAAGGCGAAGGCAAGGCCGAACGGCCGCCCGAGCTTTTGCGAGGAGCCAAGCGCACGGATGTGCGCGCCCGGCGCTTGAGGGCTAGAATCAGGCCGCGTTGTCGATGCCGAGGTCGCTGAGCTTGCGATAGAGCGTTGAGCGCCCGATCCCGAGGCGGCGGGCGACTTCGGTCATGCGGCCGCGGTAGTGGCCGATGGCGAGGCGGATGACGTCGGCTTCGATGTCTTCGAGCGGGCGGAGGTTACCGTCCTCGCAATAGAGCTGTACCCCAGCGCTCTCACGCATCGGTGTAGCGGGGGCCTCGCATTCGCCAACGATCTCGCGCAGTTGCGGAAAGTCTTCGGTGGTCAGCGCATCACCATCGCAGAACACGGCGGCTCGGAAGAGCACGGCCTGCAGCTGGCGGACATTGCCCGGCCAGTCGAAGGCGGAGAGAAGGCGCAGCGCGTCGTCTGTGATCCCCAGCGGGCGCAGGCCCGGCTGCTCGCCGATACGGCCCAGGAAGTGCCGGGTGAGGGCAGGAACGTCCTCGCTCCGCTTGCGCAGCGGCGGCAGTTCGATGGAGGTGCGGGAAAGCGCGGTCAGCAGCTGCTCGCGGAAATGCCCGGTCGCGACAAGATCGGCGAGCGGGAGGTTTGACGCAGCAATGATACGGATATCGACCTTGAAGGCGTATTGCGCGCCGAGCGGCTTGACCTGGCCGGTCTCGATCACCTCGGCAAGGCGGTCCTGCAAATCCATCGACAGACGGTCGATTTCGTCGAGCACCAGCGTGCCGCCATCGCAATTCTGGATCGCGCCGGTCTGCTGCTCGAAAGCACCGGGAAAGGCGCCCTTCTCATGTCCGAACAGGACCGATTCCAGGCTGCTCGCCGGGACGCCGGCAATGTTGAGCATGCGAAACTCGGTCTTGGCGCGGGGGGAGGCTCCATGCATGGCGCGCACCAGCATCTCCTTGCCCGTGCCGCTTTCGCCTTCGATCAGCACATGCCCATGGCCGCGCGCAGCCTTCGCCGCCTTTGCCAGCGCATCGCGGAACGGTGTGGCGGTGCCGACCATCGCGTCAAAATCAAGGTCGCCGTCAAACTTCTCGGCGAGCGGCGTCAATTCATCGCGCGGCGTCTCCCGCGTCGTCGCATTGCGCAGTGCCTGCATCAGGCGATCGGGGGCGACAGGTTTGACGAGGTAATCTGTGGCCCCGGCACGCATCGCTTCGACAGCAAGATGCGGGCTGGTGCTGGTGGTGAGCATGAGGATCGGCAGCGCAGGGCGGCGTTCCTTGAGCTCGGCAATCAGCTCACAGGCGCGTTCACCGGGCACCCATTGGTCGAGGATGATGGCGGAAAGCTGCATGCCCTGCCGCGTACCGAGCGTGGCGATGGCGGTCTCGCTGTCACCGACAACGAGCGTGCGCCAGCCTTCGCGTCCCGCAAGCGCGGAAACGAGCCGGCTTTGCGCCGGTTCATCGTCAATCAGCATCAGCAGGCGCTGTTCAGCCTCGGCCATTCATTTTCACCCAAAAAAGGGGCCCGACAACGGGCGTTGAACGATCTTGCTATCAGCGATTTGTAAAAAGGCGATTAAGCGCGTTCGACAAGAAATGGGCGGGCTTGAGCGGAGCGGACTTGCCCTTTAGGCACTTCGCCATCTAAGGAATTGGCCAACATCTCTTGGCTCCCAGAAAGGCTACAGGAATTACAATGAGCAATCCGCACGATATGAAGGCCGCAAAAGGCACCTATGCGAGCTTCATCAGCATGACGAAGTGGTCGATCCCGGTGATCGCGATCATCGTGTTCATCGTCGTCCTGCTGATTTCCTGAGCCGGACTGAAGAGAGCGGATGCGGATAGCGGTTCTGAAAGAGCAGGCAGCAGGCGAAACCCGCGTCGCTGCCACCCCGGAAACGGTCAAGAAACTGAGCGCGCTTGGCGCGACGGTGGCCGTTGAAGAAGGCGCCGGTATCCGCGCCACCATTACGGACGATGCCTATCGCGATGCGGGCGCGGAGCTTGGCTCTGCCGCTGCCGTGGTGAAAGACGCGGACATCGTGATGGGCGTGCAGGCGCCCGATGTTGCGGCACTTTCCGGCGCGAAAAAAGGCGCGTGGGTCGCGGCGACTTTCGATCCCTTCGGCCAGAAAGACCGTGTCGAGGCCTATGCCAAGGCAGGTCTCGAGGCGCTGGCGATGGAATTCATGCCGCGCATCACCCGCGCGCAGAGCATGGACGTTCTCTCCAGCCAGTCCAACCTGTCCGGCTACAAAGCGGTGATTGCCGCAGCGGATCTTTACGGCCGCGCCTTCCCGATGATGATGACCGCCGCTGGCACCGTCAGCGCGGCAAAGGTCTTCGTCATGGGCGTCGGCGTTGCTGGCCTACAGGCCATCGCCACGGCCAAGCGCTTGGGTGCGCAGGTGAGCGCGACGGATGTCCGCTCGGCCACCAAGGAACAGATCCAGTCGCTGGGCGCCAAGCCGATCTTCGTCGAGAATGTCGAGGGGATCGAGGGTGAGGGCAGCGGCGGCTATGCCACCGAAATGAGCGAGGAATACCAGAAGGCGCAGGCCGAGCTGGTCAGCAGCCATATCGCAAAGCAGGACATCGTGATCACTACTGCGCTTATCCCGGGCCGCGCTGCGCCGCGCCTGATCAGCGATGCGCAGATCGCGACCATGCGCCAGGGCAGCGTGATCTTCGATCTTGCCGTCGCGCAGGGTGGCAATGTTGAAGGCAGTGTTGCCGACGAAGTGGTCGAACAGCACGGTGTGAAAATCATGGGCTTTTCCAACACGCCCGCGCATCTGGCCGCCGATGCGAGCGCGCTGTTCAGCCGGAATTTGTTCAACTTCCTCAACGCCTTTTGGGACGAAGAGAAGAAAGCACCTGAACTCGATGAAGAGATCGGCGACGCGATCCGCCTGACCAAGGACGGCGCGATCGTGAATGAGAGGCTGCAGGGGTGAGGGGGGCATTCCTCGCCTTTGCTCTCGCGCTGAGCACTGCGCCTGCCGTGGCGCAGGATGAGGGCGAAGGAGAGCCACCACACCCGATGGAAGGCCAATGGACCGTTGACCTGCGTTTGAACCTTGGCGACGAGCCTTATTCGCAGCCAATGGTGCTTCGCTTTTCACATGCGAACCAGGTGACCGGCGAGTTCTATGGATCGGCAATCGAGGCAGGGCAGCTCGGCAGCGGGCAGGGGCGTGACTGCATAGCGTTTCGCACAAGCGACAATTCCGGAGTGTATCAGCATTCAGCCTGCTTGATTGGCGCGGTGCTGGTGGGGCAAAGCTGGTCGGAGGGGCGGGGTTTTGTCCTGCCATGGACCGCAACAAAGGACTGACATGGACTTCATTTCGATCCTCTCGATTTTCGTGCTGGCGTGTTTCGTCGGCTATTACGTGGTCTGGTCGGTCACGCCCGCGCTGCATACGCCGCTGATGGCGGTGACCAATGCGATTTCTTCGGTGATTATCGTTGGCGGGTTGATTGCGGCTGCCGCAGCGGAAGTGGCTTCGGCGAAATGGCTTGGGCTTGCGGCCGTGGTGCTCGCCAGCGTGAACATCTTCGGCGGTTTCGCCGTCACAGAGCGGATGCTCGCCATGTACAAGAAGAAGGATAAGTGATGACCTTTTCCTTCCTTGCCATCGCCACTGCTCCCCAGCCTGATGCCCCGACACTGGCAGATTGCACGCCCGAAATGAGCGCTGCGGAATGCAACGACATGCTGACCTGGTATGATGATGCAAGTGTCCAAGTCGCCGACGGCGCTGCCGCTCATGGTGCGGTGAACCCTTGGGTGGCGCTTGCTTATCTCGCGGCTGGGGTCTTTTTCATTCTCGCGCTGCGCGGACTTTCCAGCCCGCAAACTAGCCGCACGGGCAACCGCTTCGGTATGATCGGCATGGCCATCGCCGTCATCACGACCTTGGTGACGCACGATATCGCGAATATCGCAGAGATCGGAATAGCAATTGCGATCGGCGGGATCATCGGTTTCACGATCGCTCGCAAGATCGCCATGACGGCGATGCCCGAACTGGTTGCGGCGTTTCACTCGCTTGTCGGCCTCGCGGCCGTGCTGGTGGGGTGGGCTGCCTATCTCAACCCGGATGCCTTCGGACTGCTGTTGGGTGACAGTATCGGTGCGGTTAGCAAGGTCGAAATGGGCCTCGGCATCGCCATCGGTGCAATCACTTTTTCGGGCTCTGTCATCGCTTTTGCCAAGCTGAGCGGAAAGATGAGCGGATCGCCGATCCTGCTTCCCGCACGCCACCTGATCAATCTGGGCGCGCTGGCAGCAATCGTGGTACTCACCGCAATGTTCGCCATGGCGACCGGGCCGGAAGAGACGTTCCCGCTGATCGTTGCGATCACGGTGCTTGCCTTCGCGATCGGCTTCCTGCTGATCATCCCCATCGGCGGAGCGGACATGCCGGTCGTCGTGTCCATGCTGAACAGCTATTCTGGATGGGCGGCGGCTGCGATGGGCTTTACGCTCGGCAATACCGCGATGATCATCACCGGCGCGCTGGTGGGCGCATCGGGCGCGATCCTCAGCTACATCATGTGCAAGGCGATGAACCGCAGCTTCATCAGTGTGATTGCCGGCGGATTTGGCGCGGATAGCGGCGGAAGTGATGGCGGCGAGCCGCGCGAACAGCGCCCCTATAAACAGGGCAGCGCAGCGGACGCCGCCTTCATGCTGGAGCAGGCTGAAAAGGTCATCATCATTCCGGGGTACGGTATGGCGGTGGCGCAGGCTCAGCATGCCTTGCGCGAAATGACGGACCTGCTGGAAGAGAAGGGGGTAGAGGTCAAATTCGCCATCCACCCCGTTGCCGGACGTATGCCGGGGCATATGAATGTGCTGCTGGCCGAAGCTTCTGTCGATTATGACAAGGTCTTCGAATTAGAGGATATCAACAGCGAGTTCTCGCAGGCCGACGTCGCGTTCATCATCGGCGCGAACGATGTGGTGAATCCGGCGGCCAAGTCGGACAAGTCCAGCCCCATCTACGGCATGCCGGTGTTCGATGTGGATAAGGCCAAGCAGGTTTTCTTCATCAAGCGCAGCATGGGCGGTGTCGGCTATGCCGGGGTCGACAACGATGTGTTCTACATGGACCAGACGATGATGCTGCTCTCCGATGCCAAGAAGATGGTCGAAGAGATCAACAAGGCGCTGGATGATTAGGGTTAAGTGGCTGGTGTCGCCGACGCAGCCTCGCTAATCGCCTGTCGAACAGTGATCACAGGGGCAGAACTTTGCGCAAGCTAGGCATGATTGGCGGGATGAGCTGGGTCTCGACCCACCGCTATTACGAACGCATAAACCGGCAGATTCAGCGCGATGTCGACCCGCGCGCTTCTGCGCCGCTGCTGATCGAAAGCCTGGATTTTGCGCAGATCTACCAGTTGGACACATCTGAAGACTGGCAGCGCGGTGCGAAAGTTCTGATCGATTCCGCCAAGCGCCTCGCCAATGCCGGGGCGGAGCAGCTGATCATCTGCGCCAATTCCATGCACAAGGTCTATCGCGAAGTGCAGGCGGAGGTCGACGTGCCGATCCTGCATATTGCCGAATGCGTGGGGGAGCGCATGGCGGCAGATGGCGTCAAACAAGCCGCGCTGATCGGCAGCCGCAATGTCATGACCGAAGGCTTCTACCGCCGCAGGCTGGTGGCGCATGGCGTCGACTTGCTGCCGCCCGAAATGGGCGATGCCGATGAGCTCAACCGCATCATTTATGAAGAGCTGATGGTGGGCAAGGCGCGCAAGGATTCGGAGCGCACGCTCAAGAGCATGTTCTCCCGGTTGGAGAATGACGGCGCCAAGGCCATCGTTCTCGCGAATACGGAGCTGGAACTGCTCGTCGACGTGAATGCCAATGTCTTGCCCATTTACGATTGCATGCGCATCCATGCCGATGCCGCGGCGAAATGGATTATCGGCGGATAAGCGCGGCCAGATGCGCCGGTGATGCGGCAATTCTGCGGCGTTCCTGCCCTGTTCCCGTTGTCAGATAGCGGCCATTTGCTTAGCGAGCATGGCCATGTCACGCGCGCCCTATGCAGCCGATCCCGCCGCCAGTCGCGGGCGCGAATTTCTCCAACCCGGCCACACCGCACGCGGTCCGCGCAGCGCCTTCCAGCGCGACCGGGACAGGATTATCCACTCGATTGCCTTCCGCCGCCTGGCGGGCAAGACGCAGGTCTTTATCGCTCCCGATGGTGACCACTATCGCGTCCGTTTGACGCATAGCCTTGAAGTCGCGCAGATCGGCCGCGTCGTAGCGCGCAACCTCGGCCTCGACGAGGATCTGACGGAAGCTCTGTGCCTGGCGCATGATCTGGGTCATCCGCCTTTCGGCCATTCGGGCGAGGAGGCTCTGGATGCAGCGCTGAAACCGCGCGGCGGCTTCGATCACAACTGGCATACGCTGCGCACCGTGATGCGGCTCGACAGCCCATATATCGGGATTCAAGGGCTCAACCTCAGTTGGGAAGTGCTGGAAGGGCTCGCCAAACACAATGGCCCGGTCGATAATCCGCAATGGGCTCTCGCCGAACTCAACGCCGCCGTGCCGCTGGATCTCTCGCTCTGGCCCTCGCTGGAGGCGCAGGTCGCTGCGCTGGCGGACGATATCGCCTACGATAATCACGATATCGATGATGGCGTGCGGGCCGGCCTTCTCGATCTCGACGATTTGCTGACGCTCGATTTCCTCGCCGATCTTTGGCGCGAGGTGGAAGGTCGCTTCCCCCGCGCAACGCAGACCGAATTGTTGCGCGAATTCACCCGCACGCAGATCGGCGTGATGGTCAATGATTTGCTGGAGACGACCCGCGAAGGGCTGAAGGGCGTGGACACCATAGAACAGGTGCGCGGCGCGGGCGGTCCCATCGCGCGCTTCTCGCCCGAAATGGCGCAGCAGGAACGACAGCTGAAACGCTTCATGTATGACCGCCTCTATCACCACGAAGAGCAGATGCGCACTGCCGACAGAGCCAAGGATGTAATCGCGCGGCTCTATGCCGCCTATGACCAGCAGCCTGACCTGATGAATGCCGAGTGGCACGGCAATCTGCCCGGTGACCAACCCGCGCGTGGTCGCCACATCGCGGACTATATCGCGGGCATGACCGACTATTTCGCCATCCGCCAATATGCGAAGATTTTCGGCAACGTACCGGAGGGCCTCTCAAATGTCTGAAGCGGTTGCCACGAGAAAGCGCGTCCTGTTGGTCGGCGCGACCGGCCTTGTCGGGCGCAATGTCATCGCGCGGTCGATCGATATGCCAAAGCTTGCGCTGCAGGGTCTCGCGAGAAGCGAAATGCAATTTCCCGACGGTGCGCGGATGGAACTGGTGCTTGCCGATAGCGAGGACTGGGGCGAAGTCGTGAGGATGATCGAGCCGGATACCGTGATTTGTGCGCTCGGCACCACGATCAAGAAGGCGGGTAGTGAAGAGGCGTTCCGCGCCGTCGATCATGATCTTGTGATGGACGTCGCACGCGCGGCCAAAGCGGGCGGGGCGACGGGCTTTGTGCATGTTTCATCGGTCGGTGCGGATACCGGAACGCGCAATTTTTACCTGCGCACCAAGGGCGAGGTCGAGCGGGACCTGAAGGCGCTGAAATTCCGGCGGCTCGATATCCTGCGGCCCGGTCTGCTGCGCGGAAAGCGGCAAGGAGATACGCGTTTCCTTGAAGGCCTCGGGCAATTGCTCGCCCCTATCATGGACCTGTTTCTGCAGGGCTCCTGGAGCAAATATCGCTCCATCCGTGCAAGCGATCTGGCCGCGGCGGCCCTGCAATGCGTGTGGGAAAAACCTGCCGGGCAATTCGTCCATGAGCACGAGGGGCTAAAGCGCCTGATCGCAAAACTTGAGAAATTTGAAGGGGGCGGGAAATGAGCTGGGACACAATCTTCCAATTGGCAAATGGGTGGGCATTGCTGATGTGGCTTGTGCTCATCCTCCTGCCGCGAAAGCCGTTCCCCTTGGCATTTGTGTTCTACGCCGGTGTCGGGCTGCTCTGCCTTGCCTATGCGTCGATCATGGCGCTGGTGGTGAGTGGCTCCGTCGACCCGGTGCCGGTGACCGAAAGCGATGTGAGTGGCAGCTTCACCAGTATCGCGGGCGTGCGCGCTCTCTTTACGAGTGACGGTGGCATTGTGATCGGCTGGATTCACTATCTGGCGCTAGACCTCTTTGCCGGACTGTGGATCGCCAAGGATGCCGATGCGAAGGGCTTTTCGCGCATCCTTCAGGCGCCTGTGCTTGCGCTCACCTTCATGGCGGGCCCTGCCGGATTGCTCTTGTGGTTCATCATTCGCGAAAGGCGGGCACGCGCAGCGGCTGGCCTGCGCAAAGTCAATTGAAACGCCACGCTCCTGCTACTGAGCGCAATCGGGACGCGATTGCCGCGGTATTGCAGGCCGAGTTGCCCGATGCAGGTACTGTTCTGGAGATCGCCAGCGGCAGCGGCGAGCACGCTCTCCATTTCGCGCGCATGTTCCCGAAGTTGGGCTGGGTGCCGAGCGACCCTGACCCGGAAGCCGTGGCATCGATCTCCGCCTATCGGCAGGATGCTGATTTGCCCAATCTGGCCGCTCCGGCTCACTTCGCTACCACGGACAGCGACTGGCCCGTAGAAAGCGCCGATGCGATATTCTGCGCCAACATGGCTCACATCAGTCCTTGGGAATCGACTGAGGCGCTCTTCCGCCATGCGGCGTCGCTTTTGGAAGAGGGCGCGCCGGTGATCCTCTACGGACCCTTCATTGAAGCGGATGTTGAGACAGCCGCATCGAATATCGCGTTCGATCAAAGCTTGAGGATGCGCAATCCGGATTGGGGCCTAAGACGTCTCGGCGACATCGATGCGACCGCGAAGGCTTCCGGCTTTTGCCGCGTTGCGCGACACGAAATGCCCGCCAACAATCTCACGATCGTCTACCGCCGCACGTAAATGAAAACGCCCGCGAATTGCTTCGCGGGCGTTTCGCTCTCCCCGTGGGAGTTGATGGTCTGGTTGGATTCAGATCGCTTCATCCGCATCGTCTGCAACATCTTCCAGATCCTGGCCGATGCCGCGCACCGTGTTGCAAGCCGTGGCGGTAAGCATGAAAACGCTCGCGGTGAGCGCGATAACAATCTTGCGTGCCATAAATGGTCCTTTCACGTCCCGAAGGTGGGACGTTAGCAGGGAATCAAATTCAGCAAAGCCCTGCAGGTTCCCCGTCACGGCGCATCTGCGACAAAGCGTTGCTTGCGCAGGACGTTTTCTCGCCACGCGATAGTGACACCCGCAGCAACCACCAGCGGAGCGCCAAACCACAGGCTGGTGGTGGGTAGAACCGCGAAGAAAAGCCAGCCGTAAAGCGTCGCCCAGATCAGGCTGGAGTAATCCATCACGATCACGCTTGAAACCTTGCCGAAGCGCAAGGCCACGGTGATCAGAACCTGTCCCCAGGTTCCGGTCAGGCCAACGCCCAGCAACAGCAGCCATTGGCGCTGCGTCAGCGGCTCATGCACAAAAAACAGCGCGGGCAGCATCACCAGAACAGTCGCAAGGCTGAACCAGAAGACGATCACGATCGGCTTGTCAGTCCGCCCCAGGTCGCGGATCTGGATGGAGATGAGCGCGATCATGAAAGCAGCGCCCAGCGCCACCAGCGCGCCTTCCAAGGGGATCGCTCCGCCGCCCGGCTGCGCAATGATCACAATCCCGGCAAAGCCCGCCAAAACAGCCGACCAGCGCCATATTCCGACGCTTTCCTTGAGAAGGATCGCTGAGAGGATCACGGCGAAGATGGGCGCGGTGAACCCAATGGTAGTCGCTTCGGCCAGGGGCAGGAGGATCACTGCTCCGAAATTCAGCACCATTCCGGCGATGCCATAGATCGCACGCATGGCATGCGCCCTTGGACGCTTCGTCGCAAATTGTGCGAGCCCGCCTGTCGCGAGGGCAAATCCCATAAGCAGTGGCAGCGAGACGAATTGCCGCCAGAACACGATTTCCAGCAAGTGGACGCCGCTTTCGGAAGCAAGCTTGATCAGCGCCGCCATCAGCGCGAAACCAGCAATGCCCAGCAGCCTGATCAGCAGGGCCAGAAGCGGCCGGTCATTTGCATCTTCGCTCACGCATCTGCCCATAGGCTTGCGCGCGGCGCGATCAAGCATTGTCGGTAGGCGAGGGCACCTCCATATGGCGCAAAATGCACTGGCCCGACTTCATCCTGTTTGCGAGCGATGCGACACGCTACGTGATGGCAGGCGCAGCCTTGCTGACGCTTTCGGCGATCTCCGCACTTGGCGATCGCAGGCGCTCACGCCGCAAACATCCCGATGCGGTGGGCATCATGCCATGGCGCGATATCGGCGCGCTGAGCCTGTTCGCAGGGCTGGCGCTCTGTGCGTTCGGTGTGGTCGGGTGGATCCGGGGGTGAATAGTTGGGTGAGTTTGTCTCATGCGACCACATCCGTGGTCGCGTCCTCGGTGCTGTTCGCTCCGGCGGGACTGCGTTCCGCCTGCGCGGCACCTGCGGGCTTCGCGTTTGCTCGCTGTCGCTAGCCTGCGGCCAGCGAGACTAGCGCTCCATTTGATCGGCGTCGCGGAGCACGGGCGACCAGCCCGCAAGGCCGAACGGCCGCCCGCAGCGGGCGCGTAGCGGAGCGAAGCGCATCTAGCGAGGACGAAGCCGCGGATGCGGCTTCGAAAGAATTAGAGACAAGCCTCGAGATAGGCTTGATCGAAACCGAACTGACGGGCTTTTTCGAGCGTGTAGGGGCGCAGCCCGGACGAGCGGTGCTCGCCGATGATCTTGCCGTCTTCGCTTTCATCGAGATATTCGAAGCTGAACAGCTCCTGCGTCACGATCACATCGCCTTCCATCCCGATAACCTCCGTGATGTTGGTAGTGCGGCGTGAACCGTCGCGCAGACGCTTCACCTGAACGATCAAATCGACCGATTCAGCGATCTGGCGCGAAATGGCTTCTTTCGGGATCTTGATGTCGCCCATCAGGATCATGTTTTCCATACGGCCAAGGCACTCACGCGGAGAGTTGGCGTGAAGCGTACACATGGAGCCATCGTGGCCGGTGTTCATGGCGGCGAGAAGGTCGAAACACTCCGCGCCACGAATCTCACCCAGGATAATGCGGTCAGGACGCATACGCAGGGCGTTCTTCACGAGGTCACCGATGGTGATGGCACCCTGGCCCTCGAGGTTCGGCGGGCGGGTTTCGAGCGGCAGCCAGTGCGGCTGCTGCAGGCGAAGTTCGGCGGCGTCTTCAATCGTCAGCACACGCTCGCCCGGGTCGATCATTTTCGACAGCGAGTTGAGCATCGTCGTTTTACCCGAACCCGTACCGCCCGAGATGACCACGTTCATGCGGCAGGCACCGGCGATTTTCAGCGCGGTGCACATCTTGTCGCTCATCGAGCCCCAATCGCGCAGGTTATCGAGCGTGATCGGCTTCTCGGAGAACTTACGAATGGAAATCGCGGTGCCGCGCAGCGAGAGCGGGGGCACGATGACGTTCACACGTGAGCCGTCTTTCAAGCGGGCGTCGGCCAGCGGCGTGGTCTGGTCGACACGGCGGCCGACCTGGTTCACGATGCGCTGGGCGATCTGGAAAAGGTGGCCTTCATCGCGGAATTTGATCGGCGCGATGGTCAGCTTGCCCTTCTTTTCGATGTAGGTCTGATCGGGCCCGTTGACCATGATATCGGACACGTCCGGATCGTTCAGCAGCTCTTCGAGCGGACCGAAGCCGAGCAGCTCGTCAATCAGCACCTTTTCCAGCGCGAATTGTTCGCGGCGGTTCAGCGTGACTTTCAGCTCGGCCAGCACTTCCATGATGATCGGGCGAAATTCTTCGGACAGCTCTTCCTTGGTGAGCGTCGCGGCGGCTTCCGGGTCAACACGTTCGAGCAGGCGCGGCAGCACCTGTTCCTTGATCTTGTGGACGCTCTGTTCGAACCCGCCAATTTCCTGCTGTTCGTGAATGGCATTGGCACGTTCGGAGAGGCGATTCATCGCATCGGCATTCTTGCCGGTCGCCGGATCTACAGCCTCGCCTTCAGCCGGGACGGGCGGGAATTGCTCGCCGCCATTGTCCTTTTCCGCATCTTTGTCGCCAGAGGAAGGCGTAGCCGCACCGCCACGCATCGGTTTAGCAACACCAAAGCTCGGGCGTGCGCCCTGACCCATGCCACCAGCTCCGTTCTTGCGTCCGAAAGCGCTCATGCGATGCCTCTCACTTCATACCTTTAGGGACCCCAAAGAATTTGGTCTCCCGCGTCGGAACCCTCTTTCGCGGAGTTTGGTAAACAAATCGCAAATTTCCGTGAGGTTCTGCCGGGGCGAAGCATTGGTTCGGTGGCGAGAGGTGAATCGGGCGTTCACCATTCCTGCGGTATTGATACCGTTACGGGAGATCGAGCACAGCGGAGGCCATGTGGTTCCACCCGGTGACATCGGGCTCGGCCATCTCGCTCGCAAGAGCAGCACAGTTTTCGCGCGAAATCTCGCTTTTTAGCAGTTGCGCCAGTTCTGCCGCGTCGCCGGTCTCAAAGCACCAGCCGAGTTTGTCGCGCTCAATCGGCTGCTCAAGCGCGGGTAGGTCGCTTGCGACTACGGGCAATCGATAGTGCTGTGCCATCGCCAAAACACCCGACCCTGTGATCGTGCGATAAGGAAGCAGCAGGGCATCGGCTCGCGAGAAAAGATCGGCTGCATCCTGATCGGACTGATAGCTGTTACGAAATTCGACTTTTCCGGCGAGGCGCGGATCATTTGCGAGCCGGCGCAGATTGTCTTCGCCGTCCCATATTTCGCCAGCGATAGTCAGTCGGACGTCGGGCAAGTCTGCTTCTGCGAGGCCTGCCAGAGCAATGTCGACACCCTTGTAAGGGCGGACCAGACCGAAACATAGCAATTCCAGTGCTTTCTCCTGCGGCATGCTACCGGTAGCGGGCGGAAAATCGCTATAAGGCGGGTGGGGGACGATGGTGCACGGCTGATTGAGCCCCGCGGCGCGAAGTTGGGAGGCCAGCTGTGGAGTGTGGGTGACGAACCTGTCCGCGCCCGCCAATTGCCAGTGTGTGAGATAGTTTTTCCAAGCCGCGCCTTCATGGTCGCCAACATTATGCACGAGCATCACGACTTCGACACCGGTTTTGCGCAATTGCCGCGCGATCCAACCGAGGCACGGGGCGGCGAAGAAAGTCCAGCATGGGATTACTGCAACGTCGCTTCGGTCTGCAATCCTTCGCGCAAGCGTGCGCCAGGTTAGCGGATTAAGCACATCGAGATCGAAGCGGCCTGCGCGGGCTGGCGAAGAAGGATCGGTCCCGTCGTAAGGGCTCTCTCCCGGATAAAAGAATGCCGGATAAAGCCGCTGAAAGGACTCGATTTCGAGCTCGCACTCGGGAATGGTTCCCAGGCCGCCGGCGAGCGCCGCGCTGTGATGCGCAATGCCCCCTCTGAAAGGAGGAACGGGCGCAATCATCGTGACCTTCTGAGACATGACTCAGCCTATAGACGAATTGCCTGCAGCCAATCCATTGCCGGCATCGGGTTATGCCGCGCGCAATGCTGTGCACGCGGGATATCGGGACATCTCATGCATCCCTATTGTATTTTCACCGCGTGACAGGAAAGTCGGTGCATGGCCTTCGACCGTCTCATCAGCCTGTCCGCTGCGCTTCGTGCGTTTTCCGCGCGTAATCGGATCGCGTTGACGGTCATTGCCGTCCTGCTGTTTGGCGGGGGAATGGTGTGGGCGGTCGGCCAGCTCGATGTGACGCTGGCAAGCTTGGAGTGGCGGCCGTTGCTGGTTGTCGTTCTAGTTTTCGTACCGCTCGATATTGCTCTGTCAGCACTCAACCTTTCCCTACTCGCGAAAATCGTGGACACGCGTATCTCCGCAAAAGACAGCCTGGTGGCGACGGTTATCGGGCGGGTGGCGGAGGTTTTGCCGATCCCTGGTGCGGCTCTGGTGCGCGGCGCGGCCTTGCTTCGCTCAGGCGCCAGCTTCAAAGCCATGATTGGTGTCCTTGCAGTATCCTCGCTCATGACACTCGCGCTCGCGGGAGTGTTCGCGGCCATTCCATTGCTGCCGAGGGAGCCGTGGTTGGCCTATGTACTGCTGGCAGGCTCAGTGCTCGTATTCATCGGCTCGATGGGATGGGTTGCTCGCAAGGCCGGAGCGGCGATTGTCAGCGCCATGCTGGCCCTGCGGCTTGGTATCCTCGCCCTTACGACGCTGCGCTTCGTCGCCTGCTTCCTCGTGATAGGTTCCATCGTGCCGGTTCGCGATGCGCTGTTGTTCGTTGTTGGTGGGACCGTCACCACATATGTCGGTATCCTGCCCGCAGGGCTGGGCGTGTCCGAAGGGATCAGCGCCGCTTTGGCGTTGCTCATCGGAGTGCTTCCGGCGGCGGCATTCCTTGCTGCCGCCATCAATAGGTTGTGCGGGCTTGGGGTTGGCGGCGTGATTGCACTTGCGATGATCGCCACCGGTGCATACCAGCCGCGGCCAGCAACATGAGCAAGGATCTCGTCTTCATCGCCTCCGGTGGCCGCACCGGAACGACCTTTTTCGGCGAAAGGCTGGAAGAGGTCATCGACAATTGCTGGTCAGAGCATGAGCCCGACGTGCTGGTTCGCGATCCTAGGGTAAGTTGGCCGCGCATTCGGCGGTTCGGACTCTACCACATGGTCATCGGACGGCTGTTGGGCCGTTCGGGCCTCCGCGCGATCGGTCACAAGCTCATGGCGGGCGAAATCAGTGAGGAGACGGCCATTGCGCGGCTGCAGGATCAACGCGCCGATTACATCGCCTCGATCACCGAGCCGCTGCTTGTCGAAAGCAGTCTGCGCTATTGGATGGTCGCGCCGGTCCTTCACAAGGCATTCCCTGGCAGCCGTTTGATCGGCGTGGTCCGCGATCCTCGCGACTGGGTGGAAAGCTGGGTGCGCCACCAGCCGGACCGGCATACCCCCGGGTTCGTGCAATGGTTCCCGCTCGGCCCGTTCACGCCAAAGGAAATCGGCGATGATGAGTGGGTGGAGGAATGGCCATCACTCGATCGGTTTGGTCGACTGGCATGGGACTGGCGCTGTATCACGCAGCGACTGGAAGAGGCTGCTGCACTGTCGAAGGATGTCCGTGTGTTCCGCTTCGAAAGCCTTTTCGGTGAAGACACGAGTCATGTTGAAGAGCTGGTCGATTTCGCCGCTTTCGACGGGAAATATCCGGTCGGCGATCTGTCTGGTTTCACCGGGAAAGTTGCCAATGCGAGTAGGGGTCCTCGACGCGATTGGCCCGACTGGCCCGACCGCGATGTCATGCTGATCGAGCGCCTTTGCGGGGACCAGATGCGGCGGTACGGCTACGGGCTTGAACCCGAATGGCAAGAGCGAGTGGCGCAGGCGCAAAGTGCTGCTTCAGTCTAGAAGCCGACAAAAATCGGGCCCTGTGAGAGCGGCTCGCGCGGGCCGCCTGCCGCGCTTGACCACACCAGGCTCGCATCGGCCGAAGCGTCGACTTCCACAGCGTATTTTCCGCGATCAATCTGGACGCGTTCGCCGATCTCATGCCGCTGGCCATCGAGGGTTATCGCATTGTCAAGAACAGAGTATTCTCCGGGAACAAGGAATTCGACTTCGCTGAGCGAGGCACCAGCATCGAATTGCTTTCCGGCGGCGTAGATGAACGGCGAAACCGCCACGTAATTCTCGCGCAAGGCAGCCGTATCGGGCGGCAGAAGAACGCCATCGTCACCGTGCTGCATGAAGGCATGAATACCTTCCCAATTGCCCAGCAGCAGCGGCACCGTCTCGCGCTCCATCGCCATGCGATAGACAGATTCTCCTCCGCTACGGTAGCGATGCATGCCCCATGGCGTCATGAAGCGATTGGCCTTGGGCCAGCTTCCCATCATGAAGTTATGGTCGAAATAGGTGACCGGTTGCGGGAACAGCTCGCGCACGTTGCTTTCCAACTGGCGCTGACGGTCGATGATTTGCCGATCCTCAACCGCGAAAACGCTGAGAGCTATTCCCGCGAGCGCAGCTGTGATGAGCACGCCTGAAAGCCTCCGTCGGGCCCACTCCAATGCCGGGACACAGCCAACGGCGACCGGTGCAAGGATGTAAGCATACAGATAGGCGGCGGAATTCGTATAGAAAAAGGGGGTGAACACCGGAAACCAAAGGCCCAAGAGCGCGATCTTTTCAGGCAGCGACCTCTCGGAGCGTTTGAGCAGGAAAGGCGCTGCGATCACCGCGATCGTGAAGATTGGCGCAAGCATCATCGCCTTCACTGCCATACTTCCATAAGGGGGCAGGCCGAGGAAGAACATCCAGCTTAGCGAATCGGCCAGCAGGGACGGCGGAGCGTTTACGGACTGCGAACCGCCGGTAACTGCGCTGCTGTGCCAGAAGAACAGCGCTGCGAAGCAGGCGAGGGCCGCAATCCCGCACGCTGCGATCCGCACAAATGTGCCGCGTTTTTTCTGCGCATTCAGCAATCGCATGGTGGCGATCGCGGCGAAAGCAGGGAGGTAAAGAACTGCCTTGATCGTCACCATACCAGCGATCCCGGCGAACAAGCCGAACAGCACAATGCTTTTCCAGTCCAGTTTACTCCGGACAAGAACCGCGAGCGCTCCGACCAGCAGGCATGCTGCCATCGGATCGACCCGGAACGACATACCGTGTTGCAAGACATATCCAGCGGAAAGATAAAGCAGTGGGACGAACACGGCAGTCGCGCAGTCGGTAAAGCGGCGCGCGATCACATAGAGCCCCGCCAGCGTGCCTATTTCAAAGAGCATCATTACCAAGCGCGCGGCGACGATATGATCGACATTGCTGCCGAAAAGGCCGGGCAGCCAAAAGAATATGCGCGTGTTGAACGTTTGCAACGGGCTATCAAGCTCGCCTTCGGCGAATGCAGCGACCTGATGGTAAAAGAAAAATTCGTCCCAATTTATCGCGCGGGTAAATGTCATGCTCGCCTGCACCACCAGCAAGACGACGAGCGCGACGAGTGGCCAAAACCGCGCATCGGATGATGCTGACGAAGCCGCGGGTGCCGTTTCGGGCAGCGTCGCTGCCATCGCGGCGCTGCTCACGAGGCGCGCTTTCGGCTCGTTTGCACTTCATCCATGCGGCTCGCCTGCAGATCCGAAATGCGGTCTTCCAGGGCGCGTGTCCGCGCGAGGTTATCTTCGATCAGCTTGCGGTTGGCGGCGATGAGATCGGCGACCATGCCAAGGATGGCGACCAGCGTGCCGAGCACCAGCAGCGCACCGCCGATGACGAGCGACTGGATATGTCCGCTCCCGTCTCCTTGGGCGACAAACCATAGGAAACGCAGGATCGGCAGCAGTCCGATAAAAGCGATCAGCGATCCCGTGCCAACAAAGGCGCGCAGCGGTTTGTGCGCGGTAAAGGCGCGGGCCATCGTGATGCCGGTTTGCACGATAAAGCGCGGGATCGACTTGAAGAGGCGGCTAGGACGAACGGCGGCATGGGTGCGCACCGGCACCGTCAGGATCGCCATCTTCTTGCGACCCGCCTGGATCAGCATGTCGGTGGTGTAGGAGAATTCGGTGGTTATATTGATGCGCTGCGCAGCTTCGCGGCTGATGGCGCGAAAACCGCTGACCGCATCGGTCACTTTCGTGCCTGCGAGCGATTGCACCACGCCCGATCCCACACGCTGCATGAGGCGCTTGGCACGCGAGAAGTGCGCATTGTCTGCAACGCCGCGGTCCCCGATCACGATGTCCGCGCGGCCTTCGACCACCGGAGCGACAAGCGCAGCGATATCCGCGCCCTCATATTGTCCGTCACCATCCGTGTTGACGATAATATCCGCGCCTTCAGACAATGCCTTGTCCACGCCCGAGCGGAAAGCGGCAGCCAAGCCGCGATTGCGCCGATGGCTCACCACGTGATGCGCGCCGAACTGACGGGCGACCACGGCCGTCCCGTCGCTGGAGCCATCGTCCACCACCAGAAATTCGATCACATCGACGCCCGGAATGCGTCGTGGAAGCCGCGCGAGCGTCTCTGGCAGGCTTTCCGCCTCGTTCAGACACGGGATCTGGATGATCAGTTTAACCACGCTGTCTCCACGCAAAAACGAACCCCTGCGGGGCCGTGCATAGGTTTCTGTTAAGCATGACCGTTTAAGGCTTCGTAAACTTGGCGAGAGCGCATCGGGCGGATTATTCGTTTGATGCGCGCTGCCAGCGGGCCTAGTGGCCAGCGGCAATCATCGCGGCAGGGTTCTCATCGCATGCAACAATCGGACAAGGCCGGACTGGTCTTCGCACTGGCGGGCTTCGTCCTGCTGTCGATTGGCGACGCGATCGTGAAAAGCATTGCCGATGAATGGACGCCCACGGCGCTTGCCGCTTTCCGCTACTCGCTGGGCTTTGCCGCGCTGTCTGGTCTGCTGGCCTATAAGGAGGGCGGGGCACCGTTTCGCACCATTCCGAGGCCCGCCATCCAAGCGATGCGCGGACTGGGCGTGGGGATCGCGACGCTCGCCTTCTTCGGCAGCGTGTGGCTGATGCCACTGGCAGATGCCGTCGCGATCACGTTCACCCAGCCGATGATCACAGCGCTGTTGGCGAGCGTATTTCTGGGCGAACGCCTGCGCGCCTCCACCATCATCGCCACCATAGTGGCCTTCATCGGTGTGCTGATCATCCTGCGGCCCAATTTCGCGGAAATCGGATTTGCAGCGCTTTTGCCGGTGCTCTGCGCTTTTGGAATGGCGGTGCTGATGACGGCAAACCGGGCTGCACGGGGAGCAGGGAGTTCGCTCGCGGCGCAAGTCTATGTCGCGGGCGGAGCGGCTGTCGTGCTGGTGAGCGCAGCGGTGCTGGGCGAGGCGAGCGGATATGCTGCTGTCGATTTCTACTGGCCCGAATGGCACGTGATGGCCCGCGCAGCCTGCGTGGCGGTAACGGCAACATGCGCGCACTGGCTGATTTTCATGGGCACGCAGCGCGCCGGTGCCGCCACCATCGCGCCAATGACCTATGTGCAGATCCTCGTCGCGACGACGCTCGCATGGATTTTCTTCAACGAAGCACCGGACGCGATTGCAATGGGCGGCGCGGCGCTCATCATCGGGTCGGGATTGTGGCTCTGGTATTTGGGCAGGCGGCGGGACGCGGCTTCCAGCACGGTCAGTCGCGGCGTATCCAGGCGGTAAGCGTCCGATCATGCATTTCGACCGAAAGACGCTGTTCATAGTCACTGGCAAGCGCGGCTTCGACCAGCGCCGTTGCCTCTTCATTCTGGATGGTCATCGGGCGACTGGCGGTAACTATCGCGCCGGGACGGTTAGCCAGAATGCGTGCGACTTCCTCGCTCTGCGAAACCTCCACCGCATTTACCTCGAGAGCATTGTTCAAATGGTCGGGATAGACATAACGCGTGGGCACACAGCTATTCGTCATCCGGTAGAGCGCGGTCGGGCCATCCCAGAGCCACAGGCAATTGCTCTCGGCATCCACATGCGGAGCGATGACGCTGGCGAGCTGCTCAGCCGCGGCGCGTTCTTCCAGCGACGTCTGTCGCCGGTCGGGAATGGAAAGCAGCGCAAGAAAAGCCATGGCTAGCAGGATGCCGGGCACCGCGCGAAGCGGGCTCTGGCGATCCAGCATGGGAAGCGCGACCAGCGCGGCAGGCGCTGCCATCGCCGCGTAGTAATAGAGGTACACCGTCCCCGGAAGAAGGACGCTGGCAAGGCTCGACACTGCCCAGCCGCAAAAGAACAGCCAGTCGCGAAACGGATCGGGCGCGCGCATGCGGAATGCGCCATAAATACCGCCGACGACCAGCAGCGCGATAGGAAGGACACCCAGCGCGTGATCACCGCCCCAGCGGCCTTGCGGTGCAGGTGTGCGGTCGAAAAAGGACAGGAAGTTGGCGAACATGAATGCGTCGAAATCGCCAACAGCGGCATAGAATGCGGCGACCAGCAGCGTCGGCAAGAGCCCCATGAGTGCAAAACCCGCGCCAAGGCCGATCAGGCGAGGCAAGGCCGTGCCGCGCTTGTGCTCTACCCACAGCGCGTAAAGGCCGAAGAACAGGCACTGCGGCACCACGGTGTATTTGACCTGCAGCGCGATACCGCCGAGCAGCATGGCCATCATCGCGCGCCGCGTGAAATGCGGGTGATCGGCATCGATCAGCAGCGCCACCATGCCCAGCATCAGCGGCAGGAAGAAAACTTCGCTTTGCCCGGAATAGCTGGCGTAAGCGCACAGCAGCATGGTCGAAATGGCGGCGGCAAGCCATGCGGAGAGGCGACCGACAAGCCGGCGCGCTAGCATGTAGACCAGCGCGGCACCAGCAAAGGCGAACAGCGTGGCGACAATCTGATAGGCGAGGGGGCCGGGGCCGAACAGCGAATGCGCCACAGCGAAAATGGCAAACAGGCCAAAGGGCTTGCGATCCCACCAGTCGACGAACGGCAATTCGCCTTCGGTCATGCGCCAACCGATGAAGCTGTACAGCTGCTCATCGAAATCGGCGACCGGATCGCCAAACCAGATGCCGCGCGTCAGCAGCACCAGAGCGCCGAGCAGCACAAGCGCCAGCGCATCGCCGCGCAGCAACGCCGCAATATTGCCGGTCTTGCTTGCAGTTGTGCTGGCTGCCACCACCGTCATCGTGCAGAGTCTTTCATCGCATCCGCTTTGGCCAATCATGGTTAAGAAAGCTTTATGAAGCTCGGACCGTATCGGGGTTTCGATGCTGAAGCGGCTGTCGAAAGTCCGCTTAAATACCTGCGCAAAATGATTTCACGCGAAGGCGAGCGAAGGTAAGGTGTCAGTATTGTGCTCTCCAGACTACGACGTTCGATGATTGTCCTAGCTAGCGTAGCTTTCGCTCTTGCGGCTACGCTCATACTCTTCTCTGCCTGGGCAATCGCATCGCACTCCGGCCGGCCCGGAGACATTGCGCGCACGGCCCTTCATCTGGTGAAGGCACCACTCGCGCGGCAAATGGTCATCGGGGACAGCCGCGTGTTTCAGGCACCCGAGCCCGCAACTGCCCAATTCGTTGGCTATGGCGGCGCAACATTCGAAAGCGTCAGCCGAATCAGCCGCGTGCTGTGTGCAATCCATGATGGGCCGGTTACGATCGCGCTTGGCGTAAACGATGCAAACACAAGGCATATCGATATCGCGGCAAGCGAGGCGGCGATGGCGCAGCTTGTTGAAGACTGCGCGAGACCCGGCCTAACCTTGGCGAAAATTTGGCCTATCGAGGTGGATCGTCGCCCACATGGCAGTAAATTCGATGTAGAAGCGATCACCAGATTGAACGAAACCATGAGTGAACTGGCCCAAAGCAAGGCGCTTGATGTCTTGCCTGCGCCCAGACTTGAGACTGGCTTCACCGAGGACGGAATTCATTTCACGCCGCAAGTGTCCGCCTCCTTTGGGCGATGGTTGATCGGCGAACCGGCCGAGTGACTGGCACGAAAAAGGGCGCCGAATCCGGCGCCCTTTAATGTGTTGAAGCCGTAACGACTACGGCCCGACATTTTCTCCTGATGGATCAATCATCCATCAGCTGCTGCATCAGGTAGACGATCTGCATGGCGCGCAGGCGGGCGCGCTGTTCGTTGTCCACCCCGCCGGAGTGGCCACCGGTCATGTCCTCATAATAGAGATACTCATCGCCATTTGCTGCCATGCGCGCGGCAGCTTTGCGGCCGTGGCTCGGGTGGGTGCGGTCATCGGCGGTGGAGGTGACGTAGAAAACGCGCGGAAAATCCTCGCCTGAATTCAGTGCCTGATAGGGTGAATAGCCTTCAATCCACTCGCGCTGTTCGGGAATGCGCGGATCGCCATATTCGCCGATCCACGAAGCACCGCGACCGATATACTGATAACGGAGCATGTCGAAGAGCGGGATCTGGACGATAGCAGCATCGAACAGGTCGGGGCGCTGGGTGAAGGCTGTGCCCACCAGCAAGCCGCCCTGACTGCCGCCCTGGATGCCGAGGTGATCCGGGCTGGTGAAGCCGCGCTCCACCAAGTCTTCGGCAACGGCGATGAAATCGTCCCATGTGCGCTGCTTGTTCTCGCGGATGGCGCTCTGATGCCATTCGGGGCCGAATTCGCCGCCGCCGCGCAGGTTTGCGAGCACATAGGCGCCGCCGCGCTCAACCCACATGCGACCGGTGGTGCCAAGGTAGCTCGGCACCTGCGAGATCTGGAAACCGCCATAACCGTAGAGCAGCGTCGGCGTGCTGCCACCATCTTCCATGCCTTCGGGCCGAACGATGAAGTAGGGGATCTGAGTGCCGTCAGCGCTCGTCGCCTCATACTGCTCGATCTGCATGCCCGTCGCATCGAAGCGCTCGGGCGATTCCTTCACCGGTTCTGGCGTTACGCCATCGGCAGCGTAGTAATAGGTTCCGGGCGACAGGAAGTCGGTCGAATAGAACATGATCTGATCGGTCTCGTTCGAAGCCGTCGAGACGCCCACACTGGCATTCTCCGGCAGGTCGATCCGCTCGGATACCCACTCGCCATCGACATAGTCGAATTTGAGGACCTGACCGCGCACATTGTCGAGTAGCGTCACGTAAAGCGAATTTGCTGTGGTGGATGCTCCGCGCTTAGTCTGCCGCTCCTGCGGGGACCAAACGAGCGTGCGATCCGTCGTGTTCGGATCAGCTTTGAAGGCTTCAAGGTCGACAGCGATGATCGAGTCAGCGGGAAAAACCTGTTCGCCATCGTTCCATTCGACATCGGTGGAGAAGAGCAGGTGGCCATCGACGATGCCATAGGGGTTGGCCTTCGCCGGAATTTCCAGCGCGACCCATTCACCATCGACTTCGAAGTAATAGGCGCGTTCGTGGAAGGAGATGCCGCGGTAGGCCATGCGGCCGTGCACCGTGCCGGATGCATCGCGCAGCAGGTAAGCGCCGGCCGACACGTCAGTCGCTTCGCCGCGGAAGATTTCGGGTGCTTCCTCGATCGATGTGCCGCGCGTCCAGAGGCGGGTGGTGAAAGGATAGAAGCTTTCGGTCAGCGTTCCGTCGCCGAAATCGCGACCGACCAGCAGGGTGTTCTCATCCACCCAGCTCGCGCCGCCCTGGCTTTCCGGAAGCTCGAAGCCGCCTTCGACGAAGCTAAGCGTTTCGAGGTCGAATTCGCGCATGATGCTGGCGTCTTGCCCGCCGTCCGACAGCGAGACGAGGCAGCGCGTTCCATCAGGCGGAAGGCAATTCATGCCCTGATAGACCCAGTCGCGCCCTTCGGCCTCGGCGAGAGCATCGACATCGAGGATCGTCTCCCAGGTCGGATTATCGGTCCGCCAGCTTTCCAGTGTGGTGCGGCGAACAATGCCCTTGGGATTATCGGCATCCTGCCAGAAATTGACCATGCCATAATGCGTGAAGCTGACGCCGGGGATGCGGTCATCGGCATTGTAGATGGCGAGGGCTTCTTCTCGCAGTTCTTCAAACCGTGGATCGGTTTGCAGCGCGGCGATGGTAAGCTCATTCTCATTTTCAACCCATGCCATGGCGCGGTCGCTGCGGGTTTCTTCCAGCCAGATGAAGGGATCGTTTTCGGCTTCGAATTCGGTATTCGCCACTGTGTCGGCATCCTGTGCGAGTGCTGGTCCGGACATTGTCATGCCGGCTGCCAGGGCAAGAGAAAGGGCGATGGCCCGTGTGGAAACGCTTTTCATGATTTTCTCCCGGGAGTCGGATTTATGACGCGGACTGTTTCACTCCGGCGCGCGACGATCAAGGCGTTTTATGGGCGGTACTGCCTGTTACGAGAGGACTGCGCGGAACATGCCGTTTGCAGATCGGTTGATTGGACAAACGGAGTAACACGTCATGCTGAAGAAAATAGCCATCGCCGCCGCTGGTCTTGGCGTCCTAGTCGCCGGAAGCGCGTTCGCTTATGATCGATATATGGAAAGCATCGAAGGCCCCGAATATACCGTGCTGCGCAGCGATGGTGACATCGAATTGCGCGAATATGCGCCGATCATCGTTGCCGAAGTGTGGAGCGAAGGGACGCGAGAGCAGGCAAACGGGCAGGGCTTTCGCCGCCTGGCCGCCTATATCTTCGCCGAGGATCGCGGCGGTGAGGAGATCGCGATGACCTCTCCGGTGATGCAGGATGCAGAGGAACGGGAAGAGATCGCGATGACATCGCCTGTCATGCAGGATGCGGGGGGCGAGGGCCGCTGGCGCACGCGTTTCGTAATGCCCGCCGAATACACGTTGGAGACGCTGCCACCCGCGCCGGATGATATCACGCTTACCGAAGTTCCGGCTCGCCGCATGGCGGTGGTGCAATTCTCCGGCAATGCGCGCAACGCCGACTTGGCTGAGCGCGAGGAGCAATTGCGCAATTGGATGGCAGAGAACGGCTTGGAGGCAGCACGGGGCGCCGAATATGCCTTCTACGATCCGCCTTCGGTGCCCGGCGTCATGCGCCGCAATGAAGTGATGATCCCGGTCGAATAAGTTCGGATCGTCAGGACACAAAAAAGGGCGCCGCAGAGGGCGCCCTTTTCGTATCAGATGCGAGAAGCGATTAGGCTTCGACGTGCTCGGCTAGAACCGTGAGGCCCTTTTCGCCGACTTCGGCAAAGCCGCCTTTGACCACGATGCTCTCAGGCTCGGCGCCCTCGGTCTTGTAGACCTGCACCGCGCCGTCCCGGATGGTCGACATGAAAGGTGCGTGGCCTTCCAGCACGCCAAACTCGCCTTCGCTGCCGGGCACGACCACCATGTGGACGTCTTCCGAACGGACGAGCTTGCTCGGCGTGACGAGTTCGAAGTGCAGTGCCATCGTCCTTAGGCGTCCTCAGCCATCTTCTTGGCCTTCTCGACAGCTTCGTCGATGCCGCCGACCATGTAGAAGGCAGCTTCCGGCAGGTGGTCGTACTCGCCTTCGACGACGGCCTTGAACGACTTCACCGTGTCTTCCAGCTGCACGAACTTGCCCGGGATGTTGGTGAAGACCTCGGCAACGTGGAACGGCTGCGAGAGGAACTTCTGGATCTTGCGGGCACGCGCCACGGTGAGCTTATCTTCTTCCGAAAGCTCATCCATGCCGAGAATGGCGATGATGTCCTGCAGGCTCTTGTACTTCTGCAGGATTTCCTGGACGCGGCGAGCGGTGTCGTAGTGCTCCTGGCCGACGACGCGCGGTTCGAGAACGCGGCTGGTCGAGTCCAGCGGGTCCACTGCCGGGTAGATGCCCAGCTCCGAAATGGCGCGGTTCAGCGTGGTCGTTGCGTCAAGGTGAGCAAACGAGGTTGCAGGCGCCGGGTCGGTCAAGTCGTCCGCAGGCACGTAAATAGCCTGCACCGAGGTGATCGAGCCCTTGGTGGTCGAGGTAATGCGTTCCTGCAAATTGCCCATGTCGGTCGACAGGGTTGGCTGGTAGCCCACAGCCGAAGGAATACGGCCAAGCAGCGCGGACACTTCCGAACCTGCCTGGGTGAAGCGGAAGATGTTGTCGACGAAGAACAGCACGTCCTGGCCTTCCTGGTCGCGGAAGTATTCGGCCATGGTCAGGCCGGAGAGAGCAACGCGGGCACGCGCGCCCGGAGGCTCGTTCATCTGGCCGAAGACGAGGGCAACCTTCGAGCCTTCGGAGATGGCGTTGCCATCGTCATCCTTGGCGATAACGCCGGCGTCGAGGAATTCGTGGTAGAGGTCGTTACCTTCACGGGTACGCTCACCCACACCGGCGAACACGGACACACCACCGTGACCCTTTGCGATGTTGTTGATGAGCTCCTGAATGAGCACCGTCTTGCCCACGCCGGCGCCGCCGAACAGGCCGATCTTACCGCCCTTTGCGTAAGGTGCGAGCAGGTCGATCACCTTGATGCCGGTCACCAGAATGTCGGCTTCGGTCGACTGGTCGACGAAGGCCGGTGCTTCTGCGTGGATCGGCGAGGTCATGTCGGCGCCGATGGGGCCGCGCTCGTCGATCGGCTCACCCACGACGTTCATGATGCGGCCGAGCGTCTTCGGGCCGACCGGAACGGAGATCTGTGCGCCGGTGTTGATCACCTCCTGACCACGCGTAAGGCCGTCCGTGCCGTCCATCGCGATGGTGCGCACGGTGTTCTCACCAAGGTGCTGCGCCACTTCGAGAACGAGCGTCTGGTCGCCATTCTTCGTTTCGAGCGCGGAAAGGATCGGCGGCAGTTCGCCTTCGAAAGCGACGTCGACGACGGCGCCGATGACCTGGGCAATCGTGCCGTTGGTCGTCTGGTTCAGTGCGGGTGCGGTGGCCATGTTGGTTTCCTGTGGCGTTCTAATGAGTTGAAAGTCTTGAAACTTATTGCGGGCAGACGGCGTCGCCCTCGGTGAGCATCCAGGCATCGCCTCCTTCGTTCACCGCGATGGTGGCGGCGTTGCGGAGGTATTCGTCATCGCCCAGGCCATATTCGCAAACGGCTTCATCCGCACCCATGGCGCGGCTGCAAACGGCGGTGTTCACCGGTTCTGCGCCCGGGCACTGCTCTGCCAGCAGACTGGCGAAGAGAGCCTGATCGGGTGCAGGCAGCTCAACAGTCTCTTCGACCGCAGGCGCAGCTTCAGAGGTGGGCTCGGGAGCGGGCTCTTCACCGCAAGCAGCGAGAGCGAGGATCGGGAGAAGGAGGGGGGCAATTTTCTTCATAATTTCCTCGGTTACCTTACAGCGCTTCCGCACCGGCAATAATTTCGATGAGTTCAGTGGTAATCGCGGCCTGGCGACTGCGGTTGTACTGGATGGTCAGCTTGTCGATGAGTTCGCCGGCGTTGCGCGTTGCGTTGTCCATTGCGGTCATCGATGCGCCCTGTTCGGAAGCTTCACGCTCCAGCAGGGCACCGAACAGCTGGGTCTTCACGTAGCGCGGCAGCAGCTCGGCGAGGATTTCTTCCTCATCGGGCTCATATTCGACGGCTGCGTCCGATTCCTCGGCGGTGTCGGGCGAGGGCACGGGCAGCAGCTGGACCGTTGTCGGGTCCTGCGCCAGCGCGCTCTTGAAGATCGGGTAGATGAGATGGGCGATATCGAATTCGCCTTTCTCGAAACGCGCAACCAGATCGTCTGCAATCGCTTCGGCTTCTTCGAAACCGATGTTGCGAACGCCCGAAGTGTCGAAGTGGTGGCCGATACGATCTTCGTAGGTACGCTTGATCGGCGCGCGGCCCTTCTTGCCGACGAGGTAGAAAGTCACGTCCTTGCCAGCAGCAATCAGCGCTTCGGCCTGTTTCTTGGCTTCCTTGACGATGTTCGAGTTGAGACCACCGCACAGGCCCTTGTCCGTGTTCACGACCACAAGCAGGTGCTTCTGGTCCGAACCCGTACCGCGCAGCAGCAGCGGGGCGCTGTCGCCGCTCACCTTGCTGGCGAGCGAGCCCATGACATCGGCGAGGCGATTGGCGTAGGGACGCGCAGCTTCCGCCGCCGCCTGCGCCTTGCGCAGCTTCGCCGCGGCGACCATCTGCTTCGCCTTGGTGATCTTCTGGGTCGATTTGACCGACCCGATCCGATCCTTGAGTTCCTTCAAAGAGGCCATGTTGGCTCCCTAACCGTCTCGTTCCTGACTTACGCGAACTGCTTGGCGAACGTGTCGAGCGCGCTCACCACGGCAGCCTTGGTGTCGTCTTCAAACTTGCCGGTGTCGCGGATCGTCTTGAGGACGTCTGCATGCTCGTTACGCATATAGCTGAGCATCGCGGATTCATACTCGGTTACGCGGTCAACGGCGACATCGTCGATATAGCCATTGGTACCAGCGAAGATCGAGACGACCTGCTCTTCCACCGGCATCGGCGAGAACTGCGGCTGCTTGAGCAGCTCGGTCAGACGCGCACCGCGGTTCAGCAGGCGCTGGGTCGAGGCGTCGAGGTCCGAACCGAACTGCGCGAAAGCAGCCATTTCACGGTACTGTGCGAGGTCCAGCTTGATCGAGCCGGCGACCTTCTTCATCGCCTTCGTCTGGGCGGCACCGCCCACGCGGCTAACCGACAGACCCACGTTAATGGCCGGGCGGATACCCTGGTAGAACAGGTCGGTTTCGAGGAAGATCTGGCCGTCGGTGATCGAAATCACGTTGGTCGGGATGTAGGCCGACACGTCGCCAGCCTGCGTTTCGATGATCGGCAGCGCGGTCAGCGAGCCGCCGCCTTCTGCCTTGTTCATCTTTGCCGCACGCTCAAGCAGGCGTGAGTGCAGGTAGAAAACGTCACCCGGATAGGCTTCGCGGCCCGGAGGACGACGCAGCAGCAGCGACATCTGGCGGTAAGCCACAGCCTGCTTCGACAGGTCGTCGTAAACGATCACGGCGTGCATGCCGTTGTCGCGGAAGAATTCACCCATGGCAGCGCCGGTGTAGGGGGCGAGATACTGCAGCGGAGCGGGCTCCGAAGCGGTAGCGGCTACGACGATGGAATATTCCATCGCGCCGTTTTCTTCGAGCTGCTTCACGATCTGCGCGACGGTGGAGCGCTTCTGGCCCACAGCGACGTAGATGCAGTAAAGCTTCTTGCCTTCATCATCGCCGGCATTGACGCCCTTCTGGTTGATGAAAGTGTCGATGGCGACGGCCGACTTACCGGTCTGACGGTCACCAATGATCAGCTCACGCTGGCCACGGCCAACCGGAACGAGGGCGTCGATGGCCTTGAGGCCCGACTGCACAGGCTCGCTCACCGATTCACGCGGGATGATGCCGGGAGCTTTTTGCTCGACGCGCGCCTTGGTAACGTCGGTCAGCGGACCCTTGCCGTCGATCGGGTTGCCGAGCGCATCGACCACGCGGCCGAGCAGGCCCTTGCCGACGGGAACGTCCACAATCGTGCCGGTCCGCTTGACGACGTCGCCTTCCTTGATGTCCTGGTCCGAACCGAAGATCACGACACCGACGTTGTCCGCTTCGAGGTTCAGCGCCATGCCTTCTACGCCATTGGCGAACTTGACCATTTCACCGGCCTGCACCTTGTCGAGGCCGTGGATACGGGCAATACCGTCACCGACGGAGAGAACGGAGCCGACTTCGCTGACTTCGGCTTCAGTACCGAAATTGGCGATCTGGTCCTTGATGACCTTGGAGATTTCTGCGGCGCGGATTTCCATTGCAATAAGCCTTCTTGGTGTGTGGCTACTCAGGCGCTCTTCATGGCCTGGGCGAGGGAGTTGAGACGGGTACGGATCGAGCTGTCGATGCGCTGAGATCCAATGGTGACGACGAGCCCGCCCAGAAGGTCAGGATCGACGCGTGATTTCAATTTCACGGTGCGGCCTTCGCGGGCGCGCAGCTTGCCTTCCAGCGTGGCGATCTGCTCGTCGGTCAGCGCGTGGGCGCTGGCGACTTCGGCCTGCACTTCGCCGCGTTGGGCAGCAGCGATGGTGGTGAAGGCGCGGATCATGCCGGGCAGCGCGGACACGCGGCGGTTTTCCGCAAGCACGCCGAGGAAGTGTCTCGTCAGCTCGGTCAGGCCGAGGTGATCGCCGAGACCCGCCATAACGCTACCGATCTGGTTGCGGCTGATTTCAGGGTTGGTGATCAGCGCACGCAGCTCTGCCGATTCGCTGAGAGCAGCGTCCAGCTTGTCGAGATCGGACTCGACGGCGGTCACCGTGCCAGCTTCACTGGCAAGATCGAAAAGGGCAGATGCATAACGCCCTGCCAGGCTGGCCTTGATACCGGCGGAAAGCTCCACGCGCGAATATCCTCTTGGGTCCGAGAAACGGTAAAATTCGAATGCCTTGGAATCGGATGCACGAAGCACCCTTCAAAGCTGGCGCGCGCCTAGCATCGGGTGGCAAGGGATGCAAGCCGCGTCCCCAAGACTTTCGCCTCTACCTTGGACCAAGGTCTATAAGGTGCGAAACAGCCAGTTGAATACGATAATGGACAATAGCGCGTAGCCAACCGCGATGAGCCACCACCTGCGCGCGAAAATCAGCATGATCATAACGAGCAGCGGCGGGAGTTCCGACCCCAGATAGGGAAGCAGCTCGCGCAGATTATTCGAACGCGTAAAGCCAACGAAAATCCAGTTTATCGCCAGCGGGCCGAGGACCAGCACGTAAAGCCCCCACATATATCGCCGGTTGTCCTGATAATATTGTGCGAGATCGAGGCCTTCTTCGGGGACATTGTCCGGCAGGGAGACAGCGGCGAGCAGGTTCAGCAACACCAGGACCCACATGATGGGAAGGAAACGCAGCAGCGAGATTTCACCTTCGAACCGCCCGCTGGCGATCATCCACCAGAAGGACATGATCGTCATCAGGACAAACAGCGCAAACAGCGGCTGCGCCCAATGCCATTTCACATTTCGGGAGCGCAGAAGCGTGTTGAGATGCTGCAATTCAAACGCAACAGCAATGCCGAGCACGATGGAAGCGAAGACGAGAGCTTGTTCCATTTAGACTCTACTCGCCGCTCTCGGTGTCCAGCGTGCAGCTATAGACCAGCCGTTCGTTCGGCATGTCGGGCAGGCTGGAAAGAATGGAGTTCTGCGATCCGCCAAGCTGGAGAGCAGCATCCTGCCCCGCGCCGCAGCTCGGGGCTTCATATTGCGCGCGGGCGGAGCGGGCGGTCGTCATCGGCGCGCGGGACAGCAAATATCGCTCCATCACGAATTCGCCTTCATCGGGATCAAAGCTGTTCACCGAAACGGCGGCTTCGCTGCCGGGCACGAACACGCGCGTCCACTGGCCATTGTCCAGTCCATACTGCGTCCGTCCATTGACGCAGCCATCTTCGCTCCAGTCGATGTTGAGGTCCTCCGTCGGATCGCCAACAAAGCGGCTGCGCGCCGCCTCGAGGACGCAAGTGTATGCGCCGGTACTGGACGCAATGGCGATGGGCCCCGAGCCAGAAGTGTCGGGCATCTCATCGCGCAAGGCCTGTTCCACCCGCTCGTCGATTTCGGAGAAGGCGGGGCGCGTGAGCCAGGCGATGGCAGCACCCACCACGGCAACCAGCGCAATTGCGCCGCCAATCGAGCGCATGCGATAATCCTGCCCGTGATGCGCGAAAGCCGCCAGCCCGCCGGCACCGGTGCCGATCAGCAGCAAAAGGAAAGTGAAAGCCAGCTTGTTGGAACGTTCGTCCATCACTTCATAGCTGACGTTCCGGCGAAGCTCTGCGGTGCGATCCTCAAGCGCGGCTGCGGCGGCGAGCGTCCGTTCTTCCTCTGCAGCGCGCTCGGCCAGTTCGCGTGCCCGCTCCTGCGCGTTCAGATCTTCCATGCTGCGACATTCGGCGGAATTGATCCGCGGCGTGACGCCATTGGCGCGCAGGAACGGCAGCAGTTCGCGGGTCGAGACGGCAAAGAAGAATTCCGCATCGGACCCTTCGCTTTCCGCGCCGAAGGAATTGACGCCCAACACGCGGCCGCATTCATCCACCAGCGGTCCGCCGCTGTTCCCCGCTGCGATGGGTGCTGTATGCAGCAAGGTATCGAAGTCGCGGCTTGGTCTGCGGCCTGACAGGAAGCCGGTGGCGGTCACCGGTGGCTGCGCGCGGAACATGTCGGAGAAGGAAAGGCCCTGCGCCCGGTCTACATTCAGCGGATAGCCGATGGCGGTCACCGGTCCGCTCTGCGCCGGATTACCGGCTATTGTCATCGGCGGCAGGCCAAGCGGTTCTGTCGTGGCGAGCAGGGCCAGATCATTGCGCGGGCTGATCGCCACGATACGCGCGTAGACGGCCTCATCGCCGTCGGCAGGCACGATACCGATATCCAGCCGATCGTCGCGCACCGCCTCTGCCACCACATGGGCATTGGTGACGATGCGTTCCTGATCCACGGCAAAGCCGGTGCCATGCGAGATCGGGAAGATTTCCGGCCCGTCATTGCCGATGATGACTACACGCACGACGCCTCGCGAGGCCGCGTCGATATCCGCAGGGTCGGCAACAGCCGGTGAGGGCAGCAACAGGCTGGTGAACAGCGCGCACGCGATCAGGATGAAAAACCGAACCATCGGCGCTATCTCTACTGCCCATTACATTGACCGCAAGCTTCGGGACGCGCAGCAATGTGAAAAGCGTAACATGGGCGCCATGACGACACACAGCCTCACCGATGATGATCGCTGGCAAATCGCGCTGGCCAAGGACCGCCGTTTCGACGGCGTCTTTGTTACCGGCGTGCATTCGACCGGCATCTATTGTCGCCCAAGTTGCCCGGCGCGAAAGCCGCTGCGCAAGAATGTGCGCTTCTATCCCGGCGCGGCTGAAGCAGAGGCAGCGGGCCTGCGCGCTTGCAAGCGCTGCTCGCCCAATATGCAGAGCGCAGAGGAAGCCTGCGTCCTTGCCGCAATCGCCGCAATCCGCGCGGACGGCGCGATGACGTTGGACCAGCTGGCCGATCTGACCGGCTATTCCCCCACCCATTTCCAGCGCCTTTTCACTCGCACCGTCGGGCTTTCGCCTGCCGCCTTCGCTCGCGCGCTGCGTGAAGAGCGGGTGCGGGAGGCCTTGGCAGAAGGCAACAGCGTCACCGATGCGCTCTATGCGGCAGGCTATTCATCCCCCTCACGCTTTTACGAAGAAACGAAAGACAGGCTCGGCATGACGGCAAGCGACTGGACAGATGGCGGCAAGGGCAGGGTGATCCATTGGAGCGTGGTGGAAACCTCGCTTGGCCAGATGCTTGTCGCGGCGACCGATGTGGGGGTGTGCTGCCTTTCCTTCGGCGAAGGCGAGGCTGAATTACGCGCGCGCTTCCCCAAAGCCGAACTGGTGCAGGGCGGGGAGGCATTCCGCGAATTGCTCGACCAGGTCGTCGCCGCTGTCGAACAGCCGGGGCAGGACAATTCCGCCATCCCGCTCGATGTCAAAGGCACCGCTTTCCAACAGCGCGTGTGGCAGGAGCTCCGCCGCATACCGGCAGGCGAAACGCGCAGCTACGGAGATCTCGCCGCAGCGCTTGGCAATCCTAACGCGAGCCGCGCAGTGGGCGGGGCAAATGGCGCGAACAATATTGCCGTGCTGATCCCGTGCCACCGCGTCGTGCAGTCCGATGGCTCTATCGGCGGATACGCTTACGGACCAGACATAAAAGCCGAACTGCTGAAACGCGAAGGACAATAGTGACATGACTAAGCAAGAATTTGCGGCGCTGCATACCAGCGCCGAACCCCTCGTGCTGTTCAACATCTGGGATGCAGGCAGCGCGGTTGCCGTTGCCAATGCAGGGGCCAAAGCGATTGCGACGGGCAGCCTCTCGCTTGCAGGGGCGCAGGGCTTCGATGATGGCGAGCATTTGCCATGGGAAAGACTGCTGGAGACGGTACGTCAGATTGCGGGTGCCAACGACCTGCCGCTCAGCGTGGACATTGAAACCGGATATGCTTCAGATTGCGAAACGCTCGCCGCCAATGGGCGGGCGCTGTGTGATCTTGGCGTCATCGGTTGCAATCTGGAAGATCGGCTCCTTACCGGCGGATTGCGCGATGTTGGCGAGCAGAGCGAACGCATTGCCGCTCTGGCGGAGACCGGCCTCTTCATCAATGCGCGCACCGATGTGTTCCTTGGCCCGTTAATGGCGGGGAATGATCCGAACTCGGCCGATCTGGTCGAACAGGCCCTTGAAAGAGGTGCGGCATACAAGAGAGCAGGCGCAGACGGGTTCTTCGTGCCAGGATTGAGCGATAGCGGTCTGATCGAGAGGCTGTGCGCGGGAACTCCGCTTCCCGTAAACGTGATGCGCCTTCCCGGAATGCCGACCAATGCCAAGCTTGGCGCTTTGGGGGTCGCGCGGATCAGCCACGGGCCCGGCCCCTGGAGGGATGCCATGGCCGCGCTGGAAGCGTCTGCCCGGGCGGCGCTTTCAAGCTGAAGCAGTTCTCCATAAGCCTATTGCCCTGATTTCTTGCCAAATTGCTGCACGCGCCTAGGGTGCGGCGGGCAAGGAAGAAGGGACGCGTAATGATTGGTGGTGCGCTGATACCGCAGCTGGGATGGCTCAAGGAGTATGGCGGCCACAAAGCGGTCAAGGATGTGATCGCCGGTCTGATCCTTGCGATCCTGCTCGTGCCGCAAGCCATGGCTTATGCGCAGCTTGCCGGACTGCCCCCGCAAACCGGCCTGTTTGCTGCGCTCGTCCCGCCGGTTCTCTACATGCTGTTCGGCACCAGCAACTTCGTGTCCATGGGGCCGGTCGCACTGGTATCTTTGATCGTGGCGGAGGCGGCATCGGGCGGCGATCCGGCGCAGGCGGCGATGATTATCGCGGTCGAGGCGGGGATATTACTCGTCCTGCTTGGCGCATTGGGGCTTGGGCGCTTGGTGAATTTTGTAAGCGAGCCTGCCTTGCTGGGTTTCACTGCCGCTGCTGCGGTCCTGATTGCTTTCAGCCAATTGCCAACGCTCTTGGGGCTCGACGTTGCGCGGGCGGGCGATTTGCCGACGGCACTGTCGGCGATCTTGGGCGAGATCGGCAATATCCAGACGCGTACGGCGGTGATCGGCGGAGTTGCCGTGGTCGTGCTCCTCATCCTAAATCGTTTTGCCGCGCCTGCCTTGTGGAAGCTCGGCCTGCACCCGCCTTACCGTCAGGCGGTCGCCAAATCGCTGCCGTTGCTGGTCGTCGTCGCGGCGGCGCTCTTCGCCATGGGCGCGCCCGGGGTCGAGACGGTAGAGCCTGTGGCTGCCGCCCTCCCGCCAATTACCGTTCCCACGATAGATATGGCACTCTGGACATCGCTGCTGCCGAGCAGTGCCGCCGTTGCAATCATCGTTTTCGTCACCGCGACCGCTGTCGCGAAATCGCTCGCCGGGGCGGATCGCAGCCATCTCGACACCAGCCGAGAGGCTGTCGGGCTGGGCATGGGCAATATCGCTGCAGCCTTCACCGGCGGTTATGCGGTGGGCGCGAGCCTCAGCCGGTCGGCGCTGGTGGAGGAAAGCGGGGCAGCCTCCCGCGTCGCATCGGTCGTCGGTTCGGCCGTGGTGCTGGCCGTGCTGCTGTTTCTCGCGCCGCTCCTTGCGTATCTTCCCAAGACTGCACTGGCGGCGCTGGTGATCTCGGCAGTCTTCGGCCTGATCAAGCTCGCCGATATCAAGAACGTCTGGTCGCATGATCGGCTGGAAGGCGCGATTATCGCCATTTGCTTCATCGCCACGCTGATGCTGGGCGTACGGCTGGGCCTCGCGGTCGGCGCGGGCATCAGCATCGTGCATTTTCTGTGGTTCTCCTCGCTGCCCAGAGTCACCCGCATCGGCACAGATGATGGCGGCAAGTCGTTCCGCTCGGTGGCGCGCGAAGACGTCAAAATGCTGGATGAGCCGGTGCTCGTCGTGCGTATCGACCGGTCGCTCTATTTCGCCAATGCTGCCTTCGCCGAAGAGCAGATCATGGAGCGGGTAAGCAGGCATAACAATGTGCATTGCCTTGTGCTCGACATGCGATCGGTAAACGCCGTCGATGCGAGCGGAGCCGCCATGCTGCGCCGCCTGTGCACCCGCCTCAACCTGCAAGGCATCAGGCTGCACTTCGCTGCTTTGCATGAGCCGGTTGCCGAAAGCCTGCAATCCATCGACACCAGCGAGATTGCCTTCCATCGCACTGTGGGGCAGGCGATGGAGTATTGCTCTGCCGATCGGGAGGATGAAAATGACCGCGACTGAGCCCACGACGAGTGATCGCTCACTTTTGGTAAAAATCTGGCAGTTCCCGCTTGTCGCGATGGTGGTGGGCGTGGTGCTTATTGTCGCAGCGGTGGCGCTGGTTTCGGTGTTCATGCGCTTCGTCGTGGTTCCCAATCTGGCAGAGGCATGGGTGGACATTATCGGCGCTGTGCTGATCGTTGTTGTTACCGGCCTGGTCTACAAACTGCTGGTACGCAGGCTCGGCCGCAAGAAGCATGACGATCTGCCGTTCGATGCGCGCGCTTTCACCGATACGGCGAAGGGCTTCGGGATCGGCGCTCTGCTGATTTCGATCTGCGTTGCACTGGCCGCCGTGTTCGGTGCCTATCGCATTACGGGCACAGATGGCTTTGGCGACTGGGCGATGATCATCTTCGTGTTTGGGTTATATGCAGGTTTTTTCGAGGAATTGCTGATCCGCGGCATCGTCCTGCGCTGGCTGGAGGAATTCACCGGCACATGGATCGCGCTGGCGATCAGTGCGCTGGTTTTCGGTTTCCTTCATGCGGGCAATGACAATGCCACTTTCTTTAGCTCGCTCGCGATTTCGATCGAGGCCGGGATTTTGCTTGGCGCCGCCTATATTCTCACCCGCTCGCTCTGGCTGGCAATCGGGATCCATGCAGGCTGGAATGTCGTGCAGGCGCTGTGGGATGTACCGGTGTCTGGCAATCCGACCGAGGGCCCGATTGCCGCGACGCTGGAGGGGCACTGGCTGCTCGCTGGCGGAGGTTTCGGGCTGGAAGCGACAATATTCGCGCTGATCGTGGCGACCAGTGCAGGGATATGGATGCTTTACAAGGCGCAGGCCGTGGGCCGCATCGTGAAGCCGATGTGGAGCCGCAAGGGAACCGAAACCACCGCCTACTGACAGCGCTCCAGATAGGTGTACATCTGATCGTACATTTCATCTGCCGCATCCATTTTCGCACGTATTTCGGCGATGACTTTCGTCGCGCGGAGCTTTTCTTCGGCTGAATAGGTAGACGCCTGCGCTTCGATCAGAGCGATGGAATCGCGCAAATCCTCGCGAAAGCGAGCGCGTTCCTTGGCGACCAGGTTGCGCAATTCGCCGCAAATCTGCGCATCGTTCATCTGTAAGGTGGTCATTGTGGCGGGCTCCTGGATCGCAGGATCGGCTAGGCGCCTATTGCCCCCACCGCACAATGATTGGTCGACGAGCGTCAGCCGCTGCTCTGCCAAATGCTACTCCGCACGCGCCCAGCTGCTGTCTGCAGGCGTCAGCGTGCCGAGAAAGCTTTCGGCCCGGTCGAGATAGGCTTGCTTCTTCTCGTCATCCATCCGGTCCCAATTGGCATAGACCCGGCCGATGCGCGGATTGCTGCCGAAGCGGTCGCGGTGACGGTCCATGAAATACCAGTAGAGCGAATTGAACGGGCACGCGTCCTCCTCGGTCTTCTTGCTGACCGAGTATTTGCAGTCCTTGCAGTAATTGCTCATCTTGTTGATGTAATTGCCGGAGGCCGAATAGGGCTTCGAGGCGAGCTTGCCGCCATCGGCGTAGAGGATCATTGCCGCGACATTGGGCAGTTCGACCCATTGATAGGCATCGGCGTAGACGACCAGATACCAGTCCTGCACTTCGCGCGGATTGATCCCGGCGAGCAGGCAGAAATTGCCCAGCACCATCAGCCGCTGGATGTGGTGCGCGTGGGCATTCTCTTTCGTCGAGCGGATGCTGTCCGAAAGGCAGCGCATATCCGTATCGCCAGTCCAGAAGAATTCGGCAAGCCCGCGCTGCGCGTTCAGCTTATTGTCGCTTTCCAGCCCCGGCATGAAGCGCCAGTAAAAGCCGCGGACATATTCACGCCAGCCGATCAACTGCCGTATGAAACCTTCGACCGAATTGATCGGCGCGGTGCCATCTTCGTAGCATTTCTCCGCCCGCTTGCAGAGTTCGAGCGGATCGAGCAGGCCGAGGTTGATGCTCGTCGAAAGCATCGAATGGTAGAGGTCATCCTGACCATAGACCATCGCGTCCTGATACTTGCCGAACTTCTCGATCCGCTCCTTGAAAAAGGCATCGGCGGCTTTCTCTGCCTCGTCGCGCGTGACTGGCCAGCCGAAATTGTCGAGATCACCGAAGTGGTCGCCAAACTTCTCTTCGACCAAAGCAATGCATTCCTGCGTGATGTCGTCAGGCTCGAACAACGGACGATCGGGAGGGCTCATTTCCTCCTTGGGGGAAGCGCGATTGTCTTCGTCGTAATTCCAGTCGCCGCCCTTGGGCTTGCCGTCCTCGGTCATCAGGATGCCGGTGCGCTTGCGCATTTCGCGGTAGAAATTTTCCATCCGCAGCGTGTCGCGATCCTCCGCCCATTCGTTGAAGTCGGAGAGCGGGCAGATGAAGCGATCATCGGGCAGGATTTCTACCTCGCAATCGAATTTGTCGGGCCATTCCTCGATCGCCTGCTGTACGCGCCATTCGCCTGCTTCGACCACGTGAATGGCGCGGGGCGAGTGCCGCTCCACCGCGCGCGCAATCTCGCCGGTGAAGCTGCCTGCGTTGTCGTTATCCGTCAGCTTGACGTAATCGACCTGCCAGCCGGCATTATCCAGCTCGGCGGCGAAATGACGCATGGCGGAGAAGATCAGCGCGATCTTTTGCTTGTGGTGTTTGACGTAAGTCGCCTCGTCCCAGACTTCCATCATCAGGATGACGGTATCATCTTTGGTGCGCCCCCGGATCGATGCCAGATTGCGGGTCAGCTGGTCCCCGAGGATAGGGACGAGCACCGGGCCGGAATTGTCATTTGCCATAGGCCCCAAATGGCTGCGGGCGGCCTGCGGTTCCTGAGAACCACGGGCCGCCCGCATCATCCGATAGGCTTGAGGTTAGGTCGGTCGCTTAGTCGACTTCGCAACCCAGCGCTTCGGCTTCCTCGCGGAACTCGTCACGCAGCGCCTCGCGGGCGTCTTCGTCGAGATACTCACCCGGGTGATCCGGACGAATTTCTTCCATCAGTTTTTCGCGATTGCCGTTCCGATATTCTTCGAAATAGTGGCGGTAGACGCATGGGCCGATGCCGTTGCCGGTGATGTACTCAGCACCCACGACGCGGGCCGCATCATCGCGCTCTTCGGTCAGCAGCATGTGGACCAGCGCGCGGCGCACGCCGGTGTCGAATGCGGCATAGGCGAAGGACGTTTCCAGCGCAGCCTTTGCACCTTCAGGCACCTCATCCACGCTCGGATCGAGCAAATAGCTGAGGTAATAGCCGTACAGCGGATAGGGGTGGTCGTTTTCCATCAAATTGGCATCGATGAAACGATCACGCGCTACTGCATATTGCGACGGATCTTCGAAAGACCGGCGCAGGGCCACGTCGGCATAATAATAGGCCGCAGTGGTGTTCTCCGCATCGATTTCGAGCACGCGCTGGGCAAGGCTTTCAGCCTCGTCATAATTGCGGGCATCGAATTCGGCTTCGAGCGCGGCGAGCAATACCGCTGTGCTGTTGGGATATTCCGCAACGAGGCTGCGTGCCTCGCGAACCAGTCGCTGCGCTTCGTCTTCATCGACACCGCGCTTCGACCGGATCATCAGGCTCATGCGAGCTTCTTCAGCTTCGTCGAGCTGGCGGATTTCGACCTCGGGTTCGGCCTGTACGGCATAGGGAACGCGCAGGGTTCGCGCACGACCGGTGCGGAATTCCTCTAGTTCGTCATACAGGACGTCAAGATCGCCGAATGCCCGCTCAGCCGCTTCCATGACCGGCGCACCTTCTGCGATCGCCTGCATGTAGGTGGTCATCTGGCCACGACGATCAGCGTTCAGGTTGAGGTGGCTCGCGATCAGCCAGCCGTGCGCATAGGTGCGACCGACGGTGTAACGATCGCCGCGTGCCGGCGGATCGAACGTTGCTTCGAGATCGAGAGGAATCGATGTGAGCGATGCGCTACGCCAGGTCGGCACATCGCCAATGATGAAGTAGTCTTCTTCGAACTGCAGATTGGAAAACAGCTCTGCAAAGCCTTCACTGTACCACAGTGGGTACGGCGCATCGGCATGCTGGAACATGAAATAGTGCACATATTCATGAAAGAGCACGGCCTTTGGCTCGAGCTGCATTGCACTATCAATGTCCTGCGCGCGGCTGCGACCACTGCGCGAATTGCGCTGGCGCGGCACGAACGCCACGGCGCCGGTGGCGCGTGGAATGAAGAATCCGCCGATGCCGGCATTGCGATTGCCCACGGCGAGCGATGCCATGTCACGCGTCTGGCCGTAACGGAACACCGTCACCTTCGTTGAAGGCGGCAGGCTGCCGTCATCGGCGCCGACACCGGTCATCAGGCGCAGCACTTCATCGAGGCGCTCCAGATCCTGCACGTAGTCGATCGTCGCTTCTTCGGAATCTTCCGAATAAAGAATGAAGTGCGCGCTTTCGGCGCGATACCAATCGCGTGCAGCGGCTGTCTGAGCCGTCAGGCCCAGCGCAAGTAAAACGGCGGTAAATCCGCCAAGAATTCGTTTGAACATTCCAGTGCCCGTCCCGTTAGCTATCTGGTGGTGAGATTCGCCACACTATTGATGGGTTTAACAGGACGCAAGTGGCCCTTGGCACTAATCCAGATTGGGTCGCAGCCAACGCTCCGCCTCTGCCAGCGGGATGCCGCGGCGATTGGCGTAGTCCTCCAGCTGATCGCTCCCCACGCGGGCCACGCCGAAATACTGGCTTTCGGGATGACCAAAGTAAAAGCCGCTCACCGCCGCAGTTGGCAGCATGGCAAAGCTTTCGGTCAGCTTCAACCCGACGTTTTCCTGCGCATTCAGCAAATCGAACAGGATGGGCTTGAGCGAATGATCGGGGCACGCCGGATAGCCCGGTGCAGGGCGAATGCCGCGATATTCTTCCTTGATAAGCTGTGCGTTGGTCAGGTTTTCATCGGGCGCATAGCCCCACAGATCGATGCGGGTGTGCTGGTGCAGCCGTTCGGCAAAGGCTTCGGCCAGCCGGTCTGCCAGAGCTTTCAATAGGATGTCCGAATAATCGTCCTTGTCGGCCTGGAAGCGCTCGATATGCGGTTCGATCCCGTGGATGCCCACGGCAAAGCCGCCGATCCAGTCGCCCGCGGGATCGATGAAATCGGCAAGGCACATATTCGCCCGCTCGCGCGATTTGCGCACCTGCTGGCGCAGGAAGGGTAGCAGGACATGCTCTTCCTGATCGGCGAGGTGAACAGTCACATCGTCGCCATCGCGCGCGCACGGCCAGAAGCCGGCTACGCCCCGGGCGGTGAGCCATTTCTCGCTCACGATCTGGTCTAACATCGCATTGGCATCGGCAAAGAGCTGGGTCGCGGTTTCGCCCACCACTTCGTCCTTCAGGATCTTGGGATAGGTGCCGTGCAATTCCCACGCGCGGAAGAAAGGCGTCCAGTCGATACATTCGCGCAAGTCCGCGAGGTCCCAATCGTCGAAGACATGGATACCCGGCTTTGCGGGCGGGGCGGGCTTGTCCGACAGATAGGCGTCGTAATAATTGGCGCGCGCGTCTTCGATGCTCAGCAGCACGCTCGGCGTCTTGCCTTCGCGGGCGAGACGGACTTTTTCATATTCGCCTGCAACTTCGCCGACGAATTCGGGCTTGGCCGTGTCGGAAAGGAGTTTGGAGGCGACACCAACCGCGCGGCTCGCATCGAGCACGTGGATCACCGGACCATCGTAATTGGTGTCGATTTTCAGCGCGGTGTGGACCTTGCTGGTGGTGGCCCCGCCGATGAGCAACGGTATGTCCATCTCGGCATTCTGCATCTCTTCGGCCACCGTCACCATCTCGTCGAGCGACGGAGTGATGAGGCCCGACAGGCCGATGATATCGGCTTTTTCCACGCGCGCGGTTTCGAGGATATTGCTCCACGGCACCATCACCCCAAGGTCGATGACATCATAGCCGTTACACTGCAGCACGACGCCGACGATATTCTTGCCGATATCGTGCACGTCTCCTTTCACCGTCGCCATGATGATCTTGCCCTTGGACTTGCGCTCCTCTTCGGGAAGCAGGTCTTTCTCCGCCTCGATGAAGGGGATGAGGTGGGCGACGGCTTTTTTCATCACGCGCGCGGATTTGACGACTTGCGGCAGGAACATCTTGCCGCTGCCGAACAGGTCGCCAACGACATTCATGCCGTCCATCAGCGGGCCTTCGATGACCTCGATCGGGCGATTGGCGGCTTGGCGCGCTTCCTCGGTATCTTCGACGATATGCGCATCGATGCCTTTGACGAGCGCGTGTTCGAGCCGCTTGGTGACGGGAAGCGAGCGCCATTCCTGTGCGGCTTTCTCGTCCTTTTCAGTGGTTCCGCGATAGCTTTCGGCGAGATCGACCAATCGCTCTGCTGCGTCCTCACGGCGGGCGAGGATCACGTCTTCGCAAAGCTCGCGCAATTGCGGGTCGATGGCGTCGTACACATCGAGCTGTCCCGCATTGACGATCGCCATGTCGAGGCCGGCGGGGATCGCGTGATAGAGAAAGACCGAGTGCATCGCGCGGCGCACGGTCTCATTACCCCGGAAGCTGAAGGAGAGGTTGGAGAGGCCGCCGCTGGTCTTCGCGTGTGGGCAGCGCTGCTTGATCTCGGCCACCGCCTCGATGAAGTCGAGACCGTAGCGATCATGCTCGGCAATGCCGGTGGCGACTGCGAAGATGTTGGGATCGAAAATGATGTCTTCTGGCGGAAAACCGTTTGCGACCAGCAGTTCGTAGGCGCGTGAGCAGATTTCGACCTTGCGTTGCTTGGTGTCCGCCTGGCCGACCTCGTCGAACGCCATAACCACCACGGCAGCGCCGTAGTCACGGCATTTTTTGGCTTGCTCGAGGAATTGCTCTTCGCCTTCTTTCATCGAAATGGAGTTCACGATCGGCTTGCCCGAAACGCATTTCAGCCCCGCCTCGATCACATCCCACTTCGACGAATCGATCATGATCGGCACGCGGGCGATGTCCGGCTCCGCTGCAATCAGCTTGAGGAAGGTCGTCATTGCCTTTTCAGCGTCGAGCAGGCCTTCATCCATGTTCACATCGATGATCTGCGCGCCGTTCTCGACCTGCTGCCGCGCGACTTCGACGGCCGTCGCATAGTCGTCGCCCATAATGAGCTTCTTAAACCGTGCTGAGCCGGTGACATTGGTGCGCTCACCGATATTGATGAAGCGGGCGGTGGAATTGTCGGTCATTGTGTGTCCGTAAATCAGGCGGCGACGACGAAGGGCTCGAGCCCTGCGAGCCGCATCTTGGTGTCGCGTTCGGGCACTTTGCGCGGGGCAACGCCCTCGACGCGCTTGGCCATCGCGGCGATGTGATCGGGAGTGGAGCCGCAGCAGCCGCCGAGGATATTCACGCGGCCATTGTCGGCCCAGATGCCGGTGAGTTTCGCGGTGGTCTCCGGCAGCTCATCATATTCGCCCAGCTCGTTCGGCAGGCCTGCATTCGGATAGGCGAGCAACAGCGTATCGGCGATGTCGGAGAGGACCTGCACATGCGGGCGCAGCTGGTCGGCGCCGAAGCTGCAATTCAGGCCGATCGTGACGGGGTTGGCGTGACGCACGGCGTTCCAGAATGCCTCGACCGTGTGGCCTGACAAATTGCGGCCCGACAGGTCGGTGAGCGTCATTGAGAGCATGATCGGCACATCACGACCCAGCTTTTCGGACAATTGCTTCACCGCCATGATCCCGGCCTTGGCGTTGAGCGTGTCGAAAATCGTTTCGATCAGGATGAAATCGACCCCGCCTTCGACTAGCGCCTCTGCCTGGTCGAGATAGACCGAGGTCAGGTAATCGAAGTCGATCTCGCGGTAGCCCGGATCCTCGACATCGGGGCTAAGCGACAGGGTCTTGTTGGTCGGTCCGATAGCTCCTGCAACAAAGCGCGGGCGGCCATCTTTGGCGGCATATTCGTCCGCACATTTGCGCGCGATCCGGGCGGAGGCGATATTGATATCGCGCACCAGCGCCTCTGCCGCGTAATCGGCCTGGCTGATCGTGTTGGCGGAGAAGGTGTTGGTCGAAACCACATCCGATCCGGCTTCCAGATAGGCGCGGGTGATGTCGGCAATCACATCCGGGCGGGTGAGGGCGAGGATGTCGTTATTGCCCTTCTGGTCGGCTTTCAGGCCAAGGTCGCCCGCGTAATCCTCTTCGGACAGCTTGCGCTCCTGTATCTGCGTGCCGAACGCCCCGTCGAAAATCAGGATGCGCTTGGCGGCTTCCGCATCGAGTTGTTCGCGGGCGTTCATGATGAGGTCCCCACAGGTCGGCGACCGAGCATATGACAAATCGCATAGGCAAGGTCGGCACGGTTCAAAGTGTAGAAATGGAACTGGCGCACACCGCCAGCATAGAGGCGGCGGCAAAGCTCCGCAGCGACGGTTGCCGCGACCAGCTGGCGCGAGGCGGGGCGTTCATCGAGCCCTTCGAACAGTCCGTCCATCCAGTCGGGGATCACTGCGCCGCATTGTCCGGCAAATTTGCGCGCCTGCGCGACATTCGTCACCGGAAGGATACCCGGCACCATCGGCGCGTCGATCCCATTGGCTTTGCAATTGTCTGAAAAGTCGAAGAATTTCTCTGCCGAGAAGAAGAACTGGGTGATCCCGCGCGATGCGCCTGCATCGATCTTGCGCTTGAGATTGTCGAGATCGGCCTGCGGGCAATCGGCATCGGGATGGGTTTCCGGATAAGCGGCGACCGAAATCTCGAAATCGGCCACTTCCTTCAGACCGCTGACCAGTTCCGCTGCATTGGTGTAGCCATCGGGATGCGGGACGAAAGGCGCGCCCGGCTCGCCCGCATCCCCGCGCAAGGCGACGATATGGCGCACGCCAGCTTCCCAATATGCTTCTGCGATTTTCTGCGTTTCCGCCTTGCTGGCATCGACACAGGTCAGGTGCGCGGCAGCGGGAATGCCGGTTTCCCGGATGATGCGCGCCACGGTGTTATGCGTACGTTCCCGCGTGGAGCCGCCTGCGCCATAGGTGACCGAAACGAATTCCGGGGCGAGCGGGGCGAGTTCCTGCACCGCGTCCCACAATTTCTCTTCCATCTTCTCCGTCTTGGGCGGGAAGAATTCGAAACTTACGTCGATGTCGCCGGGCAGTCCGGAGAACAGCGGCGTCTCGCGCGAGCGGCGCTTTTCATGCGCTTCATCCAGCGTAACGGCACCGGGGAAAGGTGTGATGGGAGGGGCGGCGCTCATCAGGCGATCTCTCTTTCTTGAGGGGCTGGGTGCGCGATACGCGTCGCGGACCAGATTTTGACTGTCAATTCTCGGCCCGGCACTTCTACCGGGTCGGCCGGATCGAAGCCGGCTTCGGCCAGCAATTTGGCCATGGTGGCATCGGCAAAGCCAAGGCGGGCATGGGCGTGGCGGGTGCGCAGTTCGTCAAGCTCGTGCCGCGCAAGATCGACGACGGCGATACGACCCCCGGATCGCGTGACGCGCGCAGCCTCTTTGAGCGCCAGTGCGGGGTCGTGCGCGAAATGCAACACCTGGTGCAGCAGCACCGTATCGAAGCTGGCTGCGGGGAAAGGCAGGTTCGTAAAATCGCCCTGCGCCAGCTCGACCTTGTCCGGCGCAATCGCCTGCAGGCGGGCGCGGGCGACACGTAACATGTCGAGGCTTTTGTCGAGCGCAACGATATGGCTCGCATGGGGTGCCAGCAATTCGGTTATGCGCCCGGTGCCGGTGCCGATGTCGAGCAAATGCCCGATCGGAGCATCGGCGAGGGCGGCAATCAGGGCCTCTTCGCTAGCCTTCTCCGGCCCATGGATTTCGCGCAAAGTGTCCCACTCGTCCGCATGGCGAGCGAAATAGCGGTCTGCCTCTTTCTCCCGCGCATCGCGAATGGTGGCGAGGCGATTGCGATCGGCTTCGGATTGCTCGGAGAAATCTGCATCTTCGCGCTCGGCAGTGGCGAACAGTCGGTTCAGCGCATCGCCGATGGGGCAGGGTGAGGCCTCGCGCAGGAAGACCGAATTGCCTTCCTTGCGCCGCTCCACCAGCCCGGCATCGACAAGCCGCGCCACATGTTGGGAAACGCGCGGCTGGCTCTGCCCAAGCACCTGCGCGATCTCGCCGACCGACAATTCCATCTGCGCAACCAGCCGCATCACGCGCAGGCGCGAGCTGTCCGAGAGGGCACGAAGGGCAGGTTCGATCTGCATTGATATAAGCATATAACGAAATTGTTATATGCTGAAAGAGGGCAATGCGGTTTCTTTGGAAACCTTCTTTCTTTCTATGCGTCGGCTTTTGCGCGTTTCGGCTGTATTGAGCGGGCTGGGATGCTCAGTGTGACATTGGTGCCGTCGTCACCTGTCTCAACGTTGATTTCGGCATTGAGCCGTGATGCCAGATCGCGCACGATCCGCGCACCTAGATTACCTTCTTTTGGCCACGCTGAATCTTCAGGCAGACCAGAACCGTCATCGCTGACCGACAGGCAAATGGTATCCCCATCGGACTGCCAAAGTCGAACTTCGACAATACCTCCATCTTTTTCATCAAAGGCGTGCTGTAGGGCGTTGGTGAGCAATTCGGAGACCAACAGGCCAACTTGAGAAGAGGCATCGAGCGAGGCATTCAAGCGTTCAGTCTGCATGTTGAGACGAACTTCGCTCTTGCCATCAAGCATGTTCAGGGCGCTGCATACGCGCGAAACGTACGCACCCAAGGCGATGCTTCCGCCTTCGAATTTACCGGTTCGCGTGAACTCGTCATAAAGAAGGTTCAGCGCTTCCACGCGATTGGCGAGCACTTCAAGAGCCGACTTCGCGTCGCGAGTTTGCTTGGCCTCCATACGGATCAGCGCGAGCAGCATTGCAAGGTGGTTCTTCACGCGGTGCTGAACTTCTCGCAGCGATTCATCCAGCTTGGCGGCTCGTGCTGTGGCGCTGTTTTGTTCGGGACAAATCGTTTGGATGCCCATGAAATGGGTCACTTTTCCACCATCGTCCTGCAAAGGAACGATCATCAGGCGATTGATGAACTTCTCACCATCGGAACGGTAATTGACAATGTCCGTCGTAACCTCGCGGCCCTTTTCCAGAGCTTCCCTAATCTCCTCCCTCGTTGCCGGATCGGTATCTTCGCCCTGGAGGAAACGGCAGTTCTTCCCGATAATGGCTTCGCGGTGGAAGCCGGTCATCCGTTCGAAGGCGCTGTTGACATAGATCAGCGGCCGGTCTTCCAGCTGCGCATCTGCTATCACCAGCGAAATGGGGAGGTCTTGCATCGTGCGTGCGGAAATTCCCGCAGGCAGGTGCTCAGCCGCGCTTTCTGCGCGGGCTACGCGTTTCGAATTCTCTGACATCACGATCCCTTATTTCGTCCGCCATAAAATAAATGGAACAGCCCTAAAAACGAAGCATAGTCTTTAGACTAAATTAGACAAAGCTGTAAGGGTCGATATCGACCCCCACGCGCACTCCCGGCGGATGATCCACCTGCCGCAGCCAATCGCGGATTACCGCCTGCAAATTCGCCGTGCGCCGCGCATTGAGCAATAGCCGGTAGCGGTAGCGATTGCGCAACAGCGCGAGCGGCGCCGGTGCCGGGCCAAGGATCATCACATCATCCAGGAAGGGCCGCGTCGTGCCGATGCGGTTTGCGGCTTCGCGTGCCTCCGCATCGTCCTCGCTTGAGACGATGATGGCGGCCCAGCGCCCGAATGGCGGCGCGCCTGCGTGGCGGCGGGATTCCGTCTCGGCCTCGTAAAAGGCATCGCGATCCCCGGCTTCGAGAGCGGCGATAACCGGCGCATCGGGATGGCGCGTCTGGATCAGGACCTCTCCGGGTTTTGAGCCTCGCCCCGCGCGCCCGGCGACCTGCGCCACCTGTTGGTAAGTCCGCTCCGCCGCGCGCAGATCTCCGCCTTCGAGGCCGAGGTCTGCGTCGATCACCCCCACCAGCGTCAATTCGGGAAAGTGAAATCCCTTGGTGACCAGCTGCGTCCCGACGATGACATCGATGGCCTTTGCCTCGGCCTGCGCGACGAATTCTGCCGCCTTCTCGGGTGAATTGATCGTGTCCGACGTGACGAGTGCGACCCGTGCATCGGGGAGAATGTCGGCGACTTCATCGGCAATGCGTTCAACACCCGGACCGCAGGCGACGAGGCAATCCTCTTCGCCGCATTCGGGGCATTTTTCAGGCGGTTTGGTCTCATGCCCGCAATGGTGGCACGAGAGGCGTCGGCTGAGCCGATGCTCGACCAGCCACGCGCTGCAATTGGGGCACTGGAAGCGGAACCCGCAGTTCCGGCACAACGTCAGCGGCGCATAGCCGCGACGGTTGAGGAAAAGCAGCGATTGCTCGCCTTTCTCCAGCCGGTCTTCCAGTGCCGCGCGCAAAGGTGCCGCGATCCATGCGCCTCGGCCGGGCTGTTCTTCCGTAAGGTTGACCAGCTTGATCGTCGGCAGAGTTGCGCCGCCATAGCGGCTGGGGAGCACGAGTTTTTCGTAGGTTCCGCTATCCGCCATATGCAGGCTTTCGAGCGCGGGGGTGGCGCTGGCGAGCACGACAGGGATCCGCTCGAAATGGCTGCGCATCACCGCGACATCGCGTGCGTTGTAGCGCACGCCGTCTTCCTGCTTGAAACTGATTTCATGCGCTTCATCGACCACGATGAGGCCGAGATTGGCATAAGGCAGGAACAGCGCCGACCGCGCGCCGACCACCACCTGCGCCTCGCCGCTCGCAATCGCGCGCCATGCACGGCGGCGCTCGGTCGATTTGAGGCTGGAGTGCCAGACGATGGGCGCGGTGCCGAAACGGTCCTCGAACCGGCTGAGGAAAGCTTCGGTCAGCGCGATTTCGGGAAGCAGGACGAGTACTTGCCGGTCCTGCCTCAGCGCCTGCGCCACAGCTTCGAAATAGGTTTCGGTCTTGCCCGATCCGGTGACCCCGTCGAGCAGGAAAGGCGCGAATTCCTCGGCCTGCACCGCCTCCACCAGCCGCGCCGCGACGCTTTGCTGGTCTTCGCTGAGGTCGACTACCGCATGGCCCGGCGCGGCGCGGGGGTAGGGGCGGTCGACATCGACTTCGACCGGCTCCAGCACGCCCTGGTTGACGAGGCCGCGCAGTACGCCCTCCGATACACCTGCAATTCCTGCAAGCTCCCGGATAGTCGCCTGCTCGCCTTCGAGTGCTTCCAGAGCCGCTTCGCGTTGCGGCGTCATCCGCTCTGGCATGCCGCCGGAAAGGCGATACTCGGTCATCGTGGCCGGACCACGCAGCGCGCCGCCGCTGGAGATCACCATCCGCGCAACCGCTGCCATCGGGGCGATGTAATAGTCTGCGGTCCATTCGATCAGCCGTCGCAGTTCCGCGCGGATCGGCGGCACGTCGACCAGTCCCAACAGCGGGCGCAGCTTCGCATCGGGCACCGAGTTCGCCGGAAGTTTCGCCTCTTCCCACACGATGCCCATGATCTGCCGCGGCCCCAGTGGCGCAACGACCACGCTGCCATATTCGACCGACATTCCATCCGGCATGCGATAATCGAGCGGACCAAGCGCGGCGTTCATCACCAGTAGTCGGGCACGGTTTATGGACATTGGCGTTATATGGGCAACGCCCCCACGTGGCGGCAAGAAGAGGAATGGGATTATGACCGAATTCGACATCGACAATGCGAAAACCAGCCGCCGCCGGTTCATGGCAGGTGCGGGCGCGAGTGGCCTGCTGCTGGCGCTGCCGGCATGCCAGGGCTTTGGCGGTTTCAGCCTCGTCGATGCGGTGCGCCGCCTGCTCTACCTCTCCAGCGAGCGTGCCTTTGCCCGCATGCTGCAACCGGGCGGTTTCTGGGACGAGCAGGTCGCGACGATCGGCCTTGAAAATCTGATCGGATCACGTGGCGGCGTGGTCGCCAATATCCTGACCTCCACCCTGTTCAAGGACCGGCTGGAAGATGCCTTTGCAGATATCGCCATCGAAGGGGCGGAGCGCGCTGCGCCCATCGTTACCGATGCGGTGCGGGTGATCGGCATTCAGAACGCCGTGGCGCTGATCAATGGCGGCCCGCGCGCAGCAACCGGCTTCCTGCGCGATGAAATGGGTGTGACGCTGATCGATGCCATGATCCCCGAACTTGGCCAGGCCATGCGCATCACGCAGGAGCCGCTGGTGGGCGAATTGCTCGCCGGCATCACCGGCGTCGACGTTCGCGGCGTGGCGCAGAATGTCTCCAACCGCATCGATAATGCGATCTGGAACGAGATCGGTTTCGAAGAAGCTGCCATTCGCGCCAATCCGCGCGCGACCAATGATCCGCTGCTGATCGGCGTGCTGGGCGGGGGGAGCCTGCTGTAACAGGCTTTCTACCCCCTTGCGCCGCGCGCTGCGTGCTTTAGCTAGCCCCTGCACATGGCCGATGATTCACCACTCGACGATTTCAAGCTCGCCCTGACCGGCGCGGCGCGTGCTCTTGCGCGCGATGCGGAGGTTGAGGTGGGCTTCACCGCCGATGCCGCGAGCGAGCAGGGCAAGAGCGCGCGCGTTCCCATGCCGGGGCGCAATGTGCCTCCCGCCGATGCCGAACTGGCGCGTGGCTATGCCGACAGTTTCGCGCTGCGCCTGCGCCATCACAACGCCGCGCTGCACATGCGATCCCGCCCTGCAGAGCCCGATGCGCGCGCATGCTACGACGCGATCGAACGCGCCCGCTTCGAAGCCATCGGAGAGCGGGACTTCGCCGGGATGCGCGGCAACCTCGCCGCCATGCAGGATCGCCGTGTTGCCGCCAGCGAGATTTCCCGCGCGCAAAGTTTCGAAGACGTGCCGATGCATACCGCGCTAGGCCTGATGCTGCGCGAACAGCTGACCGGCCAGCCGGTGCCCGAAGCGGCGCAGGCCGGCGTAGATCTGGTGCGCGAACATATTGAAAGCCGCACCGGCGACGACTTTGAACGCCTTTCCGAACTGCTCGACGATCAGACCGCTTTCCAGAAGCTCGGCCTCGATATGCTCCGCCATCTCGACATGGTGCCGCAGGAAGCCGATCCCGAAGACGGTTTCGACGATGACGAGGGCGACGAAAGCGAAGGCGCCGACGAAGACGAAACGCCCGAAGACCAGGACGGCGACAACGACGCTTCCGACCAGCCCGAAACCCGCGCCGAAGGCGCCGATGGCGAAGAAGGCGACGGCGAGGAGCAGGACGAGGCCACCGGCGATGAGAACATGGCCGAAGGTGAGCCGGGCGATGATGGCGAGGAGTTCATGCTCCCCCAGCGCCGCAACGCGCCGTGGCAGGATCTGCCCGAAACCTTTGAATACAAGGCTTTCACAACCGAATTTGACGAAGTGGTTGAAGCCGAAGACCTGTGCGATGTCGAAGAACTGACGCGGTTGCGCGCCTATCTCGACAGCCAGCTCGCCGGGCTGCAGTCCGTGGTGACCCGGCTTGCCAACCGCCTCCAGCGCCGCCTGATGGCGCAGCAGAACCGCAGCTGGGATTTCGATCAGGAAGAGGGGCTGCTGGACGCTGCTCGCCTTGCGCGCGTAGTCGTCAGCCCCGGCCATTCGCTCAGCTACAAGATGGAGCAGGAGCAGGATTTCAAGGACACGATCGTCACCCTGCTGATCGACAATTCCGGCAGTATGCGCGGCCGCCCGATTTCCATCGCGGCGATCAGCGCCGATATCCTTGCGCGCACGCTGGAACGCTGCGGCGTGAAAGTCGAAATCCTCGGCTTCACCACCCGCGCGTGGAAGGGCGGGCAGGGTCGCGAGAAATGGCTGGCCAATGGACGCCCGCCCAATCCCGGCCGCCTCAATGATCTGCGCCACATCATCTACAAAAAGGCCGACGAGCCGATGCGCCGCGCGCGCCGGAGCCTCGGCCTGATGATGCGCGAAGGCCTGCTGAAAGAGAATATCGACGGCGAGGCGCTGCTCTGGGCCCACGAACGCCTGCTCGCCCGCCCCGAAGACCGCCGCATCATGATGGTCATTTCAGACGGTGCGCCGGTGGACGATTCAACGCTCAGCGTGAACACCGCCGGATACCTCGAAGGGCACCTGCGCAAGGTGATCGAATGGATCGAGAGGCAAAGCCCCGTCCAGCTCGTCGCCATCGGCATCGGTCATGATGTGACGCGCTATTACAAGAAGGCTGTGACGATCATGGACGCCGAACAGCTGGGCGGCACGATCATCGAGCAGCTGGCGGATTTGTTCGAGGTGGAGTGATCGAAACTCCAGACTTTCCTCCCGGCTTCGACCTAGCCGAATTCGCGAAATCGACGATTGAGACCCATAGACGCATACGACGTCAGCGATCCGACCCCTACTTGGGCTGGCTGGCGATAATCGCCGAATTGCGGATGCGCGATAACTGCAGCATCTTCGAAGCAGAGCGAACCGCGATTTCCAACAAGCATCTACGCCGATGGGTCGAACGTGCAATCAATGCGGGCAACCCTGCTCGGAAGTACGCGCTCGCTCATATTCGATTTAATGGCGCAAAATCGCTGATTGAGTGCCAAGGTGACAGCTTCATCTTCAGGATACCGCCGCCGTGAAAAAACTCCTCGCCCTCGTCTTCCTCGTCGCGCTCGTTTTCGGCGGCTGGTATCTCGCCTCGCCGTGGTTTGCGATGAAATCGCTCGCCGATGCGGCACAGGTGGGGGATGCCGCCGCGCTGGAGGAGCAGGTGGATTTTCCCGCTCTGCGCGCCTCGGCCAGCGAACAGCTCAATGAAGCGGTTGCGCGGCAGCGCGGCCAGAATGGCGCGCTGGGCGATCTTGGCGCGGCGATTGCCGAGCGTTTGGGCAATGCAGCGATTGACCGCTCGCTAACGCCGGGGGCGGTCAGCGGTCTGGTCGCATCGGGCGCATTCGTTGCCGGCATGTTGCCGGAGCGGCTGCGTGGGCAGCAATTGAGCTGGGATGTGGAACGCGAAGGCTTCGATCACTTCCGCGCGGAAGGGACGTTCGAGGATGGATCCACCGGGCCGGACCTGATCTTCCGCCGCGAAGGGCTGGGATGGGTGCTTACTGGCTTCGAGCTGAACGATCCGAACGAGCCGCGCGCATAATTCTTCTTCGCTGCTGCGATTGACGATATCGCTTTCCTACAAATACGGTTTTCAGACACCGTCCACTGGATGCGTCACCAATCGCCCGAACCCGCAGAAAGCCGCGCTCTACAGGCGGATTATGCAGCCCCTGAAAATTCTCGTCAGGACACTGTCACACCTGTCACACCCCGCAGCGATTTGACGCCCTCGGAATGCTCAGTTGGACTCGCCCGGGCGGGTGTAAATCAGCCACGCCACCACGGCGAACCAGCCGACCATCAGCACGGCGAGGCCGCGCTCGTAGAGGCCGTCCCAGCTGGTGGGGATCACGAACAGCAGCGGTCCGGCGATCAGCCACACCACGGCGAGAATGCGCATGGCGGGCTTGATCCAGTCGCGCCGGTCGGCAAGCCCGTCGGACGTCAGCCAGACGGTCGCGGGAAAGAGCGCGCCGATGGCATAGACCAGATAGCGGTGGATGTCCGGCAGACCGAAGGGGCGGTTATACGCCTCGTAACCGGCGACCAAAGCGATAACGATGGCGAGAGCGAAGAGGGTGATTTGGCCCAGCCGCCAGTCCCATCCATCCGCTTTCCAGCGCCACAGCCCGGCAGCGATCAGGATGGCAGATGCGGCAAAGGCATACAGGCCTGCATCCACCAGCCAGTCATACTCGCCGCCGGCCGCGGAATCGCTGATCGTGTCGCGGATCATGCCGACATGGCCGCTCAGCAGTGTGCCCGACAGATCGGCAATGATGACGAGGATGCAGCCCAGTAGGCCGATCAGTCCGAGCCCCTTCGCAAGATCATCGTCGCGCCTATCGGCTTCGGTCTGTTGCATGGGCTATGTCTCCGGTTGAAATGGATGCGGTCATGGAGCAAGAGCGCCTGCATGAGTGACACTGACCTACGCCTGTTCAACTCCCTAACGCGCGAGATAGAGCCTTTTATCCCGGTCCATCCCGGTGAGGCGCGCGTCTACACCTGCGGGCCGACGGTCTATAACTACCCGCATATCGGCAATATGCGCGCCTATGTCTTCGCCGATGTGCTGGGGCGCACGCTGAGCTGGAAGGGTTACAAGCTCACTCATGTGATCAACATCACCGATGTCGGCCATCTGACCGATGACGGGGATGCAGGTGAGGACAAGATGGAGAAGATGGCTGCGGAGAAAGCGCAGTCGATCTGGGACATCGCGAAGCATTACACCGAGGCCTATTGGGCGGACGTGAAGGCGCTCAACATCCGGGAGCCTGCGAAGTGGTCGGTCGCGACGGACTACATCGAGGAAATGCTGAAGTTCGCCAAGAGCATTGCGGACAAGCACTGCTACGAACTCGAAAGCGGTCTCTACTTCGATGTCTCGACTGTCGAGGATTACGGGCGGCTGGCCCGCGCTGTCACCGAGGAAGGCGAGGGCCGCATCGAGACTGTCGAAGGCAAGCGCAATGCGGCCGACTTCGCGATCTGGCGGAAGACGCCTGCTGGCGAAACGCGGCAGATGGAATGGGACTCGCCCTGGGGCAAGGGCGCGCCCGGCTGGCATCTCGAATGCTCGGTCATGGGCGAGAAGCTGCTTGGTTTCCCCTTCGACATCCACACCGGCGGGATCGATCACCGCGAAATCCATCACCCGAACGAGATCGCGCAGAACCAGGCCTTCTGCGGCTGCGGCGGCCTTTCAGAGGCGACCAATTCGGGCGCGAAGATCTGGATGCACAACAACTTCCTCGTCGAACGCAGCGGCAAAATGAGCAAATCGAGCGGAGAGTTCCTCCGCCTCCAGCTCCTCATCGACAAGGGCTATCACCCGCTGGCCTACCGCATGATGTGCCTGCAAGCGCACTACCGCAGTGAGCTGGAGTTCAGCTGGGAGGGGCTGGAAGCGGCACTTACCCGGCTGAAGCGCATTGTGATGGCCGTGGAGCGGCTGGCCGATGCCGAAGCGCAGCCCGAAGCCGAGCATCCCAAATTCGCGCCCATGCTCGCCAAGTTCGAGGAGGCTATGGCCGATGACCTCAACACGCCGATCGCGCTCACCGCGCTGGAAGAGGCGCTGGCGGTCAAGAAGGTCGATACCGGGATCAAACGCGCTGTGGTGGAAGCGATGGACGCCGTGCTCGGCTTCGACCTCTTCGCGCTCACCCGCGCCGACCTTCGCATCCGCCCCAAGTCCGCCAGCATCACGGAGGCCGAGATCGATGACAAGCTCGCTCGCCGCAAGGAGGCGCGAGCGGAGAAGGACTTCGCCACGTCCGATGCGCTGCGCGATGAGCTCGCGGCCAAGGGTGTCGACGTGATGGATGGCGATCCGCTGGGCTGGGAGTGGAAGCTATAACCAAAGCTGCATTATCCGCCCTGATCCGCCCGCTGGTCGAACCGCGCCTGCCCGACTGGGTCGAGCCGCATTGGTTTACCTCGAGGGAAGAGGCGCTCGAAATTGCGCCTTCCGCCGAAATCGGCTGGTTCGATTTCAACGATAAGCAGCCGATGATCGAAGCGGTCCGTGCTGCCGAAAACCTGAAATGGCTCAACTCGATCTATGCCGGGCTCGACTTCCTGCCGCTGGATGTGTTGCAAGAGCGCGGCACGGTCGTCACCAACGGCGTCGGCATCAACGCGCTGACCATTGCCGAATACACCGTGATGCTGATGCTCGCGCACGCGAAGGGCTACCGGGATGTCGTCCGCGCGCAAGACAGGAACGAGTGGTTGCTCGACAGCCCCGGCAAGCGCGAACTCGCGGGCGAGCGTGTGCTGCTGCTCGGCCTCGGTGCGATCGGCTCGCTGGTCAAGACGCGGCTCGAAGCGTTCGACATGGAAGTCGTACCGGTGCGGCGTTCGGGTGGCGAGGGTGCCTTGCGACCCGACGAATGGCGCGATCGGCTGGGCGAGTTCGGCTGGGTTATCCTCGCCGTGCCTTCGACGCCCGATACCAGGCATATGATCGGCGCGGCGGAGCTTGATGCGATGCGAAGCGATGCGGTGGTTGTAAACATCGCGCGTGGAGACGTGATCGATCAGGCAGCATTGGTCGAAGCGCTGCACGCCAAGTCGATCGAGGCTGCACTGCTCGACGTCACCGAGCCCGAGCCGCTGCCCGAGGATCATCCGCTCTGGTCGCTTGAGAATGCGCAGGTCACGATGCATCTTTCGGGACGGGCGCAAACCAAGATGTTCCAGCGCAGCGCCGACCGCTTCATCGAGAACCTCGCCCGCTGGCGCGCAGGGGATCCGGTGACACCGCAAATGGACCTCGAACACGGCTACTGACTCTTCCAGCGCTACCTGTTAGGCATTCGGCCGAAGCCGAGAAAACTCGGGTCGCAAAACCGGATGGTGGTGCTCGCCGAAGCGCCAAGGGGGAGTAGCGAATGTCCGACACCACAAAAGCATCAGACCTGTTCATCGAGTGCCTAGAGCAGGAAGGCGTCGAGTACATCTTCGGCGTGCCCGGGGAGGAGAATCTCGACTTCCTCCAAAGCTTGTCCAAGAGCGACAGCATCAAGCTGGTGCTCACACGACATGAGCAGGGCGCAGGCTTCATGGCGGCGACCTATGGTCGGCACACGGGCAAGACCGGCGTCTGCCTCGCCACGCTCGGGCCGGGGGCGACCAATCTGGTGACGGCGGGTGCCTATGCCCAGCTCGGCGGCATGCCGATTCTGATGATCACCGGGCAAAAGCCGATCAAGAAGAGCAAGCAGGGCCGCTTCCAGATCCTCGACGTGGTGGAAATGATGGGGCCGATCACCAAATACGCTCACCAGCTTGCCGCCGGAGAGAACATCCCCAGCCGCGTGCGTGAAGCCTTCCGCTTGGCCGAGGAAGAGAAGCCGGGTGCCGTGCATATCGAGTTCCCCGAGGACATTGCCGAAGAACAATGCTCGTCCCGCCCGATAGCCGCATCCGTGGCGCGACGCCCTTCTGCCGAACACAAGGCGGTACGGCAGGCGGTCAACGCTCTCGAAGAAGCCGAGCGCCCGGTGCTGGTCATCGGCGCAGGGGCCAATCGAAAGATGACGAGTCGGATGCTGCGCCAGTTCATCGAGAAAACCGGCATACCCTTCGTCACCACACAAATGGGCAAGGGCGTTATCGACGAGCGCCATCCGCTGTTCCTCGGCTGCGCCGCACTCTCCTCGGGAGACTTCGTCCACCGCGCGATCGAAGCGAGCGATTGCATCGTCAACATCGGCCATGACGTGATCGAAAAGCCTCCCTTCTTCATGCAAGCGGGCGGGGCGACGGTGATCCATGTCTCCTATCGCACTGCCGAAGTGGACCCCGTCTACTTCCCGCAGATCGAGGTGATCGGCGACATCGCCAACGCTATCTGGCAGATCAAGGAAGACATCGTCCCGCAGGGCAAATGGGACTCCGAAACGCTGACCCATTATCGCCGCGCGGAAGAAGAGCATGCGAACAAGCTCAAGGAGGATGACCGCTTCCCGATCTTCCCGCCGCATCTCGTTCGCAAGGTGCGCGAAGCCATGCCGGAAGACGGAATCATCTGCCTCGACAATGGCGTCTACAAGATCTGGTTCGCGCGCAATTACACTGCCTATCTCCCCAACACCGTGCTGCTCGACAATGCACTCGCGACCATGGGGGCAGGGCTGCCATCGGCAATGATGAGCGCCATGCTTTACCCCGATCGCAAGGTCATGGCGATCTGCGGCGACGGTGGCTTCATGATGAATAGTCAGGAGCTGGAGACGGCAGTGCGGCTCGGCCTCAACCTGACTGTGCTGATCTTGCGCGACGATGCATATGGCATGATCCGCTGGAAGCAGGCGAATATGGGCTTTGCCGACTACGGCCTCACCTTCGGCAATCCCGATTTCGTCGATTATGCCAACAGCTACGGCGCCATCGGCCACCGCGTGGAGTCGACGCCGCACCTTGCTGAACTGCTCGCCCATTGCTGCGAAACGCCGGGCGTGCACGTGATCGATTGCCCGGTCGACTACTCGGAAAACGACCAGATCCTCAATCACGACATCAAGGAACTCAGCAAGAAGCTGTGACTTGAAGGGGAGAGGAGATCCCATGCCCCAGCTCAAAGACACTTACCCGCTCTATCTCAACAACAAGGCCGAGCGGCCGAACACCGATCTGGAGGTGATCGACAAATATACCGGCGAAGTCGCCTTCCGCGTCGCGCAGGCCGATCCGGAGATCATCGACAAGGCCATTGCCGGCGCGGTTGCTGCGGCAGAGCCGATGGCGCGGATGGCAAGCTATGAGCGCAAGGCTGTGCTCGATCACTGTGTGAAGCGGTTCCGCGAGCGGTTTGACGAGCTGGCCTATGCCCTTTGCGTCGAAGCGGGCAAGCCGATTGGCGACAGCGAAGGCGAAGTTACAAGGCTGATAGATACCTTCCAGATCGCCGCCGAGGAATCGACCCGTATGTATGGCGAAGTCATGCCGCTCGACATCAGCGAGCGGGCCAAGGGTTATCAGTCGATCTGGAAACGCTATCCGGTCGGACCGTGCAGTTTCATCTCTCCCTTCAACTTTCCGCTGAACCTCGCTGCGCACAAGGTCGCCCCTGCCATCGCAGTCGGCTGTCCCTTCGTGATGAAGCCGGCGAGCAAGACGCCTTTGGGAGCGATCATCATTGGCGAAGTGCTTGCCGAGACTGATCTGCCCGAAGGCGCCTTCAGCATCCTGCCCGCAAGCCGCGATGGCGCAGATCTGTTTACCGAGGACGAACGCCTCAACCTCCTGAGCTTCACGGGCTCTCCCGCCGTGGGTTGGGAACTGAAAGCCAAGAGCGGCAAGAAGAAAGTCGTGCTCGAACTCGGCGGCAATGCTGCAGTGGTGGTCGATCATGATGCCGATCTGGAAGACGCGCTTGAGCGAATCGTGTTCGGCGCGTTCTACCAGTCCGGCCAGAGCTGCATCGGGGTGCAGCGCATCCTGATCCACGAAGATGTGTATGACCGCTTCAAGAACATGCTGGTCGAGAAGACGAAGACGCTGAAATCGGGTGACCCGAAAGACCGTGACACTTTTATCGGCCCGATGATCTCCGAAGGCGAGGCGCAGCGCCTCAAAGGCTGGATTGACGAGGCTGTAGCGAACGGAGCGACGCTGCTGTGCGGTGGCGGGTGCGAGGGCAATATGCTCGAGGCAACGCTGCTCGAAGGCGTCGACAAGAATGCGCGCGCCATGAATGACGAGGCTTTCGGCCCGCTCGCCATCCTCCAGCCGTTCGACTCGATGGACGAAGCGCTGGAAGAGGTGAACCGCAGCGAGTTCGGCCTGCAGGCCGGCATCTTTACCCGCGATCTGTTTCATATGTTCGACGCGTGGGACCGGCTCGAAGTCGGCGGAATCGTCATCAACGACGTGCCGAGTTACCGCGTCGACAACATGCCCTATGGAGGTGTGAAAGATTCGGGCCTCGGCCGCGAAGGGATTCGCTTCGCGATGGAGGACATGACCGAGATCAGGAACCTGGTAATCCGGCGGACTTGAGCCTCCTCTCCCGTCGGGGCGGGCTCATCCTTCCTCCAGCAGCAATATCTCGCACGTCACCGCCATGCGCGGCGGATCGAGCACGTGATCGACTTCTGTAATGGCCGCGTCGGCAACCAGCTGGCCGGGGATCGCGAATTCGTGTTCGGGCAGGAATGCGATGAAGCACTCACCCGCATCGACCGCATCTTCGCCTACGAACTCCATTTCCACCCGGTGGCGGGCACCGGCGAATGTGATGCTGGCCCAGCTTTTTTCCGAGTGAGAGAGGATCGTCCCGTGATCGCTGGCGAGTGCGCACAGCGCAGCGGCCAGTTTCTCGCGCGGACCCTTGCGCGTGCGCGGTGGTTTCGGTGGCTTGCGATCAGTATGCACCCGTAGTCTCCCGATATGTGTTCATGAAATGTTCCACCCGTTCTTCTGTGCGAGAACGGGGAATGCGGCCGTTGCGGAGATCGAGCACGAAACGCGGATCGCGCGCGGCGAGGCGGCCAAACTTTGTCGGCGGCATTCGGGTGTGGCGGAGAAAGACTTCGATCTTGCGGATGAGCATGCGTGTGACCCCTCACAGCTGACGTTGAACTACTCTGCCAGCGACTCAGCGCCGACTCGATGGATGTAAAACAGCGCGTGAAATCCTACTTGTCTAGGAAAAATACATCGTGTAGGAAGAATTTGTTCATCACGATAGGAAATTGCCATGAGTTCACGCGAGAAACTGGCCGCCGCGGCCAAGGCAAAGGGCAGCAGTCTTGCCGCACTTTCCCGCATGATCGGGCGCAATGGTACCTATCTTCAGCAATATATTTCAAAGGGTAGCCCGAAGAAGCTGGAGGAAGAGGACCGGCGCAAGCTGGCTGAATTTCTTGGGCTGGCGGAGAGCGAACTGGGGGCTCCCAAGGATAAATCCTATACACCAGCGAATCGCGGGGATTGGGTGGAGGTTCCCCGGCTTGAGGTGGATGCATCCGCGGGGCCGGGCGCGGTCGCTTTGCAGGAGGATGCCTTCGACGCCTTCCGCTTTTCGAAGAAATGGCTCGCCGAACAGGGCCTCGACGGCGCGCAGCTATCGGCGATCCGCGTGGTGGGCGATTCCATGGAACCGCTGCTGCGCGAAGGCGACGAAGTCCTCGTCGATTGCCGCAAACAGCCCTTTCGAGACGGCGTCCACGTCGTGCGGCTGGACGACAGCCTGCTCGTCAAACGCGTCGCCAACCAGGGGGCAGGACGCTTCAGCTTGCTCAGCCAGAATCTCGCCTACCCGCCAATCCAGGTGAAGGCAGAAGATTTTGAGGTGATCGGCCGCGTGGTTTGGAAAAGCGGGCGGGTTTAAGCCCAGCCAGCCTGCCTATAGGCGAAATCATCGTTCCAAATCTTCGACATGTGCGAGATCTTGTCGCCTTCAAACTGAATGTAATAGGTGAAGTCGGTGGCAACGGCCTTCCCTGTAGGCGGAACCGGGCCTCCGTCTTCCGTATGGGTACCCGTGAAGATCGCGGACGCAGAGACCGCATTGCGTTCTTCGTCCACGCCGAACGCTAGCATTTCATATCCAGAGTCCGGCATGATGGCGCCGATGCCGCCCATCCAGTCCGTGTAAGCCTGAAGCGTTTTGATCTCTGCAAGTGAATCGCACTGTGCAGAGAATGTCGCTTCCGGATGGCACCACTGCTGGCAAACTTTCCAGCCCTTGGATGTTTCGCATGCTTCAAAAAAGGCGAGTGCGGTTTTCTTTATGCTCATATTTCCCCCCAAGACGTGGCCATTACAGGACCACATTCATGGCGTGAACCGGCCGCGCGGCGCTGTCCATCCAATAATTCGCTCTAGCCCAATTTCAGCTTAAACCCCGAATGGCTCGCCTCGAACCCCAGCCGCTTGTAAAACCTGTGCGCGGCTTCGCGTTGGCGATCGCTGGTGAGTTGAATAATGCAGCAGCCGCGCGCTTCGCACTGCGCAATCGCCCAGCGCATCATCTCTTCACCAATGCCCTGGCTGCGGGATTCGGCGGCGACGCGGACGCTTTCGATCTGGCCACGCCATGCACCGCGGCGCGAGACGCCGGGAATGAAGCTCAGCTGGAAGCTGCCGACACGGCCGCCATTCCTCTCTGCAATCAACAGGCGATGGTTCGGGTCGGAAGTGATCGCCATAAAACCGTCGCGCATCTGTTCGGCGTGGTCGTTGCGAAGGGGATCGCGAGCCGCTGCCACCTCGTCCGCATCGCAGAGCGCGGCGATGAATTGGAGGTCGTCCAGCGTCGCATCGCGAATGATCAGGGCACTCATGACGTTGCTTCTACGCTTGCAAGCGCGCCGCGTCACCGCCATTTGAACCAGCATGAGTAATCAAGCTGCCATCAATGCCGCCATCGTGCCTGTCACACCCTTTCAGCAGAACTGCTCGCTGGTCTGGTGCACCAAGACCATGCGCGGAGTTCTGGTCGATCCGGGCGGAGAGCTGGAGAAGCTGAAGGTGGCGGTCGCGAAGGCCGGTGTGACGCTGGAAAAGATTATCCTGACCCATGGCCATGCGGATCACTGCGGCCAGGCAGGCATGCTGGCTAAAGAACTGGGGCTGCCTATCGAAGGGCCGCATGAAGCCGATCGCTTCTGGATCAGCCGCCTCGATGAAGATGGGCCACGCTTCGGAATGCAATGCGAAGTATTCGAGCCGACGCGCTGGCTCGATGATGGAGACACGGTGAGTTTTGGCGAGGTGACGCTGGAAGTCATCCATTGCCCCGGCCACACGCCCGGCCATGTGGTGTTCTTCCACCGCCCGACCAATTTCGCTTTTGTGGGCGACGTGATCTTCAACGGCAGCATCGGCCGCACTGATTTTCCGATGAGCGATCACCAGAGCCTGCTCGATGCGATCACGCAGAAGCTTTGGCCGTTGGGAGATGGTGTGACTTTCGTACCCGGCCACGGCCCGACCAGCACTTTCGGCAAGGAGCGCCAGAGCAATCCCTTCGTCGGCGACGCTGCGATGGCGAATAATTAATTCGGACAGCTGGCCGCTAGATTTCAACCCAAATCATGACGCATTTGCATTTCGCAACCTTATACTCTAGTAATTTCGGAAATTACAGAAATTACTAGAGAGGGCGTTTATGCGGATGCGTCGTGAAGCACAGTTAGCAACCAGAGACAGGTGCGAAGTAAACTGGATAGCATCCGACAGCGGTGCCGATGCTGTTAAGGGGAAGGTGCGCTGGGATCCCGCTCACTCCCTATGGAATGGCGGGATGCTGGTCGTTGCTGTGGCGTTCGGTGCGCAGACGTTCAGCTGGGGCGCATTCGCTGTTTTCGTCCTGCTTTCCGGCGCGTTCATCTTACTTGGCCACTCGCTCGGCTTTCACAGACTGCTGATTCACCAGAGTTTTCAGACGCTTAGACCGCTTCGCTATTTCCTGATCTGGTGCGGAGTAATGGCAGGGATGAGTGGCCCGCACTGGATCATCAAAACCCATGATTTGCGAGACTGGGCCCAACGCCAGGCAAAATGCCATCCCTACCTTTCGCATCGCTCGGCAATCTGGAAAGATGCTTGGTGGCAGTTACACTGTCGCCTTCAATTGAAGCGGCCCCCGCAATTCGATCTTGGCGAAGTCGGCAAAGACCGCTTCCTGCGTTTCCTTGAAGCCTCATGGATGCTCCATCAGCTACCGCTGGCACTCATCTTGTTCGCTCTTGGTGGATGGGGTTGGGTCGTCTGGGGAATCTGTGCCCGCGTCGCATCGACCGTCCACGGCCACTGGTTCGTTGGCTATCTCGCTCACCGAAGAGGGCCGCAAAGCAATCTTGTCCGCGATGCTGGCGTTCAGGCGCACGATGTCCCGTGGGCCGCGATCCCGACGATGGGGGAGGCCTGGCATAACAATCACCATGCCTATCCGGGGTCAGCAAAGATCGGCGTTTATCCGGGTCAAAGCGATTGGGGCTATGCCTTGATCGCGCTTCTGCAGAAGTGCGGTCTTGTCTGGGACGTTTGCCTCCCGAGAGATATGCCTGACCGTAAGCGCTCTCTCGAATCCGTCCTTTAAATCACCTTCACGCCTGCAAGGATCGCCGCGACCGCCACCCCCAGGGTCGGCAGGAGGGTGCACAGCATTCCAATCATCCGCAGCATGCCCGGCTTGTCAGAATTCAGGCCAATCGCATGAAAGACGCGCCCGACCAGAAACAGGCCTGCCGCCACACCCAGTAGCCAGCCCGAATGGTCGGTGATTTCCAGTACGAAGACCAGCAGCAGGAATAGCGGGGTGTATTCGGTGAAATTGCTATGTGCGCGCATCGCCCGCTGTAAGGTCACATCGCCGCCATCGCCATGCGCGATATTGCCTTTTTGCCGCGCGCGGCCGCAGCGCCAGAAATGCCACAGATTGATGAGCGCCGCGATCCCTGCGCTCAGCAGTGTGATATGAAGGTCCGCCATTGCGTTCTCCCGATTCGATCCCATTTGCAGCCTTAGCGGGGTGCACAGCGCTTGCAACGCACAGAAAAATCGGTATAGCGCGCGCCTTCGCCGTATCCTGCGAGATTGTTCTCCGCCGCGCTTGCGCGGGTGGAAGCCATCGCCTAGGGCGGCATCCAACAGTTTTTATCAAATTACAGGAACAGGTGCCGCCATGGCTGTCCCTAAGAGAAAAGTTTCACCGCATCGCCGGGGCAATCGCCGGGCTCACGATTCGCTCAAGGTTGAGGCATTCCACGAATGCTCCAACTGTGGCGAGCTGAAGCGCCCGCACATGCTTTGCAATGCCTGTGGCCACTACAATGGTCGCCAGGTTATTGAGCCCAAAGGTCTTTAAGACTTCGGCATTGGATAGGAGCGTTAGCGCATGAGTCTGCCGCGTATCGCGATTGATGCGATGGGCGGCGATGAAGGCGTGCGCGTAATGGTGCATGGCGCTGCCGAGGCGCGCCGTGACCATGACAAGTTCCGATTCCTGCTGGTGGGTGACGAAGCGCGGATCAAGTCTGCGCTCGACGAGCATCCCGGCATGGCTGCGGCCAGCGAAATCCTGCATTGCGATGAGGTTGTGGAGGGCGATGAAAAGCCCAGCCGCGCCATTCGTCGTGCCAAGACTACAAGCATGGGTCTGGCCATCAATTCCGTGAAGGAAGGCGTGTGCAGCGCTGCGGTAAGCGGTGGCAACACCGGCGCGCTGATGGCGATGAGCAAGCTTGCCTTGCGCACCATGCCCGGTATCGATCGCCCGGCGCTTGCGGGCCTTATGCCCACCCTTGGAGAGAATGACGTGGTCATGCTCGATCTGGGCGCGAACACCGATTGCGATGCGCGCAACCTCATCCAGTTCGCGATCATGGGCGCCGCCTATTCGCGCATCGTCACCGGCAAGGCAGAGCCACGTGTGCGCCTGCTCAACATCGGGACCGAGAGCATCAAGGGCACCGATAATCTGCGCGACGCAAGCCAGCGCCTGCGGGATGCGACCGGTCTGGCGATGGAATTCGACGGCTTTATCGAAGCGGACAAGATCAATCGCGGCGAAGTCGATGTCGTTGTGACCGATGGCTTTTCGGGCAATATCGCGTTGAAGGCAATCGAAGGATCCGCGCGTTTCGTGACCGATTTGCTCAAGACCGCCTTCACCAGCTCGCTGCGCTCGAAGATCGGCTTCCTCGTCAGCCGCCCGGCGACAGAGCTGCTGCGCCACCACCTCGATCCCAATAATCACAATGGCGGGGTGTTCCTTGGCCTTAACGGTGTGATTGTGAAATCGCATGGCAGCGCTAATGCCAAGGGCGTGGCCAATGCCGTGCATGTGACCGCGCGCCTGCTGGAGGATGACATTACGACCCGCATTGCCGCCGATCTCGCCGAAATGGGGGAAGACGCCTTGCGCGAAACCGGGAACGGAAACGGCGCTGGCGAAGAGCCAAAGGTATGATCCGATCCGTAATTCTAGGCTCCGGCTCGGCCCTGCCGAAGCGCTGCGTAAGCAATGCAGAGCTTGCCGAACAGGTCGACACTAGTGACGAATGGATCCGCGAGCGTACGGGAATTACCCAGCGCTACATCGCGGGCGAGGGTGAAACGACCGGCACGCTGGCGACCGCCGCTGCGCAGGCCGCGCTCGATGATGCAGGCGTTGCTATTGCCGATATTGATCTGATCGTTCTCGCTACAGCAACTCCCGATCGCACATTCCCGGCGACCGCTACGCAAGTGCAGGCGGCGCTGGGGGGCAAGGGCTTTGCGGCCTTCGATGTTGCAGCGGTTTGCTCGGGCTTTCTCTATGCGATGGGCACGGTGGATTCGATGCTGCGCGCCGGCATGGCAAAGCGGGCAATTGTGATCGGCGCCGAAACCTTCAGCCGTATCCTCGACTGGGAGGATCGTACTACCTGCGTTCTCTTCGGTGATGGAGCCGGCGCGATGGTTGTCGAGGCGCGGGACGTGGCAGAAGATGGCCCGGGCCTGCTCGCCACGCGCCTGCACGCCGAGGGCGAACATTGCGATTTGCTCTATGTCGATGGCGGCCCTTCGACCACCGGCGAAGTCGGCAAGCTTCGCATGAAGGGGCGGGAAGTCTTCCGCCATGCCGTGACCAACCTCTCCAGCGTGCTGGCGGAGGTGCTGGAGGATGCAGGCCATGTGCCGGACGACATCGACTGGGTCGTGCCGCATCAGGCGAACCAGCGTATTCTTGACGCGACTGCCAAAAAGCTCGGCCTGCCGCCGGAAAAACTGGTCGTGACGGTGGGGCAGCATGCCAATACGTCCGCAGCTTCGGTTCCACTCGCCTATGATGTCGCGCGCAAGGACGGCCGCATCAAACAGGGCGATCTGGTGATGCTCGAAGCCATGGGTGGCGGCTTCACCTGGGGCGCCAGCCTCTTAAGAGTGTAAAATCTCTGCGAGTGTAGGATTTTTCCCGCTTAATTCCTGCCTTTACCTTGCTTTCATCCTGCGACGGGGCCATAGAAGTGGCTGTGGGTCGCTAGTGTTGGGAAGGAATAGTCATGGATTCCATGCGCTCCGTTGGTACTTTGACGCGCGCCGATCTGGCGGAAACGATCAACCACAAGCTCGGTTTTTCGCGGGCCGAAAGCCTCGATCTCGTAGAAGCCATTCTCGCCAAGATGTGCGACGCCATGACCGATGGCGAAAACGTCAAGATTTCCGGCTTCGGCAGTTTTGTTCTCCGCGACAAGAAAGAGCGCATTGGCCGCAACCCCAAAACAGGCGTTGAAGTGCCGATTACTCCGCGCCGGGTGATGACATTTCGCGCCAGCCACAAGCTGAAAGACCGGATCGCCAACGCCGGATGAGCGGACCCTCGTCCTCCGGGCCACTGTTCGAAGACGGCAAGGCCGAAGGTGCGATGCGCACCATCGGGGAAGTGTCGGCCGCCTTTGGTATCAAGGCGCATGTTTTGCGCTATTGGGAACAGCAATTTCCAAGCCTGAACCCGCTGAAACGCAGCGGTGGCAGGCGGCTTTACCGCGCCGAAGATGTCGCGATGGTCGAAACGATTAATCGCCTGGTCAATGAAGAAGGCTACACGCTGAAAGGCGCGAAGAAGGCGATCGCGGCAGGAGATTCTGGCCCGAAAACCTCGCGGTCAGAGCCGACTGACGCGCAGCCCGTGCGGCGCGAGGTCGAAGCGGATAGTGATGCTGGACAAGCGGGCGGCGAAGAGGCTGAGGTGACACAGCAATTGCGCCAGATCAGGGATCGTCTGGCGGCCGCGCTCGACTGATCCTGTCGTACCACCCCGACCCAAACTTTCAGATCTAGGCAGAAACCGCGTCGAACATGGCGGCGAGGCTTGGCTGTGCATGAAGAATGCGGCGATGGCCGAGGCCATCGAGTGGGCGCAGCGTCACTTTCTCACCAAGATTGGCGTATTTCTCCGCCGCGTCGAAGCCGACCTCGCGGTCATCGCGAGAGTGGAGGACAGTAAGGCGATTGGGGCAGTCGGCAAGCAGTAGATTCCCGTCCATCGCCTCCAGGTCGACACCGAACGGCTCCACCAGGCGATCCTCAAACCATCGCTGCGCCGGGCGAGAGATGCCAATCCAGCGCGAGAACTGCTCCGTGACATCGGCTAGCCTGTTGGGCGATGCGATAAACAGCAGCTGAGTCGCATCGGTCAGGCCACGCGAAAGTCCGCTCGCTATCGCCAAGGTCGTGACAGGTCCGCCAAAACTGTGCGCGATGACCTGATCGATGGGGCCGTAGCGATCGGCGACAGCGATCATTGCCAGCACGCAGTCCATCAGTTCCGCGCGTCGCCCGCTAGACTTGCCGTGCGCCGGCATATCGAAAGCTACGACATCGAACCCGCGCTGCTGCAGTTCTTCGACCGGTGCAGTCATGAAGGCCGCATTGCTCGTCCAGCCATGAACCAGGAGAACAGTTCCGCGCGAATTCGATGTGGCAGCTCTGAAACGATAGCTCGCGATGCGATAGCCGTTCACGCGCAAATCGCTGCGCTCGGCCTCATCCAGCTTCGCTTGCGCTTTGCGCGCAAGTCGCTTCTCTGCCTCCGTGTGGATGGCTGGCGGCAGCGGATGGGTGAACAGGAACAGCGCGGCACGGCCCGCAGTCACCGGGCTGGCGGCCGACAGATTTTCAAAAAGGCGAGCGATGTTGGTCACGGCAGGTCTGCTTGCAGTCTCTGATAACGCTGTTATCACATTGCGCAACGGAGCGTATTCGTCAAGAGCAACTGCACAGGTCGGTGGCCGGACCGCCTGCCGAGGACAGGGCATGGAAAACCGCAATTCACTCATCACAGCCGCGGCGATTGCCATCGAGGAAATGTCCGTCGAAGGCCTGACTGTGCGTGAAGTCGCCAAGCGGGCCAAGCAGTCGACCATTGGAATCTATCGCAATTTCGCCGGGAAGGCTGGCTTGCTGGACGCGCTATTCATGCAGGGTTTCGAGCGGTTGGGTGCCGCCGCCAGGGAAGCGGGCGAGCGTGGGAGTGATCCGCGCAAGGCAGTTCTGGCAGCGGTTCAGGAATATCTGCTGCTCGCACGCAAACAGCCGCAGCACTATCGCCTGATGTTCAATCCGCAGACGACGGGATATGTGCCTTCGTCAGAGGCGCGGGATATCGCTCTTGCCAATTACGAATTCTTCGTCGCTTTGGTCGCTCGGCTGGAAGACGTCGGCACTGAGGCTCGGCGAATTGCCGCCGATCTTGTCGCCATGGTTCACGGACATGTCTTGCTGCGCAGCCAGAATTTCGGCCCGGATATGCAGCCCGAGGAATGGTCTTCCCAGATTATGCGCAGAGTGGAGCGCCAGCTCGATTTGCTGACACGGCACTGATCAGCCCGCTTCCGGTCCCAGTTCTGGATCGAGGTCACGGGGCCGAGCGAAATGCACGAGTTTTCCGCAACCGCTTTCAAGCTCCGACCAGTCATCGATATCGAGCTCAAACACCGCAAAGGCAGCGGTCGGATATTTCCGCATCACTTCTTCGAATAGCTCATCCTCGCCTTCGGTCGGCACGAGTGTCAGCGCTAATTCCTGAAGACCCGGATTGTGCGCCGCGACCAAGACCGCACCGGCATCGTCAGCATTCTCGCTGACCAGCGCCATCAGCGTCGCGGCGTCTCCCAGATAAGCCTTTTCCTTGAAAACGGTGCTGATCTCTAGCTCACTAGCTTCAAGCGTCCGCTTCACCCGTTCTGCCGGGCTGGCGACGATCAGATCCCACTTTGCGCCATGTTGCCGAATGTGATCACCCATGAGTTTTGCGCCCTTGCGCCCGCGATCGTTCAGCCCGCGATCGAAGTCGCGCAGGGACAGATCGTCCCAATCGGATTTGGCATGACGCAGCAGGCCTAGGCGTTTCACGCTGGACGTTCCTCTCGTTCGATCCCCGGCTCGCACGAAACACCCGCTGCCACGCGTTGTAAAGCCTCATCTAGCGAAAGCCGGGTGATGGTCACACCTGTAGGAAAAGCGGTGAGCAGGCGGCTCGGGAAAGCGGGTGAGAGCACGATGAAGTGACCGCGATCATCGCGGCTGCGGATCAGTCGCCCGAAAGCCTGCGCCAAACGGCCACGAATGATCCGGTCGTCGTAGGAAGAGCCCCCTTGGGCAGCACGACGTGCGCGGTGGAGAATACTGGGCTTGGGCCAAGGCACCTGCTCCATCACAACGCAGCGCAGCGACTCGCCCGGCACGTCCACACCATCGCGCAGGGCATCGGTGCCGAGCAGGCTGGCGCGCGGATCATCGCGGAAGATATCGACCAGAGTGCCGGTATCGATAGGATCCACGTGCTGGGCGAACAGCGGCAATCCTGCCCGCGCCAGCCTGTCTGCAATCCGTCCATGAACCGCGCGCAGTCGCCGAATGGCGGTGAACAGGCCGAGCACGCCTCCGCCCGACGCCTCGACGATGCGCGCGTAAGCTCCCGCAAGCCCCGCCAGATCGCCTTTCTTCACATCGGTCACGATCAGCACTTCAGCATTGCTGGCGTAATCGAACGGACTTTCGGCTTGTGCGACCTTTGGCTGCACTTCGATATGCGGCGCGCCGGAGCGGGCAATGGCGCTTGACCAGTCGCGCCCCTCGGCGACCCGATCCGTCAGGGTGGCGCTGGTGAGCATCACGCCATGAGCGCCATCCAGCACGGTGTTGGCGAAGGGCTTCATGGGGTCGAGGAAGTGCCGGTAAAGGCCGATATCGAACTCGCGAGCATCGCCGCGTTCGACTGCCAGCCAGTCGACGAATTCCGGATCGGCGGGGCCGCCCAATCGTCCTAGCAGCGATTCCCACGCAGCCAGCGTGTCAATGCGCCAGCTGAGAGAGAAGCGCGCACCTTCGATCCGCGCCCGGCCTTGTCCATCCAGCCAGTCGGGGGCGTCCTCCAGCATCGCCTCCAGCCGCACGCCCAGCTTGATGAGCGGCTGTCGGATTGCGGCGAGAGCCTGCGCGGCGGCCTGTGCCAGCTCGACGAAATTGCCTTCCAAACCCGCGGCCTCGGTCTGTATTCCATATCCTGCATCCGCAGCGCCGCTCTCGTCACGGGCGTAGGTTATCGCGCGCACGGCTGCGAGCAGCGTTTCGATCTCTCCCGATGGCGCGTTTTCAGCGATACGACCGAGCCACCCGTCGGAGGGGAGGGCGTGGGCGGCTTCGCGCGCGGCTTCGATCGCTTCCCCGCCTGCCTCGTCATAGCTTGCGACATCGGCGAGCCGCGCGGAGAGACCGCGCCGCCGTCCTTTTGAGCCGCGTTCGGGCCCGATGATCCAGCGGCGCAGCTCGATAGCTTCCTGCCCGGTCAGCGCGGCAGAAAAGGTGCTGTCGGCGGCATCGAAAACGTGATGGCCCTCGTCAAAGATAATGCGCGTCGGGCGCTGCGCATGGTCGCGCCCGCGTGCGGCGTTGACCATCACCAGCGCATGGTTCGCGATCACAAGATCGGCCTGCGCGCTCGCCCGTGCGGCGCGTTCGATAAAGCATTTGCGGTAATGCGGGCAACCCGCATACACGCACTCGCCGCGCTGATCGGTCAGACTCTTGATGGCGCGGTTGCGGAATAGCGTGCCCAGCCATCCGGGCAGGTCGCCGCCAATCATGTCACCATCCTGCGTAAAGGCGGCCCACCTTGCGACCAGCTGCGCAAGGATCGCCGCGCGGCCACCAAAGCCGCCTTGCACGGCATCCTCCAGATTGAGCAGGCAGAGGTAGTTTTCGCGGCCCTTGCGCACAACGACCGGACGCGATCCATCGGGCCGCTCTTCCGGCCAGGCGCGGCGGCTTTCCGCGCGGAGTTGGCGCTGCAAATTCTTAGTGTAGGTGCTGACCCAGACTGTGCCCTGCGCCTCCCGCGACCAAAGCGAGGAGGGGGCAAGATAGCCCAGCGTCTTGCCAATCCCCGTACCAGCCTCGGCCAGCAGGACATGCGGCCGCGCCTTCTTTTCACGCGGAGCGAAGATGGTGCCGACTGCGCTGGCGTAGTCGCGCTGACCTTCGCGCCGCTCCGCAGCAGCGCCCGTAAGCTCCTCCAATTGGCCGAGGATTCGATCCTCGCCTAATGTCAGCTGGGCAGGCTGCGGCCTTTCGGGTGCTTCCTGCCACTCGGGCAATTTGGAAAAGAGCCATTTCTCTGCCGTTTTGGGCTGGCGGATATGCGGCGCGACCACGGGCGCCCATGCCCAGCGCAATTTGGCGAGCGATTGCAGGACGCTCCATGCCCCCTCGCGCTCTGCCCAGTCTTCGGCTTCACAATGCTCAAGCAATTGCGTGGCGGCCAGTTGCAGGAATTCGGGGACCTGCGCACCGTCCTCCGGCTCCTCAAGATCCAGCGCATGGGCGAGGCCCTTGGGCGTCGGAACGCAGAATTTCGCCGGATGTACAAAGGCGAAGAGCTCAAGCAGATCGAGACCGGACAAATCCGGATAGCCAAGCCGTGTGGCGATTAGCGGAGCGTTCACGATCAGATGCGGGGTATCGGCAGCAGCCATCACCGCCTGGCCTTTGGAAAGGCCTTCGGTTTCGCCATTGGCCGCACGATACCAGCTGCCGGCGTGGCTGGCGTGCAAAGCGGGAAGGGGAAGCGGCTGTAGCGGCATCGAATCCACTATCGGCGATGAGAACGAATTGTAAACATTGCTCTGCCAGACAATCGGTGAACAGATCTGGCGAGGAGGGATCGGCCATGCGGAAATTCGTGATGTCTTTTGTGGCCTTGGCCGTGCTTTCGGTTCACGCTGCAGCTCCGGCAAAGGGTTTTGAGCAGCGCTCGCCCGAGCAGGTGATTGCGAGCGCCACTGCTGCCTATCAGGCGCGGGATCGTGCGCGATTTGTTGCCCATTTCGCGGACGATGCGATCGTCGATGCCAATGGTTTCACCTTTCAGGGCAGGGCGCAGATTGCCGAAGCCTATGCGCAGAACTTCCGCCCCGATGCGCCAACAGTGCGCGTGGTCGACCGGGAGGCTTATGCCAACCGCGTGATCGATACGATTGAGTACACCGAACGCGGGCAAGTCTATTGTTGCACTGTCACCGCCTATTTCGTGGAAGACGGCCAGATCACCTATGCCCGCGTGACGATGTAAAAAGGCCGATTGTCGCAGCACAGGCGCTATTCATCGCACCTGTTGGGGGCCGCCCTCGGCGGATGAATATTCGTTCAGGATATTCTCGGCTCGCTGCGCTATGGCGGTCGCCATGAGTTTGCGACCACTATTCTGGGCAATGATCGTTGCAGTCATGCCAATCGCCGCGATGGCGCAAGACGCGCCTGCTCCGCAGAGCAGCGCGACGCCTATAACGCCCGCAATTCCGAGCGATTTTCAATTGCCGCCGGGGGAAGGTGAGTCTCAGCAACAGCCTCAGGCAAGGCCGAGCGCAACGGCAAATCCGATTGTGCAGGAATTGCCGGTTCAGCCGACACCGACACCGACAGCGAATCCTTCGCCCGCCGCGAGTAATCCTGAGCGCGAGCAGTCAGAGCAGCGACGCGTCGCCGAACCTGCCGGGACACCGGAATTGGTCGAGGTGGAGCCAGCGGAGAGCGAAAGCTCGACGCCATCAACGGAATTGCAGCCGGAGATTTCTACGCCATCCGCAGATTTAACCGATGGCCCAGCCACCTCCGAAACGGCCGAAGCCAGTGGAAATTCGCTCTGGTTCGCGCTGATTGGCTTGTTGGTGGTCTTGGCGCTTGCGGCTTTCGCATTCATGCGGCGCAGGAGTACGGGTGAAAAAGCTCCTATGGTCGAAGCTGAGGCGCCTCTACCCGAAGCCCCTAAGCCCGCTCCCGCCGCAAGCGAAAATGAGCCTGCACCGCCGGCTAAGCGCCAATATGATCCAGCCACCCTGGTATCGATCAAGCCGCGGACATCGCAGCCTCCTCAGAGAGCTCCTGCGCCCACGCCGAAGCCGGCCACAGACGGCCTGGTCTCCACCAATCTCGCAGCTAAGCTTCGAGAGCAGCGCGCAGCTTTGGAAAGGGCAGAGAAAGCGCAGAAGGAGCGAGCCAAGCCCGCTCCCCCCGCAGTGAATCGATCAATCTCTTTCGATTGGTAGCGATCAGCTCGCGCTTTTTTCTCCGTCACCCACCTGTTCGATACGCAAGGGTTCCGGGAACATGTTGGTGACGATCGGGAAGGGAATGCCGATTTCCGCAGCGTCGAGGCTCTTCTTGATGGCCTTGATCGCCTCGCTCTTGGTCTGCCGCAGATCGCGTGCTGCGGACTGTGCATACCACTGGACGAGGAAGTTGATCGAGCTGCCGCCGAATTCCTGCGCGTAAACAATCACGGGGCGATCTTCGACGACGGCATCTACGGTAGCCATCGCATCGTAGATCGCCTGCTGCGCTTTTTCGAGGTCGGCATCATACGAAACGCCCACAACAACTTCGTTCCGGCGTACGGTGTCGTCAGTCAGTATTTCGACCGGGTTCTTGAACAGCATTGAGTTTGGCATGACCGTCAGCTCGTTGGACAACTGGCGAATATAGGTTTCGCGCAAAGTGATCTTCTCGACCTTACCCATCACGCCTTCGCACTCGATCAGATCGCCTATGCGCATCTTCTCGCGCAGCATGATCAGCACGCCCGCGAGGAAGTTTTCGAAAATGTCCTGAAAGGCAAAACCAATCGCCAGTGCGCCGATGCCGAGGCCTGCGATCAGTCCGGCGGGGGTGAAGCCCGGGATCGCGACGATCAGTGCGAGTATGATGCCGCCGATCCAGATCAGCAGGCGCACAAGCGTCTGGATAAGCTGGCGCAAATCTTCGCGCAGTTCTGTCTTTCCGATGATTGCATTGGCGATGCGCAGCGCGAATTTCGTGACGATCCATGTGATCAGAAGAACGACAATCGCGATTGCGAGATTGGGCAGCATAGCGACGGCACCATTCCACATGTCCATCACATTGCTGCGCAGAATTTCGATGTAATCCAAAGGAGACCCCATTCATTGTCCTGTTTTGCGATTAACGTGAGTTGGTCGCTAGGGTTCCGAAACGTTTCGCACTTGCGAAATCGCCGCCTTTGGGCAATGCGCAACGGATGACTTTCAGTACCGATCTCATCACCGCTGCTCGCAATTCCAAGGCCTGGCCTTTTCAGGAGGCGCAGCGGCTTTTCAAACGGTATCGCGATTGCAAGCCCGGCGGCGAAACGGTGTTGTTCGAAACCGGTTATGGCCCTTCGGGTCTCCCGCATATCGGCACGTTTCAGGAAGTGCTGCGCACCACGCTCGTGCGCAAGGCATACGAGATCGTCGCCGCCGATGAGGACGGCAATCCCGCGCCCACTCGGCTTGTGGCATTCAGCGACGATATGGATGGCCTGCGCAAGGTGCCGGACAATGTCCCGAACAAGGCCCTGCTTGAGGAGAATCTCCACAAGCCGCTGAGCCGCATTCCCGACCCCTTCGAGAAGTACGAAAGCTTCGCCGCGCACAACAATGCGATGTTGCGTGTATTTCTCGATCGCTTTGGCTTCGACTATGAATTCATCGCGGCGAGCGACAAGTACAATTCGGGCGCTTTCGATGATGCCCTGCGCGGTGTCCTGCGCAACAACCAGGCTATCCTCGACATTATGCTGCCGACCCTGCGGGCCGAGCGTGCGGCGACCTATTCGCCGATCATGCCGATCAGCCCGGCCACAGGACACGTGCTGCAAGTGCCGGTCGAAGTCGTCGACGCCGATGTGGGCATGATCCGCTTCACCGATGAAGACGGCGCGGTGATCGAGCAGAGCGCACTCGGCGGCATGGCCAAGCTGCAATGGAAAGTCGATTTCGCGATGCGTTGGGTAGCGCTCGGCGTCGATTACGAAATGTATGGCAAGGACCTGACCGACACAGGCATCCAGTCCGGCAAGATTGCGAAGGTATTGGGCGGTCGTAAGCCTGAAGGCCTGATTTACGAGCTCTTCCTCGACGAGAAGGGCGAGAAGATCTCCAAGTCGAAGGGCAATGGCCTGACGATCGAGGAATGGCTGACCTATGGCACTGAAGAGAGCCTGGGCTTCTACATCTTCCCCAATCCCAAGAGTGCGAAGCAGCTCCATTCCGGCGTGATCCCGCGCGCGGTTGATGATTACTGGCAGTTCCGGGAGCGCATTCCGGAGCAGGATATCGACAAGCAGCTCGGCAATCCGGTGTGGAACCTGCTGCGGATCAAGGACCCCAGCGGGTCGCAGCCTCCGGTCGGGTCGGGCGATACGCTGCCGGTGACCTATGGCCTGCTGCTCAATCTGGTCGGCGTGCTGGGGGCAGAGGCGGACAAGGATCAGGTGTGGTCCTACCTTGGCAATTATGTCGAGAACGCCGATCCCAAAGCGCATCCCGCTCTCGATGTGCTGGTGGAGAGGGCGCTCGCCTACAACCGCGATTTCATCGCCCCGACGATGGTCAAGCGCGCGCCGGAAGCCAACGAGGCCGCGGCGCTCAAGGCGCTCGATGCTCGGCTCGCTGAAGTGTCCGCCGATATGCCTGCCGAGGATTTGCAGACCATCGTCTACGAGATCGGTAAGGATGAGGCATTCGGTTTCGACAATCTGCGTGACTGGTTCAAGGCGCAGTACGAAACGCTGCTCGGCTCCTCCCAAGGACCCCGCATGGGCAGCTTTATCGCGCTCTACGGTGTCGAGAACACGCGCAAGCTGATCGCCGAGGCGCTGGCCCGGTAGTTCCGGTCACACCCAGTTCTTGGTGCGATACCACTTGGTGATGATGTATTTGCTGCCCTGCTGAACGGGGCGGCCGGCGTGCATCGTCATCGGGTTGGTCGTTCCATCAGGCTTGGCATTGTTCCATGCGAGCAGCACGCCGGGTTTGGGCTCGATCGAGATGCCGATATCGATGAAATCGGTGGTGCCGCCAGCTTCCACATCATTGAGGAACACCATCGTGGTGTAGCTACGCTGGCCGCCACGGCTCATTTCGTGTTCCCAATAGCTGGTGTCCGGATGGAACCAGTCATGGTGTGGCTGGAATTCCTGCCCCGGCATGTAGCGCTGGCCCTGGATCGTCTCGCCGAATTCGGATTCCACGCCGATCAGATCGTCGATCCGGCGGCTGATCTTCTTTACGAAGGGATCGTAGGGATCGACGTCGCCGGAATAGCTGGTGCGGTATCCTGCCGAATAATCGATATCGAACACGACGCTGGGCCGCGCCGTGGCATCAATCAGTTCCATCATCTTCGCGCATTCGGCGGGCGTCATGAAATCGCCAATAGCGTATAGCTCGATCTCGTCTGAGGGCACTTTGTAGGCAGCCGGATTGTCTGACAACCGTTCACGCACGCGCTTGCCGATGCTCTTGAGACCAGCCTGATCGGCATTGGGCGGAAATTTGCTCTGCTTCGTATCGCTCATCTTGCTGCCAGCCATTCCATTGCCGCCGCCTGTAGGCAAGCCCCAATTGGCGGGAGCAGGCGAGCCCTGACATGCGAAACCCCCCGCCACTTGCGTGACGGGGGGCTATTGCCGGCCACTCGCTCCGGCAATCGGTTGATCGGGCTTACCAGAAGAAGTCGTGGATCACGTCGACCACTTCGCCGGTGTAGATGTCCACCAGCAGCACATCGTCATAGTAGCGCACCCAGCGATAGGGGCCGTAGACATCGGGCAGACGGTACGTCCACGGATCGTTGATCCAGTAGCGGCTGCCGAAGAACAGCGTATCGAGGTAGAAGCCGATGTTCAGCCGGCGATAGCGATACCCGCGATAGGGCGCGTAATACCGGCCGAGGCGATAGTGGCTGCGGTTGTTGTAGCGGTGACGGTTCCAATTGTACCGACTGTCCCGACGCCAATTCTGCCTGTTCCACCGGCGATAGTCGCGCCGCGCTTCACGGCGACCCTCACGGTAGCCATCGCGATAGTTGTAGCGATCCCGGCGGTAGTCTCCGCGCTGGTCTCGGTAACGGTCGCGGCGGTCTGTACGCCGATCACGACGGTAATCTCCGCGCTGGTCCCGATAGCGATCGCGACGATCCGCACGGCGGTCACCACGCTGGTCGCGGTAACGATCGCGGCGGTCCGCACGGCGGTCACCGCGTTGGTCGCGATAGCGGTCACGGCGGTCGGCCCGGCGGTCTTGACGCGCATCGCCGCGGTTCGAGCCTACGCTCTCACGGACACGTTCGCCAACGGCGCGCGCCGGAGCGACAGCAGCGGGACGCCTTACGTCCGGCTCTGCTGCCCGGGCACGTCCGCCACCATTGCTGTCTGCACGGCGTGGACGGGGAGCGGCGCGTTCTTCTCCGCCTCCACGCCTGCCATTGCGGGCATCCCGATTGCCACGCCGGCCTTCACCGCGCGCACGATCACGTCGCCTGTCCTGACGATCAGCACGATCACCGCGCTGTTGTTCTGCAGCGCTCTCGGCGCCCGCAGCGGAAGCCGCAGTCGCCGGAGCCATAGGCGCCAGCATCATTGCAGCGATAGCGGCCAGGCCGCTCGTTTTCAGTAAGTCAGCGAGTCGCATTGCAACATCTCCTGTGTTGACCAATGCCGCCCGAGTGATGCGGCCCCAGTGCTATTGAGTTACGTTTGTCTTGTGTTGTCGCTATTTGTAGCAAGCTGTCCTGACCCGTAACTGAACCACGCTGTTGGGCTTCTGTTCATCTTCGCGGCGACTTTCCTGAACCACATCGCGTCTTGCCCTGCGCTGCGCCAAAGGGCAGGTGTCGCTGTGTGTACGAGACATTCGATCAGATCGCCGATGACATTGCAGGGCGGCTCGAGGAGGCCGCAAACAGCCGTCACAGCCCGATGCACACGCCCGTTGTCGCGACACGCGATGCCGATGCGCGGGTGATGGTACTCCGGGCCTATGACCGGGCCACACGGACCCTGCGCTTCCACACCGACGCGCGCTCGCTCAAATGCGATGTTATCGGGGAGGGCGCACCCGTTGGCGTGCTGCTGTACGACCAAGCGGCCAAGATCCAGCTGCGGTGCCGCGGCACAGGCCGGATCGAGCGCGATGGGCCCATTGCCGACGCCGCATGGGAAGCGAGCACCACTTTCGCACGTCGCTGCTACCTTGGCGATGGTCCGGGCACCGAAGTCGAACAGCCATCGAGCGGCCTGCCCGAATGGGTTGAAGGCAGGCAGCCGACGGAGGAAGAGGTCGCCCCTGCGCGCGAGCACTTCGCGGTTTTGCTGGTGGAGCTTGCCGTAGTCGACTGGTTCTTCCTCAGCAACGATGGCCACCGCCGTGCAGTGATCGACATGGTCACCCGTGTAGGACGCTGGATCACGCCTTAATGCACTGAGATCAATGGCTTGGTGCTTGGGGGTGTGACAGGTGTGACAGTGTCCAAGTGCAAAAATCAACGCCCCGAATTTCGGCGTGAAAATGGGGCGATATGGCGCGAGTTGAGAAGGAGCGATCGGCATGCCGCGCACTTTGCAGGCACGCCCGAGCTGTAGGAAAGCGCGAAGCTCCGGCTACTTCCTGCTGTCTTCCTCATCCCAGCGGTCGACTGCCTCGTCGACCACATCGAGCTTCATGATCTGGAGAAACTCCAGCACTTTGACCGCCAGCCCCATTGCCAAAAACCCCGCGATCACCGGGCCGATAAAGCGCCACAAAGTCGAAGAGCCCTCAAGCCCGTTCCACGACTGGATGCCCACCCAGATCCCGAAAGCGAAACACACCACCATCAGGAAGATCTGAAACTTCGGATTGCCCCTCATTTTGCCCCGTCTCTTACATCAAACCTTATCGCCCGGCGTCACCACAGTGATCACTCCGCGCACGGTGCGGTATAAAACAATTACCGTCGATGCGATCAACCCCACCATCAGCACGCAGGCAGTGAAGAGGCCATCATACATGCGCACATACCAGTTCTGCGGCATCTCCTCGAACTCACCAACCGGCAGGGTGAAGGCAAGCAGGACGATCAGGCTTATCATCATGGAGGCGGTCGCCAGTTTCGCCACCATATCAATGCTGCGATAGGTATTGTCGTCAAAGTCGCGATCGATCTTGCGGATCATTCCGATCAGCGTCAGCATGAGCGCGAGCGTGGTCGCGGATGCGGTTGTGATCGCGCTGCCCAGATACAATCCGGCGCGGCTCAGCGCCTCGATCAACTGCGTGGCTTCCGCCCCAGAATAGACATCGCCGATTGCCCAGCGCGCGCCCAGGCCGATCAGGCAGATGGCAATGAAAGTGCCACTGGCCCAAAGGTGATTGCGAATAGTATTGGTGAACCCCATGACTGCCCAACAATCAAAACCCCTTCACGTTTCAAAAGAATTGCTGGCTGCTTGCCAACCGCCGAGAGGCACGGGATAGAGGCAGCGGATATGGAACGGGCTTTCGAACAATGATCGATGAAACCGAAAGCGGCGGCTTTGGCAAAAAGGCGCTGGGCGTTGTTGCTGCGGCGGTGGTGACGCTCGGTGTCCTGTTCGCGGGCGTCTACCTTATCGATCCGAACGCGGTGCGAGAGCGGCTTGGCATTATTCCCGAACTCGACGTGCCCTATGTCTCCTCCCGGCCGCCCACTGTGCAGGCCATGGTGGAGATGGCCGATATCGGGCCGGACGATTACGTCATCGATCTTGGCGCGGGGGATGGGCGCATCCTGCTGGCCGCTGCCGTGGATCGCGGGGCAAGCGGGCTGGGCGTCGATCTCGACCCGGCGCTGGTGGAAGAGGCAACGGATGAGGCAGAGCGCTTGGGCCTGTCGGGCCGGGTGACCTTTCGTCAACAGGACCTGTTCGACACGCCGCTCAATCAGGCCGATGTCATCACCATGTTCCTGCTGCCCAGTGTCAATATGCAACTGCGCCCGCGCTTGCTGGATCTTGCGCCCGGCACCCGCATCGTCAGCAATCGGTTCGATATGGGAGACTGGGAAGCGGATGGGGAACGCCGGGTAGCGGGTTATCCGGTGTACCTATGGGTTGTCCCCGCTGCGGTGGAAGGTGACTGGATCGTCGAGGTTGGAGGCAGGGAAATTGAGCTCAGCCTGCAACAGACCTTTCAGCAGGTGCGTGGCACTGCGACAATCGATGGTGAGCCCGTCGCGCTAACAGCCAAGCTGACTGGCTCCGATCTTCGCGTGGAATTTCCCTCACCCTATCGAGGCCAGAATTTCCGCGCGGTGGTGCGGGAGGACTGGCTCGAACATCCGGATACGGCGGAAGTGCTGGGCGAACGCGCAGAACCGGAAGAAAGCCCCGAATGAAAAAACCGGCGGAATGCGATGCACTCCGCCGGTCTTCATGTGTCGATTGCGATGGGATCAGGCGGCAGCCTTGATCTCGCGCAGCGTGACATCGAAAGTGATGTCTTCACCGGCGAGCGGATGGTTGCCATCGGCCTTCACCGTTTCGTCGCCAACTTCGAGAATGGTGAGGATCACCGGCTGGCCGTTGGGGCCCTGCGCCTGAAGCTGCATGCCCGGCTGCGGGGCGGGCTCTGCCGGAAGATTGGTGCGCGGCAGGTCGACGATGGCGTCGTCACGGCGCGGGCCGAATGCATTGTCGGAAGGGATGGTGACCGTCTGCACGTCACCCACGCTCATCGAATTGAGAGCTTCTTCCACCTGCGGGAAAATCTGGTTTTCGCCGAGCTTGATGTCCTGCGGACCCGTCTGCTCGGTATTGCCGACAACGGTGCCGTCGGTCTTCTTCACGGTGTAGTCGATAGTTACGGTGTCGCCATTGCTTGGGGTAGTCATGGAATTCCTTCGGATTTGGTGTTCGCGATGCTGAAAAGCACCGACAGATACACGCGCCCGCGAACCGGGCGCCTCACCACGCTATGTGGGGACGGGGGCGGGGGGAGTCAAATTTGCCCTTTGATAGCGTAAGTTCGTCTGCAAACCGAAGATTGGTAGTTTCTTGCGGCGAAATCGAATGCCCATTGACGGCTCGTGGAGTGGCGACCTACATTTCTGACACTGCGGCACGAGGGGAACAACATGGAACTCGATTTTCTGCATGCGGGAGTCGCTGCTGTCTTGATCGCAGTCGCGGTCTTTTTGATCCGCCGGAATGATGAGCCGGGTGCTCATCGCAAATGGGATTGGCGGATTTTCTTCGCTACACTGCTAATCGTTGCCGTCCTCAACATCATTTGGCCCAATCTTCCGTGACGTCGTTTCTGGCGAAGGGTTTGCGGACAGGAGCGAGTTAGGTGGACGGGATGGTTCAGGCCACCGTTACGCTGCTGGCGCTCGTCAATCCGGCCATGTGTGTTGCGCTTTTCATCAAAGGGCGAGACCCGCACAAGTCCGGCCGAAATGTATCCGAAGCGATTGGTGCCGTGCTGGCCATTGCGCTTATTCTGTGCGTTGCCGCTTTCGCCGGGCGAAACATTCTAGCGTTGTTCGGCATCAGCTTGCCGGCATTTAGCGTTGCTGGTGGATTAGTGCTTGCGGCAATAGGAACGCGCATGATGGTTTCCGTTCAGGCGGCACCGGACCCCGAAACAAGCTATGCCGATGCCTCGATCACGCCACTAATCCTGTTCGCGGCCAGTCCGGGAACAATCACGGGCGTTATTACGATAGCGGCATCGCACAAGAACGGCAGCATACCCTTGGTTACCCTGATTGCCATCGGGATTGTGATGGGCATCTTGCTGGCAGTTTTGCTTGCCGCAGCGAAATTCAGCAAAAACGCGAAAAACGGCGGGCTCGCGAGACAGGTAGTAACAAGTTACATGGGCCTAATCGTAATCGCTATGGGCGTACAGTTTGCATTGACCGGCTTCAAGGATTTCATGCAAGCCTGACAGCACCTTGTTGGTTTCAGCAATCGATGAATGCTCTCCCACCAGAAAATTCCAAGCGCGGGTTGGTGCAAATCTCACGTCTCTGGCCATCCTCCACAGTGAACCCCGTTAGCGGCCCTGCCGACCGGAAATCATAGACTGGCCCCGTGATGTCGCTGATCGAACAGCGGATCGTGCGTCCTTCGATGACCGGATTTTCGCACAACGGTGAGCCGGATACCCGCAAGACATACCCGTCGAGCGTGCCCAGCCGACCGGCTGGCGTTCCGCTTCCGAGCTGGACCACACGGTCATCGGAACCGTAAGCCGGAGCTTGGTCGGTTGCGCAAGCACTAAGGCCGACTGCGGCGACGCCAATGATAAATTTTCTCATGCCGCGAGTATTCGCTGCTCACCTACAAAGATCAAGGCCTCGCTCTCTGTGAAATGCAATCAGATCGCGGAGAGGAGAGCCGAACAGGAAGTCACCTAGTCAGCTTCTTATACTGCACCCGGCTCGGACGATCGGCTGCATCGCCCAGGCGGCGGCGTTTGTCTTCCTCGTAGGCTTCGAAGTTACCCTCGAACCACTCAACATGTGAGTCGCCCTCGAACGCAAGGATGTGCGTCGCGAGGCGATCGAGGAAGAAGCGGTCGTGCGAGATGACCACGGCGCAGCCGGCGAAGTTTTCGATGGCGTCTTCCAGCGCGGAAAGGGTTTCCACGTCGAGGTCGTTGGTCGGTTCGTCCAACAGCAGCACGTTGCCGCCTTCTTTCAGCATCTTGGCCATGTGCACGCGGTTGCGTTCACCGCCGGACAGCTTGCCGACGTTCTTCTGCTGGTCCGGACCCTTGAAGTTGAACGCGCCCACGTAAGCGCGGGTGCTGGCGTCGTGGCCGTTGACCTTCATGTAATCGAGCCCGTCGGAGATTTCCTCCCACACGTTGTTCTTCGGGTCGAGGTGGTCGCGGCTCTGGTCGACATAGCCAAGGCGCACGGTGTCGCCCACTTCGACGGTGCCGCTATCGGGCTCTTCCTTGCCGGTCAGGATCTTGAAAAGCGTGGATTTACCCGCGCCGTTAGGGCCGATCACGCCGACGATGCCGCCCGGGGGCAGCATGAAGGACAGGTCTTCGAACAGCAGCTTGTCGCCATAGGCCTTGGTGATGTTCTTCGCTTCGATCACCTTGCCGCCGAGGCGTTCGGGCACCTGGATAACGATCTGCGCCTTGCCCGGCTTGCGGTTGCCCATCTCGTCCTGCAGCTGGTCGAACTTGCGAATACGCGCCTTGCTCTTCGTCTGGCGCGCGCTGGGCGTCTGCCGCATCCATTCGAGCTCGCGCTGCAGCGCCTTCTGCTTACCAGATTCCTCGCGGCTTTCCTGCTCGAGACGCTTGGCCTTCTTCTCGAGATAGGTCGAGTAATTGCCTTCATACGGATAGTAGGAGCCGCGATCGAGTTCGAGGATCCATTCCACCACATTGTCGAGGAAGTAGCGATCGTGGGTGATCATCAGCACGGCGCCGGCATATTCCTTGAGGTGGTTTTCCAGCCACTGCACGGATTCGGCGTCGAGGTGGTTGGTCGGTTCGTCCAGCAGCAGGATGTCCGGCTTCTGGATGAGCAGGCGGGTGAGGGCGACACGGCGCTTTTCACCGCCTGAAAGGTTTTCGACCGAGGCATCGGACGGCGGGCAGCGCAGCGCTTCCATTGCAACTTCGAGCTGGTTGTCGAGCGTCCAGCCATCGACCGCGTCGATCTTGTCCTGCAGCTCGTTCATTTCCTCGCCGAGCTTTTCGTAATCGGCATCGGGCTCCGCCATTTCGGCGGCCACTGCGTTGTAGCGATCGACCAGGTTCGCGGTTTCGCGCGCGCCGTCCTTGACGTTTTCGAGCACGGTCTTGCTCTCGTCGAGCTCGGGCTCCTGCTCGAGATAGCCGACGGTGATGTTTTCGCCCGGCCACGCTTCTCCGGAGATATCGGTGTCGATACCCGCCATGATCTTGATCAGGGTCGATTTACCCGCACCGTTCGGCCCGACGATGCCGATTTTCGCCCCGCGATAGAACTGGAGGTTGATGTTGGAGAGCACCGGCTTTTGCGCGCCGGGGAAAGTCTTGGTCATGTCCTTCATGACAAATGCGTATTGGGCGGCCATCGGGCGGGTCCTTAATTCGTGTAATCTGGTGGGATGTGTGTTGCAGCCGCAGATAGGGATAAGCGCGGCGGTGGGCAAGTTTGTTTGGAACGCATGCACCGCGGCGAAGGTTCAACCTTCATGTTCCTTGAAAACAGCACACTCGACCTGATCCTGCGCGGCCTCGTGCTGGGCATGATCGCCCTCACTTTTGTGATCGTGCAGATCCGCATCGTGGGCCTGAGATCGCTGTCCAAAATGACCAGTTTCGACTTCGTGATGACGGTGGCGCTGGGCAGCATCGTGGCAGGGGCGGCGCAAGCGAGCGAATGGACCGGCTTTTCCCAGGCCCTGCTGGCGATGGCGGGCATTTTCCTCTTCCAGCTCGTGGTCGCGCGCCTGCGCAAAGATAGCGACATCGTAGAGGACGTGCTGCATAACGAGCCGGTGCTGCTGATGCGCGACGGGAAAATCCTGCGTGATGCCCTTAAAGCGACGCGGGTTGCCGAAAGCGACCTCATCGCCAAGCTGCGCGAGGCCAACGTCCTTCGCATGGACGCAGTGCGCGCCGTGGTGTTGGAGACCACCGGCGATATCTCCGTGTTGCACGGCGAGCACCTGCAAGACGAATTGCTTCGCGATATCGGCGATGACTACTAAACCTGGGTTTTTGTAAAATCCCTTAGTATCCCTTTAAAACTATTGGGCTAGGTCCGCCTCGGATGGAGATCTGGGGTTGATACGCGATTTTATCGTAGGACTGGTTTCGCCGACTATGGCGCTGCTTTTTGCGGTGGTATTCCTGCTGCTGTGGTGGCGTGGGCGGATCGGCCAGCACGCGCTGGCCTTTGCCGTGGCCTACGCTCTGCTGACGCTGGGCCTCATCACCGTCCACTTCCAGCTGCTGCCGGAATTCCTTCTCTTCCATACCACCCAGCTGTTTTATTCGGCAGGCTCCTTCCTGCTGATCTGGGGCTCGGCGAAGCGCGTGGGTGCCCGGTTCGACTGGCGCCTGCTCGCCATCCCCTATGTCTGCTCCGCCCTCGCGCTAATTGTGTTGATCAACCATTCACCGGTGGCCGGACCGCAGCTGATCATGACCAATATCGGCTATGGTGTCATGTTCGTGATCGGCGCGATGATCCTTGCCAATGCTCCGCGGCAGGGCCCGTTCGACATGCTGGTGATCGTGATGCTGGTGCTGAACGCCATCGATTTCCTCATCCGCCCGACGCTGACAACGCTCACAGAAGAAGCCTTCTTCGTCTCCGATTACCGGCAGTCGCTTTATTACTCGGTCATCAACCTTGCGTTGTCTGTAAAGACCGTGACGACGGCCTTCGTCCTGATCGGCGCGTGCCTGCACGACATGGTCGAGAACATGCGCGCCGATTCCGCGCGGGACAGCATGACAGGCCTGCTCGCACGCCGCGCTTTCGAAGAAGAGGTGCGCACAAAGCTGACGCTCGCCGCAAAGCTGCAGAAGCCGGTGAGCCTGGTCGTGGCGGACATCGACCACTTCAAGCAGGTCAACGATATCTGGGGCCATCAGGCCGGCGACAAGGCGATCACCAGCTTCGGCAAGCTCATCCACTCCATGGTTCGCGAACACGATGTGTGCGGGCGGATCGGCGGCGAGGAATTCTGCATCCTCGTTTGGGATTGCGACGAGGCACCCGCCGTGCAGCTGGCCGATCGCATCCGGATCAAACTCGCCAAAACCGAGCATACGGAGCTGGGCGACAATATCAGCCTTACCGCCAGCTTCGGTGTTGCCAGCGCGCAGGCAAGCGAGAATTATCACAGCCTGTTCGCGCGCGCCGATGCCGCGCTTTATTCCGCCAAGGAGGGCGGGCGAAACCGGGTTGCCACCGCTGCCCCGGACCGCCGGATGCGCAAGCGCCGTTCGGGCCAGTCGGACGAAAACCCGTTCTCCCGCGAGGCGGCCTGAGCCCGTTTCGGAACGCCCTCCGCTCTGCGCGATTGGGTGACTATGGATATTGCAATAATCGGGGCCGGTATGGCCGGCCTGTCCTGCGGGGCTTCACTTAAAGAGGCGGGGCACCGCGTTTCGCTATTCGACAAGGGGCGCGGCCCCGGCGGTCGTATGGCGACGCGGCGCGCTGAAGTGGATGGCGAACTGCTTCGCTTCGATCACGGCGCGCAATACTTCACGGCACGCGATCCACGTTTTGTCGCTCAAGTCGACCAGTGGGAAAGCGAAGGCGTGGTTGCTCCGTGGCCAGCCGCCAAAGAGGGCGCATGGGTGGGCACTCCGGGCATGAATGCGCCGATCAAGGCTATGGCTGATGACCAAGACGTTACTTTCGGGGTGCGGATCGAAGAGATCCGGCGTGAAGGTAAGGCCCTCTGGCTGCTCGACGAGAATGGAACCGTTGGCAGCGCGTTCGACGCGGTGATTATCGCAGTCCCGGCTGAACAAGTCGCCCCTCTGCTCTACGCGCATCAGCGCGAATTTACGCAATTGTCTGAAGAGACGGTTTCCGAGCCGAACTGGACAGTGATGGCCACCTTTGCGACCCGCATCGATCACGGCGACACGCTGCATGATGTCGGCGCGATCGGTTGGGCCGCGCGCAATTCTGCGAAGCCCGGCCGTGATGAGGGCACCGAATGCTGGGTGATACAGGCCTCGCCAGAATGGAGCGAGACGCATCTGGAAGAGGAAAAGGGCGCGGTCGCCAAACAACTCCTCGATGCCTTTGCCGAGCAAGTCGGTGCGCTTCCCGAAGTGCTCCACAGCGATGCACATCGCTGGCGCTACGCACGCAGCGGCGCATCTGGCGAAAAGGCATTGTGGGACGCCGACGAAAAGATTGGCGTATGTGGTGACTGGCTGATCGGTCCCCGCGTCGAGAGCGCATTTGTCTCGGGCGTCGAACTGGCTGATCGAATTTTCAAAGATGGCTGACGTCATCGTCTGGTATGATGGCGCATGTCCGCTGTGCCGCCGCGAAATCGCGGTGATGCGCAGGCTCGACAGGCGCGGCGCGATCAGCTTCGTGGATGTGAGCGAAGGAAAGCCGGAAAGCTGTCCCATAGCGCAGGACGAGCTGCTGGCCCGCTTCCATGTGAAAGAGAATGGCCGCATTTATTCGGGCGCGGAGGGTTTCGCCGCCATGTGGCGCGCGATCCCGCTACTCCGGCCCTTTGGCCAGCTTGCGCGACTGCCGGGGCTGCGGCAGGTTTTCGAGATGCTCTACAAGGGCTTTCTGCGGGTTCGCCCGCGCCTTCAGAGGATGATGAGCGATTGATGCAAAAGCCCAAGCCCGATCCCGCAGGTCCCGGACAGGAAAGCGTCTGGAACTATCCGCGGCCAGCCGTGGCAGAGCTCACCGATGCGCGGATCGTGATCGAGCATAACGGGCTGACCATCGCCGATACGACCAATGCCGTGAGGGTGCTGGAGACCAGCCACCCGCCCAATTACTATATCCCGCCCGCCGATATCGCAGAGGGCGCGCTTCGCCGTGCGGCCGGCTCCTCCTATTGCGAATGGAAGGGTGCAGCGAAATATTGGGACGTGGTGGCTCGAGACGATCTGCTCGAACGGGTGGGCTGGTCCTATCCCAATCCGACGGAAGGATTTCGCCTCCTGCGCGATTTCGTGGCCTTCTATGCCGCGCCCTTCGATCGCTGCCTGGTCAATGGCGAAGAGGTGCGCCCGCAGCCGGGCGAATTCTACGGTGGATGGATTACCAACAACATCGTCGGCCCGTTCAAGGGCGTGCCCGGCAGCCGCTTCTGGTAGGGCTTGGCAGGCGCAGGCGGTTGCAGTAGCCCTTCGCGCCATGAAGAAACCGATCCTCGCGCTTGCTGCGCTTTCGCTCGCCATTCCCGCCACCGCTGCCGCTCAGCGCTATGATCATCGTTATGGGCTGGAGCCCGGCGCGCATGACGAAGTGGCGTGGGATTTCCTCGAAGGTATCACCACCGAAATCGGCCCGCGTCTCGCTGGCACGGAGGCTGAAGCGCGTGGCCGCGCATGGGCCATGGAATGGCTGATCGAACACGGCTTTGTGAATGTCGCGGATGAGCCGTTCATGCACAATACCTGGGTACGCGGCGAAGAGCGCGCGCGGCTGATCGGGGCAGGGGCGCAGCCGCTGGTCCTCACCGCGCTCGGCTATAGCGGAGCGACGCCCGCCGACGGCATTACGGCGGAAATCGTCCAATTCGCCACTGTCAATGATCTGCGCGAGGCAGACCCGGCGGAAGTTGCAGGCAAGATCGTCTATATCGGCAATCCCATGCAAGCGACGCAGGATGGATCGCATTACGGCATGTTCGGATCGCCGCGTCGGCAGGGGCCGGGGATTGCCGCTCGAAAGGGCGCTGCGGGCATCATCATCCGCTCGATCGGTACAGACAATGATCGCCTTCCGCACACCGGCGCGACAAGCTGGCCCGATGGCGTCGACCCGATCCCTGCGGCTGCGCTGAGCAATCCAGACGCGGACAATGTCGAGCGACTGCTCGAACGCGGCGAGACGCTGACGCTGGAAATGGTGCTCACCCCGCAATTCCTTGGCATGACGCAGAGCGGCAACGTGGTCGGCGAGATTGTCGGCCGTGATCCCTCGCTGCCGCCGGTGCTGCTCGCCTGCCATCTCGACAGCTGGGACAATGGCACAGGCGCGATCGACGATGCCTCGGGCTGCGCCATTGCCGCCTCCGCCGCGCTCCACGCCGCCGAAGATGGCCAGCCGCTGCGCACCATTCGTGTGCTGTTCGCAGGCGCAGAGGAAACCGGCCTGTGGGGCAGCCGCGCCTATTCCGAAGCGCACGCCGATGAGGAAATCGGCGTCGGTCTGGAAAGCGATTTCGGTGCTGGCCTCATCTGGCGGCTGGAAACGAATTTTACCCAAAGCAACCCGGCGCTGTTCCAGCAGCTGGCCGATGCTGTGATCCCCTATGGCGTGCTGCCCGCACCGCAGATCACCGCGACCGGCGGCGCCGATCTCAACATCATGCGCGATCAGGGCGGAGCGATTATCGACCTGCAACAGGATGGCAGCCGCTATTTCGACCTGCACCACACCGCGAACGATACGCTCGACAAGGTCGATCCGGGCGAGCTGGCGCAGAATGTCGCCGTGTGGACGGCGGTAACGCGCGTGCTGGCGAACCATCGCGGCAGCTTCCTCGGTGCGCCGATCATGCTGGAGAACTAAGACTGCTTGAAGACGCGCGCAGCCCGGTTTAGGGGCGAGCGCGCACGAAGGATTGGTGCGGGCCTGTAGCTCAGTTGGTTAGAGCTGGCCGCTCATAACGGCTAGGTCGCGGGTTCGAGTCCTGCCGGGCCCACCATCCTTCGGGCAGCTTACCTAAATGCTCTGCGATGCGGCGAGGGTGGGGCAATCCGCCGCCACCAGCCCATCATCATCCCAGCGCGCCACGTAATAGGCTTGCCCGGCGGCAAGCTGCGCGCAGGCTATGTTCTGCCCATCAGCGTACACGACACCGAGTGTTCGGCCATATCGATCCTCTCCCAGCCGCACGATGGTGAGCGCGGCATCGGCGACTATCGCCTCCATCGCGCGAGTCGAGGCGTGTCCGTCACCATCAACGCAGCGCCGTCCAACGCGGCAGGCCCTTGTCTCCGGCGCATCGATGCCGGTGATGCGGATACGCTCGTCCCCGCAACGAATGGTGTCGCCATCGGTGACGGTGCAATTGCCCAGCGGTGAGGCAGCAAGGGTGAGGGCGGTAAGAGCGGTCGCAAGATAGGGCATGGGCGCGGCCTAGAAGGCTTTGGCCACGTCCTACCTGCGCCAGTATCTCCGTTCCGGAGCGGTAATCATACGTGAAAACACGCACATTCTTAGTCGTTACGGGTGAAAGGCACGTTTTGCACTTGCGCCGGAGTGGCGCAAAATCTAGGGGCCTCTGCGGTCCGGGGAGTGGCGCAGCCTGGTAGCGCACCTGTTTTGGGTACAGGGGGTCGCAGGTTCAAATCCTGTCTCCCCGACCAGATATCGGCCGGAATTACCTGCGTGGTGGTTCCGGCCGTAGTTCTTTCCAGCTTAGGTCGCGGTCCGAACGCTTGCGCGCTCAACCAGCCGCACAGGCGCACGACGGCGCTCACCGCTTTTGGTGAGGCCAAGCGCGGTATCGACTAGCAAGACCCCAGCACGGGCGAAGTCGGGCTCCACAGTCGTGAGCGGCGGGCTGGAGTGGGCGCCGCTGCCAAGCCCATCGAAACCAATCACGCTTACGTCTCCCGGCACATTCACGCCGCGTTCGCGCAGCATTTCGAGCACGCCAAAAGCCATCGCATCGCAGGAACAGAAGATACCATCGAACGCGCGGCCACTTTCGATCAGCGCGCGGGCGGAGCGGCGACCCTGCTGACCGCGCGTTTCGCCGTCTTCGAAAATCGCATCGCCGCCATCGATACCGGCTTCCCGCGTCACATCGCTGAAGCTTTCAAAGCGCTCTCGAAACTGCGGCTGCGTTTCTCGGGTGTCGCCGATAAAAACGATGTTGCGATGCCCGGCATTGATCAGGCGTTCGACAGCGAGGCGGGCGCCCGCGCGATTGTCCGAATCGACGCGGCGATGATCCACATAGGGTGAGCCCCAACTCGCCACATCGTCGCGCTCCAGCAGGGCCCGGTGATGCGCCCAGGCGGCATCATTGGTGCTGGTGCCGATCAGGATGACGCCATCCGCCTGCCGTGTCTCGACGAAATCGCCGTAGAATTGCTCTTCCACCGACTGGAAGGACACGAGCGATTGATACCCCTTTTCAGACGCTGCGGCGCAGACACTGCCGAGCAAATTGTAATGAAAGGGATTGATCTCGGTCGCTTCGATGTCCGGCTTGGTGATGACGACGATCGCGATCGTGCGCGTCTTGCCGCTGCGCAGCCGCGCGGCGCGGGCGTCCACACGATAGCCGAGCTCATCGGCGGCACGGCGCACCTTTTCGCGGGTCGCGTCGGTGATCGAGCTGTCGCCGGACAGCGCACGCGATACGGTGGACTGGTTGACCCCGGCACGCTCGGCAACTTCAAAAGACGTCACCCGGTGGCTTGGGGTATTCTGGTTCGGCATCCCTGGTCCTGCATTGCTGTTTTCAGCTTCTGTCCGACTGCATAAGCGAGCTTGCGAAGGGAAGCGAGAGGCTTGTGACGCGCGAAACCTCAGCGCTCGACCGACAGCATCACATCTTTCACGCAGGACGGCTTCACACCGCGCTGCTTGAGATAGGCGAAGACGCGCCGCCACCAGTCGTAAAGCCCGTCCAGATCTTCTTCCGTGCGCACGTAGGGCGTATCGCCGGGGCGCAGCGATGGGCTGTGAAAGGAGAACACGAGCATCGGCGCGCCTTCATCGAGCGCCATATCGATCCCGCGTATCGCTTCTTCGACACTCACGCCTTCGGGTGTGAGCGGCACGCGTTCGAGCATGTTCAGCCGCGAAAGCACGCCGCGCAGCGAAGGCGCGCGCCAGAGCCGCGGATAGATATATTCGCCCTGCTTGCGCAGCATGCCCCAGAATGTCGTTGTCAACGGCAGCTCGAGAAGCGTGCGCTCATCATCGAGCCAATAGGGGGCGATAGGGAAAGTCCGGAAGTTGGGCCCGCCGACCGACGAATAATCGAATTTGGGCCTGACTGATGTGTCTATTGCGATCCCGTGTTTTGCCAGCATGGCCGCGCTATTTTTGCCCACGCCGTAGCGTCCGGCCCGATAAATCAGCGGAGCGACTCCGAAATTCTGCTCGATCGTTTCGCGCAATTTGGCAAATTTCGCCTCTTCCAGATCGCGTGACAGATTGCCTGCGAAAGAGTTGTGCTGCGTCACATCCTCATCGTACGGAGGGTTCACCCAAGGGTGCAGTTGGACGCCGATTTCAGCACGGCCAGCCGCCAGCGGCTCGCGCAGGATTTCACCCGCCAGCCGGGAGTTGGCGATGGGCCAATCGACCAAGTAAATCGGCACAACCTTCTGATGTTCGCAGAATTCCTGGAACTTGGAGAGGCGCCCGACATGATCGATGCCGTGGGTTTCGCGGGTGAGCGGCTTCTCCCAGTCGAATTCCTCTTCGGTATCGACTGTCAGCATGAAGCGCGGAATACGGTCGCGAAAGCGGGCGCGGCTGTCTTCCGGAGGCGGATCGAGCAGGCTCCGCATCACCATGGTATCTCCAACTTCAATGCGGGCTGTTACCCGTTCGCGCGTCCCTGTTCCGGGCTATGATCGACACCAGTGGCGGTCAAGGCCGGAAGTACGAGCGTTACCCGGTCTTCTTTACATTTTAGATAACCGCCTGCCGCTTCGGCCTCTGCCTGCGCAAGTTTGAAGGAGAATTTGGGGCCAAACATGCCCGCGCTGATCGCTTTTTCACGTTGCGCGTCGGATCGCGCGGCGGTTTTCGGCACGGTGCCATCGATCAGCGACGGCGGGATTTTCATGCGCAGCCGCACGCGTTTTTCATTCCCCGCGAGGCGCAGGGCGACCGTTTCGCCCGGTCCCATCGCGCCTGCTGCAGTGGCGAGAATGCGCCAGCACAGGCCCATAGCTTCCGAACGTTGCAGCCCGACAAGGAATGGCGAGCCTTTGACCCGCAATTCGAATGAGGCGTTGCGCGGGCGGAGCACGGCCTGCAGTCGCTGGACCGTGTCGGAGACGACGTGGCGCATATCGCTTTCGCCCTCTTCCAGCGTCAAATCGCCCGAATCGAGCTTCACGAGCCGATCGACCTCGTCAAATCCGGCGAGGAGTTTGGCAGCGTCGACAGAGATGCCGGCGGCATGCGCGCGGTATTCATGCGGGGCAGGGCCGAAAAGCTGCTGCTGGATGATCTCGGCAAAACCTTGGATTGCGTTCACCGGCGTGCGCAATTCGTGCAGGACCTGCCGCATGGCATCGCCTTCGCTGTCATCATTGGCAGCATCATCGGCCGAAATGACGGGGCGGCGCAGGCAGCCGCGGTATCCGGTGAAGCGCCCATCCTTCGGATCGAACAGCGGCGCTGCATCCATGCGCCACTCGCCGCTGATTTCGGGCGCAGCGGTAAGGCCGAGCCGCGCGGTCGTGATCGGCTGCTGTGCGGCCAGCCGGGCGGCAATCCGCTTGTCGATATCGATAAGCACGCCGGGCATGGGTGCAGTCAGGCGCAGGCCAACGGCAAGCGGAGCGATCGGGCCGCTCGCCCAAATTACCGTACCAGCCGTATCGGTGGCGAATTCGAAACCGAGAAGCGGGCTGGCGGATAGCTCTTCCTCTTCCAGCGGGAGACGCGGGGCGACCGCCTTGCCCTGGCGCTCTTCCCGAAAAGCTTCGATGCGGCGGAGGAGGGCGCCGATGCCTTCGGATTGGTCCTTTTTCGCGCTCGCAGTGTCACCGGGTTGAGTGATCGGAGGAGCGGGGATCGGTGCCGCCGCAGGAGCGGCTGCGGTTGCATTTTCAACGAGAACTGCGCGATCACTCGCCGCATCGGGCAATACCAGGTCCTGCACACCCAAGCGCGCCAGTAGGTCCTTCACATTCGGCGACAGGTCCCCCCGATGCCGAAGGAAGCCACGTGCGTTCACAGGTAGTGTCGGGATCAAGTCGAGCCATTGTGCGTCGGTCAGCCGCGCGGTCGCCATAGCTGATGCGGAGGGCTTCGCTGGCCCTTGAGCCAGGAACGCGACAAAGTCCGGATTGCGCAGTCGTGTGCCCGGCTCACGCAGAATGCTGGACTGTTCTTCGGGGGAAATCGTCTTCTGTAGATCTCCCAGCACCAGATAGGCGGCGCTGCCCACGATGCCCTCCACCGGCTCGCGCGATGTGCCTAGCAGGTCGATCAATTGCCGAAACTGCGTTCGGCGTGCGCCTTCACTGTCTACGCGCAGGCGCAGCACAGTACTGAGGCGATCGTCGATTTGCATGCAGGCTCCGGCGCTCAAAGGTTAAGAATTTCCAAAAATTCCAATAGCGGGGAGTGGGGCTGCGCACATGCGCGCTTCTGCGTGCGTTGCAAAAAGGGACAATTGCGTGCATATGGAACAATCATTCGGTCAGCTGATAGAAAGCGTGCCGGATATTGCCTGCTTGTGTAAGCAGGTTGCTCGAAACAATTGCAGGGGCACGGGTGATGTCGACGCTCGACTCAATCGACCGTAAATTGCTGGCAGAATTGCAGGCCGAGGGCCGCGTGACGAATGTCGATCTGGCGCGCCGCGTCGGTCTGACCGCGCCGCCATGCCTTCGCCGCGTGCGCGCGCTTGAGGAAGAGGGCGTCATTCGCGGCTATCACGCCGACCTCAACGCATCCAAGCTTGGTTTTGCGATCACCGTGTTCGCGATGGTCAGCCTGCGAAGCCAGGCCGAGGAAGACCTGCGCGCCTTCGAAGAGCATATCCACCAGCTGCCCGAAGTGCGCGAGTGCCACATGCTGAATGGCGAAATCGACTTCATCCTGAAGATCGTGAGCCGCGATCTGCAAAGCTTCCAGGAGTTTCTGACCAGCAAGCTGACGCCGGCCCCTAATGTGGCGAGCGTGAAGACATCGCTGACCATCCGCACGGCCAAGCATGAGCCGGGCGTGCCGCTGGGATGACCGGCTGATCCGCAGCCCTCACAGGACGCTGCGTTTACCTTTTCCGCTTCGTCAAAAGTAACCATTCGCCGCAATATGCGCTCGCTCGATCCGTAAATCGGGAACGGGCGTGTAAAATGTTCATCTGCGAGACAGGCAGGGGCGTAAAAGCGCGGGGCAATCCACGGGCCGGGTGGAATTCCTTCGCTTGGCTCATGGGACTGGATGGATAGTCCGGTGTGTCCGGCTTCTTCGTGAAGCCTAGCCGCTATGAAATGGCAGCAGGCACCGGGCGAATGAAGGAGTAAGAATATGAGTATCACACGTAAATATTCCGCCGCTCTGGCGCTTGGTGCTGCGATGGTCCTGCCGTTTGGCGGCGTGTCCGCACAGGAACTGCCGCCTGCCAGCGCGCAGCAAAACATCAATGTTTACGGCAATCTGCCCAGCGATCTCGATGGTCTGGCAGAAGGTCCCGAGCTGGATGGCTTTATCTCCGCCCGCACGGGCAATGAAATCACCGTGACCGAAGCCAATGGCAACGCGACGACAGTTGCAGTCGGCGAAATCACCGACATCCGCGCACGCGGCGGTTTCCTCGGCCTTGGCCGCACGGAGCTGAGCACCGGGTCGCTTCTCAACGGTATCCCCGTGACCGTGGAAACCGTTCAGTGGGCGGACGGCCTGCTCGCCAGCCGCATTCGTTTCTCGGCTGACGACCTTGAAACCGCGGAAATGATCCGCACCGGCACTGAACAGCGCTTTGCCCTGAATGAAGAGGCGATCGAAGAGAACGCCGCTGCAGCAGAAGCTCTGCGTGGCCGCGTTGCCAATATCGATCAGTACAACGTGACCGGCGTCACCAATGTCTATTTCGACACGGGCCGCCACAACATTTCGCCCGTCGCGCAGCGTGAACTGTGCGAGTTCGCGACGCAGGCGAGCGCCACCGACGGCGCGCAGCTGCTGGTGGTCGGATATACCGATTCGGTTGGTAACCAAGACTACAACCAGGTGCTGAGCGAGCGCCGTGCCAGCGGTGTGGTGAACTATCTGCAGCAGCAGTGCGGCTGGGCCCCTTGGCGCATGATGACGCCGACCGGCATGGCCGAAGCCGATCCTGCGGCTGACAACACGACCGAAGCCGGCCGCGCGCAGAACCGCCGCGTTTCGGTGAATATCCTCGTCAGCAAGGCGCTGGACGAAGGCATGGGCGGCTAAACCGCTTCACTCTGACAAGAATGCGAAAGGGGCGAACCGGGACGGTTCGCCCCTTTTGTTTGCGCTGGCTCAATCGAGCGCGAACAGATCGGCGAGGATGGTGCCTTTCTCGCTGTCGATACGCGCCGGGTTCGGGCTGTCATAGCAGACGAGCAGGCGTTCATTGCCTTCATCGTCGGTCCAGAAATCGACACCTTCGGGATGATCGGCGTGCAGCTTCACCGGCAAATCGAATAGACGCTCGGGACGGTGCAGGCGCACTTCCTCTTCATGTTCTGGCGGCTCGTCTGCCCAATCCTTCCAAAGATACATGGCGCAGCGTCCGTCGAGATCCTGCGTTGGCCCTGCGAGAATCCAGAGGTCGCGGCCTTTCACCACCAAATCGCGCACACCAAGCCCGCCTAGATCCACCAGCCGCTTGTGCGGTTTGCCGGGGAGGTGGAGCTTGCCCTTTTTCTTCGGTTCGATCTGCGGCTCCACGATCACGGCATAGGTCTGCAACACCGGACCGCGAAGACCCAACGCAACGCGCGTCTCGTCGGCCACGGCAATGCCTTCTATATCGAGCCCGCCTTCTTTCGCAGCCATCGCCATCGATGGGCCGATGAGTGCATCCTTCGCGAAATACCGGCCGAGCTTGCTCCCGTGATCCTTCTTCTGCGCAACCAGACCGGCGCGGCGTTTGCCCGCTTTGCGTACGAGAATCGGGAGGCCGTCCTGATCGAATACAACAGGTATACGTGCGAGGACGCAGCGGGGGCGCGTGTCTTTCAAGTCGGCGAATTTGGAGATTTCGATCCTGTCGGGTTCATAGCCATCATCGCGCGGATCGTGGCGCGTGCGCGAATGGCTTCCGGTGATCCACAGCCAGCCGTCGCAATAGGCGAGGCCCTCGATATCCATTTCCTCTTCGGGATCGCGCAGTTCGATGAAGTCGAGCAGTTTGTAAGTCTGGTGATCGGTCAGCCAGCCGTGCTTGCCGAGCGTCAGCCGTTCGACCGCATGCGCCTCGTCGCCCGCGACGAAGAGAGAGTTCTCAACTCGCGCGCAGGCGGAGAGATCGTGGATCGGATGATCACCATCCTCCGTGTCTCCCGTAAAGTTGAGCTTGATATGGCCGACAGGCGCGCGCGGGGCGGGCAGATCGTCGGCTTCGGTGAACGGCTGGGGCTGAAGTGTCATGGCAAACCAACGGCTTGGACGCCGATTGGTTCACCCCGACTTTCACATCAGTCCTCGGCGTCGCGCTCCTTGAGCCATTCTTCCAGCCATTTGATTGTGTAATCGCCGCTGATCACATCGGGCTGGCGGATCAGTTCCCGGTGCAGCGGGATCGAGGTCTTCACGCCTTCCACGACCATTTCCTCCAGCGCGCGGCGCAGGCGCATCAGGCAGCCTTCGCGATTGCGACCGTAAACGATCAGCTTGGCGATCATGGAGTCGTAATAGGGCGGGATCGAATAACCGGCATAGAGTCCGCTATCCACGCGCACATGCATGCCGCCTGCCGGGTGATAATAGGTGATTTTGCCGGGGCTTGGGGCAAAAGTGAACGGGTCTTCCGCATTGATGCGGCACTCGATCGCATGGCCGGTGAAGCGGAGGTCTTCCTGCGCTACCGATAGCGGCTTGCCATCGGCGACACGGATCTGCTCGCGCACCAGATCGACACCGGTAATCGCTTCGGTGACCGGATGCTCGACCTGCAGACGCGTGTTCATCTCGATGAAGTAGAACTCGCCGTCTTCCCACAGGAATTCGATCGTGCCTGCACCGCGATAGCCCATTTCGGCCATGGCCTTGGCCACGATACCGCCCATACGGTCCCGCTCTTCAGCGGTGATGACGGGCGAGGGGGCTTCCTCGAACACCTTCTGGTGGCGGCGCTGGAGCGAACAGTCGCGTTCGCCCAGATGGATGGCGTTGCCCTTGCCATCGCCGAAGACCTGGAATTCGATGTGGCGCGGATTGCCGAGGTACTTTTCCAGGTACATCGTGTCATCGCCGAACGCGGCCTTCGCCTCGCTCATGGCGCGCTTGACCAGCGGCTCCATCGATTCCGCATCGGGAATGACCTGCATGCCGCGGCCACCGCCGCCAGCTGCGGCCTTCGCGATCACCGGATAGCCGATCTCGTCGGCAATGCGGCGCATCTCGTCATAGTCGGAGATAGCCCCGTCGGATCCGGGCACCAGCGGCAGACCAAGCTTGCCAGCCGTCTGCTTGGCGGCGACCTTGTCCCCCATGGTGCGGATGTGTTCGGGTTTGGGGCCGATCCACTTGATATCGTGCGATTCGACGATCTCGGCGAACTTCGCATTCTCCGACAGGAAGCCATATCCCGGATGGATCGCATCGGCGTCGCTGATTTCAGCGGCAGAGATGATCGCCGCGACATTGAGATAGCTCTCGGATGCCGAAGGCGGGCCGATGCAGATCGCGTGATCCGCCAGCCGCACATGCATGGCATCGGCATCAGCGGTGGAGTGCACCGCGACTGTCTCAATACCCATTTCGTGCGCTGCACGGTGGATGCGCAGAGCGATCTCTCCGCGATTGGCGATCAATATGCGTGAAATGCCCATGCTGTCAGCGCGGCCTTACGAGATGACAACGAGTGGCTGGTCGAACTCGACCGGCGAACCGTTCTCGACCAGCATTTGCTTCACCTGCCCATCGGCAGGCGCGGTGATCGGGTTCATGACCTTCATGGCTTCTACGATCAGCAGCGTGTCGCCCTTCTTCACCGAGTCGCCGACGGAGACGAAGTCAGCAGCACCCGGCTCCGGAGCGAGATAGACAGTGCCGACCATCGGCGATTTTACGGCGTTGGCCACGTCTTCCGTGGCTGCGCTTTCGCCAGGAGCGTCTGCAGCAGACGGCGCGGCGGGAGCCGTAGAGGGGGCCGGGGCAGGCGCAGGCGTCGGCGCCATCATCGCAGCAGGCGGCGGAGCGGCAGTCACGTTGCGCGCAACGCGAATGCGCTTGTTGCCTTCTTCGACCTCGATCTCGGTCAGGCCGGTGTCGCCCAGCATTTCGGCCAGTTCGCGGACCAGTTCAGGATCGACGGTCATGCCGCTTTTGCTGGCGGCGGAGGTCTTCTTGTCAGACATGCATTCCCCGATGCAGTGGTAAAGGATGGCTTGGGGGCTAGAACCAGTCCGCCCCCAAAGCAAGGGTTAGCAATCGCTTTGCCGGAATGCGGCGTTACAGCTTTGCTGCGGCTTCCAGCGCCAATTCATAGCCATATCCACCGAAGCCGGAGATGGTGCCGAGCGCGCCCATCGCGACATAGCTCTTGTGGCGATAGGCCTCGCGCGCGGCGGGGTTGGAGATGTGGACTTCAATCACCGGCGTGCGGATCGCGCGGATCGCATCATACAGCGCCAGGCTGGTGTGCGTGAGCGCGCCAGCGTTCAGGATGACGGCTTTCGCGCCATCGGCCTGCGCTTCATGCAGCCAGTCGCACAGATGGCCTTCATGATTGGACTGGCGCATGTCGACTTCGAGGCCGAGTTCCTTGGCCTTCGCCTCGCAGCGGGTAGCGAGATCATCCAGAGTGTCTGCGCCGTAAACCTCAGGCTCGCGCACGCCGAGCAGGTTCAGATTGGGTCCGTTCAATACGAATACTTTGTCAGTCATGCGCGTGCCTTTAGCGGCAATCGGGGGGTGCCGCCAAGGGCAAAGGCGCGGCTTTTTTCAGGCCTTTCCAAAAAGGGTGTGACAGGTGTGACAGTGTCCTGACGCTTATTTGTCGACGCCCTTCACTTTGCCCCACTGGCGCGCAGCGGTGTAGCCGAGATAGCCTGTGCCAAAGAGCGCATAGAGCGGTTCGGGCAGCCCGCCCAGATAGGCATTCATTCCCGCACCGATATTGCGCGCGACCGTGGGGTTGAACGCTGCGAGCACACCCATCGGCAGCGCGCACAGGATCATCGTGTACATCACATAAAGGAAACTCGGCCGGGCGCGGCTCGTCCACGGATCGGTGCTTTCAGCCTCTGCGATGATAGCGGAAAGCCGCGACTCGATCTGCGCCATCTCCTGCGTGCCTTCGAGCGCGATCAGCTCCAGCTTCGCCCGTTCGCGCGCTTCTTTGTCGGGAATGATCTTGTCGATGATGGAAGCGATGGGGCCGATAAGGGATTCAAGAATTGCCATTGGGGGTGCTCCGTTGCGGTTGGATTCGCGAACGGGCGTGGCGGAGAGGCAAAGCTGTAGGAAAGGGGAGAGTTCTTAGTTAAGTTGGTCATATGAAACTTGGCGAGAACATGACCAGAGAATGGCAGGAGGAAGATCGCGGAGAACAGCTTTTGGTGGTTCTTCACCGAATTCGCGACTCCGACGCAACTGCACACAAAGAACTCGAGCAGCTCGCAGAATCAGGATCGCGACTAGCGATGCATTATCTTGGCGAGTTCCAGGCCAATGGAAAGCATGGCTTTGAGCCTGATGTCGAGAGCGGAATTAGATGGCTTTCATTGGCTGCGGAAAAGGGATCAATCGAGGCGGCATACGAATTAGGTTATGTATACTACCGAGAGGGGCGTATCTCAGAGGCCACAGAAGTCTATCAGAGCATCGCGAAACGAGGCTATCCACCAGCCTTCTTTCGGCTGGGACAGCTAGGACTCAAAGACGCTGAGGGAAATGAAGAGAAGATTGCAGCGCTTCGATACTTTGAAGAAGCGTGGGAGTCAGGCCACCTCATATCATCAGGTCTCGTGCTTTGGCTCCGACGAGATCTCGGCCTTGATCGGACACCTTTTCTGCTCACTATTCCTAAGAGAGCGAAGGTGGCGCTCCAAATTCTCTTCAAGAATTGGCGGAATCCTTCAAGCGACACATTGCGGAGCTAGTCCGGCGCGCAAATTGCAGCGGTGTGATTGATGGATGTCCACTGGTCGGGAAGACAGGATTCGAACCTGCGACCCCCACACCCCCAGTGTGATGCGCTACCAGGCTGCGCTACTTCCCGAGACCAGTGGAAGCGCGCCTATAGAAAGGGTGACGCGCGATAGCAAGCGCCTAGCGGAGCAGAATTTCACGCGCGGCTGGGGTGCCGATCTATTGCAAAACGGCCCTCAATTGCCACCTATCCGCAATGCTGCTAGGCGCAGCGCCCATATGTCGGGGAGGAGGCTGGTGAATCGCGGTTTGCGCCGCGGGTTTGCCGGGTATTTTCTGACACATTCGGTTTTTTGATTCACCGCTCCTGAATGGAACGAACACATGCTTGATTTTCTCGCGGCCACATCTGGCCAGGCTGCCCCTCCGGGATGGGTGCAATTCCTGCCGATCATCGGCATGATTGCCATCTTCTGGTTCCTGCTTTTCCGCCCGCAGATGAAGCGGCACAAGGAACATCAGGCGAAGATCGCCAGCGTGAAAAAGAACGACAAGGTCGTGACTGCAGGCGGCGTCATCGGCAAGGTGACCAAGGTCGACGACGACTATGCCGAGATCGAAATTGCGCAGGGCACGCGCATCAAGGTGGTAAAGAACACCATCGGCGACATCCTGCCCCCCGGCGGCAAGCCCGCAAACGACTGACACAGATAGGCATCAGGTCACACCGCCATGCTCGATTTTCCGCTCTGGAAGCGCATTTCGCTTTGGGCAGTAACGCTCGTACTGGCCGTTCTGGCCGTGCCGTCGATCCTCTCCATGACGGGGGCAGATCGCCCGCAGTGGATTGAGGATGCGCCGCATATCAATCTGGGTCTCGACCTTGCTGGCGGCAGTCACATCCTGCTCGAAGCCGATCCGGCGCAGGTGGCCGAACAGCGGCTGGAAACGATGGAGGAATCGGTCATCCAGCTGATGGGCGATGCCGATCCTGAAATCCAATTCAGCGAGCTGAATACGCTGGGCGGCCAGGTGTCCTTCATGCTTGAGGATGCCGCCGACATCGACCGTGCGCGCGAAGAGCTGCTGCCGATTATCAACGGCACCGGTCTTGTTGCCGAATGGCAGCTGGAAGTGATCGATGGCCGCCGGATCGTCCTCACCCAGACCGAGCAGGGCATCGACAATGCCGTCGACGATGCGATGGAAAGCGCGACCGAAGTCGTTCGCCGCCGTATCGATGCGCTCGGCACGCGAGAGCCGACGATTATCCGCCAAGGCGACAATCGCATCGTGGTGCAGGTTCCCGGCCTCGAAGATCCCGAAGCGCTGAAGGCGCTGCTGGGTGAAACGGCCAATCTCGAATTCAAGCTGGTGTCCCCGCGCCGCCAGAATGAAATGACCGAGGAAGCCGCGCGCGCCGATCCCCTTCCGGGCACCGAAATCGTCCCTTACGCGGAAGACACGGTCTATGCCGGCTCCGTACTGGTGGTGAACCGGCTTGGCGGCATCAGCGGCGAAAGCCTGACCGGTGCGCAGCAGGGCTTCAGCCCCGACACGAACGAGCCGGTCGTCAACATCCAGTTCGATCCGCAGGGCGGTGCGACCTTTGCACGCCTTTCCACCGAAAACGTCGGTCGCCGCTTCGCCATCATCCTCGACGATGAAGTGATTTCCGCGCCCAATTTCAACGAGCCGATTCTTGGTGGTTCGGCGCAGATTTCGGGCAGCTTCACGGTTGAGAGCGCGAACAATCTCGCCATCCAGCTGCGTTCGGGTGCGCTGCCTGTCGATCTGACCGTTATTGAAGAACGCACCGTTGGCCCGGATCTTGGCCGCGATTCGATTATCAAGGGCGGGATCGCCATGGGTATCGGCTCGCTGCTCGTCATCCTGCTGATGATCGCCAGCTATGGCCGCTTTGGTCTCTATTCGACCGCGGCGCTGGTGCTGAACGTGCTCATGATCCTCGGCATCATGGCCTTTATGAACACCACGCTGACATTGCCTGGTATCGCCGGCTTTGTGTTGACCGTCGGTGCGGCAGTGGACGCCAACGTGCTGATCAATGAGCGCATACGCGAAGAGCGAAGGCGAGGGCGGCGCGTCATCGCGGCGGTGGAAACGGGCTACAAAGAAGCCAGCCGCGCGATTTATGACGCCAATATCACCAACTTCATCGCCGGTGTGCTGCTGTTCCTGTTCGGCTCCGGTCCGGTGCGCGGTTTTGCCGTCGTCCTGATCATCGGCCTGTTCACCAGCGTGTTCACCGCTGTTACTCTCACCCGCATGTGGGTCGCCGGTTGGCTGAAAGCCAAACGCCCCAGCGACCTGACGATCTGAGCGGGAGGACCAACCCATGAAACTTCTCAAGCTCGTTCCCGAAACGACCAACATCAAGTTCCTGAAATGGCGCGTGCCGTTCTATATCGTCAGTATCCTGCTGATCGCTGCGAGCTGGGCTCTGGTGCTGACCAAGGGCCTCAATTACGGCGTCGACTTTGCCGGTGGACAGGAAGTTCGCGTCACCTTTGTGGAGCGGGAAGAAGCCCCCATTGTGGAGCTGCGCGATCAGCTTGGCGATCTGGGATATGGCGAGCCGACTATCCAACGCTTCGGTGATCCCAACTCGGTCTCGATCCGCGTGCGCCTGCCAGAAGGCGCTGAGGACCAGCCCGGTGCCGCCACGGCGATTGGTGAGGAAGTGGTCAGGACGATCCAGAGCGAGTTCGAGAACGTCCGTCAGGACGCGAACGAGACGGTGTCGGGCAAGGTCGCAGGCGAGTTCCGGCAGACCGCTCTTTATGCGCTGCTCTTCGCTATGCTCGCGATTGCGGCCTACATCTGGATCCGTTTCGAATGGCAATTCGGCGTGGGCGCTCTGTTCGCATTGTTCCACGACGTGTCGCTGACACTGGGCATGTTCGCGCTGTTCCAGCTCGAATTCAGCCTGCAGATCATCGCCGCGATCCTTGCCATCATCGGTTATTCGCTGAACGATACGATCGTGGTCTATGACCGAATCCGCGAAAATCTGAAGAAATTCCGAAAGATGCCGCTGCCCGAACTGCTCGATCTGTCGGTGAACGAAACGCTTGCGCGTACGGTGATGACCAGCCTGACGCTGTTCATCGCGCTGCTGCCGCTGCTGTTCTTCGGCCCCGCAAGCCTGTTCGGCCTTGTCGCGGCCATCGTGCTTGGCGTGTTCGTGGGTACCTACAGCTCGGTCTACATGGCTGCGCCCATCCTGATCTGGCTTGGTGTCACATCGGACAGCTTCGTGCCCGAAGAAACCATCGCCGACCGTCAGGAAAAGAAAGCCCGCGGCGAGATTTAGCCGATCAGTCCGCTATAGTAATCCGCCAAGGCCGCTGCATTAGCTTCCCAGCTGAACTGCGCGGCGTTGGCGGCAACATCATATTGCGGGTAGTCGGCGTCGAGCACTTGGCGGATGGCTCTCGCAAATACGCTCGGCTCGTTTTCCGGATCATAGTCCACGATGCGCCCCGCGCTATCGCTCTGCACCAGTTCGCGCGCGCCGCCGACATCGGTGATGACCACCGGCGTCCCGCAGGCGAGCGCTTCCACCCACGCATTGGCGAGGCCTTCGCTCGCTGAATTCAGCGCCATTGCATTGCTCGCGGAAAGCACGATGGGCAATTCCGTATGATCGAGGCTGCCGAGCATGTGGACGCGCTTAGCAACTCCCAGTTGGCGTGCTTCGGTGGTCAATGCCGTTCGATCATCGCCGCGCCCGACCAGCGCGAGATGCACATCGGGCATGTCGGCCATCGCCTGAACCAGTAGCGACTGACCTTTGCGCGGAATGAGCGCACCGACCGACGCGACGAGCTTCTCATTTTCGCCCAGATGGATACCGTGATTTTCCGCCAGCCAGCCGCGACATTCCGCGCGGTTGAGCGGCTTGAAAAGCGTGTGGTCGAGACCGGTGTAGTGAACCGTGATTTTCTCCACCGGCATGCCCAGATCGCCCATGTCGAGCCGCAAGGCCTTGCTCACCGCGAGCACGCCGCGCGCCGCATTGGCAGCCTCCAGCATCGCTTCGCAGGCATAGGGTATCGCGCCCCAGTGCGAGATATCCGCCCCGCGCGCCTTTATGCTGAAAGGCAGATTTAAAGCATCTGCAATCTGCGCAACGGCAGGCCCGTCGGGGTAGAAGAATTGCGCATCGAGCAGGTCGAAGGGCCGCTCTGCATGAAGCCTGCGCGCCAGTGGCAGCACCGCGCGCGCGATCATCGCGGGATTGAAGCGACCGCCGAACTTGGGGAACAGGGTGAAGCGTGGACGGTAAACCTGCACACCATTCTCCACGCCATCCACTGCGGCCTTGGCGATGGGCTTGTATCGACCTGCCGCGATGGGCGGCACGCCGATCGGATTGATCACGGTCACATCCCAATCGGGCCTGGCCGCCAGCGCCTCCATCTGCCGGGCGACGAAAGTGCCGAAGCGCGGCGTGTGCGCGTTGGGAAAAAGGGTGGAGAGCGAAAGGACGCGGGGCATGGCTGAGCGGGCCGTTACAGCTTACGCACCAGCATCTCGGCCACGGCGAGCCATGCGGGGCTGTCGATCACAATCTGCCGCTGTCCGATGCCGGGAGGAAGCAGGCCGACTAGCGATCCCTGCCGGTCTATCAGCCGCCCGAAGGCAAAGCGTCCGCCGGAGCGCGGGGCGAGAACATCGCGGTTGATCAGATTGCCAGCATCTTCGGGCGACACCTGCCGCATCCAGAGCTGGTCTCCGCCGCGATACTCGCCCTGACCGGTTTCGATTTCGAGGCACACGAGCGATCCGCCTTCGAGTAATTCGGTCGGCAGGATGGCATCGCGCGGGGAGGGGAGGCTTTCCGCGCCGGCATCGGTCAGCCTGGCGATCACTTGCGGCTGGCTCTCGCTTTCCGCCTTCACCAGCGTTTCCGGATCGACGCCGAGCGCGGCTCCAATCCGGTTCATCCAGACAAGCGAGAGATTGCGCATGCCCGTTTCCAGCCTGCCAATCGTCTGTGCTGTGGTGGGCGGCTCACATGCGGCGGCGACTTCGGCGAGAGTAAGGCCCTTCTGCCGCCGGATGTCGCGAATGCGATTGATCATGCTCTCACCCCTCAATTAACCGAATTGGTTGCAAAAACAGCTTTCCTACAACCGATTCGATTTTGCAAGGGGTGCGCGTCGCCAGAAGGGGAAAAGCATGCAGCATCGCAAACTCGTCGAACGGGAACTGACATCGGAAGGGCCGCGCCGTACGGGCGGGGCCAAGCGCAGGGGCCGCAGCGCCACGGTGAACGTCGGGGAGAGCCCGCTCGGCTGGTTGCATGCGCACGGCCATCTCGATGAACGCCTGTTCGACGCTGGCGAGCGCCTGCGCGCCGATTATGAGCGCGCGGCGCTCGGCCCCAATGTGACGATGCGGTGGGACCCGGTGCGGGTCAAAGGCGGGCCCGGCGATGGTCTCTCGCCGACCGAACGCCAGATTGCTTCGAAAAGCCGGTTTGACGGAGCGTTGCAACAGGCGGGCCGGGGGCTGGAAGATATCCTCTGGCGCGTCGTATGCGCTGGAGAGACCCTGCCAATCGCTGAGAAAGCGCTCTCCTGGCCAGCGCGCAGCGGCAAGCTGGTGCTCAAGCTGGCCCTTGACCGTGTAGCGGATTTTTATCGGATCGGTTGATCAGCCGAACAGGCCGCGCAACCAGTTCCAGAAGCGCGTGACCAGCGAATTGCTTGCCCGCGACTGGCGAGCGGCTTCTTCGGCAGCCTCGCGCTCCGCATCGCGCAGCAGCTTGGCACGCAGAGCGCTTTGACGACCTTGCGGCGCGGCAGCGATTGCCGAGCGACGGGACCGCGGATCGCGCATGAACGCATAGCCATCGACATTGTCGTCGTCGGTCAGGGTGTAGCTGCCATCAGCCTCGTCTTCGTTTTCACTAGCAATATTCTCTGGCGCGGCGTGATCGGACGGCGAAGCGGGCGGCGCAACCGGTTCAGCTTCTTCCCAGCGATCAGCGTCGCTGTTCTGCGGTGCAATTGGTGCAGAGTCGCCATCGAACGCGGCCGACTCAGGAGCAGGCTCAGGCTTAGGCTCAGGAGCAGGCTCTGGCTTGGGCTCAGGAGCGGGGGTGGGCGCTGGCGCGGTTTTGCGTGGGTTGAAATCGACCGGAGGCGGCGGCGTAAAGCTTTCGGTCGGCGCAGGGGCGGGCCTTGCGGGTTCAGGCCGCGGCTCGACAGGCTCCGGTGTAGCGGCGCGCGCGGGGCTTTTCTGCGGCTCGTCCTCAGCAGTATTGTGTGCAGCCTTTTCAGCCTGCCAGTTCTCATCCGACCAAGCCTGCAACTCGCGCTTCTCGACATCGTCGCGGTCAAGTTCGAACCAGTCCTTGCTGTGGCGCTGGCGCACCTCTTCGACATCTTCGGGCAAGGCCGCAAAATCGCTCGCCGGGGTTACCGGTTTCGGCGCTGGCTCTGGCTCCGGCTCCGGCTCCGGGTCGTGCGCGTCAAACGCAGGAGTTTGTTCGGCAGCACGTTCCGCCAGCCGGGCTTGCAGGCTGCCAAGCGAGGACAGCTTGGCTGGCTCGTCGTGCGAGACTGCTGGCTCTTCCGGGGAGGCCACTTCCGGTTCATCTGCAAAATGCGTGTCTTCGACGGGCCCTGCTGCCTCCACCTCTTCAATCTGCTCAAAAGCCTCTTCCTCGGGCTCGGCCAGTTCCGGCTGGACCGGGAGCGAGGGGAAGATACGGTTTTCGAGATCGATATCGTCGTCGAGCGGACCGTTCGGATCGGCATAGCCACCAAAGTCGTAATCGCCCTCGGACGAGTCTGCACCGCTCGCAGCAATGCCGGCGGCATCGGGCACATCCATGCCGAAATCATTGGCGATCGCATCGTTGAGACCGTGATCGAGTATCGGAGCAGATTTGCGGCGTGTCAGGCTGAGCACGTCTTCTGCATTGGGCACGGCGTCATCTTCTTCGACGTCAGCCTCATCCGATTGGCCCATTTCTTCCGCATCGTCATCTTCCATCGGCGCAAGGCCAAGGATGGTGGCGGGACGCTGAGGCCGTTCGGCTTCTTCTCCGATCAGCTCGGCCGACGCATCCTGGAACATGGCATGCGCCTGGGCGAGCTCGTCCGGATCCAGCACGAGAACCGGCTTTTTCTTGGGTTTCGTCCGTGCACCGAGCGTTTCGAGACTGCCATAGGCAGGCCCGTTGCCGGCGTTTTCGTCACGCAGTGCTGATGAAGAGGCGATGCCCATGCCAAGGGGTTTGCCGCGCTTTGGTGCAAACGCCGTGAGCAAACGTGGTAAACGCGATGCTAACGATTTGCGCAGCGATCTTACAGAGGCTTAGCTCTCAGCCTGCTCGGCAAGCTCCAGCCAGCGTTCTTCCGCCTCGTCCTTTTCATTGCGGGCCAGTTCGAGCGACTTGCTGATGCGCGCGAATTTGTCCGGGTCCTTGCTGTAGAGCTCGGGATCGGCGAGCGCGCTTTCGCCTTTGCCGATCAATACTTCCAGCTCCTCGATCCGGGCGGGCAACTGCTCGTAATCGCGCTGGTCTTTGTAGGACAGCTTGCTCGATTTGGGCGGCGGGGGAGGGGGCGGCGCAGGCTTCTCACTCGCCGGCTTATCGGCCTTGGCTTTCTTCGCGCTGCGCTCCTTGCGCTTCGCCTGCCAGTCTTCATAGCCGCCTGCCACGATATCGACCGTGCCGCTGCCATCGAGGCCGAGCGTGACCGTAACTGTGCGATCGAGAAAGTCGCGATCGTGGCTGACGATCAGGACTGTGCCTTCATAATCCGCGATGACTTCCTGCAGCAGGTCGAGCGTCTCAAGGTCGAGATCATTGGTCGGCTCATCCAGAACCAGCAGGTTGGACGTGCGCGAAAACTCGCGCGCAAGCAGCAGGCGCGATTGTTCGCCGCCCGAAAAGGTGCCGATCTTCGCATCGATCAGGCTGGGATCGAACAGGAAGTCCTTCAGATACGCCTGCACATGCTTGCGATGCCCGCGCACATCGAGCCAGTCACCGCCCTCAGCAAGCACCTGCCGCACGGTGAGTTCGGGCTGGAGCAGCGCGCGCTGCTGATCGATGGAGACGCCGGAAAGCGTTTTGGCGTGGGTCACGCTGCCCGTATCCGGCTCGATCTCCCTGGTCAGCATTTTGAGCAGCGTCGTCTTGCCCGCGCCGTTCGCACCGACAATACCGATCCTGTCGCCGCGCTGGATGCGCAGGGAGAATGGCTTGATGACCTGCCGGTCACCATAGGTCTTGGATATATCCTCTGCGACGATCACCGACTTGCTCTTGAATTCCGCGTCACTTGCCAGCTTCAGCTTGGCTGTGCCGCCGGGCGTGATCATGGCGGCGCGGGCGGCACGCATTTCGAAGAGCTTTTCGAGACGCCCCATATTGCGCTTGCGCCGCGCGGTGACGCCGCGTTCAAGCCAATGCGCTTCGATCTTCAGCTTTGCGTCGAGCTTTTCGGCCGCGCGGGCCTCCTCGGCATAGACCTGCTCTTCCCATGCCTCATAGCCGCCAAAGCCCACTTCCTTGCGGCGCATGCTGCCGCGATCGAGCCAGAGCGTGGCGCGGGTCAGGCGCTTTAGAAACGTTCGGTCATGGCTGATCACGATGAACGCGCCTTTGAACCGCTCGAGCCATGTCTCAAGCCAGTCGATCGCTGCGAGATCGAGGTGGTTTGTCGGCTCATCGAGCAGCAGTAGATCGGGCTCCTGCGCCAGCGCGCGGGCGATGGCGGCCCGGCGTCTTTCCCCGCCGCTGGCGGTCGCCGCCTCGGTCGTCATTTCGATGCCGAGCTGGCCGGCGATTGCCTCCACGCCGTGTTCGGGCGGGGCGTTATCGCCAGCGAGGGCGAAGTCCATCAGCGTATCGTGAGCGGAGAAATCCGGTTCCTGCTCCAGCCAGACGATATTGGCATGCGCCTTCACTTTGCGCACGCCGCGATCCGGCTCGATCTCGTCCGTGATAAGGCGCAGGAGCGTGGTTTTGCCGACACCGTTGCGGCCAATCAGCGCGAGCCTGTCACGCGGGCCGATGTGCAGGTCCAGCCCCTCGCCATGTCCCGAGGAGGGATCGCCGAAAAGCCAGCGGCCGCCCTGTTGCAGGCCAATGCCTTCGAGCGAGAGGATGGGAGGTTCTGCCATGGTCCGGCGCAGTTAGGCGCGCGGTGATCCGATAGCAAGACGGGCGCGACCCAGTGGATCGCGCCCGCCTGTAGATTTGCGATATCAGATGACCAGAACAATCAGTTGCGTGAAGGGAAGATACCCGTCGTCGCAATGCAATAATTCATCGGCAGCACCGGCTGCACGACAGAGAATGGCTGATTGCCTCCATTGTTCTGCACGACAACGGTCTGCGCATGCATGAAGTTGCCGCTGGGTGTTTGATCAGAATAGGTATTCGTACCTGGCGTCTGAGCGAAAGCATCCGATTGGGGGCTGGTTGTATCACCGGGTGCGGCGACAGTTTGTATGCCGGCCTGGTGGTTATGCGAAGGCATTTGCTGGACAGTCAGCGTCACCTGTTCGCGACCGGCTGGGATGCCAAGCTGATAATTGGTATTCCCAGGGCTCGAGCCGTAGCCAATGGGCGCGCGGCTGCGTAGGTCTGGCAGAGCGAAAGTCGTTCTGCCATCTCCGCCAAAAGTGGTTCCAAGAAGCGAGAAGAGAGCTGTGTATTGGCTGATCGGAAGCAAGGTGCCATTGGCCTGTGCAAAGCCACGCGGGCACCAGTTCGTCCCGAACATACGCACTTCACCAAGATACTGCTCCTGCGCGCTTGCTGGTGCAGGTGTTGCCATTGTCGTGGCAGCCGCAGTAGCGAGTGCGGAGACCGCAAGAATAAATTTGGTTTTCATTGAAATTCCCCCTTCGTTTTGTCGGTTCAAGTCACCGGCCGCTTGTGCGGCTCTTCCGGTTGCGACACCGAATGTAAACTGGAGACCTGTTTGGCGCTTTCGTCAATGCGTGGAGAAATTAATTGTCGCTAATGCGAAATTTACCGAAACGTTCGACTCCACGGCCGTGAAGAGGCTTCAAGTCGTTCACATCCCTGAACGGCTGGCGGCGAGTGAATTCACTTCTTGTTCAACGGCGCGTTGTTAGGCACACAGCCATCATGTTGAAGCCCATTGCCCTTTTCGCCGCTGCTGCCTGCGCCCTTTCGGCGTGGAGCGCGCCTGCGTCTGCGCAGTCTTTCGACCGCGAACGCGGTGATCAGAATTCCGCGCGCGCCGAAATGCAGGCGGGCCGCAACATGCCCATTCGCGAAATCGAACGCCGCATCATCCCGCAAATGCGCGATGATGATGAGTATATCGGCTTCGAGTACGATCCCGTCGCGCAGGTGTATCGCCTCAAATTCATTCGCAATGGCCGGATGATCTGGGTCGATGTGGATGCGCAGACCGCGCGCGTCCTGCGCGTTTCGCGCTGAATATCTCCCCATTGGAAACTTGCCGCTCGCTTGACGCGTTCATGTTGTAAGCGCAACCATCCGGCGCAACACAGTACAGGGAATATTCGATGCGCATTCTGATTGTTGAGGACGAGCCTACTCTCGGCCAGCAACTCAAATCGACACTTGAACAGAACGGTTACGCGGTCGATCTCTCCACCGATGGAGAGGACGGCCATTTCCTCGGCAGCACGGAAGAATATGATGCTGTCGTGCTCGACCTTGGCCTGCCGGAAATCGACGGGCTGACGGTGCTGGGCATGTGGCGCAAGGAAGGCCGCAATTTCCCGGTGTTGGTGTTGACCGCGCGAGACAGCTGGTCCGACAAGGTTGCAGGGCTGGATGCAGGCGCGGACGATTATCTCGCCAAGCCCTTCCAGACCGAAGAGCTGATCGCTCGCCTGCGCGCGCTCATCCGCCGCGCATCGGGTAATGCGTCGTCCGAACTCACCGCTGGCGATGTGCGGCTTGACACGCGCTCTGGCCGCGTAACGCTGAACGGTGAGCCGGTGAAGCTCACGGCGCAGGAATACAAATTGCTCAGCTATCTGATGCACCACAAGGGCAAGGTGGTGAGCCGGACTGAGCTGATCGAACATATTTACGACCAGGATTTCGACCGCGACAGCAACACGATCGAAGTTTTTGTCACCCGCATCCGCAAGAAGCTTGGCGCAGACGTTATAACCACCATCCGTGGCCTCGGTTACAGCCTCGACGACCCCGCAGACGCTCCCCGCGAATAGCGGTAGCGATGATGGCGATGTCTCTGCGCTAGACGCGGAAACGCTTCCGGCCGAAGCGGAGGACGAGCACGTCTATCATGAAGAGGACGAACAGGGTGCAGCGGTAGCGCACACCGGCAGCCTGTCGCGCCGCATGATGATGATCGCGGCGGGGTGGATCCTCATCCTGCTGACCCTCGGCGGCGTCGCGCTCGACCGTGTCCTGACGAACCAGTTGCAGGCCGAATTCGACAACCGGCTGACGATCCCGCTCAACTCCATGCTGCGTTCAGCAGAGCTGGATCCCTTCGGTGAAGTGAAGTTCAACTCGATCCTTGGGGACCAGAATTATTTGGAGCCGGGGTCGGGTTCCTATTGGCAGATCAGCGCTGAAGGGTACCAGCCGCTCCCTTCGCGCAGCCTGTGGGACGACCGGCTGCAGGTGCGTGACGAGATCGCTCTGGAGCCGATTTTCTATGACTCCGTGCAGTTTCGCGACGAGACATTGCGCATGGCGCAGCGCACGATCCAGCTTCCCGGTAGCGATGTGCAATGGCAATTCGTGGTGGCGCAGAACCGCGAAGAGATCGACAACCAGATCGCGCAGGTTCGCCTCACTCTCATCTGGTCCTTCGCCATTCTCGGCATCGGCCTCTTTCTGATGGCGATGGCGCAGACCTGGTATGGTCTTGGCCCGCTGCGCCGTGTGCGCCAGGCGATTGCCCGCATCCGCACCACCGGCACCAACCGCGTAACAGAGCCACTGCCGCTCGAAGTGCAGCCCATGGTGGAAGAGCTCAACGCGCTACTCGAACATTCGGAAAAGCAGGCGGAAGAAGCGCGCACCCATGCCGGCAACCTCGCCCATGCGCTGAAAACGCCGCTCACCGTGCTGAACAACGCGGCGCATGCGCAATCGCCGGACTTGCCCGAAGCCGTTTTGCGCGAAGCCGATGTGATGCAGCGCCATGTCGACCACCATCTTGCCCGTGCGCGAGCGGTGGGGCGCCGTGCCACGGGCCTCTCCCGCGCCAGCGCCATGGAAAGTGCGCAGGGCGTCGAACGGGCCGTGTCTCGCCTCTATCAGCACGTCCGCTTCGATATCGCGGGCAAGGACACGGATGTCGCGATGGAGCGGCAGGACCTTGATGAATTGCTCGGCAATTTGATCGAAAACGCCGCGAAATATGGTGGCGGCAGTGTCTTCATCACCATCGATGCAGAGCCGGATGCGAGGCGCTGCGTCATCTGGATCGAAGACGATGGCATGGGCATTCCCGAGAAGGAGCGCGATGCCATCTTCGGGCGCGGCGCGCGGCTGGATATGAGCAAGCCCGGCACCGGCCTCGGCCTCGCCATCGTGCGCGATGTGGCGCAGATTTATGGCGGCACGGTCTCTCTGCATGAAAGCGAGGATCTGGGCGGATTGCTGGTAAAGCTGAAGCTACCCCGCGCAGGCTCAGCCCCCCAATAAAGCTTTCAATACCACAACGGGCTCGTTCAGATTGGATGCACAGCTCATCGTCCATAAAGCACGTATTGAAGGATTTCGTGGGAGAATAATTATGTCCCCCCGCATTTTAGGGGTAATCGCCATTGCGGCGTCATCACTGGGCCTTGGGGCCTGCTCTACATATTATGACGATTACGGATACGGCCATTCCGGCGTGAGCGTCGGCGTGTCTGTCGGCTCGTCGCCATATTACGGCTGGTATGACGACTATTATTATCCGGGCATCGGCTATTATGTTTATGACCGCTGGGGCCGCGAATATCGCTGGTCCCGCCGCCATCGGGACTATTGGTACGGTCGCCGTCAGGGCCACCGTGATTTCCGTGCGCACTGGCGCGATTATGGCTACGAAATTCCGCACCGCTATCGTGACCAGCGTCGCTATCGCGACCAGCGTGGCTACAATCGGGACCAACGCCGTGACCGACCGCGCTATCGTGATCGCCGTGATCGCGATGACCGGTACGATGGTCGCCGTGGTGGCCGGGTAGACCGCGATCAACGCAGAAGCGGTGACCGCTATGACGGTCGCCGAGATCGCACCGATCGCGACAGGCGTGATGGCCGGGTGGACCGCAATCGCGATCAGCGACCGCGCGCAGAACGTCCACGCCGCGACGACCGGGTAGACCGGCCGCGCCGCAACGATCGGGCGGATCGTCCGCAAAGGACACCGCGCGCCGAGCGACCGCAGCGTCCGCCACGCGCCGAACGGCCAAATCCTCGGCAAAATGCAGATCGTCCGCAAAGGCCACCGCGCGCTGAGCGCCCCGCACGTCGCAATGACCGTGCGAACAGGCCCGAGCGACGCCAGCCGCAGGCCCAGAGGCCAGAGCGTCGCGAGCGTGCCGAGAGGCCACAGCGCCGCGAACGTGCCGAGCGTCCACGGCGGAATGATCCACAGCGGCCAGCACGCAGCAGGCGCGATCGGGCTGATCCGGAACGTCGCGGCCCGGATTGATCGGTAAAACAGATTTCCCTTGGACGGGACAGGAAGCGCGCGGGTAGTCTAGTCCCCGCGCGCTTTTCTGTGGTGCCGGATCACTTCGTCGATGATGAAGCGTAGCAGTTTCTCACTGAATTCGGGATCTAGATCGGCTTCGACCGCCAGCGCGCGCAGCCGCGCGATCTGCTTCGTCTCACGCTCGGGATCGGCAGGGGGCAGGGCGCTCTTCGCCTTATACTCGCCCACTGCCTGCGTGATGCGAAACCTTTCCGCCAATATGTGAATGAGCGCAGCATCGATATTGTCGATGCTTTTGCGGAAGGCGGCGAGCTGCGGATCGGTCGATTCAGTCATTGCGCTAGGTTTAGCCTTTCTGAAACAATATTGCACGTGCGAATGCGGCTGAAATGCCACCTTGCCAAGGGGAGCGCTTACCCCCATTGAGAGCCGCATGAGCGACAACGTCGTCCCCCTGAAGCGCACGAATGGCGGAGAACAGCCCAGCCTTTCTCCCATCCTGTCGCTGACAGCTACGCCTATGAACCAGGTCAATTCGATTATTCTCGATCGGATGCAGAGCGAAATCCCGCTGATCCCCGCGCTTGCCGGTCATCTGATCGCGGGCGGTGGCAAGCGGATGCGGCCCATGCTGACGCTCGCCGGGGCAGAAGTCGTCGGCTATCAAGGCACGCGCCACCACAAGCTCGCCGCTGCGGTGGAATTCATTCACACCGCCACCCTGCTACATGACGATGTCGTCGACGGCAGCGAAATGCGCCGCGGCAAGGAAGCGGCGAACATTGTCTATGGGAACCCGGCCACCGTGCTGGTGGGCGATTTCCTGTTCAGTCGCGCGTTCGAGCTGATGGTGGAAGACGGCAGCCTCAAGGTGCTTAAAATCCTTTCGGGCGCCAGCGCGATCATCGCACAGGGCGAAGTCGACCAGCTCGTCTCGCAGCGCAAAATCGAAACTTCCGAAGAGCGTTACCTTCACATTATCGGTGCCAAGACTGCGGCGCTGTTTGCAGCCGCCAGCCGTATCTCCGCCGTAGTGGCCGAATGCGGTGAAGAGGAAGAGGAAGCGCTAGACAGCTACGGCCGCAACCTCGGCATTGCTTTCCAGCTGGTGGACGATGCCATCGATTACGATTCCGAAGCTGCGGAAATGGGCAAGGATCGGGGCGACGATTTCCGCGAGGGCAAAATGACGCTGCCGGTGATCCTCGCCTACCAGCGCGGCAATGATGAAGAGCGGCGCTTCTGGCAGGATGCTATCGCCGGTTTCACGACCGAAGACGAGGATCTCGCCCATGCAGTCGACCTGATCCGCAAGCATGATTGCGTTTCGGCCACGCGTGAACGCGCGCGCCATTTCGCCCAGCGGGCCTGCGATGCGCTCAACATCTTCCCCGATTCCGCCGCGCGCCGCGCCATGGTGCAGGCCGCGCAATTCGCGGTAGCCCGAGGGTATTAGAAAAAGAAAAGCCCCGACCCTCCGTTGAGGGTCGGGGCTGTTCCTTTCCGCTGCTTTTGCGCTTTACTCGCGCGCAGCAGTCCAGCGCACTACGCCGCCGTTGCTCATGTTCGTATTGACGCCAGAAAGGCTGTCACCGTCGACAGTCAGCTCAGTAGTGGAAAGCGTTTCGCCATCGCGAGAATTCGTGATGAGATAAGAATTTTCGCCGGTCGACTCCACCGCCGCCATATTTCCGGCATTGCTGCCTTCGACGGGCACAGGCTCGCCACCAATCGTAGCAGTGTAACTGAAACCGTTACCGGATGTCGTGAACTGGTCGCCCTCTACCGCGTAAGAGACGGTGAGCCCAGCATCGCTGATCCCGGAAACGCCTTGGGTTTCCCATTGTCCCGAAAGCACATGCGAGCCTTCGGGTCCATCACCCGCCCGCGTCATCATTTGCGAACCTGTGACAACCTCATCGCCAGACGTATCGGTGAATTCGATCGTTACAGTTTGGCCGTCTTCACTCACAGTCCAGACAGAAGAACCCTGCTCTTCACCGCCGAAGCTGCCTGCCGTCCTGACGCTGTTGTCGTCGACAACTTCGACCATCAATGCGTCTGCTCCTGGCAGATCGACATCCTGCCATTCGCCATTGGCCGTGACTGAATATGGCGGATTGCAGCTCATGCACTCGTAAGTGCCATCGGCCAGCAGGATTTCCGTTGTCGCGCCTTCGAACTCTGCGGTGTCCGCATCGATCAGCCACGTGCCGGTGATCGTGCCGTCGCTTGCCGCCACGTCGGTATCGGCATCGCCATTATCGCCGCAGGCGGTTACGCCCAAGGCAAGCGAAATTGCGGCAAAAGCCGTCATCATATTTTTCATAGATTTTCCCCCCAGCAGGAACGCATCCAACAGCGAACTGATCGCAACCGGATGCATGGTTTCTGCGGCCCTGTGCGGAAGGATAGCCAGACTCATGGCGAATTGCAAAATTCGGCACCGCTTCGGGGCTGCAAGCTTGCCTGCATTGTGCAATGGAGGGCTGCGTGTCGGAAAATCTCCCCATCCATGCCGTGCTGCCGGACCTGCTCGCTGCCTTGCGGGCGGGCAATTCCGCCGTGCTTGTGGCTCCGCCAGGAGCGGGCAAGACCACGGCGGTGGCTCCCGCTTTGCTCGATCAGGAATGGTGCAACGGCCAGATCATCATCACCTCGCCGCGCCGTGTAGCAGCACGCGCCGCGGCGGAGCGGATGGCGCAATTGTTGGGCGAGACAGTAGGTGAGCGGGTCGGCTATCTGACCCGGCTCGACAGTCGCAAGGGCAGCCGGATCAATGTCGTGACCGAGGCAATTCCGGTCAATCGCCTGCTCGAAGACCAGGAATTGGACGGCGTTTCAGCCCTGCTGTTCGACGAGGCGCATGAGCGCTCGCTCGATAGTGACCTAGGCCTCGCACTCGCGCTCGAAACGCAGGGGATCCTCCGTGAGGACCTGCGCGTCTGCGTCATGTCCGCGACCATCGATGGTGCGCGGTTTGCGCGCCTGATGGGCGATGCAACGCCGGTGATCGAGAGTGAAGGCAAAGCCTATCCGCTCGATATCAAATGGCTCGGCGCGTCGCCGGAAAAACGGCTGGAAGATGCCATGACCTCCGCGATCCTGACGGCTTGGCGTGAGGAGGAGGGGGACATCCTCGCTTTCCTTCCGGGCGTCGGAGAGATTGCGCGCGTTCAGGAGCGGCTGGAAGCGAAGCTGCCGAACACGCCGGTACTGCCGCTGCATGGCCAGGTGCAGCCCGCCGACCAACGCGCCGCGATCCGGCGTGATCCTGAGGGCAGGCGGCGCATTGTCCTTGCCACCAGCATCGCCGAGACTTCGCTCACGCTCGATGGCGTTTCGGTAGTCGTCGACAGCGGACTTTCCCGCCGGGCTGAATTCGATCGTGGGGCAGGCACCACGCATCTTGTCACAGCGCGCGCCAGCCAGGCCGCAGCAGCGCAGCGGGCAGGGCGTGCGGCGCGGCAAGGGCCGGGTGTCGCTTATCGCCTGTGGGAGGAGGCCGGACATGCGGGAAGGCCAGCCTATGACACGCCCGAAATGCTTTCCAGCGATCTCGCGCCGCTCGTGCTGGGGCTGGCGAAATGGGGTGTCGGCGATCCGCTCAGCCTGCAATGGCTCGACCCGCCACCGGAGGCGTCGGTCAGCGCGGCGCGCAGGCTGCTGACGGCAACAGGCGCGCTGGACGAGAATGGGCAGATCACGGCATGGGGCGATAAGATCGCTTGCCTTCCGATGGACCCTACCCATGCATCGGCGCTGCTTCTGGCGGCGCGATCGTCGCAGGCGGACGAAGTGGCGCGGAATGTTGTTTTGCTGCAGGAGCGAGGCCTTGGCGGGAGGAGCGAGAACCTCGTCGATCGCAGCTTTCGCTGGAAAGGCGATCGCGGCAAGAGAGCGGATGCGGCGCGCAAGCTCGCTGCGCGGTGGGCGGCAGCAGCTAAGCGGCTTGAACCCGGCGAAGACACGCGCGGCCTTAACCCTGCCATTTACCTTGCAAAAGCGCGCCCCGATTTCGTTGCGCGTCGCCGAGACAAAGCGGGCGAAAACTGGATCAGTGCAGGGGGGCGCGGCTATGTGCTCGATCCCGCATCGCGCCTGACACACGCGGAATGGCTGGTGATCGCAGACGCGCAGGGACAGGCGAGAGGCGCGCGCATTACTGCGGCGGCAGAACTGGATGCATCGGAGGTGGAGGATCATCTCGCGGATCTCATCGAAAGCCGCACGGTTGCGCGCTGGAATGAGAGCGAGGGGAGGGTAGAGGCGCGGCTCGAACGACAGATGGGCGCGATAACCCTTTCGAGCGGTCCGGACCCCGATCCCGATCGTCAGGCGCTTGTTGATATCCTTGTGGAGAAAGCTGTTGAGCGTCTGGGGGCATTGCTGCCGGCAGGGTTTCTTGCCCGCGCGCATTTCGCCGGGATTGACGCGCTAAGCGAAGAGCAATTGAGCGCGCGGGCTGAGGAATGGCTTGCGCCGCTGCTGTCCGGCAGGCGGGATCTCGACCTGTCACCGGGGCGATTTGCCGCAGCCGCGCTGAACTTACTGTCATGGGACGAGCGTCAGCAACTCGATACGCGTGCCCCGCGACAGTTCACCAGCCCTGCGGGTACCAGCCACGATATCGATTATGCGAGTGAACATGCGCCGAGTGTCGAGGTGCGCGTGCAGGCACTATTCGGGCTAGACCGGCATCCGATGATCGGCACCACGCCGCTGCTGATTCACCTCACCAGTCCGGCAGGCAGACCCATCCAGGCGACCCGCGATCTGCCCGGTTTCTGGCGCGGCAGCTGGGCGGATGTGTGCAAGGACATGAAAGGCCGTTACCCGAAACACCGCTGGCCGGATGAGCCTTGGACGGAAAAGCCCAGCCTCAAAACCAAGAATGCTTTCAACAGATGACTCCCCTCCCGCCTGCGGGAGGGGTTGGGGGTGGGCTTCTCTTACTCAATCACACGAAGAATTGCCCACCCCGCTGCGACTAGGCAGCAAGCTGCCAAGTCTCACTGCCCCTCCCGCAAGCGAGAGGGGATTGAGCGTCGCGCGAATCCGCTTTAAGGGCTCTCCCATGGCAGACGCACGTATCTACAAGCGCCCGCAAAGCGCGATGCAATCCGGCAAGGCTCTCACTGATCAGTGGGTGCTCGATTTCGTTCCGGCAGAGGCGAAGAAGCCTGATCCGCTGATGGGATGGGCCGGCAGCGGCGATACGCGTCAGCAGGTGCAGCTGAAATTCCCCAGCTGCGAGGCAGCGCAGGCCTATGCCGAGAAATATGGCATCGCGGCCCGCGTGCACTCTGTCCCGCCGAAGAAGCTGAAGCTTCAGGCCTATGCGGACAATTTCCGGTAAACCTCCGCTTTAGTAGCTGGAGCTTTCCAGCTCATCCAAGGTAACTCCGTATTCCGGCGTTGCGGTGGCACCCTGCCAGCGCGCCTCACCTGACTCGACTGCCGCGCGGCAATCGCTAGCATCGTGGCCGATATTCTCCGGCAGATAGACCAGATTGGGCGCATATTCGCCGGTAAAGCGAATGTCGTCGCATTCATCGTCATTGGGATACATGCCCTCGTCATCGCCGAAATTAATGGCGGCATCGCTGGCAGGCTCGGCGAAATAGGGGTTCAGCTCTATATCGCCCGCCTGCATCGCGGCTTCGCAATCGGAAGCATCCTGTCCAATGTTGTCGGTGTTGAGCACGCTCGCCATGGCATCGCCCTGAAAGCGCGCATCATCGCATTCGCCGTCGTTCGCCCATTCGCTGTTATCGTTGCCGTAGACGAGGGTGAGTGATGAGCCGGTTTCCCCGCCATCACCAATCAGCGTCGCCGCTTCACCATCTGCGCCCATCTCTCCGCAAGCGGACACGAGCAATGCCGTCGCTGCAACACTTGCGATCATCGAATGTCTAATCATTGTTTCCCTCCGTTTCAGCCCCGCATTAATGCAGCCCCGGCTGTCTCTTGCAATGCATAACATTAGAAGCCATATGCGCCGCGGGAGTCGGGTGGACGTTCGCGTTTGCTCACCGGGTCAGGTCCGGAAGGAAGCAGCCCAGGTAAATGGCAGCGGGTCGCTCGGCTCCTTTTCACAACATCATCTGGCAAGCGCGATGACATTCGCGCGGTGAGCGCCTAGTCTTGCGCGCATGAGTGATTCCCCCGAGAATTCTGACACTCCGCCCTGGGCTGACAATGGCGGCGATGCGCCTGCCGAGCAGGAGGCCGAGAACCAGCCCTCCGCTGCGGAGCTGGAGGCGGCTGGCCAGAATTCGATGTTCGGCCAAGCTCCGGAAGAGGTGCCTGCGTCGGCAACTCAGCCTCCTGCCGAGCCGGAAGTCGCCCCGCCAGCCGCCGCACCAGCGGTCGTGGCACCCGATCCCGCGCAGCCCTACCGTGTGCTGGCGCGCAAATATCGCCCGCAGACCTTTTCGGAGCTGATCGGTCAGGAGCCGATGGTTCGCACGCTCGGCAACGCCATTGAGCGGGACCGGCTGGCGCATGCCTTCTTGATGACTGGCGTTCGCGGGGTCGGCAAGACCTCCACCGCGCGCCTCATCGCCAAGGCTTTGAATTGCGTGGGGCCGGACGGGCAGAGCGGACCGACTATCGACCCTTGCGGCCAGTGCGAGCCTTGCCTCGCCATCGCAGAGGGGCGGCATATCGATGTCATCGAAATGGACGCGGCCTCTCACACAGGCGTCGATGATGTGCGCGAGATTATCGAGGCGGTGCGCTATGCGGCCGTGTCTGCGCGCTACAAGATCTATATTATCGACGAAGTTCACATGCTTTCGCGCAATGCTTTCAATGCCTTGCTCAAGACTCTTGAGGAGCCGCCTGCGCATGTGAAATTCCTCTTCGCCACCACCGAAGTCGACAAGCTTCCGGTCACCGTCCTCAGCCGCACGCAGCGTTTCGACCTGCGCCGTATTCCGTCAGATTTGCTGCACAAGCATTTCGCCTGGGTTTGTGAGCAGGAAGGCGTGGGCGCGGATGACGAGGCGCTGGCGATGATTGCCTCGGCTGCCGAGGGTTCGGTGCGAGATGGGCTTTCGATCCTCGATCAGGCGATTGCTCATGCCGATATGGAATCGGGCGATGGCTCCACCAAGGTCAGCGTGGACAAGGTCCGCGATATGCTCGGCCTGGCCGATCGCGGGGCGCAGCGGCGGCTTTTTCAGCATGTGCTCGAAGGTGAGCCGCAGAAACTTCTCGCCGCGATTGCAGATCAATATTCGCTGGGTGTCGAGCCGCTTTCGCTGATGCGCGCGCTGATGGAATTCACGCATCGCGTCGCCGTCGGCCAGATTGGCGAGCCTGACGCGCCGACGGAGGAAGAGCGCGCGGCAATCAGCGAATGGGCGCAGCGCCTGTCCGCCGGGCAAGTCCATCGCCTGTGGCAATTGCTGCTCAAAGGCCATGATGAAGTTCGCACCGCGCCCGATCCGCTGGTGGCAGCGCAAATGGCCCTGCTGCGTGCGATGCATGCGGCCGACATGCCGGACCCGGGTAAGCTCGCCAAACAGCTGAAGGATTTCGCCCTGACCGGCGGCGCGACCGGCACGCCTTCCGAGGGCGGGGCACCTGCGGCAGGTGGCGGAAATCCGGCAGCGCATTGGCGCGATCTGGTTGAGCAGATCGAGAATTCAGGCATCGAAGGCGCGTGGACGATGGGCAGCCTGCTCAAGGGGCAGGTGCGGGTCATTTCGCTCGCGCCCGGTCGCCTCGAATACACGCAGCCGCCCGGATTCGACGATAATATCACGCCGCAGATCAGGCAGGCATTCCAGAACGCATTTGGCACGAAATGGGAAATCATTCGGGGAGAGGGTGAGGGCGCGCCCACTCTGGTCGAGCAGGATGAAGCCGCGCGGCAAGCCGAAGCCGAACGCGTGCGCAACCATCCGCTGGTGCAGGCCGCCTTCGCCGCCTTTCCCGATGCCAAACTGGTGGAGGACCAGCAGCCCGCTCGCGGGCGCGAAGACTGGAGCCGCAGCGCCTGACATCTGGTGTGCTATTGCACTTGAATAGCTGGCGATCGTCCCAAGCTAGAATATACAAGCGAATTACAAACTGATCAGCCGAGGAGCCCTCCGATGCAGAACATGGAAGAGATGATGAAAGCCGCGCAGGAAGCTGCCGGCAAGATCCAGCAGCAGATGCAGGATGCGCAGGTGAAGCTCGACACGATCGAAGTCGAAGGCACCGCAGGTGGCGGCCTCGTCAAAGTACGCGCCAGCGCGCGCGGCCGGATGATCGGCGTGGAAATCGACGAAAGCCTTATCAAGACCGAAGAGAAGCAGATCCTCGAAGATCTCGTGACCGCCGCTTTCAACGATGCGCGCGACAAGGCCGACCGCAAGGCTGGCGAGCATATGGCCGAAATGCAGCAGGGCCTCGGCCTTCCGCCGGGTTTCAACCTGCCGGGAATGGGGTAAATACGCCTGATAAAATGGAGAGGTCGCGAGTCTGCTGGCTGCAATTGAAAAGGTGAAATGATGGCGAGCGTCATGAATGACCAGTCCGCAGCAACCGACATGGATGTTCGCAAGAACGTATCGGAAGAGGAATGGGCCGTCCGTGTGGACCTTGCAGCAGCTTACCGGCTGGTCGCGATGTATGGCTGGGATGATCTGATCTTCACCCACCTTTCCGCCCGCGTGCCGGGGCCGGAGCACCATTTTCTCATCAATCCATATGATATGATGTTCGAGGAGATTACCGCATCCTCGCTGGTCAAGATCGATGTCGAGGGGCAGCCGGTCCTGCCGACTTCGCATCTGGTCAATCCGGCGGGCTTCGTCATCCATTCCGCCCTGCACATGAATTGCGCCGATGCGCATGCGGTGATGCATTTGCACACGCCGGATGGCCAGGCAGTGAGCGCCATGCGCGACGGGCTGCTGGAGCATACGCAAACCGGCATGATCGCGCGCAGCGACATTGCCTATCACGAGTATGAGGGCATCGCGACGGATCTCGAAGAGCGCGAGCGGCTGGTGCAGGACATGGGCGACAAGCATGCCATGATCCTGCGCAATCACGGAACGCTCGCCATCGGAAGAACCGTGGCAGAATGCTTCCTGCGCCTGTACTTCATCGAGCGCGCTTGCGAAGCGCAGGTCAAGATGCTCAGCGCCGGCCGGGAAAATCTGAACAATCCGCCGCAGGGCACTCCCGAGAAAGTGAAGTCGCAAACGCCCGCTGAAGGCGTTGCCATGCTCGCCAACGGTCTCGCGTGGCCGGCACTTCTGCGCAAGCTCGACAGGGTGGATCCGGGTTTCCGTGAATAGGTTGGATTGAAGGCTATAAATTGCTGAGAGCAGATGCTCGCCGACAACAACCCGTCCGGTTTGACAGGTCTGATCCAGCAGCGCACTGTGGCGCTATGGACTGGAAAAAATTAGTACTTTCAATGAGCTGCGGGGTGACGGCAGTCGCCACTTCTCCCTCTGCCGCGCAAGATGGCGGTCTGGTTTTGGAACCGACCAGCGAGTGGACTCTCGAAGCACTGGAAGACAGCTGCGCGGTGCGCAGGGAATTCTCTAGCAGTCAGGCGTCTGTCACTTTGGAAATGCGACAGTTTGACCTGACTCGCGGGGTCCAATTCATACTTTATGGCAATGGACTCGACGAAGGGCTGACGCGGGCGACGTACCGTGTGCATGCGGAAGAGCAAAGGCGGGAGGCCATGCCGCTATTTGACTTCGAAACCATCGATGGTCGCATCGGAGTGGGTTTCTTCTCTGAACATGGCGTATCCGGATTTAACGGTCGGCACATCGATGCAACCATCGATCAAGGATACGAAGCTGGGGTCGAAGATCTAACGTTCTACCGGGCCTTCCGTCAGCAAATTAGCTTGCAGACAGGGCCTCTTCACGAAGTGTCTGCCGAAATGCGCGCTTGCGTAGAAAGAGCGATGGTAAATTGGAATATTGATGCGGAATCACATCGTTTGCTCGCTCAGGCAACGCGCCCCAACAAAATTGGCGGATGGGTTGAAGACGAAATTTCTGGGACATGGCCGCGATGGGCATTTCGCACCCGACCGCGCGCCTTCCTGCACGCGCGTATGATCGTGAGTGAGGATGGCGAACCGCTTTCATGCGAGATTGTCCATGCGATAGGCTCTGATGAATTGCATTCATGGGCTTGCGAGCGTCTTATGGAGGAAGCGCGATTTCATCCTGCCCTTGGTGCAGAAGGCCAGCCAATTCGCAGCTTCTGGACCACTTCCCTTGTTTATCGGCTCGATTGATTGGCCCGCTAACTCCCCCATCCACACTTACTAATCCACACATGTTGCGATGCGGCGGGGGTGCCCCCATATCTGATACCAAGTGATTGCGGCTGCGCGAACGGCCGCCAGACCAATGGATTTTGATATGAACGCCTACCCCCTTCTTCCCCTGCGCGACATCGTCGTTTTTCCCGGCATGGTCGTCCCGCTGTTTGTCGGTCGAGACAAGTCGGTGGCGGCGCTGGAAGCTGCGATGGAAGCCGATCGCGACATCTTCCTCGTTGCGCAGCTCGATCCGGCGACAGACGATCCGGAGCGCGGTGATCTTTACGACATCGGTACGGTCGCGCAGGTGCAGCAGATGCTGAAACTGCCGGACGGCACCGTGCGTGTGCTGGTGGAAGGCAAGGTTCGTGCGAAAATGAGCGAGATGCGCGTCGATGGCGATTTCGTTCTGGCGCAGACAGCTGCTCTCGATGAGACCAGCGCCAGCGGCACCGAAGTCGCCGCCATGATGCGCAGCGCGCTCGAGCAATTTGCCGACTATGCCCGCACCAACAAAAAGCTGCCCGAGGATATCGAGGCGGAACTGTCCGATATCGACGATGCCGGCCGTCTGGCCGATGCCATCGCGGCGGCGCTTTCCGCCAAGGTCGATACAAAGCAGCAATTGCTCGCTGAAACCGATGCGCTGAAGCGGCTGGAAATGGTCTTCTCCGTCATGGAAGGGGAGATTTCCGTCCAGCAGGTGGAGCGCAAGATCCGTGGCCGGGTGAAACGGCAGATGGAGAAGACCCAGCGCGAATATTACCTCAACGAACAGTTGAAGGCGATCCAGAGCGAGCTGGGCGGCGGTGACGGCGAAGACGGTGACGAACTCGCCGAACTGCAGAAAAAGATCGAGGAAACCAAGCTTTCCAAGGAAGCCAAGACCAAGGCCGAGAGCGAGCTGAAAAAGCTCAAGAGCATGCAGCCGATGAGCGCCGAGGCAACCGTGGTGCGCAACTATCTCGACATCCTGCTCGGCCTGCCATGGGGCAAGAAGAGCAAGCTGAAGAAGGACATTGCGAAGGCGCAGGAAGTGCTCGATGCCGATCACTACGCGCTCGACAAGGTCAAGGATCGCATCGTCGAATATCTCGCCGTGCAGGCGCGCACCAACAAGCTGAAGGGGCCGATCCTGTGCCTCGTCGGCCCTCCGGGCGTCGGCAAGACCAGCCTTGGCAAGAGTATCGCCAAGGCGACGGGCCGCGAGTTCATTCGCCAGTCACTGGGCGGCGTGCGCGATGAAGCCGAAATCCGCGGCCACCGCCGCACCTATATCGGCTCCCTGCCTGGCAAGATCGTATCGAACCTCAAGAAGGCCGGGACGAGCAATCCGCTGTTCCTGCTCGATGAGATCGACAAGCTTGGTCAGGACTTCCGCGGCGATCCCGCTTCGGCTCTGCTCGAAGTGCTCGACCCGGAGCAGAACAACAAGTTCCAGGATCACTATCTGGAGCTCGATATCGACCTCAGCGACATCATGTTCGTCACAACGGCGAACAGTCTCAACCTGCCGCAGCCGCTGCTGGACCGGATGGAGATCATCCGGCTGGAAGGTTACACGGAAGACGAGAAGGTCGAGATCGCCCAGCGCCATCTCATCGCCAAGCAGGTCGAAGATCACGGCCTGAAGGATGGCGAGTTTGAGCTGACCGAAGAGGGCCTGCGCGACCTCATCCGCTATTACACCCGCGAAGCCGGCGTGCGTACGCTGGAGCGCGAGATCGCCAATCTGGCGCGTAAGAGCCTGCGCAAGATCCTCGAGAAGGAAGTCGAAAGCGTCACGATCACGGCGGACAACCTCGGCGACTTTGCCGGGGTGCGCAAATTCAAGCACGGCATGGGCGAGGAAGAAGCGCAGGTCGGCGCGGTCACCGGACTCGCGTGGACGTCGGTCGGCGGCGAACTGCTCACCATCGAAAGCGTCACCACGCCGGGCAAGGGCGAAGTGAAAACCACGGGTAAGCTGGGCGAAGTGATGAACGAATCCGTTGCCGCAGCCTTCAGCTTCGTGAAGGCGCGGGCGCCTGCCTATGGCATCAAGCCGAGCATCTTCCAGCGCAAGAATGTGCACATCCACTTGCCCGAAGGCGCAGTACCCAAGGACGGGCCGAGCGCAGGTATCGGCATGGTCACTTCGATCGTCTCGACGCTAACCGGCGTGTCTGTCCGGCCCGATGTCGCGATGACGGGCGAGGTCACGCTGCGTGGCCGCGTTCTGGCTATCGGCGGGCTCAAGGAAAAGCTGCTCGCGGCGCTTCGCGGTGGCATCAAGAAGGTGCTGATCCCTGAAGAGAATGAGAAAGACCTCGCCGAGATCCCGGACAATGTGAAAGAAGGACTGGAGATCGTGCCGGTCAGCCACGTCGACCAGGTGCTGGAGCATGCGCTTACAGCCATTCCCGCACCCATCGAATGGACAGAGGCGGACGATCTCGCCAGCCAGCCGCAAGGTCAGCCGGGCGGAAATCCGCCTGTAACCACCGCGCATTGATTCGCTTCGATAGCGATTAGCTACTGAAAATTGTCCGCTGCAGCCCTCACGGAATTTCGGAGAGGCGCCGCTTCGGGCAATTTTTGGCTAAGCGAATGCCCGATTGCTTCACACGGTCTTAAAAAAGAGCGATTTTTGCGATGAATGCCTTTGACAGCGGCTCCGAAAGCCGCTCAATTTGCGCGCTCATCTGATGATTCAGATTCACAAAATTCGATAAATTCCAGTGAGGGGGTTTTCCAGACAATGAACAAGAACGAAATGATCGGCGCAGTAGCAGACGCAAGCGGACTGTCGCGCAACGATGCGACAAAGGCTGTCGAGGCTGTGTTCGACACAATCACGAGCACGCTTTCCAAGGGTGATGAGGTGCGACTGGTTGGTTTCGGTACGTTCTCCGTCGCCAAGCGCAAGGCATCAATGGGCCGCAACCCGCGCACTGGTGAACCGATGCAGATCAAGGCATCCACCCAGCCCAAGTTCAAGGCAGGCAAGGGCCTTAAGGACGCGGTCAACTGATCCGTGAGAGAGGGGGCTTCATGCAGCCACCGCGTTGCATGAAGTAAGAAGGGCCACCCGAACGGGTGGCCCTTTCTTCATCTGGCAGGGAGCAAGGCGAGTTTTCAGCCGCGCGTCGCAATGGCGTATAGCGCGATGGCTCCGGCGTTGGAGACATTGAGGCTTTCCATCTCTTCACTGATCGGCAGCTTGGCGAGAGCATCGCAATGCTGGCCGACATTGTGTCGCATGCCTTCACCTTCTGCGCCGAGAACGATCGCGACTGGCCCCGCGGGTAGCGCTTCTGCCAGCGTTGCCTCTGCTTCACCTGCCAGACCGATCCGCCAGTATCCGGCATCCGCCATTTCTTCGAGCGCGCGCGCCAGGTTGACGACGCGCACCCAAGGCACTGTCTCCAGCGCGCCCGATGCGCTCTTGCCGATCACGCCGCCTTCGGGCGGGGCATGGCGATCCTGTGTGACGATCGCAGCAGCGTTGAACGCAGCGGCAGAGCGGAGGATAGCGCCGACATTGTGGGGATCGGTGACCTGATCGAGCACGACGATTGGCCGCGAGGGATCGGAATCCATCACGTCGGACAGGTGCAGATCGTCGAGCGGCGCACATTCTAGCACCAGGCCCTGGTGCGGCGCATCCTTGGCCACCAGCCGCGCAAGGTCGGCAACTTCGGCTCGCTCCAGCGGGAAATCGGGCGGAAGCTCTCCATCGAGCGAATCGATGCCTTCCAGGGTTGCCCACAGCTTGATGTGCTCGCGCCTCGGGTTCTTCAGCGCCGCTTCGACCGCATGTCGGCCCCAAAGGCGCACATTACCCTTCGCCGCGCGGCCCGAACCGCGCCCGCCCTGCATGCGGCCAGCGCGCCCGCGCAGACCCTTTTTACCTTTGCCTTTGGCCATAATTTCTCGCCTGCCGATCAGTTTCTGCGTGCCTCCTGCCAGCAGGCCTGTTGACAGGCAAGCGGTGCTTCGCCAAAGGGGCGCCTCTCGGCAGGAAAGTGCTTGTGACCAGGCGCTTCATCCTAGTGAGCCACGGCTCACATCCGGCACTGTGTGGACAGGTGGCCGAGTGGTTAAAGGCAGCAGACTGTAAATCTGCCCGCGCAAGCGTACGCTGGTTCGAATCCAGCCCTGTCCACCACCGCCATTCTCCAGATCTTTGTCGCCCAACGCGGAATACGTCAGGCAGCGCAGGCCGCCTTCGCTCGGGCGCGGGCGCGGTGCAGGACGGGTTCGGTATAGCCGGACGGCTGCTGCGCGCCTGTGATGATCAGCTCGCGTGCGGCGGCGACGGCAATGCTGGTCCGCATGTTAGGTGCCATCGGCGTGTAGGCGGGATCGCCTGCATTTTGCGCATCGACCTTCGCCGCCATTTCGTGCAGCGCCTCATCGATCATCAGGCGATCGACAATGCCATGCTGCAGCCAATTGGCGATGTGTTGGCTGGAAATGCGAAGGGTCGCGCGGTCTTCCATCAGGCCGACATCGTGAATGTCGGGCACTTTGGAGCAACCGACGCCCTGATCGATCCAGCGCACCATATAGCCGAGGATGCCCTGCACACTGTTGCGCAATTCTTCGGCGATGTCCTCGTCAGACCAATTCGCATCTTCGGCGAGTGGCACGGTCAGCAGCTTGCCGAGCGGCACCACGGTTTCATCCGCGCGCTCACGCTGGCGTTCTGAGACATCGCAAGCGTGATAATGCGATGCGTGAAGCACGGCCGCCGTGGGTGAGGGGACCCAGGCGGTGCTGGCTCCGCTCGCAGGGTGGCCCGACTTTTCGTTGAGCATTTGCTGCATCCGGTCAGGTGCGGCCCACATGCCTTTCCCGATTTGTGCCCGCCCGGCAAAACCGCAGGCAAGGCCGATCTGCACATTGCGATCTTCATAGGCCGCGATCCATTCGGCCTGTTTGATCTCCGCCTTGCGCGCCATCGGGCCGGCCAGCATCGAAGTGTGGATCTCATCGCCCGTGCGATCGAGGAAGCCCGTATTAATGAAGAAGATGCGATCCTTCACCGCGTGGATGCAGGCGGCGAGATTGGCACTGGTGCGGCGTTCCTCATCCATGACGCCAACTTTCACCGTGTCGCGCGCAAGGCCGAGCATATCCTCGACCGCGTCAAAAAGATCGTTCGTGAAGGCGCATTCTTCGGGCCCGTGCATCTTGGGTTTGACCACATAGATGCTGCCCGCGGTCGAGCTTTGCAGCGGGCCGAGCGATTTCAAATCATGGAGGCCGATCAGCGTGGTAATGGCGGCATCGAGAATGCCTTCGGGCATTTCGGAGTCGTCGGGCAGCAAAACCGCGGGAGTGGTCATCAGGTGCCCGACATTGCGGACGAGCAAAAGACTTCGCGTGCGAAGGTCCTGAGCGTTGCCCTCCATATCGGTGAAGCTGCGATCCTCTGCAGGCTTGCGCAGCACTGTCTCGCCGTTCTTGGTGAAGCGCGCGCGCAGATGGCCTGTCATCGCGCCGAGCCAGTTGCGATAGGCGGCGACCTTGTCCTCCGCATCGACAGCCGCGACCGAGTCTTCAAGGTCGACGATGGTGGACACCGCCGCTTCGAGGCGAATGTCGGCGATGCCCGCGGGGTCCGTTTTGCCGATGGGGTGTTCTGGGTCGATCACCACTTCGATATGCAGGCCATTGTTGCGCAGAATCAGATTATCCCCTGCCGTCCCGCGCAGTTGGTCTGTATTGGCGAGGGTGGGTACGCCGCCCGTCCACTCGGCCCAGGATCCCTCGGCCAGCGGCACTGAGTCATCCAGAAAAGCCTTGGCCCGCGCGATAACCTGCGCGCCGCGATCGGTGTCGTATTGACCCGCCGGAGGCGTGGAGCCGTCCAGCGCATCCGTGCCGTAAAAAGCGTCATACAGACTGCCCCAGCGCGCATTGATCGCATTCAGCAGAAAGCGGGCATTGAGCACTGGCACCACCAATTGCGGCCCAGCGATGGTCGCGATTTCTGCGTCCACATTGCTGGTGCCGATCGTGAATGGCTCCGGCTCGGGCACCAGATAGCCAATCTCGCGCAGGAAGCTTTCGGGCGCACCGCGATCCGCCTTGGGATTATCGCGATGCCAAACGTTTACTGCGTCCTGCAGCCGCGCACGGGTGAGCAAAAGCTCGCGATTGCGCGGTGCATATTCCGCTGCGATGGCAGCAAGGCCCTGCCAGAATGCTTCGGTGTCGACACCAGTGCCGGGCAGCACTTCGTTTTCGACAAATGCCGCGAGCTCCTCTGCGACCCTGAGGTCAGCGCGAAGGGTGTATCCCTCCGCGCTGCCTTCGGAGTGCTCGGGCCGATCTATTTCTGCCAGGGCCTCAGTATTCATCGTGCGAAACGTCCCAAACGGTGGTGCAGGTTAACGAGCTTGCGTGTCTCTGCATTGTCTTCACCGTTGCGGATAGCGACGGCGAGAGCGTTGCGGATCAGTCCGAAATCCTCGGTGGAGAATACGGGGCGGGCCATTGTCGGTTGTGCCATCTTTCAGTCTCCTCAAAATCGATTGCACTATTGGGTTACTTGGGGGGTAGTTCGCGGCGCGGAATTACGCCGCGAACTGGTCTGCCGCAGCCACTAGGCTGCGAATTGGTTCATCGTGTTGTCCTTGCCGCCTGCCTTCAGGGCAGCTTCGCCGGCGAAGGCTTCCTTGTGATCATCGCCGATGTCCGATCCGGCCATGTTCTGATGCTTCACGCAGGCGATGCCCTGGCGGATTTCCTCGCGCTGGACCTGCTTGACGTAGCCGAGCATGCCCTCTTCGCCGAAGTAGCGCTTGGCGAGGTTGTCCGTGCTCAGCGCAGCCGTGTGATAGGTCGGCAGCGTGATGAGGTGGTGGAAGATGCCAGCTTCGCGAGCAGCGTCGGCCTGGAAGGTGCGAATGCGTTCGTCGGCTTCCTTCGCCAACTCGCTGTCATCATAGTGCTGGCTCATCAGGCTGGTGCGATCGAAATCGGTCAGGTCGCGGCCTTCTTCCTCCCACTTGTCATAGACTTGCTGGCGGAAGTTGAGCGTCCAGTTGAAGCTCGGCGAATTGTTGTAGACGAGTTTGGCATTCGGAATGACCTCGCGAATGCGGCTCACCATTCCGCCTATCTGGCCGATGTGCGGCTTCTCGGTTTCGATCCACAGCAGGTCCGCTCCGTTCTGAAGCGCAGTGATGCAGTCGAGCACGCAGCGGTCTTCGCCGGTGCCAGCGCGGAACTGGTAGAGGTTGGAGGGCAAGCGCTTCGGGCGAAGGAGCTTGCCCTCGCGGCTGATCAGCACCTCTCCATTGCCGATCGCCGCAGTGTCCACTTCCTCGCAATCGAGGAAAGCATTGTACTGGTCGCCGAGGTCGCCGGGCTCTTTCGTGTAGGCGATCTGCTTCGTCAGGCCTGCGCCGAGCGAGTCGGTGCGGGCAACAATGATGCCATCGGGAACGCCGAGTTCGAGGAAGGCGTAACGGATCGCGCGGATCTTCTGCAGGAAGTCCTCATGCGGAACGGTAACCTTGCCGTCCTGGTGGCCGCACTGCTTCTCGTCCGAAACCTGGTTCTCGATCTGCAGGGCACAGGCGCCCGCTTCGATCATCTTCTTGGCGAGCAGGTAGGTTGCCTCGGCATTGCCGAAACCTGCATCGATATCGGCGATGATCGGCACGACATGCGTCTGGTGGTTGTCGATCGCCTGCTGGGCGCGGGCGGCGGCTTCTTCGTCACCAGCTTCGCGGGCTGCATCGAGATCGCGGAACAGGCCACCCAGCTCGCGGGCATCGGCCTGGCGCAGGAAGGTGTAAAGCTCTTCGATCAGCGCGGGAACGCTGGTCTTTTCGTGCATCGACTGATCGGGCAGGGGGCCGAATTCGCTGCGGAGAGCGGCCACCATCCAGCCCGACAGATAAAGGTATTTGCCCTTGGTCGTCCCGAAATGCTTCTTGATGCTGATCATCTTCTGCTGACCGATGAAACCATGCCAGCAGCCGAGCGACTGGGTGTAAGCCGCCGGATCCTTGTCATAGGCATCCATGTCTTCGCGCATGATCTTTGCCGTGTAGCGGGCAATGTCGAGGCCGCTCTGAAAGCGGTTCTGGACGCGCAGGCGAGCGGCGAATTCAGGGTCGATAGCTTCCCAGTTCTGTCCGCTCTTTTGCTTGATGCCGGTCTGGCGGTGAATTTCTGCAAAGTAAGTCATGTTGGCTCCATCCAAAGCGCGTGTTCGTGATGAAGCGGGTTTCGCAGGTGCAGCAGAGCACGTCGCGCCTTTCGGTGTAATGTTGTCAAACTTTACAAGAAATGCTTGTAATGCTGTAAAGGTGAGTAGGTTACGGAGGAAACCATGGCAGGCAAGGCGCTGTATCTTGGGCCAAGATTGAAGAAGCTGCGGCGCGATCTCGGCCTGACGCAGGCGATCATGGCGACCGATCTGGATATTTCGTCAAGCTATATCGCCCTGATGGAGCGTAATCAGCGGCCCGTTACGGCCGAAATGCTGCTGAAGCTCGCCACCACCTATCGTATCGATGTGGGTGAATTGGCGGATGAAGATGCGGATGAGACGGCCAAGCGCCTGCAGGGCGTGCTGAAAGATCCGATCTTCGCCGACATTGCGATCGAACCGCTCGACATCGAGGATATCGCGACGAGCTATCCCGGCATGGCGGAAGCGCTACTGCGGCTGCACACCGCTTTCGGTGAAGAACAGCTCGCTTTGGCAGAGCGGCATGAGACAAGCGCCATCCCGGGCGCCAAGGCAGAGGAGGGAGCAGGACGATCCGATCCTGTTGGAGAGGCGCGCGCGTTTCTGGCGGCGCGGCGCAATTGCTTTCCTGAACTGGATGACACAGCCGCACAGGCGGCGCGCGCGCTCGATTCCTACGAAGCGATGCGCGATCATCTGGCGCAGCAGCATGGGCTGGAGCTGCGCCTGACCGACGATGGCCTGCTGCGCGGCGCACTGCGGTGGCACGATTATCACCGCCGCCGCGTCTATATTGCTGAGCGGCTCGACCATGCGGGGCGCCGCTTCCAGGCTGCACTGCAGATCGCGATTCTCGAACAGGAAGCGCCGATTACCGAACTGGTGGCGGAAAGCCGCCTCGCCAGCGATGACGGCAAGCGACTGGTGCGGCGCGCGCTGCAATCTTATTGGGCGGCAGCACTGCTGATGCCATATCGCAGCTTTAAGCGGGCAGCCGAGGATCTTCGCTATGATGTGGAGGCGCTGGGCTCGCGCTTCACCGTCAGTTTCGAGCAGGTTGCGCATCGGCTTACGACTTTGCAGCGGCCCGGCGATGAAGGCGTGCCGTTCTTCTTCCTGCGGGTGGACCGGGCCGGCAATGTCTCCAAGCGGCTCGACGGAGCAGGCTTTCCGTTTGCCCGGCACGGCGGGGGTTGCCCCTTATGGAATGTCCACCGCGTGTTCGACCGTCCGGCCGAAGTGGACGCGCAGCTGATCGAATTGCCCGACGGCGAACGCTACGTTTCGATTGCACGCATGGTGCGGGGAGGGGGCGGCAGCTTTGGCGCGAGCAGTGTCAATCGCGCCGTCGCCATCACCTGTTCGGCGAGTAATCTCGATATGCTGGTCTATGGCGATACGCTGAAGGATGCCGAGCCAACGCCCATCGGGGTCGCCTGCCGCATGTGCCATCGCCCGCGCTGCGTGGCGCGATCCGCGCCGCCCATGGGCCGTGAAATCGTGCCCTCGCGCTTCCGCGAAAGCGGTGTTCCGTTCGATTTCTCGGTGGATTGATCGCACGGCGCTAATCCACCACAGGGCTGCGGTATCGGCTTGTTCGCCCCTGCGCTTGCCCCTAGGTTGTAAAGCATGGCTGGTGAACTGAAAGACAATCGCGGTCGCGGTGAGGCGGAATGGGGCTTGCCCGCAATCCACCCCGAAGGCCGCAAATATGGTGTTATCGCGGTCGGAATTTCGCTGATTTTCCTGCTGCTGCTGGATTGGGAAATTATCGGCTGGCCGCTGCTTGCCCTGTCGGCGGGCGTATTTGCCTTCTTCCGAGATCCTGAGCGTGTCGTGCCGCAGGATGACCGGGCGATCATTTCCCCGGCAGACGGGCTGGTCACACTGATTTCGCAAGTGCCGCCGCCCCGCGAATTGCAGGGCAGCGACGGCGATGGCTCGGAGGGATTGGGCGCTGAGCCTGTCACCCGTATCTCCATCTTCATGTCGGTGTTCGATTTGCACATCAATCGCGCGCCGATTGCGGGCACGATTCGGCGCATCGTCTATGTGCCCGGTACGTTCATGAATGCCGATCTCGACAAGGCGAGCGAGGATAACGAGCGCCAGCACATGCTGGTGGAGCGCGCCGATGGAACGCGCATCGGCTTTACCCAGATTGCCGGTTTGATCGCGCGGCGCATCGTGCCGTTCGTGAAGCCGGGAGACATTGTCGCCGCCGGGCAGCGGGTCGGCCTGATCCGCTTCGGCAGCCGGGTGGATGTGTATCTGCCTGCCGGTACTGATCCAAAGGTGCTGCTGGGTCAGCGCGTGGTGGCCGGTGAAACCGTGCTTGCAGAAATCGGGACCCAAGCGCTGCTTGAAGGCGTTAGCCAGTAATGGACACCCCGAAAGACGAATTCGACGAAGACGCAACTGCGACACCGGGCCCTGCGTGGCTCGGGCCCAAGGCCAGCGAGCATGAGCATGTGACACGCTCTCGCGCCGGTCGCGGTCTGTCGATGCGCGCCGTATTGCCCAATGCGATTACGGCGGCTGCGCTGTGTTCCGGCCTTACTAGCATCCTGTTCGCTGTCGGTGGACAATGGGACCGGGCGGTCTTCGCCATGATCATTGCTGGCATCCTCGACATGATGGATGGCCGCGTCGCCCGCTTGCTGAAGGCACAGTCGCGCTTCGGTGCAGAGCTGGACAGCCTGTCCGATTCGGCGAGTTTTGGCATTGCGCCCGCGCTGGTGCTGTACCTTTGGTCGCTAGTGGAGATGCCGCGCTTCGGCTGGCTGGCGGCGCTCGCCTATGCGATTTGCTGCGCACTGCGCCTCGCGCGTTTCAATGCCCAGATCGATGTCGATGACCAGCCGCACAAATCGGCAGGCTTCCTCACCGGTGTTCCGGCACCGATGGGAGCGGGCTTTGCCTTCATGCCGGTCTATCTCTGGCTCGCGACCGATGAGCCGATCTTCCGCGATCCGCTTCTGGTCGGCCCTTGGCTGATGTTTGTGGCCCTGATGATGGTTTCCAACGTTGCGACGCCCAGCTGGAAGTCCTTAAATCCACCGAACAGCCTGAAGTTGGCCTTCATTGCCTTGGCCGCACTTCTTGTTGGCGGTTTGCTAATCGAGACCTGGTGGACTTTGATACTGATCGGCGTCGTCTATCTCGCGCTCATCGCTTGGTCGATAATGTCCTATGAGAAGGTGAAGCGCGCTCGCCATGCGAAGTCGGCTCCTAAGCCGGACACGCCAGCGCCCGAGCGAAAGCCTCTTGCGGTTGACGAAGTGGAACGGTCACTGTCTGCGGAGCGCGATCAATAGCGGCCAGCTCTGCCCGTATTGCGCGAAACTGACGCAAGGCAGCGCGAATGGAGGAATGGCATGACGCAAGCGACACTGCGGCCACGAGGCCGAAGAAAAGCGAAATTGCGATTGCGAGTGTCATATCCGTAAATCCTCGTAGTGCTGCCAAAGCGCCAAAATGGGACATTTGTTCCCGTTTCCCGCTTCGATACAGCGTTTGTTCCACCTCTGTTCCGCGGGGTCAAGCATTTTGTTCCGCTTGTGTTCTCATCGGGTGCCGCGCACAAGATTTGGTGGCTGGCGGGGCAGATAGTGCTGGATTTTGCGCCAAGGCATCGCTAAGTGCGCGCCCGTCGATAGGGAAACCGGCGAATCAACGCCCGGTCTTCCAAATCGGCAAATTCACATGGAAGGCATACATACCGGTGCCATCCGCGGCTGATCGAAGCCGAGGACGGTTCCCCGCTTTCCAGAGGAACAACCGGAAAGGAATTTACCTATGGCGGCACCTACCGTCACGATGCAGCAATTGATCGAGGCCGGCGCACACTTCGGCCACCAGACCCACCGCTGGAACCCGCGGATGAAGCCGTATATCTTCGGCGACCGCAACGGCGTTCACATCATCGACCTGTCGCAGACCGTGCCGATGTTCGCGCGCGCTCTCGATTTCGTGCAGCAGACGGCCCGCGCAGGCGGCAAGGTCCTGTTCGTCGGCACCAAGCGCCAGGCACAGGAGCCGATCGCTCAGGCAGCTCGCGCATGTGGCCAGCACTTCGTCAACCACCGCTGGCTGGGCGGCATGCTCACCAACTGGAAGACGATCTCGGGCTCGATCCGCGAACTCAAGTCGCTGGAAGAAAAGCTTTCGGGCGACACCAGCCTTCTCACCAAGAAGGAAGTTCTGCAGCTGACCCGCAAGAAGGACAAGCTGGAGCTTTCGCTCGGCGGCATCCGCGACATGGGCGGCGTTCCGGACGTGATGTTCGTGATTGACGCTAACAAGGAAGATCTCGCGATCAAGGAAGCCAACGTGCTTGGCATCCCCGTCGTCGCTGTGCTCGACACCAATGTCGATCCGGAAGGCATCGCTTTCCCGATCCCCGGCAATGACGATGCTTCGCGCGCTGTCCGCCTGTATTGCGACGCGGTCGCCCAGGCTGCGATGAGCGGCAAGGGTGAAGGCGTTGTGGATTCGGGTGCCGATATCGGTGCCATGGACACGCCGCCGGCAGAAGCTGCTGCTGAAGAAGCTCCGAAGGCAGACGCCTGATCGCGTGAGCGGCACTGTCGCTCATACGTCAAAATTTGCGATTACGGCGCCGCCCCAGGCTGCTCTTGGAGCATCGGGGCGGCGCCCTTAATTCCATAAGAAGGATCAAAACCATGGCTGCATTTTCCGCATCCGACGTGAAAGCCCTGCGCGAGAAGACCGGCGCGGGCATGATGGACGCCAAGAAGGCGCTCGAAGAAGCAAACGGCGACATCGAAGCTGCCGTTGACGCTCTGCGCGCCAAGGGCCTCGCCACCGCACAGAAGAAGTCGAGCCGCACCGCTGCGGAAGGCCTCGTTGGCGTTGCCGTCGAAGGCACCAAGGGCGTTGCCGTCGAAGTGAACTCGGAAACCGACTTCGTCGCCAAGAACGACAAGTTCCAGGATTTCGTGCGCAAGACCACCGAAGCCGCGCTCAACGTGGACGGCGACGATGTCGAAGCGCTGAAGGCTGCTTCGTACCCCGACGGCGGTACGGTTGCTGACAAACTGACCGACAATGTTGCGACCATCGGTGAAAACCAGCAGGTCCGCCGCATGAAGACCGTTTCGGTCGAAAACGGCGTTGTCGTGCCCTACATGCACAATGCTGCTGCACCGAACCTCGGCAAGATCGGCGTGCTCGTTGCGCTTGAGTCGACTGCTGATGCCGCTGTCCTCGAAGGCCTCGGCAAGCAGCTCGCCATGCATATCGCAGCGGCATTCCCGCAGGCTCTGACTGCTGAAGAACTCGATGCTGAAGTGATCGAGCGTGAGCGCAAGGTCGCTGCCGAAAAGGCTGCCGAAAGCGGCAAGCCTGCTGAAGTGCAGGAAAAGATGGTCGACGGCGCGATCAAGAAATACGCCAAGGAAAACGCCCTGCTGAGCCAGGTGTTCGTGATGGACAACAAGACCCCCATCGCAGACGTCGTTGCCAAGGCTGGCAAGGACGCCGGCACCGAAATCGTGCTGAAGGACTATGTCCGCTTCCAGCTCGGTGAAGGCATCGAAAAGGAAGAAAGCGATTTCGCAGCGGAAGTGGCTGCTGCCGTCGGCGGCTGAGTCAGGCCTCGAATCCGACGAGAATGGGCCGCCGAAGTTCGCTTCGGCGGCCTTTTTCGTGCCCGCTGCGCCGGTCGAAAGTGAAACACAGCAAAGCTGACACAGATGAGCGCTGCTGGAACCTGATGATGCCCCACCACGATTTGAAAGAGCCGTTGCGAGGCTAACGGGCGGTCTACATGATCGATGCGCGTTACCGGGACAAGGTGCTTTTGGAGCGGGAATTAACCACGACGTAAATAATCCGCGGCACTGCAGTGTTCTTTTCTAGAGACCCGCTCATGCCGACATCATCTCCGATTTTCCTGAAGCCGCGAATTGAACCCCTCCAGCCCGCCACCGCGATCGGTTGGATCGGAGGGGCGGCCTATGTGCCGAAAAGCTTCACATATCCCACAAATCAGGGTGCCGATTACCAATTCCTTTTCCAGGTGAATTGCGAGCGACTGCCGGACAGTGCGTGGTCCGGTCTCGGGCCGCGGAAGGGGTGGCTCGCAGTGTTCATGTCTACCATCGACGAATTTGACATACAGCTGCGACATATATCCGATCCCGAAATCGTGATGGCCAGGCCCGATGCGTGGAGCCGCATTACGGATTCCCTGGCGTCTTTCGAAGACAAGCATGCGGTCCACCTCTCAGCTCCGACAGGTTGGCCACTGTGTATAGATCCGCAGTTGGAGCGTCCTGCACAAACACTGCAAGCGACCTCCACCAAAGATCAATTCCCCATCGGCAATCCTGCCAACCATCCACTGGATTGGGCCACCCACATTCTGTTGCTGGAAGAAGTGGTCCGGGCGTTGGACGATCGCGTTGAAGGATATGAAGTTGCAGCCCGGCAGCGATCTGCACAATCCAAGCCACCGTCCGAAAGACTGGTGCAGCTTCTCGAAGAGAAGAAGTTAATTGCGCAGAAGCTTCTCGCTTTCGCGGAACGCAGGTCGCGCTGGCGCCAGTTTTCCACCCGAGCTTGGCTGCGGCGCAGAGCCAAGCTGATCCGCAGCCGTGTGCTGACCGACGAATGGATAATGGAGAAGGATCAAGGGTTCCATCAGGTGTTAGACCTGACTTTCATCGAACAGGCCAATAACCTTGGGTCGGGATCGTCTCGGCCAGGGGCTGGGGGCAAAAAGCTTTCGTCCCCGATGTTTCCGGAAACTTCTAAGGAGGGAGCCAGGCATGCTGCAATTCTCGAAAATGCACGGGAAATCGCAGCAATGTTGCAAGATCTGCCCGAGGTTCCACTTGCAGTGAAGCGTTCCGGTATGCCGGATTACGCTGCCTGGGCCAATTTTCGATCAATCCACCCGCAACGCTGGAGCGAGATGACACAGCGAATTCTCGCCGTTCGCGCGGAATTCTACGCTTTCTGGCTCGATAATCGTTTGCAGGTCGATCAGGCCATGCGCGGCTACAGAAAGTTTGCTGTCCCGGAAAGTTGGGATGAAGCTATGAAGATGCAGCATTCCACCATCTCCTGGGTCGATGAGCAGTTTGCTCAATTGGCAATGGGCGTGAGTGCCGAGGATAAGGCTTTCATACGGGAGCGCGGGGCGATCGCGCGTCTTGCCGCAGAGACTGCGTCGATGGTTCGAGCCGAGCTCGAGCGTGCAAAGGTTGCCGCCAGGAACGAGCCGTATTCGAGCGACGCGCACGAGACGTTGTTCCGAGCGATCGACAAGGCAGTCGATGCAGGACAAATGTCCAACTCATGGCATATCAATTACCAGGTCATCCGCTCGAATGCTGCAAAAGGGCTGTTCTCCGCTGGCAATCTGACCGCACCGAGAATTGTCGTCGACAACTTACGGGACCGGTGGGAACAAGAAGCGGGACCTGCAGTCGTCCAACTCGGCGGGAAGCCGCGCGGAAACAGCTACGAGTATCGCGAAGACGGGGAAGATGCCGTCATGCTGTTCCAGATCCCGAGCAATCACCTCACGAGGCTGACGCTTTCGGATAGTAGGGATATCGTCGTTTCAATCACAGCCGACGACTTGCGAAACGGACGGTTCGAGAGAGCAAAGGGCGGTATTCCAAGCTGGGATTTTTGATTGGCGGCGCTACACTTGGCAATAGCAGCGATGCACTCTAAAGCCGCGCAAACGCCCGATTGAGAGGACATTCCGAAACATGCTGCTACCCGACACCAAGCGTATCCTGCTGAAGCTTTCGGGCGAGGTGTTGATGGGGGAGCAGGAATTCGGGATCGACCCCTCTTATGTCATGCGCCTCGCGGAAGAGGTAAAGGCGGCGAAGGAAACGGGCCTCGAGATCTGCCTCGTCATCGGCGGCGGCAATATTTTCCGCGGAATGGCCGGCGCAGCGCAGGGCATGGACCGGGCGCAGGCCGATTACATGGGCATGCTCGCCACGGTGATGAACGCGCTGGCGATGCAGAGCGCGCTCGAACAACTGGGCGTCGATACCCGCGTGCAGAGCGCCATCCAGATGGACCAGGTGTGTGAGCCGGTGATCCGTCGCCGCGCAGAACGCCATCTTGAAAAGGGCCGCATCGTGATTTTTGCCGCCGGTGTTGGCGCGCCGTATTTTACCACCGATTCCGGCGCTGCCCTGCGTGCTGCGGAAATGCGCTGCGACGCCCTGCTCAAGGGCACCAGCGTGGACGGGGTCTATGACAGCGATCCCAAGCGCAACCCCGATGCGACCCGTTTCGATACCGTCAGCTATGATCAGGTGCTGGCGAGCAACCTTAAAGTTATGGATGCCTCCGCCGTGGCATTGTGCCGCGACAACAATATCCCCATCGTGGTCTTCTCGATCCGCGAGCGGGGCAATGTTGCGCGCGTGCTGGCGGGTGAAGGCGTGCAGACCATTGTGAAAGAGGACCAGTAAGCGATGAAATACGACAAGAGCGACATCGAGCGCCGCATGGATGGCGCCGTCGAAAGCCTGAAGGGTGACCTTTCGGGCCTGCGCACGGGCCGCGCGAATACCGCGCTGCTCGATCCGGTCGTGGTTGAAGTTTACGGCGCGATGATGCCGCTCAGCCAGGTGGCTACGGTTTCCGCCCCTGAAGCGCGCATGCTCAGCGTGCAGGTGTGGGATAAGGGCAATGTCTCCGCAGTGGAGAAGGGCATCAGCAAGGCCAACCTCGGCCTCAACCCGATGTCAGATGGCCAGACCATCCGCCTTCCCATGCCGGACCTCAATGAAGAGCGACGCAAGGAACTGGCGAAGCTCGCGGGCGAATATGGCGAGAAGGCGAAAGTCGCCATCCGCAATGTCCGCCGTGACGGCATGGAAGCGCTGAAGGAAGACGAGAAAAAGAAAGAAATCTCCGAAGACGATCGCAAGCGTCTGGAGGACGAAGTGCAGAAGGCGACCGATTCCCACGTTTCCGATGTCGATGACGCCGTCGAAAAGAAGATCCAGGAAATCCTGACGCAGTAAGCGCCAGAGCCTGTTAGCCGTGCCTTCAGAAAACTACCCCCGCCATGTCGCCATTATCATGGACGGCAATGGCCGCTGGGCGAAGAAGCGCGGCCTGCCGCGTGCGCTCGGCCACAAGGCGGGCGGGGATGCTGTGAAGCGGGCGGTGCAGGCGGCCGAAACGCTGGGGCTGGAATGCCTGACGCTTTACGCGTTCTCATCCGAGAACTGGAAGCGTGAGGAAGAGGAAATCTCCGACCTGATGAACCTGATGCGCAGGTTTATCGAGGCCAACCTCAAGGACATGATCGAACGCCGTGTGCGGCTGAAAATCATTGGCGATTACAAGGCTTTCGCGCCCGATATTGTCGCCAAACTTGAAGATGCACTGGAGCGGACGAAGGATGGCGACCGGATACTCGCAGTGGCGCTGAATTACGGCGCGCAGCAGGAAATCGCCCGTGCTGCCCGGCTGGCGGCTGAAGAGGGCTCGATCGAGCCTGAAAGCATTGAGAAGCACCTCTACACCGCCGATTTGCCGCCTCTCGATCTGCTGATCCGAACCAGCGGCGAAGTGCGCCTGTCCAATTTCCTGCTGTGGCAATCGGCCTATGCGGAAATGCTGTTCATGGACCTGCTCTGGCCCGATTTCGACGAGGAATGCCTGCGCGACGCCTGCGAGACTTTTGCCACACGGGAGCGCCGCTATGGAGGGCGATAATCTGGAGCCTACCGAGCGCAAGCGCGACCGGTTGAGGCGCCTTGCCACCGTACCGCTTTCGGTGCGCACCAGCGACTTGCCAAAGCGTGCGGCGAGTGCGCTGGTCATGGTGGCGATTGCCGGTACGGCGCTTTGGTTGGGGGGGCTTTGGTGGAAGCTGTTTGTTGGTTTTATTGCTGGTGTCGGCATCGTTGAACTTCGTGGGATCGCGCGTCGCATTAGTAGAAATCTATGGCGGCAGCTTGTCATCCTGATGGCTGGTGCGATCTATATCGGGTTCGCGATAAGCGCACTGTTCAATCTACCCAAGGAAGTTGTGCTGGGCGTGGTCGCCATTGTCATCGCGACCGATACGGGTGCCTATTTCTCGGGCCGGGCGATTGGCGGCCCCAAGATCGCGCCGAGCATCAGCCCGTCCAAGACATGGGCTGGCCTCGCAGGCGGAGCGACGGCCGCGGCGCTTGTATCGCTGGCCTTCTTCTATTCGAATGTCGGAGAGCGGGCGTTCTCGCTCATGGGATTGGCGGCACTGGGCATCGGCGCGGTGCTCGCCGTCGTGGCACAGGCGGGCGACTTTCTTGAAAGCTATTTGAAACGCCGCGCGGCGGTGAAGGATTCGGGCAATCTCATTCCCGGCCATGGCGGCGTGCTGGACCGTGTGGACGGCATGCTGCCGGTTGCCATTGTCGCCGCACTTTTGTGGTATAACGTGCATCCGTCATGACCCGCAGCATTTCCATATTCGGGGCGACCGGCTCCATCGGCGACTCAACTCTCGACCTAATCCGCGGTGACCGGGACAAGTGGAAGGTCGTCGCACTGAGTGCCAATTGCTCGGCAGAAAAGCTGGCGAAGCTGGCGATCGAATTCGATGCCGAGATCGCTGTTGTCGGCGATGAAAATTGCCTCGCTGAACTGCGCGAACACCTGTCCGGCACTTCCATCGAAACTGCTGGCGGCGCGCAGGCGCTGGTCGAAGCGGCACGTCGTCCTGCCGACCTGACCGTCGCGGCGATCGTAGGCTGCGCAGGCCTTGCACCCACTATGGCATCGATTGAGCAGGGGAACACGGTCGCGCTCGCCAACAAGGAAGCGTTGGTCTCCGCAGGTGACGTCATGACGGCAAAGGTCGCCGAACACGGCACCACGCTGCTGCCCGTCGATTCGGAGCACAATGCGATTTTCCAGTGCCTCCAGGGCAACGATATCGATGACGTTCGCTGGATCACACTTACGGCCAGCGGCGGCCCTCTGCGCACCAAAACGCTGGCAGAACTGGACGCTGTCACCCCCGCGCAGGCCATCGCGCACCCCAATTGGGACATGGGCGCAAAGATCAGCGTCGATAGTGCGACCATGTTCAACAAGGGCCTTGAATTCATCGAGGCGCATCACTTGTTTCCCGTCGGTCTCGACCGGCTGCGTATCATCGTCCACCCGCAGAGCGTCATCCACTCCATGGTCGAATACCGCGACGGATCGACGCTCGCGCAACTCGGGCCAAGCGATATGCGGGTGCCTATCGCATCTGCCCTCGCGCACCCGAAGCGCATGGACACGCACTGCAAGCCGCTCGACCTGGCAGCCATTGGGGAGCTGACCTTTTTTGCGCCCGATGAAGAGCGTTTTCCCTCCACCAAGCTGGCGCGCGAGGCTGTTTACGCAGGTGGAGGGGCGCCCGCTGTCCTGAATGCCGCGAATGAAGTCGCGGTGGCGGCTTTCCTTGACGGTCAGATCAGGTTCACCCAAATTTCGGCAATAGTGGCCAGAACTCTCGAAAAATACGCTCCAGAAGCGCCTCAGGATCTCGATGCCGTTCTGGCTGTCGATGCCGAAGCGCGGATGCGTGCGAAAGATATGATGGAGCTTGCCTGAGTTGGAAATTACCTCGCTACCATGGTGGATGTATGCCGTCGGCTTCTTGCTGATGCTGGGGCCGTTGGTGGTCGTGCATGAGCTGGGTCACTATCTGGTCGGCCGGTATTTCGGCGTAGGGGCAGAGGCGTTTTCGGTCGGTTTTGGCAAGGAATTGGCCGGCTATACGGATAAGCGCGGCACGCGCTGGAAGCTTTCGGCCCTGCCTTTCGGTGGCTATGTCCAGTTCCGCGGCGACATGAACCCGGCGAGCATCCCCGATCCCGACAATCCGCCGCCGGCCGATGCTTTCCAGACGAAGCCGCTGTGGCAGAAATCGCTGATCGTGGCGGCTGGTCCGGTGACCAACATTCTTGTCGCCATAGCGATTTTTGCGGCCTTTTTCATGGCCTTCGGTAAGCCGCTTGCCGCCGATCCGAGTCAGGAAAACTACATCGCCGCCATTTCCGAAGACTCGGGCGCTGAGGCTGCCGGGTTGGAAGTGGGCGACCGGATCGTCGCTATCGATGGCGAGGAACTGGCCGATTTCCGCGATTTGCAGCGCACGGTCATGCTGTATCCCAGCCGCACATGGGACATTACGGTGGAGCGCGATGGCGGCGAAGTCATTCTGCCCGTCACCTCCCAGCCTTTCGAGATCACCGACGAATTCGGCAACACTTCGATTATCGGGCGATTGGGCGTCGAAACCCGTCCGACCGAGCGCGCGTTCGAGGATGTCGGAGTTTTCGAATCCATCGGCCTGGCGACTGCCGAAACCTGGGATATGTTCGAATTGATCGTCCTCGGGATCAAGCAGATCATCGTCGGCGATCGCTCGGTCGACGAGCTGGGCGGACCGATTACCATTGCGAAAGTTTCGGGCGAACGCCTCAGCCTCGGATGGCTGGAATTCGTCAGCTTCGCCGCGCTGATCTCAATTAACTTGGCATTCATTAACCTCCTGCCAATCCCTGCACTCGACGGTGGGCATCTGGCGTTTTACGCGGTCGAGGCAATCCGCCGTCGTCCAGCCAGTCCCCGCAGTCAGGAGCTAGCGTTTCGCGCCGGCATCGCCGTAGTTTTGGCGTTGATGGTGTTTGTGACGTTGATTGATGTCGCCAAATTGCCGGTCTTCGGCAGCTAGGCGGGGAAAGGTGACAGTTTCAGCGTGAAATCCCGGATGGTCGCTTGATTGCCGTGCTGGCATCGGGCAAGGGCGCACTTCGCGCTATTGACCCTTGAGAGACGACCGGGTTTTGGCCCACACGGGGGTTGGGCTTTACAGTCTGATCTTCAGGGCGCTGTTGTCGACTAGAGTGGACGGATAATGGGTTCCAAAACACGGACAATCACTGCATCGCATTACGCAACGGCTCTGCTGGGCTGCACCATGCTGGCCGGGCTGCCTACCGCAGTCGCCGCGCAAGACGCTGCGCCTGCGCAGCAGCAGGAAGCTCAGCCACAGGAAACTGGGGCTCCGCCCGCTTCAGCCCCTGCGCCGCAGGCACAGGCTCAGGTCATTCGGCAGATTTCGGTATCGGGTGCCCAGCGTCTCGAGCCGGAAACGATCGTCAGCTATATCCAGCTGCGTCCGGGTAGCGAATATTCGGCAGCTGCGGCTGACCAGGCGCTGATCGCTCTGGCCGAAACCGAGCTGTTTGCCGATTTCAGCATCGATTTTAATCCCGCCAGCGGCGTGATGACGATCAATGTGGTCGAGAACCCGATAATCAACCGGATCATCCTCGAAGGGAATAACCGGGTCGATGCGGAAGAAATCCTGCCCGAGATCAACCTCTCGCCGCGCCAGATCTTTACCCGCAGCCGCGTGCGTGCAGACGTCGCCCGCATTATCGAGTTGTATAAGCGCCAGGGCCGTTTTGCCGCGACGGTAGAGCCGCAGATGGTCATGCTGGACCAGAACCGCGTCGACGTGATTTTCGAGATTTCGGAAGGCCCGCGCTCCAAGGTCCGCCAGATCAATATCATCGGTAACGAGGTCTTCTCTGACGGAGAGCTGCGCGGCGCGATGGTGACGCGGGAAGACAGCCTGCTCGCCTTCCTGAGCTCGAACACCAGCTACGATCCTGACAGGATGGCGTACGACCAGCAATTGCTGCGCGAATTCTATCTGACCGAAGGCTATCCCGATTTCCGCATCATCTCGGCCGTTGCCGAGCTTACGCCGGACCGCCGTGACTTCATCATCACCTATGTGGTGGAAGAGGGCGAGCGCTTCCGCTGGGGTGACGTTGAAGTCATCAGCCAGCTGCGCGACTTCTCGAGCGAAGCGCTGACGTCTCAGCTTACGATCGAAACGGGCGACTGGTTCAACTCAAGCCAGATCGAGGACGTTGAAGAGGGCCTCGCCGAGACAGCCGGCGCTTTCGGCTACGCCTTTGCCAATGTCGATGCGCGCGTTGTCCGCAACGCTGAAGATCGCACGATGGATGTGACGTTCACCGTCGCCGACGCACCGCGCGTCTATGTCGAGGCGGTCGAGATCAACGGCAACACGCTGACGCAGGACAAGGTGATTCGCCGCGAATTCCGTATTGCGGAAGGCGATGTTTTCAGCAGCCTGCAGGTGCGCCGCTCCACCGCGCGCATCAACTCGCTGGGCTACTTCCAGGAAAACTTCGAAGTCGAGCAGGTCGAAGGCTCCTCGCCGGACCGCATCATCCTGCAGGCCAATGTGCAGGAAGAACCGACTGGCGAGCTTTCGCTGTCGGCCGGCTTCTCCAGCCTTGAAAGCTTCATTTTCAGCGGCTCGATCCGCCAGAACAACTTCCGTGGGCGCGGGCAGACGGTTGGCCTTTCGGTCAACTATTCGCGCTTCTCGCAATCGGCGAATATCAGCTTCACAGAACCCAAGGTGTTCGACCGCGACATCGCACTCGGCTTCGATGTCTATCGCCAGGATTTCAACAACGGCTTCTTCGATCGCGATCAGGCGACCTATGAGCAGACGACCACAGGTTTTGGCCTGCGCGTCGGTGTTCCGCTGACCGAATATATCAGCCTGCTGGGTCGCTACACGCTGAACTATCAGGAAATCACGCTGGATGAGCAGCAGTTCTTCCGCGATTTCGATGGTGATGGCGTTGCCCAGTGTGAACCGCTGGTTGCAGGTCGTTATCTTTGCGACGCGCTGGGTGATCGCCTGCAGTCGATCCTCGGCGTTTCCTTCAACTACAACACGCTGAACAGCCGCCTGCGCCCGACGCGCGGTACCAACGCCAGTCTCTCGCTCGACTTCGCAGGTCTGGGCGGCGATACGCAATATGCCCGCGCCCGGATCAACGCAGCGCGTTACTGGAACCTTGGCAGCGGTTTTATCGGTTCGCTCTCGGTCGAAGGTGGCTACATCTACGGCTACGGCGATGAAGGCGTGCTGCTGAACGAGCGCTTCTTCCTCGGCGAAGGCCAGATTCGCGGCTTCGACATTCGCGGTGTCGGCCCGCGCGTCGTGCGACGCTTCTATGAAGATGCCAATGGCGACCGCATCCTGACCGAAGACGAGCTGCTGGATATCGGTAATGAGCGTAATCAGGACGATGCGCTGGGCGGCAATGCCTATTATCTCGCCCGCGCCGAAATCGAGATTCCGCTCGGTTCGGGTGCGCGTGAACTTGGATTGCGGCCTTCAGTATTCATCGACGTCGGTTCGGTGTTCGATGTGGAAACACCGCAGCTGACGCAGAGCCCGCTGCCGACAGGCCTTTTCATTCCGCAATTGGAAGGTGGCCTTCCGACCTTTGCACAGGCCCAGCGTGATGCGGCCGGCAATCCGCTCCTTGGCGACAATGGCCTGCCTTTGCCGGCACTTGTCGTCACTTCACCTATCGCGCCGGATGGCTCGCAGAACGCGCCGATCGGCACGCAATTGCCGCCATTTGTCGAAGAATTCGTCGGTAACTCGGCGACCCCGCGTATCTCCGTGGGTGTGGGCGTGAACTGGAATTCGCCCTTCGGCCCCTTCCGGGTCGACCTCGCCACTACGCTGCTCGATCAGCGGGGCGATGAAACCAAACTCTTTTCGTTCAATGTAGGAACACAATTCTGATGAAGACTCTTTTCAAGCGCGCTCTTGGCGCCGCTCTCCTCGCTGGTGCCATGGCTGCACCGCACACCGCCGCCGCTCAAGTCAATGGTGTCGCCACTGTCGATCTGCCCGCAGCTGTCGCCAGCTCGCAGGCTCTGCAGAACGGCTATCAGCAGATTGCCACGCAGTATCAGGCACAGCGCACCACGATCCAGCAGCGTCAGCAGCAACGTCAGCAGCTGATCCTGACCTTCGACACCAATGGCAACGGCCAGCTGGACGAGGCAGAAGTGCCCGCAACGCAGGATCCGAACAACGCTACCGTGCAGCAGATCCAGGCGATCGATCAGGAAGTTGCAACGCTGCAGCAGCCGATCAACCTCGCCCGCGTGTTCGTGGTGCAGCAGGTCGCGCAGCAGTATTCGGCCGCTGTCCAGCAGGTGATCACCGATCAGAACATCCAGTTCATTCTTGATCCCAATGCTGTGGTTTACGCTGCTGAAGGGTCCAACGTGACGCAGGCCGTGATCGACGCGCTCAATACCCGCGTTCCCGCCGTGAACATCGTGCCGCCGGCCGATTTCCAGCCGAGCGAGGCTTCGGTGCAGCTGTTCCAGCAGATCCAGCAGCTGCTGGCCATGGTTGCCATGCAGCAGCAGGCCGCCGCGCAGCAGACGCCTGCTCCGGCAGCTGAAAGCGGTCGCTAAGACACGAATAAGGGGGCAGGGCCATGAGCGAAATATACGACATCACGCGCGTGCTCAAGGCTCTGCCGCACCGCTATCCCATGCTTCTCGTCGACCGGGTCGAGGAGATCGTGAAGGGAGAGCGGATCAGCGCCATCAAGGCGGTGAGCTTCAACGAAAGCTTCTTCCAGGGCCACTTTCCGGGCCGCCCCATCATGCCGGGCGTGCTGCAGATCGAGGCGCTGGCGCAGGCCGCGGGTATCCTTGGCATCGAAACGATGGACCTCGCCGATAGCGGCAAGCTCGTCTATTTCATGGCGATCGAGAACGCGAAGTTCCGAGCGCCGGTCGAGCCGGGCTGCCTGCTCAAGCTTGATGTCGCCTTCACCCAGCAGCGCAGCAAGATCTGCAAATTCGAAGGCAAGGCGAGCGTCGACGGTAAAGTGACCTGTGAAGTCAACTTCACTGCAATGATTGCCGATCCGCCTGCGTAACTCGTCATTGCGAGGAGCCGTAGGCGACGCGGCAATCCATCTCTTTCGGCAGGATTAGCGAGCACGGTCGGTGCTGGATTGCTTCGCTCCGCTCGCAATGACGAAACTGAGGTTGCAATTCGCGAGAATTCGCACTAATTGCGCGCCTTTCCCACAACAGCTGGACCGGTCGGAACCGATCCGAAGCTCAAAGGACATATGCCATGAAGGCCGATACGCATCCCGATTACCACATGATCAACGTCAAGATGACGGATGGCACCGAATTCCAGACCCGCAGCACGTGGGGCAAGGAAGGCGACACCATGAACCTCGAAATCGATCCGACCAGCCACCCGGCTTGGACGGGCGGTCCGCAGCGCATTCAGGACGGTGGCCGCGTTGCCAAGTTCAACCAGCGTTTCGGCGGCATCAAGCTGGGCGGCAAGAAAGCCGACTGAGCCCGCGCCATTCGCGAGATTCAAAGGGGCGGTCCTGCTGGGCCGCCCTTTTTGATTCAGCTTTCGGTGCGTTTCAGCGTCAGCACGCCGATATACTCATACTGACCGGTATCGGCCGGATGGTTCTGCCCGTCGAAAACCGGGACCTCTGGCAGTTCGTAAATCGAAACATCGTCGATGCAGGCATAGCTCACCGCCACATTGTCCGGTTCGGAGCGCAATTCCTGCAGCACATGGATGCCGCATTTCGAACAGAAGTGATGTTTAGCCACTCCCGATCCGAAGGTGTAGGTGGATAATGCGTCTTTGCCCTGCGTCACCTCAACGTCGGTCTTGGGCACGTCGAGCATCACGATGCCCTTCATCGCGCAAATCGAGCAATTGCACCGCCGGATGAGCGGCTCATCCGGCATCGCAAAGGAAAACTGCACTGCGCCGCAATGGCAGCCGCCTGATATTGGCCGGATCATGACTAGTCCTCGTATTGGCAATCACTGGTTACGGAAATGGTATCGCCCATGTGGCCTGTCACATAACCGCCTTGGAAAGATCGTCCGCCTTCGCAATTCACGAGGAATCCGGAGTCGCCTTCAATTGACGCGTAATACCAGCCGAAACCAATATATTGCATCGGTTCCCTCCCGACAGAGCTATCAAGGTAGGCAGCTTCAACAATGTTGTGAGGATCATGAACGAGGGCAGTATTCATCCATTCCAGAATAAGGACGGGGATCAGAATAATTATTGCTGCCGCGACGATGAAAATCTTGACGGTTCCTGACAACCTCATCCCCAATGCCTCTCGCGATACCATTTGGTGATTACATATTTCACGCCTTTGCGCACTTTCATGCCGTGATGGAGCGTGGCGGGATTAAGTGAGCCGTCCGCGCGGCGATTGTCCCAACAGACCAGCTTGCCGACCTCGGGCTGGAACATCTTCTTCAGCACTTTGAACCGTGTGGCTCCGCCGGATTCGACCTCGTTGAGATAAATCATGAAGGTCCAGGTGCGATTGCCTGCGACAGAGCAGAATCGCTGAAAATCGGCGCCGTTGGGTTCGAAATAATCGGTGTGCGCCTTGAACTCCTGCCCTACGTCGTAGCGCTGGCCCTGCACCGGCTCACCATGCGCCGGATCGATCCCATTCAATTTGAACAAGCGCGCTTCGAGGTCCTGGACCGCAGGCTCGCTCGCCTCAAGGTCGCAGGTTTCGCTGGTGCGGAAGTAATTGTCGCCATTGGCATCGGCGATGGTGGAGGGGCGGCGATCCTTGTCGATCAGGCGGACAAGTTCCGCGCACAGGTCTGGCGGAAGGAAATTCGGGCAGTCGAGCACGATGGCGCGCGGCGAGGGGAGGCGGCGTACACCTGCGTGCTGCAACAGATATTCGGGGCTGGTTGCGCCCGGATTCGCGGCGAGACTCGACATGGCTCTGGCATAGAGCGCCCACGACTTCGCGAAAAGGCCCGTGAAATAATCTTGCGTCTGCGGCCCTGATGCACACTTTTTGCTTTGCATGAAAAGCAAGTTGTGCAATTGGCTCGCCCCCGCGCTGATAGCCGCTTGACCGGCCAGCGCAGGCCCGTAAAGCGCCAAGCCTTGGCACGCGTTTGCGGATTGTGTGGCGATCGTAGCTCAGTTGGTTAGAGCGCCGGTTTGTGGTACCGGAGGTCGGGGGTTCGAGACCCCTCGATCGCCCCATTTTCTCTCCGCATTGCTGCCAGTCACACAAGTGATGAGGGGCGCGACATGCCAGCATTGTGGAACGAAGCCGACTGGGACGAACACGAACGCGTCGAGGTCGTGCATGACCGCGCCAGTGGCCTGACCGCAATTATCGCTCTCCATTCCACCCATCTCGGCCCCGGCGCCGGCGGCACGCGCTTCTGGCATTATGCCGAGCCCGAAATGGCCATGCGCGATGCGCTGCGCCTGTCGCGCGGCATGAGCTTCAAGAATGCGATGGCCGGCCTTCCCATGGGCGGCGGCAAAGCTGTTGTCGTGCTCGACAAGGATGGCACCAAGACCACCGAAATGCTCCACGCATTCGGCGATGCGGTCGAGGCGCTGGGCGGCAAGTATGTCACCGCAGAAGATGTCGGCGCGAGCGAAGCCGACATGGTGGAGATTTCCAAGCGTACAGCCCATGTCTGCGGACTTCCCGCGGGTGATGGCGAAGCCGGCGGCGATCCCGGACCGTTCACCGCCCACGGCATCTATCTTGGCATCAAGGCCGCTGTCGCCCACAAGCTGGGCAAGGACAGCATGGACGGCGTGCGCGTTGCGGTGCAGGGCTGTGGCTCTGTCGGTGGCGGCGTTGCCCGACTGCTCGCCAAGGATGGCGCACAGCTGATCCTCGCCGATATCAACGCCGGAACTGCGCAGGACCTTGCGCAGGAAACGGGCGGCGAAGTCGTGGACGTCAACGCGATCATGTCGACATCCTGCGATGTACTCAGCCCGAACGCGCTTGGTGCAGTGCTTAATGAAGACAGCATCGCAGCGCTCGATTGCGCCATCGTCGCAGGCGGGGCGAACAACCAGCTGGCGCGGCCTGAACATGGTAAGCAGCTGCACGCGCGCCGCATCCTCTACGCGCCTGATTACGTCATCAATGCTGGCGGCATCATCAATGTCAGCTGGGAATATCTCTGCCGTCAGGCGGGCAAGAAGTGCACGATCGAACAGGTCAATGACCGCATCGCGCAGATCCCCGGCCGCCTGCAGTCGATCTGGGAAAAGAGCGAAGCCGACGGTCGCCCGTCCAACGAAGTGGCCGATGCAATGGCGCGCGAGCTGATCGGACGCGGGTGATTGTCCAGCCGTCTGGTCACATGGGCGGCAAAATGTGGCGGCAAACTCCTTCGGGGACGGTCTTTGGTTTGGCTTGCCGCCGCGCCCCGCAAGTGCCATTGATGCAGGCAACGGATCGTAACTGACGAAGCATGCATCTCTACGCCAATCCCGCCCGCTTTCTGAGGATCGCCAAGTGGCTCACGCCGCTGCTCCTTGTATCAGGCCTTTTGCTGACGGGCGGCGCTTTGCTTTGGGGATTTTACAACGTGCCGCCCGATCGTTTGATGGGCGATACCGTGCGTATCCTCTTCGTGCATGTGCCCGCTGCATGGCTGGGGATGGGGGGATGGACGGCGATTGCAGTTGCCAGCCTTGTTGAGCTTGTCTGGCGGCATCCGCTGGCGGCCATCGCGGCGCGTGCGGCAGCTGTGCCGGGCGCAGTCTTTACCTTCATCTGCCTCGTCACCGGATCCATCTGGGGCCGCCCGACCTGGGGTACCTGGTGGGTATGGGATGGTCGGCTGACCTCCATGCTTGTCCTGCTGTTTCTGTATTTCGGCTATATCGCGCTTTCCAGCTCTCTGGCGCGTGAAGGGCAGTCCAGCCGCATCGCTGCGATCTTCGGTCTGGTAGGCGCGATCAATGTACCGATCATCAATCGCTCGGTCGTGTGGTGGAATTCGCTGCACCAGCCACCCAGCATCACGACCGGCGGCAGTGCGATCGACGGCGTGTTCCTCACCCCGCTGCTGACCGCCGTGCTGGGCTTTTCACTGCTGTTCGGTGGAGTGGTGCTGGCCCGCATGCGCACTATTTTGGCCGATGTGCAGGCCGAAGCCCGCTTGCGGCGAAAGGCGCAGAAGGCAGAATTCGCCGCTGAAGGAGCTGCCGCGTGAGAGAATCGCTCGACCAGATGCTGTTCGTTTACGCTGCCTTCGCGGTGACTATCATCGCAACACTCCTACTGGTCGGCCAGAGCTGGCTTGCCATGCGCAAGGCGGAAGCGCGCAGAGACAAGGTAAAAGGCAAATGAGTGCTGACGGGGCCAAGGGCGGTCTGAAACCCAAGCATCAGCGACTTGTGCTGATTGTTCTCGCTGTCGCCGCGCTGATCGGCGCGACGCTGCTCGCGATGGTCGCTCTGCGCGATCAGGCGAGTTACTTCTACATGCCCGCCGATATTGCCGCGAACCCGCCCGCACCGGGCCAGGCTATCCGGCTTGGCGGCATGGTGGAGCAGGGCTCCATGCAGATGCAGGATGACGGGGTCACCGTCGAATTCGTCGTCGCTGGCGATGGAGAGCGGGTGCAGGCGGTGTATACCGGTATCAAGCCCGATCTCTTCGTCGAAGGGTCGGGCGTCGTGGCGGACGGCCGGCTCAATGCAGAGGGCGTCTTTGTCGCCGATACGCTTCTTGCCAAGCATGATGAGAATTACATGCCGCGCGAGCTGGAAGGCATGAGCAGCGAGGAAATGCGCGCCGAATTGCAGGATAGCGTGGCGGGTAACGGCCAGTGATCCCTGAAATCGGTCTTGCAGCCTTGTGGCTCGCCGCTGCGCTCGCCGCGCTGCAATTGCTGGCGGGTCTTGCCGGCGCACGGACCGATAACGCGGAAATTGCAGCCCTCGCGCGGCCTGCGGCTGCATTGCAGGCATTTCTGTGCGCGATTGCCTTTGGCTCGCTGCTCTATGTTTTCGCGGTCACAGATCTTTCGGTGAAACTGGTCGCGACCAATTCTCATTCGATGAAGCCGATGATTTTCAAGCTGTCGGGTGCGTGGGGCAATCACGAAGGCTCGATGCTGCTGTGGATCACAGTCATGGCGATCGCTGGCGGTGCGATTGCCCTGATCGAGCGGCGGCTGCCTGAAAAGACGATGATGGCAACGCTGGCCGCGCAGGCCTTCGTCGGTCTCGGCTTCTATGCCTTCCTGCTTCTCAGCTCGAACCCGTTCGAACGGCTTGCGGAAACCCCGCCAGAGGGCAATGGCCTCAACCCGCTGCTGCAGGATGTCGGTCTCGCCTTCCATCCGCCCACGCTTTACATCGGCTATGTCGGCCTTTCGATTGCCTTCAGCTTCGCGCTTGCCGCTTTGCTGACGCGCAATGTGACGCCCGAATTTGCCCGCGTGATGCGCCCTTGGGTGCTGGCGGCGTGGATTTTCCTCACCATCGGCATCACCGCGGGTTCCTATTGGGCCTATTATGAACTCGGCTGGGGCGGCTGGTGGTTCTGGGATCCGGTGGAGAATGCCTCGCTCATGCCGTGGCTGGCAGCGACCGCATTGCTGCATTCGGCAAGCGTGCTCGCGGCGCGCGATGCCTTGCGCACATGGACAATCATGCTCGGCGTGATTGCCTTCTCCATGAGCATGGTGGGCACGTTCCTTGTGCGGTCCGGCATTTTGACGAGTGTCCACGCCTTCGCGGTCGATCCTGAGCGGGGCAGCTTCATTCTCGCGCTTCTGGTCCTCTATATCGGCGGCGCGCTCGTGCTCTTCGCCCTGCGCGCAAATACGATTGCCGAAGGCGAGCGGTTCAGTCCCTTGAGCCGAGAAGGCGCGCTGGTGGTCAACAACATCGGCCTCACCGCGATTCTTGGCGTTGTGCTGATCGGTACGCTCTATCCGCTGTTTACCGAGGCATTCGATGTCCGCGTTTCGGTCGGACCGCCGTACTTCAATCCGGTGAGCGCGATCTTCTTCCTGCCGATGATGCTGGTGCTGATGGTCGGCCCGCTACTGCGCTGGCGCAATGACAATGCCGGGCGGATAGCCAAACCACTGGCGCTGGTCGGCGCGGTGATGGTGACGGTTCTGATACGCTCGCTTTTCTACGACGATATCGGGCTTCTTCCGTTTCTCGGCCTTGTGCTGGCAGCCGGCGTTGCCGTGGCGAGCTTTGCGCCGCTTTTCGGCCGCACATTGCGCCGTACGCCGCTCGCGATCTGGGGCATGTGCATTGCGCATTTTGGCATTGCGGTGGCCATGTTCGGCATGGCAGCGGACACGGCTTTCCAGAAAGAGCGGCTGGTCGCAGCCAATATCGGCGACATGGTCGAAGTCGGCCCATGGACCGGCCAACTGGAAACCGTGAACGCAGTCGCCGGACCCAATTGGACGGCGATGCAGGCCAATCTCACCATGTTCTATGAAGGCGGTGAGGGGCAGGAGGCGCATCCGCAATCGCGCAATTTCTGGACGCCCACGATGGAAACCAGCGAAGTGGCTCTGCTCACGCGCTGGAATGGCCAGTTATACGTCGCTGTCGGCAATCAGGGCGAAGACGGCCGCTGGCAGCTGCGCCTGTGGTGGAAGCCGTTCGTGACCTTCATCTGGTATGGCGGACTGCTGATTGCGCTCGGCGGCGGACTTGCACTGATAGGCCGGGTGGCGGGCGATCTGCGCCGTCGCCGCCAGCAGGCTTCGGGTGAAGAGGTCGACGGGGAATCACACGAGGAGGCGCTGGCATGAAGCAGCTGCGCATCACCCTCTGGATTATCGTCGTCATCGCCGGGTCGCTCTTTGGGCTGTTCGCGTATCAATTGTCTCAACCCAAGGACGAATTCGTGCGCAGCGCGATGGTCGGCCAGCAGATACCCGAATTCGATCTAGAGCCCGCTTTCGCGGATCGACCGGGCCTTTCCTCCGCCGATTTCGCCAATGGAGAGCCTGCGCTGCTCAATCTGTTCGGCAGCTGGTGCATTCCCTGCCGTGTCGAAGCGCCACAACTCGAAGCGCTTGAACGGCAGGGTGCGACCATTCACGCTATTGCCCTGCGCGATCGTGAGGAGGACATTGGGCGTTTCCTGAGCGTCTACGGAAACCCATTCACCCGCATCGGGCGTGACGACATTTCCGAAACCCAGTTCGCACTGGGCGCATCGGGGGTGCCGGAAACCTTCGTAATCGATGGCAGCGGGCGCATTACCTACCAGCACATCGGCATCGTGGCCGAAAGCGACGTGCCGGTATTGATGGAAGAATTGCGCAAGGCGGGGAGCGGATCGTGACACGTTTGACGCACCTTTTCCTGTTCGCGCTGTTGGCTCTCTCCAGCTTTGTCTCACCGCTCGCCGCGCAGTCGAACATGCCGCCTGCACCCTATGCCTATAACCAGCTCGACGATCCCGAGCTGGAGGAGACCGCGCGTGAGCTGATGCACACACTGCGCTGCCTGCAATGCCAGAGCCAGTCGATTGCCGATAGCGATGCGCCGGTGGCCGGCGACATGCGGCATCAGGTGCGCACACGCATCGCTGCCGGCGAAAGTCCGGATGAGGTCCGCGCGTACCTGATTTCGCGCTACGGTGATTACATCAGTTATGAGCCGGAAATCAGCGCCACGACGTGGCCGCTCTTCGTTCTGCCGGGATTGCTCCTCCTGATTGCCATTGCAGTGTTGCTGCGCCGGGTGGGGAGGGCGCGCGAATGAGCTGGGTCACCGCTATCTTGCTGGCTGTAATTTCCTTTGCGCTGGCCGTGCTGGTCTTCCGTCTCGGCAAAGTCGTATGGACGAGCCTTGCAGCGGCGCTCACCTTTGGGCTTGTCGGCTATGCCGTCCAGGCGAGCCCCGATATCCCTTCTGCGCCAAAGGAAGCTTCGTCTGGCCAGAACGTGGATGATTACGACATCGTCGCCGCACGCCGCGAATTCATGGGCGATAATGATCGCAGCCGCGCCGATGCTCTGATTACCGCTGATGCCTATGCGCAGCGCGGCCGATATATCGAGGCTGCGCAGCTGTTGTCGGGTATCACCAGCGCGAATGCTGGCGATTTCGAGGCCTGGATCGCACTCGGTAATGCGCTCGCCGAACATGCTGACGGAGCGCTGACAGCGCCGACACTCTACGCATACAATCAGGCCCGCATGGTCAAGCCGGATCATGTCGCGCCCGCTTATTTCCTCGGCGTGTCGCTAGTGCGGCAAGGGCGGCTGATGGAAGCGCAGCAGATCTGGCGCGGCGCGTATGAAGGTTCTGCCGAGGGTGCGCCCGGTCGCGCGGCTCTGGGTGAGCGACTTGAACGGATCGAAGGCATGCTGGGCGCGATGGGCGCCATGCCTGCAGAGTCCGCCGCCGAGCAACCGGCCGAATAGAGACATATGTGCGCCGCAGCATTGCCGCGCTCGCCACACGCTGCTAGGGGGCGCGCTTCGCCTCAGGGGGGCGAGACGTCGCATTGGGCAAAAGCCGTTGATCAGGCCTGAATCCATATGAGCCAAACCGAGAATAAAACCGATTCCGCCAAGCTGAAGCTTGCTGCCGGCGCGATCGGCATCGTCTTTGGCGATATCGGCACCAGCCCGCTCTACGCGTTTCGCGAAACCTTTCGCGGCGCACATACGCTGCCGATTGACGATCTGCACATCCTTGGCGTTGTCAGCCTGATTTTCTGGTCGATGACGCTGGTGGTGGCGATCCAATATGTCTCCATCCTGATGCGCGCGGACAATAACGGGCAGGGCGGCAGCCTCGCTCTTGTAGCGCTACTCTCGCGCAATATCGGCAAGACGAATTACGGATGGCTCATCGTCCTGCTCGGCGTCTTTGCAACGGCGCTATTCTACGGCGACAGCATGATTACGCCTGCCATTTCGGTGCTGTCTGCGGTGGAAGGGCTTACCGTGGTGGATCAGGGATTGCAGCCCTACGTCATACCCATCGCACTCGTTCTGCTCGTCGGCCTTTTCGTCCTGCAGCAACGTGGGACGGCGAAAGTGGGCGCGCTCTTTGCCCCGGTGATGATGATCTATTTCGTCGTGATTGCGGTGCTGGGCATTGGCCAGATATTCAATACGCCGGAAATCCTGTGGGCGCTCAACCCGTGGTACGCGATCCAGTTCTTCATCACGGATAAATGGTTCGCTTTCCTTGCGCTTGGCTCGGTCGTGCTGGCGGTGACGGGCGCTGAGGCGCTGTATTCGGATATGGGCCATTTTGGCCGCGGTCCGATGAAATTGAGTTGGTTCGGCTTTGTCATGCCTTGCCTGCTGCTGAACTACTTTGGCCAAGGCGCGATGATCATGGGCCTGCCGACCGAAGCGGCCGAACAGGCGATCATGAATCCGTTCTTCTTCCTGGCGGATGAGGCCTATCGCCTGCCGCTGGTGATCCTCGCCACCTGCGCGACCTTTATCGCCAGCCAGGCGGTCATTTCCGGCGCGTTCAGCATCACTCATCAGGCGATCCAGCTCGGCTTCGTGCCGCGCCTTTCGATCCGCCACACCTCCGATGAGCATTCGGGCCAGATCTATATCCCGGTGATCAATTGGGCGCTGATGTGCGCCGTCATCCTTCTTGTTCTCACATTTCAGAACTCGTCCAATCTCGCGAGCGCATATGGCATCGCGGTAACGGGCGCGGTCACCATCGATACGCTGCTGATGGCGGTGCTGTTTATCGGGGTGTGGAAATGGCCCAAGTGGATCGCGATCCCCGTGGTGCTGGTCTTCCTGATCGTCGACGGCGCCTATTTCGCAGCCAACCTCACCAAAGTGCCCGATGGCGGCTGGTTCCCGCTGCTCGTCGGCGCGATTGCCTTCACCATCCTGACGACCTGGGCGAAGGGCCGCAAACTGATGCGCAGCCGCATGACGGAGATGAGCCTGCCGCTCGACATCTTTGCCAAATCCGCCCGGTCCAGCAGCGCGCGTGTCGAAGGCACGGCCATTTTCATGAATTCGGGCAGCAGCGGCACACCCTCCGCGCTCCTGCACAATATCAAGCACAACAAGGTGCTGCACGAACGCATCGTCGTGCTGACGGTCGATATCAAGGGCGTGCCCTATGTCGACCCGTCAGAGCGGTGCGAGATCATGGAACTGGGCGACGGCTTCTTCCGTGTGATCCTCCATTACGGCTTTATGGAGGAAACCGACGTGCCCAAGGCGCTCGCCAGCCGCGAGATGTGCGGCGGCCCGTTTGATATGATGAAGACCAGCTTCTTCCTCAGTCGCCAGACGCTGTTGACTGCGGACAAGCCCGGCATGGCCGTGTGGCGAGAGAAACTGTTTGCCTGGATGATGCGCAACGCCGCAACGCCGATGGAGTTCTTCCGGCTCCCTACCAACCGCGTGGTGGAATTGGGAAGCCAGGTCGAGATTTGACCGTCCAGCCGTGCTGACATAGTCTCTCCCTGCCCATGCATCACGCGCGGGCAATGGGGGGACAGCATGAATTCACCGAAGCAGGAGGCGGGCATGGGCCCGCTGATGAGCATCGCGCTCGTCATCGGCACGATGGTCGGGGCAGGGATATTCTTCCTGCCATCTTCGCTGGCGCCGCTGGGCTGGAACAGCACGCTCGGCTGGCTGATCAGCGGGGCAGGGGCGTTGTGCCTTGCCATGACCTTTCGTTACCTGATGGACGGGACGGGCGAAGGCGTGCAGCACAATGTCGAACGAGTGATTGGCGAAATGCCCGCTTTCATCGGGATTTTCGCCTATTGGATCATCGGATTTACATCGATCTCGGCCCTGTCGCTGATGGGCGGATCGATCCTTGCCGACCTTTTATTCAACACCCAAAGCCAGCAGGTCAGCGTCACTTTCGCCCTGATACTCCTATGGGCGCTGGTAGGCGTGAACCTTCGCGGTGTCCGGTCGGTGGGAAGCGTTCAGGTGATCACGGTCTTGATCAAGCTGATACCGCTAGTCCTCGTTGCGGGAGTGTTTGTGGGAGCCGTGGCGGGCGGCGCGGATATCCAGCAAATGGCTCCAGCGGAGGTCAATCTGAACAATATCTCGGTCGCGGTCGCGCTGACGTTGTTTCCTTTGCTGGGTTTCGAGGCTGCCAGTATCCCCGTCGCGAAAATTCGTAATCCCAAGCGCAACATTCCGCTCGCGATGATCGGCGGGCCGGGGCTGGTCCTCACGCTATACATTCTCGCGACGACAGCCATGGTGCTGCTGGTGCCGTGGCAGGATACGGCAGGCTCGACTTCGCCTTTTTCGGATTTCCTGGGCGGCTACTTCGGCCCGGTTACCGGCACACTGATGGCGGTTTGCATCCTTATCAGCGTGACTGGCTGTAATAACGGCCTGATCCTGCTCGGCACCGAATGCAGCTATGGCATGGCGCTCCGCAAGGAGATGCCACAATTGTTTGCCCGCACGAATGCCTACGGCATTTCGCATTGGGGGGTAATCGCGATCGGAGTGGGTTGCACGCTCCTGATCCTCGCCAATCTTTCGCGCGGTCTTACTGGAATGTTCGAGTTTCTGGTGCTCATGACCAGCGGCGGAGCTCTCGTCTTCTATCTGACCGGAGCGCTGGCAGCGGTGAAGGAGAATCGCAAAATGGCACGATGGCCACTGCTGGCGATCGGAATCCTCTTCATTGGCTATGCGACCTACGGCACCGGTCTGGAGACCAGTGCGTGGATATTGGTCGTGCTGGCTTTCGGGCTTGCGATGCGTTGGCTTTGCCGGCGCTCTGCGGCGAGCGAAAAGATGCCCGCAGCAGGATAGACCGGCAGATGATGCGGCTCCCCAAGACGGTATGATGGGACTGGGGAGCCGAACGGAAATTTGAGCGAAGCCGCTATTCGGCTGCGCGGCCTTCCACATAGGCGATCATCTGGCGGTGCGCCTCGTCGATCATTTCATATTTGGCATCGACGCGGCTTTTGTAATTTTCATAATGCTCAAGTGTCTGTTGCTTAAGCGGCACCTCTTCACCACGCGCTTCGCGTTGTTCGATCTTTTCCAGCTTTTCCTCATAGTCTAGCAATCGGTTGCGAACCGCTCGGCGTTCGTCATACCTCCAGTCGTCCACAACCTTGTGCAGCAGATTCCGAACATTACCGATTTGGATATCCGATTGGGCCATGGCCAACTCCTGAGTGTGAAATGCAAAGGATGCAGCAATACAAGCGAGATTTTACTCTCGGTTCGCTTCAAGGTTGCTGTCGCGGTGAATAAACGCGATTTGGGAGCTACGGCTAAGTTCGTCCGCGCCTGATCGTGTTGATGTAATAATACGCTAGACTTGAGCTCTGTCAAATTCACCCGGGCGGAGGCGTATCGTCGCTGGGATCGTTGTCCTCGATGCTCAGCCCGTGCTTCATCAGCATCGGCACCTGCGTAAAGGTGAAGACGAAGGTCAGCGGCAGGAACAGCCACAGCTTCATGCCGAGCCATGTCTCGAAGCTGACGGTAAAAATCAGCAGCGTGTTGAGCGCGCCAAGCACGATGAAGAAGAGGCCCCAATTGCGCGACAGCTTGAGCCACCCTTCGTCGTTCAGCCCCTCGAATGCGGCTTCCAGCAGCACCTTCAGAAGCGATTTGCCCTTGGCGTAACCCACCAGCAGCACGACAGCGAAAATCGCGTAGATGATCGTCGGCTTCCACTGGATGAAGCGTTCGTCCTGGAAATAGATCGTCAGCGCGCCGAAGCCCACGATCATCGCAGTGGAGAGCCACAACATCGGACTGACTTTGCCCAGTCGCCATTTGCTCACCGCCAGCGCGATAACGGCTGCGACGATGAAAGCGCCCGTGCCGCGGATCACGGCAAAAATTTCGCCTGCGGTGTCGGTGCCGTCCTCAGGCGAGAAGTATTTGTAGGTCAGGAAGAAGACCAGCAACGGTCCGTAATCGACCGCGACATTGAGCCAGCCGCTCTTGGGCTTCTCGCTCGCTACGGCCTGTTTCGGGGTTTCAGACGTCATCAGGCCACTCCTGCAATCACGCGCGCGACAAGGTCAGGATCGAAAGGCCGCAAGTCGTCGAGCGTTTCGCCAACGCCGATGGCGTGGATCGGTAGGCCATATTGCTCTGCTGCAGCAACCAGCACGCCGCCGCGCGCTGTGCCGTCCAGCTTTGTCATGATGAGACCGGTGACGCCCGCCACTTCCTTGAAAATCTCGATCTGGCTGAGTGCGTTCTGGCCATTCGTGGCATCGAGCACGAGCAGCACGTCATGCGGTGCTTCGGGGTTGAGCCGTCCGAGCACTTTGCGAATTTTTGCGAGCTCATCCATCAATTCGCGCTTGTTCTGCAGGCGGCCTGCGGTGTCGACGATCAGCGCATCGGTGCCGATTTCCGTCGCGCGCTTTACGGCATCGAATACGATGGCAGAAGGGTCTCCGCCCTCCGGCCCGGTCATGATCGGCGCACCGATGCGCTCTGCCCAGATTTTGAGCTGCCCGATGGCTGCCGCGCGGAAGGTGTCGCCCGCTGCCAGCATCACTTCGTAATCGTCTTCCATCAGCCAATGGCCGAGTTTCGCGATGGTGGTGGTTTTGCCGCTGCCATTCACGCCGATGACAAGGATGACCTGCGGGCGGGGGAAGGCGGTGATATCGAGCGGCTTGGCGACGGGCCGCAGGATCGCGGCGATTTCGTCGGCAACAGCCTCTTTCAGTTCACGCTCGGTAATGACCGAGCCGAAGCGCTTTTCCGCGAGCTTATCGCGAATGCGTGCTGCGGCGGAAGGGCCGAGGTCCGAGATGATCAGCGCATCTTCGATCTCGTCGAGCGTAGAATCGTCGAGCCGGGTGGAGCGGATCGTCGTTGCGACCTTGGAAACGATCGAAGCGGGCTCTGCGGACGGTGCCGGTATGGGTTCAGGCTCTGGAGCAGGTGCTGGCGCTGGTTGGGGCGCGACCTCTGGCTGAGCTTGAGGCGCCGGCTCAGGCTCAGCTTCATGCACCGGATCGGGCTCTGGCGTTGGTTCGGGTTCCGGCTCCGGCTCCGGCTCAGGCGCGGGCTCTGGCTCCTCCTCGATCTCCTCATCCTCGACAACAGGCTCGGCAGATTCGACGGCGGCTGACAGATTCTCCGACAAGCGGTCTGATGTCTTGCGGAAACCGCCAAACAGTTTTTCCGTCCAGCTTTTGCTCACGTGAGAATGCCTTCCTCGATTGATTGCGGAGTGATGGTCACGATTGTGCCCGCTTCGGTGCCCTCGGGCAAAGCGACGCGGGCGAAGTTTTCGGCATAGCCGCAGCCGTCGCGTTCGCCGAGAACGCTGAGAGGAGTGCCCACAAGGCTTTGCAGCCACTCATTGCGAACCGATTGGACAGCTGCTCGCAACTCAGCAGCGCGCGCCTTGATAATGTCCTTGTCTAGCTGCGGCATCCGCGCGGCGGGCGTATTGGGGCGCGGTGAATAGGGGAAGATATGGCCGTGCACGATCTGAAGTTCACGGATGATGCTGAGGTTCTCCGCGTGATGCGCTTCCGACTCAGTCGGGAAACCGGCGATGATATCGGCGCCCATGGCCAGTTCGGGGCGGCGCTCCCGCAAGCCGCTGACGAGTGAGATGGCATCGGCTCGCGAATGGCGGCGCTTCATGCGCTTTAAAATGAGATCGGCACCATGCTGAAGAGACAGGTGCAGATGCGGCATCACACGCGGTTCGCTTGCGAAGAGATCGAACAACACGGGATCGACTTCGGCCCCGTCGATCGAAGACATGCGCAGACGCTGCAAGTCCGGAAATGCGTCCAGCACGGCGGCAACCAGATCGCCGAGCGGCGGCGTGCCGGGGAGGTCATGGCCCCATGACGTCACATCGACACCGGTCAGTACGATTTCGGGCGCCCCCTGCTCAAAATGCCGCTCGACTTCGCGCAGCACGGCGGGAATGGTCATGGAACGGCTTTCACCGCGGCCCTGCGGGATTACGCAGAAGGTGCAGGCATGATCGCAGCCATTCTGCACCGCGATAAAGGCGCGGGTGCGCTGCTTGGGTGCAGGCTCGGCGCGTTCGGGTACATTCCATGCGCGCGCATCGAGCTTTTGTGTGTTCGGCACCAGCCCATCGACCTCGGGCATGGCGGCGAGCTGCTCGCGTTCGATATCGGCAGCGCAGCCGGTCACCAGCAGACGCGCATCGGGCCGCGCCTTACGCGCGCGGCGGATCGCCTGACGGGTCTGGCGAACAGCCTCCATTGTCACCGCGCAGCTGTTCACCACGACCACATCCTCCTCGCCCGACATCAGGTCGCGGATACGCTCGCTCTCGGCGATGTTGAGGCGGCAGCCCAGCGAAATGACTTCGGCGCTCATCCGGCGTAATCATCCCATGCGAAGGTGCCGCGAAACGCTTCGGTCGCACCGCCGGTCATGGTGATGCGGTCGTCCTCGCCCCAAGCAATGGTGAGCGGTCCGCCGGGCAAGTGGACGGTCACCTTGCGGTCGACCAACCCGCGCCGCATCGCAGCGACCGCGCTGGCGCAGGCTCCGGTCCCGCAAGCGCGGGTGAGGCCAGCGCCGCGTTCCCACACGCGAAGGCGCATGGTTGTACCATCAATAACCTCGGCGACATTCACATTGATCCGCTCTGGAAAAACGCTGTCCGTTTCGATCTGCGGTCCAAGCTCGTCCAGCGGCACTGCCTGCGCATCATCGACGAAGAACACCACGTGCGGATTGCCGACATTCACCGCGAGCGGGCCTTCGAGCGCGTCCCAACCAAGCGGCAAGCGCTCTGTATCCATCGGATAGGCGAGGGGGATGGCGTCCCATTCGAAACGCGGCGTGCCCATGTCGACAGAAATGCCGTTCGCCTCGGGCCGGGTGGTAATCATGCCGCCAGCGGTCGCGATCGTAGCCTCATCGCCCAGCAACATACCCACCGCACGTGAGGCATTGCCGCAGGCTTCGACCTCGCCGCCGTCGGAATTGTAAATGCGCATGCGGATGGTCGCTGTGTCGTCGGGCTCCATCACGATCAACTGGTCGCAGCCAATCCCTTCGCGCCGGTCGGCCAGTGCCTTGACCGTAGCGTTCTCAAGCGGGCCGGGCAGCGGCGTTCCACGCGCATCGAGCACGATGAAATCATTGCCAAGGCCATGCATCTTGGTGAAGGGGACGCGCATATCCGCCACCTAGGGGGCAGGGCGGTGTTGCGCAATGGGTAGGAGAAGAGAGCGGCCTTAGCCGGCGATGCGCTCTGCTTCTTCCTCTGCAAGACGCGCATCCGCCTTTGTGCCAATCTCTGCAATGACATTCTCGCAGGAAAGAAGGCCGAGCTTGGCAAGGCGATCGTGTGTCGATTGCGCGTTTTCCGGGCGGCCATAGAGGTAACCCTGGCCCTTGATCCCGCCGAGGCCTTTCAAAGCCTCCAGCACGCGGCCATTTTCGATGCCCTCTGCGGTGACAGGAAGCGAGAGGCCCTTGCCGAGCGACACAATCGCGCGAACAAGCTCACTGCTCACATCTTCCTGCGCGATCTCGGTGACAAAGCTGCGGTCGATCTTCAGCCTGTCGAACGGCAGCGATCGCAATTGTGACAGGCTGGAATAGCCCGTTCCGAAATCATCAAGGCTGATGCGGATGCCCTGATTCTTGAGGCTGCTGAAAATCGAGCGGACTGCGCCGATATTCTCGTGCAGGCAGCTCTCGGTAATCTCGATTTCCAGCCGGTGAGGCGGGAAGCCGCTGTCGACAAGAATATGCAGAAGCTTTTGCGCAAACCACGGATCGCGCAGCTGCAGCGGCGAAATATTGACCGAGAGGGATAGCTCGGGATCCCAACCCTTGGCATCGCTGAGGGCCTGCTTGATCAGGCTTTCGGACAGCGGGCCGATCAGGTCAATGTCTTCGGCAATCGGAATAAAGACGTCGGGAGAAACCAGCCCCAGGCGCGGGGAAAGCCAGCGCGCGAGCATTTCGAAGCCGACGAGCTTGCCCGTCTCAAGATCGATCTGCTGCTCATAATAGGGGACAAATTCGCCGTTCTTGAGCCCTTCGCGAATACCCATTTCCAGCTCGTGGCGGAAGCGCAGCTCGTCTTCCATTGGCGACTCGAACCAGAAAAAGCGATTACGCCCACGCTTTTTCGCGTGATACATGGCGATATCGGCGCGGTGGATCAGCTTGTCCGCCGTCAGCACGGTGCCATCGCTGCAATTGGAATGTGCAATACCAATCGAAATGGTCGCTTCCAGCGTGAGATCATTGGCAGGGATCGGGGCAGAAACAGATTCGACAAGCGACTCTGCAAAGGCGTCCACCTTGTCGCGCTCAATGGCTGAGAATGGCACTGCGCAGGCAAATTCATCGCCGCCGATGCGGATCAGCAAACCGCCAACGGGAAGCTTTTCTTCAATCCGCTGGGTAATGGTCTGCAATACGACATCGCCCGCCTGATGGCCGTTGAGATCGTTGATCTGCTTGAAATTATCGAGGTCGATCAGCAGGATCGCGACGTGCTGATCGCGCTCCAGCGCTTCGGCACGCAGTGCATCGATGGCAGGAGGCCCGCTGCGACGATTGAGAGTGCCGGTGAGGGGATCGCGCTCGGCCAGCTCGCGCGCACGTGCCTCTGCCTTGCGGCGTTCCTCCACTTCGCGATGCAATTCATTGTAGCGACGCCAGCCGAATATCAGCAGGGCGATATTGAGCAGCACCGCATTGGTCAGAAGCATATCGGGCGCCGCGCCGGTGCCCATCCACGATCGCACGATCTGCGGCATCACGGTTCCGCCGGTTCCCACGAAAAGGATGGCCGCAGCAATGGCGATACCCAGCGTAACGATGTCACGCTGCGCCGGCGCCAGCTTCTTCGCCTGTGCCTCTGCCTTCACTTCGCTCTCATCTTTGGTCAGCAAGATGGGTCACGCCCCCTAAGTTCGATCAGGTTTATGCCGCATCATGTTCAACGATCCGTTAATTGCGAAAAGCGAATGGAGCGGTTAGGTCTGCGGCGCGCAATCAGGAGGACATTTTGCCGAATTACTGGCTCATGAAATCGGAACCATTCAAATACTCGTGGGATGATCTGAACCGCGATAAGGAGACTGTCTGGGATGGCGTGCGAAACCACCGCGCCGCTAACAATCTGAAAGCCATGGAGAAGGGCGATCAGTGCTTCTTCTACCATTCCAACAAGGGGCTGGAGATCGTCGGCATTGCAGAAGTCAGCGAGGCTGGCCTGATCGATCCGACCGATCCCGAAGGCAAGTGGCCGACGGTGAAGGTGAAGCCTGTCAAACCGGTGAAAAACCCGGTCACGCTTAAAGCCATCAAGGCAAACCCGGAGCTTGAAGGGATCGAACTGGTGCGCCTTTCCCGCCTGTCGGTTGCCGAAATCACCGCGGAGGAATGGGAAAAAATTATCGCAATGTCAGAATCTTGAGGCGGAACGATCGGGTGCTCCGTCCGTTGATCAGGTAAGAAGGCGGCGATATCCGCTGCCACCAGATTTACGGAGATCGACCATGGGTGAACTCACCGACAAGATTAAGGGCAACGTCAACGAAGCAGTGGGCAAGGCCAAGCAGCATTCGGACGATCCCGAGACCAAGGCAGAAGGCAAGCAGCAGGAAGCCAAGGGCAAGGGCCAGCAGTTCAAGGGCGAAGTCAAAGGCAAGATGGGCGACGACATCTGACCGCTGCTACTCAGCACTAATTATCGAAAAGGGCCGCGCGGCAAGCGTGGCCCTTTTTCGTGGAACCGCGTCCGCTTGAAGCCCGTTGCCAATGTATAATCCCACACAGGAGACATGGCATGGGCAGGTTCACAGACAAACGCATTTTGATCACCGGTGGCACAAGCGGGTTCGGCCTGGCGGCGGCTAAAATGATTGTCGAGGAAGGCGGCGAAGTGGCCGTTACCGGCATGAGCCAGGATCATCTGGATGAAGCGGGGCGCGCATTACCATCTGGCTCGCTCGTCCTGCGCAACGATGCTAGCGATCCCGACGCGGCAAAGGAACTCGCGGAAAAAGTCCGTGAGCAAATGGATGGGCTCGACGGGCTGTGGCTGAACGCAGGCTACGGCAAATTCGGCGCTAATGAAGATAACGATGCCGAAATGTTCGATGCCATGATGAACACCAATGTTCGCGGGCCCGTTCTGCAGTTTGCCGGCCTCAAAGAACAGGTAAAGGATGGCGGAGCTGTCTTGCTGACCAGCTCGGTTGCGCCCTATCTCGGGCAGGCACAGGGCGCGATTTACGCTGCGACGAAAGCCGCAGACCTTGCCCTTGCACGGGCTTGGGCGCGCGACCTCGCTCCAAGGGGGATCCGAGTGAATTCGGTGGCACCCGGTCCAATCGAGACGAATTTCTTCAGCGGCATGGGTCTCGACGAGGACGAGAAGGAAGAGATGACCGATCAGATAAAGAGCCAGGTCCCTCTCGGTCGCTTCGGTGAAGCTGAGGAAGTCGCGCAGGTCGCGCTCTTCCTGCTTTCGGACCAGGCCTCTTATGTCACCGGAAGCGAGTATTTCGTCGATGGCGGGATGACGATGCGCTGACGCCGCTGAGGCTTAGCGTTTGCGCAGTCCGCTCACCGTCGCTCCTGCTGCGGAGAGTTGTTCGATATCAGTGATGCAGTGGATCAGGCGGATGCCCTTGCGGCCTACCGCTTCTTCCAGTGCAGCATCGAACTCTGCATTGTTTTCCGCCCGCTTGCCCCAGCCGCCGAAGCTCTGTGCCATCATTGCGAAGTCGGGATTGGCGAGATGCGTTGACGCCTCGCGTCCCGGATATTCGCGCTCCTGGTGCATGCGGATGGTGCCGTAAGTGGAATTGTCGAAGACGATCACCAGCAGGTCGAGGTTGTACTGCGCCGCGGTCGCCAGCTCCTGCGCATTCATCAGGAAGTCGCCATCTCCAGCGGCTGCGACAACGCAACGGTTCGGGAAGCGGCGAGCGGCGGCAACAGCTGCGGGTACGCCGTATCCCATCGCGCCAGCGGTCGGAGCGAGTTGTGACGGATATCCGGCATAGGGCCAGTAGCGGTGCCACCAACCCGCAAAATTTCCCGCACCGTTGCAGATGATGCTGTCGGCAGGCAGCAGCTCGCGCGCCTTGCGCATGGCGAGCGCCAGATCGAGAGTGAACTGCGCTTCCCCGCGCGGCGTATTCCATTCGAGCCATTCGGCGTGCGCGGCAGGCCCGGCATCGAAAGCAATAATGTCCTCATCATCCCACAGGGCTGCGCATTCGGCGAATTCGGCCATATCGGCACAAATCGGCAGATCAGTCCGGTAGACGCGGCCAAGCTCGTTCGGATCGGGGTAGATATGCACCAGCGCCTGATCGGGATGATCGGGCGTTACCAGCTCGTAGCCGTCGGTTGTTGCCTCTCCCATACGCGCGCCAACCACGATCAGCAGGTCGGCTTCTTTCACGCGTTTGGTCAGCTTCGGATTGGGGCCGTAGCCGAGATTACCGGCATAGACGCTGGAGGAAGGCGAAATGGCATCCTGCCGCCGGAAAGCTGTCGCGACGGGCAGGCCGATCCGCTCGGCAAATTCGGTGAAGTAATGGCGCGTGCGCTCGTTCCAGCCCGCTCCGCCGACGATGGCGACAGGAGATGCCGCATCGCCGATCATTCGCATCATCGTCGCCATGGCATCAGGGCAGGGCGCCTGCGCGGGTCTGGTCACGGCCGGGCGAACGGGCGCAGTGACATCTTCTTCGTGCAGCATGTCTTCCGGCAGGGCGAGCACCACCGGGCCAGGGCGGCCTGAAATCGCCGTCGACCAGGCGCGTGCCACGTATTCGGGAATACGGTCAGCATGGTCGATCTTTGCGGCCCATTTCGCGATGGGTCCGAAGAAGGCCGGGAAGTCGACTTCCTGAAAACCTTCGCGATCCTTCATGCCGCGGTCCACATCGCCCACGAACAGGATCATCGGCTGCGAGTCCTGCATGGCGACATGCACGCCGATGCTCGCATTGGTCGCGCCCGGGCCGCGGGTTACGAAAGCCACACCGGGCCTGCCGGTCATCGCCCCGTCGGCACAGGCCATGAAGGTCACACCACCTTCCTGCCGGCAGGTGATCGTATCGATCGCACCGGTATCGGCGAGCGCGTCCAGCGCGGGAAGAAAGCTCTCCCCCGGAACCGTGAAGACGCGGTCACAGCCCTGTTCAACAAGGCAATCGATCAGCAGGCGCGATGCGCTGCGCGGGGTCGGCGTGGTCATGCCGCGTGGTTAGCCCCGACTGATTGCGCCTGCAACCAGAGACGATCGGCTTTCGCCAACCGCTTTATCCGCAGAAATATCCGGGCAGAACAAGATCCGTCCCGTGTTTGGACAGCCGCAATTGTGCGATAGAGCAAATGGTTAGCAAAAGGTTAAGGCGATCGCATGAGACGTTCACTGGTCCTTACCGATGAGTCGGCCCGCCACCCCTTCCGGGCCTCGCTTCCACCGCATGTGGTGCACCGCGCCAATGAAATTGAGCGTATGGTGCCCTGGCGCCTGAAGCTCGGCCTTACACGCAAGGATATGGAAACGGTCGCCGCGACTTATACCGCGGGCTTCGTAGCCACTCTTACCTTCTTCGGTTAAGCAACCACCGCAGCTTCGCGTTCTGCGCGCAGCAATAGCGTGCCGAGCCACGCGGAGATCAGGCACATGCCTGCGCTCAACAGCAATTGCTCGGCCAGCGGAATGCCGATTGCGCTCAGACCCATGGCGAAGAGTGCACCGACCACCATCGCGCCTGAATTGACGATATTGTTCGCGGCCACCGCTCGGCTCGCCTTGTTTGTCGCCACTTTGGTGGTGAGAAAGGCGTAGAGCGGCACGACAAACATGCCGCCGAAGATTGCGATGGACAAGAGGCTGCCGAGCACTGCCCAGGCGAGCGGGTAGGACAGGAATGTCGCGATATCCATCAGCGCGGTGTCCACCACCATCGCATTCCAGGCGCGGCACACGAAATAGAACACCACGACCATCGCCCCCATGACCAGCACCGAAACCGGTGAATAGCGCGAGGAAACGGTGCCTTTGAGCAGCAGATTGACAGCAACGGAACCGATGGCAACGCCGATAGAGAAGAAGACCAAGAACAGGCTGGCCACCGCCGGATCTGCATAGAGCACGTTCTTCGCAAGCGGCGGAAACTGGATGAACAGCACGCTGCCGATGGTCCAGAAAAAGCTGATCGCAAGGATAGCGTAGAACACCTCGCGATTGTGCGACACGTCACGCACCAGATTCCATGAGGAGGTGAAGGGATTGAAGTCGACCTTTTCGGGCTCTCCCATCGGCGGAGCCGCGGGGACCTGCCGGCTGGTGACATAGCCGATCACTGCCACGGCGATGATCGCGATGGCCGCGACTTCCACCAGTTCGGCCAGGAAGCCGGCAATAATCGTGCCGCCCATGATCGCCAGATATGTGCCTGCTTCAACCAGACCGGTCCCTGCCAGAACCTCTTCCTTCTGAAGGTGCTGCGGCAGGATCGCATATTTGATCGGGCCGAAGAATGTCGAGTGCACCCCCATCGCGAACAGCGCCAGCATCAGCAGCGGGATCGCGATCACATCCACTGCAATGCCCTGCCACGCGAGATAGAGCCCGAAAGCGCCCACACACATGATCCCGATTTCCGCTGCCTTCACAGTGCGGATGATCTTTGCCTTGTCCGTCAGGTCCGCCAATTGCCCGGCGATCGCTGAAAACAGGAAGAAGGGCAGGATGAATACGAAGGATGCGACGCCCGAGAAGATGGTCTCCGTGTCGGGCGAATTATACACCAGATAGATGACGAACAGCACCATCGTCGTCTTGTAGAGGTTGTCGTTGAAAGCGTTGAGCAGCTGGGTGACAAAGAGCGGCAGAAAACGCCGCTGCTTGAGCAGGTGGACAGACGTAAACATAAGGGGGCTTGGGCTGCCTTCCTGGTGGCTTCGGACGCTTGCGCAGCAGGCTTATAACCAATTCAGGCATGTGGCCATGCTTTTTCCTGCGCCATTATCACGCTAGAGGTCACCCATCATGTGGACCTTGCCGAATATATTGACGCTATCGCGCATCATCGCGCTTCCCTTGCTCGCCTATCTGCTTTGGTGGCCGGGATGGGAGTTGGGATACCTGCTTGCCTTCGGCCTCTACTGCGCAATGGGCATTACCGACTACTTCGACGGAATGCTCGCCCGCTCGAGCGGAGCGGTCAGCAAGCTCGGCATTTTCCTCGATCCCATCGCGGACAAGATCATGGTGGCGACCGTCATTCTGGTGCTCACCGCGATGGGCGTGCTGCGTGGCCCCTATGTGGGGGACATGCACGTGCTGGCTGGGCTTATCATCCTCGTGCGCGAGATTGCGGTGTCGGGCCTGCGCGAATTTCTCGGCGGACTGCAGGTGAGTGTCCCTGTCAGCAAGCTCGCCAAATGGAAGACGACGTTCCAGCTCATTGCTCTCGGTGCACTAATCTTGGGGCAGGGACTGCCCGACTGGACTGTGATGATCGGCGACATCGATGCGAATGTCCCGCACACAGTCGGCCTGACGACACTTTGGGCGGCCGCGATTTTGACAGTGATAACGGGCTGGGATTACCTGCGCGTGGGTCTCAAGCATATGGATTGATGGAAAATCACCCGGCGTCGCTGCCGGCTCTGGCTTCCATTCGCTGTGTGTAATCTGACAGGCTGTAGAAATAGACCGTGCAAAGGTTCGCGGTGGAGTGGGCCAACACGATGCGGTTGTCGTTCTCCTCGTCATGCCACGCGAAATTGCGCAGGATCACTTGCTCCTGATATTCGATAGGTTCCCCAAAGGTGCTGACGAAGGCGTTTAGCACTTCATCGCAATCGTCGAACTCGGGTATCAGCCTGATCTGCTGCAGACCCGTATGATCATGATAATATTCGACTTCGAAATTGGAGAGCTCACTCTCAAATTCGGCGCGGTTCGATAGCCGCGGCTCACGGCCCTCGCGAGGCAATTCCTCCCGAGTCATCCTCGCGAAGCCTTCGGTAGCCTCTTCGACCTGCTGCGGGGTCATTCCCCATTCGGCACCATTCCACCCCGCGGAAGCTGGCGATGCGGCATAGACCAACGCAACTGGCAGAGCGAAGGTGAGATGTTTTCTCGTCATTTGAGAATGTTATTCGAACGCCGAGGCAGGAGCAAGTTCCGCTCAATGCGGTTACATCCAAACCCTATGATGTAGCCGCTTCCGCCAGCTTTCCATCATAGTCAGCCACCGCGCGTGTCACCGCTTGCATCATGTCCATGCGTGCGAGCGTGGGGCGGCGGGTCTCGCCGATCATGATTGCAATGGCGTAGGTGCGACCGTCGGGTGAGGTGACCAGGCCGACATCATTATAGCCGGACTGGCGACCGTTATAGAATTGTCCGGTGCCTGTCTTGTGCGCGACTGTCCAACCAGCGGGTGCCCCAGCCTTCAGGCGGCGCGGGCCGCTTTTCGTCCGTTGCAGAGTGGCGATAAGCCGCTTGGTCGAAGGTTCGGAGAGCAAATCTCCGCGAGCGAGAGCGGCAAGGGCCTCGGCAATCGCAATCGGCGTTGCTCCATCGACGGGATCGGACAGATAATTTTCGAAGGCGGTTTTGCGGAGAATGTCGGGCACGGCATCCCGCGCATCGAAAAATCCGCTGCGCGTGTAGGCATATTCCTGCTTCCAATTGAGACCGGCAATGGCGCTCTGCATTGCGCGTTCGCCGGGGCCAAAGCGGATATTATCGAGACCCTTGCTGGCAAGCACTTGCCGAACCGCGTCGGGGCCACCCACCTGTCCCAGAAGAACATCGTTGGCGGTGTTGTCACTTTCGGTGATCGCACGTTCGATCAAGTCGACAGGATCGCTACGGACCACGCCGCTCCGCAAGACATCGGGACGGATGGGCTGATGAAACACGGTCAGGTCTTCACGGCGAATATCGATCGGAGACTCAAGGTCGAGCTCACCACGATCAGCCAGTTCCAGCGCGGCCAGGCTGACCCATAACTTGCTGACGCTTTGCTGGGGCAGCAGCTTGCTCTCGTTAAAGCCTGTGCTCCAACCGCTCTGTACGTCGACAATCGCGATGCCCAGCGAGCCGCCAAAGTCTTCGCCGAGTTCTGCAATCCGCTCGGATAGGGCATCGCGGGCTTCAGCCACTTCGGGGTCGACCGGCGCGGCTTGCTCGACAGGACTGTCGGCGACTTCGATGGTCTGGCTCTGCTCGGTCTCGCTCTCTTCGCTCACTGAATCCTGTTCCGGTGCGGAGCAGGCAGACAGAAGGAGGACGGCAGCAGCGAATGGCGGAAGCGTGGTTTTTCTCATTACATCAATGCAATGAGTGAGGCGGCGATTATATCCGGTGAGTTGCTAACCCGCGCGCAATTCCTCAGCCAGCAGCTTGAATTCATCCGCACGCGGCGAATTGGCGCGCCAGACAAGCGCAATCTGGCGGCTGGTGTTTGCGCCTTTGAGCGGACGGGCGACGACATCGGTCTCGTGCAAAATCCCCGCATCGATCGCCATCTGCGGCAGCATGGTGAGGCCGAGGCCATTGTCGACCATCTGCACAAGCGTGTGCAGGCTGGTGCCGATCATCGTCGCACTCGCGCGCATTTCCGGGCGGTTGCAGGCGGCGAGCGCATGTTCTTTCAAGCAGTGCCCGTCTTCGAGCAGTAGCAGGCGCCCTTCGTCGATCATATTGGGCGGGATTTCCGCTGGCGGATCGCGCGGGTCATCTTTGGGGAAAGCGACGTAAAGCGCATCGTCCTGGATGATCTCGCTTTCCACTTCGCCGGTCGCGAAGGGCAGGGCGAGCAGGACGCAATCGGCACGTCCGTGATGGAGCGACTCGATGGCGTGATCCGAAGTCTCTTCGCGCAGGAAGAGCTTCAACTGCGGCCGCTCCTTGCGCAGCCGCGGCAGGATGCGCGGCAAAAGGAAAGGCGCGATCGTGGGGATCACGCTCATGCGCAATTCGCCCGACAGCGGCTTGCCCGCGGCTTGCACCAGCTCGGCCAGTTCCTCTGCCTCGCGCAGCACGCGGTGCGCCTTGTCGACCACGCTCTTGCCAAGCGGCGTAAAGCGCACAACCCGGCGGCTGCGCTCCACCAGCGTCACGCCGAGCAGAGATTCCAGCTCGCGGATCCCTGCCGACAGCGTCGATTGCGACACGAAACTCGCCTCCGCCGCGCGGCCAAAATGCTGATGCTCGTGCAGGGCGACGAGATATTGCAACTGCTTTATGGTGGGGAGGTAGGTGCTCATGCCCTCTATTCGGCCTCAGCCGCCTCTGCCATTTCGGCTTTCACATCATCGATGTGAGTCATCTTCAGGCGGCCGTTTTCCACGGCGAATGCGAGTTTGCCTTCGACCAGCTCAAGCGCGTCCTTGCCGAAGACTTCGAAGCGCCAGCCTTCGAGGATTTGCAGCTTTCGCACACCGGCGGCGAGGGCTTCCAGCTCATCGGCCTTGGTCAACAGGCGAGACGCGACTTCGATTTCGCGGGCGCGGATTTTCAGGAGCAGCTTCAGCAGGTCGGCCACCAGCGCACCTTCCTTGCCCAAAGGTGCACCGCGCTTGGCCTTGGTCGGCATTTCCTCGGCTGGCAGGGGTTCCGCATGTTTGAGGACGCGCATCAGGCGCTTGCCGATGTCATTCTCTTTCCACGCTTGCGACAAGCCGCGTACCTTCGAGAGATCTGCTTGTTTCTTCGGCGGATGGCTGGCGATATCGGCAAGCGTTTCATCGCGAATAATGCGCCCGCGCGGGATATCCTTGTCCTGCGCCTCTTTCTCGCGCCACGCAGCCAAATCCTTGAGGCGGCCAAGCACCGCCGGATTGCGGCCCGGGGCACGAATGCGCCGCCACGCATGCTCCAGATTGTTGGCGTAATTGCTTGGATCGGCGAGCTTTTCCATTTCCGCATTCAGCCAATGGCCGCGATCGGTCTTGATCAGCTTGTTGAGGATCTTCGGAAAAATCTGCGCCAGGTAGGTGACATCGCCAATCGCATATTCGATCTGCCGGTCGGTCAGTGGGCGGCGGCTCCAATCGGTGAAGCGCGCGCCTTTGTCGATCGTCTTGTTGAGCCAGCTTTCGACCAGATTGGCGTAACCGATCTGTTCGGACTGGCTGATCGCCATCATCGCGATTTGCGTATCGAAAATGGGGTAGGGGGTCTTGCCGGTAAAATTGAACACGATTTCCACATCCTGCCCGCCGGCGTGGAAAATCTTCAGCACTTCATCATTGTCGGTGAGCAAGTCCCACAGCGGCTGGAGGTCAATCCCGTCAGCCAGCGGATCGATCGCCGCGGCCTCTTCCTCATTGCCGACCTGCACCAGGCACAGCAGCGGGTAGTATGTGTTCTCGCGCATGAACTCTGTGTCCACGCAGACAAAATCGCCTTTCGCCAAACGCTTGCATAGCTTGGCGAGGTCTTTGCTTTCAGTAATAAGGGGATGGATTTTCATGTATCTTCATTTCTGTTTGGCCGGTTCACCGTGCCTGCCGCACTCTGCCTGTCGAGACGCGAATCTTGACAAAGCGCCGTGCATACCCTGTTAGCGCGCGCACAAAGCTTTATGCCCTGTGGCAGCGCCTGCGCGCGCCCTTAGGTTATAGCCCCCGAAATGGAAAGAGTCCCGATGCACGCCTATCGTACCCACAACTGCGCACAACTCGACAAGTCGAATGTAGGTGACGCTGTCCGCCTGTCCGGCTGGATTCACCGCAAGCGTGACCACGGCGGCGTGCTGTTTGTGGACCTGCGCGATCACTACGGCATCACCCAGATCGTGGCGGACGAGGATTCCCCCGCGCTCGAACTGCTGGACTCGCTGCGGCTGGAAAGCGTCATCACCATCGATGGCGAGGTAAAGGCGCGCGATGCCGAAGCGGTGAACGCGAACCTGCCGACGGGCGAGATCGAAGTTTTCGCCCGCTCGGTCACTGTCCAGAGCAAGGCGGACGAGCTGCCGCTGATCGTGAATTCTGCCGAAGACTATCCGGAAGAAACGCGCCTCAAGTACCGCTTCATCGATCTGCGTCGTGAGCGGCTGCACAAGAACATCATGCTGCGCAACCAGGTTATAACCTCGCTGCGCCGCCGGATGACCGACCAGGGTTTCTCCGAATTCCAGACGCCGATCCTCGGTGCCTCTTCGCCCGAGGGCGCGCGCGACTACCTCGTGCCGAGCCGCCTGCATCCGGGCACGTTCTACGCGCTGCCGCAGGCTCCGCAGATGTTCAAGCAGCTGCTGATGGTCGCCGGTTTCGACCGCTACTTCCAGATCGCTCCCTGCTTCCGCGATGAAGATCTGCGCGCCGACCGTTCGCCTGAATTCTACCAGCTCGACTTCGAGATGAGCTTCGTCACGCAGGAAGACGTGTTCAACGCCATCGAGCCGGTGCTGGCTGGCGTGTTCGAGGAGTTCTCCGGCGGCAAGTCGGTCACCCCTGCAGGCGAATTCCCGCGTATTCCTTACGCCGAAACCATGCTGAAATACGGCACGGACAAGCCGGACCTTCGCAACCCGATTATCATCAGCGACGTATCGCACCACTTCACCCAGTCGGGCTTCGGCATCTTTGAAAAGATCGTTGGCGGCGGCGGCGTGATCCGCGCGATTCCGGCTCCGAACACCAATGAAAAGAGCCGCAAGTTCTTCGACGAGATGAACGATTGGGCGAAGCGCGAAGGTTTTGCGGGCCTCGGCTATGTCACCCGCAAGGGCGGCGAGTTTGGTGGTCCGATCGCCAAGAACCACGGCCCGGAAAACATGGCGAAGCTTTATGAAGAGCTCGGTCTCGGCGAGAACGACGGTCTGTTCTTTGCTGCGGGCAAGGAAAAAGAAGCTGCCAAGCTGGCAGGTGCTGCACGCACCCGCGTGGGCGAAACGCTGGAACTGATCGAGCAGGGTTGCTTCAAATTCTGCTGGATCGTCGACTTCCCGATGTTCGAGTATGATGAAGAGCTGAAGAAAATCGATTTCAGCCACAACCCCTTCTCCATGCCGCAGGGCGAGATGGAAGCGCTGGAGAACACCGATCCGCTCGAGATCAAGGCGTGGCAGTATGACATCGTCTGCAATGGCTACGAACTGTCATCGGGCGCTATCCGAAATCACAAGCCTGAAATCATGTACAAGGCGTTCGAAGTTGCCGGCTATTCCAAGGAAGATGTCGACGCGAACTTCTCCGGCATGATCGAGGCGTTCAAGCTGGGCGCACCGCCGCACGGTGGCTCGGCTCCGGGTATCGACCGTATCGTGATGCTGCTGGCTGACGAGCCGAATATCCGCGAAGTGATTGCTTTCCCGCTCAACCAGAAGGCGCAGGACCTGATGATGGGGGCGCCTTCGGTCGTCAGCCCGAAACAGCTGCGCGACGTGCATATCCGCCTGACTGGCGAAGCGCTCGATACGCAGAAAGCGGCCAGCGTGGCGGAGAAAACCGATATGAATAGTAATTCCACTACGCGCGACGCTCCGCCGCAGGAAAGCTGAACCCTCGGTCCGCTCAATAGAGCCGGTTTACGATAAGCGACGTGCCTGCACATCCGCCCGGATTGCGGCTGCGTGAGCGCGTTCCGTCGAGTTCGTTATAGCCGCCCTGTACGCGGATCGTGGCGCCGAGACGGAAGCTGGCACCGCCATTTTCTTCGGGGAGTGTAATCCTGCTGCCTTGTAGCCGCGTGCCGAGCGGCATGATCAGGTATGCCGGAGGTGTGCCGGGCTCCGCACCCTCACGGTAAAACAGCAGGCATTGATCCGATAGTTCCACTCGTCCGCTTACGCCGGCAAGCAGGTCGATGCCGGAGTATTCATACGTCGGGAACGGAACTTCGAGATAAGACGTCGCACAGGCTGCAAGCGGTGCACATATTGCGGCGATCAGAATTCGATGCATCGGGACGCTCCTTCATTCAGCCAACGCTTTACGCACGAAAAAGGGCGCGGCTCCCGAAAGAACCGCGCCCTCTGGCGTTCATGAGAACGCACTGTGCGACATTATCAGTCGAAACTGATCAGTCGTACTGGCGCTCGATCATGTCGCCGAACTGTTCGCCTTCGCTGATCTCGGCATAGCACTGCTGCACGACGGCGCGCGATTGCGGATCGAGGTCGTCATCTTCGAGCGCTTCCTTGAACTTGCCCTTCAGATAATCTTCGCCTTCTTCCACACGCTCGGCAGCGGCTTCGTCGCCGTTTTCGAATGCATCGGCGATCGAAAGGAATGCCTGATGGACTTCGCCGGTCATGGTACCCTTGGTGACAAGCTCGCCACCCTGGCGCTGGATTTCCGCATTAAGCTGAGAAACGGTCTGTTCGCGCTTTTGCAGACGCTGGTTCAGTGCCTGCTTCAGCTGGGGGCTATCCGCCTTCTCGGCGGCTTTGCGGTAACCCTCAACCGAATCGAATGCGGTATCGGTGAGCGTCTTGAGAACACTATTGGCAGACATGAAAAATCTCCTTTTTATCAGTTGCTTGCCTAACCAATGGACGGCGATGTGTTTGTTTCCCCCGCTGGTCGCTGCCCAGCCTCCCTTCATCGCTAAGGCGGAAATGCAAGAGCTTCGCTTAGCAGCACCATCGATAGGGGCACAAAACAACCGTTCGTGAGAGGTGTTGCAGGCCCTTGCGCTTGTCGCGCCCGTTCATTAGGGCGAAAGGGATATTTGAAACCCCAAGTGTGAGAGGGAATACATGAGCGATACCGCTGACCGCGTGAAGAAGATCGTCGTCGAACATCTCGGCGTTGAAGAAGACAAGGTGACTCCGGAAGCCAGCTTCATCGACGACCTTGGTGCCGACAGCCTCGACATCGTTGAGCTGGTGATGGCTTTCGAAGAAGAGTTCGGTGTGGAAATTCCGGACGACGCTGCCGAAAAGATCAACACGGTTGGCGACGCCAACAAGTACATCGAAGAGCACGCCAATTAATCACTGGCTGACGCTTTGAACTCACCCCGCATTGCATGGGTGGCCGCAGGGCTGCCGAACGCATGAACGGGGTATGGAAGGCTCAGCCATTGTGGCTGGGCCTTTCTTGATTGCGGAGAAGATATATGCGGCGTGTCGTCGTAACCGGCCTTGGCCTTGTCACCCCCCTGGGCGGTGATGTCGAAACCAGTTGGAAAAACCTGATCGCGGGTGAAAGCGGGATCGGCCAGATCACCAAATTCGATCCGGCGGACCAGAAATGCACCATCGCGGGCGAGGTGAAGCCTGCCGACCACCCATGGGGCTTCGATCCGGACAAGCGCGTCGATGGCAAAATCCAGCGGCAGGTAGACCCGTTCATCGTATTCGGCATCGACGCGGCCGGTCAGGCACTGGAAGATGCAGGTCTGACCGAACTGACCGATGAGCAGAAACTGCGCGCAGGCTGCTCGATCGGTTCAGGCATCGGCGGGTTGCCGGGTATCGAGCTGGAATCGAACAACCTCGCCAATCGCGGCCCGGGCCGTGTCTCTCCGCACTTCGTGCATGGCCGCCTAATCAACCTCATCTCCGGCCAGGTCAGCATCAAATACGGCCTGATGGGTCCGAACCATGCCGTCGTCACAGCTTGTTCCACCGGTGCGCACTCGATTGGCGACGCTGCACGGATGATCCGCGATGACGATGCCGACATCATGCTGGCAGGCGGCGCAGAGGCCACCATTTGCCCCATCGGCATCGCCGGTTTCGCGCAGGCGCGCGCGCTCAACACGGGTTTCAATGACCGCCCGACCGAGGCGAGCCGCCCCTATGACAAGGACCGCGAAGGCTTCGTAATGGGCGAGGGCGCTGGTGTCGTCGTGCTCGAAGAATACGAACACGCCAAGGCACGCGGAGCGACGATCTACGCTGAAGTCGTGGGCTATGGCCTCTCGGGCGATGCCTATCACGTCACCGCTCCGCACCCGGAAGGTGCGGGGGCGGAGAACGCGATGCGCATGGCGCTGAAGAAGGCAGGGCTTGAGCCTGCGGACATCGATTACGTCAACGCACACGGCACCAGCACCATGGCCGACACCATCGAGCTCGCTGCGGTACGCCGCGTGCTTGGCGACGATCTGGGCGGTGCTTCGATGAGTTCGACCAAATCCGCGATCGGCCACTTGCTGGGCGGTGCAGGCGCAGTGGAGAGCATCTTCTGCATCCTTGCCATGCGCGATCAGATCGTCCCGCCGACGCTGAACCTCCATAATCCGGATGATGGCACCGAAGGCGTCGATCTCGTTCCGCTCACCGCGAAGAAGCGCGAAGTGAACGCAGTGCTGAACAACAGCTTCGGCTTTGGTGGCACCAATGCTTCGCTGGTGATGAAGCGCGTAGAGGACTGACATGAAAAAACTGGGCGGCTTGGTCGCGGCGGCCATACTGGTATTCGCCGCCGTGCTGGGCTGGTTCGCCTGGGGCTGGTGGGGCACGTCCTCTGTTGAGGAAGAGGTGGCCTTCACCGTGCCCTCAGGTGCATCGCTGACATCTGTGGCGCAGCTGTTGGAGGAGCAAGGGCACATTGCCTCCGCCGATGCCTTCCTGCTGCGTGCCAAGGTGTTTGGTAGCGGCGATCCGATCAAGGCTGGCGAATTCGCGCTTGCCCCAGGGGCAAGTCCTGCAACCATCCTCGATACGTTCCAGCATGGCGATGCGATCGCCTATCGCGTCACCATCCCTGAAGGCACGCCCAGCGTCATCATTCATGACATGCTGATGGCGGAAGACCTGCTCGTCGGCGAAATCCCTGTGCCCGATGAAGGCTCCGTCCTGCCCGACACCTATCAGTTCGAGCGCGGGGAGGAGCGGATCGCCGTTCTTGCGCGGATGCAGCGGGCGATGGACGAGGCGCTTGCCGAGCTCTGGCCACAGCGTGGCCCTAATACGGTCGTAAACAGCCCGGAAGAGGCGGTCATCCTCGCCAGCATCGTCGAGAAGGAAACGGGCGTGCCTGAAGAGCGCGAAATGGTCGCCGGGCTCTATTCCAACCGTATCCGTCAGGGCATCTGGCTACAGGCTGACCCCACAATCATCTATCCGATCACGCGCGGTCGCCCGCTGGGGCGGCGCATCCGCCAGTCGGAGATCGATGATATCAATGATTACAACACTTACCAGATGCCGGGTCTGCCCGCAGGACCGATAACCAATCCGGGGCGGGAAAGCATCGCCGCCGTGCTTAACCCGGCAGAGACGGACGCTGTCTACATGGTGGCAGACGGTTCCGGCGGGCACGAATTCAACTCGACCTATGAGGCTCATCAGGAAGCAGTCGACCGGTGGTTTGCGCTGCGCCGGGAACGCGGCGAGATGTGATCGCGATTGGCTGAGAACGCTCCCCTGATCGTCACCGCGCAGCTGCCCAAGGATATGCAGGGCTGGGCCAATCGGCTGCGTCAGGAGCATTTCCCGCCAGAGCGCAACTATCTCGACGCGCATGTCACGCTGTTCCACTCGCTACCGCCAAGCTGCGAAGGCGAAGTGCGCGAATGTCTCGCCACGATGGCGCGCGAATATGCGCCCGTTCCGGCGCGATTGGCGGGGATCATGAGCCTTGGCGGCGGCACCGCGATCAAGCTGGAAAGCGATGCCATGCGCCGCGTGCGAGACGAGATTGCCGATCGCTTTCACGGCATGCTTACCAGCCAAGACCAGCACAGCCCGCGTTTGCATGTGACCGTGCAGAACAAGGTGACGAGCAAGAAAGCCAAGGCATTGCAGGCAGAGCTGGCGCCGCAAGTCGTCGAGCGCGATTTCACCTTCCCGGGGCTTGAACTGCACGCCTATCAGGGCGGCCCGTGGGATCACCTCGGCAGCTTCACCTTCCGTGGACGAGCATCCCCGTGATATAACGGTGCAGGGATGGGGGGTGACATGGCGGCTTTTTTCGATTTCCTGACCGACGGCGCAAACCTTTTTGCGGTGATGGCGTTGCTCGTGCTCACGCTTGCAGTGTTGATGCGCTCGATGCGCGATCTGCGAATTTCCGTGCTGGTGGCGGGGCTACTTGCAATCGCCCATTTCGGATTTCGGCAAGCAGACACTCTCGCCCTGATCTGGGTCGTGATCCTTTCGTTGGCGAATGCTGTGCAGTTGGCTCTGCTCCTGAAACGGTCCCGACATGGGCTTTTGCGTGCGGAGGAACGCGCACTGATCGAAGACGTGCTGCAGGTGCAGGAACCCGCCCAGCAACGCCGGCTCCTCGATCTGGTAAAATGGCGCGATGTCGCTGCGGGAAGCGAGCTGATCGCGCAAGGGCAGGCACGTCCTCCGCTAATCTATATCGCCATGGGAGAGGCCGCCGTCACCTTCGACGGTGCGCCGGTCGGGGTAGCGGAACCGGGCGACTTTCTGGGTGAGATGAGCCTTGTTTCGGGGGCCACTGCGTCCGCCGCAGTGACAGCAGACACGGCCATGCGTATCGCGTTAATCGAACGTAACGGCATCTTACGCCTGTCCGCTGCGATCCCCGAATTGGCGGGCGCTTTCGACCGCGCGATGAACCTTGGCATGGCGGCAAAAATCGCCCGTATGAATGAAGCCGCAGTGCAGGATCGGGAATAAGCCCGGTCGCATGCAATTGGGTGGTTGACCGGGCGCGAAAGCCCACCTAAATGCGCCGCCTGCACAGCGCTCGGCGCGTGCATCCCTTCGGGGCGGAGTAGCTCAGGTGGTTAGAGCAGTGGAATCATAATCCATGTGTCGGGGGTTCGAGTCCCTCCTCCGCTACCAGGTTTCAGCAATAGCGATCACATGCGGCTTTCCATGAGGAAAACCTTCCCCGCGAGCGTCTCGTCGCTCACGGCGCGGGCGAGGATAGCTGCCACATCGCCGCGTGCCGCCTTGCCGCGCGGGTCCACGTCGTCGCCCAGATTCATATCGCGCGATCCGTCGTCATCGGTGAGGGAAACCGGACGCACGATGGTGTAGGACAAGCCCGAAGCCATCAGGTGCTCGTCCGCTTCATGCTTGGCTTGCAGATAATGCGCGAGATCGGATTCGGGGTCAGGGTCGCCCGCACCGACAGAGCTGAGCATCACGAAATGCTTCACCCCGCTGTTTGCAGCGATATCGATCAGCTTCTTCGCCCCGTCGCGGTCGACCTTGTCCGTCATTTCTTCGCTGGTATCGCCGCCCGAGCCGGCAGCGAAGACGACGACTTCTGCGCCGTCGCACACATCATCGGAAAGCTCAGTCAGATCGGCTTCTCGCGTCGCAACGCCTTCGGGTAATTGCGACGTGTCGGACGACGGGCGGTGCATCGCGATGGGATTGTGACCAGCCTCGGCGAGCTGCTGGGTAAGGCGAAGGCCGGTGGCTCCGGTGGAGCCGGCAATAAGAACGTTCATAGGGATATCCTGCGATTGAAATTGATGAGATGCTTTTTCACAAAGCCTTTCCCTATCAACGCAGGACTCCACCGATCGTTGCAGCTTTTAGTCCCTCTGCTTTTTCGCGGAGGGTTTCAGCCCCTTGGGCCCTTTGTTCGGCTTACCCTGCTTGTCACGCTTTCCCGGCTTGAAGGCCCCTTTGCCTTTATCCGACTTTTTGAAATTGCGCTTCGCCTTGACGCGCGGTCCGTCGCCATGCGGCCTTCCGTGTCCCCGCTTGCGATTGCCGCGAGCAACCTCGCGAGGCCCGCTTTCAGAGCGTTCGATCAGCACCGGATCCTCGTCATCGTCACTTTGCGCAGAGCGCGCGGCGGCATCGGCGAATTTGTCGGCAATCTGGCGCGGGATCTGGAAAAAGGTTTCGTCCGGCCCGATGCGGATCGCGCCGATTTCATTGCGAGTGATGTGTCCGCGGCGGCAGAGCAGCGGCAGGATCCAGCGCGGATCGGCGTTCTGGCGACGGCCCAGCCCCATGCGGAACCACACCGTGTCTTCAAAGCCGGGGCGATGGCGATCCTTCTGGGCTTCACGACGCGCTTCCGGTGTATTGGCGATCAAATCTTCGGGTTCGGGCATGCTCGCGCGGTGCGCCTGCACCAGCATGGCAGCGATCTCTACCGGGGTGCGTTCCGCAAGCAGCCGCTCGGCGAGTTCACGATCGCCGTCGTCCACCTCAACCGGCGCAAGAAGCTTCTCGAGGAGACGCTCGCGGTCTTTCGCCTTGATGGCATCGCGATCGGGCGCGTCGGTCCATTCAGCCGTGATCTTGGCGTGACGCAGCATGGATTCAACGCGCTTGCGACGGGAAAACGGCACGATCATCACCGCCGTGCCCTTATTGCCCGCGCGGCCTGTACGGCCCGAGCGGTGCTGCAATGTCTCGGCATCGCGCGGAATTTCTACGTGAACCACGAGGCTCAGCGTCGGCAGATCGATGCCGCGCGCCGCCACATCGGTAGCGACACATACGCGGGCACGGCGATCGCGCAGTGCCTGGAGCGCCTGATTGCGTTCCTGCTGCGAATGCTCACCGGACAGGGCGACGACCGCAAAGCCGCGCTCCTGCAGAGTGGCGTGCAGATGGCGCACCTTTTCACGCGTGGCGCAGAACAGGATTGCCGTTTCTGCCTCATGGAAGCGCAGCAGGTTGACCACCGCATTCTCAATTTCGGGTGGCGAGACGGTGACGGCCTGATAGGCGATATCGCCATGTCCGCGCCCTTCGCTGATCGTGGCAATGCGTAGCGCATTATCCTGATATCGGCGCGCCAGCGCCTCGATCGGGCGCGGCATCGTGGCGGAGAACAGAAGCGTGCGGCGGGTATCGGGTGTCGCGTCGAGGATTTCTTCCAGCTCTTCGCGAAAGCCCATGTCGAGCATTTCATCCGCCTCATCGAGAACGACGGCCTTCAGCTCCGACAAATCGAGCGCACCGCGCTCTAGATGGTCGCGGAGACGACCGGGTGTTCCCACCACGATGGTCGCGCCAGAGCGAAGGTTCTTGCGTTCCTGCTGCGGGTTCATGCCGCCGACACAGGTCGCGATGCGGGCACCCGCCTTGGCATAGAGCCACGCGAGCTCGCGGCTGACCTGCAAGGCCAGTTCGCGCGTCGGTGCGATGATCAGAGCGGCGGGGCGAATGGCAAAGGGGATTGTGTCGTCACTGCCGAGCAAGTCTTCGGCCATGGCAATGCCGAATGCGATGGTTTTGCCCGAACCGGTCTGTGCGGAAACGATCAGATCGCGGCCCGCGGCATCGGGCTGCATGACTTCCGCCTGGACGGGTGTTGCATTTTCGTAGCCGCGCTCGGCAAGGGCAGCCTCGAGGCTGGCGGGAAGGGAAGGGAATTTCATCTATGGAACCTAAACTGAAATGACCGCGCCAGTTCAGCGTGACCGGCGCGGGCCCGCCGAGAAACGGCGTGCGGAAGCAATCGCAATTGCGTGATTGCGGCCCCCATAGGCGTAGCGGAGGCGTTTGGCTCGCAAATTCTTTGCCAAGGCCGATACGGTGAGGGCGCTGAACACGCTGCCGTCAAGTCGATTGCAGCGAAACTCCGCCTGATCGTTGCGGCTATTCCACCGTGAAGCGGGTGAAGAAACCGTTGGCCTCGGCCTCGGGAATCTCGGCAGTTATCCCATATTCGCCCGTTTCGAGGTCGAGCCGGAAATAGCCGGTCGAACCTCCGGGCATATCGTGAATCCCGCCGACGAAATGCGCCGGAGCCGGTGTCTGTTGTCCGTCGACCGGGAAGAAATCTGCCCAGCGTGCGGCTGCTGCAACATCGGTTTCGTCATCGATGCGTAAGACATGCGCATCATGACCGACGAAGTTGTTGTAAAGGGTCTGCTCGACAAAGCGCGTGCGGACACTGTTCACTCCGGGCCGGAACGCGCCTTCGGCAATCTGGATGCCGGCATTGGTCAGTTCCAGAGTTACATTGGCCTCAGGCTCTGCCATGCCGCCATCTTCCGGCAACACGGTGAAGGGGTGCACCATGCCGAATTCGCCGGGCGTCGGGTTGTAATTGTGCTGGACACCATTGGATTTGACGTAGCATTCGACGATGTAATTGCCGGGAGCGAGGAACATGGTGGCTTCGCCCACCACGCCGTTCGAAATCATTCCCGGGCCGCCCATCCAGACAAGGTCGCCCACCCATGCGGGCATTCCGGCGAGCAAGAAGTCGGCCTCTTCATCATCGCCCGCAATTCGCGCAGTCAGACTCGCCTGTATGCGGCGCACCACCTCCTCATCGACCATTTCGGCGTCCACACCCTCAGGCAGTCGATAGACGAGGCCGAAGTGCGTCATTCCCCCGTCATTGTCGATCCGCACTGTTGTCCAGCCCGAGTTGACCGTGTCGTCTCCCACGAATGTCATGCCATCGACGCCAAGCTCCAGCACGTTTTCTGCCGGAGCTTCATCCTGTGCCGTCTCAGCCTGCGAGCAGCCCAGAAGCGCCGCGCTGAGTGCTGCGGTGATCAGTATATTTTTCATGGTATCCCCCCAAGAATGACCCGAAGACCGAAACGGTCGCCGCGATCCTAACCGCTGACCGGCAAATGGCCAAATCTGCGGCAGGACAGAACTGTCAAAGGTTTGTGGGGCCCATTTCAGGCGAGCGCCTCAATTGGCGCAATCGATACAGCGCGTGGCGATGGGGCGGGCGGCGAGGCGCTCCTTGCTGATGGGCTGGCCGCAATTGGCGCAGGTTCCGTAGGTGCCGTTTGTGATCCGCAACAAGGCCTGCCGAACTTGCTGTATTTCTGCGCGAAGCACGTCATCGACGCCCTCCAGCGCCTCGTCATCGGCAAGATCGACGGCCTGTTCACTCCAGTCATCATCCAGCGGGTGGCGCAAATCGTCCTCGATCGCTTCGGCCCGCTGGAGCAGATTGGTGAGGCGCTGGGTCAATTGCCGCTTCATTTCGCTATACTGTGCCATGCTCGCTCTCCTCGCTTCGGTAGGTACAGATCTAGCGCAGGGCTGGGCTGCGGGATTTGATCCAGCGCAAATTCGCTACCGCGGAGTGAGCGAGATCAGGAAAGCAGGGCAGGACCGAGCATGGCGAGCCACAGATAACCGCCAACAATCGTGCCGATGACAAGCGCGAGCCAGGCGATCCACTTTTTCCGCTGGGGCAGAGCGCGATGCACCTTCGCGGCCACAAATATCAGGAACAACAGCTCTGCGACGAGCAATGGCCAGACCGGCATGTCGAAGGCCGAGGCGACCGTGTATTCATCGAAACTTGGCGATGGGGCGGGCAGGCCCTTGATGGCACGATAGGCCAGCACACCGAGAAACCCGACGGAGAAGATGAACCGCGCTGGCGCTGTGACCGCTAGCGCCGCGCCGAAGCCTGGGCTGCGCTTTATCAGCGCCAGCCCAATCAGCGTCAGAATAATGCTCACCACAGGCCCCATGCCCGTCTGGATGGCGCGCTGCAGAGGCGGATACTCGCTTGCAGGCGTATTGGATTCTACGCTGGCGGCGGTCATCCACACCTCTTCGCCGAATCCAAGACCTGCGAGGTAATGCCCCGCCTCATGCAGAAAAATCGTCGGTCCCGTCAGAACGAGAGCCCAGCCGAAAAGCTTTGCCATTTGCCGCCAAGCAGTTTGCCGTGAGCCTGATCCGCTATGCGATGCCCGCTGATCGTTCATGTCCTGCCCCCGTTTCCCCGGAGAGCTCTACGTGACCGGTCTTGGAAATTCATTCAATACGGAAATCAGTCACCTGAAGCGGCGACGGCGCGCGTCGTGTTTGACCTTCAGGGCGCAGCGGCTAAACACGCGGCATGACGGCGCAATCGCTACAGGCTCCGCCCCCGCTGTCCGCGCTCGCGGAAGACAGCCCAGTTTCCCTTTTCCTCGATTTTGACGGCACGCTCGTGGACATCGCTCCAACGCCCGACAGCATCCATGTGCCGGACGATCTGGCGCGGCGCCTCGTCGCTTTGCGGGAGCGGCTTGCGGGTCGACTGGCTGTGGTCAGCGGGCGGGCGCTCGCCGATCTTCAAAAGCACACGGGAGAGCTCTCCGTTGCGCGGGCAGGGTCTCACGGCAGCGATTGCCAGGATGCAGACGGCGCGGCGATTGGCGCGGAGCCGAAGGATCTGGCGAAAGACACGCGCGATAGCATCGCTGAATTTGCCAATAGGCATGGCTTCTCCCTCGAGGTGAAGACCCATGGTGCGGCGCTACATTATCGCTCTGACCCGGCGCTCGAACACCAAGGGCTGCAATTTGCGCAGGCTCTCGCGGAAGAACGCGGCATTATCGTGAAGCAGGGTAAATGCGTGATCGAATTCGTGGCCGACGAGGCCAATAAGGCGAGCGCGGTGCGTGCTTTCATGGAGATTGCCCCCTTCGCTGGCTCTACGCCCGTCTTCATCGGCGATGACGTTACAGACGAAGATGGCATGCGCGCGGCGAACGAATTTGGCGGGTTCGGCATCGCGGTGGGAGAGCGAGCCAGTGATAATGCGCAATACGCCCTTGCCAGTCCTGCTGCAGTGCACCATTGGTTGCAATTGTGAGTGATACATTAGTGAGCGAGCATCAAAGCAGTCTTGAGCTGTGGCCCATTGGCAATTGTCAGGTCTCCGGCCTGATCGACACGCGCGGCGCGCTGGTCTGGGGCTGTGTCCCCCGTGTTGATGGCGATCCGACATTCTGCGCGCTTTTGAACGGCGACCAGCAGGATGCTGGCACCTGGCGCTTCGAGATGGAAGGCCAGGTCAGCGCGCGGCAGGAGTATATCCGCAACACGCCGATCCTGCTGACCACGCTTGAGGCGGAAGACGGCAGCGCTGTCGAAATTCTCGATTTCTGCCCTCGCTACGAAGGCAAGGGGCGCATGTATCGCCCGGTCGCCTTCTCCCGCATCGTGCGCCCGGTATCGGGTAATCCGCGGATCCGCGTGATTTTGCGGCCGATGAAGAACCACGGGGCGGCGCTCGCGGAAACGACCAATGGCACCAATCACATTCGCTATCTGCTCGGCGATCAGGCGCTACGCCTCAGCACCGATGCGCCTGTCGGCTACATCCTCGAAAACCGAACTTTCCGGATCGAGGATGACACGCATTTCTTCCTCGGCCCGGATGAGCCTTTCACGGGCAATCTGCGCGAAGAAATCCGGCGGATGGAGCAGAGCACGCGCAAATACTGGCAGCACTGGTCGCGCGGGCTGGCGACGCCTTACGAATGGCAGGATGAAGTCATCCGCTGCGCTATCTCGCTCAAGCTGTGCCAGCATGAAGAGACCGGCGCGATTGTGGCGGCGCTGACGACTTCGATCCCCGAAGCGCCCGGCAGCGAGCGCAATTGGGATTATCGCTACTGCTGGATTCGCGACAGCTATTACACCGTGCAGGCCCTGAACAGGCTTGGCGCGCTCGATGTGCTGGAGAAATACCTCGGTTACCTGCGCAATATCGTCGATGCCTCCAAGGGCGGGCAGATCCAGCCGCTGTATTCGGTGATGGGCGAGGGCGAGCTCAATGAAACGACCGCAGCCTGGCTCGCCGGCTATCGCGGCATGGGGCCGGTCCGCATCGGGAATGCCGCCTACAAGCAGATCCAGCACGATGCCTATGGCCAGATCGTGCTCCCTACCGCACAGGGTTTCTTCGACCGGCGCCTGCTGCGCATGGCCGATGAGCGTGATTTCGAAAGCCTGGAGGAAGTTGGCGAGGCGGCGTGGAGAATGCACGACCAGCCCGATGCCGGATTGTGGGAATTCCGCACGCGGCAGGAAGTCCACACCTATTCCGCCGTCATGAGCTGGGCGGCGTGTGATCGGCTGTCGAAAGTCGCCGAGCAGATCGGCAAGCCGGAACGCGCCGAATTCTGGCGCGAGCGGGCAAAGGCCATAACGCAGAAGATCGAAGAGAAGGCGTGGAAGGAAAACGGGGAAGGTGGCCATTACGGCGCCAGCTTCGAAAGCGATTACCTCGATGCGAGCCTGCTCCAGCTGCTCGAATTGCGCTATGTCGAGCCCGACGATCCGCGCTTTGTCGCTACGTTCGAGCAAATCGAGCGCGAGCTCCGGCGCGGAGAACACATGCTTCGCTATGCCGCGGAGGATGATTTCGGCGCGCCCGAAACCGCGTTCAACATCTGCACCTTCTGGCTGATCGAGGCGCTGGCGCTGATGGACCGCAAAGATGAAGCGCGCGAGCTCTTCACCACGATGCTCGCCCACCGCACGAAGTCAGGCCTGCTGAGCGAGGACATGGATTTCGAAACCGGCGAATTGTGGGGCAATTTCCCGCAAACCTACTCGCTTGTCGGAACGATCAATTGCGCCGGACTGTTATCAAAGAGTTGGAACACGATCCGCTGAACAGGCGGGCTAGGGGAAATTTTGCCAAGACTTGTCGTCATATCGAACCGCGTCGCCGTACCCAAGGCGCGCGGGGTCGCTGGCGCGCAGGGAGGGCTTGCTGGCGCGCTCAACTCCGCTTTGAAGGCCAATGGTGGGATCTGGTTCGGCTGGTCCGGGCAGGAGACAGACAAATTCACCGGCAGCGTGAATTATGTCCGCTCCGCCGAGGGCGTCACCACCGCCACGATTGACCTCGAAAAGCAGGACATCGACGAATATTACAACGGCTACGCCAATTCGACGCTGTGGCCGCTCTTCCACTACCGAATCGACCTCGCCCGGTATGAGCGCGAATTTGCCAAGGGATATGAGCGGGTTAATGAGCGGATCGCAGAAAGCGTCCTGCCATTGATCGAGCCGGACGATCAGGTATGGGTGCACGACTATCACATGTTGCCGCTCGCCGAGCGATTGCGCAGCATGGGGATCAAGAACCGCATCGGGTTCTTCCTCCACACGCCGTGGCCGCCCACCAATCTGTTCGTCTCATTGCCCTATCACGAGCGGTTGGTGCGCGCGATGTTGCACTACGATTTACTCGGCTTCCAGAACAACACCTGGCTAGAAAGCTTCCTGCATTACTGCGGTAAGGAGCTGGGCGCTCAGGTCGACCATGAAACCGGCGCGATAACATTCGAAGGCCGCACGACTTATGCGCGCGCCTATCCCATCGGCATCGATTTCGATTTCTTTACCAGCAAGGGCGATACGGGCGAGGCGCGCCAGGCACAGCAACGCCTGTTGTCCTCCACCCGTCGCCGTACCGCCATGATCGGCGTCGACCGGCTCGATTATTCCAAAGGCCTGCCCGAACGGCTCGACGGTATTTCGCGCTTCTTCGACCGCTATCCCGAGCGCGTTCGCGACCTCGTCTTCATCCAGATCGCGCCGCCCAGTCGAGAGGATATCGGCAGCTATCAGGATATTCGCGCCACGCTTGAGCAAAAGGCGGGTCAGATCAACGGCGCGCGCAGCGATGTCGATGTCGTTCCGGTGCGCTATGTGAATAAGGGGTACAGCCAGGAAGAGATCTTCGGCTTCTACCGCGCTGCGAAAATCGGCCTTGTGACGCCGCTGCGTGACGGCATGAACCTTGTCGCCAAGGAATATATCGCCGCGCAGGACCCTGAGGATCCCGGCGTGCTCATCCTTTCGCGCTTTGCGGGCGCTGCGCAGCAGCTCGATTGCGACGGGGAGGGCGCCTTGCTGATCAATCCGCACAGTTCGGATGATCTAGCGCACAATATCGCCAAGGCGCTCGACATGCCGCTGGAGGAGCGCAAGATGCGCCACCAGAACCAGCTGAAAAGCGTGCGCGAGGAGAATATCGAACGTTGGACGGACAATTTCGTCAGCGATCTCGCCAGTCTGGCCAGCTAGGCCTTAAAGCAGCCGCGAACTCGACGGCGGCATCACCGGCTCCGGATCTACATCCGCGAAGAGAGCCCGGCCGCTGCGCCGGGCGCCGGCCTCTCGCGAGCGGAGCACCTGCCTCACACGGAAAATCAGCATTTTCTCACTGAACGGCTTGCGGATGTAATCCTGCGCGCCGTTGTAATAGGCGACCTGCTCATCCTTGATGCCGTGCACGCCTGTCAGCATGACGACCGGAATATCGAAGAAGCGCGGGCTGTGGCGAAGTCGGCGTAGCAACGAGCTGCCGTTTTCGCCCGGCATGTTCTGATCGAGCAGGATCAGGTCGGGCTTGCGCCGGGTTAGCACCTGAAGTGCGGCTTTCGTATCGCTCACCCAGCCACAGGCATGGCCCGCATCGATCAGGATCTGCGCGGCGTGTTCGGCAATGATATCGTCATCATCGACGACGAGTATGTAAGCCATGTCGGTCCTCCTCGGGCCAGCTTGCCAGAGGATTGCCACGCATTGATTCTAAACGGATTTATGCTTGCCTAGTCAGTAACCCTTAGAAGGTTGCACCTGTGTAGATGGCGAGGCCCACCAAGACGACCAGCGCAACTTGGGACAGGCTGAAAAGGGCAAAGCGAACCACAACTCTGTTCCAGGTGGCCTGCACGATCGAGTGGGCAATGCGCAAAACGACATAGACCCAGCCGACGAGGGCAATCAGTTGTTCGTCGTTCAGGCTGAAAGACGCCTGTGTGGCCAGTAGCGCCATGGAGAGCATGACAGCATAAAATACCGTAGGTGCCTCATGCAGGTGATTGAAATTATGCGCCTTCCATTGTGTCTGGGGCGGCAAAAGCTTGTCGAGCGAAGCATCCGGATCGCGCGCCAGACTGTCCGGATCGACATTCGCTTTCAGCATACCGGGAAGCCGCGTCGCGTACATCCACAGGCACATGACGAGCGTCCACGCGGCAAGAGCGATCACGGGTTCGAGTATCATTACCATGGCTTGTGCGTCAGATGGTGAGGAGCAGTGCGCGGATAGCCATCACCAGCAGAATCACGCTGCTGATGACGAAGATCATCAGGCGGATGGGGATGGTGTTGACGAGCGACTGCCACAGGGAATGGACGATGCGTAAGGCGACATAGGCCCAGGCGAGCCACACATCGAGCTGCGCCGCGCCTGCCAGCGCCAGGATCACCACCACGGCGTAAAACACCGTCGGCTGTTCCATCAGATGGGCGTAATTGTGTGCTTTCCAGTTCACCTTGTCCGGTATAAGCCCTTCCAGATCCTGCCCGCGTCCACCGGCTTTCGCTTTGCTTACGCCTCCCGGCTCGCCACGTGCGGAACGCATCTGCTTGATCGCTGGAAAGCGTGTGCCCGCCATCCAGAACAGCATGATCATGGACCAGATCGCCAGAGCGGCGGCCGGTGCGAGAATGGCGGTATTCATGTGTCAAACTCCTCCCCGTGAGCGGTGGAGGGAGACTGGCGAGCGGCAATTAGATTGTCAATTGCAACCTATTTGCTGTCCACTGTGCGCTTAACCGTTAAGCACTGCAGCAAAGGATGCGGCATCGGTATTACCGCCGGTGATCATCACTGCGGTGGCGTCGTCCGCCTCGATCCTGCCGCTCAGAACGGATGCCAGCGCTGCCGCACCGCCGGGCTCGACGACAAGCCGCATGTGGGAAAAGGCAAAGCGCTGCGCTTCCCTGATCTCTTGCTCTGAAACGCGCGCCCATTCGCGGCAATGGGCTTTCATCACCGCGAAATTGATCGGGAAAGTCTTGAAGGTCTGGATCGCATCGCAGGCGGTGGGGGGAGGGTTCTCTCCAACGCTCTGGATTTCACCTGTTTCGAGGCTGCGGCACACATCGTCCCAGCCTTCGGGTTCTACCGGAATGACGCTCGCATCGGGGCAGGCGAGGGCGAGACCAGCGGTGAGGCCTCCGCCGCCGCAGCAGGCGATGATTTTCGACACCGGACGGTCAATCTGCGCAAGCATTTGGTGGGCGATTTCTATACCTGCGCTCCCCTGTCCTTCAATCACCCACGGATCGCCATAGGCGTGCGCGTAGGTCGCGCCCTTTTCGGAAGCGATGCCCTGTGCGATTGCCTCGCGGTTTTCGGTCATCCGGTCATAGGTGACCACCTTCGCGCCCAAGCTCTTGGTCCGCTCCAGTTTCACGTGGGGTGCATCCTCCGGCATGACGATGGTCGCCTCGATCCCCAGCTCGCGCGCGGCCCAGGCTATGCCCTGTGCGTGGTTGCCGCTCGACACCGCGACGACGCCGCGTCCCCGCTCTTCATCCGACAGATCGGTCAGCCGATGCCATGCGCCGCGGATCTTGAAGGCGCCGATGGGCTGCAGGCAATCGGCCTTGGCATAGATAGTCCTTCCCTGCGCTTCGAATGGGATCAGCGGGGTGGGCGGCAGGATCGCGGCGATTTTCTGGGCAGCGCGGATCACGCCTTCGTGGGTCGGCTCTCTTTGGGTGTCTTTCATCGTCACGATGTCTTACGCCTTTCCTACAAACTGTCACGCGCGTCATGCCGGAGGGATGTTGTTAAATCGGCATTTTTCCGCAGATTTTAGCGCCTTTGAGAGGCACGAGCGAATGGCGGTTTTCTCTCTCTTGGACACTGTCACACCTGTCACACCTTGCCTCTTTCGGCGAAATGGGGAACGGGGAGACCACATGACCCGTTTTGCGGGCAAACCGGACAGGAGTTTCCCGATTCATGAGTGACAAGCCCATCAACGACACCCGCAAGGCTGAACTGCTGAGCACCGAGGTCGAGCACATCGACATCACCAGCTTCGACGCGCGCCCGATCATCGATTCGATGAAGAAGATGAGCTTCACCAGCCGCGATCTCGCCAATGCGACCGGCATCTACAACCAGATGCTCAGCGACAAGGATTGCACCATCTTCCTCGTCATCGCGGGTTCGACCAGCGCGGGCGGCTGCATGGATCTGTATGCGGAGCTGATCCGCAACAACATGGTCGATTGCGTCGTGGCGACGGGTGCGACCATCGTCGACATGGACTTCTTCGAAGGGCTTGGACACAAGCACTACCAAGCGCTGGAAGTGCCCGATGATGACACGCTGCGTTCGCTCTACATCGATCGGATCTACGACACCTATATCGATGAAGAACAGCTGCAGGATTGCGACTTCACGATCAACAAGATCGCCAACGACCTGCCGCCGGGCCCTTACTCCAGCCGCGCTTTCATCCGCGAGATGGGCAAGTACCTTGTCGACCACGGCAAGAAGGAAAACAGCCTCGTCAAACTCGCCTACGAGCATGACGTGCCGATCTTCTGCCCCGCCTTCGTGGACAGCTCCGCTGGTTTTGGGCTGGTGAAGCACCAGGTCGACCAGATGGAGAAGGGCGAGCCCTATTTGATGATCGACGCCGTGGCCGACTTCCGCGAACTGACCGATATCAAGATGAAGAGCGGTGACAGCGGCCTGCTGATGGTCGGCGGCGGTGTGCCGAAGAACTTCATCCAGGATACGGTCGTTTGTGCGGAGATCCTCGGCCATGAAGACGTTTCGGTCCACAAATACGCCGTGCAGATCACCGTCGCCGATGTGCGCGATGGCGCCTGCTCATCCTCGACGCTTCAGGAAGCGGCGAGTTGGGGCAAGGTTTCGACCGCGATCGAGCAGATGGTGTTCGCAGAAGCGGGTTCGGTCATGCCGCTGCTCGCCAGCGATGCCTACCACCGCGGCCACTGGAAGACCCGCGACAAGCGCCGCTGGGCGAAGCTGTTCGACAAGGACGCTTAGGGTCTCCTAAGCGCCCGTCAGCGGCTCGCGGCTGTTGAGGTTCTTGGCAAGGTCAGCGATCCGTGCGAACTGGTCGACGGTACGCTGCATGCGGTGGCGATCGTCGGCGGCGTCGATGCTGCCGCTTTCGAACATGTTGCCGGTTTTGAGTGTCACCACGATGCCTCCCTCGTGGAAGATCGTGGCGATGCCTTCGCCGCTGTAACTGCGTTCGAGAGCGATCAGCCGCTCGACATAGAGCGGGTCGATCAGGTGCCGCGCCTCGACCTGGTCGGTCGTGTAAATGTCGAAGCGGTCCTCGAAATCGGGATGGGTCATGTCGGCGTAGTCGAGTTGCATGCCGGCGACCTTGATGCTGTCCCGCTTGCCGCCGAAGAAGGTGCGGTGCGCATTGTCGCGAACCAACAGCGTGGTGCCGTGAAAGCGGCGCTTGTAGCCGATGCTCATCACGATGCCGCGAAAGACTGTGACCCAGCGGCGGTTCTTGCCCGATCCCCGGCGCTCTTCCAGCTTCGCCTCATGCAACATGAAAGGAATGCCGCCGATATCGCCGCTCCAGCGGTCTTCGAAATGCGTCCGATCATGACTCGGTAAGAGCTTGCAGGCCTTGGCGAGTTCGAACGGCATGCCGGCTTCGCAATCATGCGCATATTCGATCCCGAGCGTGTCAGCGATCGCATCATTGATGCCGATCTTCACATTTCGTACCGCCTTGGAGACCGGCATCTGCGCCCACGCAAAGCCTATGCCGCCGAGGAAAAAACCGCCCCAAAGGACTGGCAGATAGTCGATCTGGAATGCGATCAGGGCGAAAGCCATCAGCGGCAACACGACGACCAGCACCATAAAGCGCCGATTCCACGTCTTTTTTTTGGCCTCCTCGCGGACAGCCTTCTGGTCTTCCAGCCACTGCCCCAGATCGCCCGCCAGCAATGCATCCACATCGGGACGCTCAATCATTTCCCCAATCCCCTTTTCCTGAGCTGAAAGGCATGGCACAGATCACTTTACAAATGGAAGGGTGGGAAAACCGATGGAATTCATTTTGCTCGGGATTGTGGTGGTCCTCGTCGTCTTGGGGATCGGTATTTACAACAAGCTGGTCGCGCTGCGTCAGAATGTGAACCAGGGCGTGGCCGATATCGACGCGCAACTGCGCCAGCGGCACGATCTCATCCCCAATCTCGTCAGCACTGTGAAGGGCTATGCTGCCCACGAACAGGAGACGCTGGAAAGCGTGATTGCCGCGCGCAACCACGCCGCCAGCGGTTCGATCAATTCCGCCGATGAGCAGACCCTGCGCGTCGCGCTCGACAAGTTGCTAGCACTGGGAGAGGCCTATCCGGACCTCAAAGCCAGCAGCAATTTTCAGGAACTTCAGCGCGAGCTATCCGATGTAGAGGATAAGCTTGCTGCTGCCCGCCGGGCGCTCAATGCCGCGGTCTCACGCTACAACACTGGGCGTGAGAGTTTTCCCGCGGTCTTGTTTGCCGGAATGCTTGGCTTTGAAGAGGCCGATTTCCACCGGTTGGATGACAGCGAAAAGGGTGTTGTTGACCAAGTGCCGAATGTTCAATTTTCCTGATCGATTTGCGTCTTCGATTTCACTTGCAGTTCAGCGGAAGCGATTTATACGCGCGCTTTCGCTGCCCCATGGGACACCCTCCGCAAGGCAGCCTGCTTTGAGCTTTTTGGTTTAACGCCTTAGGGGGTCCCTTGAATTGCACCAATTTTCTGATGCCAAGGCTGTAGTTCGCGCTTTCGCGCCGGACGAACCTGTTATCCTCAATCGCCCGCATGCTGCTGCGCGCGCCGCCCGCTTCTTTACAGAGAAGTTTCCGGGCACCTCGATGTATGCGGTGAAGGCGAATCCGTCGCCCGATCTGATCCAGATTCTCTGGGACAATGGCGTGACGCATTACGACGTCGCGTCCATCGGTGAAGTGCGTCTTGTGCGCGGCCTGCTGCCGGACGCGACGCTGTGTTTCATGCACCCGGTCAAGACCCCGCGAGCGATCAAGGATGCCTATTTCGATCATGGCGTGAAGACTTTTAGCCTCGACACAGTCGAAGAGCTGGAGAAGATCGTCGCCGCAACCACCGATGAGCACGGCAATGCCGCGAGCGATCTGAACCTGCTGGTGCGGCTGCGCGTATCATCCGAGCATTCGCAGCTCTCGCTCGCATCCAAGTTTGGTGTCGATCTCGCCGATGCGGCGCCGCTTTTGCAGGCAACTCGCCAGTATTGCGATGCGTTGGGCATCTGCTTCCATGTCGGTAGCCAGGCCATGACGCCGTTCGCCTATGTGCAGGCGCTGGAGCGTGTTCGTGCGGCCATTGCCGAGGCTGCTGTGACCGTCGACATCATCGATGTCGGTGGCGGCTTCCCCAGCGTTTATCCCGATCTCGAACCGCCTGCGCTCGAAGATTTTTTCGCGATGATCCATCGCCACTTCGAAGCGCTGCCGATCTCCTACTCGGCGGAGCTTTGGGCGGAGCCCGGTCGTGCGCTGTGCGCCGAATATTCGTCAATCATCGTGCGCGTCGAAAAGCGCCGCGACAATGAGCTCTACATCAACGATGGCTCCTACGGCGCCCTGTTCGATGCAGCGCATGTCGACTGGCGTTTCCCGGTGCGAGCGCTGGAAGATGATCTGATCAAGCCCTTGAGCGAATTCGCCTTTTACGGCCCGACTTGCGACGATGCCGATTACATGAAGGGTCCCTTCATGCTGCCAGAAGACATCCAGGCAGGTGACTATATCGAAATCGGTATGCTCGGTGCATATGGCGCGGCAATGAAGACGGATTTCAATGGCTTCGGCGCGGTCGAAGCAGCCATGGTCACAGATGAGCCAATGGCAAGCCTCTATCGCGGCGACCGCCCCGATCCGCGCGCCAGCGATAATGTGGTGAGTTTGCGGTAGGTTTCGCGCTTGCAAATCACATTTGGTGTCTTAGTCTGTTGCTACACCTGATGGGAGGTTTGAAGATGCGCATGTTCCTTACCGCCGTTTTGGCCTTGGTTGGATTTGGCGGACCTGCCTACGGACAAGATGTCGATGGTCCAGAAACATCAAGCGATGCGCCCGTGCAAATCATGGTACTCGGGTCTTATCACTTCGCCAATCCCGGCCAGGATGAGGTAAACCTGAACGCGCCGGATATGCTTGTCGACACACGGCAGCGCGAGCTGCAAATTCTGGCAGAGGCGCTTGCGGAGTGGCGACCGACACGGATTGCGGTCGAATCGCAAGCTTCCGCTCCCGATTTTGCGCTTCCCACCTTTGCTAACGCGGAAACTCTTCTTCGCCAGCAGCGCAATGAGAGCATTCAGATTGGCTATCGGCTGGCACTGATGCTGGGGCATGAAGAAGTGTACGGCTTCGACGAGCGTGCGGACGATGATGAGCCCGATTACTTCCCATTCGGTGCGCTGCAGGAGTTTGCGCAGGCCAATGGTCAAATGCCGGTTATCGAAAATGCACTAGGTCAAACGCAGGCGATGATTTCTGCGCAGGAGGAGGTGCTACCGGATATTTCGGTTGCTGCATCGCTAATCCCACACAACGACCCGGCAGTGATCGAGGACGGACATGATGCGGTGTATTATTCGTTCCTGCTGATCGGCGATGGCGATGCACAGCCGGGTGCCGAACTCAATGCCTATTGGTACATGCGCAACGCAAAGATGTTCGCCAAGCTGGCGGAAATCGCCCAGCCTGGGGACCGGGTGCTGGCTATAGTTGGGAGCGGCCATGCGAGATGGCTTCGCCATTTTGCGCGCACCGTACCGGGCTTCGAGCTTGTGGAGGCAATGCCCTATCTCCGCGCGGCAGACATCGCATCCGAGATGGATGCCCAATAAGTCGCGACCGCGAACCTAGCCCCGCGTCACGGTAACCTGCATGAATTGCGGTTGGCTCTTGGGAGCACCTTCTTCGCCGAGCGATAGCGGGTAGTTGCCCGGCGGTAGCGCGGCGAGCGGCATTCCTGCAGCGGCGAGGGCGTAGGGTGAGATGCGGTGACGTGTCACCAGTCCGCCGGCGCCATCGCTGACGAGCGGGGTTTCGAACTCCACGGCAAAGGTTGCATCTTTTGAGCGCGCCACTGTGCACACGACGAGCTGACCACCGCCGAGATCGAGTACGAGGCCCGTTCCCTTCGGCACGCCGACGAGCCCTTCGATCAGCGAACCGGTCTGCGACAGGTCTTTCATCACCGCATCATAGCGATGATCCTCATGGATCACGCCGATGCGGCGGAACACACTGCGGCGCTCCGGACGGTAGGTCTCAGGGCCATTCGGCTCGATCTTAAAGCCGCCGGTGGCAATGCCTTCGAGGATTTGTTCCTGCGGCAGCGCCTTCGAATAGATCCAGCCCTGAATGTATTGCGCGCCCTTGTCGCACACGACTTTGAGCTGATCGAAAGCCTCGACACCTTCCACCGTCGTTTCCATGCCGAGAGCCTTCGACAGGCCGATAATGGCGGTGATGATCTTTGAACTGTTTTCGTTCTTCTGGGTGCAGGTATCGACGAAGCTCTTGTCCACCTTGATCTTGTCAAACGGGGCCGAGCGAAGGTAGCTGAGCGAGGAATATCCCGTCCCGAAATCATCGAGGGCGAGCCGCACGCCGAGGCCCTTGAGAGCCTTGAAAGTCGCATCGGTGGTGTCGGTATCGCCCATGAAGACGGTTTCGGTCAGTTCTAGCTCCAAGCGGTCAGGATCGATCCCGGTTTCGGCGATCGCCTGCGTGACGATGGCGGGGAAGCCCTTGTTGGCGAACTGCTTGGCCGAGACGTTGACCGCGACGCGGGCCTTCTCCGGCCACTCCATCGCGTCTTCACAGGCGCGGCGCAGGGCCCATTGGCCAAGCTGATTGATGAGGTCCGTTTCTTCTGCAGCGGGAATGAATACGCCGGGGCTGACGAAACCGCGATCAGGGTGTTCCCAGCGCATAAGGGCTTCGAAGCCGACGACATGATTGTCCTCGGTCCGCACAACGGGCTGGTAGTGCAGGGCGAGTTGATCGGTCGCCAGCGCCTCGCGCAGGTCGTCCAGCAATTCAGCCCGCTCCTGCTCGACGTCCTTCAGATCGGCAGAATAGAACCGGTAAATGCCGCGACCGCCATTCTTTGCGGCATAGAGCGCAAGGTCGGCATTGTTGAGGATCTCGTCCGCCTCGATACCATCATAGGGCGCGACGGAGATACCGACCGATGCGCCGATGATCGCGCGCTTTCCTTCGATCTGGTAGGGGGAGGACAGCATCTGGATGATCTTGTCCGCCAGATCGCCCAGGGTTCCGCGATCATCCATATCCGGGAGCATGACCTGAAACTCGTCACCGCCCAGTCGCCCGATTTCACCTTTTTCGCCGATTACGGCGCGCAGACGGTCAGCTACCTGCCGCAGCAGCTCGTCGCCCGCGGGGTGGCCCATTGTGTCATTGACCTGCTTGAACTTGTCGAGGTCCATCATCATCAGCGCGCAGGAGCGTTTGGCGCTTCGGTAAGCGGCCAAAGTGCTCTCGATCTTGCGGTTCATCCGGTGACGATTGGCGAGGCCCGTCAGGGAGTCATATTCGGCGAGGCGCGAATCCTCGCGCGCCCGCTGATAGGCTTGGGTGATGTCCTTTGCGCTGCCGCGATAGCCGAGGAATCTGCCGTCCTCGTCAAATTTCGGATGTCCGGACAGCGACCACCAGCGTTCCTTGCCCGCTGCGAGGTTTCGCTCGGCAATCAGCCGCGCGGGGAGGTCGGCAATCTTGTTCCGGGCTTTGAGCTGGAAGTTCAGCGGCCGGTCGGACCGGTCAGCGTTATCGGGGTCGATCTCGAACAGTTCCGCCAGAGGATTGTCGAGAAGCTCTTCCAAGCCCTCTTTCAGATGCTCGCCAGCGCTGGGTGAGAAGTAGATCAGCCGATCATCCTGATCTGTCGCCCATATCCAGGAAATGCCGGTGCGTTCGTAATCATCGAGGATTTCGAGGCGGCGCTGGGCATCTTCTGCGGAAACTACGCGGGCAGCAGGCTTCGGGGCGCTCGATCCGCCAAAGCCTTTCAGAAGATTGCCAACAGCCATAGTTCGCCCGCGATTATCCTTTGCGCCGGGTCTCCCGGTCTCTTGCAAGGACTATGGCGGGTTTTGGTTACTATGGATTTAAGATTGGAGGGCGAATGCCCCGGTGAAATTACGCAGCTTCGCGCAATTCAAGCTCAAGCCGATCCCAGATTTCGACCAGCGCCTTGGTCAGCTCTGCCATCATCGCCTCGGTATGGGCTGGGCCCGGCGTAAAGCGCAGCCGCTCGGTGCCCCGCGGCACTGTCGGGAAATTGATCGGCTGCACATAGGCACCGTATTCGGCGAGCAGGATGTCGCTGATTTTCTTCGCGCGCACCGGATCGCCAACCATCAGCGGCACGATATGGGTGGTGCTGTCCATCACCGGCAGGCCAGCATCGCGGAAATACTTTTTCAGAAGCGCAGCATTGGCTTGCTGCGCCTCACGCTCGGCACTGCTTTGTTTGAGGTGCCGGACCGCGGCCAGCACGCCTGCGACAAGTGCGGGGCTGAGCGACGTCGTGAAGATAAATCCCGGCGCGTAGGAGCGGATGCAGTCGATGACTTTCTGGCTGGAGGCGACATAGCCGCCCATGACGCCGAAAGCCTTGCCCAGCGTCCCTTCGATCAGGTCGATGCGATGCGCGGCTTCGTCCCGCTCCGAAATGCCGCCGCCGTGATCGCCATACATGCCGACCGCGTGGACTTCGTCGATATAGGTAAGGGCGTTGTATTTCTCGGCGAGATCGCAAATCGCGTGGATCGGCGCGACATCGCCGTCCATCGAATACACGCTCTCGAACGCGATGACCTTCGGAGTGTCGTGATCTTCGGCGGCCAGCAGCTCTTCGAGATGAGCCAGGTCATTGTGCCGGAAAACACGCTTCTCGCAGCCGGAATTGCGGATCCCGGCGATCATGCTCGCATGGTTCAGCTCGTCCGAGAAAATGATGCAGCCCGGCAGCAGCTTGGCGAGCGTCGACAGAGTGGCGTCGTTCGAGACATATCCGCTGGTGAAGAGCAGCGCGGCTTCCTTGCCGTGAAGCTGTGCCAGCTCCTGCTCGAGCTGGATATGGTAGTGCGTGTTGCCGCCGATATTTCGGGTGCCGCCAGAGCCTGCGCCAACGTCGTGCAGCGCCTCTTCCATCGCCGCGATAACCTTTGGGTGCTGGCCCATCGCGAGGTAATCGTTCGAGCACCACACGGTGATGGGCTTGGGGCCATTGTGCCCGGCAAAGCAGCGTGCGTTGGGGAATGCGCCCTTGTTGCGCAGAATATCGATAAACACGCGGTAGCGGCCTTCGGTATGAAGCCGGTCAATCGCGGAATCGAAGATCTGATCGTAATTCAAGGTCAGCATCCAAGCGGCGCCATGCGCAGCGGGCACGGCCATTTGCCGAAGCCACTTAGTAAAACATTGCGATAGTTTGAAGTGCGAAGTTTGCGAGGCATTCGCAACAAATGGCATCTCCGAGGGGCAGGCAATGCCGACCTGCCCGAAAACACGTATCAGAAGCGAGAAACGCCGCCGATGCCATAGGGGGCGAGGGCCTCCGCGAGATGCTCGTCCACCGCGCCGGTTACCACGGCCTGGTCGGCACGGTTGCGTTCAAACGATTGGCCCTGTGTGAGCGATGCGATGCGCCGTGCGATGCCGTCCGATCCATCGATAAACTGCACGCCCGCGGCCATCTGCGCGGCCAATTCGGCCTGAACAAGCGGGAAGTGCGTGCAAGCGAGCACCACCGTGTCGATTTCAGCGCCATCCGCCTTAGCTTTCATCCCGGCAATGGCTCGGTCGAAAACGCCAGCATCGGGCACCTGACCGCGCAGCTTCGCTTCGGCAGCTCCCACCAATTCGGGCGCGGCGTGGCGGATAAGGCGTTTGTCCTGGGCGAACTGCGCCTCGAGATCATCGACATATCGTTGCCGTATCGTTGCAGCCGTGCCGAGGAGCCCGATCGTGCCTGTCTTGGTGAGTGCAGCCGCTGGCTTGATCGCGGGGACGGTGCCGACAATCGGGACATGCAGCACATCCCGCACCATGCCGAGCGCTATGGTCGATGCGGTGTTGCAGGCGATGCAGATGAGACGCGGATCATATCGCTCGCTCATCCGGCCCAGAAGACCTGCGACCCGCGCCGCAATCTCCGCTTCGCTCTTCTCGCCATAGGGTAATCCTGCGGTGTCGGCGGCGTAGATTACCGGCGCTTCCGGCAGGGTTTTGCGCAGGGCGGATAGCACCGAGAGCCCGCCCAGACCGGAATCGAACAGCAGGATGGGAGAAGAAGCGGGAATTTCCATGTGGCCCATGCGCGTAGTGGGTTCCTCCGATTTCGACAAGTTTGGGCTTTCCCAAGCCTTTGGCGAGAGGCTAGGGTCTAGGCCATGGATCACGCTCTTGCTCTGCTGCTCGGTTATATCTCGGGTTCGATTCCTTTCGGTCTGCTGCTCGCGAAAGCTGCCGGGAAGGGTGATATCCGCTCGATCGGATCGGGCAACATCGGTGCAACCAACGTCCTGCGGACGGGCAGCAAATGGCTGGCAGCGGCGACGCTGCTGCTCGATTTCGCCAAAGGGCTGGTGCCGGTGCTGATTGCTTCAGCGGTATTCGACCGAGGCACGGTGCTGCCCGAGGCGGCATGGGGGCCTGTCCCGCTCGCTGCGATAGGCGCTGTGCTGGGGCACTGCTTTCCCGTCTGGCTTGGTTTCAAAGGCGGGAAGGGCGTTGCAACCAATGCCGGTGTCAGCTTCGGCCTCGCCTGGCCCATCGGCGTTGCTTATGCGGTGGTCTGGATCGCCGCTCTGGCTCTTTTCCGGATCAGTTCCGTCGCCGGGATGAGCGCTGTTTGTGCCGCAGCCGTAGCCGCAGCGGTGCTGGGGTACGAACATTTCGTCCCCGTCCTCGCAGCCATTGCCGTCCTCATAATCTGGCTGCACCGCGCCAATATCGGGCGGCTGATGCGAGGTGAGGAACCGAAGGTCGGCAGCAAGACGTGAGCGAAGCGGCGACTGCCAATCCGGAGCGGATTTCACAGGAAGAGGCGTTCGCCCGCATTCGCCTGCTGCGCTCCGCCAATATCGGCCCCGTCACCTATTTCCAGCTTCTCAAGCGCTTCGGGACCGCTGTGCAATCGCTAGAGGCTTTGCCCGACCTCGCGCAGCGCGGAGCGAAGCGCGATTACAAACCGGCGGCCCGTTCGCGGATCGAGAGCGAAGTCAGCGCAGCGCGCGTGGCCGGTGCGCGGTACGTTTTTCACGACAGCGCCGATTATCCCGCCCTGCTGGCAGAGGTGGATGGCGCGCCGCCGATCATCACCGTGCGCGGCGATATGGCGCTGGCGGCAAAGCCATGCGTGGCAATGGTTGGCGCGCGCAATGCCTCTGCCGCAGCAGTAAAATTGGCGCGCGATTTTTCTCGGGCATTGGGAGAGGCGGGCTTCACCGTAGTGTCCGGTCTCGCCCGCGGCATCGACGGTGCCTGCCACGAAGGTGCGATGCCGCACACTATCGGCGTGATCGCCAGCGGAATCGACATCGCCTATCCACCGCAGCACGCCAAATTGCAGGAGCAGATCGCCGGCGATGCCTTGCTGATTGCAGAAGAGGCACCCGGCACGCAGCCGCGCGGCCAGCACTTCCCGAAGCGGAATCGCATCATCGCAGGGCTCGCCACCGGCACGCTGGTGGTAGAGGCGGCACCGCGCTCAGGCTCGCTCATCACCGCAAGGCTGGCTGGCGAAGCGGGGCGCGAAGTCATGGCGATCCCCGGAAGTCCGCTCGAAGCGCGCAGCCAGGGCTGCAACCACCTGATCCGCGAAGGCGCTGTCTTGGTGCAATCGGCAGAGGATGTAGTGGAGCTGCTCTCCGGCTTCGATGGCGTCCCGCGCTCGCGCTTTCGCGAACCGGTTCAGCCCGCCGATTTCCTCGATTTCGAAGCAGATGACACCACCGGCAGCGCCGATATCGCCAGCATGCTCACCACCGCGCCCGTCGCCGTGGATGAGCTGATCCGCCAGTCAGGAGAAAGTGCCGGCGCTGTGCAAATGGCGCTGCTAGAGCTTGAGATTGCAGGAAAACTCGTCAGACATGCAGCCGGACGCGTCAGCCTTTCCGGCTGAGCGAATTGGGGGCGATATGCATTCTGCGATGACGGTGGCCGAACGCGTCAGTCTCATTTTCGAGGAAGCGCAGCGTTTGGTTCTCGCAGCATGGAAAAGTGCCGCGATTTACCTTGCGGGTGTGACCGCTCTGGGAGTGCTTGCCGACCAAGACCCGGAGGCGATAGGCATGGGTTTCCTCCTCAGCGGGGTGCAGCTTGGCCTCGGCTATTTTTTACTCACACAGATGATCGACAAGGGCGGGCTCGCCGATCGTCGCAGCGCGGGTTTCGGAACCTATTTCGGTTTGACGTTGCTGAGCGGCATCGCGATTGCAGTAGGGCTCGTCTTTCTGCTTATCCCAGGCATTTTCCTGTTCGTCAGGTGGGCACCTTTGTATCCGGTTGGATTGGTCGATGGAGACGGGATCGGCGCTGCTATGGGCAAGTCCTTCGAGATGACCAAGCCCCATTTCTGGCCGATACTGGTCGCACTGCTTCCGGTCACCGCCTTGCAGTTTGTGTTTCTAATCGGATATCTGGCGATTGAGCCGAATTATTTCACTTTACCGTTGCTCATCTCAACATTCGGCAATCTCGGAATATCGGCTGGTCTCATCGGTATCACTGCTGTCTGCACTGCGGTGTTTGCGTTGCTGGACAATCGCAACGAAAAGATCGCCGCAGTCTTTGACTAGATCACCGGAAGCAAAGTTGTAATGGCGTTTCTTCAGGAAAAACGGGCGAATGTCGCCGATTTGCTCGGCGGGACTTTTCGTGAGCTCGGCGCGATAAGGCGCGAGCTGGCGATCTATTTTGTGATCTTCGCTGCGCTGACCTTGCTACCGGTCAACCGGATCGGGCTCGGCCTGCTGTTTACACTGGCTTTGTTTGTAGGGTACTTCGTCGGGCAGTACATGCTGTACCAGGCGATGCTGCGGAAAGCCGGGATGCTGCATGACAGCGGCTGGCGGATTATCGAGTTCGGCGTGATGGCCGTGCTACTCGCCATCCCCATTTCAATCGGCCTGAATTTGTTCGTGATACCCGGCCTCATCCTGATCGGGAAATGGATCATGGCGCCGACTTTCCTCGTCGCGCGGCGGCAGAATTTGATCGAAGCTATCGGCGATAGCTGGCGCGCGAGTGACAACAACACCGTGCATCTGACGCTTGCCGCAACGCTGGTTTGCACAGTCTGGATTATCGCCTTTGCCGTCTTGGCGGCATTGGCCGATTTTACTGGCGCTTATTTCGCAGACGATCTGGTCTGGCTGTGGATGCATGTCCTGCCAGTGCTGCTCGCCGGCCTGTCGATGGCGGCCTACAAACAGCTGAGTGACGAAACGGCAGCGCTGTACGAAGTCTTTTCTTGATTTTGCAGCCTCGGCGCTCCACCCGCTTGACGAACTCGTGAAACCCGCACCACCCTCGCGCGTACGTACACGTGTAGGGACACCGTCAGGACATCATGCAACTCGTCATCGTCGAATCGCCAGCCAAGGCGAAAACCATCGAGAAATACCTGGGCAAGGACTTCAAGGTTCTCGCCAGCTATGGGCACGTCCGCGATTTGCCACCCAAGGATGGGAGCGTCCGCCCGGATGAGGAATTTGCGATGGATTGGGAGGTTTACTCCGACCAGCGCAATCGCAAGCAGGTAAAAGCCATCGCCGATGCGGCGAAGGACAGCGACCGCCTGATCCTCGCAACTGACCCTGACCGCGAAGGCGAGGCGATCAGCTGGCACGTTCTCGAATTGCTGAAAAAGCGCAAGGCGCTGCCGACGAATGTCGAGCGGGTCACGTTCAACGCAATCACGAAGCAGGCGGTCACCGAAGCGATGAAATCGCCGCGCGAGCTCGATCAGGATCTCATCGACGCCTATCTCGGCCGCCGCGCGCTCGATTACCTTTTCGGTTTTACGCTCAGCCCGGTGCTGTGGCGCAAGCTGCCCGGCGCGAAATCGGCGGGACGCGTGCAGTCGGTCGCTCTGCGCCTGATCTGTGAGCGCGAACGCGAAATCGAAGTCTTCAAGGCCGACGAGTATTGGTCGGTCACGGCCAAGATGGAGCATGATGGCACCGCCTTCGATGGCCGTCTGGTTCGCTTCGATGGCAAGAAACTGGAGCGGCTTTCCATCGGCGACAAGGGCACTGCCGACGCCGCGAAGAAGGCTGTCGAGGACAGCCGCTTCACGGTGGAAGAAGTCGAGACCAAACCGCTCAAGCGCAGCCCTGCGCCGCCGTTTACAACCTCTACTCTTCAGCAGGAGGCCGCCCGCAAGCTCGGCTACTCTGCCAGCCACACGATGCGCTGCGCGCAGTCGCTGTATGAAGCGGGCGCGATCACCTACATGCGTACCGACGGTGTGCAGATGGACATGAGCGCGATCATGGCTGCGCGCGATGCGATTTCGGAGCGTTTCTCCGAAGAGTATCGTCCGGAAAAGCCGCGCTTCTACCAGTCGAAGGCGAAGAACGCGCAGGAAGCGCACGAAGCCATTCGTCCCACCAATTTCAGCCGCGATCGCGCAGGCTCGGGTGACGAGGCGAAGCTGTACGATCTGATCTACAAGCGCGCGATGGCGAGCCAGATGGCGACCGCCCAGCTTGAGCGAACCACCGTCACCATGCGCGATCCGACCGGCAAGCATGAATTGCGTGCGACCGGGCAGGTGGTGAAATTCCCCGGCTTCCTCGCAGTGTATTCGGAAAGCTTCGACGACAAATCGGACAGCGACGATGACAATCTGTTGCCGGTGATGCGCAAAGGCGATAGCCCGGCGAAGAAAGCGGTCGAAGCGGTCCAGCACTTCACCCAGCCACCGCCGCGTTTTTCCGAAGCCAGCCTGGTCAAACGGCTTGAGGAGCTCGGCATCGGGCGGCCTTCGACCTATGCCTCGACAATCCAGACGCTGCGTGATCGCGATTATGTGCGCATGGAGAAAAACCGTTTCTTTGCAAAGGATTCGGGCCGTCTTCTGACAGCATTTCTTGAACGCTTCTTCCCCCGCTATGTCGCCTATGACTTCACAGCGGAGATGGAAGAGGAGCTTGACGATGTCTCCGGCGGCCGTGCCGAATACAAGACATTGCTGAGCGATTTCTGGCGCGACTTCAAGCCGAAGAGCGATGAAGTGATGGAGCGGCAGCCTTCGGAAGTGACCGAAGTGCTCGATGAATTCCTGTCCGACTTCCTCTTCCCCGAACGCGAGGATGGCCATGCGCCGCGCTGGTGCCCGCTCTGTGCAGAGCAGGGGCGCGATGGCGGCGAACTCCACCTGCGTGGAGGGCGCTACGGCGCTTTCATCGGCTGCGACAACTATCCGGAATGCACATTCCGCCGCAAATTCGGCCAACCCGGCAAGGATGACGGTTCGGACGACGGCGCAATGGGCGAACATCCGGACACGGGCGAAGTCATCGAGCGCAAGTCTGGCCGTTTCGGCCCCTATGTGCAGATTGGCGAAGGCAAGGAAGCCAAGCGTGCCTCAATTCCCAAGGACGTCGACGATTTCGATCTCGAATGGGCGGTGAAGCTGCTCGGCCTGCCGCGTATCGTTGGCCAGCACCCCGAAACCGGCAAGGATATCGAAGCGGCCATCGGTCGCTACGGACCGTACCTTCGCCACGATGGGAAATATGCCAAACTGTCGGGCACGCGCGATGTCTTCGATGTCGGCATGAATGCAGCCGTCACCTTGCTCGCCGAAGCTGCCAACAAGGGCGGACGCGGACGGGGAAGCCGCGAACCGCTCAAAGTGCTCGGCAAGACCGAGGCTGGCGACGATGTGAAGCTGATGGACGGCCGCTACGGCCCCTATGTCACCGACGGCAATGTCAACGCGACAATCCCGAAGGATAAGGACAAGGACAGCCTGACGCTGGAAGAGGCGCTCGCACTGATCGCCGAGAAAGCGGCCAAGAGACCTTCAAAAAAGAAGCGCAAAGCTCCTGCCAAAAAGAAACCAGCCGCAAAGAAAAAGGCACCCGCGAAGAAGAAGGCCGGTGCGAAAAAGTAACCACTTTCGCACGCGGCTTTCCGGCGTTTGTAAATCTTCAAGACTTGGGCGGTAGGCAGGCCTTTCTCACTAAAGGGCCTGCACCGTGATCGAGATCGAAATCCAGAACGAAACGCATCAGTCGCAGCAGCGGCTGCGCTTTGCTTCCGTGCCGCGCATAGGCGAGAGCATCCGCCTGCGCGAAGACACCGGCGTTTATGAAACTTACGACGTGCTCGACGTCTGGTATCAGAAGGCCGAGTTCGGCGATGTCTGGACGCCATATCTCCACGTTCGCGCCGCTTCTGCTGCAACCATGCCAACCGCCGTTGCCGGCGGACGGTTCTGAGGAGGGGAGGCAAGACCATGCAACATCTCATCAAGCGCAGCACCGGTCCCCGCGCAAGCAAGGCCGCTCCACCCACATTGGCTGAGCGTCTCGCCGCCAACCGCAAGGCTTCGCAGGCAGCCGCGGCTGAAGCGCTGGAACAGCAGGAGTTCGAGCAGGTTGAGGACGTGCTCGACCTGACGGAAGAGGCTCCGCTCGAGGCAGCACCGTCCAGTGCGACTGCCAACGATACCCCAGCCAACGATACCGATGCCATCGTCGAAGCGGCCAAGGCGGCGCGTTCGGGCGGCGCCAAGCCGCAAGCATCGGGCAAAACCTGCCTGGTAGTCGATGACAGCCGGGTGATCCGAAAAGTCGCAAGCAAGATCGCCAGCGACCTGGGCTTTGCCGTGATCGAGGCAGAGCACGGCGAAGAAGCGCTTGTCCGCTGCGAACAGGCCATGCCTGATCTCGTGCTGACCGATTGGGACATGCCGGTGATGGACGGCCCGAGCTTCGTCTCCGCTCTGCGCGAAAAGCCGGGCGGGGTGGCTGTGAAAGTCGTCTTCTGCACATCCAAAGGTGAGGCGGGCGACATCCACAAGGGCATCGGCGCAGGCGCGGATGATTACATCGTCAAACCGTTCGACGACGCGGCCATAACCGCGAAATTGCAAAAGCTTGGCGTGATCTGAGGAGGGTGGGGCTGCCAGACAGGCTTACTTTACCCAGTCGAGGCCCATTTCCTCATACAATTCGCGGTTCTCGGCCCAGCGTTCATCGACCTTCACGTGAAGGAACAGATGGACTTTCTGGCCGAGGATTTCGGATAGTTCCTTGCGTGCTTCCTCGCCAATCTCCTTGATCCGGCGGCCTTGCTTGCCCAGCACGATGGGCTTCTGGCTATCGCGCGCAATCACGATCTGCTGGCGGATCTCGACACTGCCGTCCTCGCGCTGTTCATAACTTTCCGGACGCACTGCGGCGTCATAGGGAAGTTCCTCATGCAGCTGGCGATAGAGCTGTTCACGGGTGACCTCGGCAGCGAGCAGGCGTTCGGAGGCATCTGACACCTGATCCTCAGGATAGTGCCACGGCCCTTCCGGCATCAGCGAGGCGAGATGCTCCTTGAGTTCAGGAACGCCATCGCCGGTCAGCGCGGATACGAAGTAAATCTCCGCAAAATCGGCGATCTGGGTCAATTCCTGCGCCAGCTCCAGCAGCGGTTCTTTCTTGCTCACATCAACCTTGTTCAGGACGAGGATTTTCCGCTCTGGCCGGTCTTTCAGCAATTCCAGCAGGGGCATCAGCTCGTGGCGGCGCTGCTTGACTGGATCGACGACCAGCAACACAGCATCTGCAGCGGTAGTGCCTTCCCATGCGGCGCTCACCATTGCGCGGTCGAGCCTGCGCTTCGGCTCGAAAATGCCGGGCGTATCGACCAGCAGTATCTGTGTGTCCCCATGCAGCGCGATGCCGAGAAGGCGCGCGCGGGTTGTCTGCGCCTTGGCGGATGTGATCGCGACCTTCTGGCCCACCAGTTGGTTGACCAAGGTGGACTTGCCCGCGTTGGGAGCACCGATCACGGCGACCAGGCCGCATTTGGTCTCTGGCTGGCTCATCCGAATTTCTCCATAAACAGTTTTGCGGCTTCGGTTTCTGCATCGCGCTTTCCGCTGGCGGTCGCTTCGACTTCACCGACTTTGTAAACGCTCACCTTGACGGTGAAGCGGCGTGCATGATCGGGGCCTTGCACGTCGGTGACTTCATACTCGGGCGGCCTGCGCTGATTGCCTGCAGCCCATTCCTGCAGAGCGCTCTTGGGATGTTTGCTCTTGCCGGTTTTGCCTTTCAAGGCATCGTCCCACAGGTCCCGGATCAGCTGCTCTGTAGGGGCAAAGCCATTTTCAAGAAAGCTCGCACCCAGCAAGGCTTCCATAATGTCGCCCAGTACATTGTCGCTGTTCTGCGCGCCGTCCTCGCGGGCCTGCTTGCCCATGATGACATGATCGGAGACGCCGATTTCGCGCGCGCGGTCAGCACAGGTCTGCTTGCTGACGAGGGCGTTCAAGCGCTGCGCCATGCGGCCCTCATCATTCCGGCCGGTCTCATACAGCCTATGCGCGATGGTGAGGCCGAGTACGCGGTCTCCCAGGAATTCGAGCCGCTGGTAATCGCGCACTTCGCCGGTGCTTCCGTGGGTCAGCGCTTCGCGCCACAGGCTTTCGTCGTCGACGGCAAAGCCGATGTCCTCCAGCCAGTCACGCGTCGCACGCTCAAGCTTGCTCAAATGCCGTCCCCGATGCGGCCCCAGCGCGCAGCCGAGAACCACGTCCACGGCAACAGCCATTCGGCATTCCCATCGGTGGACCAGTACATGAAGCTGGCTTCGGCGACGAGGTTTTCCTGCGGCACAAGGCCGATGCCGCGACCCGGCTCTGCGGGAAAGCGACTGTCGAGCGAGTTGTCCCGATTGTCGCCCATGAGGAACAGCATGCCTTCCGGCACGACCACGGGCGCGGTATTATCCTGCGGCAGTTCGCCCAAATCCATGATGTTGTACGAAGCACCGCCCGGCAGAGTCTCGCGGAACTGCGGATAGGCGCAGGCAGGCGCGCCGTCCTCCGTGGTGGTGGCGAAGCGCTGGCTGCGGCACTGGTGGTTTGGCGTGACCGGCAGGACATAATCCTCGATCCGCTCCATCCCGACAGGCGCGCTGTTCAGGTGCAACACGCCGTCGACCATCTGAACCGTATCGCCCGGCAGACCGATAACGCGCTTGATATAGTCGGAGCGGTCGATCGGATGCTTGAAGATCACGATGTCCCCGCGATCGGGCTGGCTGCCGAAGATCCGCCCGTCGCCCGCGTCGATTCCGAAGGGGAGCGAGGCGCTGGAGTAGCCGTATGACCATTTCTGGCTGAACAGGTAATCGCCTACCAGCAGGCGCGGCATCATGCTCTCGGACGGAATGTTGAAGCTGGTGAAGAAGAAGGTGCGGAAAATCAGCACTACAATCACCAGTTTGACCAGGAACCAGCCGAAGCTTTTCCAGTCTTCTTTCTCTTCCGTAGCCTCCGCTTTGCTGTTCGCAGCGGCGGGCTCGTCGATCTCTCTGATATGCTCTTCAGTCATCGGTTTGGGTCATGTTGCGCAGCGCCGCGAAGGTCAAGCATGCTTCGCATAGGAATTCGCGGTTTTCATTCGGATGCGAAGCGCCTAGCCGTGAGACAAAGCTGCAAGAAAGGATTTCGTTTTGACCCTGTCGCGCGATGAAGCCTGGGAAAAGGTCGCTCTCCATCCCGATCCTACGCTGGAGGAATTATTCGCAGAGGACCCGAACCGGGTCGACAACCTGGCAACGCGGCTAGAGCTGGGCGGAGACATGCCGGGCATCTTGTTCGACTGGTCCAAAACGCATCTGACCGAGGATATCCTCGTCGATTTTGAAGAGCTGGCTATAGCGAGCGATTTTGACGGGATGCGTGCGAAGATGTTCGCAGGCGAAGTGGTCAATCCCACGGAAGGACGCGCGGCAGAACACTCCGCGCTGCGCGGTGTGGGCAAGGACAGCTCGGTCGAGGAAGCAGAGGCTTTGCGCGAACGCATGCGGCTCCTCGTCAGCGCTTTGCACGAAGGTGCGTTCGGCGAAATCAAGCACCTGATCCATGTCGGCATCGGCGGCAGCGCACTGGGGCCGGACCTTGCGGTAGATGCGCTCGCGCGGGACCTGCCGCTGGTGGACGTGCATGTCGTTTCCAACATCGATGGTGTGGCGCTGGAAGAGGCTTTCGAAGCCTGCGATCCGCAGACCACATTCGTCGCAGTCGCCTCCAAGACCTTCACCACCATCGAGACGATGACCAATGCGCAGAGCGCGCTCAAATGGCTCGCTGACAATGGCGTTTCCGATGCTAGTGGCCGGGTGATCGCGCTGACTGCTGCGCCGGAGAAGGCCGTCGAATGGGGCGTCGATGAAACCCGCATCTTGCCCTTCGCTGAAAGTGTGGGCGGCCGATATTCGCTGTGGTCCTCCATCGGCTTTCCTGTGGCGGTTGCAGTGGGCTGGGAGGACTTCCAGGCGATGCTCGACGGCGCAGCGGCGGTCGACCAGCACTTCCGCGACACTAACGGGCGCGACAATCTGCCGCTCCGCGCTGCCTTTGCAGACTTGCTCTATGCCCGGATCAAGGGCGCTCAGACCCGTGCGGTGTTCGCCTACGACGAGCGGCTACGGCTGCTGCCCGATTACCTCCAGCAGCTGGAGATGGAATCGAACGGCAAAAGCGTGACGGTGGATGGCAAGCCGAGCGGCCCGACCGCGCCGATCACCTGGGGCGGTGTAGGGACGGACGCGCAGCATGCCGTCTTCCAGCTTCTCCACCAAGGCACGCATCTGGTGCCGATCGACTTCATCGCCAGCATCGAGCCGGGCGATACGCTGGACGCGGCGCACCACACGATCCTGTTGATGAACTGCTTCGCCCAGGGCGCTGCGCTGATGGCAGGCAAAAGCTCAGACGATCCGCACCGCAATTATCCCGGTAACCGCCCCAGCGCGACAATCCTGTGCGACGATATCGACGCGGCAACCTTCGGTGCGCTGATCGCGTTCCACGAACACCGCACCTTCGCCAACGCCGTGCTGATGGACATCAACCCCTTCGACCAGTTCGGCGTGGAGCTGGGCAAGGAAATCGCGAAAAAGATTGAAAAGGGCGGCGAGCGGTTTGATGCGAGTACTGAGGCGCTACTAAAAGCTGCGGGGGTGGGGTGATGGGCCCAGATTACGCTTCCCAATTCGCGCGGCTACCGGATAACGAGTTAACGGCAATCGCATTCGCGCCTAATGGTGACGAATATGAAAGAGACGCTGTTGCAGCCGCGCTCGCAGAATTGCGCAGCAGGCGTTTGGATCAACGGGAACTCGGGTCACACATCGCTGAAGAGAACCGAATTCTCGAAGCTACTTCTGCACGTGCAACGGCGTCGAACGAGTGGTGGCGAAGGTCATTGGTCGTATTGTTGGCCCCGACCCTCTTAATTCCGCTCATGATGGCATCGCGACTAGACGCAAAGGGGTATCTGACGAAGGCCAAAGACACCCAAGCATGGGGTATCAATGCATTTCTTGGGTGGCTCTTGTTGTTCGTGCTTTTCTCCTTGGAATTGATCTGAGGGTACTGGAAATGACCTTCCCCCTCATCTTCGCGATCGCATGGGCGCTCATTCTCGCAGCGGGAGGAGGGCTGCTCACCACGATTGGCGAGTGGTACTATGATCTCAAGAAGCCGAGTTGGCAGCCGCCTGACTGGCTCTTCGGTCCGGCATGGACGACGATCTTCGCGCTGGCCGCGTGGGCTTTCGTGCGCAGTTGGGACGGGGCCGAAGCGGCGGGTGAGACATCGTTGCTCATCGCGCTTTACGTGATCAACGGTGTTGCCAATTTCGTCTGGTCGCCGATGTTCTTCACGCTCAAGCGGCCCGACTGGGCGCTGTATGAAGTACCGATCCTGTGGGCGAGCGTCCTCGCGCTGGTGCTGACGCTTGGCCGATACGACGATCTCGCGCCGTGGCTGATCGTGCCCTATCTCGCGTGGGTCAGCTTTGCGACGGTGCTCAATTGGAAGATCGTGCAGATCAACAAGCCTTTCGGCGAGGCGAGTGGCGGATAGCAGCGGATCGAAGGTTTTCGACAGCGCGCCAGAATTGCGGTAGAGCTGAATAATTGCGGCGGTACTGGGCCGTTTGGCCAAGTGGAGGTACCGGCAAGTTATGGCGTCTATGGACCACGCCGATCAGCAAGCGAGCGCAACCTGGCGGGTCTCCCCCGACATGATGTGCTTCTTTCACGCAGACGGAACATTTGCCTCGGTCAATCCGGCCTGGCACCGCACGCTTGGCTGGGCGCCAGACGAGCTTGTCGGCGAGCCATACATTCAGTTCGTCCACCCAGATGATGTCGAACGCTCGCAGGAGGCTTTTGGCGAAATTCTCGCGGGCCGACCGGTCCTGCGCTTCGAGAACCGCTACCGTCACCGCGATGGTGGCTATCGCTGGCTGTCCTGGGTCGCGGTGCCGGAGGATGACATGTATTTCTGCTCTGCCCGCGACATCACGATCGACCGCGAGCAGGCGCGCACGATCGAGACGCAGCAGGAGGAAGCGAGCCTGCGCGAACAATTCCTCGCCATCATCGGGCACGATCTGCGCAATCCTCTGGCCGCACTCGGGTCCGGATTGACGATACTGGAGCGGCGCAGTGAGGAAGAAAGCCTGCTCCCCATCATCAAGCAGATGCGCAGCAGCGTCACGCGCATGAATGAGCTGATCGACAACATTATGGATTTTGCCCGCGTCCGGCTTGGCGATGGGATCGGGCTGGACATCGGCGAGCATGACGATCTGGGCGAATCCATTGCGCGCGTGATCGCGGAGGTCAGCCTTGTTACGCCGGGGCTGAAATACAATTTTGATAACCAATCGACGCGGCCCGTGCGCTGCGATGCTTCGCGTGTTCAGCAGGTTGTATCGAACCTGCTCGCGAATGCAGCGAGCCACGGCGACTGGGATAAACCCGTCCAAGTTGTCTTTTGCACGAAGGAGGATCATTTCTTCGTGGAAGTCGCCAATGGAGGCGATGGCATGAGCGCCAATGCGCGGCAGAACCTGTTCCAGCCGTTCTTCCGGGGCGAACCGGAGGAAAGCAAGCAGGGTTTGGGGCTGGGTCTGTACATCGTGTCCGAAATCGTGAAGGCGCATGATGGGCGTATCGATGTGGAGTCCGACGATCTTGAAACGCGGTTTTCGCTCTGCATTCCAGGATAGTCGCTACTGCGAGCGTTAACCCCTCGGGCCGAATTGCCTTGCAATTTATGCTGCAATGCACCACATGCGGGCCATCGAAGAGAGCGCCAGCGTGAAGCGGCGATGGTGAGAAAGCCATCAAGCCCCGGCAGCCCTTCGGTCCTTTTCCTGAGACTTCCCTTTTCACGCGGGTCGTTTTGACACCCGCGCCGCGCCCGGATTCCATCTCGGATTCCGGATAGCGCGCCGCATATATTGCGAGTTTAATACATATAATGACTACCAAATTTTCCGATCTCGGTCTGTCGCAGCCTGTAATGCAGGCGCTCGATATGCAGGGATATGACACGCCGACGCCGATCCAGGCGCAGGCCATTCCGCCTGTCCTCAAAGGCCGCGACCTCCTCGGTATTGCGCAAACGGGTACGGGCAAAACCGCTGCCTTCATGCTTCCCAGCATCGACAATCTGCGCGCAGCCGACAACCGCATCCCGTTCAAGTCCTGCCGCATGCTTGTGCTGGCTCCGACGCGTGAATTGGCGGGTCAGATCGCCCAGAGCGCCAAGGATTACGGCGCGCTTGCTGGCCTGAAGGTCCACTCGATCGTTGGCGGTACCAGCGTCAACAAGGATCGCAACAAGCTGCACCGGGGCACCGATATCCTTGTCGCGACACCTGGCCGCCTGCTCGACCTGATCGACCAGAAAGCATTCAACCTTTCGGGTCTCGAGATCCTCGTCCTGGACGAAGCGGACCAGATGCTCGACCTCGGCTTTATCCATGCGCTGCGCCGCATTCGTGAGCTGGCCCCGGCAGAGCGCCAGACGCTGTTCTTCAGCGCCACCATGCCCAAGCAGATCAAGGAGCTTGTCTCCGGCTATTGCACCAATCCGGTGCAGGTCAGCGTCACGCCCGAAAGCACGACGGCAGAGCGCATCGACCAGTACCTCTTCATGGTGCAGGCCGACGAAAAGCAGAGCCTGCTCGAGCTGATCCTGTCGGGGCGCCACGATGTGCCCGGTAAGTTCGAGCGCGTTCTCATTTTCGCGCGCACCAAGCATGGCTGCGACCGGATCGTGAAGAAGCTTTCGCAGGTGGGCATCGCCGCCAATGCCATTCACGGCAACAAGAGCCAGCCACAGCGCCAGCGCGCGCTCGACGAGTTCAAGCGGGCGAAGACGCCTGTACTGATCGCGACCGACGTTGCCGCACGCGGGATCGACATTCCGGGCGTGTCGCACGTGATCAATTACGAGCTGCCCAATGTGCCGGAGCAATATGTCCACCGCATCGGACGCACCGCGCGTGCGGGTGCAGACGGGATTGCGATCGCTTTCTGTGCCGAGGACGAGCGCGCCTATCTGAAGGATATTAGCAAGACGACCGACGCCGAATTCGATCGCCTGCCGTTGCCTGAAAACTTCCGCGCAGTCGTTGAAGGGGTTGGCCCCACGAAGCGGGCGCAGCCGACCAAGCAGAAACGCATACACCCCAAGCCGCGCGGGAAGTCCGCAGCGATGCGGGGCGAGGGCGGCGGCGCTGCCGCTCCCAAAAAGAAGCATCCTGCGCGCAAGGGCAAGCCCAATCACGGCCCGCAGGGTGGCGGTCAAAACCGTGGCGGCAAGCCCGGCGGAAATCGCGGCGGCAGCAATTCTGGCGGTCGCAGTTTCAACAATCGGCGCAGCGGTGGCGGCAATCGCAATCGCGGCGCTGGTGGAGCTGGCGGTCAGGGCAATTCATCGCGCCAAGGCTAAGCCAATCTTAAGCATAGCGGCATAGCGTCGCGCCCATGATCAGAACGAAAACAACACTGGTCGTGGGCGCGGGCGCGTCTTGCGAGCTGCAATTTCCTGACGGGCGTGAATTCCTTGCCCGCATCTCCGCCGGTTTTGATTTCCAGCGTCTCGGTACGTCGCTCGAAACGCCCGATATCAAGGCGATGGCGGACCATATCGCCGATATCGCCAAGAAGGCGCGGGTGAAGAAGGCAGCGCTGATGGAAGCTGGGCAGACCATCCGCTCTGCCGCCCGCATTTCAAGCTCGATCGATTCCATTCTTGAGCAGCATGGCGACAATCCAATGGTGCTCGCCGTCGGCAAGCTCGCCATCGCGCATTACACGCTGGATGCAGAGGCGCAGTCTCCGCTGGGAGAGGAGCCGAAGGATCCGGGCGACCTGCCGGTACGCGGCAATGAGAATTGGTTGTTCCAGCTCGCTCGTGCGGTTGTGAACGGCGTTCCCCGCTCCGAAGCCGAGCGGTGCTTCGACAATCTCTCGATCATCTGTTTCAATTATGATCGTTCCATCGAGCATTACCTGCCGTGGACGCTGCACATGGCGTTCGGCATGAGCCTGACCGATGCGCGCTCACTAGTCGCGGAGAAGCTCAAAATCATCCATCCCTATGGCATGCCGGGGAAGCTCGACTGGCAGTCCGCAAAAATGCCTGTCGCCGAATGGGGAGCTGGCGAGCTTGAGGATTTGCCCTCCGTTGTCGAGCAGATCCACACACTTTCCGAACGTAAGGAAGAGCGCGGTTTCAGCCGCCAGATGTTCGCCGAAGTGGTGCAGGGCAAGCGCCTTGTCTTCCTCGGCTTTGGCTTTGATCCGATGAATTGCGCAATGCTTTTCGATGCGCCGTTCGAGCATAATCCCGATGTCCTCGTTACCCTGCCGCGCGCCAGCGATACGCAGCGCGCCGCGGTGATGCGCCTGCTGAAACGGCAGGCGGGCATCAAGGATGAGGGTCTGATTACAATCGAAGACCTGCGCGCGTGGGAGCTTATGCGCGATTACGCGCCTCTCCTGGAAAGCTAGTAACCCGGAACGGTTGCCCCGCGAATAGTGTTGGACCATAGCGCCTTCACGCAAACGGAGAACCTTCCCGCATGTCCGACAGTTACGATTTCGACCTTTTCACCATTGGTGCAGGCTCTGGCGGAGTGCGCGCGAGCCGCGTTTCCGCAGCCCACGGCGCGCGCGTCGCGATTGCGGAGGAGCACCGGGTAGGTGGAACCTGCGTCATTCGTGGCTGCGTGCCCAAGAAAATGCTCGTCTACGGCGCGCATTTTGCGGAGGATTTGGAGGACTGCCAGCAGTTCGGCTGGACGGTGGAGGGAAAAAGCTTCGACTGGATAAAGCTGCGCGACAATGTGCTTGCCGATGTCTCCCGCATCGAAGGCGCTTACACGGACACGCTGGAAAACCACGATGTCACGATTTTCAAGGAACGCGCCGAGATTACCGGCCCTCACGAGATCACTCTGGCAAGCGGCAAGACGGTCACCGCGAAATACATCCTGATTGCGACTGGCGCGCATCCGCACGTCCCCGAGTGCGACGGAATGGAGCATGCGATCACGTCCAATGAAGCATTTCATCTGGATGAGTTGCCGAAAAAGGTGATCATCGCTGGCGGCGGTTATATCGCCAATGAGTTTGCCGGCATTTTCAATGAGTTCGGCAGCAAGGTCACACTCGTCAATCGCGGCGACCGTCTGCTGCGGTCTTATGACGAAGCCGTGCGTGATCGCCTGTTGCAGATATCGACGATGAAAGGCATCGAGTTCAAGTTCAATACGGTGTTCGAGTATATCAAACCGTGTGACGATGGCGGCTATTTCGTCAAACTTTCGGATTGCGATGAAGAACATGTCGACCTGGTGATGTTCGCCACAGGGCGCGTGCCCAACACCAAGGGGCTGGGCCTGGACAAGGCTGGGGTCGAATTGGGCGATAAGGGCGAAGTCATCGTCGATCGTTTCAGCAAGACCAATGTCGATCATATTTATGCCGTTGGCGATGTGACCGACCGTGTGCAGCTTACCCCCGTCGCCATCCGCGAAGGTCAGGCCTTCGCCGATAGTGTGTTTGGCGATAGCGATCCGGTCGCCGTCGACCACTCATGCATCCCCAGCGCCGTGTTCAGTCACCCTCCGATCGCCGCTGTCGGAATGACGGAAGGGGAGGCGAAGAACGCGCTTGGCAGCGTGAAGGTCTACCTGTCCGATTTCCGCGCAATGAAAAACGTGGTGGCGGGGCGCAATGAGCGCAGCCTGTTCAAGATGATCTGCGATGGAGACAGCGGGCGGATTGTCGGAATCCACATGATAGCACCCGAAGCGCCCGAAATGATGCAGGCCGCCGCGATTGCCGTGAAAGCCGGCCTGACCAAGGCCGATTTCGACGCCACCACTGCCATACACCCCACTATGGCTGAAGAGCTCGTCCTTATGCGATGAGATGATTATTTTACGTAAAACATAAAATATCTATTGCGAAGCGCAAATCACCGCGGCATAGACCCCTTCAACGAATATTGGAGGGAAATCATGAGTGCGATTTGGACGAAACGGTTTGTCAATTTTCTGCTTGTGATCGTCGCGCTCGCGGCGGTCGGCGCGCTGTTGCAGGCGTGGAGCGCCTATAGCGAGGGCAAGTTCCACATGGTGGCCTACCCTGCCAAGAGCGAAAACATCATCATGCATTCGCTCGATGCTGCGGGAGATAACGACACGTTCTGGCAGCTTCAGGAAGGCACCGTCAGGGTCGATAATCATAGCTGGCTGCGCGGGGCGAGGCTTGTCGGGCGTCTCGCAGCGCTGGGGCTGATAGGCGCTGTCTTCTGGCAGTTACGGGGCCTGCTTTCCCGGATCGGAGTGGGCGAGGTTTTCTCTGATCAGAATGTCACCTCACTGCGCAATATCGGTAAGCTGCTGGTCGTCGGCAGTGTGCTGTCGATCTCAATGACGGTGATGACGCAATACGCGATCCTGGAAGCGATGCCCGATGTCATCGATAGCAATCGCGCCATCCACCCTTCGATCAGTTGGGGAGTGCAGGGCAAGGAAAATATCTGGATGGATTACACACCGCCGATCCTACCGATGCTGATGGCCATGATCGCCTTCATCACCGCAGGCGCATTCAAATCGGGTCAGCAGTTCCGCGAAGACAGCGAGAGTGTGGTCTGATGGCTATCATTACAAATCTCGACGTCGTGATGGCGCAGCGCAAGGTCAGCTTGAAAGAGCTGGCCGAGCGGGTGGGAATCTCGGCCACCAATCTCTCGCTGCTGAAAACCGGAAAGGTGAACGGGGTACGCTATCGGACTCTGAATGCCATCTGCCGCGAGCTCGATTGTCAGCCGGGAGATATTTTCGAATATCGCCCCGGTGACGACGATGAGGACGCTTAGAAGACATTCATTCAGAATGACGACAGGAGTGGCGGCGCAAATTGCGGATGAGGTGAAATTCATGCGTTTTTTGCTATTGTTACCGCTTGTTTCGCTCATTGCCTGTGCAGCTGGCGATGCGTCATCCGATCCCGGTGCTCCCACGCCCGGTTTCGCTACGCAGCGCGAAGCGCCCACGCCCGATTATGCGGAGATCATCGCCAACGCGCCAATGCTCGAGCCGCATGTGGGAAGTCGCGAACCCAGCGAAGCGGCGCCGGACAATGCAGCGGAGATCGGGCAGCTATGGCGTGGCCGTCTCGAAAGCCTCGGAGTCCTCGATGGCTACGGCCTTTCAGGCAATTCTGACAATTCGCCGATCTCCAGTTTCAGCCTGCGCATGACCGCGAGCGATTTCGACGACTGGCTGATGGAGAACGCATGGGAAGCGCCGCGACACATTCGCTTCGATTTCGTGCCGCCGATGGGCTGGCCGCGAATAACGCCAGAAGCAGAAGAGCAAGTTCGCATTTGGCCGGCGAGTGAGGCACGTACGGGTCTCCAACTCGAGGCGGCGAGTGGCGGGCAGATTTACCTCGAAGACGGTTGCTTCTTTGTCCTGCGGACAGGGCGGGAAGAGCCTGAACTGGCCTGGTTCCACACGGAAACCGGGTTGGATGTGGATTCTGACGGATATTTCGTCCTCGTCAATCGCACCTCAGGACAGGTCGAAGGCAGGCTGGGTGAGGAATTCACCTGGGCATCGCCAAATCCGATCACGCCTGGCGGACCTCCTGTCGAGGAGCTTCGCGCAGCCTGCGGTGTGGCGGAGATTTACGGCGTCGGAAATCCCACTGCGAATGCCAAGCTTGGCGAGATGTATCCACGCTCCGCGCCCGACGCCATTCCGCCGCCAGACATCCATTGATCTGCAAAATACATACCATCGGCTACGCGAGCCGCACGCAGGATGAGCTGGTCTCCGCCTTGCGACACGCGGGCATCACCATGCTGGTTGATGTGCGCGCGATAGCCAATTCTCGAAGGGCAGGTTTCTCCAAAACTTCGCTCAGATCAGCGGTGGAAGAGGCGGGAATCGCCTATCTCCATCTGCGTCAGCTCGGCACACCAAAAGAGGGGAGAGACGCCGCGCGGCGTGGTGATCAAGAGACGCTGGAGCGCGTTTATTCAGGACAATTGGAATTGCCGGAAGCGCTGGCGCAAATGGCGGAATTACAAAGCCTCGCGGAAGACCAAACAGTGTGCTTGCTCTGCTATTGCGAGGAAGCCGATCACTGCCACCGCCGCCTGCTGGTTGATGCGGTGTTTCCAGACCGGAAGCGCGTGGATCTGTAAACAGCCCTTTGGGCCCTTGAATTCGCGCCATGCTTGGCGGACAAGGTGCGCAAACAACAAAACGGGACTGCATCATGAACCGCCTCTTGCGCATTTTCCTTCCGCTTTTCGCAATCCTGCTGCCTGCTGCGGCAACAGCGCATGATGCGGAGCATTCCGAATGGTCGATTGCCATCCATGGCGGGGCAGGGACTATTGAGCGGTCGTTGATGACGCCGGAGCGGGAAGCCGCCTACAATGCGTCGCTTCAGGCCGCGCTCGATGCAGGTGCCGCGGTGCTTCGTGAAGGCGGCACGGCGGAAGATGCGGTGATCGCAGTCATCACGCTTCTGGAAGACGATCCGCTTTTCAATGCCGGGCGCGGTGCGGTGCTGACCTGGGAAGGCGGCATCTCGCTCGATAGCTCGCTGATGCTGGGGCAGGATCTGAGCGCTGGTGCAGTTGCCGGAGTGGACGATGTACGCCACCCGATCCTGCTCGCGCGCGAAGTGATGCGCAACAGCCCGCACGTGTTGCTGAGCGGCGAGGGTGCGAGCGAATTTGCAGCAGAGCAAGGCCTTGAGCTGATGGACGCCGACTGGTTCATCACCGAACGCCGCGCGCGTTCGCTCGAAGCTTTTCGCAACCGGCAGGAAGCCAGCATCGAAGATCGCGAGCACGCTTTCGGAACCGTTGGCGCAGTGGCGCGCGATCATCACGGCAATCTGGCGGCTGGTACCTCGACCGGCGGCACTACCGGCAAGCGCTGGGGCCGCATCGGCGACTCGCCGCTGATCGGCGCTGGTACCTATGCAGACAATCGCTCCTGCGCGGTCTCCGCGACAGGCACCGGCGAATATTTCATCCGTGCCAGCGTAGCGCGCGCGATCTGTGATCTCATTCGCCTTACCGGTATGGGGCCTCAGGAAGCCGCCGATCAGACCATGGCGGAAGTTGGCGAAATGGGCGGCGATGGCGGTGTGATTGTCGTCTCGAACCAGGGCGAGACTGCGTTCTCATTTAACACGTCCGGAATGTATCGGGGCCGTGCGGACAGCACCGGCGTGAATGAAATCGCGATCTACGCGGACTGAAGCTGTTGGGCGAGAAACGCGCCGACATCTTCGAGCGAAACCTCGCGGTCCAGAAAGGCGTCGCCAATCCCGCGCAGCAGGATGAAGGGCAGGGTGCCTGCATCCATTTTCTTATCGTGGAGCATATGCGCTGCGAGTGCCTGACCGGTGCAGTGGAGACCAAGCGAGGCAATTTCTACCGGTAGCCTGCTAGCGCCAATCGCTTCAGCGATCCGCTCCGCATCCTCAGCGGACAGATGGCCTTTGCGCGCAGAATATCGCGCGGCGAGAACCATGCCGAGCGCCACCGCTTCGCCATGCAGCAGGCGATCCGAATAACCGGTCTCCGCTTCCAAAGCATGGCCGAATGTGTGGCCGAGGTTGAGCAGGGCGCGCGCGCCGCTCGTCTCGCGCTCGTCTTCGGCGACGATCCGCGCCTTGGCTTGCACGCTTTCCGTCACTGCATATTCGACGGCTTCCCGATCGTGAGCGATCACCCTGGAGCCATTCGCCTCGCACCATTCGAAGAATGCGGCATCGCCAAGGATCCCGTATTTGATGACTTCGGCATAGCCGCAGCGCATCTCTCGCTCGGGCAGTGTCGAAAGCACGTCCGTATCGGCGAGCACAAGCGAGGGCTGGTGAAATGCGCCGACAAGGTTTTTGCCTGCAGCGACATTGATCGCCGTCTTACCACCAACCGAACTATCGACCTGCGCCAGCAGGCTGGTCGGCACCTGGATGAACCCGCAGCCGCGTTTCAGCATGGAGGCGGCAAAGCCCGTCAGATCGCCGATAACGCCGCCGCCCAGCGCCACAATGTGATCGCCGCGTTCTACCTCTTCGCCGAGCAACCACTCGACCGTGCGCGAAAGGCCATCCCAGCTTTTCGCGCCTTCTCCGGGTTCGTGGACCAGCCACGCGGGGTGTTTCCCGGCGGCCTCCAGCGATTGGGCAAGGGCCTCACCCCAATGGGCATACACATTACGGTCGGTGACGATAGGCACGCGCGTCTTGCGCAGCAGCCCACCGCATTCCTCAGCGAAATTGCCGATCAACCCGCCGCCAATGCGAACATCGTAGCTGCGCCCCGCAAGTTCGACTCTCACTTCAGCCATCGGTCGAGCCCTTCGAGGATGCGATTGACGGTTGTCTGGTGCGGCCCGCTGTCGCTTTTCACATGGATGTGCGCTTCGGCATACACCGGTTCACGCTCGGTCTTCATCTTGGTGACCTTTCCGCGAATGTCGCCGGTGCGCAGCAGAGGGCGGCGCTTGTTGCGACTGACCCGTTCGACCAGCGTGTCGATTGCCGCGTCGAGCCAGATGGCCACGCCTTCTTGCTTGATAAGCTCGCGGGTCTCTTCTTCCAGAAAAGCACCGCCGCCCGTCGCCAGAACGCAACCTGCGCCGCTTTCTTCCATCAGGCGCGCGATGACCCGCCGCTCCCCGTCGCGAAAATACTCCTCGCCGAACTGGTCGAAAATTTCCGCAACCGACATATTGGCCGCTTCGACGATCTCCTCGTCAGCGTCTGTAAAGTCCATGTCCAGCACATTGGCGAGGCGGCGCCCGACGGTGGATTTGCCCACCCCCATCATGCCGACCAGTACCAATGGCCTGTCGAGGCGCTGCTTGATGGAGCGCAACATCGCATCATCGGGCAAAGGCTTGGACATGGTCATTGCCGCAAGGCCTATAGATAGGCTAACCGCGCTGGCAAGGCTGCGAACAAACTTGCGCGCAGCGATGATGTAACAAACGGGAAGTGTCGCGAGGTGTCTAAACGCCTGATGATCATGCTTGCGCTGATTGTTATTTTGCTTGTTCTCGCTGTCGCCTGGTTCGATGGCGGGCGTGAGGAACAGCGCCTGATTGTAGAGCCCGTGGAATTGCCGGAGAGAAATTCTTGAAACGCGTTGGACTTTGGCTTGCCGGGGCGGGCTTTGCCCTCACATCGACGCTGGCGCTTGCCAGCGGGCCGGAAGACCTGTTGCCACCCGCATTCCGCGATCCCCCGCCGCAATCCACGCCGACGCCTACTCCCACCGCGACACGGACAAGCGCGCCCGCACCGTCGGGCGGCACCGCTGCACCATCGGTATCCGCGCCTGTCGTGCAGGATATTCCGTCGTCGAGCAGCCCTGCGCCGGGCCGGGCTCGCCTTCCGGCCGATTTTCCGACGCTGGAAGAGCTGGAGCGGATGGAATCGTTCGAAGTGAACGAGCTGTTCGGCCTGCGTCCAAAATTCGATATTCCAGCCGCCGCCCGCCGTGACCTTGCAGAAATCGGCGTCTTAAACCGCGCAGAGGGTGGCTTTGTCACCGGATCGCTGGCGAACCAGCCGGCCGCACTTGTACGTGCAGCGCTTGAGGCAAGCGATGGTCCGATCATCTCGCGCTGGGGGCATATTCTGATGCGTCGTGCGCTCGCCAGCAGGCTCGATGCGCCCGAGGGCATGGATGCGGTCGAATTTGCGGCTTTGCGCGCAGAGGCTCTCTCCGGAATGGGCGAAGCCGTCGTTGCTCGCACGGTGGTGCAGGATATCGACGCCGGCAATTACGATCGCGCGCTGACCGATGCGGCGGTTTCGGCCTATCTCGCTTCGGGAGATGTACTCGGCGCATGTCCTATCGCTGTGCTGCGCGGAGACCTGCGCGAAGATGGCGAATGGGAATTGCTGCGCGCGATCTGCGCTGCCTATCTTGGCCAAACGCGTAGCGCCGAGCGTGATCTCGACCGTGCTCTCGGCACCGGTGCAGCGCCAGAGATCGATGTCCGTCTGGCCCAACGCTTTGCCGGAGCGGCCGGCGATGGTGGCCGTGCCGTCAACATCGAGTGGGAAGGGGTGGAAGAGATCACCCCATGGCGCTTCGCCTTGGCACGCTCGCTCGGAGTGGAGCTGCCTGAGGGCTTGCCATTCACGGGGCAGACTCCCGATGATTATGCCATTTCCGACGTCCTGATTCCCGCGACTCCGCTGCTCCAGCGCGTGAATTCTGCCGATGCGGCGGGTGGCCGCGGTGTCCTGTCGTCAGCTGCCATGGTTGATCTGTATTCGCGGCTCTGGGCCAGCGATGCTTACGACCAGGCCGACAAGGCGGAGGCGGGCCTGCTGCGCGAAGCCTATGTCGCGTCGACTTCGGCGGAGCGAATTGCCGCCATGCGCGAATTGTGGGAGCAGGACACTGACGCGATGTATGCGCGCCAGGTCCTCACTGGCTATGCCGCGGCGCGCATTCAGCCGAGTGAGGAATTGCTGCAAGATGCGCCGGCGTTGATCGCTTCGATGCTGACCGCTGGCCTCGATCGCAATGCCATGCGCTGGGGCTCCATCGTTCCTGCTGGAAGTGAAGGCTGGGCGCTTTTGGCCCTTGCACAGCCGGAACGCGAAGGCACGGTAAGTGGCGGCGACGTCGATAGTTTCATCGATGACGATGATAGCACCGACATGCGCAAATCCGCCTTTCTTGTTGCAGGGCTGGCGGGTCTGGAGCGTCTCGACGAGGATGATTTTGGCGATTTCGCAGATCGCCTGGGCATAAATTACACGCGGCAAAGCGCGTGGAGCGGCAAGATCGAAGCGGCATCGTCCTATGGCAATCAGGCGCTCGTGGCGTTGCTTTCAGGCCTTGGCATGCAGGGGCGCAGCTGGGATCAGATGACGCCGCGCCATCTCTATCACATCGTGCGTGCGCTCAATCGTGCCGGGCTTTCGGCGGAGGCGCGGATGATTGCGGCGGAGGCCGTCGCGCGGAGCTAGGTCGCGGGCACAGGCCGCGAGCCAATTGGGGAGAGCAGGCGTCCATGTCCGCCGCGATCGACAGTTTTCTGGCGATGATGGCTGCAGAACGCGGCGCTGCGGCGAATACGCTGGCAGCCTATCGCCGCGATCTTGAAGCCAGCGAGGATCTGCTGGGGGATCTGTTGTCAGCCTCGCGCGAAGACCTGGCCAAGCTGAGCGGCCAGTGGGCGAATCTTGCACCTTCCACCGTCGCGCGCAAAATCTCCGCCCTGCGGCAATTCTTCGGCTTTTGTGTCGATGAGGGGCTGCGAGCGGATGATCCCTCCGCCGCCTTGTCACGCCCGCAGGCCCGCCGACCGTTACCCAAAATCCTGTCACATCAGGAAGTGGAGGCGATTTTCGCGCAGGTGGAAGAGGAAGCGAAAGGCGATGAGCCGAAAGCGGTTCGCCTGCTTGCGCTTTTCGAACTGCTTTATGGTTCAGGCTTGAGGGCGTCCGAACTCATTTCGCTTCCCGTCAGTGCCGTCCCGCGTGATGCGCCGTTCCTTACAATCACAGGCAAGGGCGGCCAGCAACGCATGGTGCCCGTCTCACGCCGTGCGCAGGCTGCATTGTCGCGTTGGCTGGAGGTGCGCGGCTCGGACAGCGCCTATCTCTTCCCATCGCGCGCCAAGCATATCAGCCGCATCCGCCTCTATCAGATGGTGAAAGAGCTGGCGGGGCGGGCTGGCATCGACCCGGCCAAAGTCAGCCCGCACGTGCTGCGCCATGCCTTTGCAACGCATCTGTTGGAGGGCGGGGCGGATCTGCGCGTGCTCCAGACTTTGCTTGGCCACGCCGATATCGCCACGACGCAGATCTACACCCATGTCGATTCCGCGCGCCTCGTGGCGCTGGTAAACGAGCGACATCCCCTTGCGGCACGCCGCAGAGAGGGCTAGCGGGCAGCTATGGCCACATTCCTCGAGTTTGAAAAACCGGTTGCCGAACTGGAAGCCAAAATCGCCGAACTGCGTGAAGCGGCAGGTGATGATGGCGATGTCGATATTTCGAAAGAGCTCAAACGGCTTGAGGCGAAAAGCGCCAAGCTGTTGCAAAGCACTTACGAGGGGCTGTCGCCGTGGCAGAAAACGCAGGTTGCCCGCCATTCCTCGCGCCCGCATTTCCGCGATTACGTGGAGCACGGCTTCGATGATTTCATGCCGCTTGGTGGGGATCGGCTGTATGGCGACGACCAGGCGATCATGGGCGGCCTTGCCACAATGTGCGGCCGCAAGGTCGTGTTGATCGGCCATGAAAAAGGCAACGACACCGAAAGCCGCATTCGCCACAATTTCGGCATGGGCAAGCCTGAGGGCTATCGCAAAGCCATCCGTCTGATGGAACTGGCGGACCGGTTCGGCCTGCCGGTGGTGACACTGGTCGATACATCCGGCGCATTTCCCGGCATCGAGGCAGAAGAGCGCGGTCAGGCCGAAGCGATTGCCCGTTCGACCGAAGCGTGTCTCTCGCTCGGCGTTCCGATGGTTTCGGCCATCGTGGGCGAGGGTGGATCGGGCGGCGCGGTTGCGCTCGCCAGTGCAGAGCGCGTGCTCATGTTCGAGCATGCCGTTTACTCGGTCATTTCACCTGAGGGCTGTGCCTCTATCCTGTGGCGCACAGCGGAAAAGGCTCCGCAGGCGGCAGAGGCAATGAAGCTGACCGCGCAGAACCTGCTCGAACTGGGTGTGATCGACCGGATCGTGCCTGAACCTGTCGGCGGCGCGCATCGCGATGCCGAGACCGCTATCTCCAACCTTATCGACGCTATCGATGAAGAGCTGGGGACGCTCAGCGTTCATGAGCCGGGAGAGCTCAAGCGCATGCGTGATGAGCGCTTCCTCGCCATCGGGCAGAGCCTTTCACGCTAATTTACAGCTTTTTGCGTCCCGTCATTCGGGAACCTGCCATCCCAGCATGCATTTGCGAATATAAGCGGCGACAGCCCGGCTGTGCCGCATGGAAATGCATCAGGAGATGGGAATGCCGCAGTTTAACACACGCAAGATCAAAGCGCTCGCAATAGCAGGAGTTGCGTCAATCGCACTCTCAGCCTGCGCCACTATCCCGGGCGCCAATGTCGCGCCTGGCTCGCCCATCACCGCTGAAGAAGCGCAGGTCGGTGCGCAGTACCATGAGCAATTTGTTGCCGAATTCGGCGGCGAGATGACAGGACCGCAGGCTCGCTATGTGCAACAGGTAGGACAGAACATCGCGCTCCAGTCCGGTCTGGCGACCAGCCCCGGCGCGTTCGATGTCACCCTGCTGAATTCCAGCGTGAACAACGCCTTCGCGGTTCCCGGCGGCTACGTCTATGCGACACGCCAGCTTGTGAATTTGATGAACAATGAAGCCGAGCTCGCGGCGGTTCTGGGCCACGAGGTCGGCCACGTCGCTGCTCGTCACTCGGCGCGGCGCCAGGCGGCGGCACAGCGCAATCAGCTTGGCGGTGTCGGCATCGCTATCCTTTCGCAGCTGCTCTTGGGCAACAGCCAGCTTGGCAACACTGTCTCGCAAGGGGCGATGCAGCTGTCTCAGTCCCTGACGCTTAGCTATTCGCGCAATCAGGAACTGGAAGCCGATGCGCTCGGCATACAGTATCTGAATAGTGCGGGATATGATCCGCGCGCCATGGCAACCCTGCTGCAAAGCCTGGCGGCGCAAAACCAGCTCGATGCGCAATTGCAGGGTCGAGACAACGCGACGATCCCCGAATGGGCGTCGACACACCCCGATCCTGCAAGCCGCGTGCAGAATGCGGTGCAGCTCGCCGGCAATGCGACTGGTGCGACCAGTCGCAACACCTTCCTCAACAGTATCGATGGGATGATCTACGGCGACGATCCCGAGCAGGGCGTTATCGAAGGCCGCCAATTCATCCATCCGATTCTGCGCTTCAGCTTCACTGCGCCGCAGGGCTTCTACATGGTGAACAGCCCGCGTGCGGTTTCCATCAATGGTGATGGCGGTCGTTCGCAGCTTACCCTCGCTCAATATGACGGAAATCTCGAAAATTATGTGCGCAGCGTTTTCCGCGCGCTTGGTGGCGAGCAGCAACAGCTGGCCCCGCAATCGCTGGAACGCACGACAGTGAATGGCCTGCCTGCCGCTTACGGTACAGCACGGGTCAACAACGGACAGAGCCAGGTGGATGTGACTGTGTTTGCCTATGATTTCGGCAATGGTCAGGCTTACCACTTCCAGTCGATCACACCGGCAGGGCAGGCGGGCACTTTCAACTCGCTGTATAACTCAATGGAGCGTATCAGCGCCGCAGAAGCTGGCAGTGTTGTTCCACGCCGGATCGACATCGTCACCGCTCAGCCTAATGACACAGTCGCACGGATGGCGCGCTTCATGGCCTATGATGATGCGCAGGTCGCGCGCTTCCGGGTGCTGAATGGCCTCTTCGGCGATGCGGAAGTTGTGCCGGGCCAGCAGTACAAGATCGTCGTTCGCTCAAACTAGGAAACCGCTGCCGAGCAATCGCGCCAGCGCAACCACCAAGGGCCGCCCCGTGGTCGGGAGCGGCCCTTTTTGTGTCGGTATTCCGACACTCAGATGGTGTGCAGACAAAAAGAAAGGGCGGCAGGTTTCCCTGCCGCCCCTCTTTTAGTCACCGACCAGATTACTGGTTCTTGGTGTTAGCAGCGTCGAGCTCGGTCTTCACGTTGTTGAACGTGGTGCTGAGTTCGTTACCGAGGCTCTGCATTGCAGTGATAGCAGCAACAGCGATGAGGGCAGCGATCAGGCCATATTCGATGGCGGTTGCACCCTGCTCGTCGCGGATCATGTTCTTGAAGAAAGTCATTACGTAGTCTCCTGGTTTAGTTCTTCGGTACCCGGCTCTTTCGGGTTTCCCTGATTGAGCTCGTCCCTGAATACGGGCGAATTCTGAAGAAAATCCTAAGATCGTGCGTTCGAACTTGCAGTCTCAACTTTGGTCTCGACGCTGCTCCACATGTTGGTGGTAGAAGTCGCCATGCCCTGCAGCGCGGTGATCATCGCAATCGCGATCAATGCCAGGATGAGGCCATATTCTATGGCAGTCGCACCGCGCTCATCGCGCATCAGCTGCTTCAGGAAGATTGCATTCGACACAGGATAGTCCCCTAGTTAGGTGCGATGTTGTAAAATTTCGCAGCGAGGAGTTAACGCGAAGTGGGCGGGCAGGGTTAACGTGGAAAATATCCCGACATGGCTGGCGGTCGTGGCCCTTGCTCTGGTGGACAAGGACGGGCGCTTGCTGCTGCAGCAACGGCTTCTTCACAAGCACCATGGCGGCCTCTGGGAATTCCCGGGTGGCAAGGTGGAAGCGACTGAAAAACCAAGGTTTGCCTTGGTGCGCAAGATCGAAGAAGAGCTGGGCATGACGCTCGATCCCGGCACGCTTCAACCTGCAGGATTTGCGGAAGAGGATGGCCGGCAGCACATTGTCCTGTTTCTTTACACCGCATCGGCAGGCGAGGCTGAGCCAATCGCAAAGGACGGGCAAGAGTGGGGGTGGTTTACTCCGGGTGCAGCGGCGGACCTTCCGCTTGCCCCGATGGATCGCGAATTACTGGCAAGACTTTCGGCATAAGCCCTTGCCAAGCGATACAGACCCCCTTATGTGGCCGCCTCTACCGCGCGCCAGTAGCTCAGCTGGATAGAGTACCTGACTACGAATCAGGCGGTCGGAGGTTCGAATCCTTCCTGGCGCGCCAAAAAAGGCCATCCCTCATGGGGTGGCCTTTTTTGGTTCTACGCGGCCTTCAGCGATGCGCCTGTCTCCCGTGCTTTGGTCCATGCGGTCCGGAAAGCCGGAACCATGTCCCACCAATCGCCGTTGATCGGGCAAAGGAGAAAGACCGTGTCCGAAGATATTTTTGCCCGCCTGAAACAGGATCATGAAGACCACCGCGAACTGCTCGACAAGATTGCCGATACCAGCGGTGACAGCGACGAGCGCCGTGAGTTGTTCGAGAAATTCACGCTCGACGTGAAGAGCCATGCCGCTGCCGAGGAGCAGGCGCTCTATTCGACCATGCTGCGCAAGCCCAAGGCGACCGACGAAACCCGTCACTCTGTTGCCGAGCATCACGAACTCAACGAACTTCTGAACGATCTGGCCGCGACCGACATGTCATCGCCGGCATGGCTGCAGAAATTCAAGCAGCTCGATCACGATTACCGTCACCACATCGACGAGGAAGAAGAAGATCACTTCCCCGATTTCGAAGAACTGCTGACCGAGGAAGACCGCGAGCATATGCGCTCGGTCTTCGATCGCCGGAAGAAGGCCGAAAAGGCAGATGCCGAAATCACCCCGGAAAAGATGGAAGACGCGAAGGAATAATCGCGCGACCGATTGATGAGGGGCGCGGTGCGGAAAGCATCGCGCCCTTTTTGCTGCGCGGGTGACGGACTTTCGTAGGCGTGGCAATTTTTCACGACCGGGCCTATTGGCCTCAGTCACACAGGTCATTCACAGTGAAAGCAGGGTTTTCATGAACAGCGAAGAAGGCGCCGGATACACGGCACCCATCACCAAGGCCGAAGTGCCTGACGATGTGCAGGATGCCATCCGCACGCTGATTCGCTGGGCAGGGGACGATCCGGAGCGTGAAGGGCTGCTCGATACACCAAAGCGCGTGGCCCGCGCCTGGAAAGAATACTGCCAGGGCTATGAAGAAGATCCTTCCCAGCACCTCTCCCGCGTTTTCGAAGAGGTGGGCGGTTATGACGAGATCGTCCTGCTCAAGGATATCCCGTTCCAGAGCCACTGTGAGCATCACATGGCCCCGATCATTGGCAAAGCCGCTATTGCTTACCTTCCGACCGACCACGTCGTTGGGATTTCAAAACTGGCCCGCGTCCTGCACGGTTACGCTCGGCGTCTTCAGATCCAGGAACGGCTGACGGCCGAAGTCGCACAGGCGATCTGGAAGGGCCTGAAGCCCCGCGGCGTCGCGGTCGTAATCGAAGCGAGCCATGCCTGCATGACCGCACGCGGCGTTCGCACGCCGGGTGTGAACATGGTGACCAGCAAGCTCATGGGGTGTTTCCTCGACGACGCGCGCAGCCGCAAGGAAGTGCTCGCGCTGATGGGATACTCCTGACGCAGGACACGCGCGCTCTTGCCTCTGCAAGAGCGATCTGGAATGGACTTCGTCAAATCAAATCATTGAACGGGTGAGGCAAGTGCCGCCCCCGGCGAAAGGACTTTCATGACCGCATTGTATGTCCGCGGTGGGCAAAAGCTTCAGGGCAAGATCGAGCCCTCTGCCAACAAGAACGCTGTTCTCCCGGTGCTGTGTGCCACGCTGCTGAGCGAAGCGCCGATCATGCTGCGCAATGTGCCCGAAATTACCGATGTGACGCGCATCCACGCGTTCTTCACCGATCTCGGCAGTACGGTGGAGTGGGACAAGGACGCCCACACGCTGGCGATTGATCACTCCACCATTCCCAGCGACGCGAAGGCGAAGCTGCCGCAGGCGATGCGCGCATCGATCATGATGATCCCCGGCCTGCTCGCAAGATTGGGCGAAGCGCGGCTGGAGCATGAAGTAAAAGGCTGCACACTCGGCGCACGCGAAATCGATCCGCATGTAAAGGTGTTCGAGGCGTTCGGCGCGACCGTATCTTACGAAGGGAAGGACATTGTCTTTCGAAAGACGGTGAAAGGCGAGGGCACACGCATGTGGCTCGAATACGCCTCTGTGACGACCACCGAGAACTTTATCATCAGCGCGCTGACCGCGAAGGGCACCAGCCAGATCGTCAATGCCGCTTGCGAACCGCATGTGCAGGAAATGTGCACATTCCTTGAGCAGATGGGCTGCACCATCCGCGGCAAGGGAACCTCAATGGTTTCGGTCGATGGCTGCGAGAACTTCAAGCCGGTCGATTACACCTTCGTGGAAGACTTCCACGAAATCGCGACCTTCCTTGCCCTTGCGGCCGTGACAGGCGGCGATATCTCGGTGCGCAACACGCAGCCTGAAGATTTCATGCTGATCGACCGCACGTTTGAGAAATTCGGCGCGCATGTGGAGCACAAGGACGGCTGGTCACGCCTCAATGCGCCTGAACAGCTGGTCGTGCAGCAGAACTTCACCAGCCACATCACCACGAAGGTGGAAGCCGCTCCGTGGCCTTATATCCCTGCTGACCTTCTGCCGATCTTCATTGCGCTCGGCGTGCGAGCGGACGGTCCTGCCATGTTCTGGAACAAGGTCTACGAAGGCGGCCTTACCTGGCACACAGAGCTCAGCCTGTTTGGCGCGCATACGCTGCTATGCGATCCGCATCGCCTGATTACCTTCGGCGGCGATAAACTGCGCCCGGCAACCGTCACTAGCCCCTATATCATCCGCGTCGCCATCGCGATGCTGATGATCGCGTCGAGCATCGATGGCGAATCGACGATCCTCGATGCCGACCCTATCCGCCGTGCACACCCGAAATTCACCGACAACATCGATATGCTCGGCGCAGACGTGAAGTGGGTCGATTGATGCGGACGCTTCTCGCTCTGGCTGGACTGGCCCTCGCTTCGCCAGCCTTTGCACAGGAAGCAAACAATCCGCTCGATGAGTTCACGCCGCTATTGGGCAATTGCTATCTCGCTTCCGGTGGTATCGACGATGGCGATGACCGCCACTGCTGGAGCGAGAGCGAAGACGGCACCGCCGTTTTGCAGCGTCACGAGATTACTGGCGGGTCGCTCCACGGCTATGTTGGCGAGGCGATCTACAGCTTCAATCCTGAGACCGGCGAGGCAAGCTATCGCTATCGGAACAATCGGGGCGGCAAAAGCGGGGGCAGTTTCACCGGCGCAAACGGGAGGCTGACTTTCCCAGATGAGACCTATCGTTTGGACGAGAATACCAGCGTTACGGTCGACAGCAGATTCATCATTGCCGGTCCGCACTACTACTCCGCCCAAGAGCGGCAGCAGATCGAAGGTGAGTGGAGCGAGCCATCGATTATCGAATTCAACCGGATCGATCAGGATTGATGGCAAAAACAAGGGGCGCCGCAATGGGCGCCCCCTTGTCGTTACGCCAAGTTTTTAATCAGGAGCTGCTGGAGCCAAACGCTGAAGATCAGTGTGGCATTCCGCCCATGGTCTGGTCGCCGGGTAAGACCACGCGGATGCCTTGCATCATCCCTTCATCGCCATGGCTCGCAAAGTGGCAATGCAGGACGAAGTCGCCGACATAGCGCCGGTACCGTGTACGCATTCGCACCGTATATCCTTGCTTGATGATGACGGTATCGCGCCAGCTCCCGATCATCCCGGCATAGTCCCGATCAAAAGCATCGCTTCCTTCAACTGTCACGTCGCGGCCTTCTTCATCTATGACCGAGACGATCTGGAACGGATTGACGTGGATGTGAAAAGGATGGCTGCCGAGGTTCGATGTGATCTCCCATTCCTCGACATCTCCCAGCATCAATGTGCGATCGATCCGTCCGTGCTGGTATGGAGAACCATCGATGCTCAGGATGGCTCCCCCGCCTTCGATTTCCTCGATGCTCATCGTTGCGGTCTGGTGGCCGGTAAGCTCGTCATCGGCGACCGGCTCGTGCCAAGTAAAGGCACCAAGCTGCATTCCATCGTTCAGATCGCTTAGGACGCGGCTGCGAATATCCTGATCCGCGATCTGTGTTTCCGCTGCGGCTTCCAGCGTCTGAACAAGGTGTGCCGCGATGTTCGGCACTTCCGCGCTTTCGCCTGCAACCTGCAGAATGCCGACCATTCTCCGCTCATCCGGTTGCATTCGCCATGTCTGGTCATTGATCATGCAATACGAACCCGGCTCAGCGAAGTAGACCAGCGAATCGTAGCGTGATCCAGGATACATATTGGCTTCAGACACCGGTCGCAGGGCGGGACGGGTAAGACCATCATCGGCAAAATGGAATTGCTCCACGATTTCGCCCGTACAGTGTTCCAGAATCCATGCGCGTTGCTGATCTGCCAGAACGCTTCGAAGCGGCGGTGCATCGTCTGCGAGCCTGCGGATCGTCATCCGGACAGAGCGCCGCAATCCGGCGTGAATCATGCGAAGCCGCTGGAACCGGCCGGTCTCCAGGCCACCGATGGTCGGCTGCATTTCCCCGTTGACCGACAGCAATCGGCCCGAGGTCATTTCATTAGCAGGCCCGAACTGCCTCCAGCTGTCGACGCTGCCTACATCGTCGCCTTCGCATTGCCATGCGGGATGTTCCCATGGGCGCGCTTCCGGATCGGGTGACCGCGGTGCGTTGAGCTGACCTTCATCGTCGAAACAGCCATACTGTATCTGCGAGAACACCATGATCTGCTCGCCAAATCGCTCGCCCGATTGGTCTTGCAGGAGAATGTCGATGTCTCCGGGCATGTCGTTCGTCGGAATGCGATCGCCTTCGATGATGAGAGCGCCTGCCATACCCGATCCCAGCTGGATACTGGTCGCCCCGTGCATGTGCGGGTGATACCAGAAGGTACCGGCAGGGTGATCTTCCGGGATCGCGAATTCATAGTTGAAACGTTCCCCCGGATTGATCGAAATCATCACGTTATCGCTGTTGCCGCTGGGTGAAACCCACAGACCATGCGTGTGGATGTTTGTCGAATTGAAGCACTCGGCTCGCGCGATCTGCTCGGCCGAGCAGTCAGCGAGATCATTCTGAACACCCAGTCTAAGGACTTGGCCGGGGCGCACTCGCAGCGTTGGCGCGATGAAGCGGGTGTTTTCTTCGCCGCGGAATGCACGCAGTTCGACACGATCCATTTCTCCCGTCCAGGGATTGAAATAGGTGCCCTGCACACGCTCGACATTCACTTCATAGCTTGGTGCGTGGCGCTGTTCTGCATCTTGCGCAGATGCAGTTGCGGTGAACGCCAAACTGCAGAGTCCGAGCGTCATCATATCTATTCGCATTGTGATTGCCCCCCCAAGCATATCACCGCTCTTCGCGCCTTATCAGGCGCTTATTGTCCAGCCATCCTCAATTCGTACGACCCCTCGTCCGAATTGTATGCGGAGGAGACGATAGCTGGCTCCTTGCGCGGTATCGACTGGGTACGATCAACTAGAGCAAAGTGCAAATCTGCGCCCCGGTTTCGTCTGCCTCGGAAACAAAAAGGGCGCCGCAGCGGGCGCCCTTTCCGTGTCAGTGTGAATTCGTGCGCTCAGAGCTGTCCGAGCAAGTGGTCGGCGCTTGAGACATTAAATTCGCCGGGTCCTTCGACATTGACCTGCTGCACCACGCCATCATCGACAATCATCGAATAGCGGTTGGAACGGGTGCCCATGCCGTAGGCGGAGAAATCGGTGTCGAGGCCGACAGCCTTTGCGAAATCGCCATTTCCGTCTGCCAGCATCGTGATCTCGCCAGCGTCATTGGCATCTTTCCATGCGTTCATGACGAAAGCATCGTTCACGCTGGTGCAGGCGATGACGTCCACGCCCTTTGCCTTCAGCTCGTCTGCCTTTTCGACAAAGCCGGGCAGGTGCTTCGCGCTGCAGGTCGGCGTGAAAGCGCCGGGCACAGCGAAAAGAGCAACCTTCTTGCCAGCGAAAAAGTCGCTCGCCTGAACCTGTTCCGGCCCTTCGCTCGTGGCCTTGGTCAACGTTACGTCGGGAAGCTTTTCGCCTTGGGAAATGGTCATCGTAATCTATCCTCCAATTGCCAGGTACGGCTCTAGATAAGGTGGGAATGATCGAGCGCCAGTAACGTGCCTGAATTTCGCAAAAATGCGCAGGGGTTTACGGGCTTCGCCGTGCAGCCTATGTGGCGCTGCAACACAGCGTTGCATGGAGCCCCGGCAGCGCGCCATCCGTAATTCACAGGAGACGTGCCGTGGCTGACGCCGCTTTCAACGACTACATCATTAAAGATATCGCTCTCGCCGATTATGGCCGTGCGGAAATCAACATTGCCGAAACGGAAATGCCTGGCCTGATGGCCACGCGCGAGGAATTTGGTGACAGCAAGCCGCTGAAAGGCGCTCGCATCACCGGTTCGCTGCACATGACCATCCAGACCGCCGTTCTGATCGAAACGCTGGTAGCGCTGGGCGCAGAAGTGCGCTGGGCGACCTGCAACATCTTCTCGACGCAGGATCACGCGGCTGCCGCCATCGCTGCACAGGACATTCCGGTGTTCGCCGTAAAGGGTGAAAGCCTGGCGGAATACTGGGACTATGTCGGCAATATCTTCGACTGGGAAAACGACGGTGACGGCCAGACCGCCAACCTCATTCTCGACGATGGCGGCGATGCTACGATGTTCGCGCTCTGGGGTGCTCGCCTTGAAGCGGGCGAAGAAATGCCCGAGCCGACGAACGACGAAGAAATCGAAATGCAGCGCTCGCTGAAGGCCTTCATCGCCAAGAAGCCGGGCTATTTGACCGAGACGGTGAAGAACCTGAAGGGCGTTTCGGAAGAAACCACCACCGGCGTTCACCGCCTCTATCACATCGCCAAGCAGGGCAAGCTGCCTTTCCCGGCGATCAATGTGAACGACTCCGTCACCAAGTCGAAGTTCGACAACCTTTACGGCTGCCGCGAATCGCTGGTCGACGCCATTCGCCGCGCGACCGACGTGATGCTTTCGGGCAAGGTCGCTTTCGTTGCTGGCTATGGCGACGTGGGCAAGGGTTCCGCGCAGTCGCTGCGTGATGGCGGCGCCCGCGTTCTCGTCAGTGAAATCGATCCGATCTGCGCTCTGCAGGCGGCGATGGAAGGGTTTGAAGTCACCACGCTGGAAGACGCTGTTTCGCGCGCTGACATCTTCGTCACCACCACCGGTAACGAAGACGTGATCACCGCCGATCACATGAAGGCGATGAAGCCGATGAGCATCGTCTGCAACATCGGCCACTTCGACAGCGAGATCCAGATCGGCGCGCTTTCCAACTACGAATGGACCGAACTGAAGCCGGGCACGGATCTGGTGAAGTTCCCCGACGGCAAGGAAATCATCGTGCTGGCCAAGGGCCGCCTTGTGAACCTCGCGTGTGCGACCGGTCATCCGAGCTTCGTGATGAGCTGTTCCTTCACCAACCAGGTGATGGCGCAGATGGAATTGTGGGAGAACCACGGCAGCTACGACAATGACGTTTACGTCCTGCCGAAGCACCTCGACGAAAAGGTCGCCTCGCTCCACCTCGACAAGCTCGGTGTGAAGCTCACCAAGTTGAGTCAGAAGCAGGCCGATTATATCGGCGTGCCGGTGGAAGGTCCGTTCAAGCCGGAGCACTATCGCTACTAAGCGCTACGTCCACATCCAAAACATCCGCGACGCCTCGGCACGATCTCTTCCAGATTGTGTCGGGGCGTTGTATTTTTGGGCGTAGCGCATTCTGGGTCATTGCATCCCGGCGCGCGCTCACATAGCTGCAAAAGCATGGAACTTTCTCCCACCGCGCTTGCTTTGCTCGGCCTGCTTTTGGCGGCCTGGACGGCAACAGCGGTATGGCTGGTCGTGGGCTCGCTACAGCGGACGCGGGCGGCGCGGCAGACCAAGGGGACACTGCGCCGTCTCTCGCGGATGATAGACGATTCTCCGGCCATTCCTTTGCTGGTGAAAGCGGATGGCAAGATCGAGGGGCCTGAGCGGCTCGCCGCATGGCTCGGCCTCGATGCGCTCCCGGATTTCCTGAGTGAGCTTTCTGACCGTCAAAACGGCCTGTCCGAAGGCGATCTCGAGCAATTGCATGAAGCTGTCCGGCGCACGCAAAAAACCGCTGCCCCGTTTCGCATGATGGTGACGCCCCAAGGATCGGAAAAGAGCCTCGCGGTGCGCGGACAACTGGCCAATGCGGCGATTGCCAGCGGCGGCGCCGCGCTGATCTGGTGGTTCGATTTCTCGGAAAGCCAAGGCGAACTCTCGCGCCTCCGGTCCGAAACGGCGCGTGCGCGCAATGATTTCGCGGCGCTTGTGGGCCTGATCGAGGCTGCTCCGATGCCGATGTGGTTCCGGTCCGCCGATATGGAGCTGCGGCTCGTCAATTCAGCCTATGTCGATGCGGTGGAAGCGAAGAATGCCGCCGAAGTCGTCGACCAGCAGATCGAACTGGTTGAGCGCGTCGACGGGCTGGATGCCAAGCAGATCGCCAAGCAGGCGCAGGATCGCGACACGCCGATAGAGCGCATCGTCCAGGCAACGGTGGGCAATCAGCGGCGCACCTTGCGCGTCAGCGATTTGCCGCTCGGTGTGGAGGGTGTCGCAGGCTACGCCATCGATATCGAGGAGTTGGAAGAGCAGGGCAGGGCGTTCCGCGCTTTCCGTGCCGCCCAGCGCTCGATGCTCGATCAGCTTTCCGTTGGTGTCGCGCAATTCGATGAAGACCGGCGCATGACCTTCGCCAACCAGCCGTTCCAGCGCATCTTTGCCCTCCCGACATCGATGCAGGTCGAGCCGCCGCGTTTCGAGCGATTCCTCGATTACGCGCGCGACAAGTCACGCCTCCCCGAAGTGCGCGACTTCCCCGAATGGCGGGCCGAACTGGCGCAATGGTTCCAGGCCGATGCGCCTGAGGAAGACCAGTGGACGCTGCCCGACGGTACGCACCTTCGCATTGTCGCCCAGCCCATGCCCGATGGCGGGCTCGTGATGGTGGCGGAAGACCGCTCGGAACAGCTCGCCCTGTCGGCAACCCGCGATACACTGCTGCGCACCCGAACAGCCACTTTCGATTCGCTCTTCGAGTCGCTCGCCGTGTTCGCGCCTGACGGTCGCATGCAGCTGTGGAATCGCAGTTTCCCGGCAATCTGGGGCTTGCCGGAGGAATTCTTCGACGAGCATCCGCATGTCGACAAATTGCTCGATCGCATCTCCAACCGGCTTGCGCGACCCGGTCAGCGCAAGGCCATTGGCGAGACGGTGCGTGCGGCAACGCTCGATCGCAAGGAAATGGGCGGCCGCGTTGTTTTGTCGGATGGACGCACGGTGGAGTTTGCTGGCGTTCCTCTGCCAGACGGGAACGGCCTGCTCACTGTCATGGACGTGACCGATTCCACCAAGGCCGAGGCGGCGTTGCGCGAACGGGCGAAAGCGCTGGAAGAGGCGGATGCGGTGAAAACCCGCTTCCTCGCCAATATGTCCTATGAATTCCGCACGCCGCTCACTTCGATCGGCGGCTTTGCCGAGTTGCTGCAATCCGGCGTGGCGGGCGAATTGTCCGAACAGGGCCGCGAATATGTCGGAGCGATTCTCGCCTCGGTCGAGCGTCTGTCGACTCAGATCGAAAGCGTGCTGGACCTGACGCAGAGCGAGGCAGGCCTCCTCCCGATCGCGCGCGAAGATCTCGACGTCCTCGGCTTCATGACGCATCTTGTGCGCAGCCGGGAAGAAGCGCTCGATGCGAAGAACATTACGCTCGATCTGCGCGGCGACAAGAGCGCCGGCACGGTGAAAGCGGATCGCCGCCAGCTTGGCCGCGCGTTGGGTAATCTGCTCGACAACGCCATCTCAGCAACACCCAACGACGGCCGCATCCTGGTGGCACTCACGCGGCGAAAGTCAGGTGTCAAAATGGTTATCTCCGACAATGGCGACGGGATGAAGCCGTCCGAATTGGCGCGCGCGCTGGACGGCTATCGCCTCGCGGGAAGCGACGGCAAGGATGGCAAGCGCGGGCTGGGATTGCCACTCGCCCGCCAGCTGGTCGAGGCACATGGCGGAAGGCTGGAAATCCAGTCTGAAAAGGGCGCCGGCACCACTGCGACGGTGCTTCTGCCATGACGGTGAACCTGCCCAATCTCGCGGCGATGGAGGCATTCGGAGATCGCATTGCTTCGCGGCTTTTGCCGGGTGATGTCGTGGCGCTGACTGGTGGGCTGGGTACGGGCAAAACCACGCTTTCACGCGCGATCCTGCTTGCGCTTGGGCATGAAGGCGAAGTGCCATCACCGACTTTCACCATTCTCGAGGCATACGATCACCTCAACCCGCCGGTGGTGCATGCAGATTTCTACAGGCTTGAAGACCCGTCTGAGGTGGAGCAGCTTGGCCTCGATCACTATCGCGAGGGCGCAGCTTTGCTAGCCGAATGGCCGGACCACGCAGGCGGTTTCGATACCGAACCTGCCTGTTTGCAAATCACACTCGAAATCGCTGGAGAAGGGCGCGTGGCGACTGTCACCGGCGGTGAGGATTGGCTAGGGCGAATACCATGAGTGAATTTCCTGATGGCATGCACGCATTTCTTGCCGATGCGGGCTGGGACGACGCGCTGATTGAGGCCATTCCCGGCGACGCCAGTTTCCGCCGCTACTTCCGCCTGCGCCGCGCCAGCGGAGAAAGCGCCATGCTGATGCATGCGCCTCCGCCGGAGGAAGACCCCAAGCCATTCCTGCATGTTGCGCGCTGGCTATCGGACCAGGGTATGCGCGCGCCCGCCATCTTCGCCGATGATGCGGAGAAGGGCTGGGTGCTGACAGAAGATTTCGGCGACGACCGGATGAAAGAATGGATCGAGGCCAATCCAGCGCAGGAGCTTGGCGCCTATGCCTCAGCCATAAATGCGCTGTGCCAGTTGCACCGGCAGGCTCCGGGACCATTCGATCCGTATGACATCGCTGTCTACCAGCGAGAGGCGGGCCTCTTTACGGAGTGGTTCTGTCCGGCTGCGGGAATCGATGCTGACGAGGCGAGCTTCCGCGCCGCATGGGACGAAGCTCTCGCGCCCGTCATCGCCGAGCAGGCACCCGGCGTTACCGTGCTGCGCGACTATCATGCTGAGAATATCATGATGCTCGAGCCCGATGATGAGGGGCAGGGCGAGCAGGGGCTGATCGACTTTCAGGACGCGCTGGTCGGGCATCCGGCTTACGATCTCGTTTCGCTGCTACAGGACGCGCGGCGGGATGTGTCGGTCGAGCTCGAAGCGAAGATGCTCGGGCTGTATGAGGCCGAAATGCAGCCCGACTGGGACGTTGCCGCGAGCTACGCCGTGCTCGGCGCGCAGCGCAATGCCAAGATCGTGGGGATTTTTACGCGGCTGTGCAAGCGTGACGGTAAGCCGAAATATCTCTCGCTCATCCCGCGCGTCTGGGAGGCGATGGAGCGCGATTTGCAGCATCCGGCGCTTGCCCCGGTTGCCGCGTGGTTCGATGCCAATGTGCCCGCACACATTCGCGAGAAACGCGGAGATGTCCTGAAATGAGCAAACTCGCATCGGATACGGCCATGGTGATGGCCGCCGGCATGGGTAAGCGGATGCGGCCGCTTACGGCGACCCAGCCGAAACCGATGGTGCGGGTTGCGGGAAAGCCTTTGGTCGATCACGCGCTCGATCGCCTGGCCGCAGCGGGGATCGCCAAGGCGGTGGTGAATGTCCATTACCTCGCCGACAGCCTCGAAGCGCATGTGAAGGACCGGCAGGCACCCAGCGTGGTCATTTCGGACGAGCGGGATGAATTGCTCGAGACAGGCGGCGGGTTGGTGAAGGCGCAGCACCATTTGCCCGATACCTTCTTTTGCCTGAACTCGGACAATATCTGGCTCGATGGCCCGCGCGATTGCTTTGCCGATCTTTCTGCGATGTGGGATGATGAAAAGATGGACGCGCTGCTGCTGCTGGTGCCGCACAAGGGCGCGCATAATTTCAACGGCAAGGGTGATTTTCATATCGACCCGTTCGGCCGGCTGAGCCGCCGCGCTACGGGGCGGATTGCGCCCTATATCTATTCAGGCATCCAGCTCGTCTCGAAGCGACTGCTGCGCGATGCGCCCCATGGCGCCTTCTCCACCAATGTTCTGTGGTCACGCGCCATGGAAGAGGGCCGGTTGTTCGGTATTCCGTTCACCGGCAAATGGTTCGAAGTGGGAACGCCTGACGCCATCAAGCCGACCGAAGCCGCGCTGCGGAATGTCTGATCGGCCCGGCCCCGAAGTCTATTCCATCGCCGCGCACCGCGGCTTTGCCGATGCGCTGGTGGCTGGCCTGGTGCCGCGATATTCGGATGAAAACTTCGGCCTTGCCAAGCTTACGCTTCTGCTCCCCTCGGCCCGCGCTGCGAGAACCATGCAGGAGGCATTCGTCCGCCACAGCGGTGAGACCGGGCAGGCCGGTCTATTGATGCCTCGCATGGTGATGATCGGCGATCTCGATCTCGACGAGACGCTAGGGCCGTTGTTCGATTCGCTGGGAGCTGGCGCTGCGATTCCGCCCGCTGCCGATCCTACGCGTCGCTGGCTGCGCCTCGCCCAGCTGATTAGTGAGACGCAGGAGGATGCGCCCAAGGGAGCGGCGCTGCTGCGGCTCGCCTTCGAAACAGGACAGGTGATGGACCGCCTGCTGGTGGAGGAGATTGCACCAGAGGCGCTGCGGCAAGACGAGGTGCTGTCCATCTTCGAAGAGAAGCTTTCCAAGCACTGGCAGGATAATCTGCGCGACTTTGCCAAATTGCAGCAATATTGGCTGGGCGACCTGAGCGCACGTGGCGAGCTGGATGCTGCCGCTCGGCGCAATGCCCTGTTCCGCGAGGCAGCCAAGCGCATGCGCGACGATCCGCCGGAAACGCCTTTCGTTGCCGCCGGTGTCACCAGCGCTGCGCCCGCTCTCGCGCGATTGCTCCGCACCGTCAGCGAATTACCGCAGGGCGCGGTGATCCTGCCCGATCTCGATCTCTCGATGGGCGAGGAGGTGTGGGATGAGTTGGGCGCCGCGGGCGACACAGGCGCGGAAAGCCCGTTCGGCAGGGACGATGCCGTCACTCATCCGCAATATCACCTGAAGTTGCTGCTGAACCGGATGGGCGTTCGCCGCGATGAGGTCCAGCAATGGCACCGCGCAGGGCTTGGAAAAGGTCCGCCGGAGCGCACGCATGCGATCTCCAGCCTGTTTCTCCCGCCCGAAGCGAGCAAGGCCTGGGTCGATCTGCCCGCCAACCGCCGGCGCATGGCAGGCGTGCGGCTGATCGAAAGCGCCAATCCCGAAGAGGAAGCGCAGGCTGTCGCTTTGCTGGTGCGGCAAGCTCTTGAGGAGCCCGAGAAACGCGTGGCCGTGGTCACACCCGATCGCGGATTGGCCGGGCGCGTCGCGCAGCATTTGCGGCGGTGGAACATCACGGCAGACGATTCAGCGGGTAGACCGCTCGCGCAGACGGCGGCGGGGCGTATTGTGCTGCTGCTCGCAGAAGTCGCTGCAGAAGATGCTGCGCCAGTCCCGCTGCTTTCCCTGCTGCAACATCCTTTGGCGGGAGCAGGCGAGGACCGCGCCGACTGGCTCGATTCGGCGCGCGCGCTCGAAATGCGATTGCGCGGTCCGCGCACGGCTCCGGGTCTCGCACCCCTGCAAGCGGCGGCTGAAAAGGCGGGAGTTGGCGAATGGTTTAGCGGCATTGCGGAGGCGATTGCTCCGCTTCTCAATCATGCGGAGCCTTTGGGTCTGGCCGAGTGGCTCGATCTGCTTGCCAGCGCTGCGGAAAATCTGTGCGGCGATGCCGTCTGGTCGCGCGAGGATGGACGGGCGCTTTCCAGCTTCATCGAAGAGCTGCGGCTCAATTCGCGCGAAGTGCCCGTGGAACTGGACGCTGCGGACCTGCCGTCTGCCCTGCGCGATGCGATGGACCGGGTCGCGGTGCGTCCGCCCTATGGCGGTCATCCGCGCGTCGCAATCTATGGCCTGCTCGAAGCGCGCATGACACGCGCCGATCTGGTGATCTGTGCTGGCCTGAATGAAGGCACATGGCCGCCGACGCCTTCTACCGATCCACTGCTGGCGCCCGCCGTGCTACGCGCGCTCGGCGTTCCGGGTGCTGATTTCCGCATCGGGCTGGCGGCGCACGATCTGGCTGGCGCGCTTGGTGCGCCTGAGGTTGTGCTCAGCCGCGCCGCCCGTGACACGTCCGGTCCGGCCATTCCCTCGCGCTTCCTGCTGCGTGTCCGCGCCTTGCTGGATGAGGATATGACCAAGGCCGCGACCGATGATGACCTGCGCGCGCTCGCCCGGGCCATCGACGATCCGCCGCCTGTCCCGCCGCATTCGCAGCCTCAGCCGCGGCCTTCGTCAGCCCAGCGAGAGCAGGTCATCAGCGTGACGGCGCTCGACCGACTGCGATCCGATCCATACGAATTCTACGCGAAGAAAATTCTCGCGCTGCCGGAGCTGGAGAAGCTCGATGCGGTGCCCGGCCCGGCGTGGCAGGGCTCGCTCGCACATGCCATTCTGGAGGACTGGCATGCGGGGAAAGGAAGCCTCGCAGAATTGGCCGACAGGCATCTGTCCGAACTTTCCGCCCACCCCTTGCTGCGTGCGCTATGGCAACCGCGCCTGATGCGCGCGCTTGAATGGATCGAAGCAGAACTGAAGGGCGAGGCCGGTCGAACCCCGCTCAAATGGGAAGCCAAGGGCAAGATCAGCGTGAAGGATATCACCATTCACGGCGTCGCCGACAGGATCGATCGCATGCCCGACGGTTCGCTCGCCGTGGTGGATTATAAGACAGGCAAGCCTCCCAGCGGCACTCAGGTCGAGAATGGCTATGCACTGCAACTCGGTACGCTTGGCCTGATCCTGCGCGATGGTGATATCGGCGGCGTGTCGGGCGAGGCGAGTTGCTTCGAATATTGGTCCTTCGGCAAGAATGCGGATAGCGACACGGGCTTCGGCTACAAGGTGACGCCGCTCAAAGTCGGCAACAAGCGCAGCGGTATGGAGCCGGATGAATTTCTGCCCAAGACTCAAGCGATGCTCAACGAAGCGCTCGATAAATGGATATTGGGCGATGAACCTTTCACCGCGCGGCCCAATCCCGATGCCCCCGGATACAACACCTATGATCAGCTGATGCGGCTCGCCGAATGGCAGGGACGGGAGGAGGACGAGGGATGAGCGGCGTCGTGTACCCCCTGCAGGACACTCAGCGCGATGCGGTCGTGCCGGGTGACAGCGTGTGGCTCTCCGCCAGCGCGGGCACGGGCAAGACGCAGGTGCTTTCCGCCCGCGTGCTGCGGTTGTTGCTCACCGAGGGCGTGCGGCCCGAACAGATCCTCTGCCTCACATTCACCAAGGCGGGCGCTGCCGAAATGGCCACGCGCGTCAATGAAGTGCTCGCAAATTGGGTGCGCATGCCGGACACCGAACTGGCGCAGCAGCTCGATAATATCGGCGCAGGCATGGATTCTGAAACGCAGGCGCGGGCGCGGATGCTATTTGCCAGCGTGCTCGATTGCCCGGGAGGCGGCCTTCGGATCGACACGATCCACGCCTTCTCGCAATGGCTGCTCAGCGCGTTCCCCAATGAAGCGGGACTGATCCCCGGCACCAAGGCCATGGAGGACCGCGATCGAGACCTGCTGGCGGACCGCGTGCTGCGCGAATTGCTCGTCGAATGGCAGTCGAGCGATCCGCAGGCCATCGCCGCGCTGGAGACGCTCTCGGTCAAGCTCGGCCCAGACGGTGTGCAGAAATGGCTGATGCGCTGTGCTGCCGCGCGGGACATGTGGTTCGGCAAGGCGGCATGGCAATCGCCGATGGAAGAGCGGGTGAAGCGGTTGCTCGGCGTGCCCGCCGATACCACTGCCGAAACTGCGAGCGCGGCCTGCGCCGATGGATCGGGCGGCGTGGATGCTGTGCGGCAGGTCATGTGGCTCTACGATGAGTGGGGTGCTGACAAAGGGCGGGATTATGCTGCGATTGTCGGTGAGTGGCTGCTCGGTTCGCCTGAGCAACGATTTGCCGAAAGTGCCGACCTGCTTGGCAAGCTCTACAACGATAAAGGCCTGCTCAAATATCAAAGCAATCTGGAGAAAAAGGTCGATGGCGCTGCGGCCATTGCGGAGACCGCTCGGCTTTGGCTCGAAAGCGTTGCCGAGCAGGCGATCCTGCTTGATCTGGTCGCTCTGCTGACACCCTCACTCGAAGTCGGACGCAAATTCGCGCTGGCTTGGGATGAAGCGAAGAAGCGCGAGGGGCTGGTCGATTTCGACGATCTGATCCGGCAGGCTGCTGAATTGCTCAATCGCAAGGACATGTCAGACTGGATCCGCTTCAAGCTGGATCGCACGTTCGACCATGTGCTGGTGGACGAGGCGCAGGATACCAACGAAGCGCAATGGGATATCGTCGATGCGCTGACCGATGATTTCTTCTCCGGAGCCGGGCAACGCGGTGACCGCCAGCGCACCATTTTCGTGGTCGGCGATTACAAGCAGGCGATTTTCGGCTTTCAGGGCACGAGCCCGCAGAACTTTGCGCAGGCGCAGGCGCGCTATCGCGAAATCCTGGCCAATCGACGGGAGACCGCCCAGCAGGCGCGCGCCAATATCAGCGTCCGCGATTTGCAGGAGCTGGGCCTCGGCCGATCCTATCGCACATCGCAGCCGATCCTCAGCTTCGTGGACCTCGCCATTGCGGCGATTGGCCATGAGAACCTTGGACTCGACAACGAGCCAGAGCCGCATGTCGGCGAGGACCGTGCTGGCCTGATTACCCTCTGGAAACCGGTTTCGGGTCTCGAAGAAGATGCCGAGCAAAGTGACGGAGACGATGGCTCGGAACACCGCGTCTCGCCATCGGAGCGGCGGATGGCGGACAAGATCGCGCGGCAGGTAAAGCAATGGTTGGACGAAGGCTTCGCGCTCGAAAAGGGCAAGCGGCGCAACGCTACTCCTGGCGACATCATGATCCTTGTGCGCAAACGCGGCGAGCTGGTGAACCCCATCGTCGCACGCCTGCATGCGCTGGGCGTACCCGTGGCCGGTGTGGACCGCCTGCGCCTCGGTGCGCCGCTTGCCGTGCAGGATCTGATGGCGGCGCTTCGTTTCGCAGCCCAACCGAGAGACGATCTCTCGCTCGCCAGCCTGCTCGTGTCTCCCATCTTTGGATGGTCGCAGGAGCAATTGCTGGAGCATGGCTATCGTCCAGACCGCGTGCATCTGTGGGATCATTTGCGCAAATCGGCGCATGCGGAGGCGGCCAGAGCAGTCGAGCAGCTGAAGGGCCTGCTCGCCATCGCCGATTTCGAGCCGCCACAAGCGCTTCTCCATTGGATGCTTGTCGGCCCGTGGCGCGCGCGGGCGAAGCTGGTCGCGCGGCTTGGCCGGGAAGCGAACGATCCGATCGACGAATTGCTTGGTGCCGCGCTGCAATTTTCTGCATCGCATACGCCGAGCCTGCAGGGTTTCATCCGTTGGTTCGATATCGGCGATGGCGAGCTGAAGCGCGAAGCGGAGGGCAGCGGCGATCTGGTGCGTGTGATGACGGTCCATGGCTCCAAGGGCCTACAGGCGCCGATCGTTATCCTCGCCGATGCTTGCAGCGATCCCGATGCGTCCCGCGCCGTTACGCTGGAACTTGAAGAGAAGTCGCTGGATGAGAAAGACAAGTGGATGGTCCCCCTGCTGCCGCTCAGCAGTGCAGAGCGGGTAGGCCGCATTGCCGAAGTCGAGGAGGAAACCAAGGCCGCAGACCGGCAGGAACACTGGCGGCTCCTCTACGTCGCGATGACCCGCGCGGAAGAGGCTTTGTTCATCGGCGGCGCGCTCAAAAAGCGTGAGAAAGCGCCGAAGCCCGATAGCTGGTACGCGCGGCTCGAACCCCTGTTTGACGATGAGTTTGTCGACGATCCGATCTGGGGAGCGCGCGCTGAACTCGGCACGCATGCAGCGCCGGTGGCGCGTGAGAAGGCGGAAGATTCGTCTGAACGTTTGCCCATTCCCGCGTGGGCGGCGCGCCCCATCGGCCCCGAACCGCGCCCGCCGCGCCCGCTTGCGCCTTCTGCCGGCGCGGATGATGCCGGTGCCGATCCTCCGCTGCCTTCCGAGCAGGCCGCCGAAGCCGCGCGGCGCGGAGTGCTGATCCATGCCTTGCTCGAACGCCTGCCTGCTACTCCGCGTGATATGCGGCAGTCTGGCGGCGAAGCCTGGCTGGAACGCAACGCGCCCGATCTTTCCGAAAGCGCGCGTGCCGAGATGCTCGACCGCGCCCTGGCGGTGCTTGATCATCCTGACTGGCGCGAGCTGTTCGGCCCCGATGCGCTGGCCGAGGTGCCGCTCGCCGCAACGGTCGGCCCACGAGTCATTGCAGGCACGGCGGACCGCCTGTTGGTGACCGAAAACCGCGTCCTCGTCGCCGATTTCAAGACAGCGCGCCGCCCGCCGCAGTCGCTGGAGCAGGTGCCGGAGACCACGCTCGCGCAGATGGCGGCCTATGTCGCGGCGCTGAAGGTAATCTATCCGGGAAGCACGGTGGAGGCAGCGGTGCTGTATACCCAAACGCCGCAGCTGATCGCCATTCCCGCCGAGCTGCTATCGCGCCACGAGCCGGGTCTGAAAGAGTAACCCCGCCGGGGATAAACAAAAGCTATCGTGCGTTAGTTGTTGCGATAGCCCATGCGATGCCCAGATAGGGCGCAAGTGAAATTCAGGAGAAGCCACAATGGCCACAATCAATGTCACCGATGACAGCTTCCAGTCCGACGTGCTGGATGCCGACAAGCCCGTTCTCGTCGATTTCTGGGCAGACTGGTGCGGCCCGTGCAAGATGATTGCGCCCGCGCTGGAAGAACTGTCTGATGAGCTGGCCGACAAGGTCACCATCGCCAAGATGGACATCATGGAAAACCCCGATGTCCCCGGCAAGATGGGTGTCCAGTCGATCCCCTTCCTCGTCGTGTTCAAGAATGGCGAGCCGGTTGCCCAGCAGATGGGTGCCGCGCCGAAAAACGCTCTCAAGCAGTGGCTTGAATCGCACGTTTGACGGATTACGCGGGAAGCGCGTTCAGCCGCTCCACCATATCATCGTAAAGGCGAGGGCTGGCGGCACCGACCAGCCCTTTTCTTTGCCATTCATCCACGCGGTAGGGTGATCCATCGAGCCGCGCGGCCTTGCCGCCGGCTTCATTGAGCCACAGCACGCCTGCCGCATGGTCCCACGCGAGTGTACGCTCGAAAATCGAGACATCGTTCGTGCCGAGCACGAGGCGCGGGTATTGCTCCGCCGCGCAGTACGGAATGTCGGTGAGGCGATAGTGCGGGCAGATGTGCGCCTTAACAGCCTCGCGCTGCGCATCATCCATGAAGATGAGGGAGATCGCAGCGACCGGCGGTGTTTCTCCAGTTGAACCGGCTGAGACCTTTTCCCCGCCGATAAACGCACCCGTGCCGCTGTGTGCAACGCAGAAGCGGCCGGACAGGCAGTCATAGATCCAGCCCGATTGCGCCTCTCCGCCCGATGCGCGCGCGATGAGGATGCCAAAAGGCGGCTCACCATTGGTGAAATTGCGTGTGCCGTCGATCGGATCGACGATCCAGCAATCGCCTGCCAGATACTCAAGGACGCTCTCGTTGGCATGGGCGGCTTCTTCGCCGACCACCGGCACGCCCGGTGCGAGTTTGGATAACGCATCATGCAAAGCCTCTTCGCTTTCACGGTCGGCAATCGTTACCGGGTCATTTCCGCCTTTATCCTCCACCTGGTGGTCCGCAAGATTGCGAAAGCGCGGGAGAATGACCTGCTCACTAACCCGCCTCATCAGTCTGTGAATTTCGCGGTCGAGAACCTCGCTCACGAGCGGTAATCCGCATTGATGCTGATGTAGCCATGGGTCAGGTCGCAGGTCCAGACGGTGGCGTGGCCGTTGCCGATGCCGAGATCTACGGTGATCTCCACTTCATCCCCTTGGAGATGTTTCGCGACCGGACCCTCGTCATAATCCTCGACCGGCAGGCCGTTCTTCGCAGCCCAATGCCCGCCGAATGCAATGGAGAGTGTATCGCGGTCCGCAGGCTCTCCGGCCTTGCCGACGGCCATCACAACACGGCCCCAATTGGCATCACCGCCCGCGATAGCCGTCTTCACCAGCGGCGAATTCGCAATTGCCAAGCCCACGCGGCGCGCGCTGTCATCGCTTTGAGCACCGGACACCGAAACGGTAATGAACTTGCTCGCCCCTTCGCCATCGCGGACGACGAGATGAGCGAGCTCGCGGCAGACATCTTCCAGCGCCGCCATAAAGGCATCTGCGCCGGGATCATCAAAAGAGGTGAGGGGTGCATTGGCCGCCTTGCCAGTGGCGAAGGCCAACACCGTGTCGCTGGTCGACGTGTCGCTATCGACGGTGATACAGCTGTAGGTGCGCTTGTTTGCGGCGGAGAGGCATTCCTGCAGAAACGCAGGCTCGACCGCAGCATCGGTAAAGATATAGCCCAGCATCGTCGCCATGTCTGGCGCGATCATGCCGCTGCCCTTGATGATGCCGTTGAGCGTGACCTTCGTTTCGCCGATCATCGCGGTGGCCGTGGCACCCTTGGTAAAGGTATCCGTCGTGCCGATAGCCGCTGCTGCCTCTTCCCAGGTGCACGGTTCTGAAGTCAGGGCAGTGCTGACACCGTCGCGCGCCTTGTCCTGGGGCAAGGGCACGCCGATCACACCGGTCGAGGAAACGAGCACCTCTTCCGGACCGCAGCCCAATTGTTCCGCCACCTGTCCGGTGATCTGCTCCACCGCCTCGCGCCCGCGATAGCCGGTAAAGGCGTTCGAATTGCCCGCATTGACGATCAGCGCCCGCGCGCGGCCTTTGGCAACCCTCTCGCGACCCATTTCGACTTCGGTCGAGCAGCACACATTGCGCGTAAAAACGCCCGCCAGCGCGGTGCCCTCGGCCAACTCGGCATAGGTCAAATCCGCCCTGTCCCAATTCTTGTATCGCGCCCGCGCGACGCGCAGCGTCACTCCGTCGATCGCGGGCATGTCTGGAAAAGGGCGGGCAAGCGGGGAAGTCTCAAGATCCATGGCCATGTCTTTAGGCGGCGCATCCGCGCACGACAACGCAAGCTTTCACCCGCAATTCACCCAATCCGGCGTAGACTTCGCGGACATAATCGCTATCTGGAACCCAAATGCTACGCCAATTGCTCACCTTGCTTGCCGTTTTCTCGGGCTTTACGCTCGCGGCAGAGCCTGTGCAGGCTGCACAGGGCGCGGTGGTAAGCGTTGCCAGCGCGAGCGAATGCACGGAGGCTCAACCGGCTGTTTACGCATCGGTGGAGCATTCTGCGGTTGCGCAGGCATCGGCGGTGGTGGCGGACAAGGGCTGCGAACAGCGCGCCCAGATCCTGCCCGCGCCCAGCATTATGCTTCAGGCAGACCGCGCGCGCGAATAGCGCCCGCATTCCAGACACATTCCCGAATTTCTCAGGCAGGCGCAGCTGTGCGCGGCCGCCATTCCCATATTATCAGACAGGTAATCCGCCATGTGGCAGACAATCGCCAAATCCGTTTTCGGTTCTTCGAATGATCGTTACGTCAAATCGCTCGACAAGATCGTCGCGCGGATCAACGGCCTTGAAGAACAACTCGCCGACTTCTCCGATGACGAATTGAAGGCACAGACGCTCAAATTCCGCAAGAAGCTGGAAGAAGGCCAGACGCTCGACGATATCCTGCCCGAGGCTTTCGCCACCGTGCGCGAAGCATCGAAGCGCGTGCTCGGCATGCGTCACTTCGATGTGCAGATGGTCGGCGGCATCGTGCTCCATCGCGGCGAAATCGCCGAAATGAAGACGGGTGAGGGTAAAACCCTCGTCGCCACGCTCGCCACCTATCTCAACGCGATTGAGGGCAAGGGCGTGCATGTCGTGACGGTGAACGACTACCTCGCCCGGCGTGACGCTGAATGGATGGGCCGCCTGCACGGCTTCCTTGGCCTGACCACCGGCGTCATCGTGCCGAACCTGCCCGAAGCTGCACGTCGAGAGGCCTATGCCGCCGACATCACCTACGGCACGAACAACGAATTCGGCTTCGATTACCTGCGCGACAATATGAAGCAGGAACGCCGCCAGATGGTGCAGCGCCCCTTCAACTTCGCTATCGTGGACGAGGTCGACTCCATCCTGATCGACGAAGCGCGTACGCCGCTGATCATCTCCGGCCCGACCGAGGACAAGAGCGAGCTCTACATCGCGCTGGACGAGCAGGTGAAGAAACTGGTCAAGGACCAGGAAGCGATGGAGAAGGAAAACGGTGGCCCGATGCCTGAAGGCGAGGGCTATTACACCAAGGATGAGAAGAGCCGGAACGTCCAGCTGACCGAAGATGGTGTCGAGGAAATGGAGCGCCGCCTGATCGAGGCTGGCCTGCTCGAAACCGACAATCTCTATGACGTCGAGAACACCCAGGTCGTCCACCACATGGATCAGGCGATGAAAGCCGTGGTCATGTTCAAGAAGGACACTGATTACATCGTGAAGGATGACAAGGTCATCATCATCGATGAATTCACCGGCCGCATGATGGACGGTCGCCGCTGGTCGAACGGCCTGCACCAGGCGGCAGAGGCTAAGGAAGGCGTGGAGATCCAGCCTGAAAACCAGACGATGGCCTCCATCACGTTCCAGAACTACTTCCGCATGTATCCCAAGCTTTCGGGCATGACGGGTACGGCGGCGACCGAAGCGAGCGAATTCTGGGACATCTACAAGCTCAACGTCGTCGAAATACCGACCAATGTTCCCATCCAGCGCGTGGATGAGGAAGACGAGTTCTACAAGAATACGATGGATAAATTCGCGGCCATCGCGAAAGCCATCAAGGAAAAGAGCGACGGCGGACAGCCCGTTCTTGTGGGCACGGTTTCTATCGAAAAATCAGAGCTTTTGAGCCAGTTCCTCGAAAAGGAAAAGGTCAAGCACGCCGTGCTCAATGCGCGTATGCACGAGCAGGAAGCGCATATCGTGGCGCAGGCCGGGCGTATCGGCGCGGTGACCATCGCCACCAACATGGCGGGCCGCGGTACCGATATTCAGCTCGGCGGCAACGTCGAGTTCCGGATTGATGACGAATTGTCCGAGATGGAAGACGGCCCTGAAAAGGATGCAGCGATCGAAAAGATCAAGGCCGAGGTCGCCGAGGAAAAGCAGAAGGTGCTCGATGCGGGCGGCCTGTTCGTTCTCGGCACCGAGCGCCATGAAAGCCGCCGGATCGACAACCAGCTGCGCGGCCGTTCGGGCCGTCAGGGTGACCCGGGACTTTCGCGCTTCTACCTCTGCCTTGAAGACGATCTCTTGCGCATTTTCGGGCCGGACACGCTGTTCGCCAAGATGATGAACGCCAATCTGGAAGATGGCGAGGCGATTGGCTCGAAATGGCTGTCCAAGGCCATCGAGACGGCGCAGAAGAAGGTCGAAGCGCGCAATTACGAAATGCGCAAGCAGGTCGTCCAATACGATGACGTGATGAACGACCAGCGCAAGGTGATTTACGAGCAGCGCAGCGAAATCATGGACTCAGAGCGTGTCGACGATGTGGTCGAAGACATGCGACGCGACGCTATCAATGCGATGGTTGTCAGCGCGTGCCCGCCGGGCTCCTACCCTGAGCAGTGGGATACCGATGGGTTGAAGGAAAAGATCACCGAAGTCCTCGGCCTCGACGTGCCGATGGATCAGTGGTTGGAAGAAGACCAGATCGAGCCTGAAATCTTCGAAGAGCGCTTGCAGGAACTTTCCGAACAGAAGATGACCGAAAAGACCGCCGACATCCCCGAGGATGCATGGCGCCGCGTCGAAAAGAGCATTCTGCTCGAACGCCTCGATTACCACTGGAAGGAACACCTTGCGACGCTCGATGCCCTGCGTCAGGTCGTGTTCCTGCGCGCCTATGCGCAAAAGCAGCCGATCAATGAATACAAGCAGGAAGCTTTCGGCCTGTTCGAGCTGATGCTCGATACGCTGCGCGAGGATGTGACGAAGGTCCTCCTGACGTCCCAGTTCCGCCCCGCACCGCCGCCGCGTCCGCGCGATTTACCCGATCTGCCCGATTTCATGACCGGCAAGATCGATCCGCTGACGGGAGAAGATAACTCGCGTGACAATGACGGGTCGGCGCAGCGGGCTCCGCTGTTCGGTACTCTGGCTGGCGCTCCGGTAGCGTCCACAGGTTCAGGCGGCGCGCAATCGGAAGACCCCTACAAGGACATGAATATCAGCCGCAATGCGCCTTGCCCGTGCGGTTCGGGCAGCAAGTACAAGCATTGCCACGGCGCGCAGGCCTGATTTTTCGCATCTTTCCTTGCCGATAGTTGCTGGTCCGCTAGCACTGTCGGCAGGGAGAGAATTCATGCGTTTCCATATCACCTGCCTTGCTCTCGGCGCATTGGCGCTCGGCGGCTGCACGGCCGTCGATCTGCCGAGCGACCTGAACAACATCCAGCGCGAGGAAGCTTTGCTCGCCGCGGTCGTCAGCCCGGCACGGCCAGCAGAACACATTGCGCAGGATGCGCAGCGGCAGCCGCTCGAAACCATGCTCTTTGCAGGCGTTGCTGAGGGGCAGCGGATTGCTGAGATCTCTCCGGGAGACGGATATTACACCCGGTTGCTCGCGCAGGCGGTGGGGTCTACGGGACGCATCTATGTGGCGGTCGCGGTCGATAACGCGACCTCTGCAGCGTTCTTCCAATCGCTGGCCGAGCAATATGGCAATATCGAAATCGTGAGCGGCATCTCAGGTCTGACGGAACTCGATATGGTGTGGGATATCGCAGCCAGCGGCAGCATGGATGCGCAAAATTATTCCCAAGCGCTGAGGTCCGGCGGCGTCACTTATCTGGAGACCGAGAGTCTAGGCGATCTGTTTGAAGTTGCTGCGGAAAACGATCTTGTGCTTGATGGCCGTCAGGATCGTACCGCTCCGCCAATCATCGGCCTGCGGTTCCGTCGGCGTTAGACGCGGGAACCAATTTCAAAGTCGGTATTTTGTTTTGCCAAAGGCCGCGCTGGCTCCCTGGCTGAAAAGTCAAAGAGGCGCGGCCTTTTGCTTTCTGACCGGCGCGGGGCGACTTCAATGAAAGCGCTCAATTTCCACGCAGCAATCACGACCACGGCGGATACGATACCGTCCCAGGCGTAGTGCCATGCAAGGTGGAATGATCCGATCCAGATCAGGAATGCGTACACGCCGGCTACGCGGTGTGCCCAGCGCGCTTTCACGCGGTCGCGCACGATCAGCCAGCTGAGGACGGCAAAGCCGACATGGACTGACGGCATCGCTGAAATGCCTGTGCCGAATGCGTCGGTCTCGTGCATTTCGATGAGGTAATCGGACAATCTCAAGACGGTCAGTGGGGCGACCTCATGCGCTGCGTGCAGCCGCGCCATCAGCTCTGCGTAGTACGCGTTGCCATAGAAGTATTCGTAGAAGATCGGGCCGACGCTCGACATGGACACGGCCATCACATTGCCGAGGAGAATCAACACGACCAGCACGCCGATCATGGCGCGAAACTGGAAAGTGCGATCTGCCGATCCGCCGATGAAAATCGCCAGGAAAGGGAAAAGCAGGAACCACAGGACATAGAGCCGATCGAGCGCGATCGTGCCCCACGTGCCCAAAAGTGCATGGCTTACGCGCCATGGGTCATTACCGAAAAACAGTATCCTGTCCGCGTCCACGAAAGGCGGATCGAGGTAATAAGGCACGTAATCCGCAATGTTCGCCTTGATGAAAGAGAAGCCTGCGCTCGCGAAAGTGATCAGCACGATCAGCACAGCCGGAACAAGCAGTGCGATGGGGTTGTCGCGGACGACTTCCACAATGTTTTTAGGTTCACCCTCTAGGCGAGCGGCGCGGACGCGCTGCCACAGGACCAGAAGCGATGCTGTGAGCGCTATAGTCAGCACGCGCGGTGAAAACGGCGCGTACCAGAGGCCGGCATGTCCGCCGAAGAATGCGATGGCCACCACCGTCGGTAGGAGAGAGGCGGCGATGATGATTGTCGCAGCAAGGGGGCGCGAAAGGGTCAGCATGCAATCCCGAAACGGCAAATTGAACTCACCGTCTTAGTGCCACGTAAACCCTAACAATTTACCCAACGCGCGAGCGGGCGCGGGGCGGGTTTACTCGCAATGTGCTGAAAAGTGGCTCCCCGAGTTGGATTCGAACCAACGACCAAGTGATTAACAGTCACCTACTCTACCGCTGAGCTATCGGGGAGCAGCCCGATGGGCAGGTGAGCGCCTATATTGGGGCGGATTCGGTTTGGCAAGACCAGTTTTTAACAAACAGCGCATTGGCGTGCGATAAGCGCGATTTAGGTGACGAATTGCTCGGCGACGATGCGTTCATCCAGCGCATGGCCGGGATCGAACAGCAGAGTCATTTCCATTTCGGCGGCAATTTCCACACGCACTTCGGCGATATCGCGGACTTCCTTCTGGTCGGCCACCACGGCGACCGGACGCTTCGCGGGTTCGCGAACGCGGAACGTCACTTTGCTCGTCTCCGGCAGGATCGCGCCGGGCCAGCGGCGCGGGCGGAAAGGGCTGATCGGAGTGAGGGCAAGCATGCGCGAATCGAGCGGGAGGATGGGGCCATTCGCGCTGAGATTATAAGCGGTCGAGCCGACAGGCGTTGCCAGCAGAACCCCATCGCCGGCCAGCTCACGTATGCGGCCTTTGCCATTGACCATGATCTCGATCTTGGCGGTCTGCCGGGTTTCACGCAGCAGGCTGACTTCATTGATGGCGCAGCTGCGTTCGGTCCGCCCGTCCTGCGTGATCGCTTCCATCTTTAGTGGACGCACTGCCATCGGTTTTGCGGCATTCACCCGCTCCACCAGACCACCGGCCCCGTGATAGCGGTTCATGAGGAAGCCGACCGTGCCGAGATTGAGGCCGAATACCGGAATGATGCGATCTGCTTCGAGCATATCGTGCAGCGCATCGAGCATCGTACCGTCTCCGCCGAGCGCGATCACCGCGTCAGCATCCTCCACGCCGACGAAATCATAGCGATCGGTCAGCTCGCGCGCGGCTTTGCGTGCACGGTCCGACTGCGAATAGACGAGCGCCAGCTTTGCAAAGCCCGCGGCGCTTTCGCCTGTGGATGTTCCCGCTCCCATGCGCGCAACCCTATGGAGACGCGTCCCGATTTGCAACGCGGCATTCTTCATGCAGGACTTAAGGCAATTTCATTGTCACAGGGTTGTCATGTCAATTCCCACACAGGTTCACGATCGCCGGCGTCGCCAGGATCGCCGCCGCAGTGAACCGCATCCGATCACCGAAGACCTTGCCGAGGCACTCACCGGAGACGAGCTGGAATTGTTGTTTCAGCCGCAATTTTCGGCGGAGGATCATGCTGTCGTGGGGGCCGAGGCACTGGTGCGCTGGGAGCATCCCGATCACGGCAAGCTGGCAGGCGATGCGCTGGTAGCGATTGCCCAAAGCGGCGGGATTGCACGGCGACTGTCACGGCATATCACCCGCGCTGCCCTGATCGCGGCGAGTGATTGGCCGCCAGAGCAACGCCTGTCGATCAATGTCACCGCGATGGACCTGTTCGATCGCACTTTTGCCGAAGATTTGCTGGCGATGCTGGCCGAGCTCGACTTTCCGCCCGAGCGCCTGACGCTGGAGATCACCGAACAGGCGCTGGTCGCCGATCTCGACCGGTCAGCCGAGAAGCTGAAATTGCTGTCCGCCCATGGCCTGCGCATCGCACTCGACGATTTCGGCGCGGGGTTCTGCAATTTTCGCTATCTGAAGGTCCTTCCGCTCGATGCGCTCAAGCTCGATCGCTCGATGATCGAAGGCATCGCCAATGACCCGCGTGATCTTGCCGTGCTGCGCGGTATCATCGCTATGGCGCGAGCACTGGACCTGACGGTGATTGCCGAGGGCATAGAGACAGATGCCCAGCGCGGTGTCGCGGTGCAGGAAGGCTGCGCGGTGTGGCAAGGCTTCCTTGGCGGAAAACCCGTTCCCGCCAAGGATTTCGACACAAAGTCAGCCTTTTCCTTCTGACCGATTACTCGGCAGGCGGTTCTGCGTCTGCCACGTGTTCGTCAAACCAGTCGATCATCTCGGCAAGCGTGTGCAGGACGCTTTCCCGCCCGCGATAGCCGTGGCTTTCGTGCGGCAGCATCACCAATCGCGCCGTGCCACCCGTTCCGCGAACGGCGGCGAACATACGCTCTGATTGCTGCGGGAAAGTGCCCGAATTGTTGTCATTGTCGCCGTGGATCAGCAGCATCGGCTCGTTGATTTGGTCGGCGGCCATGAAAGGCGAGAGCATGTAGTATGTCTCCGGCGTTTCCCAGAAAATGCGCCGTTCCGACTGGAAGCCGAAGGGTGTCAACGTCCGGTTGTAGGCGCCAGAGCGGGCGATGCCGGCGCGGAAGATGTCGCTTTGCGCGAGCAGGTGCGCGGTCATGAAGGCGCCATAGGAATGGCCGCCCACACCGACGCGGTAGCCATCGCTAATGCCACGTTCGGTGGCAAAATCCACGGCAGCCTGCGCGGAGGAGACGATCTGCTCGATGAAAGTGTCGTTCACCGTTTCAGGATCGTCTCCAATGACCGGCATCGCGGCATTGTCCAGCACGGCATAGCCCTGTGTCAGGAAGAACAGATGCGAATAGCCGCCGATGCGGGTGAAGCGATACGGGCTGTCGCGGTTTTGCGACGCGGTGGCGGCATTGTTGAATTCGCGCGGATAAGCCCACACGACGAGCGGTAGTTGCTGACCCTCGACGTAATCTGGCGGAAGGTAGAGCGTGGCGGTCAGCTCCGTCCCATCGGCGCGCGTATAGGTTACTAGCTCGCGGCTGATGCCGGTCAGTTCCGGATGCGGATCGGGGAATTCGGTAAGCGCCATCACTTCGCCATCGCTGCGAAGACGGAAATTGCCGGGATTGAGCGGGCTCTGGAAATAGGTGATGAAGCGTTCGCCATCATCATCGAGCACGTCGACGACGCTTTCCAGCTCCTCGCTATCATTGCGCCAAATCTCTTCGGTTTCCAGCGTGGCGAGATCGAAACGGCGCAGGAACGGGCGCAGGCCTTCGGGCGTGGCACCGCTGCCTGACAGCAACAGCACACCGTCATCATTGCGCGCGACGTTGAAACCGGCAGAAGTGCTGGTGGTGACGGGCGAGCCCGGATCGCCGTACGCGTCCTGAATATTGCGCAGGATCAGCTCACGCGGTGCGTTGTCTCCGATGACATCGATTTGCGAAATGCGCAGCTCACGCGTGTCGCGATCGTAATCGTAGGCGAGTACGTCATCGGTATTCTCCATACCGACGAAGCCGGAGAAACGATCTTCGAATTCGGCAATCCGCATCGGCTCACCAGTGAACGGCGCGGCAAGTCCGAACATGGCATCGCGGACGTCGGTCTCGACGCGCGGGTCGCCGCCGTCTTGCGCCTCTGCCCACACAATCAGCGCAGGCTCTGTCGGATGCCAGATGATGCTGCGGCGGCCCGTGGGCACGCCCTGCACAGGCAGATTGTCGGCAAGGGGCTGGCGCGCGATTTCGCTGACCATATTGCCGCTTGCATCGGTAACCACAGATGTCAGCGGGAAGCTGGAATAGGGGACCTGATAGCTGAAAGGCTGCTCTATCCATTCCATCAGCATGTATTCGCCGCTCGGCGACGCGGCAGCATAGGTGTAGAGGCGCGGCTCACCGAGCGTCTCGCTGGTTCCACTGTCGAGATCGAATGCCACGGGCTGGCTGGTGCCGAGCCATGTGAACATAGCCTCATCATGCGGATCTTCGAGCAGATCCTGATAGGTGCGCGTCTGCGCTTCTTCGCCGCCGCTCGCCACCTGGATGGCGGGGCCGCGCGGTGTCAGCGATTCCTCTGGCATCGGGCCGCGATCATCGGGGATTTTCAGGGCCAAAAGGCGGCCGTCAGGCAACCAGCGTGGACCCTGGAAGATCGGGTTGATGCCGCGTTCCATGACCGTGGTCGTCTCGCCGGTAGCGGTGTCGAGAACCATCAGGGCCATGCCATCGGCATAGGTGTTGGTGAAAGCGACATGCCCCCCATCGGGAGACCAGGCCATGTCCGAGATATCGGCATTGGCAGGCAGCGAAATGCTCCGTTCGACCGATCCATCGAGATTGCGCAATGTCATGCCGACATAGGCGCGCGTGCCGTGCCGATCGTTGATGTCGGCATCGAGCCGTAGGCCGGCGAGCTTTTCCATCGGCCGTGCCAGTTCAGCGACAGGCGGCAGGCTCTCACGCTCCAGCAACAGCAGGGTTTCGCCATCGGGAGAGACGGAAACAGCAGGCGAGGGCGGCCGCGTTACGATGTCGGTGATTTCGGCGGGCGGCTCGCGATAGCCTTCGGTCTCCTGCGCGAGCGCGGGAGTGGCGAGCGGGGCAGCCAGTGCAGCGGCGATAGCGGTGGTCAGCAGATAACGCATGGGGTGATTTCTCTCCTTTGGCCGCACACTAAAACGCGCGCGGCCAAGGAAGGCAATAGGGTCATGGAGTTATCGGCAGGGTCATGGAGTTATCGGCAACCGAAGCTAAGCGGCCTCTTTCTTCTTCGCGCGCTTCACGATGCCGGACAGACCCTTGGTCAGCTGGAACAGGCCGTTGAGGCGGCTTTGCGGATCGCCCCATGCGCGGTTGATCTGCAGTTTCATGTCGGGGCGCAGCTTAGCGGAGCCCTCACGGTTGCCGTTCAGGCGCTCGACATAGGCGAGAAGCCCTGCCGGATCGGGGAAGTGATCCTTGTGGAAAGTGACCAGCGTTGCACGCCCACCGACTTCGATCTTGGCGATCTGTGCCGCAATAGCCTGCGCCTTGATTTCGATCAGGCGAATGAGGTTCTTGGTCGGTTGCGGCAGTTCACCGAACCGGTCGATCATTTCAGCGGCAAGGCTTTCGATCTCGGATGATCCCTCTGCCTGGTTGAGGCGGCGATAGAGCGCCATGCGGACCGCGAGGTCGGGCACATAATCCTCAGGGATCATGATCGGCGCATCGACAGTGATCTGCGGGCTGAGACCGGTGGTATCGCCTTCCAGCCCGGCATCGCCTGCCTTGGCCGCCATAATCGCGTCTTCCAGCATCGACTGGTAAAGCTCGAACCCGACTTCGCGGATATGGCCTGACTGCTCGTCACCCAACAAATTGCCTGCCCCGCGAATATCGAGATCGTGGCTCGCGAGCTGGAAGCCCGCGCCAAGACTGTCGAGATCGCCGAGCACTTTCAGGCGCTTCTCAGCCACTTCGCTCAGCTGCGTATCAGCAGGCGTGGTCAAATAGGCATAGGCGCGGATTTTCGATCGACCCACGCGGCCGCGCAGCTGGTAAAGCTGGGCGAGGCCAAAGCGATCCGCACGGTGGATGATCATGGTGTTTGCGGTCGGCAAGTCGAGCCCGGATTCGATGATCGTGGTCGAGAGCAGGACTTCATATTTGCCTTCATAAAAGGCGCTCATCCGCTCTTCGATTTCGCCCGCGCTCATCTGGCCATGCGCGTCTATGAATTTTACTTCGGGCACAAATTCGCGCAGCCATTCGATCACCGGCTGCATGTCCGAAATGCGCGGCACGACGATGAAGCTCTGCCCGCCGCGATGGTGTTCGCGGAGCAGAGCCTCGCGCACCACCATATCGTCCCACTCCATCACGTAAGTGCGCACGGCGAGGCGATCGACTGGCGGGGTCTTGATGGTGGAAAGTTCGCGCAGGCCCGTCATCGCCATCTGCAGCGTGCGGGGGATCGGCGTGGCGGTGAGCGTCAGCACATGCACATCCGCGCGAAGCTGCTTCAGCTTCTCCTTATGGGTCACGCCGAAACGCTGTTCCTCATCCACGATCACCAGCCCCAGATCCTTGAAATTGGTGTTCTTGGAGAGGATTGCGTGGGTGCCGATCACGATATCGATATCGCCCGATGCAAGGCCATCGCGCGTGTCCGACATTTCCTTGCTCGGCACGAGGCGCGAAAGACGACCGATTTTGAGCGGGAAACCGGCGAAGCGGTCGACGAAGTTCTGATAGTGTTGGCGCGCGAGCAGAGTCGTCGGCGCGATCATGGCGACTTGCTGGCCATTCATCGCCGCAACGAAGGCTGCTCGAAGAGCAACTTCGGTCTTGCCGAAACCGACATCGCCGCAGACGAGCCGGTCCATCGGGCGGCCGCTTTCAAGGTCGCGTAGCACATCGGCGATAGCCGCTTCCTGATCCTCGGTCTCCTCATACTGGAAGCGGTCGAGGAACTGGTTGTAGCTTGCCTCCTCTGCCGCGAGCACCGGAGCCTTGCGCAGTGCCCGCCGAGCGGCAACTTCCATCAACTCGCCCGCAATTGCGCGGATGCGTTCCTTAAGCTTGGCGCGGCGTTTCTGCCATGCTTCCCCGCCCAGTTTGTCGAGCGGGACGATCTCTTCGGACGAGCCATAGCGGCTCAGCACTTCCAGATTCTCGACCGGAATGTAGAGCTTGTCGCCGCCCTTATACTCCAGCATCACACAATCGTGCTTGCTCTTGCCGACAGTGATCGGCTCCAGCCCGATATATTTGCCGATGCCGTGATCGACATGGACGACGAGGTCGCCGCGCGCGAGCGCCTGCAACTCGGCGAGAAAAGCGTCGGCGTCTTTCTTCTTCTTGCGACGGCGGACAAGGCGATCACCCAGCAGATCCTGCTCGGTAATCAGCTCCATCTCGTCATTGGCGAAACCGGTATCGAGCGGCAGCACCATCGCAATGGGCTGGCCTTTCGCCGATGCGCCGAGCGCTTCCTGCCAGCTGTCCGCCTTGCCGATCTTGGTGCCAGCTTCCTCGATAATCGAGGTGATACGGCTGAGCGAGCCTTTGGTGTAGGCGGCGAGAAGCGGGCGTTTGCCGGCCTTGCCGATTGTCGCGAAATGCTTTGCCGCCGCTTCGTAGACGTTTGCGCCCTGGGAACGCTCCGGCGTGAAATCGCGCGCCGATTTGAAGCCGAAGTCGATGACCTTGTCGCTCTCGGGCTCGTCGAAAATCGTGGTGCGGTGGATCGGTTTTTCCGCCAGCGCGTCCGAGAATTCGTCCTGAGTCAGATAGAGCAAATCCGGATCAATGGCGCGATAGCTGCCGCGTGACTGGCCTGAAGTCTCGCCACGCTGCTTATGGTAATCGGCAATATCGGACAGGCGCTCCTCCGCCGCCTGCAGGCCGGAGGAATCGATCAAATAGGTCGCATCATCGCCGAGATGATCGAACAGCGTCGCCAGGCGATCTTCGAACAGCGGAAGCCAGTGCTCCATTCCGGCAAGGCGCCGCCCATCGCTGACGGCTTCGTAGAGCGGATCCTGCGTTGCCTCTGCACCAAAGGTCTCGCGGTAGCTCTTGCGGAAGCGCTTGATGCTGTCGTCATCGAGCAATGCCTCGCTCGCGGGCAGCAGCAAGTGGCTGTCGATGACTTCGGTTGTGCGCTGGGTATTCGGATCGAACAGGCGCAGGCTCTCGAGCTCATCACCGAAGAAATCGAGTCTCAGTCCGCCTTCGAGGCCGCTGGGATAGATATCGACGATGGAGCCGCGCATGGCGAATTCGCCGGTGTCCACCACCGTATCAACGCGGGTGTAGCCCTGCTTCCGGAGCAGTTTGGCAAGGTTCTCATGGCCGATTTCGAAGCCCGGCTTGAACTCGCGCACAGCCTCTCGAATGCGGTAGGGGGTGAGCACGCGTTGGAGGAGCGCATTCACTGTGGTGACGACGAGCTGCTGTCCGGGTTTTGCAGTCTGCATCCGGTGCAGCGCGGCAAGTCGCTGCGCGCTGACCGACATGGCCGGGCTCGCGCGATCATAGGGCAGGCAGTCCCACGCCGGGAATTCGATCACCTGCAATTCGGGCGCGAAGAAGTGCGCCGCATCCACCACCGCGCGCATTGCCGCATCATCGGGAGCGATGAAAACGGCGCGGCCTTTCGCGGCCCGGGCGATATCGGCAAGAACAAGCGGCTGCGCACCACGCGCGACCTGGACCAGCGTCAGCGGCTGACTGGCGTTCAATATGCGGGAAAGATCGGGCATAGGTGCATCAACTATCGGCAAGCAAAAAAGCCCCCAGCTCGAACGAGATGGGGGTGAATTGCCGCCTAGATGCGCACGTAATCCATTTTGCGCAAGGCAGTCATTTGGTCGCCCTGCATTTCTTCCGGCGGCTCCTGTGTGCCCATGGTCCAAGCGAGAACGTCGGGGTCTTCATAGGTCAGCAGCTTTTCGAACCACGCGAGCTCTTCCTCGCTCCAACCCTCGTGGAAGGTGTCGAAGAAACAACCAAAGGTGTAATCGGCTTCGCGCGTGCCGCGGTGCCAGGCGCGGAATTTGGCCTTGGCGATGCGGGTTTGGCGATCTGTAGAGGTCATGGTGAGCCTCCTAACAAGCTCGTCATTCCAGCGAAAGCTGGAATCTCTTTCCACAAGAGAGCGCTTTTCCGACAAGATCCCAGCTTCCGCTGGGATGACGGACTGGGTTAGAGTGGCCGAATGCGCCCCGAAATCCTCAATCCCCTGTTTGCCGAGATCGAAACGCTCGATGGCGTCGGGCCGAAGCTGAAAAAGCCATTGGAACGGCTCGGCCTCGCGCGGGTGCGGGACGTGCTTTACCACCTGCCCGAACGCTTCGTTACGCGGCGAGCGGTGAAAGACCTCGATGAGGCTGGGGTGGGTGAGCAGATCGTCGTGCCGCTCACCGTGGTCGAGCATCGCAGTCCGCGCAATCCGGGGCGTGGGCCGTACCGCGTGCTGGCGCAGGATGTGCTTGGCAATATTTGCGCGCTGACCTATTTCGGGCGCGCCTCCTACACGGCGAAGAAACAGCTGCCGGTCGGCGAGACACGCTGGGTGGCGGGGCGGCTCGACCAGTTCGACCAGACTCTGCAGATCGTCCATCCCGACCACGTGGCGGAGAAAAGCGCCGATGCGATGGGCAAGATGGTGGAGCCGATCTATCGCCTTGCCGAAGGGCTGACCCAGCCGCGGATCGGTGGATTTGTCGAGCAGGCAATCGCCAAGGCTCCTGAAATGCCCGAATGGATCGAGCCCAAGACTTTCGAGCGCGAGGGCTGGCCGAACTGGCATGATGCGATTGCGCTGGCGCACAAGGGCGAGAACGGGAAAGCACGCGATCGGCTCGCCTATGATGAGCTGTTCGCCAATGCCCTTGCGCTGATGCTGGTGCGGCAGAGCAACCGTGCGCGGCGCGGGCAGGCGCTGAAGGGTGACGGCTCTCTGCGAGACAGGCTGGAGCTGCCGTTCCCGCTTACGGGAGCCCAGCGCCGCTCGATCGACGAAATCACGGGAGACATGGCGCAGGCCAGCCCAATGCTTCGCCTGCTTCAGGGCGATGTCGGCGCTGGCAAGACTGTAGTGGCACTGGAAGCGATGCTCGCAGCGGTGGAGGCGGGGGCGCAGGCAGCCCTGCTCGCGCCGACCGAATTGCTCGCCCGCCAGCATTTCGAAACCCTGCGTGCGATGGCCAAGCCCACCGGCGTCGAAATCGCGCTGCTGACAGGGCGTGACAAGGGGAGGGCGCGCGAGAGTATCCTGATGGGCCTGCTCGACGGCAGCATCCAGATCGTCGTTGGTACCCATGCGATTTTTCAGGACACGGTGAGCTACAGGAACCTGGGTCTCGTCGTGATTGATGAGCAGCATCGTTTTGGCGTGTCCCAGCGCCTGATGCTGGCGCAGAAGGGCAAGGTGACACCGCATACGTTGGCGATGACGGCAACGCCGATCCCGCGCACGCTGGTGCTCGCCAATCACGGTGAAATGGAAGTCAGCCGCCTCGATGAACTTCCGCCCGGCAGGCAGGCTATCGACACACGCGTTCTGCCGCTCGACAGGATCGACGAGATCGCCGCCGCCGTGGGTCGCCATGTCGAAAGCGGCCAGCAGGCCTATTGGGTGTGCCCGATGGTTCGCGACAGTGAAACCATGACGGACGATATCGCCGCTGCTGAAGCGCGCTACGCTGCATTGAAGGAGCGGTTTGGCGAGGATGTCGTGATGGTCCACGGCCAGCTCGCACCTGAATTGAAAGATGCCGGCATGGCGCGCTTTGCGAGCGGCGATGCGAGAATCCTTGTCGCGACCACGGTGATCGAGGTCGGCGTCGACGTGCCCAACGCCACGCTCATGGTGATCGAGCAGGCTGAGCGCTTCGGCCTTGCCCAGCTGCACCAGCTGCGCGGCCGGGTGGGGCGGGGCAGCGAGAAATCGACCTGCCTGCTCCTGCGCAGCAATGAACTCAGCGAGACCGGCAAGCAGCGCCTCGCCCTGATGCGCGAGAGCCAGGACGGTTTCCATCTCGCCGAGGAAGATCTGAAACTGCGCGGCGGCGGTGAACTGCTCGGCACCAAGCAGTCCGGCGAAGAAGGCTTCCGCATCGCCAGCCTCGAACAGGTGACCAAGTATATCGACATGGCAAACGCCGATGCAAAATTGTTGGTCGAACAGGAAGGCGGGCTTGAAAGCGCACGCGGGCAAGCGGCGAGGCTGGTTCTCTATTTGCTCGAACGCGATTGGGGTGTGCAGACATTGCGGTGCGGATGATGGCCCCAGTTTTGAGCCTTACGCACGCTGTGGTATCAGAACGCTTTCGGGCATTTGCATTGGGGGGAATGCATGAACGATATCAGGCTATTCGCACCGGATCCGATCGATTTTTCTGATCCTTCGCCTTACAGCTTGCTGGAATATCAGGGTCACATCATAATCGGTGTGATCTGGTTTGTCGCAGCGATTGTCGCCTTCTTTGCGCGCAAGGGAAGCACGCTGCACATTCGTGCAGGGCAGATTTGTATTGTCGGCGTATTCATTGTCGCGATAACCGCGATCATTATGCTTGTGGCTGAGTTTGTTCCTCCGCTCGCTCTTAATGCTATCACTTCCAGCTATGCTGTGGCGACTGCCTGGCTCGCGCTGCAACCGGCGAGCGGGCGCGTGCGCGGGGCCGAGTATGCGCTGACGGCGTTTGAAATCGCTGCGGTCGGTATTTTCATCCTGGCCTCCCTTCCAAATGTGCTGTCAGGCGTCGTCCCGATAATCGGCCCGGGGATCGTGCTGCTCGTGCCACTCATCCTGCTGGCTGGAGACATCAATTGGTACCTGAAGCCAGACCAGCGCAAGCGCCTGCGCATTGCGCGGCATCTGGCGCGAATGGTTTGGGCCTTTGTAATCGTGCTTCGCGCGCCGCTGGTGGAATTTGAAACCGCCGGGTTCTACGATCTGCCCGATCCGTTGCTCGTCGCTGGGCCAGTGCTGCTCGGTGTTGTGATGCTGCTTTACTTCCGCAATAAATACCCGGCACGCGCGCCCACCTGATCGCTTGCGTTCACCGCCCACAAGCCTAGTCTCTCGCGAAACCAATTTTTCGGGAGACCCCACAATGACCCGCACATTCCTCGCCACCACTGCAATCGCTTTGGCTGTAGCTATGCCGCAGGCTGCTTTCTCTCAGGATGCGGAGGCGCAATTCGTCCAGCTGCGCGAGGATGTGTGGCAGAATGCCCTCGACCAGTCGCCATGGCTTTCCGAAGGTGTGGGGGACCGGCGCAATGATGGGTCGTTGGGCGACCCCTCTATGGACGGCTACGACAGATCGCTGATGCAGACGCGCGAATTCAACGTGCGATTGCAATCGATCGATGTCGACATGCTGCCGGAAAATCTGCGCATCGATTACGCCCTGCTGGCGCGCAGCTTCAACGATCAGCTCGAAGCGGCCGAGCACGATCACAGCCGCTACATCACTTTCACCAATCGCGGTGGCCCCCAAAGCGCGATCGCGAGCCTGCCGTATTCAAGCCCGCTTTTCACCGCCGCTGATTATGATAGCTATCTGACCCGGTTGGAAAGCTTTCCCGATTACATTCAGGCCTTTATCGATCGGAGCGAAGGCGCAATCGAGCGTGGCCTGACGCAGCCTTGCGAGCCAATGCAAGGGTATGAGAACTCGATCAGCGGCTTCATCACCGACAGCCCTGAGGAATCGGTCTGGTGGCAGGCTTTCGACGAACGTCCGGCCACTATTTCGGAAGAGGACTGGGCAGCTATCGAGGATCGTGGACGAACCGCCATCACCGAAGGCGCTTTCGCCGGTCTCCAGGCCTTCCGCGACTATTATGTGCAGGATTTCGCTCCGGCATGCCGCGCCGATGAGGCACCGGGTATCGGCGGGACGCCTGGCGGTGAGGCATATTACGCCTATCGCGTGCGCAGCTTCACAACTACCGACATGACGCCGCAGCAGGTGCACGATCTTGGTCTCTCAGAAGTCGCGCGCATTCGGGCCGAGATGGAGGCCGTCGCGGCCGAAGGTGGCTTCGACACGCGCGAAGCCTTTATCGAGCATCTGCGCACCGACCCGCAATATTATCCCGAAGATGAAGAGAGCTATCTCGAATATACGCGCGCGCTCGCCAAGGAAATCGACGGGTGGATGCCGCGCCTGTTCGGCCGCCTGCCTCGCCTGCCATATTCGGTTGAGCCGATCCCCGCAGCTGTCGCTCCCGGCAATACCACCGCCTATTACGAGCGCGGATCGATGGCCACCGGGCAACCCGGCATCTATCGCCTGAACCTGACCGAACTCGATCAGCGCCCGCTGTGGGAATTGCCCGCGCTTGGCGTTCACGAGGCGGTGCCGGGGCATCATCATCAGATCGCGCTGCAGCAGGAACTCGACATGCATCCGCTGCGTGCCAACGGCAGCTTCTTCACGGCTTTTGTGGAAGGATGGGGCCTCTATTCCGAACGGCTCGGCATCGAGATGGGCCTTTACGATACGCCAGCCAAGGAAATGGGGCGTCTGAGCTATGAAATGTGGCGCGCGACCCGTCTGGTCGTCGATACCGGTATTCATGCGATGGGCTGGACCCGCGACGAAGCGGTTGCCTACATGCTGGACAATACCGCGCTTTCAGAAGGCAATATCAACGCCGAGGTCAATCGCTACATCACCTGGCCGGGGCAGGCGGTTGCCTACAAGATCGGCGAGCTTAAAATTCGCGAATTGCGAACCCGTGCAGAGGAGGCGCTGGGGGCCGATTTCGACCTGCGCGACTTCCATGACACGGTGCTCGAAAACGGTGCAGTTCCGCTGAACGTGCTGGAAGCGCATGTCGATGCGTGGATTGCGAGGGAACTGGCCGAATAGGCTTTCCTACAAAACTATGGATACAAGATGAGGCGGGGATGATTTCCTCGCCTCGACTTTTTCTGCAGCGCCAGATGTTTAGAGGCCATTCGTGGGCACGGGAGTTTTTGCTCCAGAACACTGTCACACCTGTCACACCCTCGCTGCTTCGGCGCGCGAGAATCGGGGGTGAACGCGCCTTTTGGGCTTGCGATCACGCTTCATCGCAGCGAAAGGAGGGCGCACCTAGTGCAGCCATGAACCAATCCGGAAAACCGCTCTCGTGATCCTCACTCCCTTCGAATGGTCCATCGCCAAACGCTACATGCTGCCCGGGCGCAGCGAAGCCGTGATTGCGCTGGTGGCCGGTATCTCGATCACCGTGGTCGCACTCTCGGTCGCCATGCTCGTGATCGTCATGAGCGTGATGAACGGCTTTCGCGGTGAGCTGATCGACCGCATCACCAATCTGAACGGCCATGCCGTGGTGCAGGCCTACGGCGGCAGGCTGGAGAATTGGGAAGAGGTGCTCGCCGAGATCGAGTCCGCCGAGGGTGTGACGGCCGCGTCTCCGCTGATCGAACAGCCGCTGCTCGCCACCTATAACGGCCGCGCAGAAGCGGTGTTCGTTCGCGGGAATACGGCTGAGGATATCGACCGCTATCAGGACAAGATGGTGGCGGGTGATCTCAGCACTATCACGCCTGGCGAGAAAAATGTCGCCATCGGTGCGGCCTTGCAGCAGAACCTCGGCATTCGCCTGGGGGATACGATCACGATTATCAACCCGCAGGGACGCACGACGCCCTTCGGCACCGTCCCGCGCCAGGTCGGCTACACGGTCACTGCGGTGTTCTCCGTCGGCCTCATCGACTTTGACGAGCGCTTCGTGGTGATGCCGATCCCGACGGCGCAAACGCTCACCATGACGGGTGAATCCATCAGCATGATCGAAGTTCAGGTGGAGGATCCGGAGCGGGTGAACGAGATACTCGAGCCCGTCGCGCGCAAGCTCGATGGCCGGGCTGTCGTCACCAGCTGGCAGAGCATGAACGCATCGCTGTTCGAGGCATTGCAGGTGGAGCGCGTCGCCATGTTCTTCGCCCTTTCCATCATCGTGCTGGTGGCCGCGTTCAACATCCTCTCCTCACTGGTGATGCTGGTGCGCAGCAAGACCCGCGATATCGCCATCGTCCGCACAATGGGAGCAACGCGCCGGAGCCTGATGAAGATCTTCGTCACCACCGGCTCGGTTGTCGGGCTTGTCGGCACGCTGACCGGACTTGCGCTGGGCTTCCTTGTGCTGTTCTTCCGCGGCCCCATTGTCACCGGGCTCAGCACCGCATTCGGCGTCGAGCTGTGGGACCCTCAGGTCCGCTTCCTTACCGAATTGCCATCGCGCACCGATCCGGTGGAAGTGCTGGCGATTGCCGGAATGGCGCTGGGTCTCAGCTTCCTCGCGACGCTGTATCCCGCCTATCGCGCCTCCAATACCGATCCTGTCGAGGTCCTGCGCTATGAGTAGTCCGGTCGTCCGCCTTGCCGGCCTCGCCCGCAGTTTCGAGCAGGGTGATGTCACCATCGAAGTGCTGCGCGGCGTAAACATGGAGATAGCGCCCGGAGAGATCGTGGCGCTGCTCGGTCCGTCGGGGTCGGGCAAGTCCACTCTGCTGCAAGCGGTCGGCCTGCTCGAAGGCGGGTTCGAAGGCACCATCGAAATCGCCGGACAGGACGCGAGCGCGCTCAACTCTGCTGAGCGCACGACTCTGCGCCGCGATCATCTGGGCTTCGTCTACCAGTTCCATCACCTGCTGCCGGATTTCACCGCGATGGAGAATGTGATCCTGCCGCAGCTCCTGCTCAACGTGTCGCGCGCCGATGCGAAGGTGCGGGCGGAGCATCTGCTCGGCGCGCTTGGCCTATCGCATCGCCTCGAACACCGCCCGAGCAAGCTGTCCGGCGGTGAACAGCAACGTGTGGCGGTGGCCCGCGCGCTCGCCAACAAGCCACAACTCGTTCTGGCTGATGAGCCTACCGGCAATCTCGACGAGAAGACCTCGGAGCGGGTGTTGGGCGAGTTCCTCGAGCTGGTGCGCGGGCAGGGCAGCGCGGCGCTTGTCGCAACGCATAACGAACGTCTGGCCGCCCGCATGGACCGCGTGGTACGCCTGCATGAGGGACGGATAGAATAGGGGAATTGCCGATGGCTTTGCTGGCCACATCGCTCGCTGCGCTCATGCTGTTGCAGGAGGGCGCGGCGGATTTGCCGATGCCCGCGGAGGCGGAACAGCCCGCAGCGCCGTGTTCGGGCGAGGAGTTCGCCGCTTTCGACTTCTGGGTCGGCGAGTGGACTGTCGCGCCCAATGGCACGGAAGCGCCCATAGCCTACAGCCGGATTGAGCGCGTCGCAGGCGGGTGCGCCATTCGCGAGACATGGATGCCCTTTCGCGGCGGCGACGGGGTGAGCCTTACCACCCTCGATCCGCGTACCAGCACGTGGCACCAGCTGTGGATCGGCAGCAATCCGCAGCGCATCACCTTCGAAGGCGGACCAGCCGGCGATGCGATGGTATTGAGCGGGTACTGGGGCACCGATGATGACGACGCGCCGCAGCTTGTCCGGATGACCTATGCGCCGCGCGAAGACGGGACCGTTCGCCAGCACGGCGAGATGAGCACCGATCATGGCGCGAGCTGGAGCGACAGCTTCGACCTCATCTACAGCCCGCGCGAAGAGTAACCAAAGCGCGCGCACCGGCGAAGGTACCGGTCAAAAGGAGATACTCGCATGCTCGAGTCCATATCAGACTGGTTCCTCTCACTTGGCGCGACCTACGGGGTTAATCCGTGGATCTTCGGCGCAATCTACGTCGGCGCGATCCCCTTCTTTCTCGCCTCCGTCGGGTGGATCGTGAAGAATGCACGGGCGGGCAAATCGACATTGCTGCCCACCATGCTGGCAGGCTTCTTCTTCGTATCCGCCTACCTCTACCTGGCGATCGTGGGGCAAAATATCCCGGTGTGGGTGTGGATCTTCCTCGCGGTGCTGGTGATCTACGGCGCGATTTCGCAAGTCCGCCAGACCCGCCGCAAGATTGCAGAGGCGCAGTTGGAAACGTCAGGCGAATAACCCACCGGCTTTTCCCCAGCGCAGGCTTTGCGAATCTGCGCGCGATCACCATAGTGAAAGCATGGCCTACGCACCTTTCGTTCCGCTCCGTGTGATCTCGAGCTACTCGATGCTCGAGGGAGCGATTGACCCGAAGGCGCTGGCCAAACTGGCGAAAGAACGCGGTTTTCCCGCCATCGCCATTTGCGATCGTAACGGGCTGTACGGCTCGACCATGTTCTCCGGCGCTTGCGTGGGCGAAGGTGTGCAGCCCATCATCGGAACCCTTCTCGGCGTGCGGCGTGGTGAGGGCGAACCCGTCGACTTCCTGCCGCTCTATGCGCAGGATGAAGATGGCTGGAACAACCTTTGCTATCTCGTCAGCCGCGCCCATCTGGACAGGCCGCTGGAGCTTGAACCCCATGTCACCTGGGAGGACTTCGCAGGTCACACCGCTGGGCTGATCGCTCTTACTGGGGCCAGTGGCGGAACGGTCACGCGGCTGCTGGCTGACGGGAAAGAACGCCGCGCCCATGAAGTGGCGGAGCGGCTGTCCGCCCTGTTCCCGGATCGACTCTATGTGGAACTGGCGCGGCGCGGTAATCCGATCGAGGAAGCGGCGGAAGAGGGCTTGCTCAATCTCGCCTATGCGGAAAACCTGCCGCTGGTTGCGACCAATCCAGCCAACTTCGCCGAGCCGCATCAGCACAGCGCGCACGACGCCATGCTGTGCATCGCCAATTCCTCACAGATCGACAGTGCGGACCGCCCGACATCCAATCCACAAGCCTATGTCAAATCCGCCGCGGCGATGGAGGAACTGTTCGCCGATCTGCCTGAAGCGACCGCCAACAGCCTCGTGATCGCCCAGCGCACCGCCTTCGCTCCGCCGCGCCGCGCGCCGATCCTGCCCAGCCTTGCAGGCGATCAGGAAGGCGAGGCGCGTATGCTGGAAGAGGATGCGAAGCGCGGTCTCGCCGCACGGCTTGAGCTCTATGACGAGCTCTCCGATGAAGAGCTGAAAGTCTATATGGAGCGCCTCGATTACGAGGTCGGCATCATCAAGAACATGGGCTTCCCCGGCTACTTCCTGATCGTTGCCGACTTCATCAAATGGGCGAAATCGCAGGGGATACCGGTGGGGCCGGGGCGTGGCTCGGGTGCGGGTTCGCTCGTTGCCTGGGCGCTGACCATTACCGATCTCGATCCCATTCGCTTGGGCTTGCTGTTCGAACGGTTCCTCAACCCGGAACGCGTTTCCATGCCCGACTTCGATATCGACTTCTGCGAAACGCGTCGCGGCGAAGTCATCCGTTATGTGCAGGAGCGATACGGTCACGACAAAGTCGCGCAGATCATCACCTTCGGTAAGCTGAAAGCGCGCGCCGTGCTGCGCGATACGGGCCGCATTCTGCAAATGCCCTATGGGCAGGTGGACCGGCTCACCAAAATGGTGCCCAACCATCCGACCGATCCGTGGACTCTGCCCCGCGCCCTCAATGGCGTTGCCGAATTCAAGCGCGAATATGACAACGACAATGAGGTGAAGCGCCTCGTCGATCTGGCGATGCAATTGGAAGGCTTCCCACGCAATTCCTCCACCCACGCCGCCGGTGTTGTGATTGGAGACAGGCCGCTTAGCCAGCTTGTACCTCTGTTCCGCGATCCGCGCTCTGACATGCCGGTCACTCAGTTTGACATGAAACATGTCGAGGATACGGGTCTTGTGAAGTTCGACTTCCTCGGCCTGAAAACGCTCAGCGTGCTACGCAAGGCGGTGGACCTGCTTGGCAGACGCGGCATCACCGTCGATCTCGATACTCTGCCGTGGGACGATACTGGCGTATTCGATCTGCTCAAGCGCGGTGATACGGTCGGCGTGTTCCAACTTGAATCCGAAGGAATGCGGCGCACGCTGACAGCGGTGAAGCCGACGAAGTTCGAGGACATTATCGCGCTCGTCTCGCTCTACAGGCCGGGCCCGATGGACAACATCCCGCTGTTCGGCAAGCGCAAGGCGGGTGAGGCGCCGATCGAATACCCGCACGAAAAGCTCAAAGGCATTCTCGAAGAGACCTACGGCATTTTCGTCTATCAGGAGCAGGTGATGCTCGCCGCGCAGATCCTCGCCGGATATTCGCTCGGCGATGCCGATTTGCTTCGCCGCGCCATGGGTAAGAAGAACCAGGCGGAAATGGACAAGCAGCGTGCGCGCTTCTGCGATGGCTGTCTGGAAGTGTCGGGCATCGAGAAAGCGGAAGCCAACGCGCTGTTCGACTTGATCGACAAATTCGCCGGATACGGTTTCAACAAATCGCACGCCGCCGCCTACGCTTTGCTCAGCTACCAGACGGCGTGGCTAAAAACGCATTATCCCGAAGAGTTCTACGCTGCGTCCATGTGCTTCGACATGCACCAGTCGGAGAAGCTGGCAGTGTTTGTCGATGATGCCCGGCGCAATGGCATCGACCTGCTTGGGCCTGACATAAATGCGTCGGAGGCCGAATTCGTGGTCGAGGAGACTGACGAGGGCTGGGCGGTGCGTTACGCGCTCGCAGGGATACGCAATGTCGGCGAGAGGGCGATGGAGCAGGTCTTTGCCGAGCGCATGGCGCATGGACCATTCGAAAGCCTTGAGGATGTGTTCAAGCGTCTGCCCGCTGGCTCGATGAATCGGAAGCAGCTGGAAGGCCTTGCGGGCGCGGGAGCTTTCGACTCGCTGGAGCCGAACCGCGCCAAAGTGCTCGCCAATGCAGACATGCTGCTGGCGGTGGCTGATGCGGCGAACCGTGAAAAGGCGAGCGGTCAGGCTGCGCTTTTTGGCGGGCAGGATCACGCCGAACCATCACTCAAGCTGGCCGAGGCTGAACCATGGAGCCGTGGCGAGCAGATGGCTGTCGAACGCGACACTTTCGGTTTCTATTTCGCCGCGCATCCGGTTGCGGAATTCAAGATGATCGCATCCGCGAATGGCGCGCGTAGCTACGCCTCGCTCATGGAAAGCGGCGCTGAAGGTGGTCGCCAGAAGGCGGTGATGGCGGCCATGGTCGAGAGCGTGAACAAGGGTCGCACGAAGCGCGGTGCGGAGTTCATCCGCGCGGACTTCTCCGACAGCTCCGGGCAGTTCAGCGCCGCCTGCTTTGAAGAAACGCTGGTCGACAGTTTCCAAAAATGGGCAGAGGACGGCACGTGTCTTTTGCTCAATGTCGAGCTGGACTCGCCCAATCCCGATGATCCGCCGCGGGTCACTGTCCGCGGGGCGCGGCCACTATCTGAGGTCACGAGTTTTGCGCGCATGCAATTGACGGCTGATGTGCATGACGTCGCTGCGATTGCGACGCTTCAGGACGTGCTCGAACTGGGCAAGGCGGGACATGGCGAGGTGCAGATCACTCTGCATATAGACGGCGATGTCGCGCCCACTCTCCTGTTGGGGCGCGACTTCGCTCTATCGGGTGAAGTGGTCGACGCCCTTACCGGGGTCCCCGGCCTCTCGAATGTCCAGATGAGCCCCATTCGCGGCGTTGGACATCTCAGGCTGGTGGCTTAAAACGGGGCATGGCGGATGCGCTTGGTGATCTGACGGAGAAAGAGAAGGAGGCGCTGCGTCTGCTGCTTTCTGGCCATGACGCCAAATCGAGTGCGCGCGAACTCGACATTTCCGTCCACACAATCAACGATCGTCTCCGGAACGCCCGCCGCAAATTGGATGTGTCGAGCAGCCGCGAGGCCGCAAGAATTTTGGGGGATGCCGAGGACGCGACACCCCAAAACCATGCGCGCAACGATTTGGGGAGTGCCAACGGCGACATCGGACGCGATCCTTCTTTCCACGCCATCAGTGAGAGTTCCGGATCCTCCGGCTCGGATTGGCGTATGAAAGGACTTGTGATCATGACTTGCACCATTGCAATCGCAGCGCTTGCTGTTGCCATCACTAATGCCGGTTTAGATACCACCCCTGAAACAACTCATTCTGAAGACAATTTGGCCGAGGCGTCTGACTTCGAAGCCTCTCCTCCGATTCAGAGGGCCGAATCTGAGGAGGCCGCCCGCGAATGGCTCGCCCTGTTGGGGGCAGGCGATGCCCAAGCAGCTCGCGAACGCGCTGCCGAAAATAGTGAGCTTTTGCGACCCTCCGATGATTGGTGGGAATTGGGTGTGGCCTTGCATCGAAACAACCACGGTGTGCTGATCCGCCGCGAGCTACTTACAGTTGAGCAAATCCCAGCGCCGCAGGGCTCGGGCGCAGATGCGGCAGAACTGCTCACGTTTTATGTAGATTATCAGAAAACGCCGAACGCTATCGAGCAATTGGCGATGTATCGCGTTGACGGTGAATGGCGACCCGCAAATTATGACCTCGAGGCGCCCGAAGAAGACGGCTGCGAATAGATATCTACCGTAAGTTCGCACGCGCCCGATCGCAGATGACAAAAAAGAAGGGCCGGGAGATCGCTCTCCCGGCCCGTTCTGTTTGCCTTGATGGCGTGACTTACATGCCCGAGTTCGGACCGTAAGTGATTTCCACACGACGGTTCTGCAGTTCGCGAACACCGTTTGCGGTCGGCACGCGGAGATCACTTTCACCGAAAGCTTCGCTCATGATGCGGCTAGCCGGGATACCACGCGAGGTAAGGTATGCCTGGACCGATTCGTTGCGACGCTCAGACAGGCCGACGTTGTAGTCAGCCGGGCCCGAAGTATCGGTGTGACCGGCGAGCATGATGCGCGCGGTACCGCAATCGCCATAAGCGGTGACAGCCGAGTTGAGTACGGTTGCTGCTTCCGGCGTGATGTCGCTCTCATCCCAATCGAAGAACACGATGTAGGGGCCCGTGTTGCACTCAACGACCGGCGGCGGAGGCGGCGGCGGAGGAGGCGGGGGCGGAGGAGGCGGCGGAGGCGGCGGCGGGGGCGGAGGAGGCGGCGGAGCCGCTTCTTCGCCGCCGAAGTTGAAGATGAACGTGCCGAGCAGCGAGTGCGAGGACACGTCTGCATCGAAGGTACGACCAACGGTGTCGATGTACTGAACATCAGTCACCTTGTGGTACTTGTACTTCAGCGAAACGTCGATGCTGTCGGTCAGCGGAGCGTAAAGCTGGCCGATCGCCTGCCATGCGAAGTTCGCGTCATCATCGTCCAGGAAGCCCGGGCCGGTGGAGTAGGTGCGGACATCGTTGAAGCCAGCGTTGGTGATGCCTACACCGCCGCCGATTGCGACGCCGATGCCATCATTGCCGCCAAGGTCGAGCAGGGCATTGAACATACCGCTCCACTGCGAGCCATTACCGCCGACCGGGGTCTGGAAACCACCGACGAGGTTCGAAGCGGCATCAACGGGAACACCCACGAATGCAGCATCGACCGCATCGATGTCGAATTCGCGATAGGCGCCTTCGACTTCGAAACGCACCGGACCAGCATCGTAGCCGAGAACCAGTTCACCTTCCCAACCATGGTCAAGCTCAAGGATGATTTCATCCAGGCCATCATCGAGGTCGATATCTTCCGGCGAAACGACACCGAAGCCGGCGCCGAAGTAGAATTCGCCATCCCGCGCCGCAGCAGGCGTGGCGATGCACGCTGTCCCGGCGAGGAGGGCGATGGTAACTTTTTTCATCAGGTATTCCCCCAATTAACACGAATTACGAATCGATGCGCAGTAACTGCCAATCGAACCGGACTGACAATGCCACACACTTGCGGGGGGTGTTAACCCAAAACCGCACGCGAAGCCAATGTTTCACAACAGTTGTAGCTGTCCGTCCACACTTGGGCGCCGAAAATTACCCGTTTCGAGGTAAAAATTTTGTTTTTTTACACAATTTTTGCGGCAGGCGACCCGGAATCGGGTCCGAAAAAGCTCTGCCCAGACCCCGCTTGGCCTCAGTCGGCTGAAAAATTCGGGGTCATTATCGCGCCCGTTGCGGATCGATCGCACGATGCTCATCACCTTTGATGCGCGATCCGGAAAGTGAACGTCCAGCCATTCGCGAAACAAGGGCGCGACTTCATGCGGTAGGCGCAAGGGTATCCAGCCAATGCTCCCAACGCCCGAGGATGCAGCTTCCGCAATAATCTCTTCCATGAAGGAATCGGTGATCGCCGGTATGATCGGCGCAATTGAGCAATGCGTTGGAACGCCCTGATCAGCCAGCACTTTGAGCGCCGTCATGCGCTTGGCCGGGGCGGCTGCCCGCGGTTCCAGCTTGCCGGACAAGACGGGATCGAGGCTCGTCACGGATATCGCCACGGCGACGAGCTGATGCCGCGCCATCTTCGTAAGCAGCTCCAGATCCTGAAGGACCCGGTCGGACTTGGTGGTAATGGTCACCGGATGGCGGCAGTCGAGGCAGATTTCGAGCAGCTGGCGGGTGATGCGGTAGCGCTTTTCGATCGGCTGATAGGGATCGGTGTTGGTCCCCATTGCGATGGGTTTCGGAACATATTTGGGCCGCGCAAGCGTTTCTCGCAGCAAGCGAGGGGCATCGGGCTTGGCGAAAAGCTTCGTTTCAAAATCCAGGCCAGGCGAAAGATCGTGATAGGCATGGGTGGGGCGCGCAAAACAATAGACGCACCCATGTTCGCATCCACGGTAGGCGTTGATCGAACGATCGAAGAAGATGTCTGGCGATTGGTTGAACGAAAGGATTGTTTTTGGATGCTCTTCAGTCACCTGCGTCTGGAGTTTTAGCGGCGGACCATCGAGTTGCTCCATCGCGTCGCGCCAGTCGCCATCCGCATCCCGTTGTGCAAGTCCAAAGCGATCCGGCACGACCGCTGACTGGGCACCGCGCCCCTTTATGGTCTCATGCTTGAGCATGGAACATAAATAGAACAAAGGTGGATTGTGGGCAAGCCTTGATGTGGCTCAGGCCCGTTGCCGCTTCGTGGCCCCTTAGCGCTCGTTCAACCGCGGCATCAGTTGCACAAAATTGCAGGGCCGGTTTCGGCTATCCAATTGCTCTCGCAAGATGCGATCCCAACCGTCCTTGACCGCACCATTCGATCCGGGAAGCGCAAAGATATAGGTCCCGCCCGCGAGCACGGCGCAGGCGCGCGACTGGATGGTCGATGTGCCGATCAGATCGAAGCTGATCCAGCGGAAAAGCTCCCCGAAGCCCGGGATATCCTTGTCTTTCACCAAATCGAGCGCTTCGGGCGTGACATCGCGGCCGGTCAGACCTGTGCCGCCGGTTGTGATCACCGCATCGACGTCGGAATTCTTGATCCATTCCCGCAGCTGGTCGGCGATTATCTCCGCGTCGTCTCTGACGATCGCTCGCTCAGCCAAGCGATGTCCGCTGTCGGTAATTCGCTTTGCCAAAATGTCGCCGGAAGTATCGTCTTCAGGCGTGCGTGTGTCCGAAATGGTAAGCAGTGCGATTGTGATCGGCACGAATTCGCGCGTCTCGTCAATCGCCATCAGCGCTCTCCGGCGGACATATACACGCGCCCATCACTTCCTGTGCCGTCGGGGAACATAGGCCAGTCATTTTGTGCAAGGGCGCTACGCGTGGGCGAGGCAGCATTGGCCTGCCGCTCATACATCCAGTAATTACGCATCACGATCGCGACATAGCCGCGCGTCTCCCAATAGGGGATCGACTCCATATAAAGCAGCGGGTCACCCTGATCGTTCACTTCGGAAACCCAGCGCGTGATCGGAGTGAGCCCGGCATTATAGGCAGCCATGATTTGCGGAAGGCGTCCTTGAGTCGCCGAATTGCGCGCGACCATCTGCAAATTGCATTGCCCGAGCGCCAGGTTCATAGAGGGCTCGAAGACATTGATCGAACTGGCGGATCGGCCCACGCAACCTGCATGCTGCCGCAAAGTCGGCGGAGTGATCTGCATCAATCCCTGCGCGTTCGCCGGGCTGACTGCATCGGCGCGGAAGACAGACTCCTGCAAGATATGTGCGAAAGCCAGAGCGGGATCGACTTGCCATCCGTTGAACGGCGCAATGCGCGGCGCGGGGAAGTGCGATGCCGGATCAGCCTCCGTGCCGCTGGGAGCGTTGAGCGCCATGTAGATCTGCGTGCGCGGGAAGCCGAGCGCGCGAGCGAGCCTCGAAAGCGGCGCATATTCCTCCGTTCGACCAATGCGCGCCTGATGCAGCAGCACCTGGCTACCCAAAATGTCGCGCCCGATCTCGGTCAAGGCCACGGCAATGCGCACATTTTCGATATTGCCGATGCTCTGCCAATCTTCCTGGCTGAGATCAGCGCTTTCGACCCGGTCCGGCAATTGGCGGCCCAATTGCTCGGCCGCGAGCATGCCATACATCACCCGGTCATCGACCGCGGCATTGTTGAGCATCTGGGTGCTCAAATCAGGCTGGCGACATCGCAGGGCCGCGCGCGATCCCCAATAAAGCGCCGCAGCGCGCAGATTGGGGCTGTCTGCTCCGGCAGCAGAGCGCTGGAAATAATCGAGCGCGTTCTGGCAATCGCCAAGCCGCCAGGAAGCGAGGCCCGCTACCCAATCGCCTTCGGCAACCCATGGACCGGAACCTGCGCCAACGGTTTGGGCCAGGGCGAGCGCTTCTGCATCGCGGTTCTCGATGTAATAGCTCCATGCGACGCGCTGGCGCCATTCGGCACGCGCTGCTGAGCTGAGCGAGGCATCTACGCCATCCAGAAGCAACCGCGCGCCATCGGGATCATCATTGGAAATGTGACTGAGAATGGATGTCCGCACGCTATCGGGCATGGTGCCATCGTTGATTGTGCGCGGACGGTTGCGTCTTGGCATCTCGCCGCGCCTGCTGAATTGACGCGCGTAGGGGAGGTCGGGCTCTCTCTCGAGCCCGCGGGTGACGCCAAGCCGACCCAGCTGTTCGGCCTGTGGCAAATGCGCTCCGCTATCCAGCACATCGAGGATTTCATAGAGCTCTGCGCGCGGAGAGCTTGCGTGCAAATAGTATTCCGCCCGCGCGACATCGTGCAGCAGTCCGTCGGATCTCTGGTCGAGCAGTCGCTCGACCTCATCCCAACGCTCGGCGTCGATGGCGCGGAACAACTGACCGTAATATTCCCGCTCTTCGGCATTCAATTGCTGCGGCACCTGCGGGTTGGCGATCCGAGCCGTAAAGTAGGTGCGAGTATCCTGTGCAGCTGCGCCCGGTGCAGAGAGTGCACATGCGGCGGAAACTGTGGCAAGAGTTGCCATCAAGGTTCTGAAAGATCTCATGTTATGAAGTCCAGTGAAGCAATCTTTTCCAAAGTCGGGCACTCTGGCGCGGATGGTCTAGCAATCGTTCAGGGGCAAAAGTGGCGAGGGCAGGAATGCCCCCGCAATCGGAAAATTCTTCGGGCAGGGCTGCAGCATCATGGCCGAGAAGTGCGGGCAATTTGCTGCCCATCACAAGCACCCGTCGCGGCGATACCAAGGCGATATGTCTCTTCAGAACTTCACCCAGCCCCGACGCGCCAAAACCATCCCAGTCGGGCAAAGGCATGTGCGCGGGCAAGGCGCTCGCGAAATAGGCCGAGTTGGTCTCGATCGACAGGCTCTTGAGAATATTGCCGAGCAGAACACCGTCGCGGTTGCTGAAAAGTGTCTCTCGATCCTGCGCCTCCGGCATGGTGCCCAAAATCATGAGCTCCGCATTTGGAACGCCGCGCGGCGCAACGCGCGGGCCGCTGCCGGCGGGCAGGGCAGTATCCGGTGACATCCACCAGCTCTGGAATGCAGCAAGATCGGTCGGAATATCGGCGGTCGCGATTGCCGGGGCGGCGGGCGCTTGGGCTTCTTCGCTGGCCGGAGCCGAGGGCTTCGTAACCTTGGGCCGTTCGGGCTCTGCTGCGGCGAGCCAATTCTGCGGTTCGTCTTCAAAATGACCATCGACCCCGGCATCGCGCCACCAGTTGAGCGCGGCCGCATAATCATCTGCGAGGGATTTTTCTGCGTGATTTTGCATATTCAGGCCAAAGGCGGTCTTGACCTGTGGCAGGGCGTCGATCAAGTCCCCTTGCAACGGAACATCGGTAAAACGGGATGAAATGATGGTTGAACGGGAATCAATGCCCGTAGACGTGGTAATCGTCGGCGGTGGTGTGGCTGGTTTGGCTGCTGCCATCCGACTGAAACAGGTGAATGAAGAGCTCGAAGTAGTGGTCCTTGAGAAGGGCTCCGAAATCGGTGCGCACATCCTGTCTGGCGCAGTAGTCGATCCGAAGTCTCTGGACGAGTTGTTGCCTGAATGGCGCGATATGGACTGCCCGATGGCCGAAACGCCGGTCACCGACAATTGGCACTGGATGCTGTCCAAAGGCGGCAACGTCTCAATTCCGCATCTCGCCATGCCGCCTTTTATGTCGAACGACGGCTGTTACACGGGTTCGCTTGGCAATCTGACGCGTTGGCTGGGCGAACAGGCAGAAGCGCTCGGCGTGATGGTCTTCCCCGGTTTTCCGGCTGCAGAAGTGATCTTCAATGAAGATGGCTCGGTCGGCGGCGTGATCACGCAGGACATGGGTGTGGCCGCTGATGGCAGCCACAAGCCCGACTTCCAGCCCGGCATGGAAATCCAGGCCAAATACACCCTCTTCGCAGAGGGCGCGCGCGGCAATCTGACCAAGATGATGAAAGAGCGCTTCGATCTGGAGGCGAATTGCCAGCCGCAGGTTTATGGCCTCGGCATCAAGGAATTGTGGGATATCGATCCCGACAAGCACGTGCCCGGCCGCGTGATCCACACGCAGGGCTGGCCGCTTTCCGAAAGCGATACCTGGGGCGGCGGCTTCCTCTACCATCAGGCGAACGGTCAGGTTGCAATCGGCTTCGTGACTGCGCTCGATTACAAGAACCCCTATGTTTCGCCCTTCCAGGAATTCCAGCGCTGGAAGCACCACCCCGCCATTCTGGAATATCTCGAAGGCGGGACGCGTGTCGCTTATGGTGCGCGCGCTATCAACGAGGGCGGTTGGCAGAGCGTGCCCAAGCTCGCGTTCCCCGGCGGCGCGCTGATTGGTTGTGCTGCGGGCTTCGTGAACGTGCCCCGCATCAAGGGCAGCCACACCGCTATGAAAAGCGGCATGCTCGCAGCCGAAAGCGTGGCCGCTGCCATCGCTGCGGAACGTGAGCACGACGAGGTTGCTGATTACGATTCCAACTTGCGCGAGAGCTGGATCGCCACGGAGCTGAAGAAAGTACAGAACGCACAGCCGATGGTCGCCAAGTTCGGCGGCGATGTCGGAACTGTGTTGGCCGGCATCGACATGTGGATGCGCCAGCTCAAGATCGGCGTGATCCCGGCGATGAAGCATCATCGCGATCACGAGGAACTGCAGCGGGCCGATCTGCATAAGCCGATCGACTATCCCAAGCCGGACGGCAAGATCAGCTTCGATCGCCTCACAAGCGTATCTTACAGCTTCACAAACCACGCCGAGGACCAGCCCAATCACCTCAAAGTGGCGGACCTTGAATTGCAGCGTGAGAGCGAGCTCGAAGTCTTCGCCGGACCCTCGACGCGCTATTGCCCTGCAGGTGTCTATGAATGGGTGACCGAGGAGGGCGAGGAGCCCAAATTCGTGATCAATTCGCAGAACTGCGTCCACTGCAAGACCTGCGACATCAAGGATCCGAACCAGAACATCAATTGGACCACGCCCGAAGGCGGCGGCGGACCGAATTATCCGAACATGTGACGCCTTGCGGCTCCAAGAAACTGCCTACGCCAAGATCAACCTCGCGCTGCATGTTCGTAAGCGGCGCGAGGATGGCTATCATGAGCTGGAGACTTTGTTCGCCTTTGTCGATGCGGGTGACACGCTAGTGGCGACCTCCGCCGATGCCGACACTGTCACCGCGGTCGGCGAATTTGGCGGCGTTTTAGACAATCCCTTCGACAATATCGTCGCGAAGGCGTTCAACGCGCTTCCGCGTCCTGATGGTCTTGCGATTACGCTGGAGAAAAACCTTCCGGTCGCCGCGGGTCTTGGTGGTGGCTCGGCCGATGCGGGCGCTGTGTTCCGCATTATGCGCGACGCTTATGGCCTCCCGGATGACTGGCATGCCCGGGCAGCTAAGATTGGGGCAGACGTACCTGCCTGTGTTGAAAGCGTGACCTGCATCGGTCGCGGAACAGGCACCGAGCTGGAGCCTATCGACAATGATCTTGGCAGCACACCGGTTCTGCTCGTCAATCCGCGCGAGCCGCTCGCCACAGGACCTGTGTTCGCGGGATGGTGGGGCCATGATGATGGGCCGCTGCCCGAAGGAACCGCGCGCGACATCATGATGTACGGCAAGAATGGCTTGGAACAATCGGCCATCGATCTGTGTTTCCCGATAGCAGACGTTCTTGAACAATTGCGTGCGACTGATCCCATACTGGCGCGCATGTCCGGGTCTGGTGCGACATGTTTTGCGTTGTTCAACTCCCTGGAAGACCGTGACATGGCCAGTGATCGCATTGGCCAAAAACGCCCCGAATGGTGGCAGATGAAAGGAAAACTTCGATGAGTGATCCCGTGTTCCGCTTTATTGGCGAGGCGACCCGAGGGGGCATCGTCGCGGTATGCGATCACGCATCGAACCGGGTGCCCGAAGGCATCGAACTCGGCGTGTCTGCAGAAACTCTGGAAAAGCACATTGCCTATGACATCGGCGCCGCCGGCGTGGCAGAGCGCCTCGCGCGTCGTCACGGAATTGCCGCGATGCTTTCAGACGTTAGCCGCCTCGCGATCGATCATCACCGCGAAGAGGATTCGGACGGGCTTATCCCGACCACCAGCGACGGTATCCTCATCCCCGGCAATATCGGCGCCAATCGCGAGAAACGGCTCGATGATTATTATCGTCCCTATCACAAGGCGATGGAGACCTGGCTGGAACAGGTCAATCCGGGGCTGATCCTCTCGATCCATAGCTTTACACCTGAGCTGGAGAGCAAGCCCGGCGAGGAACGGCCTTGGGAAATCGGCCTGCTTTACAACAATGATGACAGTGCCGCGCTGCACGCGATCCGCCTGTTCGGAGAGCTGGGTGTCACGGTCGGCGATAACGAGCCCTATTCGGGCAAGGAACTGAACGCGACGATGAACCGCCATGCGGAAGCCATGGGCCGGCCCTATTGCGCCATCGAAATTCGCAACGATTTGATCACGCAGGAACGCGGTCAGGCGCGCTGGGCAGCAATCATTGCCGACGTTGCAGGTCGCGTGAAGCTGGCACTCGAAAGCGCCTAAATCGCGCTTCGCACCCGAAAAGCTTTTCCTCTTGGGGATTGGGCACCGCTTCCGTTACGTTAGGAGCATTGACGCTAGCCGGACTTAGGATACCGCATGCCCGCTTACCGATCCCGAACAACAACCCACGGCCGCAACATGGCGGGCGCGCGCGGCTTGTGGCGCGCCACGGGGATGAAGGACGGCGATTTCGGCAAGCCGATCATCGCGGTCGTCAATTCCTTTACGCAGTTTGTGCCGGGACATGTGCACCTCAAAGACCTCGGCCAGCTCGTCGCGCGCCAGATCGAGGCCGCTGGCGGTGTAGCGAAAGAGTTCAACACGATCGCTGTCGATGACGGCATCGCCATGGGGCATGACGGCATGCTCTATTCGCTGCCGAGCCGCGACCTGATTGCCGATAGCGTCGAATATATGGTCAACGCCCATTGCGCCGATGCGATGGTGTGCATTTCCAATTGCGATAAGATCACGCCCGGCATGCTGATGGCAGCGATGCGGCTGAATGTGCCCTGCGTCTTTGTCAGCGGTGGCCCGATGGAGGCCGGCAAGGTTGTCGTGAAGGGCAAGGAAGTCGCGCTCGATCTCGTCGATGCGATGGTCGCCGCAGCGGACGAGAGCTATTCCGACGAGGAAGTGGCGGACATCGAACGCTCTGCCTGCCCGACCTGCGGCAGCTGCTCGGGCATGTTCACTGCCAACTCGATGAATTGCCTGACCGAAGCGCTCGGCCTTTCGCTTCCCGGAAACGGCTCGCAGCTTGCCACCCATTCGGACCGGCAGGGCCTGTTTGAGCGCGCCGGCCGCCTCGTCGTCGCTCTGGCCAAACGCTATTACGAAGAGGACGACGCAAGCGTTCTCCCGCGCTCCATTGCGACCTTCGAGGCATTTGAAAATGCGATGAGCCTCGACATCGCCATGGGCGGATCGACCAACACCGTGCTTCACCTGCTTGCCGCCGCGCATGAAGCGGGTGTCGATTTTACCATGCAGGATATCGACCGGCTGAGCCGCACCGTGCCGTGCCTGTCCAAAGTCGCGCCAGCCAAGAGCGATGTGCATATGGAGGACGTGCACCGCGCCGGCGGGATCATGGCGATCCTTGGCGAGCTAGACCGGGCGGGGCTCCTGCACACGGCATTGCCCACCGTGCACTCTCCAACCATGGGTGACGCGCTTGATGATTGGGACATTGCTCGCAATGCGAATCCCGTGGTCCACGATTTCTATAAAGCCGCACCGGGCGGCGTGCCAACACAGACGGCTTTCAGCCAATCGCGCCGGTGGGATGCGCTCGATCTTGACCGCGAACAAGGAGTAATCCGCTCCGCCGATCACGCCTTCAGCAAGGATGGCGGACTGGCCGTACTTTACGGCAATATCGCCCGCGATGGCTGTATCGTGAAAACGGCGGGGGTCGATGAAAGCATTTTGACATTCTCCGGCCCTGCCAAGGTCTATGAAAGCCAGGATGCGGCCGTGGAAGCTATCCTTGCAGACGAAGTGGTGGCGGGCGACGTGGTCGTGATCCGCTACGAAGGACCCAAGGGCGGGCCGGGGATGCAGGAAATGCTCTATCCCACCAGCTATCTCAAATCGAAGGGACTCGGTGCCGAGTGTGCCTTGCTGACTGATGGGCGCTTCTCCGGCGGCACATCGGGCTTGTCGATCGGCCACGCTTCGCCAGAGGCAGGCGAGGGGGGAGCAATCGCTTTGGTTGAGCCGGGCGACCGGATCGAAATCGACATTCCCAACCGTACTATCAATCTCGCAATCGGCGACGATGAACTGGCCGCGCGTCGTGAAGCGATGGAGGCGAAGGGGGAAGAAGCATGGCAGCCCGCAGAGGAGCGCCCGCGCCGTGTCACCCCCGCTTTGCAGGCTTATGCTGCGATGACAACCAGCGCTGCAAAAGGCGCCATTCGCGATGTTTCGCAAGTGACCGGGCGACATAAATGATCCGCTCCGCTCTCGCCTGCGCTACGATACTTCTGGTCGGGTGCTCTGAAACTGAAGACCAGCCCGCAGGGACTCCGGTGTCTTGCGCCATCGGCGGCGCACCGAATTTCGCTGACGACTGCACGATGGAACGCGCGGATCGCGAGGGCGAGCGGCTCGTGATCGTGCGCCACCCGGACGGGGTGTTTCGTCGCTTCGAAATCGGTGTGCCAGAACGTGGCCTGATCACAGCGGACGGAATGGAACAGGCTGCAGTCGAGCGCCGTGATGGCTTTGTCGAAGTGCGCGTCGGTGCCGATCGCTATCGCCTGCCGATCACGGACTGACTGTGCGCGCGCCGGAGCAAATCCTCACCGCTGAGCAGATGCAGGCCGCCGAGCAGCGGCTGATCGATGGCGGGACGACGGTCGAAAGTCTGATGGAGACGGCCGGAGCAGGGGCGGCTGAGTACGTTTATCGTGCCTGCGGCACCCGTTCTGTCACCGTGCTTTGCGGCCCCGGCAATAATGGCGGCGACGGCTATGTCATCGCGCGCCATCTGCAAACCCGCGGGGTCGAGGTGCAGGTGGTCGCTCCGCTCGATCCGGCGACCGATGCCGCGAAAGCTGCCCGTGCAGCCTGGGGCGGAAACCCCGTCGAGTCAGCGAGTGGAGCGGTCTTTGTCGACTGTCTGTTCGGGACTGGTCTGGGGCGCCCTCTCGACGATGATCTCCTCGGCCTGCTGCATGAGCTGGCAGATGCGCATGAGTACCGGATCGCCGTCGATCTGCCGAGCGGTGTCGATAGCGACAGCGGCGAATTGTTGAATGACACCCTGCCGGAATATGATTGCACAATCGCGCTTGGCGCGTGGAAGTTTTCGCATTGGCTGATGCCAGCGATGGATCAGATGGGCACGCGCAAGCTGGTCGATATCGGGGTGGAGGCTGTGTCCTCTGCCGCACACCTGTCGCGAGCGCCCCAACTCACGGCGCCGCCGCGCGATGCTCATAAATACAGCCGCGGCCTGTTGTGCGTGATCGCAGGCGACATGCCCGGCGCATCGGTGCTGGCCGCCAGCGCCGCACGCCATGGCGGGGCGGGCTATGTCAAAATCCTTGCCGCCGAGGATTCCCAATATTTCACTGCACCCCACGATGTCGTGATCGAGCGTGGATCGCTCTACGATCTCGTCAGCGACCGCCGGATCGATGCCTTTCTGATCGGACCGGGCCTTGGCCTCAGCGATCAGGCCCGCGCGCGCCTCGACTGGGTGCTCGCCTGCGACATACCGACGGTTTGCGATGCCGATGCGCTGACGCTGCTTGAGCCCAGCATGATCGAAGGGCGCGACTGCCCGATCATCGCCACTCCCCACGCGGGCGAGCTTGACCGGCTTGCAAACGCTTTCGAAGCGACCGGCATGGACCGTGTGGAGATGATCAGCGAGCTGGCGGAAGATATCGAAGGCGTGCTCGTGGCGAAGGGGCCGGACACTTTGATAGGGTCGGCAGGTTCAGCCCCCGTTATCATGCCGCCCGCTCCAAGCTGGCTCAGCACCGCGGGAACTGGCGATATTCTGGCGGGCCTGATTGCCAGCAGACTGGCGACCGGTGTGTATTCGCGAAAGGCAGCGGAACAGGGATGCTGGCTGCATCGCGAGGCGGCGAGGATAGCAGCGCCAGCTTTCAGCGCAGACCAGCTTGTTGAAGCGGTTCCGGCGGCTTACAGCGCCTTTCTGTGAGTGAATTTCAGACAATTGAACGCATTGCCGCACTGGGCGACGGCGTAACCGCAGATGGCGAGCACGTCCCACTGACTGCGCCCGGCGACCGGGTGTTTCTCGACGGACGCGTGGATCGTGGCGACCATTACGTTGAACCCGTATGCCGGCATTTCGCCAAATGCGGTGGGTGCCAGCTCCAGCATTGCGATGAAGCTGCACTCGCGCAATTCGTGAGCGAGCGGGTGACATTCGCCGCCCGTTCGCGCGGTCTCGATCCGGTGCATGTCGCACCGCCCGCAATGTCTCCGCCACACAGTCGACGACGTGCGAGCCTGCGGGCGATAAACGGTGGCGGGAGGCCGCTGATCGGCTTCAACGAGGCGGGTTCGCACCGCGTTATCGACCTTCGCGAATGCCACGTGCTGGAGCCCCGGCTTTTCGCGCTGCTCGAACCGCTTCGCCGCTATTTCGCACGTCTGAAGGGCAAATATTCGATCACGATCGAGCTGACGCTGGTCGATCAGGGCGTGGATTGCGGTATCGGGAATTTTACGCCCGAGGGGCTGGAGCAGACCGAAGAACTGCTAGATTTCTGCCGCGATCATGGCCTGGCGCGCCTGACGTTGGATCATGGATACGGCGCCGAAAGCTTTTGGGAGCCGGAGCCGGTGACCGTCACACTCGGCGGGCATCCGGTTGCTTTCCCGCCCGGTGCCTTCCTTCAGGCGACCAGGCACGGCGAGGATACGCTGGTGTCAGCTGCGCTCGAATGGCTGGAGCCGTGCGAGCATGTCGCGGACCTGTTTTCCGGCCTCGGCACTTTCGCGCTGGCGCTTGCTGTAAAGCGGAAGGTGCTGGCGGCGGAGGCTGACAGGGCGGCCATGCTCGCGTGCTGCACAACCGCCAATCTTGCGCGGCTTCCGTTGGAATGCGCGCATCGCGATCTCTTTCGCAATCCCTTGCAAGCGACCGAATTGGCGCAGTTCGATGGAGTGCTGCTGGATCCGCCACGCGCGGGCGCGCGCACGCAGATCGAGCAAATTGCCAAAAGCGATGTTTCCCGCGTCGTCTACATCAGCTGCAATCCATCGAGCTGGGCGCGCGATTGCGAGATGCTGAAAGATGCCGGCTTCACACTCGCCGAATTGCGCCCTGTTGGCCAATTCCGCTGGTCGACCCATGTCGAACTGGCGAGCCTGTTTACGCGCTAGGCCCGCAAAATGGCGAGTATCTGCTCGTCCAGCCATTCACGAGCGTGGTCTTCGACATAGGCATGGCTTGCGCCCTGGCAATGTCTGACGGGTGCCTCGTCTCCGGCCCATGCTGAGGCAAAGGCCCGACCGGTACGATCATTGTCCGCGATCAGAAAGCTGCGGGCCACTGCACTGTCACGCATCGCTGCCTGCATCTGCGTGGGAAGATCGCTGAGGCCTTCTGAAGGTGCCAGTGCAGCCTTGATGCCGGTACGCAGCGAAGCGAAATTCACCTTTCCGGTGAGCAGACGCAGCACTTGGCGTGGATCCCGCAATCTTTGCGCATAGCGCTCCCTGATCGCATCCGGCGGGGGCATGGCGGCGTCATCGGCCTCGTCCTCGAATGTCCATGGGTTGGACAGGATCAGGTGATCGAAACCCTCTCCGCCCATCAGCATCAAGGCGCTGGCGGCATCGCAATTGCCGAAAGCGACGATCCGGGTGAGCGATGGGCACTGTCGGCGAAATTCGCTCTGCGCCGCGCGAATATCCTCGGCACTCCCGCGAAAGCCAGAGTTCTCGCCTTCACTGTCACCGATACCGCGCCGATCAAACCGCATCACTGCGAAACCACGCGCGGCCATTCGCGCTGCCAGAGCCGCTTGTCCGCCAAAAGCCCCGCTTCGTATTTCATTCCCGCCGCTAACGATCATGAGCCCGACCGATGCGTCTCCGCCGTCGATCGTCCCGACCAACTTGTCGCCCTCGCAGTCGAAGCTGACGTGCCGGCGGCTCATGACATCAAGGCTTCAATACGCGCCGCTAGAGCTTCGCTCTGATCAGCATCGTGGTCCGGTTCCGCGCGCAGCCACAGCGGGGCACCACCGATCTCCGCCTGCGCAATTGTGGAGGCATTGACCTCTGAGACAGAGGCATTCTGCAGCGCGCGAACCATATCTGCGCTGAGTTCGTAACCGGCGACAGTGATGCCCTCGCGCTCTGCCTCAGCAAGCAGCTCCTCGCGAGACACCTCGCGTCCGGCTTCCCGCTCGCTCAGCACGCGCGCCCGGATCATGCTGCGCAATTGACTGGCAGGAGAATGCGGCGCGTAAAATAGGCAGGGCAGGGAGGTGGAAACGCACGCTGCTCCCGCGCGGATGGCCAGAATGTGCGTTGCTCTAAACGCCTTGCTGAATTCCTCTACCGCGCGAATCCAACTCTCAAGTGACTGCTCCCGAAGCGGGGCAAGACTCTCATTGGTCCCCGGGAGGTCGATTAAAGCGCTGTCGATCGCCGCAACATCAAGCGCGCGCATCGTCTCCACGATCAGGTGGCGCAGCTTGTTGGCTTCATCGAATAGCGGATGAACAACCAGCAGGCGCTTGCCGCGATCAGCGTCGAAGCGCACGGAATAGGCATCTGAGGGCCAGGTGCCCACCAGCATATGCCTTAGCTGTCCTGGGTCGCCTGCGCGGCCTTTTCGCTGCGTTTGGCAACGAGAAAGTCGAGCAACCCACCAAAGGTGCCGAGCATGTCGCCATCGACCTCATCATCTTCGATCAGGATGTCGAGACGATCTTCGAGCTCTGTGAGGAGGCCGGCCACCGCCATGGAGTCCAGTTCCGGCAAATCCCCGAACAGGCCGGAATCCTCGTCCAGTTCGCTCACGCGCTCGTCCGAAAGACCCAGAACGTCCTGCAGCACCTGTCGCAGCACCAGCTCGGTTTCGACGGGGAGTTCGCCAGCTTCGTCGGCCGGCACGGGAAGATTGCTCGCCATAGTGATTTCGCCCTAGCCAGCGGTTTCACGGCTGACAAGCTTGCGGGTCATCGCCTTGCCGATGCGCAGCCAATTGCGCGGCGAGCTTCGCCGATAACAGGTAAGCCGCCAGCGAAGCCGCTTTTGCTCCATCCAGTCGCGTTTGTAGGGATCGTCACCCGTGCCGAAATCGACCTGCTGAACCCGGTCCATATCAATCACATGTTGAAAGAGAGCGGCGGTGAGGGTGGTGCCCGGTGACAGCGCCTTCGCGTCCTTCCGGTGTGCTAGTTTGTGAATATAGGCAGTGCCGCCGTCTACGGTCCAGAACTGCGCGGCTATTGCTCTGCCTTCATGGCGCGCGATTGCAAAGCGATAGCGACCGGCGGTGCTTTCCTGCTCGGCAAAGGCGCGTAATACCTCAGGCGCGCCTTCTTCGGGCTTCCAGCTATCGGTGTAAATATCCTCGTAGGCCTCCCACTCGCTCTCATCGAAGCGGGTGGAGAGTGTGACATCGACTTTCTTCGCCTTGCGTTTCAGCGTCGTGCGCAATTGCCCTGGGCGATCGGCGAGAAACGCAGCGTAGTCCCGCGTGCCAAGGTCGAGGTAATGATTCACATCGCAAGGCTCGCGGGAAACGAACCATCCTGCTCGGCGGAAAGCCCCTTCGCACGCCGTGGCGTCGCCGGTTTCGTCCGGTAATTTATCGAGCATGACGCGGTCTGCGCGGCGGGAAATATCTTTTGCCAAGGCTTCAAGCATTGGCCGTGAAGGCGGCGCAGAGGTTCCGAGGGGAGCCCAGGTGAAGGCGTACCAATTGCTCAGTATCTCGAGCCCACCGTTCGTCTTGCGTTGCGGCAGGGCCACCGCGTCATGCCCGTCCTGGGCCAGAGCGAACAGCGCATTTTCAGCATTGCTTTCAAGCAGGCGAAACCACTCAAGACGTGCAAAAGGGCCATCCGCGAGCCAATCAAACTCTTGCAGATCGTTAACCGTGTCGTGATAGCTGACTGCCGTCACCGAAATTGTCTTCCCTCGAGGCCCAATGTCCACCACGCCCGATCCCGTGCCCAAGCCGCTCGATCACCTTACCGAATGCGGTGAGGATGGCGACCCGGCACTGGTCCTGCGCGGCGAAACGCTTAGCTGGAAGGACTTAAGAAGCCGTGTTGGCCGGATGGCTGCATGGCTGGCGGAGCAGGTCCCGGAAAAGGGCGCGCGGGTCGCGACCTGGGACTCGAAGGGTGAGCTCACGTGCCTGATGCCGCTCGCTGCGGCGCGGGCGGGCTTGGTCCACGTGCCGATCAATCCGCTGCTGAAGCGCGCGCAGGTTAAGCATATTCTCGAGGACAGCGGGGCGACCCTGCTGATCGCGAACAAGGCGCGCTTTGCTTCGCTGGAGGATGGCGATGTGCCGGCGGACTGTCATACGTTCGAAGAGCGGACGATGTTGGCTCAAGTTGCGGAGCTGGGCAATGCATTGGCGCTTTCCGAGGCTGATCCCGGCGATCTGTCGGCGATCCTCTACACCAGCGGTTCCACGGGCAGACCCAAGGGCGTGATGCTGAGCCATGCGAATTTGTGGCTCGGCGCAGTGAGTGTCGCGCACTATCTCGGCATAGCAGCCGATGATGTCACGCTCGCTGTGCTGCCGCTCAGCTTCGATTACGGCCAGAACCAGCTCCTTTCGACCTGGTATGCTGGCGGAAGCGTCGTTCCGCTCGATTATCTGACGCCGCGCGATGTGATCAAAGCGTGTGCGAAGCATTCCATCACGACGTTGGCCGCGGTGCCGCCTTTGTGGGTGCAACTGACCGAACAGGATTGGCCCGCCGAAGCCGTGCAGCCGATGCGCCGCATGACGAACAGTGGGGGCGCGTTGACGGAAGATCTGGTTCGAGACCTGCGACAGATTTTCCCCGATGCGCGACTGTTTCCGATGTATGGGCTCACCGAAGCTTTTCGCTCGACTTATCTCGATCCCGAATTGGTCGATGAGCACCCTACATCGATGGGGCAGGCCATTCCCTTTGCAGAGATCCTGGTCATCGACGAAGCTGGCGAAGTCGCTTCTAAAGGCGAACTGGTTCATTGCGGTCCGCTCGTGGCACAAGGGTATTGGCAGGATGCCGAACGGACAGCGCAGCGCTTCAAACCCGCGCCTGCTGCCTCGCAATATGGCGGCACAGCAGTCTGGTCGGGTGACAATGTAAGGCGCGCGGAGAATGGCCTCCTATATTTCGTGGGCCGCGACGACGCGATGATCAAAAGCCAAGGCAACCGCATCAGTCCGCAGGAGATCGAAGACGCCGCGCGCGCGACAGGTCTGGCTGAGGAAGCAGTCGCTTTTGGTATTGCTGATGAGCGGCAGGGGCACGCCATCCATCTTGTGGTTCGAGGCGAGGGTGATGAGGATGCATTGCGGGCTGCTCTACGCCGCGAATTGCCCAATTTCATGCAGCCGGCGGTTGTGCGGTGGGTCGATGCCATGCCACTCAATCCCAATGGCAAAATCGATCGCACGAAATTGAAGAGAGAAGCGGCATGAAGCCGACTGGACCTATTCCGCCATATTTCGAGACCAAGGACGGCGAGCTGGCGATCGGCGGGCTGACGGCGAGTGCGCTTGTAAAGAAGGCCGGGGATACGCCGCTCTTCGTTTACTCGAAGGAAGCGATTGCCGCGCGTATGCACGAGCTTCGCAAGGCATTGCCCGAGAAGGTACGCCTTCATTATGCAATGAAAGCAAACCCCTACGGCCCACTTCTCGAGATGATGGCAGATCTGGTGGATGGCCTGGATATCGCATCTGGCGGTGAATTGGCGCAGGCGCGGGATGCAGGATACTTGCCTCGCGAGATCAGCTTTGCAGGGCCGGGTAAGCGCGATGACGAGTTGCTCGCCGCGATCCGTGCCGGTGTAACCATCAATCTCGAATCGGAAAACGAGGCGCGGCGCGCTCTCGACATTGGCCGCACGCTTGACGTCGCACCGCGTCTTGCGATCCGGGTCAATCCGGAATTCGAACTGCGCGGTTCCGGTATGAAAATGGGCGGCGGCGCGAAGCCCTTTGGCGTGGATGCAGATCGCGTTCCGGCGCTGGCTCGTGAATTGGTGGATAGCGGCGCGCATTGGCGCGGTTTTCACATCTATAGTGGCAGCCAGTCGCTCGATGCTGAGGCCATCGTCGAGAGTCAGGCGAACGTCATTGCACTGTCCTCGCAGTTGGCGAAGGACGCGGGCGTCGACGTTCCGCACCTCAATATGGGTGGCGGGTTTGGGATCCCGTATTTCGACAAGGACAGTCCGCTCGATCTGACCATTATCGGAAATGGTCTGGCGGAGCAGCTCGCCAATTTGCCAGCCAACCTGATCGAAACAGCCTTCGCGCTGGAACTCGGGCGCTTCCTCGTCGGCGAAGCGGGGGTCTATCTGACTCGCATTGTCGATCGCAAGGTGAGCCACGGAACCACCTATCTCATCACCGATGGCGGCTTGCATCACCAGCTTGCAGCATCAGGAAATTTCGGCACCGTCGTCCGGCGCAATTACCCGATCGCAGTCGCGAACCGCTGGGATGAGGACGCAGCCGAGACTGTCAATGTCGTCGGTTGCCTGTGCACCCCGCTCGATCGCCTAGGCGACCAGGTCCATCTGCCAATGGCCGAAATTGGCGATTTGATCGCTGTTTTTTGTGCCGGCGCCTATGGTGCAAGCGCGAGCCCCGCCGAATTCTTGGGGCAGGGTCCAGCGCTGGAAATGCTGGTGTAACAGCACCTTCCACCATCGTCCCGTCCCGGGACACCACTCCAGAAAACCCGAGAAACCTGCGGTTTGGGACCGCAAGGCTAACGTAATGTTCACCCTTTTTCGCGAGAAGGCGTCGCGTATACCAAAGGGCGAAATGCGTGCGGGGCAATAGAGGCCTCGTCAGCTGATCGTCCAACATTCGCGAAGGACGCATCTGATGCGCACCAAAAATCTGGCCCGTAACCTCCTTGCTTCTGCTGGCTTTGCCATTGCGCTTGGTGGCTGTGGCGGCGGCGCAACCGGCCCAAGCCTCGAGCCCGCCCGCTTTGTTTCCATGCAGGAAGGCCCGGGCGAAGAATATGTTATCGGCCCGCTCGACAAGCTGACGATCCACGTTTGGCGCAATGACGAGCTTGGCGCCGAAGTACAGGTCCGCCCTGACGGTCGCATTACTACGCCACTGATCGCTGACATGCCTGCGGTGGGCAAGACGCCCACCATGCTCGCCGAAGACATTCGCCTGCAGCTCTCGCAATACATCGAAGAGCCGCTCGTGACCGTGATCGTGAACGAATTCGCGGGCACGTTCAGCCAGCAGGTTCGCATTGTCGGCGCGACTGCGGAGCCGGCCTCCATTCCTTACCGCGCAAATATGACGCTGCTCGATGCGATGATCTCGGTCGGCGGTCTCAGCGAATATGCTGCGGGTAACCGCGCGCGCCTCATCCGGTTCGACCGTGAAAGCGGAGAGCAGCGCGAGTACAATCTGCGTCTGTCCGACCTGCTTCGTCGCGGCGAAAGCGATGCCAATGTCATGCTGATGCCGGGCGATGTGATCATCATCCCGGAAAGCATGTTCTGAGGGGGCAGGGCGGTTGAACCAGCTTCTCGAAGAATTGCGCGCCGGGCTCTGGGCAGTCTGGAACCGTCGCTGGCTGGCCCTGGGCATTGCCTGGGGCATCTGCCTGCTCGGGTGGCTGGCAATCGCGCTGATCCCGAACACCTACGAATCCGAAACGCGCATCTTCGTGCAATTGGATGACGTGCTGGCCGAGCAGATCGGCATCGGTGCCAATGCGCGTGAGCGGGACATCGATCGTATCCGCCAGACACTGGTCAGTTCGGTCAATCTGGAAACCGTCGTGCGCTCTACTTCCATCGGCGATACCGTCACCGATGGTACGCAGATGGAAGCCGCCATCGCGCGTCTGGAAGAGGATATCGAGGTCGTCAGCGAAGGCGACAATATTTTTGAAATTTCGGCGCAAAGCGGTCGCAGCGATCTGAGCGATGCGCAGAATGCTGACCTAGCGCAGACCATCGCACAGCGCATGATCGACATCTTCCGTGAGGAAAACCTCGGCGGCGCGCGCGGGGAAATGGCCGATTCCATCGAGTTCCTGAACGAGCAGCTGGCCGATCGTGAAGAAGATCTGGCCGCTGCTGAAGAGCGCCGCCTCGCATTCGAAGCGGAATATCCCGATCTCATCGGTGGCGCTCAGGCGATTGCTTCCCAGCTTAGCGCGACGCGTGCCGAGCTGCGCAGCGTCGAGGCCGATCTCGCCGCAGCGCAGGCAGCGCTCGCCGGGCTCGAAGGGCAGCTCGCCAGCACGCCGCGCACCATCATCATGCCGGGTTCGAGCAGCCCGCAGTCCTCGCTAGCTCAGGCAGAGGCCAACCTCGCCGCGATGCGTGCGCGTGGCCTGACCGATGAGCATCCCGATGTCGTAGCCGCGCAGCGCACCGTCGCTGGTCTACGCGAACAGGCGCAAGCGTCGGGCGGCGGAGGCGGCATGCCCAATCCGACTTACACTTCGCTGGTCAGCCAGCGGGTGGAGCGGCAGTCCAACGTCATGTCGCTGCAGTCGCGCGCTGCCGCCCTGCGTTCGGAAATTGCCTCGATTAACGCCAGCCAAGCCCGTGAGCCCGGTGTTGCCGCAGAAGCTCAGCGCATCAGCCGCGATTACGAAGTTCTGCGCGAACAATATGACGAACTTCTCGAAGATCGTGAGCAGCTTCGCCTTTCTGACCAGCTGGCAACGCAAAACAGTGCTATGCGATTCGAAGTCGTCGATCCGCCCACCACTCCGCGTTCACCTGCTGCTCCCAACCGTCCACTGCTGCTGCTCGGGGTGTTGATTCTGGGTGTCGGCGGCGGCGTTGGCACCGCTTATGCGCTGAGCAAGCTGGGTTCGACTTTCGCGACAGCCAGCCAGCTTGAGCGCACATTCGCTTTGCCGGTCATCGGCACGATTTCACACACTTTCACCGAGGCGGGGCGCGAATTGCGCCGCAAGCGCTTCAAGTATTTCGCTGCCGCATCGAGCGGCCTCGGCGTGCTCTTCGTCGTCCTGCTGGGCGTCGAAGTGATCCAGCGCAGCACGATGGCATGAGGATTGAGCAATGACTGAACATCGCAAGATCCCCGAACCTTCTAAGTCGCTGTTTGAGCGGGCCGAGAACTTCTTTGGCCTTGGCGGCGATTTCAGGCCCGCGCCTGTGCCGAAGGAGCTCAAGAAGCCGGTCAATCGCCGGATTGAGAAGAAGCGCCCACCGGCAGCGCCTCAAACCGGTGAGCAGGTCGTTCAGGATCGGCCCGCAGAGCAGTCAGCGCCTGTCACCCAGGTACCAACTCCAGCTCCCGTGGCTGAGCCCGTGCCAGAGCCCGTCTACGAAGATGTGACCTTCTCCGAAGAGGTTCATACGATCGATCGCGAAGCTCTCGTCGCGCATGGTCTGATCCAGCCCGAAGGGCCGGTGACCGCGCTCCTCGAGGAATTCCGGATTGTTAAGCGGCAGGTCCTGCAATCGGTACGCGATGCCCGCGCCAAGGGATCGACCAAACGCGCCCAGCGTGTCCTCGTCTGCTCGCCGCTACCCAATGAGGGCAAGAGCTATTGTGCGGCCAATCTGGCGATCGCGCTCGCTGCAGAGAAAGACAGCGAAGTCCTGCTGGTCGATGCCGATTTTGGTAAGCCGTCCGTCCTGTCGATGTTCGGGCTGCCGCGCGGTCCCGGCTTCATGGATGTGCTGGCGCGCGATGACATGAAGGTGGAGGACTGCGTTCTTGCCACGGATATCGAAGGGTTCATGATCCTTCCTGCGGGCAATCACACAACGTCGGACAGCGAATTCCTGTCCAGCGAGCGCACCGCTGAGGTTCTCGATCGTCTGACCCGTGCAGCACCCAAGCGGATCATCATTTTCGACAGCCCGCCAGCGCTCGCCGCATCGCCCGCTGCCGAGCTCGCCAATCATGTCGGGCAAGCGATTGTCGTCGCGCGGGCAGACCGCACCGGACAGACGTCGTTGGAGGATGCGTTGACGCTCCTCTCGGCCTGTCCCGACCTCAAACTATTGCTGAATGCCGCGCATTTCAGCCCGAGTGGCCGACGTTTCGGCGACTATTACGGGAAGGAGACCTTCTGATGCGCACTACGATGACGCTTGCCCTGCTGCTGACCGCTTTCCCCGCCACAGCCATGGCTCAAGAGCGCGAAGAAGGCTCCGAGGAAACCCGCTCGACCGAACGCGGCGTGGATATCGCGCCCTATATCGAAGCGGCGCAAGTCGTGACGGCTGAGCTGCAGCCGGGTGACGATGTCGTGACCTACAGCCGCGTTGCTGCCGGCGTCGATGCGGGCTTTGGCGGACGTTACAGCTCGGGCTCCGTATCGCTGCGCTACGAGCGCCGCTTTGGCTGGAGCGACGACGTCTCCGACGCAGATACGATTTCGGGCATCGCGCGCACCTCGCTGGCGGTTGCTGGACCTGACCTGACCTTTGAAGCAGGCGCGCTCGCATCGCGCACGCGCCTTGATGGCAATGGCGGCACGTCCATCGGTGGCTTTGGCGCAGATGACGATTTCACAACGCAGATTTACTCGGTCTACGCCGGACCTGCCGTCCGCACGCAGATTGGCCAGGCCGAAGTAACCGGCGCCTATCGCCTCGGCTACACGCGCGCAGAATCGCTCGACGTGCCGCAGGTCACGGCCGATGGCGACACGATCGACACTTTCGATGAATCCGTCACGCATAACGCGGGAGCGCGCATCGGTCTGGCACCCGATACCGTCCTGCCGGTTGGTGTGGGCGTTGGCGCGGGTTGGAATCGCCAGGACGTTTCGAACCTCGATCAGCGCATCGATGATGTCTACGTCCGCGCAGATGTGACTGTGCCGGTCTCGCCCAATGTCGCTCTGGTTGGCGGTGTGGGGTATGAGAATGTGGAGGTGTCGAGCCGCGATGCTCTGCGCGACGCAAATGATGATCCGGTAATCGGGCCTGACGGCCGCTTCGTCACCGATACCAGCGCGCCGCGCGAAATCGCTTACGAAACCGATGGCCTTATCTGGGATGTCGGCGTGATGTGGCGACCCAGCCGCCGGACTTCGCTGAGTGCGGGCGTGGGTCGTCGTTACGGCTCCATGACCTATTACGGCAATCTCTCGTACCAACCCAATGCCAACAGCAGCCTTGGGGTGTCGGTCTATGACAACATCAATAGCTTCGGCGGCCAGCTGGTCGGGACGCTGGATGAGCTTGGCACCGATTTCCAGGCGTTCCGCAATCCGGTGACGGGAGACCTTGGTGGCTGCGTGATCGGTGTGGAAGGCAACAATTGTGCCCTTGCACGTCTCGGTTCGCTGCGTTCGGGCGTGTTCCGCAGCCGCGGCGTTTCGATCGGCTATGGGGGCCAGCAAGGCCGCTGGTCCTACAGCATTGGCGCCGGATATGACCGCCGCACCTTTATCGCCGGTGAGAATACGATCCTCGCTGCGACCGATGGAATTGCAGACGAAACTTTCTGGCTCGCCAGCGGCGTGGGTCATCAGCTCGATCGCAATTCCGATCTCTCATTCGGCGCTTCCGGCTCGCTATTCGAAAGCGGCGTCGCCGATGCTGGCTATACCTATGGCTACAGCATCAACGCCGCCTACAATCGCTCATTCATCGAAGGTCTGACCGGCACCGCTGCCGTGGGTCTTGATGGCATTACCCGTGAAAACCTGCCGGACTTCCAGGGCGCTTCGGCGCTGGTTGGTCTGCGCTACACTTTCTGACGGGCTCAAGGGGAACACTTACATGTTCGACAATTTCTACGGCCTCACCGGCAAGCCATTCCAACTGACGCCCGATCCGGAATTCTATTTCCGCTCGATTACGCATCGCAAGGCGCTGTCATATCTTGGATATGGCCTGGCGCAGGGCGAGGGCTTCATTGTCATCACCGGCGAAGTGGGATCGGGTAAGTCGACGCTTGTCGCGCATATGCTCGAAAGCCTCGACACGCAGCAGGTGACGGTCGCGCAGATCGTGACCAGCAAGCTGGATGAAGAGGAAATCGTGCATGTCGTTGCTGCATCGATGGGCCTTGATATCGAAGGGCATGACAAGGCATCCGCGCTCACCGAAATCGAAGGCTTCCTTCATGCAGAGGCGCGCGCAGGCCGCCGCTGCCTGCTGATTGTCGACGAATCGCAGAACCTTTCGGTTCCTGCGCTCGAAGAGCTGCGCATGCTCTCGAATTTCCAGCTCGGCAATCACCCGCTGTTACAGACCTTGCTGCTCGGTCAGCCGGAATTCCGCGCGACGCTGCAAAACGATGGCGGGCTCGAACAGCTGCGCCAGCGCGTGATCGCGGCGCATCACCTTGAGCCGATGCAGAAGAGCGAGATCGAGCCGTATATCATCCACCGCCTCAAGAAGGTTGGCTGGGATGGTAATCCGGCGTTCGATCAGCGGGTTTATGCCGAACTGTTCGAAGCATCGGGCGGTATTCCGCGCCGGGTCAACCAGATTGCCAATCGCCTGCTTTTGCTTGGCGCAGTCGAAGAACGCTCTCGCATCGATGCCGCCATGCTACAATCGGTGCTGCAGGAGATGGAGGCCGAGCGCGCATTCCCGTCCGCCGCTCCATCCGCGCTCAAGCAAAAGGATCCCGAGTTTGAGCCGGTGAAGGCCATGCCGACCGTGCCGCGCGTGGATGTCGAGCAGTTCGAAGCTGCACTGGCAGAACGCGATGCGCAGATTGCCGAATTGCAGCAGGCGATTGTCGAACTGGCCAACCAGACCGATGAGGCTGCGGCCAATATCGTCAACCCTGAAATCGAAATCATGCGCGAACAGATCGCCCGTATCGAAGCCAAGTGTTTCGAGCAGGAGCGTTCCATTCGCCAGACGCTGACGATGCTGATCGAATGGATCGAAAGCGAAATGGATTCGAGCAAGGCCGCTTGAGGAGTGCCTCGCGGTGAACGCGATCAATCTCGATGGGGAACACGCTGACCGGGTCATCACCAATGGCCTGTCGGTCGATGTCGAAGACTGGTTTCAGGTCGGCGCGTTCGAAGATGTGATCGAGCGCGACCAATGGGCGACGCTTGACGACCGTGTCGAGCGCAATGTGCACGAGATTCTCGACCTGTTCGATGAAGCCAATGCCAGCGCGACGTTCTTCACGCTTGGCTGGGTTGCTGAGCGGCAGAAGAACCTGTTGCGCGAAATTGTGGCGCGTGGTCACGAAATTGCGAGCCATGGCTGGGATCATGAGCGGGTGTTCCGCATGGACCGACAGACCTTTGCCCGAGATATCGAGAAGACCCGCAAGACGATCGAGGATTGCTGCGGGGAGCGCGTGATCGGATATCGCGCGCCCAGTTTCTCGATCGATCAGCGCACCCCCTGGGCTTTCATGGAGCTGGCCGAACAGGGCTATCTCTATTCCTCCAGTGTCGCACCAGTTGCGCACGATCATTATGGTTGGGCCGAGGCGCCGCGGTTTGCGTTCAATCCCTTGCCATGGGACCAGTTGGTTGAGCTTCCCGTCACCACTGCAGAATTTCGCGGAAAGCGTCTGGCGGCAGGCGGGGGAGGATTCTTTCGGGTGCTCCCCTATGCGTTCAGCCGCTGGGCGATCCGTCAGGTCAATCGCGAGGCCGAGAAGCCGGCGATATTCTACTTCCACCCGTGGGAAATCGATCCCGGCCAACCACGCGTTTCCGGCGCGCCAATCAAATCGCGGCTTCGGCATTACACCAATTTGCATCGCATGGCGGACAAGCTGCGCCAGCTGATTGAAGAATTCTCATGGGGCCGGATCGACGTGATTGCCCACCGTGAGGCAGCGCGTTTGCAGGCGGAGAAGGCTGCTCAAAACTCGGTGGCGCTGTGAATGCGCCCTTCGCCCTTAATGCCCTGACGGTTCGCGCGGCTGATTTTCGCGACCCGGAGGAGATTACGCGGATTGAAGCTTTTGTCGCGCGGCAAGGCGGGTCGATATTTTATCGTCCGGCGTGGCTTGATGCAATCGAGGCGGGCACGGGCAATTGCGCACGTGGTTTGGTGGCGGAGCAGGGCGGCGAGCTGACAGGCTGGTTACCGCTGACCGAAGTTCATTCACCGATCTTCGGCCGAGCTCTAACATCGAGCGGTTTTGCCGTCGAAGGTGGAATACTCGCTGAGGATGAGCGCGCGGTCAGTGCGCTTGGCTTGGCGGCGCAAGAGCTGGCCGTTCGCCTTTGCTGCCCCACAATTGAATTGCGCGGCGGAGAAGTTGGCGAAGGCTGGGACATCCAGACCGAGAGCCATTGCGGTTTCGTCCAGCCCCTCGCCGAAGACGATGACGCGCAATTGCTGCAGATCCCGCGCAAACAACGGGCAGAGGTTCGCAAAGGTCTGAAGAACGATTTGACGGTAACGATTGGCAAGACGCCGCGCGATCGCGACGCGCATTATGCAGTGTATGCCGAGAGCGTTCGCAACCTTGGTACACCCGTCTTGCCGCGCTCGCTCTTCGATGCGGTTCTGGACACGCTCGATGCCGATATCCTGACCGTCTGGAGCGATAAAACGCCCGTCGCCAGTGTTCTGTCGCTTTACCACGATGGGGCCGTGCTGCCCTATTGGGGTGGCGGGATCTGGGCCGCGCGGGCGCTCCGGGCGAATGATCGCATGTATTATGCACTCATGCTGCACGCCCGGGAGCGCGGCTGCGATCGTTTCGATTTCGGGCGCAGCAAAACGAACAGCGGTGCCTATGCCTTCAAGAAAAACTGGGGTTTCGAGCCGGAGCCTCTGTCCTACGCGCGCTGGATAGCGCCGGGCCACGAAGCCCGCGATGCAGATCCGACCAGCGCCAAACACCAGTCCCGGATTGCGCTTTGGAAGAAGCTACCGCTGCCCATCGCCAACCGCCTTGGTCCGATCATTGCGAGGGGGCTGGGGTGAGCGGCGACATCCTGTTTCTTGCCCATCGCCTGCCGTTTCCGCCCGATCGCGGCGATAAAATCCGCTCGCACCATATTTTGAAGGCGCTGGCAGAGATCGCGCCCGTGCATGTCGGATGCCTCGCCGAGGATGAGCGCGAATTTGCACATGAGCATGAGCTGGCAGAGCTGACAGCCAGCCATTGCATGCCGCGCCGTTCAAAGTCGCTGCCGCTCGCCGGATGCGAAGCGATTTTGCGCCGCGAGCCGGTTAGCTTTTCCGCCTTTCGTTCTACGAAATTGCACGACTGGGTTCGTCAGGCGCTGGAGCGCGAAAACATCGGGGCGATCTACGTTTTCTCAGGTCAGATGGCGCAATATGCGCCGGATGATTGGACGGGCCGCTTGGTTGTCGATCTCGTCGATGTCGATTCCGCCAAGTTTGAGGCTTATGCAGCTGACTGCTCTGGACCGCGCGCTTGGGTGGATGCGCGAGAGGGCCGACTGTTGCGCACGATCGAAGCTGATTTGGCCGGCCGCGCCGATGCAACCCTGCTGGTAAGCGAAGCCGAGGCCGATTTGCTCCGCAACCGCGCGCCAGCAGGCCGGAACATCCGCTCACTTTCCAACGGCATCGATTGCAATCACTTCGATCCGGCGATCGTGCCTACCGAGCCTCTTCTCGCAAGCGTCGGGCCGCATTACGTCTTCACCGGCCAGATGGACTACGCGCCTAATGTCGATGCGGTCACGCGCATGGCTCATGTGATCATGCCCGAGGTGCGCCGCTTCCTGCCAGACGCCCAATTCCACATTGTGGGCCGTGCGCCGAACCGCGCTGTACAAGCTCTGCACGGGCAGAACGGTAACAGCGTCATTGGGGAAGTCTCCGATACGCGGTCTTGGCTCGCTGGAGCGGATGTCGTCGTGGCGCCGCTCACGATCGCGCGCGGGGTGCAGAACAAGGTTCTCGAAGCCATGGCCATGGCGCGCCCGGTGGTGGTTTCGCCCGATGCGGCAACGGGTATTCCCGCGCGCAGCAATCAGCATTTTGTGATCGCTGAAGATGACAGCGCTTTTATCGCGAACCTTTTGCGCCTCGCCAAAGAGACCGCGGTAGCCGAAGCGATGGGCACGGCAGCGCGCCAATTTGTGATCGATCACATGAGCTGGCCCGCCATGCTCGCGGATTTACCGGAGCTGGTGGGGATGGGCACAGCCACGCCGGGCGAGCGGAGCGCGCGCGATGCCGCTTGATCTTGCCTCTCCCCAACGCGCGGCGCTGACGGACCGGATTGCGCCGCAATGGCGCGTGCCTCTGGTCTATCTTGCTTTGGCGTGGGCGGTTCTTTTCGCATTGTTCGCCACAGCCTGGTCCGAAATGGCGCTGCAATGGTGGGATAGCTCAACCTACAACCACGTGCTGTTCGTTCCGCTGATCCTCGCCTGGCTCGTGTGGCAGCGCGCGCCTGAACTTGCGAAACTCACTCCCCGCGCATGGTGGCCCGGCCTCGTGGCATTCGTTGGCGCGCTATTCATATGGCTGCTCGGCGATATTTCCGGTCTTGCGACCGCAAGCCATTTGGGCGCGGTGCTGGCGTTGCAAGCGATTACCGTAGCGCTGCTGGGCCCGCGCGTGTCCTGGGCGCTTCTTTTCCCGCTCTGCTACGCCATATTCCTTTTGCCGATTGGCGAGGAATTGGTCCCGGCGCTGCAGATGATCACCGCCGATATCACCATCGCGCTGACGCAGGCGAGCGGCATTCCGGCGCGAATCGATGGCGTCTTTATCGACACGCCCGCGGGACTTTTCGAGGTCGCGGAAGCGTGTTCGGGCGTCAAATTCCTTATCGCCATGATTGCGCTCGGCACCCTGGTGGCACATGTCTGCTTCAACAGCTGGCCGCGCCGCATCGGCTTCATGGCGGTTGCCATCGCCTTGCCGATCGTTGCGAATGGCGTGCGAGCGTGGGGCACGATCTACATCGCGCAGTCGCAGGGGATCAGTTTTGCTGCTGGCTTCGATCACATTTTCTACGGATGGATTTTCTTCGCTCTGGTGATGGGCGCGTTGCTGGCGATGGGCTGGAAGTTCTTCGATCGCAGCGTGGAAGACCCTTTTATCGACGGTGCGGCAATCGCTCAAAACGATGCGTTCAACTGGGCAGAGCGTTTTCTGACCGCGCGGCGCACGATGCTGGTAGGTGCGCTTGCAATCGCGGTTATTGCACTCGCATGGGCATCGGCAGCGCGCTCGCTGGAGGCGGATCTCCCCGTTCAGGTGAATCTGGCTGATGTGCCGGGTTGGACGCGTGTGGACACTGCGCAGTCATACCCCTGGCGCCCGCGTGCCAGTGGCGCGGATCGCAGGCTGTCTGCGAGTTATCGCGACGGCGAAGGCCGAGTGATTGAGGTGGTTCTCGCTCTATATGCCGCGCAGAGCGACGGGCGGGAGGCCGGCGGTTTTGGCGATGGTGCCTTGCCACCCGACACTGAATGGCGCTGGCTCTCCGCCACTCAATCCAGTGACGGGGTTCATGGAGACCGTCTACAGGCGCTCGGCCTGCATCAGCGTGTCGCGGAGACGTGGTATCGCAGGGGTGATTGGGTGGGTGGCAGCAAGATCATGCTCAAGCTCAACACCATGCGCGACAAGCTTTTTCTGCAGCCGCGACCCACCGCGATGCTGATACTCTCCACCGAGCAGCGCGCGGGCGAGGATGCGGCGCAGACCATCGCGGATTTCCGCTCATCCACCGCTGGCCTCGGCGAATGGATAGACCGCGCGGCGAACACCGATTAACGCAACTGCCCATGTGCGGGATCGCTGGACTATTTCACCTCGGAACGATCAAGCCCGTCGACCCGCAACGGGTTGAACGGATGTGCGACGTGCTGGCTCATCGTGGGCCGGACGGGTCGGGCGTTTGGACGGCGCCGGGAGTAGGGCTGGGCCACAGGCGGCTCTCGATCATCGACATCGAAGGGTCACCGCAGCCGATGCAATCGGCGGATGAGCGGGCAATGATCGTCTTCAATGGCGAGATCTACAACTTCCGCGCCGTGCGTAAGGAGTTGGAAGAGCGGGGCGCTCAGTTCCAAACAGAGGGCGATACGGAAGTCATCCTCGCGGCGTGGCAGCAATGGGGCGAAAACTGCGTCAAACATCTCGACGGCATGTTCGCCTTTGCGATTTACGACCGGGCAAACCGTACGCTTTTCCTCGCACGTGACCGTCTCGGTGTGAAGCCGCTGTTCTTTACCGAGCTTTCCGATGGATCGCTCGCCTTTGCGTCGGAATTGAAAGGCCTTCTCGCGCACCCGCTGCTGCGCCGTGATGTCGATCCGCGCGCGATCGAGGATTACATGACCTGGGGTTATGTGCCGGATCATCGCTCGATCCTTTACGGCGTTCACAAGCTGCCGGCAGGGCATACCCTTCTGCTCAAGCACGATTCGCCATTGCCGAAACCGCAGCAATACTGGGACGTCAGCTTTGAGCGTCGTCACAAAGCAAAGCCGCGCGATCTTGAGGCGGAACTACTCCACCATCTCCAGCAGGCGGTCGAAAGCCGCATGGTGGCCGATGTACCGCTCGGCGCGTTTCTCTCTGGCGGGGTGGATAGCTCTACGGTCGTCGCTTTCATGGCGGAGGCCAGTCGCGGCAAGGTGAAGACCTGCTCGATCGGTTTCGATGTCGAGAGCGTGGACGAAAGCTCCTACGCAGAACAGGTCGCGCAGCTGTTCAACACCGATCATGCAAGCCGCACCGTTAGCTCCGACCAATTCGATGCCATCGAGACTATTGCCGGCATGTTCGATGAACCCTTCGCCGATGCAAGCGCTTTGCCGACATGGCGCGTATGCCAATTGGCGCGGGAGAGCGTGACGGTTGCGCTTTCGGGAGACGGCGCGGACGAGGCCTTTGCCGGTTATCGCAGGCAGGTGTTTCACGCGCATGAGGAGCGCATTCGATCATACCTTCCCGATGGCCTGCGGCACCGGGTGATGAAACCACTGGGGGACGCTTTCCCCAAGCTCGATTGGGCACCGCGCCCGCTGCGAGCCAAGACCACACTGCAATCGCTCGCCGGAAACGGGCCGGAGGCCTATGCCCGCGCGCTGTCCGTCACTCCGCCGGAGATCCGCATGCAGGTCTTCAGCGAAGACCAGATCGGCCTGATGCGAGGCTATCGTGCGGAGCATCCGTTCATGGATCTGATGGCCAATGCGCCGGTTCGCAGCGGGCTGGATGCGGCGCAATATGCTGATCTCAAGTTCTGGTTGCCGGGAGACATTCTCACCAAGGTCGATCGCACCAGTATGGCGGTGAGCCTCGAAGCGCGCGAGCCGCTGCTCGATCACCGGCTTGTCGAGTTCGCCGCCGGTCTGCCCGAAGGGCTCCGCGTGAAGGGCGGGCAGGGCAAGTATATGCTCAAGAAGGCGATGGAGCGCTATCTGCCGAAGGACATTCTCTATCGTCCGAAGCAAGGCTTTGTAACGCCGATCGCCGAATGGCTGCGCGGTCCACTCGCTGGCAAGGCGCGAGGCATCGCCAAGAGCGCGATGCTGGCGCGCACGGGGTGGTTCGACAATGAGAAGCTGGCGCAGCTGGCCGAGGCACATATCGCGGGTAAGTCGGACCATTCGCGCCTGCTGTGGCAACTCATTATGCTCGACCGATCGCTTGCCCGCCTGGGGATCGTCTAGCCCGCTTTGCCGTGGCCCTGCGCCATGTAATCGGCGCTTTGCATTTCCTTAAGGCGGCTGACTGTCCGCTCGAATTCGAACGCTCCATCGCCCTGCTGGTAGAGCTCTTCGGGTCCCGCCGCTGCGGTGACGAAGAGCTTAACCCGGTGTTCGTAGAGCGCATCGATCAGCTTGGTGAAGCGGATGGCCTCATTGCGGTTCTCCGGCCCCATGCGCGGGATGCCGACGACGATCACCGTGTGGTATTCGCGGGCTATTGCGAGGTAGTCCGACGCGCCGCGGTCCTCTTCACACAGGCGCTTGAAGCTGAACACGGCGACGCCTTTCAGGCTCTTTGGCACGAATAGAGTGCGCCCTCCGCCGAGGTCCAGTTCGCCGCTGGGGACATGCGCTGCGTCCTCAGGTTCGTAATCGGTCAGGCGGAAGAAGGCTTCGCGCACTTGCGCTGTGGCATCATCGCCCATCGGAGCATGCCAGGTGTCGATATCGCCAAGCCGATCGAGCCGGTAGTCGGTCGGACCGTTGAGCGGGACGACGTCAAGCTTGGCTTCAACCAGATCGATGAAGGGCAGGAAGAGCGAGCGGTTGAGACCGTCCTTGTACAGGTCCTGCGGCGGACGGTTGCTGGTGGCGACTACCGTTACGCCTTCATCCTCGATCAGCGCGGTGAAGAGGCGCGCCATAATCGCGGCATCGGCGGTGTTGGTCACCACCATCTCGTCAAAAGCGAGGACGCGCAGATCTTTCGCCAATCGCTTGGCTACGCGGCGCACCGGACCTTCGGTCTGCTTCTCACGCTCTTCACGCAGCAAGGCGTCGACTTCGAGCATGAACTCATGGAAGTGTACGCGGCGCTTGCGCTCGATGCCAAGCGAGGCGTGGAACAGGTCCATCAGCATGGACTTCCCGCGCCCGACACCGCCCCACATGTACACACCGCGCGGAGGCGGCGGTTTGCGGCTGAAGAGCTGGCCCAGCAAGCCACCCGGCTGCTCCGCTTCCAGTTCCTTTTGCAGCTGGTTGAGCCTTACGGCAGCGCGGCGCTGGTCCGGATCGGGCCTCAGCTCGCCAGCAGCAATCAGCTTCTCGTAGCGAGCAAGCACCAGACTAGATGGCGCGCTCGGCCTGCATCTTCTTGATCTCGGCAATGGCGCGCGCGGGGCTCAGGCCCTTGGGGCACACATTGGCGCAGTTCATGATCGTGTGGCAGCGATATAGGCGGAAGGGGTCTTCCAGATCGTCCAATCGTTCACCGGTCATCTCGTCACGGCTGTCAGCGAGCCAGCGATAGGCCTGCAACAGGATGGCGGGGCCGAGAAACTTGTCTGAATTCCACCAATAGCTGGGACACGCCGTCGAGCAGCAGGCACACAGAATGCACTCATACAGGCCATCGAGCTGTTCGCGCTGTTCCGGCGTCTGCAGGCGTTCCTTGCCGCTCGGCGTATTGGAGACGGTTTGCAGCCACGGGCGAATGCTGGCGTATTGCGCGTAGAAATGGGTGAAATCCGGCACCAGGTCCTTCACCACTTCCATATGCGGCAGAGGGGTGATGCGGATATCGCCCTTCATGTCTTCGATGGCGGTGGTGCAGGCGAGGCCGTTCTTGCCGTTCATATTCATCGAGCACGAACCGCAGATCCCTTCACGGCAGGAGCGGCGGAAAGTCAGCGTCGGATCGATCTCGTTCTTAATCTTGAACAGAGCATCCAGGACCATCGGGCCGCAATCGTCCAGGTCGACTTCAAACGTGTCGTAGCTGGGGTTCTTCCCGCTGTCAGGATCGTAGCGGTAGATCTGGAACGTCTTGGTCCGGCTTGCGCCTTCAGCTTTGTGAACCGCGCCGTTCTTGTTGATCTTGCTGTTCTTGGGAAGAGTGAAGGTTGCCATGCGTTTTTCCGCGTTACGTATCGATGTGGGACCCATTTAACCTCTCACACGCTGAGGGCAAGGCAGACCTTGGTCCGAATATGCCGATTTCCTCAGGATTCCGCGGTGTTTGCGGGAGGGGTGTGACAGGTGTGACAGTGTTCTGATGCAAAATTGCCCGGCTACCATTGGACGGCGCAGAATTACCATCGCTACGGCAGCTTGGCGGGGTTACGCAGGTCATGCCGCGCGCCTAGGTCGATTGTGGTTTTGTAGGAAAGGGCAATGATGGCTTGGACACGGGCAGCAATCTTCGGCGCGAGTGGCGGAATTGGCGGAGCAATGGCGCTGGCGTTGGCCGAAAGGGGTGTCGAAGTGCTCGCCGGATCGCGCAATGGCGATACGCCCGAGCACGCCAAGATCACGCCATTCACCTTCGACCTTACCGATGAAGCCAGTATCGAGGCTGCAGTCACTGCGTGGAAGGACAATCCGCCTGACCTCGCGGTCGTTTCCAGCGGAGTGCTGACCCTGCCGGACGGCACCGGGCCTGAGCGCAGCTTTGCCCATGTCGATAAGGCAGCGATGGAGCAGGTTTTTCGCCTGAACACGATTGGTCCGGCTCTGATCGCAAAGCATGTGCTCAAACTGTTTCCCCGTGATGGCCAATCGACCTTCGCAGCACTCTCCGCCCGCGTCGGCTCGATCGGCGATAACGGCATCGGCGGATGGCATTCCTACCGTGCAAGCAAGGCGGCGCTCAACATGCTGATCCGCAATTACGCGATCGAGATGGGACGGACGCATAAGCAGTCGATCATCGTGGGCCTGCACCCGGGCACAGTGGACACCGCTCTGTCCGAACCGTTTCAGAAGAACCTGCCCGATGGCCAGCTGACCGCGCGCGACGAAGCTGCGGCCAATCTGCTTAGAGTGCTGGAAGGGCTTAAGCCGGAAAATTCAGGCGATGTATTCGACTGGAAAGGTGAGCGCGTACCTGAATAGCCCACCCCGCTGCGACTAGCCTCACCTTCGGCGCGGTTAGTCTCGCTCCCCTCCCGCTTGCGGGAGGGGTTGGGGGTGGGTCCTCGATTAGACCGCCGCAATCAGCCCTTCGCGCCGCCAGCATTCTGCCAGCAGCGTTTCGAGCAGGTCGGCATGGCTGAAGCCAGCTTCGGCAGCAGCCTTCGCCATCACCTTTTCGGACCAGAGATTGCAGTTGAGATTGATCTCGATGAAATTGATTTCCCCGGTCTTCAAATCGACGCGGAATTCGATGCGGCCGTAGTCGAAAGGCAGCAGCTCACGCGCATATTTGCGGGCATATTCCTCGATCCTGGGAGCGAGCTCTGCATGATCGAACCGCTTGAGCGAGGCCTTTTCGGTGTTTGCGACCAGATCGCGCTTCTCGTAATAGGTCCACAGCTTCTGCGTGTTCTCGCGCTCGTACCACAGCATGGGGAGGGCGGTCGGCTCGTTATTGAGCGTGATGAAGGCGCATTGCACATCATAGCCATCGAGATAGGGTTCCACGATGGCATCGTGACCCTGTCCGTGGATATCGGCGACGGCGTTGGTCACGCCGTTCCAGTCGAATGCATCGGAAATGCCCCAGCTGGCAGAGGAGGCATTGGGCTTGATCACCCAGCGGCCATCGGGCGATGGCGGCAGATCGCTTTCGAGCACGGGCGCACCGCGGCGATAGCAGAACCACGGAGCGGTCGGCACACCGGCATTGGTCGCAACCAATTTCGACACCGATTTGTCATCGCCCAAACCGCGCAGGAACGGCATCGCACCCAGATAGGGAATGCGGTGCATGTTGCAGAGCACGGGGATCAGCATTTCGCTGTTCACGAAACCGCCGCGGTTGAGCAGCGGAAAGACGAAATCCACCTCGGGCCGGGTGAACAGCACGTCATAACTGTTCGCGAATTGCAGGTTCAGGCCAAGGTTTTCGAGCGTCGTGCGCACTTCGTGATGGTAGATGGCGTGATTGCCATCTTCCGGGTGCATGCCGCCGCCCCACAATGCGTGCTTCGCCATGAAGAGCATGCGCACACGCTCCTTGGCTGCATCGGAAATACGCAGGGGTTCGATCGCGGCGCTCATAGGCTTGCCCTTGTGGAAGTGGAAATTGCCCGCGCGTTTACGCTGCCGCCATTGCCCGCGCAATGGGTTCACTTCATGTCGGCGGGAATTTCCGGCTTAGGAATGTCCATGCCGAGGCGCTGGCCAAGGATCCATTCGGCAATCAGGAAGGTACGTTCATTGTCGACGTCGATTGCCAATGAACCGTCTTCATAGATGACGGGCCTGATATCGAGCCCGAAGCGCTTGCTGATCCGTTTGAGGCCGTGGGGCAGGGTGATCAGCTTCAGACCCATCAGAATTATGTTGAACAGGCCGAAGGCGCGGACCATGCGGCCCTTGTTCGACATGAACTGTCCGCCTTCGCGAAACACTTCCGCCGCGCGCAAACTCTTCTGCCCGTTCAGGCCGAACAGATTGCAGCTGGCGTAACCTGCATCCTTGAAGTCGTAAAAGCCGCGTTGGCCCTGGCGATGCACCGCCCATACGCGTTCGCGCGTCGTGAGAGAGATGATGCCGTCGCACTGGACCAGTGTCTCTCGCGCCTGCTCAAAGCCAGCGTGGGTGAGCAGGACATTGTCCGCCGTGGTCACGATGAACGGGCGATCTTCTCCCTGCATCGCGCCGATCACGCTTTCGACGATATTCGCGTCGGAATTGTGCAGGGTAATTGGGATGCCGCGCTGGCGAAATTGCCCAAGCGCCGGATCGACAGTCACCTGGCCCTCCGGCTCCAGCACCACGCGGATTTCCTGGACATCGGGCGACGTCGTCAGGACTTCCATCACATGTTCGATAAGCGGCCTTCCGCAAATCGGGACGAGCGCCTTGTGGCTCACTCCCGCGCGCGCAGCGAGGGGGTTGGTGACCCCCGTTCGCTGCGCGGCGAGAACGATGACTGTTACCGGCGTTTGCGACATTTCAGCTTAGCCTGAGCGCGCGGCGATCAGTTGCCGAATGTGCGTTGCCACCATCCACGGCGCGGTGTGCCGTCTTCATTGGTGGCATTGCTGTCGCCTTCGGCCTGTGTGCTGGCCGCTTCGGCGCCCGCATCGTCCGCTTTGGCAGCGGCCTTGGGCTGCGCCTTCTTGCGCGGAGCACGCTTGGGCTTGGGCTTTTCCTCAGCCTCGGCGCTTGCCTCTTCAGCCGGTGCCTCGATTTCAGCCTTTTTCTTGCGTGGCGCGCGCTTGCGCTTCGGCTTTTCCTCAGTCGCTTCAGCCGGAGTTTCTGCTTCGGCTTCTGGCGCAGGCTCTTCCTTTTTCTTGCGAGGAGCGCGCTTTGCCTTTGGCTTGGGCTTGGGCTTTTCCTCCGCCTGCTCTTCGGCTTCCGGAGCTACGTCTGCTTCGGGCGAGTCCTTGGCGTTTTCGTCAGATGAGCTTTCCGAACCGGTATCAGCAGCCTTGGCCGCACCACCGCGTCCGCGACCACCGCGACGGCGACGCTTGGGCTTGTCGCTATCGTCGGAATCGCTTTCGTCAGCTTTGCCGGCTTCGGACTGATCACCATGGTCGGATTCGCTGCCATCCGAATCATTGTCGTCATTTTGCTGACGGTTCTTGTTGCGGCCACGTCCACCACGGCGACGGCGACGGCGCTTTTTCTTGTGCGCGCCATCATCATCGTCGTTCTGATTGTCGTTGTCGCTGTCATCATCGGAGGAGGTGTCATCTTCCTCTTCGTCGTCGACGATCGGTTCGAACTTCGGGGCTTCGCTGGGCTTAGGCCCGGAAGACTGAACGCGCATTTTCGCGCCTTCATCCTCGCCCTCGGGCTTCACTTCTACCGTCACGCCGTAGCGGCTTTCGATCTCGGCGAGATCGGCGCGCTTGGCGTTGAGCAGATACACCGCCGCTTCGGTCGAAGCGTAGAGGGTGATCGTCGTGCCTTTGCCCTTGGCGGCTTCGTCCTCGATGACGCGCAGAGCGGAAAGGCCCGCGCTGGAGGCGGTGCGGACAAGGCCGGTGCCATCGCAATGCGGACATTCGCGGGTGGAGGCTTCGAGCACGCCGGTGCGCAGGCGTTGGCGGCTCATTTCCATCAGGCCAAAGCCCGAGATACGACCGACCTGAATGCGAGCGCGGTCATTCTTGAGCGCATCCTTCATCGCGCGCTCGACCTTGCGGACATTGCCGCTGCGATCCATGTCGATGAAGTCGATCACCACGAGGCCCGCCATGTCGCGCAGGCGCAGCTGGCGAGCGATTTCCTTGGCGGCCTCAAGGTTGGTGTGAAGCGCGGTCGCCTCGATCCCGTGCTCCTTTGTGGAACGACCTGAGTTGATGTCGATGCTGACCAGGGCTTCCGTCGGGTTGATGACCAGATAGCCACCCGATTTCAGCTGAACTTCCGGCGCATACATGGCGGAAAGTTGGTCCTCCGCGCCGTAGCGCTGGAACAACGGAACTGGGTCATTATACGCCTTCACACGCCGTGCGTGGCTGGGCATGAGCAGTTTCATGAAGGCCTTGGCGGACTTGTAGCCCTGCTCGCCCTCGACGATCACTTCTTCGATCTCGCGATTGTAGATGTCGCGGATGGCGCGCTTGATCAGGTCCGAATCCGAATGGATCATCGCCGGCGCGCTCGAAGACATCGTGCGCTCGCGGATCTCATCCCACAGGCGGGCGAGATAGTCGAAGTCGCGCTTGATCTCTGTCTTGGTACGCGAGAGACCTGCGGTGCGAACGATCAGGCCCATGGTCTTGGGCAGCGACAGATCGTTCACGATGCTTTTCAGACGCTTGCGATCGGAGCCACTGTTGATCTTGCGCGAAATCCCGCCACCGTGGCTAGAATTCGGCATGAGCACGCAATAGCGGCCTGCAAGGCTGAGGTAAGTGGTGAGGGCAGCGCCCTTATTGCCACGCTCTTCCTTTACGACCTGGACGAGAAGCACCTGGCGGCGCTGGATCACGTCCTGGATCTTGTAGCGGCGACGCAGTGCCTGGCGCTTGGCGCGGGCTTCGTCGATTTCCTTCGCGCGGCTGCCACGGCCACCCTTGCGGCCCTGCTGGCGACGACCGCGCTGCTGGCGACCACGGCCCCGGCCGCGTCCACGCTTGCCTTTGCCGCCATTGTCATCCTCATCGGATTCGTCGTCCGAGTCATCGTCTTCGTCGGAATCATCGTCATCTTCATCATCGTCTTCGTCGGAATCATCTCCTTCGAGATGACCTTCTTCGATGGTGGCGACGTGTTCCTTGTCGCTGGTGTCGATTTCTTCGAGGGCGACATCGTCCTCGGCCACTTCTTCCTCTTCGGGAGAAGATGTGCCGTCTTCCTCGTCATCCTCTTCGGCGCGAAGCTTTGCTTCTTCCTCGGCAGCGGCCTGTTCTTCAGCGAGCAGGGCTGCGCGATCTTCCGAAGGGATCTGATAATAATCGGGATGGATTTCGCTGAAAGCGAGGAAACCGTGGCGATTGCCGCCAAAATCCACGAACGCCGCCTGCAAGGACGGTTCTACGCGGGTAACTTTGGCTAGATAGATATTGCCTTTGATCTGCTTGTGTTCAGCAGATTCGAAATCGAACTCCTCAATCCGGTTTCCCTTGAGCACCGCCACCCGGGTTTCTTCCGAGTGGCGCGCATCGATAAGCATGCGCGTTGCCATTAAATATTCTCCAGGCAATTCGTGATGCAGCGACCGGGCCGGTTGAAGCCGGGTCGCTGGAAGAGAATTGCCGATACGTGTGAGCCCCGGCGCCAGTGCGCACGGGAATGATGATCGCTCCGCCGCCGTTCTTCATTGATGAAGTCGGGGTGGCGGGCTTGCGAATTGTGTCTGACGCGATGCGAAGGCGCAGGGATTTTTGCTGCGCATGGCCAGTTGCAGCCACCATGCACCCTTTGGTGCTTGGTGTGGCAAACTGGTGTGTGCTTTGCATTGCGGCATCAACCTGTAAAACATTCCGGAGATCGGCAGGATGCCTTTCCGGTGTGGCCGGAGTGCATTCGCATCCGGTGTAGGATTTCGCTAGCATCCGGGGAAAGGCTCGGCAACCTTGTTGCGCGTCTTGGTAAAAATCCGTTTGCATATTTGCGAAGGTTCGCCCCTCTTGGGGCCAAGGGGAAGAAAGGCGGCGCAAGGTCAATGGGCTATCGCATCCAGATCGGATTGCTGTTCGCCTTCCCGTTGCTGGTGATCGGCGCGCTATGGGTGCTGGGCCAGTCAATCCCGGTGCCTGTGCTCGGCCGCGCCTATGTGATCGACTTCGACTTGCCGGAACCGGGCGAGACAATCGGCTTGCCGGACGTGCAGGGACCTGACGATCTGACACGCCCTCTGGTGGTGATCGATGCGGGCCACGGCGGACCTGACCCGGGCACTGTGGGCGAGGACTATTACGAGAAAACCATTGTGCTGGGTCTTGCCCGCGCGCTTCGCGACAGGCTCATCGAAGAAGGCGGTATTCGTGTCGCCATGACGCGTGAGGATGACAGCTTCATCGTCCTGGGAGAGCGCGCAGAGATTGCCCGCGCGATGAATGCCGATCTGTTCATTTCGATCCATGCCGATTCGGCAGGCGACCAGGAAGGCGTCGAGGGCGCAAGCATCTACACGCTTTCGGAAACGGCATCGTCAGAGGCGGCCGCACGTTTTGCGGAGCGGGAGAACGATGCCGATATCGTGAACGGCGTAGACCTTTCCTCTACCGATGAGGCGGTGAACGCCATTCTTGTCGAGCTTTCGCAGCGGCGCACATCGGAGAATTCCGCGCAATTTGCATCACTGATCGAGCGTGAGGGCACCGGTGTGCTGCGCTTCCATCCACAGACACGGCGATCGGCGGCGCTTGCGGTCCTCCGCGCGCCCGATGTGCCTGCTGTGTTGTTTGAGGCAGGCTTTGTGTCCAACCCGGAGGAGGCGCGCACGCTCGCTTCGGCTGAGGGGCAGGAGCAATTCGCCGAAGTGCTTGCCCGCGCCATCCGCATCTACTTCGCACGGCAATCGGGCTCAGAGTAAGTTGAGCTGGGACTCGTCGCTGAGCAAAAACACGGTGAAACGCAGTCCAGCGCGCGCATTCACTGTGGCGAAAGCGCAAATCGGCATGCTAAAGCGCAATCATGAGTGACGATTTCGACGCCGATCCCGCAACCGGGACTGCCAGCTTTTCCCGCCGTCTGTCGCGCGGGGGGCAGGGCGCATGGGCAAATATTGCGGAGGCGTGGCGCACACGCAAATGGCTGCGCCTGCTGTTCTATGCGCTGGGCGGCGGTTTGCTGCTGGCGGTCGTTGGGTGGTTTGTGCTCGCCTGGAACCTGCCGGACGCTGAGACCTTGCTCGATTACGAGCCCAACCTGCCAACGGTTGTGCGCGGGATCGATGGTGAGATCGTACACCGTTTCGAGCGCGAGCGGCGCGTTGAGCTGAATTACCGCGACCTGCCGGAGCAGTTGGTCAACGCCTATGTCTCCGCCGAAGACGAAACTTTCTGGTCGCATAATGGCATCGACGCGGGCGGCTTTGTCGGCGCCGTCATCGACTACGTATCGAAAATCGGTTCGGGGGAGCGCGCTGTCGGCGGCTCCACGATCACGCAGCAGGTCGCCAAGAACATTCTTGTCGGCAACGAATATTCGATCACCCGCAAGCTGAAGGAAATGATCCTCGCAACACGTATCGAAGGCGTGCTGGAAAAAGAGGAGATCATGACCCTCTACCTGAACGAAATCCCGCTCGGTCGCAGGTCCTACGGCGTGCAGGCTGCAGCGCTGGCGTATTTCGACAAGGATGCAGACGAGCTCGAACTGCATGAGATGGCTTATCTCGCCGCGCTGACTCCAGCGCCGGAACGTTACAGCCGGTCGGCCAATTTCGACATCGCCCGCGAGCGCCGCAATCTGGTTCTCCGCCAGATGGAAGACAATGGCTACATCACGGAAGACGAAATGCGCACCGCGCAGGCCATGCCGCTGGGTATTGTCGATGGGCAGCGCCAGTCGCGTTCTGCCGATGCTGGCTATTTCCTTGAAGAGGTACGCCGCGAACTCATCGCGCAGTTCGGTGAAGAGTCGGAAGATGGTCGTAACAGCGTTTACGCAGGCGGGCTGTGGGTGCGCACTTCGCTCGATACCGAAGTTCAGGAAGCAGCGCGCAATTCGCTGCGTGGAGCATTGCTGCGCTATCACGGAAACCGCGGATATACCGGCCCGATCGCGACGCTGAATCCGGATAACGGCAGCCTGACCTCGCAGCTCGCAAGCTCCTACATCTCGATCAATTACGAAGATTGGCGCATCGGCGTTGTCACCGCGACCGATGGCGGCGCTCGGATTGGCTTTGCCAATGGCGATGAGAGCCCGCTTTCGGGCGCGCCCAATTCGATCAGCGTCGGGGACGTGGTCGCTGCTTCGCCGTCGGGCGATGGCTGGCGTCTGCGGGGTGTGCCGGAAGTTTCCGGTGGCTTCCTCGCGATGCAGCCCGATACCGGCCGAATTCTTGCGATGCAGGGCGGTTTTGACAGTCGTCTCGGTGATTTCAACCGCGCGGTGCAGGCCAACCGCCAGCCCGGATCGACTGTAAAGCCCTTCGTCTATGCCGCCGGTATCGATGCCGGGATGACGCCGGCAAGCATGATCCCCGATACGCAATATTGCTATTACCAGGGCAGCAATCTGGGCGAGAAATGCTTCACCAACTTCGGTGGTGGCCGTGGCGGCGGTGAGTATCCGATGCGCTACGGGCTCGAGCAGTCCAAGAACCTCATGACTGTGCATATCGCGATGGATGCGGGCATGGAAAATGTCATCCAGACGTTCCGCGATGTCGAGCTGGAACCGGAGGATATCCAGTACCAGCCCTATCCCGCCTATTCGCTTGGCTCGGGTGAGACCACGGTTGAACGCATCACCGCAGCCTATGCCGCGATGGTCAATCATGGCCGCCTGAACGATCCGACGGTGATCGACTATGTGCAGGACCGTGATGGCAATGTGATCTGGCGCGCGGATGAGCGCGAATGCACCGGCTGCAACATGGATGAATGGGATGGCGGCTCCATGCCTCGTTTCGGTCGCACCGGGCGTCAGGCAATGGATGCGCGCACTGCTTTCCAGACGGTCCACATGCTGACCGGCACCGTCCAGCGCGGTACGGCAACGCGACTTCGCGATCTCGACATTCCGATGTTCGGCAAGACCGGTACCAGCACTGGCCCGACCAATGCCTGGTTCGTCGGCGGTAGCCCGGACATCGTGGCGGGGACTTACATCGGCTTCGATACGCCGAGGAACATGGGTGGCTGGATTCAGGGCGGCAACACGGCCGTGCCGATTTTCCGCCAGTTCGTTGAGGAGACTCCCGGTCACTGGAGTGGCAGGCCGTTCTCGGCGCCAAACGGCGTTCGCATGGTCCGCATCGATCGGCGCACGGGCAGCCGTGTGTTTGATGCCTGGCCTAGCGACGATCCCTTGTCGACCGTGATCTGGGAAGCTTTCCAGCCCGACACCGAACCGCGACGAAGTGCGCGCCAGGATGAAATCGACGCCATGCGCGAACTCATCATCGCGCAATTGAGGCGGAGGGAGCGCGGCCCGAGTACCGACAGTGGCCCGACTGAGGAGCCGGAGAGCTTTGCCGAGGAGCAGGGCGGCATTTACTGACGCTTCGCACGGGATCGATCTGCCCCCGATCGATCGCAACCACTTCCCCTTCCATGCGAGCTGCGCTAGGCGCGGGCGCTTTCACAGTCGGAGAACAATGCCATGCGTGCCGAAGGGCAGGCCCATATCGACCGGATCGAAGCGGCGCTTGCGCTGGTCAAGAAGTCTCTCGACTGGGAGCATGCCCTGCGCCGTCTCGACGAGCTCGAGGCCCGCGTGCAGGATCCGGACCTCTGGAATGATCCGAAGCAGGCGCAGGCCATCAGCCGCGAGCACAAGCAGCTCAAGGACGCAGTGGAGACCGTGCAGGAAATCTCCACCGAGATGTCCGACGCCATGGAGTTCATCGAAATGGGCGAGGCCGAAGGTGATGATGATATCGTCGCCGACGGCATGAACAGCCTTGCCTCACTCGCCAAGCGAGCCGACCGGGACAAGGTCAATGCCCTGCTTTCGGGCGAGGCGGATGCCTATGACACCTACTTGCAGATCAACGCCGGCGCGGGCGGCACCGAAAGCCAGGACTGGGCGGACATGCTGCTGCGCATGTATGCGCGCTGGGCAGAGAAGCGCGGTTTCAAAGTCGAAACGGTCGAATATCAGGCGGGCGAGCAGGCCGGGATCAAGAGCGCGACGCTGCTGATCAAGGGCGAAAACGCCTACGGTTATGCCAAAACCGAAACGGGCGTGCATCGCCTCGTGCGCATCAGCCCTTATGACAGCTCGGCGCGGCGCCATACTTCTTTCAGCAGCGTTTGGGTCTATCCTGTCATCGATGACGACATCAATATCGAGATCAACGAAGGCGATCTGAAGATCGATACCTATCGTGCATCGGGCGCCGGCGGTCAGCACGTGAACACGACCGATTCCGCGGTTCGCATCACTCACCAACCGACCGGGATCGTCGTCGCCAGCCAGAACGATCGCAGCCAACACAAGAATCGCGCGACCGCGATGAACATGCTGAAAGCGCGCCTGTTCGAACGGGAAATGGCCGAGCGTGAAGCGGCGGCGGCGGGCGAGTATCAGGAAAAGACCGAGATCGGATGGGGCCACCAGATCCGCTCCTATGTCCTGCAGCCATACCAGATGGTGAAAGACCTGCGCACCGGCGTCACCAGCCCGACTCCCGATGACGTGCTCGATGGCGACCTCGACGATTTTATCGCCGCCGCTCTCGCCCAGCGCGTGACGGGTGAAAAGGTCGATGTGGAGGATGTGGAGTAGGCTTGTCGTCTACGCGCGTTTGACATAACCTCCTGAGAAAACAGGAGGGAATGCGATGCGCTTGGGACTGTTGGCTGCCACGTGTGCGCTCTTGCCGTTTTCTGCGGCTCAGGCGCAGGGGACATGGGATCATCCCTATCTTGAGGATCTGGCGACGCCGGAGCTTCAGACCTTCGAGAATGAGCGCGAATTTCGTCGCTGGGTACGCGATCTGCGTAGTGCACAACGCTACATCAGGGACAACGCCCGCGCCGAGCTTCCTCCGGAAATCTACGTCGCTGCGCTGCGGGTCGACAGGCAGGATCCCGACTGCAATCCTCTGTATGAGAACTGTCCAGCTACGGCTGAGGATGGGTCTGACAGGATCGTAGTCACAGGTTCGCGCGTCAGGCCAAGTACGATGTCTTCACCAATGGCCGTGACGGTGGCGGATGCGGAATCGATCACCAACAACCAGTCTTCCGGCGTAGATGAAGGCGACATCGTAAAGCGCATGGGCGACTATCTGCTCGTCCTGCAGGATGGCCGCATCTTCGTCGCTAATTTTCGTACGATGGAGCTGACCGATCGCATCGATGTCTACCGCACCGATGAAGATGGCGATCCCATAGGCGCGGACTGGTATGACGAAATGCTGGTGCAGGGCGATCACATCATCATCACCGCCTATTCCTACTATGACGATGCGAGTGAATTGTCGGTTTTCCGTCTGAACCGTGAGAATGGCACAGTCGAACGTCGCGGCGTCTTCCTGATCAGCAGCGAAGATTATTACGACGTCGACAATTACGCGACCCGCGTGATCGGCGATCAGCTGGTGATCTACACGCCCTATGACCCGACCGATCTCGTCAATCGGCGCAACAGGCCGAGCATCCGGCGCTGGGTCCCCTCGGATGACTTCGATGATGAGGATCGCGGCCGCGCCATTCTGGATGTGCGCGACATTTATCGCCCGGTCTTCGGCACGTTCGATCCCATCGTTCACACGATATCTCGCTGCGATCTCGGCGGCCTGGAGGAGGATAATCTCACTTGCGATTCCACCGCCTTCATCGCCGGTGAAGCGGCTGAGATGTTCGTCTCGCCCGAGAATATTTTCCTCGCCACCACGGCTGCAGGCTACAATGATATAAGCTCCTACCGGATTTGTCGTTCGCGATCCGCCGGTTTCGAGAACAACACGGAACCACCACCGGGCGCAGTCTTCCGCATTCCGATGCGCCGCCCGGATGAGGTCGATTTGCTCGCTGTGCGCGGAGTTGTCTTCGACCAGTTCTCGATGGACCAGCAGAATTCGCGCTTTCGCATGCTAACCAGCTGGCAGGATATCACCTGCACCGATTCCTGGTGGCGTAGCGAGAGGGAGCGCAGTGATATCGAGCTCGTCGACGTTCCGCTCGTCCGGTTTGGCACGCGCTACAGCGAGCCGGACGATGGGCGCTTTACGACCTTGCCGGAAGTGAATGAGGGCTTTTTCGAAAACCGCTTCGTCGGCGAGTGGCTGCTGTACGGAAGCCGTACCCGCTACGGTCGGCCGCCGGAAGCAGAAGAGGGCGATGTCTTCCAGAGCTCCGGCCTGATGGCAGTGCCGCTCGGTGAGCCGGACGATGCACAGCGCGTCCCGCTTTCGCACGAGATCACCCGGATCGAGTCACTCGGCGGGGACGCGATTGTGAACGGTTATCGTGACGATACCGGGCTCATTATCTCCTATCTTGATCTGGCAGAGACAGCGCAAGTGGCCGACGCCGCCTTGCTGCCGGGCCGGTTTGAAAGCGAGAGCCGCAGCCACGCTTTCAATGCGACGATCTATGCAGATGGCGATGGGCTGATGGGCCTGCCCACGGTTCGCTCCGAGCACGAATCCGGCCGCTACTACTGGCGATCGGACAATTCCGACATTTCATTCCTGCGGTTTTCTCCCAGCGGGCAATTGACGGACCTATCGGACGTTTCGCCCGCGCCGCAGGACGACAAAAGCGAAAGCGAGTATGAGTGCGAGGTGTCTTGTGTCGACTGGTACGGGAATGCGCGACCGATCTTCATTGGCGAAGGCGTCTATGCCCTGATGGGAACCGAACTCGTCGAGGCGCGCGCTCTGGAGGACCGGGTCGAAGTGCTGCGGCGGCTCGACCTGACTGCCGAATAAGCCGAAAAGCCGCTTTGCCTTCGCAGGCGGCACTCGCTAGAGCCAAACCCATGTCGAGAGGGATCGCCATCAGGATTCTTGCCGGGTTCGGCCTGTGCGCAGCGCTTGCCGCATGCGACACGGCTGCCGATGATCGCCCGGCGAGTTCGCAGGATTTCCCGCGCGCCTATCGCCCCGTGTCAGATGTCGGCAGCAACGCCTTTTCCACCGAGCAGACCCGTGACGATCGCGGCGAAGCGGAAACGGTGATGGACCAGGCCGCGATTACCGAAGGCATGACCGTCGCCGATATCGGTGCGGGTGAGGGATATTACACCGTCCGCCTGTCCGCCCGCGTCGGCCCGGAAGGGCGCGTGCTGGCGCAGGATATTGACGATGGCGCGCTTCGTCGCCTCGGCGGACGTGTTGAGCGCGAACGGCTCGACAATGTCTCTGTCATCACCGGCGGTATCGATGATCCGAATTTGCCGCCCGATAGTTTCGACCGTATTTTCATGGTCCATATGTATCACGAGATTACCGAGCCTTACGCCTTCATCTGGCGCATGCGTCCGGCGCTGCGCGAAGGTGGTCAGGTGATCGTGGTCGATGTAGACCGGCCCACCGATCAGCACGGAATTAATCCGCAGCTACTGTTTTGTGAATTCGAACGGGTCGGCTATCGGCTTGTGGAATTCATCCGCAAGCCCCAGATAGCTGGCTATTACGCGCAGTTTGAAGTCGTTGGAGAACGACCCGATCCGCGCGATATCGAGCCATGCGTTCAACCGGGCGACGATATTGAACAAATAACGATAGAGGAACCAGTGGGCGAAACCGTTTCGCAGCGTGATTCCTCAGGGGAAAATAATGACATTTAAGGGTCTTAAACCCATCATGTACGGTGGCAAGGAAGTCTGGCCGCTGATCGAAGGCGGTAAGGGCGTTTCGGCGACCAACCATATGTCCAGCGGAGCATGGGCCGCAGCTGGCGGCATTGGCACGGTGAGCGCCGTGAATGCCGACAGCTACGACAGCGATGGCAATCCCATTCCGCAGGTCTACCCGCAGGCCACTCGCGTCGAACGTTTCGAGCAGCTGGTCCGCTACGCCATTGATGGCGCTACCGAACAGGTGAAGCGGGCGCATGAAATTGCCAATGGCAAGGGTGCGATCAATATCAATGTGCTCTGGGAAATGGGCGGCGCGCAGCAAGTGCTGGAAGGGGTGCTGGAAAACTGCAAGGGCATGATCACCGGCGTCACTTGCGGTGCAGGCATGCCCTACAAGCTGGCCGAGATCGCCCAGCGCTTCAACGTGCATTACCTGCCGATCGTATCCTCCGCACGTGCGTTTCGCGCACTGTGGAAGCGCAGCTATTCCAAGGTTCCGGACTTGATGGCGGCTGTGGTCTATGAAGACCCATGGCTGGCTGGTGGTCACAACGGCCTTTCCAATGCCGAGGACCCGACAAAGCCGGAAGATCCCTATCCCCGCGTCGCCGCTCTGCGAGAAACCATGCGCAAGGAAGGCGTTTCCGAGGACACTGCAATCGTGATGGCAGGCGGCGTCTGGTACCTGCGCGACTGGGAAAACTGGATCGATAATCCGGAGCTTGGCCAGATCGCCTTCCAGTTCGGCACGCGTCCGCTGCTGACAGAGGAAAGCCCGATCCCGCAGGTCTGGAAAGACATGCTGCGCACGGTCGAGCCGGGTGATGTGCTGCTGCACAAATTCTCTCCGACCGGCTTCTACTCCAGCGCGGTGAAGACGCCGTTCCTCTACGATCTGATGCATCGCAGTGAGCGCCAGATTCCGATCTTCAAGCGCGATCAGGAAGAAGGCACAATTCCGCTGATGGATCACGGCAAGGCGAAGTATTTCTTCGTCCACCCGGGCGATCAGCGCAAGGCGCAGTCGTGGATGGCAGAGGGCTTTACCGAGCCGCTCAAAACGCCCGACGATACCGTGGTGTTCGTGACGCCCGAAAGTGCCGACAAGATCCGCACCGATCAGGCCGAATGCATGGGCTGCCTGTCGCATTGCCAGTTTTCGAGCTGGAAGGACCACGACACGCACACGACCGGTCGCCTTGCCGATCCGCGCAGCTTCTGCATCCAGAAGACACTGCAGGACATCGCGCACGGCGGTGACCCGGACGATAACCTCGCTTTCGCAGGCCATTCGGCATACCGCTTCAAGACCGACCCGTTCTATTCGAACAACTTCACTCCTACAGTGAAGCAGCTGGTCGATCGCATCCTGACCGGGGACTGATACTGGAACACCGCAGCGCGCCTCCACCGCTGCGGCGGACCTTGCGAGAGGGGCTGTCGCTTCCGCGCCTATTGCTCAATCCGTTGCGGCGGCCTGTTCCCGGTCCGAAGATCGGGCAAGGCCGCTTTGCGCTCGTCATTCCGGGCCTGACGACTGGCGATATCTCGACCACACTGCTGCGCCGCACACTCGCCGCGCGGGGCTTTCGACCCGAGGGCTGGGGGCAGGGCATCAACCTTGGTGCCGATCCGCAAAAGCTGGCCCGTCTCGAAGCACGCATTGCCGAGATGCACCGGACAAGCGGCCAGAAGGTTCTGCTGATGGGCTGGAGCCTGGGCGGACTGTATGCCCGCGTTCTCGCCAACCGCATGCCGGACGATATCGATATGGTGGTGACCGTCGCCACGCCTTTCTCAGGCAGCAGGCGCGCCAATTCGGCGTGGAAATTGTATGAGGCTTTGAACGATCACAAGGTCGACAATACCCCGTTCGATACCGATCTGGAGCAGAAGCCGCCCGTGCCAACGCTCGCCGTCTGGTCCGGCGTTGACGGGATCGTGTCGCCCGAATGCGCCTGCGGCAAAGAGGGCGAGCGCGACGCAGAGCTGCGCATCGATGCGACGCATTTCACCATCGGCACCTCGCGCAAATGCATCAACCAGATCCTCGCCAAAATGGCTGAGGTCGATCCGGCGAGCGCCTAGATCACCTTTTCCGCAGGCCGTGGATTGGGCCCGTAGCGGTTGTTGTCATCACGCGCAGGCCAGATGAGTAGCACGATCGCCGCAAGCCAGCTGGCCGCGTAGATCAGCTCGAGCCCTCCGCGATTGTACCAAAGATCATTGTCCGGATAACTCTCAATGGCATCGAGCCAGCCATCGTAGACAGCCAATCCGATGAGAACAAAGATCGCGAGCGCAAGCCAACCGGTTTTCCCGCTATCGTGCAGACGCCGGATGATCGCGGCGGGGATCGGCACAAGGAACGCGAGCATCACCGCGAGGCCGGCCCAGTCCGGAATAACTACGCTTCTGCCGAAAAGAAAAATCGCGCCCGCCAAGACCCACATCAGCACTATCGGTACCACACACAGCATCGCCAATTCTGTCCGCGATGATCGTCCGCGCGGGTCCCAGAACAGCTTCCACCCGCGACCATAGCTCGCAATGTCGGCGATGCAGCCGGGGCGCATTCTCAGATCGGCTTGGGCCACAGATCGCCGTCAGTCGAAATGCCAGGCGCGTTCGCCGTGGCTGCTGGCGTCGAGGCCTTGCAGTTCCTCGTCCTCGCTCACGCGCATCGGGATGAAGAGGCTTACACCCACGGCCAGCACGGCTGTCATGAAGGCGCTGAAGACACAGACGGCAACGATACCGATAGCCTGCACGCCCATCGCCAGAGGAATGTCGACCGCGAAGCTGTATCCGGTTCCGCCAAGGCCAGACCAGATAAACAGACCGAGCAGTAGCGTGCCAAGGATGCCCCCAACGCCGTGGACGGCAAATACGTCGAGCGAGTCGTCAATGCCGAGCTTATTCTTCACCAGCAGGATCGCCTGATAGCAGACGAAAGACCCCGCCGCGCCCATCAATATGGCAGCACCCGGCGCGACATACCCTGCAGCCGGCGTAATCGTGGCAAGGCCAGCAATCGCGCCGGTCGCAAAGCCAATTGTGGTGGGCTTGCCGAACTTGAACTTCTCGATCAGCAACCATACCAGAGCGGCGACCGCTGCGGCAAGATGGGTGTTGATGATCGCTGTCGATGCGTCATCGGTCGCCGTAAGCGCACTACCGCCGTTGAAGCCGAACCAGCCAACCCACAGCAGCATGGCACCAAGCATGGTAAGCCCCGGTGCGTGGGGAAGCAATTGCGATGAGCCGAAACCCTGCCTCTTTCCGAGCAGCAACACGACCACTAGCGCGGAAACTCCGGCAGTTGCGTGCACAACGAGGCCACCCGCAAAATCGACCACACCCAGCTGCCCCAGCCAGCCGCCACCCCATATCCAGTGCGCCACGGGGGCGTAGACCAGAAGGCTCCACAGGCCGGTGAATGCGAGCACCCAGCCAAAGCGCGCACGGTCCACCCACGCTCCGACCATCAGTGCAGGAGTGATCGCGGCGAACGTCATCTGGAATAGGGCGAAGGTGCTTTCGGGAAGGAGCATTCCCTCACGCAGGATCGTCAGGTCGTTGAGCATCCATTTGCTCGTGCCGCCGATCACCGCATTGAAACTCGGCCCAAAGGCGAGTGAGTAGCCGATGACGATCCACAGCACCGAAGCGAGGCCTGCCACGGCGGCAACCTGCAATGCGACCGACAGGAAATTTTTCGCGCGCACCAGCCCGCCATAGAATAGCGCGAGACCGGGCAGAGTCATCAATAGGACGAGCGCGCTGGAGACGAGAATCCACGCCGTATCGCCCGAATCGTTCTGGGCGATGTTGGTCATGCCGTCCTGCGCCATGGCAGTGTGCGGGATAGCGAGCAGCGCCGCTGCCAGCCCAATCTTGCGAACCATGAAAACCCCTCTCGATCTGCGCCGCGGCAGGTGACCCTCTATGCAGGGTACATATGACCAATTTGGAAAGAGCCGCAAGAGCGTGCGAGGTAATGGTTGCCGCGACTCAACGCGCCGCGTTAGACGGACCGCATGCGGTCCCTTCTGTGCGTTCTTTCCTTACTATTCGCTATCCCGGCATCGGCGCAGGACGTCGAATTGCCCTATTGGGCAAGCATCAGCGCTGAAGAAGCGAACATGCGCGCCGGTGCGAGCGAGGTCTATCCCATTGAATGGGTGTATGAACGCCCCGGCCTGCCGGTGAAGGTGATCCGCCTGTATCAGGGCTGGCGCTATATCGAAGAGCCGGACGGAACGCGTGGCTGGATGTTCAGCGGGCTGCTCAGCACACGCCGCACGGCAATCGTCACAGGCGACGAGCCCGTGCCGATGCGCGAAGCGGCGACGGATAGTTCTGCGCTGCGATGGAATCTGGAACCTGGTGTAATCGGGGAGCTGGGCGAGTGCGCATCAGGCTGGTGCATGCTCGATGTCGATGGTCACATGGGCTGGGTGGAGATGGACAATCTTTGGGGCGCTGGCGAACCCTGAACGAAAAAGGGCGACCCAAAGGCCGCCCTCATTTTCTGCAGTATGTTTGCGCTTATTCGGAACGCGCTCGCGTCGTAGTCTCGCCATCCGGACCAGTCCATTGAACGTCGCCTTGTGCGTCCGGTTCAGAAATCTGGTAACAGAGCGGGTCGGCGTCCAGAGCACCATCTTCGGTAAAGCACACATCGCCATCAGCAGCTGACCATGTTCCTGTGCGAACAATTTCGCCATCGATGGAATCGCTATAAATGCCATCCTCAGTCAACGTTGTGGTGAAAGTAGCGCCGTCGCTGCCTTCGCTCGTGTAAGTGCCTGCCAAAGCAACACCGATGGTTTCGCCTGCCGGTTCAAGGTCGGCAATTTCGGCTTCTACAGGCTCGTCCACGCCTTCATCCGCACAAGCGGCGAGGGCGAGGGGAAGCGCAGCGGCTGCGGCAATCAGTTTCTTCATGTAGTCTCTCCGGTATTTATATCGTTCAGGCCAGCTCGACAGCGACTGCGGTGGCTTCACCGCCGCCGATGCAGAGGCTGGCGACGCCGCGCTTCTTGCCCTGCTGCTTGAGCGCGTTGACGAGGGTGACGATGATACGCGTGCCGCTCGCGCCGATGGGGTGCCCGAGGGCCGTGCCGCCGCCATTGACGTTGATCTTGTCGTGGTCGATCCCGATGTCCTGCATCGCGAACATGGCGACACACGCGAAGGCTTCGTTCACTTCCCACAGATCGACATCGTCGACGCTCCAGCCGGTCTGTTCGAGCAGCTTCTGGATAGCGCCGACAGGGGCGATGGTGAATTCCTCGGGCAGCTGCGCATGGGCGGTCATGCCGACAATCGTGGCGACCGGCGTCTGGCCCTTCTCATCGGCCACGCTCTTGCGCGTTAGAACAAGCGCTGCCGCGCCATCCGAAATGGAGGAGGACGTTGCCGCGGTGATGGTGCCGTCCTTGGCGAAAGCCGGGCGGAGCTGCGGAATCTTGTCCGGGCGGCCCTTGCTTGGCGCTTCGTCCGTGTCGACGGTCACGTCGCCGCGACGCGTTGTGAAAGTTACGGGCACGACTTCATCGGCGAAAGCGCCGCTGTCGATGGCCTTGTTTGCGCGCTCCAGCGAAGCGATCGAATATTCGTCCATCGCTTCACGGGTGAGTTGGTACTTGTCCGCCATCTCCTGCGCGAAAGTGCCCATCGCGCGCCCTTCTTCGTAGGCATCTTCCAGCCCGTCGAGGAACATGTGGTCATAGGCCTTGTCATGGCCGATGCGCGCGCCCGAGCGATGTTTCTTCAGCAGGTACGGCGCATTGGTCATGCTTTCCATGCCGCCCGCAATCACCGTGTCGACGGTTCCGCTGGCGAGCGCTTCTGCGCCCATGATCACCGTCTGCATGCCGCTGCCGCAAACCTTGTTCACGGTGGTTGCCTGCACGCTCTTGGGAAGGTCGGAAAGGATCGCCACCTGGCGGGCAGGGGCCTGGCCAAGGCCGGCGGGAAGAACGCAGCCCATGTAAATCCGGTCCACATCATCGCCCGAAACGCCCGCGCGCTCGACTGCGGCCTTCACCGCGTGGGCGCCGAGATCGGTCGCGGCCACATCGGCCAGCGCGCCCTGCATCGCGCCCATCGGGGTGCGGGCATAGGAAAGAATGACGATAGGGTCGGATTCGTTGAAAACGGGCATCTTGGGTAAGCCTTTCAGTCGCGAATGGTGGTTCAATTTCGCGAGCTATTTAGGGTTGCACTGCAACGAATGCAAACGAGGCGCGTTGTAGATACGAATGCGTCATACTGGCGCTAAAGCAACACAAACAGGTGCAATTCATGTCGCAAGACACGCAATCCAAGAACGCAGACAACACGCAATGGCTCGATCAGATGCTGGATCGCCAGCGCAAGGCCTTCAATGCCGCGCGGCCAGAAGAGCTTTCCGTACGGCAGGACCGGCTCGACCGGCTGATCGCGCTGCTCGCGGAGAATGACAAAGCGCTCTGCGAAGCCATGAATGAAGATTACGGCAATCGCAGCGAAGTGCAGAGCATGATCACCGACGTGATGAGTGCGATCACTTTCGCCAAATATTGCAAATCGAATTTGAAAAGCTGGGCCGCGCCGTCGCGTCGCAGCATGCAATTTCCACTTGGATTGATTGGCGCGAAAGGTGAGGTGCGGTTCGAGCCCAAGGGCGTGATCGGCATCATCAGCCCCTGGAATTTCCCGATCAATCTCGCTTTCGGTCCGCTGGCGCAGGTTCTCGCTGCTGGCAATCGCGCGATGATCAAACCAAGCGAATTCACGCCAGTGACCAGCAATCTGATTGCCGAGCTTGTGGCGCATCATTTTGCGCCTGAAGAGGTCAGCGTAGCAACTGGCGGTGTTGAAGTGGCACAGGCGTTCTCTTCGCTTCCATTCGACCATCTGGTGTTTACCGGCTCAACCGAAACGGGCCGCAAAGTGATGCAGGCCGCTGCTGAAAATCTCGTGCCTGTCACGCTGGAACTTGGCGGCAAGAGCCCGACGATCATCAGCCGCAGCGCCGATCTGGAGCGCGCCGGATCGCGCATTGTAACGGGCAAGATGATGAACGCCGGGCAGATTTGCCTCGCGCCTGATTACCTCCTTGTCCCGGAAGAGATGGAAGATGGCGTGATTGCCGCGCTCGAATTGGGAGTGATGGACCAGTATCCGACCCTGCGCGACAATCCGGACTACGCCAATGTCATCAATGACAAGCAGTTCGAGCGGCTCCAGAACATGGTTGCCGATGCCCGCGACAAGGGAGCCGAGGTCATCGAGATCAATCCCGCGGATGAAGATTTCTCCGCCGGCAACCAACGCAAAATGCCGCTGACGGTGATCCGCAATCCGACCGATGACATGCAGGCGATGCAGGAAGAAATCTTCGGCCCGGTCCTTCCTGTCATCACCTACGGGCAGATCGAAGAAGCGATCGACTTCGTGAATGATCGCGACCGCCCGCTCGGCCTTTACTATTTCGGCGACAATTCGTCGGAGCGGGAGAAGGTGCTCAGCCAGACGATTTCTGGCGGCGTGACGCTCAATGATGTGGTTTTCCACGTCTCGGCCGAAGACATGCCCTTTGGCGGCATCGGACCGAGTGGAATAGGCTGCTATCACGGTCTGGAAGGCTTCAAGGAATTCAGCCACGCGCGCAGCGTTTATACCCAGCCCAAAATGGATGTGGCGGGGCTTGGCGGTCTGAAGCCACCCTATGGCGAGCGGGCAAAGAAGCTGCTCCATTTTATGGCCCGCAAATAGGGCGCGGCAGTTAGGATAAGCTGGCGGCGAGGGGTGACAACTGGGCAGGGCAGGCGGTATCGCTTTGCTCATGCTTCGCCTGACGATACTCCTCGCCGCCGCTATTTCGACGACATCCTGCGCCTCGCGCATCGAGCTTCCCGGCAGCGTCCTTCCGCCTGAGCAGGAAGCCGCGGCGGTCGAAGGCATGGGCGCGCCGGAGCCTTGGCGGTCTGTTGACGCCACGACTGGCCAAATCGCCGATGCAGAGGGGCTCATCCAGCTCGCGGAGGATTTTCCCGATTCTGCATCGGTGAGGCTCCGCTTGCTCGGCAATGCCTATCGCGATGACAGGCCCGATGATGTCTTGCAGCATTGGTACTGGCTAATGGATCGCAACTACTCGCTGGGACACCAGACCGTTGTCCAATTGAGCGCGTATCTAGCCAGCAAAGGCGAGCAGTATACCGAGGGGGTGGGCGATGATCTCCGGATCGCACACGAAGCAACGCTGGATTTGCTGCGAGAGAGCAGTGAACTGATAACCGCTGTCCCCGAAACTATTCGATTGCCAGAAGCTGTTTTGCGCAATGAGAGCAACGGGCGCACCCTAGTGACCAGCATCGTATCGCGCGGACTTTTTGTGCAGGATGGCGGGGCGAATTGGCGTGAAATCGCGATCGCTGATGCAGGAAGCCTTGCCGGCATCGCTCTGGACGAACCGCGCGGGCTCATCTGGATCGGCTCCGGTGTCGTCGACCAAACGCCCAATCCGGAAACAGCTTTTCGCGGCATTATCGCGCTCGATCGCATCACTCTGGAAGAACGCCGCCGCGTGCCAGCTCCGGATGGTGTTTCCATTTCCGATATTGCGGTAGGGCCTGACGGCACAGTCTACGGAAGCGACCCGGTAGGGGGAGGGGTATACATGGCCGCGCTGGGCGATAACGCGATGCAGACCTTCATCGCACCGGGCACTTTCCGCTCTCCGCAGGGAATTGCTGTCCGGCCAGACAACACTGCGCTCTACATCAGCGACTATCGCTATGGCCTTGCCCAAGTCATGATCCGCAGCCGTGTTGCCTATCGCATGCGCGCGGCCGAGCCGATGCTGCTCGACGGGGTCGATGGACTCTGGCTGCGCGGCAATGAACTGATCGCGGTGCAGAACGGCCTTGATCCGCAACGGGTCACGGCATTCGAACTGGGACAGGGTATCGGCGTGATAGCCTCGCAGCGCACGCTTGAATACGGGAACCCCGATTGGAAAGAGACGCTTGGAGGAGCGATTGCGGGGAATTCGCTATACTATATCGGCAGTGGTCAATGGGCCGTTTACGAAGGGGGCGGCGTATTTATCGAAGGCAGCGTCGTGGAGCCCGCACAGATCCGTCGGCTGCAACTCGTGGAAACTCCCCCCGAATAGGCGGAAATTGGCCTTTCTGCTGCCTTGCATCACGGCACGTGAACGCTTAGACGCGCCCTCGGAACCTACAGCGAACGCGAGTCCATCTTGGTCGACCTATCTCAATACCTGCCGATATTGCTGTTTCTGGCAATAGCTTTCGGCCTGTCCGTCCTCTTCGTTTTCCTGCCGATGGGCGTTTCGCGCCTGACAGGAGCGCACAACCCCGATGCTGCCAAGCTGACGGAGTATGAATGCGGCTTCCCCGCTTTCGAGGATGCGCGCAGCCAGTTCGACGTGCGCTTTTACCTCGTCGCAATCAGCTTCATCATTTTCGACCTGGAAGCAGCCTTCCTGTTCCCCTGGGCGGTGAGCTTGGGTGAAACGGGCTGGGCAGGCTGGCTCGCCATGATGACTTTCCTTGGCATCCTCGCCATCGGCCTCGCATATGAATGGAAGAAGGGAGCTCTGGACTGGGAATGAGCACCGATCCGAATACCGATCCCGCATTTGCCGGGCAGACTTCGCTCAACCCGGCGCTGGATGGCCAGCGTATGCGGGACAGCATCACTCCGACTGCCAAGGGCGGCGAAGTGAAGCAGCCCGATACGGACTATTTCAACTCGCTTCAGACCGAAGTGAACGACAAGGGCTTTCTCGTCACCTCGACCGAGGAACTGTTCCAGTGGGCACGCACCGGCTCTCTGTGGTGGATGACCTTCGGCCTCGCGTGCTGCGCGGTCGAGATGATCCACGTCAATATGCCGCGCTACGATATGGAGCGCTTCGGCATCGCCCCGCGCGCGTCGCCGCGCCAGTCCGACGTGATGATCGTCGCCGGGACGCTCTGTAACAAGATGGCCCCGGCACTGCGCCGCGTTTACGATCAGATGTCCGATCCGAAATATGTGATTTCGATGGGCAGCTGCGCCAATGGCGGCGGCTATTATCACTACAGCTACTCTGTGGTGCGCGGCTGCGATCGCATCGTGCCGGTCGATATCTACATTCCGGGCTGCCCGCCGACAGCCGAAGCGCTGCTTTATGGCGTGATGCAGCTGCAGCGTAAAATCCGCCGCGTGGGGACGATCGAGCGATGAGCACCGTGTTTCACTCCGCCCCGAAATTCGCTTCTAACGATGGCGTGCTGGAAACTCTTTCCACCGCGCTCGGCAGCATGGTGGTGGACACTCTCGAAGCCCACGGTGAGATCATCATCACCGTCGCGCGTGACAGCATCGAGGATGCCTTGCGCCTGCTGCGCGATGAGCACGCCTACCAGCAGCTCGTCGAGATTGCCGGTGTCGACTATCCGGGCCGGGCAGAGCGGTTCGAAGTGGTTTACATGCTCCTCAGCCTCACCAAGAACCACCGTGTGATGGTGAAGGTCAGCACCGATGAAGACACGCCGGTGCCAACCGTCACCACGCTGTGGCCTGTCGCCGGTTGGCTCGAGCGTGAAGTGTTCGACATGTATGGCGTCACTTTCGACGGCAACACCGATCTTCGCCGCATCCTGACCGACTATGGCTTCGAAGGGCATCCCTTCCGCAAGGACTTCCCGCTGACGGGCTATACCGAACTGCGCTATTCCGAAGAGGAAGGCCGCGTTGTGTATGAGCCGGTCGAGCTGGCGCAGGACTTCCGCACTTTCGACTTCACCTCGCCATGGGAGGGCGCGGATTACGTGCTGCCGGGCGACGAAAAGGCCGATGTGCCGCCAGTCGACGATCCCAAGGTTACCGACAGTCCGAAGGATACGGGTGCAGGCGCCAAGGCGGATGACAAAGCCGCGAAAAAGGTAAGCGCAGGCTCTCCGGCGGAAAAGGACACGGGAAAAAAGGCCGCGGGTGCTCCCGAGGCAACCGAGGACTCGCCCGATCGTGCCGCCAGCAAGGGCGATGTCGAAGAGACCAAGGGTGCCACCGTGCCCGAAACGAAATTGGATAAGGAGGACGACAAGTGAGCGGCCTCGTAAGAGAAACATCGCCCACCACGGGCGAGTATGAAATCACCAATTACACGATCAATTTCGGCCCCCAGCACCCTGCGGCGCACGGCGTGCTGCGCATGGTCATGGAGCTCGATGGCGAGATCATCGAGCGTATCGACCCGCATGTCGGCCTGCTCCACCGTGGCACCGAGAAGCTGATCGAGTACAAGACCTATCTGCAGGCGCTGCCGTATTTCGACCGGCTCGATTATTGCTCCCCGCTCGCGCAGGAGTATTCCTACGTTCTCGCCATCGAAAAGCTGCTCAATGTCGAAGTGCCCGAGCGTGCGCAGTACCTTCGCGTGCTGTTCGCCGAGCTGACGCGCATCTGCAACCACATGCTCAACATTGGTGCGCATGTGATGGATGTGGGCGCGATGACGCCCAACCTGTGGGTATTCGAGCTGCGCGAAGACTGCATGAATTTCTTCGAGCGGGCTTCGGGCGCGCGTATGCATGCTGCTTGGTTCCGCCCGGGCGGCGTTCACCAGGACGTGCCGCTGAAGCTGCTCACCGATATCGGCGACTGGGTCGACAATCGTCTGCCCGAGCTGTTCGGCGACGCGATGAGCCTGGTGCAGGACAACCGCATCTTCAAGCAGCGCAATGTCGATATCGCCGTGGTCTCGAAAGAGGATGCGGTGAAGTGGGGCTTCTCCGGCCCGATGATCCGCGCTGCCGGCATTCCGTGGGACCTGCGCAAGTCGCAGCCCTATGACGTGTATGACCGCATGGATTTCGAAATTCCGGTCGGCACCAATTCGGACTGCTATGACCGCTTCATGGTCCGCTGCGAGGAAGTCTACCAGTCCGCGCGCATCATCAAGCAGTGCCTCGCCGAATTGCCCGAAGGCCCGATTGCGAGCGACAACAAGAAGGTGTCGCCTCCCAAGCGCGGCGAGATGAAGCAATCGATGGAAGCGCTGATCCATCACTTCAAGCTCTACACCGAAGGCTTCCATGTGCCTGCCGGCGAAGTCTATGTCGCGACCGAAAGCCCCAAGGGCGAATTCGGTGTGTACCTGGTGGCAGACGGCACGAACAAGCCATACCGCTGCAAGATCCGCCCGACCGCATTCTCGCACCTGCAGGCGATGGACTTCATGTCCAAAGGCCACATGCTGCCCGACGCGACCGCCATCCTCGGCGCAATCGACGTGGTGTTCGGGGAGTGTGACCGGTGATTGGTTGGCCAGACCTCGTCATTGTAATCCTGCCTGCATTGCTGTCTGCAATTTTCGTTCACGTGGTGTTGGTTCGTGCAGGTTTTCGTTCGTTTCTTGGTATCCGCGTTGGCGCAATTGTGGCGGCTTTGTTTACGGCACACCTTAGTATTTTGGGGTCATTCGCCGTCGGGTGGTCGACTGATTCCACGCTTGCGATGATAGGGGTGTTGTTTGTCGCGGCATTCCTGCCATCGGCTATGATCTTGGCAATAGCGTTGGTTGCAAGGGCAATTTTGTTTGCTGGCAAGAATGTTGTTGTTGAGGAGGAACACAAATGATCCTCCGCGAACTCTTCATTCTTATCGCCGCATTCGCCGCCTTTGCATCGGCGGTCGCGGCGTATCTGGCGGTCTTCCACGGCGAAGCACCGCTCAAGGACATTTTCTCGACCGCAGCCGCTGCGGTAATTGGCCTCTATGTAGGCCGTTATTTTGAAAGACGGAGGCTGGCCCATGGCGGGTAGGCACATCGCCCCTGATACACCCGAACTGCGCGAGCGCTGGGGTGGTTGGAGTTTCACGGACGCGAACCGTGAAAAGGCCGATTGGCACATCAAGAAGTATCCTGAAGGCCGCCAGAAGTCTGCGGTGATGCCGCTGCTCGACCTTGCGCAGCGCCAGGTGGGTGAAGAAACCGACACGCAAGGCTGGCTGCCTCTGCCGGTGATCGAATATGTCGCCGAGTATCTGGACATGCCGGTAATCCGCGTGCTCGAAGTCGCGACCTTCTATATGATGTATAACCTTGTTCCGGTGGGCAAATTCCACGTGCAGGTATGCGGCACCACGCCGTGCATGCTGCGCGGATCGGACGAGATCATCGCCGCCTGCAAGGCGCGCGGCATGAAGTTCGGCGAAGTGTCCGAGGACGGCCTCTGGACGCTGACCGAAGTCGAATGCATGGGCAATTGCGCTACCGCGCCGATGGTCCAGATCAACGACGGCAACTATGAAGACCTGACTGTCGAGCGCCTCGATGCCGTGCTTGATGCGCTGGCCGCTGGCGAGCAGCCGAAGGAAGGCACGCAGGAGCCCGGGCGTCACACGTCGGAGCCTTCGGGCGGCCCGACGACGCTCAAGGAAATGGTCGACGCCAATCACGATTACCGGGGAGACTGGTGAGCCGATGGCAACCGCCGCGCTTCCCTTCCAGCGAGCTGATCGCCCGGCACCGCGCGTGAGCAAGTCGCGCAGCGAGATGCTGTCGCGCAGCCTGCGTTATGCGTGGAACCACCCGCTGGCCAGCAAGGACCGGTTGGGCATGGTTCGCCGTATGGCGAGCTGGCAGCTGCGCAGCGCATTCAGCCGCGGGCCGCATGTGTGCGACTGGGTCAACGGGACCAAGTTGGTGGTCAGCCGCGGGCAATCGGGACTGACGGGAAATCTGTATTTCGGCCTGCATGAATTCTGCGAAATGGCGTTTTTCGCGCACTTCCTCCGTCCCGAGGATGTGTTCGCGGATATCGGCGCCAATGCAGGGAGTTTCACAGTGCTGGCAGGCGCCGTCGCAGGAGCGAAAGTTTACGCTTTCGAACCCGGCGAGCAGGCGTTGGAGGGTCTTGCACGCAACATCGCTGCCAATGACTTGGATTCCACCGTTGAGGTCTATCCAGTGGCGCTTGGGCGTGCCGATGGGCAAAGCCTGTTCACGACTGGCAAAGGCCCCACCAACCGTATCGTCGATGAACAGCAAACCGGCACCCGACTGGTAGAGGTGCGCGAAACCGACAGTATGCTGGCTGGCAAAGGCGTGACCGCGATCAAGATCGATGTGGAGCGCAGCGAGCATTTGGTGATCGGCGGCGCAAAGAAGTTGCTGGTCGAACCGCAACTGGCTGCGATGTCCGTCGAAACACCGATGAAGGCCGTTGACACAGCGCTTCAATCCGCAGGGTTTGAACGTCTCTGGTACAACCCCTATGAGCGTCGCCTGACGGACCGGCCAAACGGATTGCGGGTGAAGAACCACCTTTATATTCGCGAACGCGCGCTGGTGGAGCAGCGCCTGCGCACCGCCGCGCCACTCACATTCGGGGAGCTATCGGTATGACCGAGCAGATCATTCCCATCATCATCGCGCTGATCCTTATCGTGATCGCGTGGAAGGTGCTGAAAGGCATCATTAAAACTGTTGCGCTGATCGCCATTCTGGCGGCCGTCGCATTCTGGGTATTCGGAGTCATGGCATAATGCTGGCTGACAAGGACCGCATCTTTACAAACGTCTACGGCTTCCAGGATTGGGGCCTCAAAGCCGCGCAGGCGCGCGGCGATTGGGACAACACCAAGAAGCTGATCGAGATGGGCCACGATTCCATCATCGAGGAGATCAAGTCCTCCGGCCTGCGCGGCCGTGGTGGCGCTGGCTTCCCCACCGGCATGAAGTGGTCCTTCATGCCCAAGGAAAGCAAGGATGGCCGCCCAAGCTTTCTCGTTATCAATGCCGATGAATCCGAGCCCGGTTCGTGCAAGGATCGCGAAATCATACGCCACGATCCGCACAAGCTGATCGAAGGCGCCTTGGTCGCCGGTTTCGCCATGCGAGCGAGGGCGGCCTACATCTACATTCGCGGCGAATATATCCGTGAAGCAGAAACGCTGCAGAAGGCGATCGACGAAGCGTATGACGCGGGCCTGATCGGCAAGAATGCCAGCGGTACAGGCTACGATTTCGACGTGTTCATGCACCGCGGCGCGGGCGCTTACATCTGCGGTGAAGAAACCGCGATGATCGAAAGCCTCGAGGGCAAGAAGGGGCAGCCGCGTCTCAAGCCGCCTTTCCCGGCTGGTGCGGGCCTCTATGGCTGCCCGACAACGGTCAACAATGTGGAATCGATTGCGGTCGTGCCGACGATCCTGCGCCGTGGTGGTGCATGGTTCGCCAGTTTCGGGCGTGAGAACAACCACGGCACCAAGCTTTTCCAGATCAGCGGTCATGTCGAAAAGCCCTGCGTGGTCGAGGAAAGCATGAGCATTCCGTTCCGCGAACTGATCGAGAAGCATGCCGGGGGCATTCGTGGTGGCTGGGACAATCTGCTCGCCGTTATCCCGGGCGGCTCCTCCGTTCCGCTGGTCCCTGCCGCAGAGATCATGGACGCGCCGATGGATTTCGACGGTCTGAAGGAACTCGGCTCGGGCCTCGGCACGGCGGCAATCATCGTGATGGACAAATCGACCGACATCGTCCGCGCGATCAGCCGCATCAGCTATTTTTACAAGCACGAAAGCTGCGGCCAGTGCACGCCCTGCCGTGAAGGCACGGGCTGGATGTGGCGCGTAATGGAACGCCTGCGCCACGGCGAAAGCTCACCCGCAGAGATCGACATGCTCTACCAGGTCACAAAGCAGGTTGAGGGCCACACGATCTGCGCGCTTGGCGATGCAGCCGCATGGCCGATCCAGGGCCTGCTCAAGCACTTCCGCCCTGAACTCGAACGCCGCATTGAAGAGCGCGAGGCGGCTCTTCAGGAGGCAGCCGAATGATGCGCTTCTTTGGACTGGCCATTGGCACTGCTCTTCTTGGCGCCGTTGCAACACCTGCAATTGCGCAAGAAATTGAGCGGGGCGAATTCGGTGAAGAGCAGATGATCGGCACGCGTTTCGAACGTGAGCCCGAAACTGCGGACGCGGCAGAGGCGCGCTGGATGCAGAAGCGGGTGGCCAACTGCACCTTCAATCGTAATCGGGAAGAGTCGGTGGAGTTGCTCGCCAACAGCAATTTTTACCAGATCCACTTTGACGCGCTCAGCTACTCCGACGAGGAGTTCTGGGACGACTTTGAAATCAATTATTGCATCGGCAGGCTGATGCGCGGCGCCGATAACCGCAATCTCAGCATGTATATGCAAATCCAGTTTTCCACTTTGCGCAATTTGCTCGCTGAAGAGGCATATCTGCGCGCGAACGATGATCCCGTTGTGATTGCACCGGGCGAGCCACAGGACATCGCGGCACGTTTCGACGGACAGCGCGTGCATCCGCAGATTTCGACGATGGCCGGGCTCGCCGATTGCGTCGTCTATAATGCGCCCGACACAGCGCATGAACTTCTGGAAAGCCGTCCGGGTTCGGGTGACGAAGGCGAAGTGGTCGACGCGCTGGGGCCCACGATCGCGGCGTGTGCGGGTAGCGACGAAACCATGACCATCTCCAGCTCGCTCGTACGGCAGATGGTCGCCGATGGCCTCTGGTCGCGCAGCTATTACTCCGCAGCTGCGGGGAGCGGCGAATAATGCGTTTGGCCCTCGCCAGTATTGCATGTGCAGCGGGACTTTGTGTCTCGATGCCTGCGCATGCGCAGCTGGCGCCGGGCTATTCCGGCTATTCGAGCGCGCCTCGCCAGGGGGTAGATGCCGAATATTGGCGCTTCCTCGATCAGGTGGGGCCTTGCCTCGCCAATCAGAAGCCCGATGATTCCGAGGCTTTTATCGACACGGTGATCGGCTCGGATGCAGAGGAAGCGGCGTTCGATACGCTTTTCAATGTCGGGCGCAATCGCCGCAACAATTGCATGGGTCGCTATTCCGGCGTCTATGGCGCGCAGCGTGCCCACATTCGCGCCTCGGTTGCGGAGGGTCTGTTTGAGGATCTTTCGGAAGCAAACATCGAAGCGCTTATCGCTTCGCCACCGGTTGCTCCTGACAGCATTGACACTTTGCACGATATTGCCAGTTGCTATGTCGCCAATCACCCGGCAGAGGCGCGCGAGTGGCTGCGCCAGACGGATATTGCGACAGAAGGTGAGCTCCAGTTTATCGGCGAGAGAGTCGACCAGCTCGGGGCCTGTTTCCCGATGGATCGCGAAATCTCGCTCGATGCCACGACTATTCGCATGGCGGTTGCGGAGGCGGCGTATCGCGCTGCTACCGGTCGCCCTGTAGCGACGATTGAAGGTAGGGACTAATGCCCAAAGTTACCGTTGACGGTCAGGAAATCGAGGTGCCGAACGGCGCAACCGTGCTGCAGGCGTGTGAGCTTGCAGGCAAGGAGATTCCGCGTTTCTGCTACCACGAACGCCTGAGCATTGCGGGCAATTGCCGCATGTGCCTGGTAGAAGTGAAGCCTGGTCCGCCGAAACCGCAGGCGAGCTGCGCTCTGCCGGCCACCGAAGGCCAGGAAATCCGCACCGATAGCGAAATGGTGAAGACCGCGCGCGAAGGCGTGATGGAATTCCTGCTGATCAATCACCCGCTCGATTGCCCGATTTGCGATCAGGGCGGCGAATGCGACCTGCAGGATCAGGCCATGATGTATGGCCGTGGCGGCTCTCGCTATGAAGAGAACAAGCGTGCGGTCACGTCCAAGAACATGGGGCCGTTGATCAAGACGATCATGACCCGGTGCATCCACTGCACCCGCTGCGTGCGCTTCTCCGAAGAGATTGCCGGTGTCGATGAAATCGGCGCGCTCTATCGCGGCGAAGACATGCAGATCACGACCTATCTGGAGCAGGCGGCCAAGCACGAGCTTTCCGCCAATGTGATCGATCTGTGCCCGGTCGGCGCGCTTACCAGCGGCCCCTACGCTTACGAGAGCCGCCCGTGGGAGCTCAAGAAGACGCTGGGCATCGACGTGTCCGATGCGGTCGGTGCGAACATCCGTATCGACAGCCGTGGCCGCGAAGTGCTGCGCGTGCTTCCGCGCGATAATGACGAGGTCAATGAAGAGTGGATCTCGGACAAGGCACGTTACCAGGTCGATGGCCTGACGCGCCGCCGTCTCGACAAGCCCTTCATCCGGAAGCGCGGCAAGCTGCAGGCTGCAAGCTGGGATGAGGCATTCAAAGCGATTGCCAAGGCCAAACCGGGCAAGAGCATCGCGGCGATTGCAGGCGACATGGTTGATTGTGAAACGATGTTTGCCGCGAAGTCGCTGCTCAAGGCAGCGGGCAGCAAACTGATCGAAAGCCGCCAGACCGGCATGGACTACGACGTTTCGAACCTCGCGGCTGTCAATTTCAACAGCAGCTTTGCCGGGATCGAGGACGCTGGAGCGATCCTGATCATCGGCAGCCACATCCGCTGGGAAGCACCACTGGTCAATGTCCGCATTCGCAAGGCGGCAAAGCGCGGCGCGAAGGTATTCGTGGTCGGGCCCGAGTGGGATACGACCTATCCGGCGGAGTTCCTCGGTAATGACCTCGGCGTGCTGAGCAAGCTGCCAGCGAGCGTCTCCGATGCGTTCAAGGGCGCGGAGAAATCCGCAGTCATCCTCGGTGCAGCAGGCTTCGCAGCCGGTGCGCATGAAGCGACTCTGGCCGTCAGCAGCACGCTGAAGGCCGAATTCAACGCGCTGCACACCGCTGCTGCCCGCATGGGCGCGCTAATGCTGGGCTTCGCGCAGAAGGGCGGGATCGCCGATATCGCCAAGGCGCAGCCGAAGGTCGTGCTCGCGCTGGGCGCAGACGAGGTGGACTGGAGCCAGTTCGACGGCTCGCTCAAGATCTATATCGGCCACCATGGTGACAAGGGAGCGCATGCGGCGGACGTGATCCTGCCAGCAGCGGCCTACACCGAAAAGCCTGGCACTTACGTCAACACGGAAGGCCGCGTGCAGATGTCCGACAAGGCGATCTTCGCTCCGGGCGATGCGCGCGAAGACTGGACGATCCTGCGCGCGCTCGCCGATGCGCTGGGTGTGTCGGTCGGCTTCGACAGCTTTGCCGAGCTGCGCGCCGCGATGACGGCAGAGGTGCCCGCGCTCGCCAATGAAGGCGAGATCGCCGATTACGGCGCGCTACCTGCGGCTCCCAAGGGCGCGAAGTCTTCGGGCTCAATCGACGCCTATCCGATAAAGGATTTCTACCTCACCAACCCCATCGCCCGCGCCAGCACGGTGATGCAGGAATGTTCGGCAGAATTGCTGCACGGCGATGAGCTGAAGGAGGCCGCAGAATGAGCCTATTCTTGATCATTGTGGCGGCCGGCGCAGTGGCCATTCTCCTCATGGGTGGCGTTCTTTGGGCGACTGCTCGTTCAGGAGGCGGTATCGGCAACGGAAACGTAAGAAACTGGGCGGAATCCGGTCACGGCAATCCCGATGGCTATGGTGGCTCAGTCTATGACTGTGGCGGCGACGCTGGCTGCGGAGGGGGCGAATAATGACCGAGTTTTTCCAATCCCTCGGCATGAATTACGAATGGGCGTGGTTTGTCGCGACCATTTCGGGAATCCTGCTGATCGCGTTGCCGGTGATGCTCGCTGTGGCGCTAGTCATTTACATGGACCGCAAGGTGCTGGGCGCTGTCATGATGCGTCGTGGCCCGAACGTGGTTGGTCCCTTCGGGATCCTCCAGAGTTTCGCGGACGGTTTGAAGGTCTTCCTGCAGGAAACCATTATTCCCTCGGCTGCGAACAAGGGGATCTTCCTGCTCGCGCCGATCATCACCTTTACCGTGGCGCTGCTCGCCTGGGCGGTCATTCCGTTCGATGCGGGCGTGGTGCTGGCGGACATCAATGTCGGCCTGCTCTATGTGCTCGCGATCAGTTCGCTGGGCGTTTACGGCATCACCATGGCGGGCTGGGCGAGCAACTCGAAATACCCGTTCTTCTCCGCGATGCGCGCCGCTGCGCAGATGATTTCATATGAAGTCTCGATCGGCTTCATCCTCGTCTGTGTGGTGCTGTACGCCAACTCATTCAACCTGACCGAGATCGTCGAAGGCCAGCGCGGCCACGGCTTCGGGATTGTGAACGGCTATTACTTCAACCTGTTGCTGTTCCCGATGTGGGTGGTGTTCTTCATCAGCTCGCTCGCCGAAACACAGCGCGCGCCGTTCGACCTGACCGAGGCGGAGTCCGAACTCGTCGCCGGTTACCAGACCGAATACAGCTCGATGAGCTTCGCGCTCTTCTGGCTTGGCGAATATGCCAACATCCTGCTGATGTGCAGCCTCAACACGCTGCTGTTCTTCGGTGGCTGGCTGCCGCCGATCGACTGGGCTCCGCTATACGTCGTGCCGGGCTTCATCTGGTTCCTGCTGAAGACGATTTTCTTCTTCTTCATGTTCAGCTGGATCTGGGCGACCGTGCCGCGTTACCGCTACGACCAGCTGATGCGCCTGGGCTGGAAAGTCTTCCTGCCTATGAGCCTCCTATTCGTCGCTTTGACGAGTGGCTGGCTGATGCTTACCCGATATGGAGGTGCGGCATGACCGCCGTCGCTCAATTCATCAAATCCTTCACACTTTGGGAATTCCTGAAGGCGCACGCGCTGACGCTGAAGTATTTCTTCAAGCCGAAGGTGACGAACAACTATCCTTACGAGAAGAACCCGATTTCGCCGCGGTTCCGTGGGGAGCATGCGTTGCGCCGCTATCCCAATGGCGAGGAACGCTGCATCGCTTGCAAGCTGTGCGAGGCGGTGTGTCCGGCACAAGCGATCACCATCGAATCCGAACCGCGCGACGACGGCAGCCGCCGCACCACGCGCTACGATATCGACATGACCAAGTGCATCTATTGCGGCTTCTGCCAGGAAGCCTGCCCGGTGGATGCGGTGGTCGAGGGGCCGAACTTCGAATATGCGACCGAAACGCGTGAAGAACTGCTCTACGACAAGGCAAAATTGCTGGCGAACGGGGACAAGTGGGAGCGAGCGATTGCCGCAAACCTTGAAGCCGACGCGCCGTATCGTTAAGCGCGCCGCACAGGACAACGGGGACCTTTCTTGACCGTCTTTGCATTCTACATGTTTGCCGCTTTCGTGATCGCGTCCGGCGCGATGACGATCCTGTCGCGCAACCCGGTGCACTCAGTGCTCTGGCTCATCCTCGCTTTCTTCAACGCGGCGGGCCTGATGGTCCTCGTCGGGGCGGAGTTCCTCGCGATGCTGCTGATCGTCGTCTATGTGGGCGCGGTCGCGGTGCTGTTCCTGTTCGTCGTGATGATGCTCAACATCGATTTTGCTGAAATGCGCGCCGGGTTCATGAAGAACGCGCCGCTCGGCCTAGCCGTGGCGGTTATCCTGCTTGCGGAGCTGGTGCTGGGCATCGGTGCCTATCGCGCAGGCAAGCTGGAGCTCGGCACGCCGACAGGCGACGCTGCCCCGATAGCGGGTGCCAGCAATATCGAGAATATCGGCGCGCTGCTTTACGGCAAATATGTCTTCCTGTTCGAAGCGGCGGGCATCATCCTGCTGGTTGCCATGATCGGCGCCATCGTGCTGACCCACCGCGAGCGCCGTGCGACCCGTGGCCACCAGAACATCGCCAAACAGAACGCCCGCCGTCCGGATGAGGCAACCGTCAATGTGAAGCCCGAATACGGGCAGGGGGTCGAACTGTGATCGGTATCGAACACTATGTCGTGGTCAGCTCCATCCTGTTCGTGATGGGCGTGCTGGGCATCTTCCTCAATCGCAAGAACATCATCGTCATCCTGATGGCGATCGAATTGATCCTGCTTGCAGTGAACATCAATCTCGTGGCCTTCAGCGCCTTTCTGGGTGATTTGACCGGACAGGTCTTCGCCATGTTCGTGCTCACCGTGGCCGCTGCAGAAGCTGCCATCGGCCTTGCCATCCTCGTCGTCTATTTCCGTAACCGCGGCACCATCGCGGTGGACGATGTCAACCGGATGAAGGGATAAGTTCCTTGAGTACCTCCATCCTCATCATCGTTTTCGCGCCGCTGCTGGCTGCGATCATTGCCGGTCTCGGCAATCGCAAGCTGGGCAATACGGTTGCCAAGTCGATCACCACAGGCGGCCTTTTCCTTGCCTGCGCGCTGAGCTGGCCGATCTTCATCGGTTTCCTGACGGGTAGCGAGACGGCAACGGTCGTTCCGGTGCTAAAGTGGGTCGAAAGCGGCGCTTTCAGCTTTGACTGGGCCCTGCGCGTCGACACGCTGACCGCGGTGATGCTGGTGGTCATCACCACCGTATCCGCGCTCGTCCATCTGTATAGCTGGGGCTATATGGAGGAAGACCCGGATCAGCCGCGCTTCTTCGCCTATCTCTCGCTTTTCACCTTCGCCATGCTGATGCTGGTGACGGCCAACAACCTCGTCCAGATGTTCTTCGGTTGGGAAGGCGTGGGTCTCGCAAGTTACCTGCTGATCGGTTTCTGGTTCAAGAAACCCTCCGCGAACGCCGCAGCGATCAAGGCCTTCGTGGTGAACCGCGTGGGTGACCTCGGCTTTATGCTTGGTATCTTCGGTACGTTTCTCGTCTTCCAGACGACGAGCATCCCCGAAATCCTCGAGATGGCCCCGGCCATGGAAGGCGCGAGCACCATTGGCTTTATGGGCATGCGCCTCGATACGATGACGATCCTGTGCATCCTCTTGTTCATCGGCGCGATGGGCAAGTCGGCACAGCTGGGCCTCCACACATGGCTGCCGGACGCGATGGAAGGCCCGACGCCGGTCTCCGCACTGATCCACGCCGCCACCATGGTGACCGCAGGGGTGTTCATGGTCTGCCGCCTGTCGCCGATGTTCGAAGCTGCGCCTGCAGCGCTCGCCTTTGTTACCATCATCGGTGCAGCGACATGCTTCTTCGCCGCCACCATTGGCACCACGCAGTGGGACATCAAGCGGGTGATCGCCTATTCGACCTGCTCGCAGCTCGGCTACATGTTCTTTGCCGCCGGCGTTGGCGCGTATGGCGCGGCGATGTTCCACCTCTTCACGCACGCCTTTTTCAAGGCGCTGCTGTTCCTCGGTGCAGGCTCGGTGATCCATGCGATGCACCATGAGCAGGACATGCGGTATTACGGCGGCCTGCGGAAGCAGATCCCGTTCACCTTCTGGGCGATGATGGCGGGAACGCTCGCGATTACCGGGGTCGGTATCTACCACCTCCAGGCTGGTTTCGCAGGTTTCTGGTCGAAGGATGCCATTCTCGAGGTCGCCTATGCCTCCGCCGGTGCTTATTCCGACATGGCCTTCTGGCTCGGCACGATCGCTGCGCTGCTCACCAGCTTCTACAGCTGGCGCCTGATGTTCCTGACCTTCTGGGGCAAGCCGCGCTGGATCGAGAGCGAACACATCCAGCACAGCGTCCATAAGACGCCGGAAGAGGCAGGCGAAGACACCACGGGCGGCTACCATCCCCATGAGAGCCCCTGGACCATGCTTGTGCCGCTCGGCATCCTGAGCGTGGGCGCGGTGTTTGCCGGACAGGTCTTCCACGATGCCTTCCTCAGCGTCGAAGATAATTTCTGGGCTGGCTCGCTCGCTTTTGACAATGAGCTGATGCACGCAATGCACGAAGTGCCCTATTGGGTGAAATACGCCGCTTTCGTGGTGATGCTTATCGGCCTGTTCGGGGCGTGGCTCGCCTATATCCGCAAGCCTTCACTGCCAGCGGAAACGGTCAAGCAACTCGGTCCGATCCACACCTTTGTTTATCGCAAGTGGATGTTCGACGAGCTGTATCACTACGTCTTTGTCGTCCCGGCCTTCTGGCTCGGCCGCTTCTTCTGGAAGCGCGGTGACGAAGGCACCATAAACCGCTTCGGCCCTGACGGGGCAGCGTGGGTGGTGATGCAGGGCTCTGCCTTCGCCAAGAAAGTTCAATCCGGTTATCTGACGAGTTACGCTCTGATCATGCTTATCGGCCTTGTCGCCGCTGTCACATGGGTGCTGTTCTGATGGGCGGTTTCCCAATCCTTTCGCTGATGCTGCTCGTTCCGCTGGTCGGAGCGATCGTCTGCCTGTTCCTTGATGCGAAGCCTGCGCGCCAAGTCGCTCTGGCCGCAACGCTGGTCAATCTGGCGCTCGGCATCGTGCTCTGGGCCAATTACGAAATTGGCGGCGAGCAGTGGCAATTCCAGGAATATCACGCGCTGTTTGCGGGTTTCTCTTATGCCTTGGGCATCGATGGCATCGCCCTGATGCTGATCATCCTCAGCGTGTTCCTGATGCCGATCTGCATCGGCGCGAGCTGGGAAGCTATCCAGAAGCGCGTGGGCGAATACATGGCCGCCTTCCTGTTCATGGAAGTGCTGATGATCGGCGTGTTCGCCGCGCAAGATCTGTTCCTGTTCTACATCTTCTTCGAAGCAGGCCTGATCCCGATGTATCTGATCATCGGTATCTGGGGCGGCGATAACCGCATCTACGCCAGCTACAAATTCTTCCTCTACACGCTGCTCGGCTCGGTCCTGATGCTGATCGCGATGTTCTGGATGGTGAACGCTTCGGGCACGACGTACATTCCGTATCTGATGGAGTATGACTTCGCTGCAAAGGCGCAGACATGGCTTTGGCTCGCATTCTTCGCCAGCTTTGCCGTGAAGATGCCGATGTGGCCGGTCCACACCTGGCTGCCGGATGCGCACGTTCAGGCGCCCACAGCCGGTTCGGTGATCCTGGCAGGTGTGCTGCTGAAGCTTGGCGGTTACGGTTTCATCCGTTTCAGCCTGCCGATGTTCCCCGATGCCAGCGCGCAGTTCGTGTGGCTGATCTGGGGCCTCAGCATGGTCGCGGTTGTGGTCACCAGCCTGATCGCGCTCGTCCAGCACGATATGAAGAAGCTGATCGCCTATAGTTCGGTCGCCCACATGGGCATCGTGACCGTCGGCCTGTTCGCTTTCAACGTGCAGGGCCTCGAAGGCGCGATGATGATTATGCTCGGACACGGCCTTGTGTCGGGCGCGCTCTTCCTCTGCGTCGGCGTGATCTACGATCGCCTGCATACGCGTGAGATTGCGCGCTACGGCGGGCTTAGCATCAACATGCCTGCCTATGCTGTCCTGTTCCTGCTGTTTACCATGGCCAGCATCGGCCTGCCGGGCACCAGCAACTTCGTGGGCGAATTCCTGGCACTCGCCGGCATCTACCAGATCAACAGCTGGGTCGCTTTCGTCTGCACCACCGGCATCATCCTGGGTGCCGCCTACATGCTTTATCTCTATCGCCGCGTTTGTTTTGGCCAGCAGGTCAATGACGATGCGGCTGCCATGCCGGACCTTTCCATGCGCGAATACCTTCTCCTCGGCCCGATTGCCGCCGCTGTTCTGTGGATGGGCGTCTATCCGGAAAGCTTCCTTGCACCGATGCGCGAAGACATTGCATGGCTCGATGAACGCCTGGCCGAAGCGGAGCCGGCCAGCGATGCGGACCTCCAGCAGGTAGCCGCTGCGGAAGGGGAGGCGCAGTGATGGATTACTCAGCTTCCTTCGCGCTGATCGCGCCCGAACTCGTCCTGACGATTTCCGGCCTGCTCTTGCTGCTTGTCGCGGCATGGGGCGGTGACAAAGCTTCGCGCCTGATCAGCATCGCCGCTGCCGTCGCCCTCGGCGGAGCTTTCGCGCTGGCCGCACCTGCCGTCTGTGCCGGCGCGACCGGGCTCGATACAATGGCCTTTGGCGACCTTTTCCGGGCCGATGCCTACGCAAATCTGGCCAAGCTGATGATTTTCGCTGCGGCAGGTGCCGTGCTCGTCGTGGCCCCGCGCTTCTTCACCAGTATCGGTGAAATGCGCGCCGAATACCCGATACTTGTGGTGTTTGCCGCACTCGGCATGAGCATCATGGTCTCGGCGACCAATTTGCTGACGCTATATATCGGCCTCGAATTGAACTCGCTGGCCGCCTACGTCCTCGCCGCCTTCCTGCGCGATGATGAGCGTTCTGCCGAAGCGGGTCTCAAATACTTCGTGTTGGGCGCGCTTGCTTCCGGCATCCTGCTGTTCGGCATGAGCCTAGTCTACGGCTTCGCCGGCACCACGAATTTCATGGGCATTGCCGAGGCTGTGCAGGGCGATTTGTCGACCGGCATGCTGTTCGGCCTCATCTTCATGCTCGCGGGTCTTGCTTTCAAGATCAGCGCCGCGCCGTTCCATATGTGGACGCCGGACGTGTACGAAGGCGCTCCCACGCCCACGACGATGTTCTTCGCCAGCGCGCCGAAGGTCGCTGCCGTCGCACTGCTGGCACGCGTCATGATGGAGGGCTTCGGCACGCAGGTCGATGCGTGGCGTCAGGTCGTGATCGCTGCAGCCCTGCTGTCGATCATCATCGGTGCGCTCGGCGCTATCGGACAGACGAATATCAAGCGGCTGCTCGCCTTCTCATCGATCAACAATGTCGGCTTCATCCTGATTGGTCTTGCCGCAGCAACGGTCACCGGGATCAGCGCGATGCTTGTTTATCTCGCGATCTATGTTGTCATGACGGTCGGGGGCTTCGTCGCCGTCCTGCTCATGCGCGATGCGGATGGCAACCAGGTCGAGGGCATTTCGGACCTTGCCGGCCTTTCGACCACGCGACCTGCACTTGCTGCGGTGATGGCGATGCTGATGTTCAGCCTTGCCGGCATCCCGCCGCTGTTCGGTTTCTGGGGTAAGTTCGTGGTCTTCGAGGCGGTTGTGCAGGCAGACATGCTCGCGCTGGCCGCCATCGGTATTGCAGCCTCGGTCATCGGTGCCTTCTATTACATCAAGGTTGTGAAGGTGATGTATTTCGACGAGCCGGCAGGCACGATCACTGGTGAAGGCGATACGCCGCACTGGGCGCTCCTGTTCATCTGCGCAGCGATCGTCTCGCCATTGGGCTATCTGATCACGCCATGGTTGGGTGAACTGGCAGACGGTGCAGCTGCTTCGCTGATGCTGCCGGGTTAAGGCAGAGCCGTTGATCGAGATCGTCGAGGAAACCGGCTCGACCAACGCAGACCTGCTGGATCGTCTTCGCAAGGGCGAAGAGTTGGTGGATGGCCACTGGCTGCTCGCACGTTCCCAAAGCAAGGGAAGGGGGCGCAGCGGCCGACCGTGGCTCGCCACGGGCGGTAACCTGTATGCGAGCACCATCCTCCGCTTGCGGGAAGATGACCCTCCAGCGCACACGCTCTCGCTCGTGATCGGCTTGGCGGTTTATGAATATGTCTGCGGCGCGATGTTCGACCATGATCGGGACAAGGTTGCGCTGAAATGGCCCAATGATGTGCTGATCGATGGGGCGAAGACAGCCGGAATTTTGCTCGAACGGCACGAGGACACTGTGGTCGCAGGTGTCGGCATCAATCTGCACGGCGCTCCGGAAATTGCTGGCAGGAAGACCACGTATCTCTCTCAATGGAACTCGAAATACGAAGCGAGCCAAGAGCATGCGCTCAAATATCTGGCACCGTGCGTCAAGCGGGAGCTCGATCATTGGCGCACAGAAGGAACGCCGCATTTGATAGCTCGCTGGTGTGCCGCTGCGCATTCGATTGGTACGAAGCTCGTAGTGCACGATGGCCAAGGCCAGGTGGCAGCCGGTAAATTTGCTGGACTCGATCAGGACGGGGCACTGATCTTGCGTTTGCCCGATGGTCAAACCCGTGTCATTCACGCGGGCGATGTAATGCTGGAGGATTGAGCATGCTGCTCGCAGCCGATGTCGGCAACACCAATGTCGTCTTCGCCATTTTCGATGGCACCGAGATACGCGCGCGGTGGCGCATCGCGACTGACGGTCGGCGCACGGGCGATGAATACGCTGTGTGGCTGCTTCAATTGCTCGCAGTCGAGGGCATCGAGCGGAGCGCCATCACGCGCATCATTTTCTCGTCCGTCGTGCCGCGAGCCGATCACAATCTGACTGTTCTCTCCCAAAAATACTTCGGCATAGAGCCGCTCTTCGCAGGGCAGGGCGCCGCAGCCTGGGATTTCGAGATCGACGTTGATCAGCCACACACGCTGGGATCGGACCGCGCGCTCAATTGCATCGCCGCACATGAGCTGGTCGGCGGCGACATGATCGTGGTGGACTTTGGTACCGCTACGAAGTTTGAAGCGGTCGATTACAACGGCGCTTACAAGGGCGGCATCATCGCGCCGGGCATCAATCTCTCGCTCGACGCGCTGGTTGGCAAGACGGCCAAGCTTCCGCGCATCGCCATCCGCGCGCCTGAAACGACCAGCGTGATCGGGCGCAATACAGAGGATCAGATGTTGATCGGCGTGTTCTGGGGCTATGTCGCCATGATGGAAGGGCTGATCGATCGGATGAAGGCCGAGTTCGGTCGCCCGGTAAAGGTTGTAGCGACGGGCGGGCTCGCCATATTGTTCGATGAGAAGACGGATATTTTTGACGTCATAGATGCAGATTTGACGATACGCGGCCTCCAGATCCTGGCTGACCGCGCAGGAGCTTAATGAAAAAAGATTTTACCCCGCAGGATGAACTCCTGTTTCTGGCACTTGGTGGTTCGGGCGAGATTGGCATGAACGTCAATCTCTATGGCTGTCAGGGCAAATGGCTGATGGTCGACCTTGGCATGAGCTTTGGCGCAAGTGAGTATCCGGGCACCGAACTGATGTTCGCTGACCCGGAATTTATCGAAGATCGCCACAAAGATTTGCTCGGCATCGTCCTGACGCACGGGCACGAGGACCATATCGGCGCGATTCCCTATTTTGCCGATGAGCTTGGAGTGCCGCTCTATGCGACGCCGTTCACTGCCGACCTGATCATGCGCAAGCTGGAAGAGGCGGGGCTCAGCAATTCCATCGAACTGAATGTGATCGATGAGGATCACGGCAGCTTCGATATCGGTCCATTCAACATCACCTATTTGCCGCTTGCCCACTCGATTGCCGAGGGCAATGCGCTGCTTATCGAGACGCCCTACGGCAAGATTTTCCACACTGGTGACTGGAAACTGGACGAAGAGCCGATCATCGGGGAGCCGACCACAGAGGACGAGCTCGCCGAGATAGGCGACGAAGGCGTTCTCGCGCTGGTCTGTGACAGTACCAATGTATTTAATCCGGTGCCGTCGGGTAGCGAGGGTGCGGTGCATCGCGGGCTTCTCGAAGAAGTGCAAAAGCATGCCGGCAAACGCGTGCTGGTGACAACTTTCGCCTCGAATGTCGCGCGTTTGCAGACGCTGGGTGAGGTGGCAAAAGAAACCGGCCGCCAGCTATGCGTTGCAGGCCGCTCGCTTGATCGCATGATCAGCGTGGCGCAGGCCAATGGCTATCTGCAGGACTTCCCCGAACCCGTCGATTTCGACCGGGCGATGGACTTGCCGCGCGGAAATCTGATGATCATTGCTACCGGCGGACAGGGCGAGCCGCGCGCTGCACTGAGCCGAATTGCGGAGGACAACCATCCTTTGGCTCTCGATCGCGGAGATGTGATCCTGTTCTCGAGCCGCGTGATACCAGGCAATGAAATGTCGATCGGACGCGTCCAGAACATGCTCGCCGAGCGCGGCATTGTGATGGTGACCGACAGGCAGAGCGAGATCCACGTCTCCGGACATCCCGGGCGGCCCGAACTGGAAGCGCTCTATGGCTGGATCCGGCCGGAGATCCTGGTCCCAGTTCACGGAGAAGTGCGACACATGCAGGAACAGGCGCGGCTTGGCGCTGCGAATGGCATTCCGCACAACGTTTTCCAGAAGAATGGTGACATCATTCGCCTTGCTCCCGGTAAGCCGGAAAAGCTCGCCGAAGTGCGCACCGGGCGACTGGTGCTCGATGGCGATCTGATCATCCCATCCGATGGCGATGCGATCACCATGCGACGTCGTCTGGCGCATAGCGGGATTTTGCTTGTCGTGCTCGACGGGCAGGGCGGTGTTCTCGTAGAAGGTATCGGCCTGCCGCTGGACGAGGATTACGATGATTTCGTCGCAGAGGCGCAGGCCGATGTCGTCAAAGCGCTGGTCAAACTCCGCAAAGGCCGCAGGGACGATCCCGATGCGATCAAGGAAGCGGCGCGACTGGCTGCTCGTCGCGCGGCGCAGCGCTGGTCGGGCAAGAAGCCGCAGACGCGCGTGATCATGGTCGATGCTGATTAGGCGGAGGCAATGAAGCTCACCTCTATCATCGCGATTTACCTGCTGTTCTGGGTGATGAGCGCCTTCATCCTGCTGCCTTTCGGGGTGCGCACCGCTGACGAAGCCGGCGTTGAGAAGGTGCCGGGGCAGGCCGATAGCGCACCGGTGAATTTCCAACCTTGGCGCATCGTCTGGCGCGCTACGATCCTCGCAGCGGTGCTCTGTGCGCTCTACGTCGCCAATTACATTGAGGGTTGGGTGACCGTCGACGACATAAACATTTTCGGGACGCCGCCCGGGTACGAATGATCAGTTGCGCAGGCGGTCGATCGCCTGTGCCAACGCGACATACAGCTTGCCCGTATCGCTGGACAGCAGCGTGACAGCAATCGCATTGCCATCGCGGGTCGCGAGGATCTCGCGCAGCATCGCCTCGAAATCGTGGATGAAGCGATTGACCGTCTCGCGGAATTCACTGTCCTCACCGTAGATTTCGGCCACCGCGCGGGCATCCTGCTTATCAAGCAGCCGCACAGCACGGCGTGTGAAGATCCCGCGATCACCTTTCAGATATTGCGCCCATTGCGTGTCGGACACCTCATTGTCGAACGCCTTCGCAATATCGATCGCAGCGGAATTGAGCGCCTCTGTGATGAGCGCCATTCGGCGTGAAAAATCGCTGTCGACTTTCTCTTCGGCCCGCTCCCGCGCGTAAGTGACGCGCTGCTCAAGGTTGCTCACGAGCTCGTTCAGCTTGCCGAGCTGGTTGCGCAGGCCGACAGCGGTGTCGCGACCATTTTCGGACGCGCGCACAACCGCGGCTTCCAGTTCGGAAATCGTCGAAGCTGCATCGGCCTTGATCGCATCGGATATGCGCTCGCGGCTTTCGCTGGCAATCTTTGCGGCGATATCATCGAGCACGCTGTTCTGATCATCGCGCAGACTTTCAAGCGCCGTGGTGGATGATGCAGCAAGCAGTTCCAATGCCTCGCGCAATTCGCTTCCCGTGCGCTCTGCAAGTCGCTCGCTCTCAGCAGCAAGCGTGGAGACTTGGGTTTCCATTTCGCGCAATTGCTCGAGAGTGGCCTGCCCGCCGGTGTTGGCCGCCTCGACATGGCTCGCGAGCGTGGCCCCGCGCCCTTCTGCTTCCCCGATAAGAGTATGCAGGCGCGTGGCTTCCTCGCCGAAGGCTGTGAGGCGGGTTTCCGCCTGACCCACGGCTTCGGCGAGAGCACCCTGCGAATGATCCGCGCTCGACCTGATGATTTCCAGCAGGCGGACGCTATCGTCTGTCAGGTTCGAAATCAGCGTGCCGCTGTCCTCCAGCATGGTCCGGCTCTGCGAAATGCGCTCACCAAGCAGGGCCGCAGCCTCGCCAAGATCTTCGCGCGTCAGGTCTCCGCGAGAGGCGATTTCGCTCATCTGCGCGTCGATTTCGGCAAGGCGCTGTGCAAGTGCATCGCCGCGTTCGGCAAGACCCGCGACATGGGCGAGATGCTCTTCCTGACGTTCCGCAATCCGCGCATCCAGCTCAGCAATCTTGGTTTCCAGCGCTTCCACTTCCGCAGCTTCGCGCTCGTCCAGCTGGCTGCGGCGGCGATCCATATCGGCATCGAATGCGGCGATAGATTCCGCCGTCCGCTCATCGACGCGCTCGGCTTCTTCTGCCAACTGCGCGAGGCGGTTGCGCGCGTTCGCCATAGCCGCTTCATCGACCCGCGTGATTTCGGCAATGGCTTCCGTCATGCGGGTTTCGAGCGCCACAATCGCTTCGCTCCAGGCAGAAGCAGCCTCTTCGCGCCCGTCGCCCATCTTGGCGAGTAGTGCTTCGCCCTCCGAGGTCACCGTAGCGATACGCTCCCGCATATTGGTCAGCGCGTCGTCTTCCAGTTCCTGCTGGGCATTGAGCTGGGTGTTGAGTGCAAGCGAAAGCTCCGCCGCACGGTGCTTGATCGTCTCAAACGCAGCATCCTCGGATTCGACCAGATCGGCGCGGAAGGTGTCGCTGACTTCGCGCAATTTGCGGAAGCGCGCCTGCGTAACTTCACCGATAGCCGCCACCTGGCGATCGAAAGCGTCGAGTGTGCTGGTGACGGTGTCATTCACGCGCTGGACGTGGATCTCGCCAGTCTCGCCGAATTGGTTGAGGCGCTCGAAGGCCTCCACCAGCGATTCAACCTGCGTTTGCGCCGTATTGCCTGCATTGCCGATCTGGTTCGACATGTCGCGCGCCGCGCTGGAAAGGACCGGCAACTGGTCACGCACTTTTTCCATATTGCTGACCGCGGTCTCGCCAACCGTCCGAATATTGTCCAGCTGGGCGGAATTGTCATGGATCAGCGATTGCAGGTGGCTGGCGTTGGTCGAAAGCCGTTCTGTGGCCACTCGGCCGAGCGATTCGAGATCGCGTGTCTGCGCAGCAATAAATTCGCGCGCCAGGCTCAGTTCACGGTTTACCACCGCAAGGCGGGATTCGAGGAGGGCGGATTCGTCTGACAGCTGACGGGCAATGCCGCCGAAACGGGCTGCTTCGCGTGCGCTATTGCGGAGCGCAAGCAGGCACAGCCCCACGATCAGCAGAACAGGGACGCACCATGCAACAATCCAGTCAGCCCATTGCGAGGGTGTTGCTCCGGCAAGTATCTCCGCCTGATGGATCCACCCGAAAAAGCCCGTCCAGCCCAACACGGCGAGGATGGCAAGCGTCGGGACGACCCATCCGAAACGGGCGGGGCGATACGCATCTTCATATTCGGGTTCGGTCAGAAACTGGTCTGACTCGCTCTCATGCTCGGCTTCCTGCTCAATTTCCGGAGCAGTTTCAGCCTCAGCTTCAAAGGCCTCGTCATTATCGACGGGATGGAGTGAACGGCGGCGCGACATTTCGTATACCTAACACACCCTTCATCGGTTGAAACCCTGCCTTAACGCGTTGTCCGCTATTGGCAACGCCATGGCGTATTCGCATCCCGACTTTGAATTGGCGCTCGCTACTGTGGCAGGCGACGATCTGGCGTTGCGCAATGAGCTGCGTGACAGTTTTCGCGAAAGCCTCAACAACCAAATCGACCTGTTGCGCCGGTCCCGGTGTGACGGCAATTGGCGCATGGCCGCCGAACGCATCAAAGGTCTGGGTGCCAGCTTTCATGCGGCTCGATTGGTCGCTCTTGCGGAGGAAGCGCTGGATGGAGCCCCCGGTGATCCGGCAATCATTCGCAAATTGAACCTCTTCAGTCGGGAATTTTCGGCGGACAGCTGACGGCTTCGCTTGGCAGCGCGGACAGGACTGCCTAGTTTCCGGCGCAGGCAATTCCGCCTTGGGAGCATTCCAGTTTGCGCGCCGCGCTCATTTCCTTGCCGCAACCGGGTGATACGCCCCAGCCAGCAGTCGCAGGCAAGACACTCGCCCAGCGGCAATTGCTGTTTGCGCAGCAATGCGGTTGCAAGCAGGTGATCGCGCATGGCGGCGGCGCGTCGGAGGATGCGATTGCGTTGCGCCACGCGGTCGAGAAGGCGGGTATGCGCTATCAGGTCATCTCCAATGCGCATGCGCTGCCCGGAGCGATTAAGGATGACGATAGTCTGCTCATATTCCAGCCAGGCCTGTTGCCCGAATCGCGGCAAGCGCTTGAGCTGATCCGCGCAGAAGGCGACCGGATGCTCGTTTTTTCTGCAGGGCCCGGGACAGCGGCAGGGTTCGAGCGGATCGATCTGGACCGGGCATGGGGCGGAGTGATGACCTTGCCGGGCAAATGGCTGGGCCAATTGACCTCCCTGCCAGAAGATGCGGCGCCTCACGCAGCTTTGCTGCGCATCGCCCTGCAACACCGCCTTTCCGAAGCGCGGTTGGACGACAGCGTACTCGATGATGGCAAATGGCAGATTATCCGGGACGCGGACTCCGCCAAGAGGCATGAAGCTGGATGGATGCAAACGCATCTCGGAAAGGGGTCTCTGACTGCACCATCGCGTTGGCTGGGCAGTTCCATAGCGGCTCGCGCCGGTGGCTGGCTGATGCAGAGATCCTGGGCGAAACCCGGTATTCTCGCGCTCTCGGGCCTTCTGCTCGTGGGGAGTATAACAGCCGCTTTCTATGAATTGCCTGTCGCCGCGTTCGCGCTCGCTGCGCTGAGTGTCCCGGTGCTGGAAGTGATGCTTGGCATTTCAAAGCTTGCCGTGGCGCCGTTCGGACAGATAACGCGTTGGCCCATCCTGCGAAAAGCGGTCGATGTTGCGATCCTTGCCAGCGGTGTCCTCACCATCGACAGTCTGTGGTATCGCGCCGCATTTCCGCCATTCGTATTGTTCGCCGCGCTGTTTCTGCTCGACCGACGGCCAATACCCGCAATCAGTGCCCCCTTGCGGGACCGCGCCCTGATCGCCAGTGGATTGGCTATACTTTCAGCCGTTCTGCCTCCCGAAGTAGCATTCATGCTTGTTGCGACGCTAGTTTTGGCGGCGCATCTCCTGCCGCCGGCGGCAGACAGCGGCTAACGCGGAATTAACGCTGTCATATTATGCCCGCACGCATGAGCGAGCAAAATTCATCCGGTTCATCGGCCAGCGCGGTCGAAAAGACGCTGCAGCGCGAGCTTGCGCATGGCGATGTGATTATCGCAACTGCGCCCCCGATCCTGCGCCATCTGCTGGCCAATGTAGACCACGCGCTGTTCAGCGATGAAGTCATCGCCACCATTCGCGGGATGATGCTGCATCTCGCCCAGCAGATGTTGGCGAATCTCGTGGATGTCAGGGGCATCAACAACCGGACCGAGTTTATCGAGGAAAATCTCGACGAGATCGCCTTGGCCTTGCTCGATGAGACGGACTTCCTGTCGCATGCGCACGCGATCACTATCGAGGCCAAGCTGGCTTCAAACTTGAGCCGTCGGAGCGGGATCGATGCCGTGCTTTCGCCGCTGCTACAGGAACTTGCGGCCTCGACAGATGAAGCTGTTGCGGCCGGGGCAATGCACGCTTTGGCCGCACAGGCGCGCTTCATGCAGCAACAGGGCCGCATGGAATTGCCGATTTATGAGCTTCCGCACGATTTGTTTGAGCGAGCCATGCAGATTTTCCGCGAGCATACCGCAGAGCACGGCGAAAGCGCAGCATCTGCCGAAAAGGCCATGTGCGATGCGTATGATCCCGATCAACGCCGCGTTGCGCAATTTATTCGCCTGATTTCCGCCATGCAGCACCGCGCCAACCGCGCGCTCGCCGTGGATCATGCCGGACTGTCGATTTTCGTCACCGCCGTGAGCATGGCCGCGGATCGCAAGCGCGATACCGTCATCATGTCCCTCGGCGAAAACCAGTGCGCCCGATTGGCCTTGAGCCTGCGTGCCGCCGGTCTCAGCCAGAGCGCGGTCGAAGAACAGTTCCTGTACCTGCATCCAGAAATCACGCTGCCCGATGGCTTCGACACGATCCGCGCCGATCGTGCCGCTGCGATGTTGGATGAAGCGCTAAACGAAGGCATGCATTGAGGCAATGTCCTCCGCCAGCATCATATCTGCCCGGGCGCGAACTGACGCCGACAACCGCCTGATCGAGGCGGAAGAGCCGCTGGCGAGCTTTCACATGCGAGCCGGCGGTGAAATCCCCGGCGCTATCGTCACGCCTGCCTTGCTCGAACTTGTATGCAAGGCGCGCCAGACGGGGAAGCGCTTGTCGCGCGCCATACGCGCGCAGGACTCAGTCGAACAGATTTCTGCCTGGGCGGAAGTGGTGCCAGGCAAAGCAGGCACGATCATCACCATCAGCACGTGGGACGCTGAAGATATTCCGATCGCTGCCGCAGATGACGAGCGCCGTGGCCACCTTGCGCTGGTACGGCACTTGTCCGGCCTGACAGCACGCCTTGATGCCGACCAGAAGCTTTTGACAGTCGACTGGACGGCGGTGGATCTCGATATGCTTGGCGAGCAGATGATGGCAGGCGTCGGCCAGCCATGGACCAATTTTGCAAGCCCCGCTGGCTATAGCCACGAGCAGCCGCTGCATTGGCGCCTGCTGGACGGCGCTCTCGTCTCGGTGCCCGAGAGCAAACGCGAATGGGCCGCCCAGCTTGTTCCAATGGGCAAGGCCGAGCCCGGCAGCGAGGGCTTTGAGCTTTACCTCGTACCGGATCGCCCGCTGGAAGAGCGCATCAAGAAGCAATCGCGAAAACCGGAACGCAGCGCAGGTATCGGGCGTGATATCGCGCCGGTCCTGCGGCAGCCTGTCAGTCGCATCATCGCCAATGCCGAGACCATTCGCACGCAGCTCGCTGGCCCACTCGCGGACGAGTATAGCAATTACGCTGCCGATATCGCCTCCGCCGGTGAGCATCTGTTGGCGCTGATCGATGATCTGACGACGCTGGAAATGGTCGAGGATGAGGAATTCTCACCCGCGCCAGACAATATCGACCTGGCTGATGTCGCGCGCCGTGCGGTCGGTATTCTGGGTGTTCGCGCGAAGGAACGCGGCATTCAGCTCGATGCGCCCAAGGATGATGAGAGCGTGCCTGCCATTGGCGAATTCCGGCGGACCTTGCAGGTCCTGCTCAACCTTATCGGTAACGCGATCCGTTATTCGCCTGAGGGCGGACAGGTATGGGTCCGCGTTGAAGAAGAGAACGGGCACGCCCGAGCCGTAGTCGCCGATCAGGGCGAGGGGCTGGATGACGACCAGCAATCCAAGGTCTTCGCCAAATTCGAGCGATTGGGCCGTAAGGGCGATGGCGGGTCGGGCCTCGGCCTCTATATCTCGCGCCGTCTTGCCCGCGCCATGAATGGCGATCTCACGGTGGAAAGCGCCAAGGGGCAGGGCGCTCGCTTTACCTTGGAAATTCCTGCCGATCCGGATGGCGGTTAGGCATAAAAAAGCCCCCGCCGAAGCGGAGGCTCTCTTATTCGAAATGCGAAAGCTTAGCGTTCGCTGACCGGCACGTAATCGCGCTGCGTCGGCCCGGTGTAGAGCTGGCGCGGGCGACCGATGACCTGGCCGGGATCGGAGATCATCTCGTTCCACTGCGCGACCCAGCCAACGGTACGGGCGAGGGCGAACAGCGCGGTGAACATCGTCGTCGGGAAACCGATCGCCGACAGGATAATGCCGGAATAGAAGTCCACATTCGGGAACAGCTTCTTCTCCTGGAAATAGGGATCGTTCAGCGCGATCTCTTCCAGTTGCAGTGCCGTTTCGAACACCGGATCCTTGACGTCGAGCGCATCGAAAACTTCGCGCACGGTCTTCTGCATCACGGTCGCACGCGGATCGTAGTTCTTGTAGACGCGGTGACCGAAGCCCATCAGGCGGAACGGGTCGTTCTTGTCCTTCGCGCGCTCGATGTAGTGCGGGATTTTGTCCGGCGTGCCGATTTCGCGCAGCATGTTGAGCGCAGCTTCGTTGGCGCCGCCATGCGCCGGGCCCCACAGGCAGGCGATACCGGCAGAGATACAGGCGAACGGGTTGGCGCCAGACGAACCGGCGAGGCGAACGGTCGAAGTCGAGGCGTTCTGCTCGTGATCGGCGTGGAGAATGAAAATCCGGTCCATCGCCTTTTCGACAGCCGGGATCACTTCATACTCTTCGGCCGGCACGCCAAAGGTCATGCGCAGGAAGTTGCCGGTGTAGCTGAGCGAGTTCTGCGGCTGCATGAAGGGCTGGCCGACAGCATATTTGTAAGCATTTGCAGCGATCGTCGGCATCTTGGCGATCAGGCGATGGCTGGAAATCTTGCGGTGCTCGGGGTCCGAAATGTCGGTGCTGTCATGGTAGAAGGCAGAGAGTGCGCCCACCACACCGCACATGATCGCCATCGGGTGCGCATCGCGGCGGAAACCCTGATAGAACTGCCGCATCTGATCGTGCAGCATCGTGTGATAGGTGATGGTGTTGGTGAACTCGTCCAGCTCATCCTGCTTCGGCAATTCGCCATTGAGCATCAGATAGCTGACTTCCATGAAGCTGGAATGCTCGGCCAGCTGGCCGATCGGATAGCCGCGGTGGAGCAGCACACCTTCATTGCCGTCAATAAAGGTCAGCGCGCTTTCGCAGGCCGCTGTCGATTTGTAACCCGGATCGAACGTAAACTTTCCGGTCTTACCGTAGAGCTTGCGAATATCGATGACCTCGGGGCCAACGCTCCCCTCAAGAGTGGGAAAGTCATGCGTTTCACCGCCTACTGTCAATTCCGCCTGCTTGTCAGCCAAAGGGCTTCTCCTTCAAAATTGTCCTAACTGGGCAGCCGTTTCAGGCCGCTGCCTGCGCATCAATCCGCGCGAGGCTTTCTTCCCGTCCGAGAAGGACCAGCACATCGAAAATTCCGGGCGAGGTTGTCGTCCCTGTAAGCGCCGCGCGAAGCGGCTGTGCGAGCTTGCCAAGACCCAGTCCCAGCTCCTCCGCATATGCTTTCAGATTGGCCTCCAGCGCCTCAATTGTCCAGTCCGTTTCTGCCTGCAACCGGCCTGAAATAGACGAAAGTCGCATACGCACCTCGTCATCGAGCAATCCAGCTGCCTTTTCGTCCATTTCCAGCGGTCGCTGCTTGAACAGGAACTCTGCACCAGCGGCCAATTCGTTCATATCGCGCGCGCGCGTTTTGAGCACCGGCATGGCTTCCGTTAGCAGCGCGACATCGGCTTCCGGGCCGATCAGATCAGCTGCGATCTTTGCCAAACGTGCATCATCCGCCTGGCGAATGTAATTGCCGTTCATGTTCAGCAGCTTCTTCATGTCGAAGCGGCTCGGGCCCTTGTTCACCGCGTCGATATCGAAAAGGGCAATCGCCTCTTCCATGCTGAACTCTTCCTGGTCGCCGTGGCCCCAGCCAAGACGCAGCAGGTAATTGAACAGCGCTTCGGGAAGGATGCCCATCTCGCGATAGTCACGCACACCCAGCGCGCCATGACGCTTCGAAAGCTTCGCGCCGTCATTACCGTGGATCAGCGGCACATGGGCATAGGTCGGCTCTTCCCAGCCATCTTCGACACCCTGCATCGCTCGGATCACCTGAATCTGGCGGAAGGCGTTGTTGAGGTGATCGTCGCCGCGGATGATGTGGGTGCATCCCATATCCATATCGTCGACAACGACTGCGAGCATATATGTCGGCGTGCCATCTGCACGGAGCAGGATGAAATCGTCGATCTCGCTATTCTTCACCGTGACGCGGCCCTGCACAGCATCTTCGATCACGGTTTCGCCATCAGTCTCGGTCTTTACGCGGATCGTGTAAGGCGCATCTGCAGGCGCTTCCGAAGCGTCGCGATCGCGCCAGCGACCATCATAGCGCATCGGCTGCTTGTTGGCGCGCTGCTGTTCGCGCATCTCGGCAAGCTCTTCGGGCGTTGCAAAGCATTTGTATGCCTTACCGGCATCCAGCATCTTGTGTGCGACTTCGGCATGGCGATCGGCGCGAGAGCTTTGGTAAACCGGCTCATCATCGAACTCGAGACCGAGCCAATCGAGGCCGTCAAAAATGACGTCGATGGCTTCCTGCGTGCTGCGCTTCTTGTCGGTATCTTCGATCCGCAGAAGTGCCTTGCCACCGAAATGGCGCGCATAGAGCCAGCTGAACAGACCGGTACGGGCATTGCCAATGTGTAGGAACCCGGTCGGGCTGGGCGCAAACCGCGTCACCACCGGACGATCATTGCCAGCATTTAATCCGGTTGCGCTTGCCATAAGCCGTTGTTTCCTGTCCTGTATCTTTCATGGCAACGCGGCAGCCACCGCTGGTTCCGCTGGGGGACGATGAGCGCGATGTTGCGTTGCAGCAGACGCCTTGGCGAAAGCGCGCCTCTTTGTCCAGCTTGGCCGACGGTGCAGAGGCATTTCTTGCAGGTGCAGGCTTCGATCGCGGGCCGTGGATGGCGGTTGCCATGGCCTCCGGGATTGGCGCGTGGTTCGCTCTTCCCAGTACCGCAATGTGGGTTGCCGCTATTGCTGCCGGCCTCATGCTCCCCTTGGCTGGATTGGCGTGGTGGCGCGGGCGAGACGATCGCGTGCATCTGACCGGCGGCCTGCTCGGGATCGGCCTGCTATTCGCATTTGGCGTTGCGCTGATCTGGACGCGGTCCGAAATGGTCGGTGCCGAGGCCTTTGAAAGGCCGATGTTCGAAGAGATTGAAGGCCGCATTCTCGAGCGGATCGAACAACCCGCCCAGGACCGCGTCCGCCTGGTGCTCGCCATTCGCTCGCCGGATGATGGGGAAGCGGTCAAGATACGTATCAACGTGCCGATTGAAGACGCTGAAGATGCAATGGCCGAAGGCGCGCTCATCCGGGCACAGGTACGGTTGATGCCGCCGACGGCGCCCATGTTGCCGGGGAGCTATAACTTCGCTCGCACGGCCTGGTTTCAGGGCCTCGCCGCGACCGGAAGTGTGCAGGGCGACATTTCGATCATCGAACCAGCACGTGGGGATCAGGCGCCTATAGCGCAGCTACAGCGCGTACTATCCAATCATGTGCGGGGTGAATTGGGCGGCTCGGCGGGAAGTATTGCTGCGGCGTTTGCCAGCGGTGATCGCGGAGGGATTTCCGAAGCGGATGAAGATGCGATGCGCGACGCTGGGCTGACGCATCTTCTGTCTATCAGTGGGTTGCATGTGAGCGCGGTGATCGCAGCGGGGTATCTGATATCCATCAAGCTGCTCGCATTGTGGCCTTGGCTAACCTTGCGCGTGCGATTGCCGGTGGCCGCAGCGGGAATCGCGGCGCTTGCGGGGGTGGGGTATACCCTACTCACCGGCGCTGAGGTGCCGACGGTGCGTAGCTGCATTGCCGCTCTGCTGGTGCTAATCGCGCTTGCTCTGGGCCGGGAGCCACTGTCGCTCCGGATGGTAGCAGTCGCGGCGATGGCAGTGATGCTGGTCTGGCCCGAAAGCCTTGTCGGTCCGAGCTTCCAGATGAGCTTCTCGGCCGTCATCGCCATCATCGCATTGCATAACGCCGAGCCGGTGAAACGCTTTCTCGCACCAAGAGATGAGGGTAGGCTGACCTGGCTGTCTCGGCGCACGATCATGCTGCTCGTTACGGGGCTCGTGATCGAAATAGCACTGATGCCCGTGGTGCTTTTCCATTTTCACCGCGCGGGTGTGTACGGTGCACTCGCCAATGTGATCGCCATTCCGCTCGTCACTTTTATTTCCATGCCACTGATCGCGATTGCGCTTATCTTCGATGTCATCGGTGCTGGAGCGCCATTCTGGTGGCTGGTCGGCAAATCTCTCGACCTGCTAATTGGCATAGCCCATTTTACGGCCGATCAACCCGGCGCAGTCAAACTGATCCCACAGATGACCTTGGGCACTGTCCTGCTCTTTGTCGCTGGGGGTCTCTGGCTGGCGTTGTGGCGTGGCAGGGCGCGATTGCTTGGATTTGTGCCTGCTGCGATTGGTTGCATCGTCCTGGCGATCACACCCGTGCCAGATGTGTTGATTTCTGGCGACGGGCGCCACGTCGGCGTCACGGGAGAGGATGATCGCCTGCTGGTCCTGCGTGATACGAGAAGCAGCTTTACGCGCGACAATTTGCTTGAGCTTGCCGGGGTAGAGGGTGAACCACTGCCACTAGCTGAATGGCCGGGGGCGGAATGCAGTCGCGATTTCTGCGTGATTGCGCTCAATAGGGGCGGGCGTGACTGGCACATCTTGATGAGCCGAAGCCGCGATATCGTCGCCGAACGCGCCCTCGCTGCCGCTTGCGAGCGCGCTGATATCGTCATCGCCGATCGCTGGTTACCCCGAAGCTGCGAGCCGCGCTGGCTGAAGGCGGATGGCCGGATGTTGAGCGCGACCGGAGGGCTTGCCATCAACCTTGGTGACGAAAGCTATCGCTCGGTTGCCCAAAGCGAAGGTGATCATGGCTGGTGGCGCGGCAGGCGGGAAGAGGACTGACCCGCTCCGCGTCTGCTCAATGCGCGAGACTCCAAAGAGAAAACGCCGCGCTGTCCCGGAGACTGCGCGGCGCTTCCTCTGGAATGCAAAAACTAAATCTAGTGGTAGCGGCGCAGCAGTCCGGCAAGCTTGCCTTGCACTTCGACCTGACTGTCAGCGTAAACCTGCGGATCGTAAGAGGAATTCGCCGGATCGAGCCGAATGCTGCTGCCTTCATGGAAGAGATACTTCAGCGTTGCTTCCTCACCATTGACGAGTGCAACCACGATATCTCCATCACGCGCAGTATTGCCCTTCTTCACGAGAGCGTAATCGCCGTCGAAGATGCCGGCCTCGATCATAGAGTCGCCGGAAACTTCCAGAGCGTAATGCTCGCCAGAGCCGAGCAAAGCTGCGGGAACCGGAAGGGACTGGCTGTCTTCCAGCGCCTCGATCGGAACACCTGCGGCGATGCGGCCGTGCAGAGGGATTTCGATCACGTCATTGGCGGGCGCAGGCGCGGAAGCAGGCGGCGTTGTGGCCTTGGCGACCGCATCATTCGCAACGTTGTCCGGCATTTTGACGACTTCGAGCGCACGGGCGCGGTTGGGAAGCCTGCGGATAAAGCCACGCTCTTCCAAAGCCGAAATCAGGCGGTGAACACCCGATTTGCTCTTCAGATCGAGCGCCTCTTTCATCTCTTCAAAGCTGGGCGAAATGCCCGCCTCTTCCAGACGACGATTGATGAATAACAGCAATTCATGTTGCTTCGCGGTCAGCATGCGCTTGTCCCTCACTCAAATGTTCCACATCGGGAACGAATAAAGAACAATTATGAAACAGAATTGCTGAAGTCAAGCGATACCGCCATTTTCGAGCAAATAGGCTTTAACCGGTGTTCCCACCTCTTGGGGGCCAGACCCTTCCGGTCGCTCGATGAGGGCATTGGCGGCTGCAAGTGCGCGCAGGGCGCTGCTGTCATTCTCGTTCACCGGGGTGATCTCGCCGCCTGCTAGGTGCGCGCGAACGAACTCGCGCCTGTCACCCACCGGCGGCAGCTTCGCCGTAAGTTTCGCCATGACGGTCGTGGGTAATGATGCGGATGGCCCAGCGAGGCGGCGGAGCAGCGGTAGCAAGAACAAATAGCCGGTAACGAAACTCGAGACCGGATTACCTGGCAGGCCAAGGATGATAGTCTTGCCTTTGCGCGCGACCATCAACGGCTTTCCCGGCTTCATCGCAACACGCCAGAAGTCCAGCGTGGCGCCCCAGTCTTCGAGGGCGGGACGCACGAGGTCGTGATCGCCGACAGAAGCGCCGCCGCAGGTAACGATCACATCCGCCTCGGTTTGATCGAATGCGGCGATGAGTTGCGCCTTATCGTCGGCGATCGGTCCGATCACCTTACATTGGGAAGCATAGGGCGCGGCCATCGCGGCGAGCATGGGGCCATTTGTGGCGGGGATTTGGTGATCTGCGGACTCCAAGGGGTCTGCTGCAAGCTCGTCGCCGCATTCGATAATTGTGATCTGCGGCAATTTCCCTGCGTTGATTGTCGAATGTCCCCCAGCTAGCGCAACGGCAATCTGCGCGGGACCGATCCGCGTTCCTGATTTAAGAAGCGCATCGCCTTTGCGGAAATCGAAGCCTTGCTTGCGAACGTATTGCGGGCTGGCTGAGTGACTATCCGTCACTGACAGAGTGTCGCCTTCGCGGTGCGCGTGCTCCTGCAAAAGCACCGCGCCGCCGGCGTCCGGCATGTGCGCGCCGGTTGAGATACGTATCGCCTCTCCATGCTTCAGCGAGCCTGCAAATGGATGACCCGCGGCGCTTTCACCAATGATGCGCCACGGTCCCGCCAGATCGTCTGCACGAATGGCATAACCATCCATTGCGGAAAGATCTGCCGCCGGATTTTCGCGTAAAGAACACAGATTGTCGGCAAGATAGCGGCCCGCTGCCGTGGATACGGGAAATATTTCGGATTCCAGCGGCTCAGCAAGCTCAAGAAGTCGCTTTTGCGCTTCCTCCAAGGGAATCGGCGGGGGAGGGCTCACCTTGCCTCGCTCGCGTGCCAGTCACCGCTCTTGCCCCCGGTCTTCGACAGCAGCCGCACCTGCTCGATCACCATGCCTTTTTCGAGCGCTTTAGCCATGTCGTAAAGTGTCAGGAGTGCGATGGAAGCTGCTGTAAGCGCTTCCATTTCAACGCCGGTCTTGCCAGAAAGGCGCGCGGTCGCAGTGACCGCAATGCTCTCTTCATGAAAGGCAAAGTCGATTGTGACGCTGTCCAGCGGAAGCGGATGGCAGAGCGGGATGAGATCAGCGGTCTTTTTCGCCGCCATAATTCCGGCAATCCGCGCAGTGCCCAGCACATCGCCCTTGGGCGTGTTACCTTCACTAATGGTAGCGATTGTACTGGCTGAAGCGCGCAAAAAGCCCGCAGCAGTTGCGCTCCGCTCGGTCACTTGCTTGGCGCCGACATCGACCATGCGCGCCGCGCCGTCATCATCCAGATGGGTAAGCTCAGACATGGCAGGCGACCTATCGCAGATCGCCCGCCATGTCAGCTAGTTCGAGGATATCAGTCGAGCATCGATGGCGGAACCTTGCCGCCCTCGGCTGCGATTTTCGCCATCACCTGACGGTGCAGCCAGATGTTTTCTTCGGCCTTGCCCGAATAATCATTGTCACCCAGCTCAGCGGCCAGCTCCTTGCGGTTCTCATAGCTTGGGTCGATGCCGACGAGCTTCATCAGATCGACAATCGAAGTCCGCCAGTTGAGCTTGTCTGCGCCCGGCTTGTTCTCCAGCGCTTCTTCCAAATCCATTGTGCTGACAGGCCGCGGGCGGCCTGCCTCGACAGTCTTCGACGCGGGTTTCGCGCCGTGCTCCACCTTCTTGTCGTCGTCATCGTCGCCGAAAATCGCGTTCTTTATCGAGCTGAAAATACCCATAATTGCATCCCCTTCATGAAAGTTGGTCAGGGGTGTAACATAGGCACGGTTGGGCGCATTTGCGAAGAATGATTTGTAAAGTCTAGTGACCGAGTAGGCTACGGGTTGCCGCCTCGACATCCTCTTGCCGCATCAGGCTTTCCCCGACGAGGAAACAGCGCACACCACTTTCGGCAAGACGCAAGCAGTCTTCATGCGAGTTGATGCCGCTTTCACCCACCAGCAGGCTGCCCTCCGGAGCGAGCGGCGCGAGGCGTTCGGTCGTGCTGAGGTCGGTGGTGAACGTCTTCAGATTGCGATTGTTGACGCCGATCAGGCGAGAGGTGAGGTGCGTGGCTGCGCGTTCCAGTTCCTCCTCGTCATGCACTTCGATCAGTACATCCATCCCGCGCTCGATCGCGGCGGCTTCGATTTCCGCCATCTGCGCGTTGTCCAGCGCCGCCACGATGATCAGGATTGCATCCGCGCCGAACATGCGGCTTTCGGCGATCTGCCACGGGTCGACCATGAAGTCCTTGCGCAGCACGGGCAGATCGGTGGTCGCCCGCGCTTCCATCATGAAAGACTCGTGACCTTGGAAATACGGAGCATCGGTGAGGACAGAGAGGCAGGCCGCGCCGCCTTTAGTGTAATCGAGCGCATGCTGATGCGGCCGGAAATCGGCACGGATCAGCCCCTTCGAAGGACTGGCCTTCTTGATTTCCGCGATGAGGCCGAAGCCTTCGGCAGATGCTTCCTCAAGCGCGCGCTTGAACCCGCGTGGCGGCGTGCTCTTCTGCGCGATACGATCACAATCGGACAGCGTCTTTGCCGCCTTGCGGCGGGCGACCTCCTCACGCTTCACAGCGCAGATTTCTTCGAGCTTGTTCATTACTTGGCCGTGTCGATCCAGCATTCGAGCAGCGCCTTCGCGAGACCCTTGTCGATAGCCTCGGCCGCCTCTTCGACGCCGTCCTGCCAGCTGTCGACTTCGCCAGCGACCATCAGCGCGCCTGCGCTGTTGAACAGGACGGCATCGCGATAGGGGCCGGGCGCGCCGAGAAGTAGCGCTTGGAGCGCCTTGGCATTGTGGACCGCGTCATCCCCCCTGATAGCTTCGACAGGAGCATGATTGAGGCCCGCATCGCTCGCATCGACGCGGCGCATACGGACTTCGCGGCCCGTCACATCGGCAAGCTCGTTGCCTTCATCCAGGCTCAGCTCGTCCAATCCTTCGTCGCCGGAGACGATAAAGGTGCGCTCGGTGCCGAGGCGCGCCATCGCATCTGCATAAATCGGCACGTAGGCCGGGCGCGCTATACCGATCAACTGACGCCGAACCTTCGCCGGGTTCGACAGCGGCCCCATCAGGTTGAAGATCGTGCGCTTGCCGAGCTTCTGGCGGATCGGCTGAATGCGGCCCATCGCGGGGTGATGGTTCTTGGCGAACAGGAAGCAGATGCCAATCTCTGCGAGCGTCTTCTCCGCAGTCCGCCCGGCTGCATCCATATCGAGGCCCAGAGCTTCGAGCGTATCTGCTGCGCCCGATTTCGAACTCGCCGCGCGATTGCCGTGCTTCGCCACCGGAACGCCGCAGGCCGCGACGACAAGAGAAACAGCGGTCGAGACGTTTAGCGTATGGTGGCCATCGCCGCCCGTGCCGCACACGTCGATTGCGTTGTCGGGCGCTTCGATCGGGATCAGCCGCTTGCGCATGGCCCGCGCGGCACCGGCGATCTCCTCCGCGCGCTCACCGCGATCGGAAAGTCCGCTCAGGAATTCGGCGATTTCCTCTTCGCTGGGCTTGCCGTCGAGCATATCGCCAAAGGCACGCTCGGCATCAGCTTCAGTCAGCGGGATATCAGTGGGAGGAAGAACGGTCATACAGGCACCTTCGCTTCGATCCCGCAGATGTTGAGGAAATTGGCGAGCAGCCTGTGGCCATGCTCGGTGGCGATGCTCTCCGGGTGGAACTGCACGCCATGGATCGGAAGGTCCGCATGGCGGAAACCCATCACACTGCTGCCATCGAGCCCGGGAGTCTCGCTTCGCGCATTCACCAGCAGGCAATCGGGAATGTTGTCCACGATCAGCGAGTGATAGCGCGTCGCGATATAGGGCGAGGGGATATTGGCGAACACGCCTGTCCCATCATGGTCTACCGGCGAAGTCTTGCCGTGCATCAAACCGCCGCGCGCAACGCGTCCGCCGAAATGCTGACCGATAGCCTGGTGGCCCAGGCATACGCCGAGCAACGGCAGTGCTTTGTCAGCACAGGCCGCGACCAGATCGAGCGAAACACCGGCTTCATTCGGCGTGCACGGCCCCGGAGAAATCAGCACGCCTTTCGCGCCGCGCGCCACAGCTTCTGCCGCCGTCATCGCATCGTTACGCTCGACCAAGACTTCGGCGCCCAGCTCCATCAGATAATGGACCAGGTTGAAGGTGAAACTGTCGTAATTGTCGATGACGAGGATCATTGCGCCGCCATTGCCTCTGGTGCCTGCACAATCAAGCCTGTTTGCCAGCAAGCTCATCGGTTGCGCGGACGAGGCCGTCGACGATACCCGGCTCAAATGCGCTGTGACCTGCATCGTGAACGATCCGAAGATCGGCTTCGGGCCACGCCTTTTTCAGTTCCCATGCGGAAACGGGCGGTGTGCAAATATCGTGGCGCCCCTGAACGATGATGCCGGGAATGTCTTTCAGCCTGTCGGCATTCTTCAGCAGCTGCCCTTCTTCGAGGAAAAATTCCTTCAGGAAGAACTTCGCACAAATCCGCGCGAAGGGAACAGCCTTTGCGGGATCGGCAAAACTATCGAGCAACTCCTTGTTCGGCAGCAATGTCGCGACGCTTCCTTCCCACAGAGACCATTCCTTGGCCGCAGCGAGGCGCGTTGCCTCATCATCGCTGGTCAAGCGATCGTAATAGGCTTGCACAAGATTTCCGCGCTCGGCTTCGGGGATGAGACTGCTGAAATCGTCCCACTGCTCCGCCATGATCTCGCTCGCGCCGCGGCTATAGAGCCAGTCCTGCTCCTTTCGCCGCCCAAGGAAGACACCGCGCAGGACCAATTCGCTGCACCGTTCGGGGTATTTTTGCGCATAGGCGAGGGCGAGGGTGGACCCCCAGCTGCCGCCGAACACCTGCCATTTGTCAAAGCCGCACATTTCGCGAAGGCGCTCCATGTCCTCGACGATGCGCCAAGTATCGTTGTTCTCGATTTCCGCGAAGGGCAGGGACTTGCCGCATCCGCGCTGGTCGAACAGCAGGACGTCGTAAAGTTCGGGATCCCACTGGCCGCGATGTGTTGGAGAGATGCCCCCGCCCGGGCCGCCGTGCAGCATCACCGCAGGCTTCGCGCCTTTCGTGCCGACGCGCTCCCAATAGAGCGAATGGCCTTCGCCCACATCCAGCATGCCGCTGTCGAAAGGCTCGGTGATCGGGTAAAGTTCGCGGTATTCGCTCATGAATTCTCGTCCTGCATTGTGACAACGATCAACGGACCGATGGGCGATCCGGTTTCCAGTCGATCATTGGGTACATCCCATATTTGCGACACGCTGCCATCCAGATAGAGGGCGTTGTCGACATTCAGGACGTCGCGGTAATAGCGCGCGAGCTTGCCGAAGCTCACCGGCACTTCGCTCATCACGAAATGTGCGCGGCCCAGCTCGTCTACCCCCACGGCGTTGCGGATACGCAGAGAGGTGCCGTTGGGCTGGATATCGGGGTGCAATTCGCCGTTCACCACCAGCATGGGCCCCGATTGCGTGGCGAAGTTCGGTCGCTGGCCGCGGCTTGCGAAGCGTTCCGTATCGAGAACCTGCCAAGGGCCTGCGGGACCATCGCCGAAGAAAACACCATTGGGCCTCATATGGAAATTGCCCGGCCCATCGCGTTGATTGAGAACGGTCAGCCGCCGGCCATCCTCGACGTAATAGCCGATGGGAAAGCCTTCCTCATCGAACATGCCGCCATTCGCCGCGAACACGATATGCGGCGCGCCGTCCGGTCGCTCGGCGAAAGAAAGCTCGCGCAGGGAACGATAGGGCGTTTCCTCGCCTTCGGGAGCCAGATCCATAGCGATGGCGTGCTGCGCAGGATCGGCAGTGCATTGCACCAGAGGAGTATCTTCGAAGATCACCGGCTCGCAGATCGAGACCAGCTCTTCCTCAATCTCCTGCTCAAAGCGGATGTCACAGCCACCGATGGCCAATGCGAGGGGAATAAGCGTGAGGCGACACGCTCTCACTGCCCGAACTCTGCTTCGCCGGCGATGGTCACCGCTTCTCGCGCGGCTGCGATCAGCGCACCCGCCTTGTGGCGACATTCGGCGGCTTCATAGGCGGGATCACTGTCGGCAACGATGCCGGCTCCGGCCTGGACGTGCATCGTGCCATCCTTGACGACCGCGGTGCGCAAAACGATGCAACTGTCGACAGAACCATCGGGCGCGAAATAGCCGACACCGCCCGCGTAGGCACCGCGTGTTTCCGGCTCCATCTCTGCAATGATCTCGCAAGCGCGGATTTTCGGCGCGCCGCTAACGGTTCCGGCAGGAAAGCCAGCGAAAAGGGCGTCGAGCGCATCCTTTTCGCCCGTCAATTGGCCCACGACATTGCTGACGATGTGCATCACATGGCTGTAGCGCTCGATCGTGAAGCTGTCGGTGACGGTAACGCTGCCCGCTTCGGCCACGCGCCCCACATCATTGCGGCCAAGATCGAGCAGCATCAAATGCTCGGCGCATTCCTTCGGATCGGCGAGCAGGCTTTTCTCATTGGCCTTGTCCTCGCTGTCGGTCGATCCACGCGGACGGGTGCCTGCGATCGGGCGAATGGTGACTTCGCCATTTCTGACGCGCACCAGGATTTCAGGGCTGGAGCCGACCACGGCAAAGCCGGGCATGTCCAGGAAGTAAAGAAACGGAGACGGGTTCACCCGTCGCAGCGCACGGTAGAGCGCGATAGGCGGGAGCGGGAAGGGACAGGTGAAGCGCTGGGCGAGGACAACCTGGAAGATGTCGCCTGCAGCGATGTATTCCTTCGCGGACAGCACCATCTCCGCGTAATCCGCCTCGTCCATCACAGGGGTGAGGGAGCATTCGGGCAGATCGGCAAGACGCGGCGCGGAGGGCACCTTTTCACCCAGTTTTCGCAACGCTTCGTTGACCCGCTCTTCGGCCCGCTCGATCTTGGCATCTGCATCGCCATCATCCGCCCAAAGCGGCGCGATCACGAAAAGCGCGTCAGTCAGCCTGTCGAACACCAACACCAGCGCCGGTCGCGCGAACAGCATATCTGGCAGCGCGAGGTCGCTCTGTGGTGCTCTCGGCAGTTTCTCGACGAGGCCGATCGTTTCGTAACCGAAATAGCCAACAAGGCAGGCCAGCGCGGGCGGCAATTCTTCCGGAACATCGATCCGGCACGATTGCACCAGTTCACGCAACGCTGTCATTGCATCGTCGCCGACTGCCACAAAGTCCTCGCGATCGTGGCGCCAATTGCGATTGATTTCGGCGGCGCTGCCTGTGGCGCGGAACATCAGGTCGGGATCTAGCCCTAGCAGCGAATAGCGACCGCGGATTTCACCGCCCTCCACCGATTCCAGCAGAAAGTCTCCGCGCCCTTCCTCGATCAGCTTCAGCGCGCCGCCGATTGGGGTCTCCGTATCGGCAACGACCTTGCGCCAGACGAGCGTGTTGCGCCCGCTGGCAAGTGCGTCGCGGGCGGCGTCGGCGTTGTTGAGACCAATGGCCAGCGCGGCCTCCTAGATACAGGTGTTAGCGCGTGGCGCCTGTCAGCTGGTCGCGCACGGCGTTGATACCGTCTTCATTGCGTTCGATATCCAGCGAGGCTTCTGCACCGGCGACGAATTGAGCAACATATTCCTCGCCAAGCTGATCGGAAAGCTGCCGCATCGTGTTCTCGATCTGCGCGCGGCCCTCTTCGGTGTCGCTCAAATCGGGGGCCTGGATTTCATTCAACTGGACCACGAACCAGCTATTCGTCTCTTCGACCGAAACGCGCTTTGCAGTGCCTTCTGCCATGGAGAAGAAAAGAACGGTCGCGCGGTTGACCTGGCCGGAAGCTGCCAGCTCCTGACGATTGAGGCTGAGGCGATCAGGCGCAGGCAGGCTGACATCTTCTGCAGCCACGGCATCGGCCAGCGACATTCCGCCTTCCATGCGCTCAACGATGCGTGCTGCCGCTTCGGATGCAGCCGTCATGCCGCGATCGCGACGCCACTGCAGGGCGACCTGTTCGCGAATCTCCGAAAGCGGCGCTGCCGAGCTGGTGAAAATCTCGCCGACATCGAAAATCATGTAGGCGACATCGGGCACGATCGCAGCGATCTGCGGCTCGTTTTCGCCAAGATCGAAGGCAAAGCTCACAACGCGCGCCAGCTCTTCCGGTGGCTGGCCGCGCTGGCCGTAGACCTGCCCATTGGCGAGAAGCTGCGGGGTCGACTGGATTTCCACGCCCAATTCCTCGGCCGCTTCCTCCAAGCTTTTGCCGCGAGCGAATTCGTCTTCGAAGCGCTCGGTCAATTCGTTCAGGGCTTCACTGCGGCGCTCAGTTTCGAGGGTCTCGCGAATTTCGTCGCTGGCGTCGGCGAGCGAACGCGCGGCGATGACATTCACATCCGTCACGCTGAGCACGTACCAGCCCAGCGTGCCACGAACCGGACCGACGAGATCGCCTTCTTCCCCATCGAAAGCCGCTTCGGCAACTGCCTCCGAAGTGGTGGTCGCGAAATCGGCTTGCTCGACTTCCGTAACATTTGTGGTGGAAAGGCCTTTCGACCTCGCCGATGCCTCCAGAGAGGTTCCGCCGTTCACTTCGTTGATCACAGCCTGCGCTGCGGCCTGAGTGGGCAATACGAGCTGGGTGAAGCTGCGCTCCTCACCGGCTTGGTACAGTACGGCATTTGCTTCATAGCGGGCAGCGATCTGGGCCTGCGTCACCGGGGGCAGATCACCCAGAGCGGATTCGTCGAACGCGGCATAGCGGATGATACGGCGTTCCGGGCGGATAAAGCGCGCCTCATTCTCTTCGTAATACGCCTGCAATTGCGCGTTTGTCGGTTCGCCGTCAGGCGCGAAAGCGGAGGCAGGAAGCCGCACCGCATCGCCGATGCGCGTCTCGTTGAGCAATTGCGCATAGGTGCGGGCAAAGCTGCGCGGCATGCGGGACTGGTAGGACAGCGGAACAACTGTCTGACGGGCCAGCAGGCTCAGCGCGAGATCATTGCGCACTGCCGATTCGGTCAGCCCCTGGCCGCGAATGGCTGCGCGAAACGCGTCAGGATCGAATTCGCCATCGGCACCGCGGAACCCGGGCTCATTGGTGATTTCACTATCGACAAGCCTCTGACCGGCACGAAGGCCCAGCAGTTCGGCGAATTCCGCCAGCGCATTGCGGCTGATCACCTGATCCAGAACATTGTCGAATCCGCCCTGCGCAATGAAAGCCTCGATCGATAGCGTCGGATCCTGCGAACGCGCCTGCTGGTAGGCATTGTTGACGTTCTGCTGCAGGTCAGAAGTGGCAATCGTGCGATCCCCAACGACAGCAACGCGGTCACCGCCAGCGACGCCGCCAAACATGCCAGTGTTCGCCACATCGGAGCTGGCGAAGGCGACCGCGATCAGGCCAAGAAAGGCCAGAGTAACGACGATCCCGATCTTGGATTTGAAAAAACCGCGAAAGAGCTGGAGCATAAAATTCAGTTCTGCTGTGGCCGAAGCCGGTAAAGGGGGAGGGCAGACGCCGCTCGACTTATGAGCGGGAGGCTTTATCTCGGCTGCGACCACGCCGCAACAGGCGCGATGCGCTTTCCCGCAATAGGCAAAAGTGCCTTTGACAAGGAGCGAGGGTGGCTATAGCGGACTTTTCATTAGATAGAGATACGGTTGCGCGCCGACGCGCGAACCAACTGAATTATCGGGAAATTGATGACTATTCGGCCTTACATCGTTGGCAATTGGAAGATGCACGGCACCCGCGCCATGCTGGCAGAGGCGCGCGCGATCGATCGCGCGGCAGAGCGGCTCATCAAGGTGGAAGTGGCTCTGGCCCCGCCATCGACGCTGATTCACGCCTGCCGCAAGGAAGCCAATCTCATCGGAATCGGTGCGCAGGATTGTCATCCCGCAGATGGCGGCGCGCACACCGGCGATATCTCCGCCGCCATGCTGAAAGACGCGGGCGCTGGCTTTACAATCGTTGGTCACAGCGAACGACGCGCCGATCACGGCGAAACCAATGCGCTCGTCAAGCAGAAGGCGGAAGCCGCTATTGAAGCGGGCATGGCCGCAATCGTCTGCGTCGGTGAAACCGAAGCTGATCGGGATGCTGGCAAGGCCGAAGCGACCGTCGGTCGCCAGCTAAAGGCGTCACTTCCTGAAGGCGAAGCAGCCGCTGCCAATGTTACCGTGGCTTACGAGCCGGTCTGGGCTATCGGCACCGGACGCACGCCGACGCCTGAAGATATCGCAGACATGCACCGCCACATTCGCAGCAAGCTTGTGGAAGTTTACGGCGAGGTAGGGCAGGAAATCCGCATCCTCTACGGCGGTTCGGTAAAGCCTGAAAATGCAGCAGAATTGCTTTCGGCGGACGACGTCGGCGGAGCACTCGTCGGCGGCGCAAGCCTGACGGCGGAGAGCTTCCTCGGCATTATTATCGCCGCCGCAGGGGATGACGCGGAGTAAAACCTCTCGCCATCCGCTCTTGTGAACTGGGCGAACGCAGCCTAAATGCGCCCTCCGGCATGGTGCCGTATTGAACAGATTGACTGACTGATATGACCCTTTTCCTCTTCCTCACCGTTGTGCAGGCCTTCGTGGCCGCTGGCCTCGTGATCCTGGTGCTGATGCAGCGCTCTGAGGGTGGTGGTCTTGGCATCGGTGGCGGTGGGAGCCCTGGCGGTCTGATGTCTGCGCGCGGTGCAGCCGATGTGTTGAGCCGGGCAACCAAATGGTTTGCCATTCTATTCGTCGCGCTTTCGATTGTCCTCGCAGCAGTCGCCGTAGACGCGACGGGTCAGCGAGACTTTGACGATTCGCTCGATCGCTCGACCTCTGCACCGGACCTGCCGAGCAGTTCCGCACCAGAGGCAGAGGAAGCCGCACCGGCAGATGATCCGCTGGCTGACGTCACCGAATAATCGCGCCTGTTCCGGCGAGTACGCTCGCCCGATCGCACTAATCCCCCGATACACGCAAAAAAGCGGCGCAATTCGCTTGCACCGAATCCTTGCGTCAGCTTAAGGCTTGCCTCCCATGGCGCGGTACATTTTTATCACCGGCGGCGTGGTCTCCTCGCTCGGCAAAGGTCTTATGGCAGCCTCTCTGGCGGCCCTTTTGCAGGCGCGTGGATACAAGGTCCGTATCCGGAAATTCGATCCCTATCTCAATGTCGATCCGGGCACGATGAGCCCGTATCAGCATGGCGAAGTCTATGTGACGGACGATGGCGCGGAGACCGATCTCGATCTCGGTCATTATGAGCGCTTCACCGGGGTTTCCGCGCATCAGAACGACAATATAACTTCGGGCCGCGTCTATCGCGACATCATCGCCAAGGAACGCCGCGGCGATTATCTCGGCGCGACTGTCCAGGTCATCCCGCACGTGACCGATGCGATCAAGGATTTTGCGCTCGCCGACCAGGGCGATCACGATTTCATACTGTGTGAGATTGGCGGCACCGTGGGCGATATCGAAAGCCTGCCGTTCATGGAGGCGATCCGCCAGCTGCGTAACGAGCTGGAGCCGGATCAAACCGTCTCCGTCCATGTGACGCTGGTGCCTTATATCGCTGCAGCGGGTGAGCTGAAAACCAAGCCGACGCAGCACTCGGTACGCGAGCTAGCGGCATTGGGCATCAAGCCGGATGTCCTGCTGTGCCGTGCAGAGCATCCGATCCCGGATAGCGAACGCCAGAAAATCGCCAATTTCTGCAACGTGCGCAAGGAGTCGGTCATTCCGGCGCTCGACGCGACGAGCATCTACGCCGTCCCGCAGCAATATCACGAAGAAGGTCTCGACACTGAAGTGCTTCGTCACTTCGGCATGCTTGGCACCAGCAACCCGCCGGACATGGCGCGCTGGACCGATGTCGTCGATCGCTACGAGAATCCCGAGGGCGAAGTTACCATTGGCGTTGTCGGCAAATATGTGGGCCTGCCCGATGCGTATAAGTCGCTGAATGAGGCGCTCGTTCACGGCGGCATGGCCAATCGCACCAAGGTCAATATCCGCTGGATCGATGCCGAGGTATTCGAAGGCGATGATGCCGATATCGCCGCGCAGCTTGAGCCGCTTCACGGCATTCTGGTGCCCGGCGGGTTCGGCGATCGCGGCAGTGAAGGCAAGATTGCCAGCGTACGCTTTGCCCGCGAGCGCAAGGTTCCGTTCCTGGGGATCTGTCTCGGCATGCAGATGGCCTGCATCGAAGGCGCGCGCAATACTGCCGATATATCAACGGCTTCTTCGACGGAGTTCGGAGAGACTGACGAGCCGGTAGTCGGCATCATCACAGAGTGGATGAGCGAAGAGGGCTTGCAAAAGCGCTCCGAAGAAACCGATCTTGGCGGCACCATGCGCCTTGGCGCCTATGATGCGAAACTGACGGGTAACAGCCACGTCTCGCAGCTTTACGACGGCGCCACGGAAATTTCCGAACGTCATCGCCACCGCTACGAAGTGAACTCGGCCTATATCGACAGGCTGGAGAAGGGCGGACTGGTGTTTTCCGGCATGTCGCCCGATGGCCTGTTACCCGAAATCGTCGAGCGCCCGGATCACCCCTGGTTCGTCGGTGTACAGTTCCATCCGGAATACAAAAGCCGACCGTTCGAACCGCACCCGCTGTTTTCCGGTTTCATCGCGGCAGCGCTCAAGCAGTCACGCCTCGTCTGACGATGGTTAATGGCGACAAAAGGTTTTAGTAGAAAACGCTTGCATAAACCCAGCATGAATGCGTAACCGGAGGTTCCGGGGCTGGGGGTTTACCCGGGGCATTGATCGTTCGGACATTGGCGTTGTTTCCGCCGATGTGATGTCATGACACATGACCCACCCAGCCTCCGAAAAAGGGATTTTACCGCATCCGTCTGCCTGAATTGGCACGAAGATGTGGCGGTCTTGCTGATGAAACTGGCTGTCTTTTGCGACCCGGACAGTCAATTTTTGAAGCTTGTCGGCGTGCAAACGTCGAGGGGGCGGGCTTTAGCGGGCCCGCCCCCAATTATTTCATTACCAGGAATTTTGTGAGGGATCAGGCAGCGTCTGCTGCGTCATCACCCTTCTTGTCGCCATCGACGACTTCCAGCTTGTTGCCGCCGATTGCGATCTTCTTGGGCTTCATCGCTTCAGGCACTTCGCGGACCAGATCCACGACGAGCAGGCCGTCCTTCAGATCGGCATTCTCGACGCGAACATAATCGGCGAGCTCGAAGCGGCGTTCGAAGCCGCGGTTGGCGATGCCGACATGCAGCATCTCGCCATCGCTGCCTTCATCGCGCTTGCGTCCCTGCACGGTCAGCAGGTTCTGCTGGGCGGTGATATCGAGGTCTGCGGAGGTAAAGCCGGCCACCGCAATCGTGATGCGGTAGGCGTCTTCATTGCGACGCTCGATGTTGAAAGGGGGGTAATTATCGCCGGTATTCCGGGCATTGTTTTCGAGCAGGTCGAAAAGCCGGTCGAAACCGACAGTGGAACGGCGATAGGGTGTGAGATCAAAACGGTTCATTTGCAACAAATCCTCTTTTGAGCAATTTGACATTAAATGCGGACCCGTCAGCGGCGTCCGCGCATTATAAATATGGTGGCCGAAGACAGTTTCAAGAACTTCGGACCGATATGAAAGTGAGCACAGCGTGAGCGAAGCAAAGGTCGAGATTTATACAAAGGCATGGTGCGGGTTCTGCACGCGGGCAAAGCGACTGCTGGATGAGAAGGGTGTCGATTACACCGAGTATGACATCACCATGGGCGGCGAAAAGCGCACCGAGATGATGCAGCGCAAGCCCGATGCGATGACTGTGCCGCAAATCTTCATCGACGATAAAGCAATCGGCGGGTCGGACGATCTCGCCGCGCTGGAGCGTGAAGGCAGGCTGGACGAGATGCTGGGCCTCTGATGCCAAAGATAGCGCTTTTGCAGATGCAGTCCGGCGTCGAGCCGGATGCCAACACGACCACGATCATCGACGCCGCGCGTCAGGCAGCAGGGCAGGGCGCAGCCATGCTGTTTACGCCTGAAATGGCCGCACTGCTCGACCAGAAAAGATCGCGCGCGTCCGATCATATCGTCAGAGAAGATGAAAGCCAGGTGGTGCGCCGGGTGAGCGAAGCCGCAGCGGAGAACTCCATCTGGATTGCGCTGGGGTTGCCCGTTGCTCGTGAGGAAGACGGCCGCTGGGCGAACCGGACCCTCCTGTTCGATAAAAATGGCCAGATCGCCGCACGCTACGACAAGATCCACATGTTCGACATGGAGCTCGATGACGGCGAAAGCTGGCATGAAAGCAAGGCCTATTGCCCCGGCGAAAAAGCTGTGTCGGTGACGCACACGCCCGTCGGCCATCTGGGGCTCACAATATGCTACGACTTACGTTTTCCTGCGCTGTTTGAAGAACTTGGGCGCCGGAAGTGCGATGTCATCGCAACACCTGCGGCCTTCACCAGGCCCACCGGCAAGGCCCATTGGCACATCCTCCAGCGCGCCCGCGCGATCGAGGCGTCTGCTTTTGTGATCGCCGCAGCCCAGGTCGGAAAGCACGAGGATGGGCGCGAGACCTATGGTCACTCGCTTGTGATCGATCCGTGGGGCGAAGTCATGCTCGATATGAGCGGTGAGGAACCCGGGCTTGGCTTCTGCGACATCGATCTTTCGCGCGTGCAAGACGTCCGCCGCCAGCTCCCAAGCCTTGCCAACAAGCGCGATATCCCTAAATCCACCCCGCAATGATCGTCTTCGACCTTTCCTGTGAGCATGGCCACCGTTTTGAGGGCTGGTTCAGCTCGTCCGACGAATATTCCGCGCAGCTGGATGACGGACTGTTGGTCTGCCCGCTATGCGGATCGGAAAAGGTCTCGAAGGCACCGATGGCCCCTGCGGTAGGCAAAAAGGGCAACCAGCAAGCGACAACCGCGCCAAAGGCTGACCCGGCGCCTGCCATGCAGGATGAGACACCGCGTCCGGTGTCCAACGCACCGATGCCTCCCGAAGTGTCTGCCGCTTTGGAGAAACTGGCCGAGGCGCAGAACAAGGCGCTGCAAAACAGCAAATGAGTGGGCAAGAATTTCGCCGAGCAATCGCGCGCCATGCATTACGGTGAGCGGGACCACGCCCCGATCCATGGCGAGGCGAGCCCGGAAGAGGCCAAGGAATTGCTGGATGAAGGCGTGCCTGTGGCGCCGCTACCATTCCCCGTCGCCCCGCCGGACGATCTCAACTGATTGCCAGATGCCGCGTCTTTGCTATGGGAGCGCACAGGCGCCCGTAGCTCAGTCGGATAGAGCACCAGATTCCTAATCTGGGGGCCACAGGTTCGAATCCTGTCGGGCGCACCAAAGGGCGGCATCCCGCAAGGGGTGTCGCCCTTTCAGATTGAACCTAGTTCGGAGTCGAAGCGAAGCGGAGACGACGAGGCGCGTAGCGCCGAGACAATCCTGTCGGGCGCACCAAAAAGGGCGGACCAAACGGCCCGCCCTTTTTTCTAATCAGCGATGTGGTTGAGTTTTACTCAGCTGGCTCGGCCTCGACCGTCTTGGCGTCTTCAACGCTCAAGACACCGCGCTTCACCTGGTCACGCTCGATGCTTTCGAACAGCGCCTTGAAGTTGCCTTCGCCGAAACCGTCATCGCCCTTGCGCTGGATGAATTCGAAGAACACAGGGCCAACCTGCGCCTCGGCAAAAATCTGCAGCAGCAGGCGAGGGGAGCCGCCTTCGGTCGTGCCGTCGAGCAGGATGCCGCGCATTTTCAGCTCATCGACCGGCTCACCGTGACCGGGCAGACGCTCATCGAGCATTTCGTAATAGGTTTCGGGCGGTGCCGTCATGAACGGCACGCCGAGATTCTTCAGCCGATCCCATGCAGCGACAAGATCGTCGCAGATCAAGGCGATGTGCTGGATGCCTTCGCCATTGAAGTCCCGCAGGAACTCTTCGATCTGGCCTTTCCCGCCTTCACCCTCTTCGTTGAGCGGGATCCGGATCTTGCCGTCTGGCGCAGTCAGCGCCTTCGAGGTGAGACCGGTGTATTCACCCTTGATGTCGAAGAAGCGGATTTCGCGGAAGTTGAAGAGCGTCTCGTAATAGTCCGCCCAGTACTTCATGCGGCCGGTGTAGACGTTGTGGGTCAAGTGATCGATCACGTTGAAGCCCGCGCCTTCGGGCCATTTTTCGACGCCGTCGCGGTATTCGAAATCGATGTCGTAAATCGAAAGGCCTTCACCGTCTTCATCGGCGTAACGGTCGATCAGGTAGACGATCGCGCCGCCGATGCCGCGGATGGCAGGGATGTAGAGTTCCATCGGTCCGGTGACCACGTCAACCGGCTCTGCGCCGCGTTCGATCAGCTCGTCATAGGCCTTGGCCGCATCCTTGACGCGGAAGCCCATACCACAGGCCGAAGGCCCATGCTCACGAGCGAAGTACCAAGCGGCGCTGCGCGGCTCGTAATTGATAATAAGATTGATCTGCCCCTGCCGCCAAAGCTGGACGTCTTTCGACCGATGGTCCGCCACATGGGTAAAGCCCATGGTTTCGAACACAGGTTCGATGACGCCCTTTTCGGGGGCGCAGAATTCGACAAATTCAAAGCCATCAAGGCCGATCGGGTTTTCAAAGAGGTCAGTCATAGTTTCACTTGTAACCTTTTTGTTCGATTCTCGCAAGCAGCTATCCGGCCCATGGGCGGTGCATACGTCCGCAAACCGCTTGAAACGCGAGGGCAGGTGTGATTCAAGCGAGACCATGAACGGATTGGTGAATCGTAAAGCGGTTGTGCGCGAAAAGGTGATCAATGCCGTTGCCCTGCTGGTACTTGTGTTGATCGGTCTCCTCGCTTTGGTCGGTCCGGCCGGCTTTCTCGCCTGGGGTGAGCAAAGTGCGCAGCTCGAAGCGCATCAGGAACGTATCGCTGCGCTGGAGGAAGAGCGCGAGGTCCTGCGCAACCGTGTTGACCTGCTCGATCCCGACAATGTCGACGAAGACTATGCGTCCGAGCTCGTCCGCCGCGATCTTGGTGTTGCGCATAAGGATGATGTCGTCGTCGAACTCGGTGACGACAACTAGGTGCCGCGCGCAATCGGTTCTCGCGCAAAACCAATCTAACCGCTTTGGCGAAATTCGTATGCGCGACATTGCCAGCGGAACACTTTGCCCCCTATAGGCCTTGTTATAAATTGAACGCTTATGGCTCGCGCAAGACGAGCATCCAAAAGGGGAAATGCCTTGGCAAAAGCCTCCACCTCCGGGAAGAAGAAGGCCCCGGCGAAGAAGACCAACACGCCCGCAGCGGTTGACGACAATTTCTCGCTCAGCACGCTTCAGGACGAGCTTGAGAAGAGCAAGCGCTTCAAGGCTGACAAGGATCAACTCCTGCATTTCTATGAGCAGATGCTGCTCATCCGCCGTTTCGAAGAAAAGGCCGGCCAGCTTTACGGCCTCGGCCTGATCGGCGGTTTCTGCCACCTGTATATCGGCCAGGAAGCTGTCGCGATCGGCCTGCAGTCGGCGCTCGACAATGACACGGACAGCGTGATCACCGGCTATCGCGATCACGGTCACATGCTCGCCTACGGCATCGATCCGAAAGTGATCATGGCCGAGCTGACGGGCCGCGCTGCCGGTATCTCGAAAGGCAAGGGCGGCTCGATGCACATGTTCAGCACCGAGCACAAATTCTACGGCGGCCACGGCATCGTCGGCGCGCAGGTCGCGCTCGGCGGCGGGCTCGCGCTGGCGCATCAGTACAATGAAGATGGCGGCCTGTGCCTTGCCTATTTCGGCGACGGCGCGGCCAACCAGGGCCAGGTCTATGAGACGATGAACATGGCGGCGCTGTGGAAGCTGCCGATCGTGTTCGTGGTCGAGAACAACCAGTATGCAATGGGCACGGCCGTACGCCGCAGCTCGGCTGAAACCGAATTCTATCGCCGCGGTGCAGCTTTCCGCATCCCAGGCATGCATGTCAACGGCATGGATGTTCTCGAAGTACGCCAGGCCGCAGAAATCGCGTTCAAGCATGTGCGTGAAGGCAATGGCCCTGTGCTGATGGAATGCGAGACTTATCGCTATCGCGGCCACTCCATGTCGGACCCGGCTAAATATCGTACGCGTGAAGAGGTGCAGGATCAGCGCGAGAAGAACGATCCGATCGAGCGCGCAAAGGTCGATCTGATGAAGCTGAAAGTCTCCGAAGACGATCTGAAAGCGACCGACAAGTCGATCCGCTCGATCGTTTCCGAAGCTGCAGACTTTGCCGAAAGCTCACCCGAGCCGGAGCCAAGCGAACTCTACACTGATGTTCTGGTGGAGGAGTATTGAGCCATGGCTATTGAACTCAAAATGCCCGCGCTTTCGCCCACCATGGAAGAAGGGACGCTTGCCAAGTGGCTGGTCAAGGAGGGTGACACCGTCTCCGCCGGAGACGTGCTTGCCGAAATCGAGACCGACAAGGCGACGATGGAATTCGAATCCATCGATGAAGGCACCGTCGGCAAGATCCTCGTCGAAGAGGGTACCGAAGAGGTAAAAGTCGGCACCGTCATCGCCATTCTCGCAGGGGAAGGCGAAGACGCATCCGATATCGAAGCGCCGTCGGGCGACGCCGAAGTGAAAGACGTCGAAGGCGAGGGCAAGGACGTTGGCCGTGATCCGTCAGAAGCGGAGATCACCAAAAAGCCGGATGCCAAGCCACGCGCCGAAGATCCGGACATTCCCGAAGGCACCAACATGGTCAAATTGACCGTGCGCGAAGCCTTGCGTGACGGCATGGCAGAGGAAATGCGTCTGGATGACCGCGTGTTCGTGATGGGCGAGGAAGTTGCCGAGTACCAGGGTGCCTACAAGGTCACCCAGGGCCTGCTCGACGAATTCGGCCCCAAGCGCGTCATCGATACGCCGATCACCGAATACGGCTTTGCCGGCATCGGTGCGGGCGCGGCCATGGGCGGCCTGCGCCCAATCGTCGAGTTCATGACTTTCAACTTCGCCATGCAGGCGATCGACCACATCATCAACTCGGCGGCGAAGACGAATTACATGTCCGGCGGCCAGATGCGCTGCCCGGTCGTGTTCCGCGGCCCCAACGGCGCGGCAAGCCGCGTAGGCGCGCAGCACAGCCAGAACTACGGCCCTTGGTACGCCAGCGTGCCCGGCCTGATCGTGATCGCGCCCTATGACGCCCAGGATGCTAAGGGGCTGATGAAGGCTGCCATTCGCAGCGAAGACCCCGTCGTCTTCCTCGAAAACGAGCTGGTCTATGGCCAGACTTTTGAAGTTGCGCAGCTGGACGATCACGTCCTGCCCATCGGCAAGGCGCGTATCATGCGTGAAGGCTCCGACGTGACGATCGTATCCTATTCGATCGCAGTTGGCGTTGCGCTGGACGCGGCGGATGAGCTGGCAGAGCAGGGCATCGATGCCGAAGTCATTGACCTTCGCACACTGCGTCCGCTCGACAAGGAAGCCGTCCTGACGTCACTCGCCAAGACCAATCGCGTTGTCATCGCGGAAGAGGGCTGGCCGACCTGCTCGATCGCGTCGGAAATCGTCGCGATCTGCATGGAAGAGGGTTTCGACCATCTCGATGCGCCGGTCACCCGCGTTTGCAATGAAGACGTGCCACTGCCCTATGCCGCCAACCTCGAAAAGCTGGCGCTGATCGACAAGGCGCGCGTGGTCGAGGCAGTGAAGAAGGTCTGCTACGTCGACTGACCAGCAGTAATGATCGAAGGGGAGGGTGCCACAGCGCCCTCTCCCGCTCATCCGGTCACAGCATAGCCCGATTGGGTATAGTTGTCGCAATCCGCTACCGGATCCGGGGCGCTTGGATCGCGCTGGAAGATGCCGCTCAGATCCCGGTCGTCGCGGACATTGAAGCTGGCGATGGCGTGAATTTCATGGCTGCCGAAGCTGAAAGGCTCACCCACGATGGGTTGGTAGTCGTATGACACTTCGACGAACATTACCGCATCGTCTTTGAAAGCGATGACCTCTTCACCGGCTGGTCCCATGCCGGCGATTGTCGTCGAGAGGCCATCGCCTTCATCGCCATATGAACTGTCGTGGATTTTCGTGCCCATGCAGCGTTGCCAATGGATATACTGCTGGTCGTCCGTGCCATCGACGACTTCCAGGCTACTGAGAATCACCCGGCCGTGCGAAAATATGTCCACGCCCGCGGTGCTCTGCACGTGCGCACCATAAAACAGGTCATTGATGTCATCTTCGTAGATTTTGCGGTCTTCGAGCACGCTCGTATCGCCGATGCGCGAGGCGTTGTCCGCGATCTGGACAGCCAGCTGCGAAACCTGCATCTGGACCAGCGCCCGATTAGCGGTCTCCAGGCCCATCAGGCCTGCGCCCAGCAGAAAGGGCAGCGTGAGCGCAAATTCGGTCATTGCGACGCCAGACTGATTGCGCGCCAGAGTGCGCATTTTCGATGCCATCGCAATCATCACGCACAATTCCCTACACCGACTTCATGCTCGGTGGTGTTGAAAGGCTGGTTGCGCAGCACGGTTCGCGCAGTAACGGTAACGGTCTGTTCCCAGCCCAGCAGTTCAGGCATCGGGAAGGCGCGATCATAGGTCGCATCGACCTGATACATCACCGCATCGCGCGCGCCATTGGTGTTCTTCAACGTGCGGATCTGATCCCAAACCCCATTGCCATTGAGGTCTTCGAATGGCTCATTGTCGGCGCAAATCCCATCGCCATTGGTATCGGTCCACGCCTCTGGTCGGTTCATATCCGAATAGCTGCGATAGCCCTCGCGCGTGAATGTCACGATGGCCGACGGAACGATGTTCTGCACGGCGCCACGCACCTTCGTGTCGAGCGCGGCCGGATTATTGGCATAGGCCTCGATCGTGGAATCGCGTGCGGCCTTTTGCACCGCGCCCTCGATCATGGTCTCGGCGTAGTAATTGTAGGAGAATTCGAACAGCGCCATGATTGTCAGCACAAATGCTGGCGCGATCATCGCGAATTCGACGATGGTTGCACCGCTTTCGTCACTGCCAAGTTTGTGCCTCAACCCCGTCATCAGCGCGACACCCGCAGTTCGCTCATCGACCGGGCGATATCCATGAAGGCTTCGTTCAGCTCTTCGGCATTGGCGGCTTCGAATGTCCGGCCGGGGCCTCCGCATTCTTCCATGATCGGATTGAGCGTCGTGCCAAAGGCGACAACCCACACGGTGATATTCCGGTTTTTCACCTGCTCGCAGGCAACCGAGAAGCGGTTTTCGACCGTCTGCGCCAGCGTCATGCTGCTGGACGGGTTCCAGCGCCGTTGATCGAGGCCATCGACACCATAGGCGCCATAGGCAAGATCATAGGGCTCGGTCTGACCATCTGTCAGCCAGATCATGTGACGACCACGGGTGCGCCCATCGATATCGGCGTTCTGCGATGCGAACAGGCCGGTCGGCGAAATCAGGCGGCCACCCCAGATCATGCCAAGATCGTGATATGTCGCTCCGTACGGCACCAGAGTGTCGAGATATGTATCCAGCTCACCGCTCGACATTTCCTGCAAGCCTTGCGCAGCGGGCGGACAGTCGGAGAACCACCAGGTGCCACTATCGGCATATTCCTCCTCCGTGCTGAAAGGAGGAGTCCAGAAACTGCCCGTTCCATTGTTGAGAATTTTGCGGACAAAAATCTCTTCCGGATAGCGCGGCCGCCATTGTGTTGAGCTGTCGCCAGCACTCGGTACAAGATCAATGTCGAGGTCCAGCGCGCGCGTGAAGTCGACATTGTCATAGTCGGTGATCTCATAAGTATCGCGTTCCTCGATGCAGCCGTCCTGCTCGGTTCGCCATGCGGATACGTCGAGCGAAACCTGTTGATAGCGCCAGCGATTGACGAGTTCCGGCACTGCGCGAACCTTTTCGTAGGTCTGCGTGTAATTGGTAGACTCGCGATATTCGATTGTGCAGGTCGATCCACTGCGCTTTGTGCGGTAGATTCGTCCGTTTTCAATCTCCTGCATCGGTTGCACGTAGAGGACGGCCGGTGGATCGGTGACAGTTTCTGTATAGGCTTCGCCCGCTTCGGTTACCTCTTTCGAGAATGTATTGCTGGGCTGCGAGCCCTGACAGCGGTAGTTACCGGATGATCCTGAGCCACCAGAAGACGATGTCCCTTCGTCCGTTTCCTCTTCTTCTTCCACTTCCTCACCGGCCGCCGCTTCAACCCAAGTTGCTTCGTAGGTGGATTCGGCTACCCATCCCGGGCGGGTGCCAGAAACATATTCGTAATTGCGATTGAAAAACTCGGCGTCGTCTTCCGAAAGTGCGTAGCCAGCGGCGACGCGGCCTTGGTATTTCCAACTATCGACCACCCAGTCGTCTTCCAGCAAGTGGCCGACATTCACATTGGTGGCGTAGGGCACGAAGCCGTAGCGAATTTGCGTATTGGGCGCTTTGTTGGAATCGATCTGCGTATAGAAATTGCGAACGACCTGTTTGACGGACTCAATGCGCGAAAGTGTGTCTCCCGCATTGGTGTGCCGCATCGAGCCGGTCGTATCGATGACCATCATGATATCGAGATCATTGAAATTGAGGATCGATGAGCAATCGACGCTCACTGCCACTTCATCGAAACCGAAAACGCTCATGAGGGTAGTCGGCACATCGACGCTGGCATTCGCGCTGATGGAATAATCTTCCTCAAGCGTCATCACGAAGCTACGATTTTCGGTGCCGTAAGCCCCGTCCTGGAAGTTGAGATTGAAGAAGCGCTGGCCGGTCTCCGCCACATCTGTCGGCATGGTGCCATCGACCGCGATCTGGGAACCCATCCGCTTTCGCGCAGCGAGCGTCGCGGCGTCACATGCCTGCTGCAAGCGGCTCTGCGCGAGATACCCGCGACCCATATCGATACCACCGCCGAGAAGCGCGATCAGCGGGAAGAGCGATGCGGCAAACATCGCCATCACATTACCCGAACGATCACGGGCGAGGCGCGACATCACACGCGAACGCGGGGTCTGGCCGGGGGAAGGGCGCAACTTCATGAGCATCCCTCTACGCACTGCGACTAAGCTATCCGTGAATAGCCATGGTTAATATTTTCATGATTTCCGGCAGGGGAAAGGGCGACGAAACAGAAAGCCTGTTTTCGGACGAGCCGTGTCGTTACGTACCGCTGCCTGCGCTGCTGTCGAGCAGGAAGATCGGACGCTCGAAATCGAGTCTCGGACCGTCGATATCGATGAACTCCAGCACGCTGGTGATCTGATAGGTGACCGTGATGGTCATTTCCGTTGCACCGTCGACGCGCTGGGTCTCAGCCTCTTCGACAGTCATTCCCAGGCGATCTGGATCCATTAGATAGGGCGAACCCTGCGCGTGGTTACGGCCCCAGGTGCGGATTTGCGATGCGGACACAGTATTGCCCGTTTGATACTGCACCATGGCGTAGCGAGACACGTCAGCGGACAGGTTCCGCATGGCGTTATAGCTCTGCAATCCCAATCCAACCTGCAGCACACCCAGCATCATCACGAGGAAAGCAGGGCCGAGCAGCGCGAATTCGATCGCGGCTGCACCCAAGGTGTCCTGACGGAGGCGGTTGAGGAAAGCACGCATGGCGGTCATCCGATCTGCACAGTGCGACTGACGTTGAAGTCGAAGCCGGAATTAACCCCGAACTTGGTCCAGACCGGGGTATAGGTGTCGCTGATGTCGACCCTGATGAACTTGTATTCCGGTTGCGAACCGCAGCTATCTGCAGTGGTTACGTAATCGTCGGCGGTGCCGCAGCGGTAGATTTGCGTGACCGTGACCTGCTCGTTCGTAAGGCCCGTCGATGTGACCAGAATATTGCGAACCGTGGTGCGTTTCTCTTCCGTGTCGGGGATGGTGGCGCGCACAACAGCAGCAGCTTCAGCTGCGGCGCTCTGCAATTCCGTCTGACGAGCGACCATGGAACTGACTTCGAAGCCGCCCAGTGCAAGCACCAGCAGGATAGGCGCGACGAAGGCCGTCTCGATAGCCATCGAGCCGTCATCATTGCGCCTGATCCGCGCGACACGGGCGAGGGCACGCATCATGCGACCAACCGCACTTTCGCAGCAGTGGTGACCACGGTCGTATCTTCCGATGAATCCGCTGGGCAGAATGTCGACATGTTGGTCGTACCGGTGATGGTGATGTTGCTCGCTGCAATCATCAGGCACTGGCTGGTAACGCCAATCGTACCGGCGAACTGCACATTCGTTGTCGGGAAATACAACGCTCCGTTGAGCACGGTGTTGGCGTTCCCGTTGAATTTGGTCTTGTTGCTGCCTGGTGAGCTGCGGTCTTCGAAGACGAGCATGCCAGCGAGGTCATTCGCATCATCGGCAGGCACGCCAACAGCCATCAGGTCCGATGCCTGCATCGCGGTCAGATTGACATCCGCGCCGCCGGTGATGTCGATATAAGCCCCATCGTACAGCACGAACATGACGGCAGAGCCGGTTACTTCGTACTGGCCGGGGATCTTCAGGCCACCGCCACGCAGATGATACACGCCGGGCGCAAAAGCGGTGTTACAGCTGATCTGCAGATCGCTGTAAGTGCCGGGTCGGACGGAGCCAGCCTGCGCACCTTCTTCCACCACGACGTTGTCGTGCGTGGTGTACACAGTGGTTGTCTTGCGTTCCCATTTGCGACTGGAACCTGAGCCCCCAAGGCTTGTCCATTGGACAGAACTGGACTCGGTCGTTCCGGCTTCTGTGCCATTAGGCACGCGAATCCCTTCATCGAAACTCGTTACGCGGGAATCTTCCTTGCCTTCGCCATTGGCCCACCCGGTTGCATTGCGCTCATTGCTGCCCTGGTAATAGTCATATTCCGTAACAGTGACGCGCGTGACATCGGCCGTAGTCGTGTCTGGCTCCGCGCTGCATGAATAGGTGCGCTCGACCAGCGTTTCATCGGGGGCGGGCGGCTCAAGCTCCTCGAACGGATCGTAGAGACCTTCCATGTTCTCCATGATGATATCGTCGGTGTTTTCCTTGAGCCAGTCATCAACACCGCCTGCGGCCAGAATCCAACCCGCAGCGACGGTAGGATTGCCGTTGACCGAGATTGCTTCATCCGCAGTCGATAGGGCGGCAAGGCCGCAGCTGGCAGTCAGCACCGAGTTACCGCCGATGGTGATGGCGCCGGTGTCTTCTTCATCGAGCGCCACCAGGCAGCTGGTGAAAGTGGCACCTTCTTCGAAACTTGCCTGGGCATAGGCATAAATCGTGGTCGATCCGCCGGTCAGGAAGCTGGTGAAGGGCAGCGTCTTGTTTGCGGTGGCCGAAACGGCGACCGAGTTGAGATTGCCGCCAGCGTAATCCGCGAGGCGAATAGAAGGCGCCTCGTTGAAATCATCGGTGACCGAGAGGTTCGCGTTGAATTCCTGCAGGGCGCGGGCGGAATAGGTGCTCGCAGTATCCTCGTCCGCCATGGCCCATGCGCCAGCGACAGCCGACTGATCGACTGCAAACTGCAATTCGCGCTTCCACATATACCACTGCGTCATATCGACGCCGAGGCCCGCACCGCCGATCAATACCGGCATTCCAAGCGCGACAAGCAAAGTGGCGTTCCCGGAGGAGCAACCAGCCATACGGGCAATATTCCGACGGATCTTGGTGATCATAGTGAGGCCTGCTTTTTGCAAATATTATTGTGGCTGTGGCGCGCTGTAGCGAATGCGTGGTTTCCAGGAAGTAACGCGATACGGTTAACAAGCCGGAAACTGCGGGCATCGGTGCTGTCCGCTTGGCTGCGCACGATCGCTGAGCGCGTCATGGTTTGGATGAATCCCATTTCCATGAATCGCTCTGATAGCCGGGGCGCATCAACGCTTCGGTAAGAAAACAGGTAAATTCCTTACTACCAACTGGCCCTCGACCTTTCGGTCCGGCTTGACGCGACCACTATCCCACGGCAGGCGCGCGGCCATGCAGGATGCGCTGATCGATACTCTCCCTTTGCCCCAGCGGCTGGCGCTCAGCTACGCGCCGCGCAAAATGCGGGGAGCAACGCTGGCGCTGCTCGCACTCGATGAGCGGCTCTCGGGCATTCTGCGGCAAAAGGGTGAGACGATCATCGCCCAGATGAAGCTCGCATGGTGGCGCGATCGCTTTGCCGAAGCGCCGAGCGAATGGCCTGAAGGTGAGCCATTGCTGGCCTTGCTGCGCGAATTCCCAGGCGATCTCGCGCGCCTTGGCAAGGTGGTGGACGGCTGGGAGTTGCTGCTTTCTGACACGCTGGATGCTGAAGCTATCGAAACGTTCGCGCATGGCCGCGCACAAGGCTGGCTGGCGCTGGCGCGCGCTCAGGATCCGGAAATCGACGAGATGGCCGTCCTGAACCCGGCAAGGCAATTCGTCTTCGCCGATCTCGCCTTGCATCTCGATCAGGGCGACGAGCGCGCGGCCGTCGAAGCTCTGCTGAAGATGGAGCGCCGCTCCCGGACAGGAAAAGCGCCTAAGTCTGTCCGATCCCTTATCGTCCTGCAGGCATTGGCATTGCGCGCAATCGACCACTCGCATGAAAGCCTTTTAACCGGTCCCGCTGCGATGGCGCTTGCCATGAGGGTTGGCATTACAGGACGTTAGCGTAGGATGCCGGGCCTAAGGAGAAAGGCCCATGAACCGCATCCTGCTTGGCGCTTTCGGTGCATTATTGCTCGCAACACTCGGCCTGTTCTGGATGCAGGGCAGGGCGCAGGTCGAAGAGGCCGCGCCACCGCCAGATCCCGATGCGGAGCAGGCGAGTGACGAGCCGGAGGGCCTGCCTACGGCCGATGTCGCCGATCTGGAAGGCCCAGCCCCTCCTGAGGCAAGTGAATTGACGCGCGAGCAGCGGCGGTTCTTTCGCTACGATCGCAACCGCGATCTGAAGATCACGCGAAATGAAATGCTTTCGACGCGAACCGATGCGTTCCGCCGGCTCGATACCGATGGCAACAATCTGCTGACGTTCGAAGAGTGGGCGATCACCACTTCCACCCGGTTCGAGGAGATGGACGGTGATGGCGACAATGAGCTGACACAGGCCGAATTCGCCACCAGCGCACCCGCGCCGCGCCGCTCGTCACGCCCGCGTTGCAATTGTTAAGCGGGCACGCTTTCCAGACCTGCCAGCCACTCTCCAAAATCGGCCTTGCCGCGCTCAGTATAGGCTTCCTTGCGTTGCTTTTTCGGTACTTTCTCGAGCGTGGGAAACAGGCCGAAATTCACATTCATCGGCTGATAGGAACTCGCCTCCGCGTCGCCGGTAATATGGCTTAGCAAGGCGCCCATGGCTGAGGTTGCCGGCGGGCCGGTCCAGCTTTCTCCGCGCAGCTCGCACGCCGCCATCAGTCCGGCGAGCAATCCCACAGCGGAACTTTCGACATAGCCCTCGCAGCCACTGATCTGCCCGGCGAAACGAATGTGCGGTGCGCTTTTCAGGCGGAGCTGCCGATCCAGCAGCATGGGTGAATTGATAAAAGTATTACGGTGCATTCCGCCAAGCCGCGCGAATTCGGCGTTCTCCAGCCCCGGAATGGTGCGAAACAGCTCGACCTGCGCGCCATATTTCATCTTGGTCTGGAAGCCGACCATGTTCCACAGCGTGCCGAGCTTGTTGTCCTGCCGCAGCTGGACGACGGCATAGGGCCAGCGGCCCTGCGGATGCTCTTCAGTACGATCATGCGGATTGTCGAGGCCGACGCCTTTCATCGGGCCATAGCGCAGCGTTTCCACCCCGCGTTCGGCCATCACCTCGATCGGCATGCAACCATCAAAATAGGGCGTATCGGCTTCCCAATCCTTGAACTCGCCCTTTTCAGCATCAAGCAGGCCCTGATGGAAAGCGAGATACTGCTCCTTCGTCATCGGGCAATTGATGTAATCGCCATCCTCGTTCGAGGCGTCGGTCCGCTTGTTCCAGCGTGACTGGATCCAGCACACATCCATATCGATGCTGTCGCGATAGACGATAGGGGCAATGGCATCGAAAAAGGCGAGGCGATCCTCGCCAGTAGCTTTGACGATGCTCTGCGCGAGTGAGGCTGCCGTGAGCGGCCCGGTGGCGACGATGGTCATGCCTTCGCCCGGCAATTCCTCCACCAGTTCGCGCACCACTTCGATATTCGGATGCTCGCTGAGAGCTTTCTCGACTTCGGCGCTGAAAACATCGCGATCGACTGCCATCGCGCTGCCGGCAGGCACGCGCGCTTTTTCGCCTGCAGCCATCACCAGGCTGTCGAGCCGCCGCATCTCATGATGCAGCAGGCCAACGGCATTCTTGGTATCATCGTCGCTGCGGAAGGAATTCGAGCACACGAGCTCTGCCAGACCATCGGTCTGGTGCGCATCGGTGTGCCCCTGACCACTGCCGCGCATCTCGGACAGGCGCACTTTCACGCCGCGCTGCGCCAATTGCCATGCGGCTTCGCTGCCAGCGAGACCGCCGCCGATAATGTGCACCTGATGAGTCATGTGGCGCAGATAAGTCCGAATGCCTTCTGGCGCAAACGCTGTCTTGGGATTAGGTCGCTTGGATGCCTCACCGCGCGCTTTCACAAAAACGGCCCTATCTCGTTCTCAGCGTCCTTGCGGCGCTCGCCTATTTCTACCTGCAGGCGACCAATTTGCCGGGGCTTTACCTCATCCCGATCAAGGGCAGCGCGGTTGCCTTTCTCGCGCTTTACGCCTGGATGCGGCACGGCAGCCGCGATGCACGAATGCTCACCGCCGCTCTGGTGTTCGCCAGCCTTGGCGATATGGCGATCGAGCTGGACCTGATCGCGGGCGCCGTGGGTTTTGTCGGCTTCCATATAATCGCGCTGCTGATGTTCCTGCGCCACAAGAGAGAGGCCCTTGAAGGCCGCGACAGCGTGATGTTTATCGCCCTGCTGCTGGGCACGCCTTTCGTCGCATATCTTCTGCCCTACGATCCCGACATGAAGCCCCTCGTCGCCCTCTATGCCCTTCCACTCGGCGCGATGGCGGCCGGTGCATGGGCGAGCGATTTCCCCCAGATGCGCGTGGCAGCGGGAGCGATCCTGTTCGTGATATCCGATTGGCTCATCTTCGCCGAAATGGGTCCGCTGTCCGGCAGTCCCATTCCGCAATATCTCGTCTGGCCGATCTATTATCTCGGCATCTTCCTGATCACCATCGGCGTCATCACGACACTCAGAAAGCGCGATCCGGAGTTGCGGGTGGTGAAGGGCGGGGCGGACTAGGGAATTGCTGTCGAAAACCGCCTTTCAGAATATCGCCGACCTTCTGGACGGCTCGCCGCTCAAAAACGGTGAGATCCGGCGCATTCCGGGCATGGGCGCGCACTTCGTCGCCCCCGAAGGGACCGTGCTACCGGACGGTCACGAGATTCTGATGCAATTTACCTTCGACGGGAAGGCACTCGTCTTCGTGCGCAAAATCTGAGCTTCGTTGCGCCCGGCGGACGTCAGTCCTCCGGCTCATCTCCGATATTATCATCCCGGTCCATCGTCGTGTCTGGTATCGTCACATCACCGCCACCGCGACGTTCGAGCATTTCCTCGACGACCGCTTCTTCAGCTTCATTTTCGGGGCTCTCGTCCTCGTCGATCAAAGCTGCGCCGACGATGGTTTCGCCCTTGGCCACATTGAAAATGCGGACACCGGAAGAACCGCGACCGTAGATGGAGAAGCCCTTGTGGTCTTCGAAACCGCCTTCGACCAGATGGCGGAAGTCGATCGGCAGGCGGATCAGCTTCGCACGGTCCGTCACCAGCATAAGTTGCGAGCCATGCTTGACGGTGAAGCTGGCGACCACTGGCCCGTTGCGATCCTCATCACTCGGCGTGCCGATATTCGTCAGGCCCTGACCGCCGCGCCCGATGGTGCGATATTCGTAGGCTGACGAAATCTTACCGTAGCCATTGGCGGTGAGCGTCAGGATGAACTCCTCGCGTTCCGCCATTTCTGCCTGAATATCGCCGTCGAGCGTCGGCTCATTGTCATTATTCTTCCACGCGGCGGCGCGGAGATAGGCCTCTCGCGTCTCCATATCGGCATCGAGCCGATCGAGGATAGCGAGCGAGACGACCTTTGCGCCGTCTTTCAAGGTCATACCGCGCACACCTATGCCGGTGCGGCTCTTGGTTTCGCGCGCATCGGTGGCGGAGAAGCGGATGGCCTTGCCAGAGTCGGAGGCGAGGAACACTTCCTGGTCTTCGCTGAGCAATTCCACACCGATCAGGCGGTCATTGCTGCCTTCGACGAAGCCCATCGCATATTTGCCATTGGACGGCACATTGGTGAAGGCATCCATCGAATTGCGGCGAACCATTCCCTGCTCGGTCGCGAAGATGATGTTGAGCGCTTCCCAATCAGCCTCATCCTCGGGCAGCGAGAGTACGTTGGTGATCCGCTCATCATCGCCCAGCGGCAGGAGATTGACCATCGGACGACCCTTGGTCTGCGGCCCGCCTTCGGGAAGCTTCCAGACCTTCAGGCGATAGACGCGGCCCGTATTCGTAAAGAACAACACAGGGTTATGCGTCGAAGTTACGAACATTTCGACGACGGCATCCTCGTCCTTCGTCGCCATGCCGCTGCGGCCCTTGCCACCGCGTGCCTGCGCGCGGAATGTCGCGAGCGGAGTACGTTTGATGTAGCCGCCATGGGTGACGGTCACGACCATTTCCTCGCGCTCGATCAGGTCTTCGTCTTCGATCCCATCCCAGGCAGGTGCGATTTCAGACATGCGGGGGGTGGCGAACTGATCGCGCACTTCCTGCAATTCCTCACGCATCACGCCGTAGAGCTTCGCCCGGTCGGCGAGCAGCGAGAGATAGTATTCAATCTGGTCGGCAAGTTCTTTTAATTCATCGCCAATTTCATCGCGGCCAAGCGCGGTCAGGCGATGGAGACGGAGATCGAGGATGGCTTTCACCTGCCGCTCCGACAGGCGATAGGTGCCACCGCTTTCATCACTGGACGGCTCGATCGCTTCGACCAGCGCGATATACTGCGCGATATCGCCGATCGGCCACTCCTTGGTGAGCAGCCTTTCGCGCGCGATCTGCGGATTGGAAGAGCCACGGATCATCGCCACGACTTCATCGAGGTTCGACACTGCGACCACCAGGCCGAGCAAGACGTGGGCACGATCACGCGCCTTGTTCAGCTCGAACTTGGTGCGGCGAGTGATGACCTGCTCGCGGAAATTGATGAAAGCCTGGATGAAATCGCGCAGCGCCAGCGTTTCTGGCCGACCACCGCGAATGGCGAGCATGTTCGCGGGGAAGCTGCTCTGCGCAGGCGTATGTCGCCACAGCTGGTTGAGCACCACGTCAGGCGTCGCATCGCGCTTCAGATCGATGACGACGCGGACACCGGCGCGCGAGCTCTCGTCACGGATATCGGAAATGCCTTCGATCCGCTTTTCCTTGGCGGCATCGGCGATCTTCTCGACCAGGCCAGCCTTGCCGACCTGATAGGGAATGGACGTAAGAACAATGCTTTCGCGGTCTCCCTTGCCGACTTCGATCTCATGCCGGCTGCGCATCAGAATGCTGCCGCGGCCCGTCGTATAGGCAGAGCGCGCGCCCGATTTGCCGAGGATCAGCGGCGCTGTCGGGAAATCGGGACCGGGAATAATTTCGTGGAGCTGCTCGGACGTGATGCCCGGATCGTCCATATAGGCGAAACAGCCGTCGATCACTTCGCCAAGGTTATGCGGCGGAATATTGGTCGCCATGCCGACTGCGATACCGCCTGCGCCATTCACCAGCAGGTTGGGGAAGCGCGCCGGAAGAACCGACGGCTCTTTCTCGCTGCCATCGTAATTGTCGACGAAATCGACAGTATCCTTGTCGAGATCGTTCAGCAGCGGCTCTGCTGCGCGCGCAAGCCGGCTCTCGGTATAACGCATCGCTGCGGGCGGATCCGGGTCCATGCTGCCGAAATTGCCTTGACCATCGATCAGCGGGACGCGCAAGGACCATGGCTGCACCATGCGGGCGAGGGCATCGTAAATCGCGCTGTCGCCGTGTGGGTGGTACGAACCCATCACTTCACCAACGATCTTGGCGGATTTTCGATAAGGCCTGCTGGCGGTGTAGCCGCCGACCTGCGCAGCATAAAGAATGCGGCGATGGACCGGCTTCAGCCCGTCCCGCACGTCTGGCAGAGCACGGCTGACGATCACGCTCATCGCGTAATCGAGATAGCTCGTCTTCATCTCATCGACGATGTCGATGCGTCCGTATTCTTCGGGTGCCGGGGTAGGGTTCAGATTGTCGGTCTCATCACTCACGGAGATGTCGATCCATCGTTATTTCAGTTGGCCCTGAAACTAGGGGAACGGGGGGCGGAACGCCAATTATCTCGCCTTCAGAAGCGGGGAGAAAGCGCGCTTTTCCACACTTAACGCGCCGGTTCGCGCGGATCGCCCGGATTTGCGGCATAACCTCATTTTACAATCGCGTTCAAACGGCATTCAGCGCGGTTTGTGTAGGACATATTTGCAATCTCGGGCGTTGTATGAATAAGCCGCCCGCTGAAAGACGCGGTGGCGAAAGGCCACCACAAGAAGTTTTCAGGAGAATACATCAATGTTTCGCGCTTTCCGCTCCACTCGTCGGAAATCCTCGCTCTATGCCCTCGCTCTGGCACTGTCAGGCGGCGCGGCCTTCGGCGTGACTGCTGTCGCTCCGGCTACTGCCGCTGCGCAGGAAATGCCCGATCCTTCTTCCGGCTTTGCTGCCGTATATAACGAAGCCATTCCGCTGGTACAGGCAGAGACTGCCAACTGGCAGGCTGCACAGGCAATTTTGCCGCGCATGACGGCCGCTATCGAAAACAATCGCGATCGCGACCTTGCCGGTCGTTACATGATCGCTGTCGGCAGCGAACTGTCCGACCGCCAGCTGCAGCGTCAGGGTATTGAATTGCGCCTCCAAGGCGGGCTCGTGGCGGCTGAGCAGCTTGGCGTGCTCAATTGGTATGCCGGTAACTTCGCTCTTGAAGCTGACGACTACGAAGCATCGCGCGCCTTCCTGAATGCCGCACTTGCTGCTGGCTATCGCGAAGAAGGCGTGGACATCGTCAACCTGATCGCTCGCACCTACATGGAGCAGGGCGATGATCTGGGTTCTTACAACTTCCTGACCGGCGCGATTGCAGAGGCTGATGCCGCTGGCAACGCTGTTCCGGAGGCATGGCTGCGCAATTCGCTGCAGTACGCCTACGAAGAAGCGATGATGCCGGAGACGCTCGATATCGTTGTCCGTCTTATCAATGATTATCCTGCTGATCGTTCCTGGAGCGATGGCCTGCGGATCATGGAGCAGACGCTGACACTGTCAGACGACGCGGCCGTTGATCTCTATCGCCTGATGGCCGAACGCGGTGCTCTGGTCGATCGTTCGACCATGGTGAGCTATATCGAGGAAATCGATCCGCGCCTCATGTCGAATGAAGTGCTCGAGATCCTGCAGCTTGGCATGGACTCAGGCGTGTTCACCTCCAGCGATCCCTATTACACGGAAGTTCAGGGCATCGCCTCTGGCCGCGCCTCGATCGATCGTAACGGTATCGGTGGTATCGTTTCGGAAGGCCGCAATGGCGACGCGCTCGATGCGATGAACGCTGGCGATGTGCTCTACTCGCTCGATGACTATGCTCAGGCAGAGCAAATGTATGCGCTTGGTCTGGAGCGCGGTTTTGACGCCAACACCGCCAACCTGCGGATCGGTATCAACCAGGCGATGCAGGGCAAGCACGAAGAGGCTTTGACCAGCTTTGCTGCCGTCACTGGCGAGCGTCAGCCGGTTGCTGCACTCTGGGCAGCGCATGTTGAAGCGATGCACGCCGATATGGGCGCGATGTAAGCCGCGCTGAAAGCGAAAATCTGAAAGGGGCGGGAGACGGTGGCGTTTCCCGCCCTTTTTCATGCGCGATGCACGTGATGGTAAGTCTTGTCTGGCAAAGGCCCGCAGCATGAGAACCTTCGCCGCCCTTCTTGCCGGACTGGCCGCGCTGTGCGCAGCTCCTCTTGCAGCGCAAGACGGGGAGGGGCGCACGCTCAGCCCGCAAAACGGCACTATTCCCATCCCCGCCGCCAACGCGACGCTATCGCTCGGCGACGAATATGATTTTTACGTCGCTGAGGACGCGCGAACTATCATCGTCGACTATTGGGAAAACCGCCCGGAACAAGCCGAGGTCGTCCTCGGCGTCATCCTGCCCGCCGGCCTTGACCCGCGCGAGGATGGTTGGGGCGGCATCGTCACCTATGCCGACACCGGTTGGATTTCGAATGAGGATGCCCGCAGCGCCGATTACGATGTCATTCTGGAAGAAATGCAGGCCAATGCGCGCGCCGAAAATCTGGAACGCAGCGGTCTCGGTTATCCGGAGCTTGAGATTGTGGGCTGGGCCCAGCAGCCAACCTACGATTCAGTCAGCCACGCGCTGATCTGGGCGCGCGAATTCGACTTTTCGGATAGCGACACCAATGCCCTGTCATACGATGTGCGCCTGCTGGGCCGCGAAGGCGTGCTGAGCATCAATTTCGTCGCCGACATGGACAAGCTGCCCGCAATCCGCCGCGCTGCGGATGATATCACGGCTGCAAGCCGCTTCGATCCGGGCGCGCGCTACGAAGACTACGAAGCCGGGCGCGACGATGTCGCTGGTTATGGCCTGGCGGGCCTTGTGGCGAGCGGGGCCGGCCTTGCTGTGGCCAAGCAGTTCGGCCTGTTCGCCATGCTGGTAAAACTGGCGAAACCGCTGCTTGTGGGCCTTGGCATCGCGCTGGCGCTGTTCTTCGTACCGATACGCCGCTGGCTGCGGCGTAGGCGCGAGGGGAGCGCAGCAGCTTAGACGTTGAACTTGAAGAGCATCACGTCGCCATCCTGCACGACGTATTCCTTGCCTTCCTGCCGCAGCTTGCCCGCATCCTTCGCACCATTCTCACCGCCAAGCGCGATGTAATCGTCATAACCGATAGTTTCGGCGCGAATGAAGCCGCGTTCGAAATCGGTGTGGATTTCGCCCGCCGCCTGCGGAGCCTTGGCACCATTGGGGAAAGTCCAGGCGCGCGATTCCTTGGGGCCAGCGGTGAAGAAGGTCTTGAGTCCGAGCAGCTGGTATCCTGCGCGGATGACACGGGCGAGCCCGCTTTCTTCAAGGCCGAGATCGGCCAGAAACTCACCGCGATCTTCGGGCTCCATCTGGACCAGTTCGGCCTCGATGGCCGCCGATACCACGACAGCTTGCGCGCCTTCGGCCGCCGCTTTCTCGAAGACCCGCGCGGACAGTTCATTGCCCTCCGCAGCGTCTTCTTCGGCAACATTGCAGACGTAGAGCACAGGCTTCGCCGTCAGCAGCTGAGACTGGCGGAAAACGCGCGCTTCCTCATCGTCATTCGGCTCAACAAGGCGGGCGGGCTTGCCATCGCGCAGCAACTCCAACGCCTGACCCAGCACGCTTGCGGTAATCTTGGCTTCCTTGTCGCCCGCGGTGGCGCGCTTGGAAGCGTTGTCCACGCGCTTTTCGAGGCTTTCGAGATCGGCGAGCATCAGCTCGGTTTCGACCACTTCGGCATCGGCGATGGGATCGACCTTGTTCGCGACATGCTGGATATCGTCATCCTCGAAACAACGCAGCACATGGACGATCGCGTCGACTTCGCGAATGTTGCCCAGGAACTGGTTGCCCAATCCTTCGCCCGCGCTCGCGCCTTTGACGAGGCCGGCAATGTCCACAAAGCTCAGCTGCGTCGGAATAACCTTCGCGCTCTTGGCAATCGCGGCGATTTTCTCGAGCCGCTCGTCGGGGACAGAGACCTGGCCCACATTGGGCTCGATCGTGCAGAACGGATAGTTGGCAGCCTCTGCCACCTGTGTTTCCGTCAACGCGTTAAACAGGGTCGATTTGCCGACATTGGGCAGGCCAACGATGCCGCAGCGAAATCCCATGGATATAAACCTTCAAAACATGTCCAGATACTGCCGCGCGCCTTAGCGGGGCAGGGCGGACAATGCCAGCGCTCGCAGCACGCAATTTCGATAAACCGGTTCTCAACCGGTTTGGCGTAGGGCCGGGGCCATGAAAATCATCAGCCGACCAGCAATTGCCTGCCTTGCCGCACTCTCCCTGGCCGCGTGCGGCTTGTCTCCGGAGGAGCGGCTCGACCGCGCCGAGGAAGCGTTTGCCGAAAACCGCTTTAACGAGGCCCGTCTGGATCTTGCCAGCGTGTTGCAAGAGGACGCGAATAATGTTGCGGCGCTCCAATTGCTCGCGCGTACACAGCTGCAAGCCGGCGATGGTGAAGGCGCCTACTCCTCCTTGCAACGCCTCGATGAGCTGAGCGCGCGTCCGGCCGATTACGACCAGATGCTGGCGGAGGCGCAATTGCTGCGGGGTAATTTCGAAGCGGCGATCGGGTCGGCGGAAGCTCTCGCTTCCGCTGAGGGCGCTCGTATCATTGCACTTTCACACATCGGTCTTGGCGAAGGGCGGGAGGCGCAATCCGCATTCGAGGCTGGACTGACGATGTCCGGTGATCGTTCGCGCCTGCTGGCCGATTATGCAATTTTCATGTTGCAGGCTGGCGATGCAGAGGCTGCACACCGCTTGGCGACACAGGCGCTGGAAGCGAATGAAAATGGGCTCGATCCGCTCCTAGCAAATGCCCGCATCGTCATGGCGAGAGGCGACATGAACCGGGCGCTGGGATTTTACACCACTGCCGCCGAGGAGTGGCCTGAAAACCGACTCGCGATTCTCGGCCGTATCGGCGTGTTGGGTGATCTAGGGCGGCTTGAAGAGGCCCGTCCGCTGATTGCCGATCTGGCCGATCGCCTGCCGGGTGATCCCGATGTCATCTATCTACAAGCGCGCCTGGCCGCCGAAGATGGCGATTGGGAAGACGTGCGCGCCATCCTGCAACCTGTTGAAGGGCGCGATCAGGCGCAGCAACAACTGCTATACGCGCGCGCGCTGCTCGAACTCGACTTGCCCGAGCAGGCCATGCCGCGCTTGACCTCGCTACTGCGTTCCGCGCCGGGCGATCCAGAGGCGCGCCGCCTTCTTGCCCGCGCCCAGTTGGAAACCAATGAACCCGCAGCTGCCTTCGCCACCATTCGACCTCTCGCAGCCAGCGCTCTCGGCACGTCGCAAGACCTGGCGATATTCGCCGCATCGGCGCGTGCGAGCGGTCGATCGGCTGGCATCGATGACGCTCTGGCCGCTGCCCCGCCAAGCGAGCGTTTGGGCTTGCTGCTCGCCCAGGGTGACAGTGCTTTGCAGCGAGAGAACTGGCGCGCGGCCATCGATGCCTATGAAGAACTGCGCCGCTGGACGGGTGACAGAAACGCGCTCGTCCTGAACAATCTCGCTTTCGCGCGGGGGCGGACGGGCGATACGGCTGAGGCGATCAGGCTCGGTGAAATGGCGCATGAACTCGCGCCCGAACATCCATCGATCATGGACACCTTGGGGTGGCTGCTTGTCGAAAGCGGCGAAGACAGGTCACGCGGGTTGCTCCTGCTCGAACGCGCGGCCCAGCTCGATCCCGACAATCCGACGATCAACCGTCATTTGTCCGAAGCGCGAGGCGGTTAGGCTGCGCTCAGACACCCTGAACGAAAAAAGGGCGCTGCATCGAAATGCGGCGCCCTTTTTGGTCTAATTGTCTTCGCTAATCAGGCGAATGCGGGCCGGGCGGGCTGAACGGGCTCAATATCCCGGCGACGGCGCATCAAGCCGAGCGAGAACAGCGCGATAGCCAGCAGTCCGAGCATGCCCGGCGCAGGCACCGGCGTGCCGCTGGTTGTCGTACCGCTTGTCGAGGTTTGACCACCGGTTGCCGAACCGATGCTTCCGGCACCGGTGATGCCCTGATAGCGCACGAAGAAGTCGTCGAGCGTAATTTGCGCGGCGTCCGGATCGAAGAACAGCGAGAGCGATCCGGTACCCGTCGAGCCTTCGGACACGCCGCCGCCATTCGAGCAGGATCCGCTGTTGGCGGCCTTGAAGCACACGTCTACGGCGCCGATCTGGTTCGGCAGGCTTGGATCGCTGCCGCGCCCATCGGTGACGAATGCAAACTGATATGCGCCATCAACATCCGCACCGACGATGTCGGGATCGACATTGAATGCGAAGCTGGAAATGTTCGACGTCAGGCCTGAGCCGGTGGTGTTCAGCATCTCGTACGAGAAATTATACGTGTCGCCAGTCACGCTATCGAGCGTCAGGATAAGTGTCGCCGTCAAACCATTGATAGTGCTGCTGCTATCGCCAGAGAAGCCGTCGAAATCGATGAAAAAGCTGTTGCCGACATCGCCCGAACTCAGGCTGATGGGCTCGGCATAGGCAGGAGCAGCCATCGCCAGAGCCGCTATTGCGGCAAGGCCCGTTGCAAGCTTTTTCATCGTCTCTCGTCCTCAAAAACTATAGTTCACACATCTGAAGCAAAAGCCGTGCCATCCGCTGAATTGCGCAATTCCTATGGTTAACACCCCTCGCTAGAAGGTTAATGTGTCAAGAATTTCGACGTTTCACGGTTTCTTTGCCGTTCTCCTCTAAGGGAATGCGCATGAAATCATTGCGCGCCTTAGCTGCCTTTTTGGTGCTGCCTCTTGCGGGCTGTTCGCTCTTGGCCAGCCAACCGCTGGAGGACGCGCGCGAGGCGTTGGCGCAACAGGACTATTTCGCTGCGCAAGAGCACGTGCTGGCCGCGCTCCAGGACGATGCGCGCGATATTGAGGCCCTCACCCTGCTGGCGCAAATCCAGCTGGCCATGGGGCAGGGCGGCGATGCGCTCTTGACGCTCGATCGTCTTGAAGAGGCTGGCGCGCAAGGCGATCATCTTACCCTGATCCGCGCGGAAGCGATGCTGCAAGGGGGGCAGGCCGAAGAGGCGTTCGCGCTGCTCGACGGGCTTGAGAGTGCCGAGAGCTGGCGACTGCGAGCGCTAGCCGCCGCGATGGTCGGCAATGATGAAGAGGCTGCCGCGCATTTCCTTGCCGGGCGTGAGTCGGAGGGGGACAAGCGCAAGCTGTTTACGGCCGCAGCGACCTTCCATCTCAATCGCGGAGATGCCGATGCGGCTCGCTTCGCCGTCGGGCAGGCGCAGCAATTGGCACCTGACGCGATCGAGACGTTGTTCGTGTCCGCTCGCCTTGCGGAGCTCGACGGACGGTCTGATTTCGCCTCGCGCGCCTATCTCGCGATTCTCGAACGCACGCCCAATGATCGCCCGGCATTGCTGGGCGCGATCCGAGAGCTCGACAAGCTCGGCCGTGTGGATGTTTTCGCGCCGCTAATCAACCGTGGCAGACAAGCCTATCCTGAGGATATCGAGTTCATTTATCTCGACGCCAGTCTGAAAGCGTTCGAAGGCAATTGGACAGCCGCGCGCGATCTGTTGCAGCAATACGAGACCGCCGTGCAGGAGCATGATGACGCGCGCGGCCTCTATGCCCAATCACTGCTGGCTTTGGGGCAATACGAACAGGCGCGCGCACTTATGGCGCCGCTCAACCGCCGTTTCCCTGACAATGCTGCCTATGCGCGGGTGTACGCGCGAATCCTGTTAGAACTGGGCGAGAATGCCCAGGCCGCGAATGTGATCAGTCCAATCCTGCGCGGTCCCGATGCATCCGACATTGATCGCGAACTCGCCGAGCGCGCAGGACGCGGCTGACGCTAGTCCTGCATCCGTAGCGCGACATCGCTCATGAAACGGGCGTTGTCGCCTTTCGCCAGCCAGTCTGCTTCCGCGCTCACAGCTGCCAGCATGTCGGTCAGCCCGTCCATTTCCGCTTTGGCGTAATTGCCGAGCACATAGCCATGTACGCGGTCCTTGTGCCCGGGATGGCCGATGCCAAGGCGAACGCGGCGAAAGTCTGCGCCGCAATGCTGGTCGATGGAGCGCAGGCCGTTGTGGCCCGCGTGCCCACCGCCGACTTTCACCTTCACTTTGAACGGCGCGAGATCGAGCTCATCATGGAAGACGGTGATCGCGTCCAGTTCCAGCTTGAAGAAGCGCATTGCCTCGCCGACGCTGCGGCCGCTTTCATTCATGAACGTGGCTGGTTTTAAGAGCATGATCCGCTCGCCGCCGATCCGGCCTTCCTGCATCCAGCCCTGGAATTTCTTCTGCACCGGGCCGAAATCGTGCATGTCCGCCATGACGTCGCACGCCATGAAGCCGACGTTGTGCCGGTGCATGGCGTATTTCGGTCCGGGATTTCCTAGGCCAACCCAAAGCTGCATGGCGTTCCTCTAGCCGCGGTACCTACAAATGCAAACGCCGGCCCCTTGCGAGGCCGGCGCTGCTTGTTTCTCGAAACGAAAGAGAGTGATTACTCGCTCTTCTCTTCCTGTTCCTCGGCGGCATCCGCATCCGGACCCTGTTCGGTCGCGGCGGTTTCGCCGGGCTCCATGTCTTCGCCGGTCTGGTCTTCGCCTTCGCCTTCACCTTCCGAACGCTTGAGAGCGGACGGTGCGACGACGGTTGCGATGGTGAAGTCACGGTCGATATTGTTCTCGGCACCAGCAGGCAGCGAAACTGCGCTGATGTGGATCGAATCGCCAACTTCGAGGCCGGTAACGTCGATTTCGATTTCGCCCGGGATCTTGTCTGCTTCGCAGGCCAGTTCCAGTTCGTGACGAACAACGTTGAGCACGCCGCCCTTCTTGAGGCCGGGGCTTTCTTCTTCGTTGGTGAAGACGACAGGGATGTTGACGACGATCTTCGCGTCCTTGGCAAGGCGCAGGAAGTCGACATGTTCCGGACGGTCGCTCACAGGGTGCAGCGCCACATCCTTCGGAATCGTGCGGTGGGTGCCACCGTCGACATCGATCATCACGAGGGAGTTCATGAAGTGGCCGGTGCCAAGCAGTTGGACCAGTGCCTTTTCTTCCACGTGGATCGTGGTGGGTTCTTCCTTGCCGCCGTAGATCACAGCGGGGACGCGGCCTTCGCGACGCAGTGCACGGGAGGCTCCCTTGCCAGCCCGTTCGCGCAGCTCGGCCGACAGTTTAAGAGCGTCGCTCATAATACGTGCCTTTCGATATGCATATGTAATACCCCTTCAACCACGCCTCCAGGGATGACCATGGCAGGGGAGGCGCGCGTTTAGCAGCAATAGGGGGAAATGCAACTACTGGATGCGGGTGACGGTGTAGCCCTCTGCCTCAAGCAGAGCAGGGAGGCCGTCTTCGCCAAGCATATGCGCCGCGCCGACAGCGACGAATGGTTTATCGCCCGCCTCGATTGCCTCCCGGATCGCCGGAAGCCATGCGAGATTACGGTTCGTGTGAAGCGCAGCGCGCAGTTCCGGATCGCTCGTGATGCCCTGCTCGGCAGATTGCGCGAATGTCACCATGTCTCCGGTCAGCCACGCGCGCAAAGCGTCATCGCGTGAATTGCCCTCCGCAGCTTCCGCGACCGCAAGCAGAAGGTCCTGCTGTTCTTCCTCGGGCAGCTCGTCGAAAATGGACAATTGGCTGCGTGTCGTCTCCAATCCGATGACCGTGTCCGAGCGATCGCGCAAAGTCCGGTCCACGCCATTGCCCGCATCTCCCTCGCGAACGGCGTTGGACAGCGTAATCGCTGCAACCCAGGTCTCGCTCTGGCGCAAATCCTCTTCGTCCATATCCGCACGGTCGAGCAGGGCCCTGACCTGTGCCCGCTCTTCTTCGGGAAAGCGCTGGGTCAGAGGCGTGAGCCCCTCGCGCATGCCAAGCAAGCGAAACCACTCGGCTCCGCCATGACGGCCGTAATCGGCGATTTCGAGGATCAGGACACCGCGTTCCGACAGCGCGGTGTCGAGCGGCGCGGTGTACCACGCCACGCCATCGGGCAGCGCATGAACCGTCCCGAACAGCCACCCGCGCTCGCCCTCGGGCGAGGTCACTTCCCATAGCGCAGGCGAGGGCTCAGGCCATTCCCGCTGCGGTTCGGAATCGCCAAGGACGCCGCAGCTTGTCAGCCACAGCGCCCCCAGCGTTACGAGAAAGAAGCGGATCAGTATTGGACGCGTTCCGCTGCAATCCCGCGCTGTTCCAGGAAATCCTGAACGCTGTATTCACCCGCAAGGTGGCCCGCACCGACCGCGATAAACACGGTGCCCGGCTGGTCCATGCGCTCGTCAATCCACTCCGCCCAGGCGTAATTGCGCTGGGTCAGCAGGTTGTAATAGAGGTGCGGATCTTCACCCATCGGTTCGTTGATCATGGTTGCCAAGCCGATAGGGTCACCCTCGATCCATTCGCCGACCATGTCCTCAAACATCTCATTCATCGCGTCCATATCTTCCATCCCGTCGGTCAGGAAAGCGAGCTGCGACTGGAGCGGCAGCGTATCGAAGAAAGTCATCTGCTGTTCGACAGTCTCGAAAGCAGCACGATCCTTGCCTTCGATAAGATGATCTAGCCGGCGCTCCACGCCATTGGACGGATCAAGGCCCGCCTGCTGAAAAGCGACCTGCATCAGCGTCATCGCAGCGAACCAAGGCTCGAAGCCATCCAATGCGGCAACCGGCAAGCCCAGTTCCTGCATCGTGGTTTCATATGCGGTGCGCTGTTCCTCGTTCATCAGGTCACGCAGGGTGCCGCCAGTGGTCAGCTGCGCCATCTGCGCCTGCATCTGTGCGATTTCGACGAGTTCAGGCGGAGGTGGTGTGCCCGATGCAGGATCGTAATCGGGAATGACGCTGGTATCGATTTCCGACACGAACTGGTCCGAACTTTCGAGCGCAGCAGTGATCGTCGGGTTCATGAATTCGGTGCCCTCCGGCAGGATGTGGACCGTTCCGAACAGGTAGATCGTGGTGTCCTCATCACTCACCGTCCACATGGCCGGAGTGGGGTTTTCGGCATCCTGCGCGCTGGCTGCCATGGGCAGAGCCGCGACGGCGAAAGCGAGCGCAGAGGCGGAAGTCAGTATTTTACGGAACATAATTCTCTCCTTTGGGGGAAGTGTGGTTGCAGATTGTTCGGAAGGCAACGCTAGCCCTCGGCATCATCGAAAATCTCCTCGATGGGCATTTCAAAAAGGCGGGCGATACGGAATGCGAGCGGGAGCGACGGATCGTGCTTGCCCGTCTCGATCGCGTTGACAGCCTGGCGCGAGACATCGAGATGCCCAGCCAGCTCCGCCTGGCTCCAGTCACGCATCGCGCGCAGGACTTTCAGCTTGTTCTGCATCAGGCTGTCCCTCGAACTCGGAAGATCGCGTAGCCAGTGGCCCAGCTTCCCATCAGCACTGCGACGATCCGGTCCTTGCTCAAGTCTCCCAGGCCCCAGCTTGCCATCGGCAAGATGTCGAAAGCGAGGTGAAAAAGGATAGTCACCATCACACCGACAAGCGCGCCGAAGGCGACCGCCTTGTAAGTGAATTCATCATTCATGCGCTGATCCGCCTTGGTGCCCAGAACGGCAACGCCGGTGAGGATCACTACGGCTGCAATGGTAGCCAGGCCAGCGAGCAGAGGGTTGGCAGCCGCAGCGATGCTGTCTGCGCCTTCTGCACTTGTTTCGAACAGCATCATGCTAGCGACCAGCGCGAGGGCGATGAACACCAGGTCGAGGCCAAGGAAGGGTCCGAATGAGCGTTTGGAATTACCCAGCATGGCGAACTCCTAGAATTGATGCGACCCGGAAGAGGATGTTGTGAGCGTTCATCGGCTGTCCCTCCAGCGAAGGAACTGAAACACGCTGACAAAGGCGAAGATGAACAGACCGAAGCCGAAGGTCACAACCCCTGCGATGGGCGGGCGCGCCAGCATCCATTCCCAGGATTCGGGGAGTTGCTCCGCTTGCAGGGCGGCGAACGTCAGCCAGGCCGCCGTGAAAAGGACGAATGGCGTAATGGTCACGAAATAGACCACCATCGAGGCAGTCCGGCGCCAGAGAAGCTCTGCATATTCGTCACGCATGAACCACGCCAGCACCAGGAATGCGCCCAGCACATAGGTCAGCAATCCGGTGGCCACGCGGATCAGGAAGCTTCCCAGCCTGCCCGTATCCTCAAGATTGATCAGCACCGTCTGGTCGAGAATGTTGAGGACAATCGCCACGACATAGCCGATCAGACAGATATCCATCAGGCGATAGTAAACGCGGTACCGCATCTTATCGGCATTGCTTGCTGAAGCTTCGATCATGACCGGCCTCGAAATTGGGTGAACAGGAATCCTGCGTGGAAGGCGAGGGCGCACAGTGCGGCGAGCAGCATCGCGCTGTCCATGAAGGGGAGGAGGGTTGCGGCGGAAATGTCCTCCACTTCACCCCCGGCAACCATGGCACCAAAATCACGCGACATGGCAAAAATGCTGACAAGCGCCCGAATGACGAGCCAGATGCCGACGACGACTGCGGTCCACCGTGCACCCTGAATGGCGCAGTCCTTGAAATAGTCGTCATAGCGATGCCAGACCGTGAAAGTGATCATGTAGGTTCCGGCAAGAAGCGCCAGAAAACCTTCAACTTTTACCGACACACCCAGGGCCATGAGAATAAGCATCATCACGCTGATAAAGGCGCCCAGCCAGACGAGGACAAAGTGGCCCTCGCGCTGCTTCTGGGTAGGTGAATAGGGTTCGTACGGCATTATTCCGCTCCGGCGAAAATAAGGTCGCGCAGATAGGCGAAAGCGTATCCGGCATGAAAGAAAAGGCTCAGGATCAGGGCGAGCAGCAGGCTATCCTTGGCGAGAATGTCGAAGCGAGGGATAAACCGCTCGACCAGCGAAGAATCCGCATCTGCCCATAGGACCAAGAGACCAACACCCAGAGCGGCGGCCATCCAGCGCAGTCCCTCAGATACCAAGGACTGATAATAGCCGTCCGTATTGCCTTTCATTCCAGCAACGATCAGCGATCCGCACATGCCTCCGATAAGAGGCCCAATGAATGCGCTGGTCATTCCAGCAAGGTGCATGGCGAGGGCGATGATGTTCACGACACCGGTCGCAAGGGTCAGCCAGTAGAGACGCTCACGGTGTTCGCGCATGGCGGCTTCAGGATCGTGAGTCATAGGGGTGTATGACATCACAGTGCTCCCGTAAGACGCTTGAAATGGAAGGTGAGGTAGAAGGCGTAGAGGGCTAGCGTGCTACTCGCTGCGTAAAGCCAGTCGAATGCTGGCTCGCCGGGCTCTCGGCCCTCGTGAGCAGCATTGTACCCCTCGATAACTCCCAAGGCGAAAGGGCCGAGGAGGGTCCATGCAGCGATTACTATGAAAGCAGCGTTCGCGCCCGATCGCCAAAGTTCTGCCGTATACTCGTCACTATTGCGGGTGAAAAACATGACAGCGAGCGATCCGATCAAAACCAATGCGATCAGCGCGTTAGCTCCACTCGGCGCGTCAACCTGCGTCAAAGCAGTCAAGGCGATCAAGGCGACAAAACCAAGCAAGCCCATCGCAAGATTGAGAGGGGCGCGGTTCTTTCGTGGCTTGGCTGGCGTGGTGGTCACTGGCTGGGTCCCGTATGCAAAAATTCGGTTTGAAAAAGCGTGCCGCTGGGATGGCGCCAAAGGTTCTGGGGGAAACCTTCTGGGGGGCGGCGCCATCCCTATGGCGGGTCGCATTATGCCTTCAGGCTGATTTCCAGAGCGGCATAGCGATCGGACTGTGCATCGGTGATGGCGAGTTCGACGCGCGGGGCGAAGGCTTCGCTCAGCGTGCTGCGGCAGGCAGCTTCGGCGCGGCGAGAGTCCATGTCACGGCCACCCGAGCGGCAGGCGCGGTTGATGGCGTTTTCGATGCGATTTTCCAGGCTTTCCTGACCGGCTGCGGTGGTGAGGTCCAGATCGCCGGTTTCGACGGAGATGGTGACGTTGTCCGAAGCATCCTGTGCAGCTGCAGGAGCAGCGATTGCGGTGGCTACGGCGGCGAGTGCGATGAGGGTCTTGCGCATGATATTGTGTCCTGTTGTCTAGTCAGTTTGTCTCGTCAACCTTCCTTCATGTCAGGTTGCCCTTACTTTATGTCGCGCCTTCTTTCCGATGTCAACATGACCTGACAAAAAGGAATGCAGGCACGACTTTCGGCGGATGATCTCGTTTTTTATCAATTGCTTAGATAATGTGGCGGATGTGGAATTTGCAGCTTCGGAAGAGCGAGATCGGCGAATCACTGCACGCCAGATGGGCTCCGAATCCCCTCAAAAAGCCATTTCGAGTCGAATCGAGTCGCGACTCGATTGGCGACTCGCGAGGCAGCCAAATGGTCGAAAGTTGAAGATGTAAGAGGGCGCGCGATGCGCCGCTCAAAGCAGCGTCAATTCACGCGCTCATAGGGAATGCCTCGTTCGTCGAGCTTCACGAGGACGGACACATTACCTTCGAAATGCCCTGCTCCCACGGCAAGGAGCGTGGTGCCCGGCTGTTCGAGCCGTTCTTCCAGCCAACGTGCCCATTCCGTGTTGCGCCGGTCGAGCAGCATCGCGTCGATCGATTGACCGATCAGGCCATCGCCAATGCCGATGCTGAATTCTTCTGCCACTTCGCCGCGAGCCCAGGCGTGCTCGGCCGCCCAGTATTCGTCGCCGAACCGCTCTTCCCAATCGTCGGAGTAGAAATAGCCCGTTTCCTTGCCGGACCAGTCTACCAGCATGCGCGAAAGATCGGCCATGACTTCCGCATTGTCGAGGCGAAGGAGGCTGTACATGACCTCTCCCGAATCTTCGATCGTCTCGATCGGACGGCGGCGGGACAGGAATTCGCGCTCTAGCGCCGGCTCCACGCCGAACTCGGAATAGGAAACGCCGCGCTGATCCACTTCACCGGTCGAGCCGAGTGTGAGCAACGCCAGCATCACCGGCATGGTATCGACTGCTTCAAACGGCAGAACGGTGCGATTGATCAGTTCGCGCCAGTGCGGGCGAGCTTCCGGCGTCAGCTGCGCCGATGTGGGCCTGCGGCGATCCATGCGGCCCATCATCTTCGTATCGAGATCGAGCGCGTCCAAATTCCGCGCATAATCGCTGTCTTCCAGGACCAGCACATCCGACTCTTCGATAACCTGGTTGATCAGAGGGCTGCGCCAGCGAAAGCCGCGGGGCAGGGCGTGGATCGTGCCGAGCATGTAAATCGTCGTGTCTTCATCGCGGATCGCCCAGATCGCCGGATCGGGGGCATAATCCTGATTGAAGCGATAGTCCTCCGCCTGGTCGCTCGCTCCGACTTGCGCCGCCGTTGGCTGAGCGACGAGGAAGGCGAGGGGAGCGAGGAAGGCGGTGCGAAGGATTTTGCCGATCATGGGCCCTATTTGAGAGGCCAAAAGCCCGCAGTGTCAAGCAGTTCCGATGGCCGCGCGCACGGGCGGCATTGACCCTGCGCGAGGGTTGAGCCATTGCGCCTGCGAAATGACCCAAAACACGGCTCGAAATCCGCAGAAATCCTTTCAGGATATGATCCTTGCGCTCCACGATTTCTGGAGCGCCAACGGCTGCCTCATCCTGCAGCCCTATGACATGCGCATGGGCGCGGGCACATTTCACACCGCGACCACGCTGCGCGCGCTGGGGCCGGAGCCGTGGAACGCCGCTTTCGTGCAGCCCTGCCGCCGCCCGACCGATGGCCGCTATGGCGAGAATCCCAACCGCCTGCAGCATTATTACCAGTATCAGGTGATCCTGAAGCCGAGCCCGCCGGACATTCAGGAGTTGTATCTCAAGAGCCTCGAAGTGATCGGCGTGGATCCGCTCAAGCACGATATACGCTTCGTGGAGGACGATTGGGAAAGCCCGACGCTCGGCGCATGGGGCCTCGGCTGGGAAGTCTGGTGCGACGGGATGGAAGTTACCCAGTTCACCTATTTCCAGCAGATGGGCGGTTTCGACTGCAAGCCGGTGGCGGGCGAGCTGACCTACGGGCTGGAACGCCTCGCGATGTATATCCAGGGCGTCGACAACGTCTACGATCTTGATTTCAACGGGCAGGGTGTCAGCTACGGCGAAGTCTTCCTCGAAAACGAAAAGCAGATGTCGAAGTGGAACTTCGAAGTCGCCGAAACCGATGCGCTGTTCGACCTGTTCAACAAGGCGGAGGCCGAGTGCCGCAACGCGCTCGACAATGATGTGCCCATCGCCGCTTACGAGCAGGCGGTGGAAGCCAGCCATTTGTTCAACCTGCTGCAGGCGCGCGGCGTGATCAGCGTGCAGGAGCGCGCCAGCTACATGGCCCGCGTCCGCGACCTCGCGCGCGGCAGCTGCGAGAAATATGCCGAGGTGATGACACCGCAGTGGCAAGAGAAATTCCCGGAGTGGTCGCTATGAGTGATTTCCTCCTCGAACTCCGCTCCGAAGAAATTCCCGCCCGCATGCAGGCAGGGGCCCGCAGCGAATTGGAAAAGCTGTTCCGCCGCGAGATGGATGCTGCTGGCGTCTCCGTGGGTGACCTTACCGTTTGGTCCACCCCGCGCCGCCTCGCTCTGATCGCGCGCGACCTGCCGGAAGCGACCGAAGCCGTCAGCGAAGAGGCCAAAGGCCCGCCCGTTGGCGCACCCGACCAGGCGGTGGACGGCTTCTGCCGCAAGAACGGCGTGACGCGCGACGATCTCGAAGTGCGCGACGTAAAGGGCCGCGAGACCTATTTTGCGGTGAAGAATGTCCCGGGCAAGAGCATGGGCGATCTACTCGCCGCCGCGATCCCCGCGATCATCCGCGATTTCTCCTGGCCCAAGTCGATGCGTTGGGGCGCTGCCTCGCTTTCGACCGAAAGCCTGCGCTGGGTGCGCCCGCTCTCCGGCATCGTGGCCCTGCTGGGTGACGACGTGGTCGAATGCGAAGTGCACGGTGTGACTTCGGGCGCAGTGACGCTGGGCCACCGCTTCCATCATTCTGGCGACATCACCATCGGCAATGCAGACGATTACGCCATGAAACTGCGCGCGGCGCATGTGATCGTCGATCACGAAGAGCGCGCGACGCTGATCCGCGACGGTGCGCAGCAAGTCGGTTCCGAAGCAGGCCTGACGCTGGTCGAGGATGAAGGTCTCGTCATCGAGAACGCCGGCCTTACCGAATGGCCGGTGCCGCTGCTCGGACGGTTCGAGGATGACTTCCTCGAAGTGCCGCCCGAAACAATCCAGCTCACCGCGCGCGTGAACCAGAAATACTTCGTGTGTGAAAGCAAGGACGGCAAACTCGCCAACGCCTTCATCTGCACCGCCAATATCGAAGCCGCCGACCCGGCAGTGGTGGTCGACGGCAACCGGAAAGTCCTCGCCGCCCGGCTGAGCGATGCGCGGTTCTTCTGGGATGTGGATCGGAAGAAGACGCTGGAGGAGCATGCCGAGGGTTTGAAGCGCATCACCTTCCATGAAAAGCTCGGCACGGTTGCCGATAAGGTGGAGCGCGTTGCAAAGCTCGCCCGCTGGCTGGTGGAAGAAGGGATTGTCACGCCAGACCTCCAATCCCGTCATTCCCGCGAAGGCGGGAATCCAGCTTCTGGTGAAGAAAGCGGGACCCCCGCCTTCGCGGGGGTGACGAAAGAGGAACTGGCCGATCTCGCCGAGCAAGCCGCGCGCCTCGCCAAGGCCGATCTCGTCACCGAAATGGTCGGTGAATTCCCCGAGCTGCAGGGCCTGATGGGCGGCTACTACGCCCGCGCCGAGGGGCTGCCGGACGAAGTCGCCGACGCGATCCGCGATCACTACAAGCCGGTGGGGCAGGGCGATGATGTACCGACCGCTCCGGTGACGGTGGCGGTATCGCTCGCTGATAAGCTGGATACGCTCATCGCATTTTTCAGCCATGACATGAGGCCAACAGGATCGAAAGATCCATTCGCGCTTCGACGTGCCGCAATGGGCGTTATTGCCCTTTTGCTGTCAAACAATCTGCGCGTGAAATTGGGCAATCCGCTTTTCAAGCTTGGTGGAGGTCTACTTTTGCGCACTCAGACATCCATCGCGAAGGAGGGATTGAAGGCATTCACCGCCTTGGCACCCTTCGTGGGAAGAAAAGCTGCTTCCGATGCGATGGTGCACGCTCTCAAATCCTCCGAGAAAACCCCTGAGGAAGAAGGTCAGGAGATCGTGAACATCGCAGGTGAATCCACCACCGCGTTGCTCGACTTCTTCGCCGACCGCCTAAAGGTCCAACAGCGCGAAGCTGGCGTTCGCCACGACCTGATCGATGCCGTGTTCGCGCTCGGCGGGGAGGACGATCTCGTTCGCCTGCTCGCCCGTGTGCATGCGCTCCAGGCCTTTGTCGAAACCGACAACGGCACCAATCTTCTCGCCGGATACAAGCGCGCCGCGAATATCCTCAAGAAAGAAGATTGGTCCAGCGAACCTGTCCACACCGGTGATGAAGACCCCCTCGAGAATGTCGACAATCCCGAATTGCGCGAAGTCTATGCCGAGCAGGTCAAGGCGAAGGGCGAAACACTTTCCTACACGCCCGAGCCTGCCGAAAAGGCGCTGATCGATGCGCTCAATGCGGCGGAACCGCAGGCCGAGATGGCCATTGCTAAGGAAGACTTTGCCGCGGCCATGTCTGCTCTCGCCTCCTTGCGCGCGCCGATCGATGCGTTTTTCGAGGAGGTGACGGTGAATGATGAGGACGAGGTCAAACGAAAGTCTCGCCTCGGACTGCTTGCGCGTTTTCGTGCTGCAGTGCACAATGTCGCCGACTTCTCGAAGATCGAGAGCTAGTTCGCAAAGTCCACGCATTTCCTATGGGTTCTCGCCATAAAATGCCGTGACAACAATAATTTGAAGCAGGTCGGGCGCGTGCTTACAAACCCGATCTGTGTTCCACCAAAGGGACAGGTCATCAATGCAAACGGTCTACACATTCGGCGGCAACGCACCTCACGAAGACGAGAGGCAGAAGGACAAGACCGTAACCGGCGGCAAGGGCGCGAACCTTGCCGAAATGGCGAGCATCGGCCTGCCGGTCCCTCCCGGTTTCACCATCACCACCGAGGAATCGGTGCGCTACCTCAATGAAGGCGAGGACTTCAGCGACAAGCTGCGCAGCGATGTTGCCGAGGCACTGACCCATGTCGAACAAACGGTCGGAAAGCGATTCGGCGATGCCGGCGATCCACTGCTCGTCTCGGTCCGATCGGGCGCGCGGGTTTCCATGCCGGGCATGATGGACACCGTCCTCAACCTGGGCCTCAACGATGAAACCGTGCAGGGCCTTGCCGCGACCAGCGGGGACAAGCGCTTCGCCTGGGACAGCTATCGCCGCTTCATCCAGATGTACTCGGACGTTGTGCTCGGCCTCGATCACGGCCTGTTCGAGGAAGCGCTGGAGATCGCCAAGGAAGACCGTGGCTATTTCAGCGATACGGAGCTGGAAGCAGAAGATTGGGAAGGCCTCGTGACCGAGTTCAAGGCCATTGTCGAGCGCGAGCAGGGCAAGCCGTTCCCGCAGGATGTGAACGAGCAATTGTGGGGCGCGATCGCCGCTGTCTTCGAAAGCTGGGATAGCGAGCGCGCGAAGGTCTACCGCCGCCTGAACTCCATTCCCGCCGAATGGGGCACTGCCGTCAATGTGCAGGCCATGGTGTTCGGCAATATGGGCAATAGCAGCGCGACCGGCGTCGCCTTCACCCGCGATCCCTCCACCGGCGAGCGCGCCTATTACGGCGAATGGCTGGTGAATGCGCAGGGCGAGGACGTCGTCGCCGGCATCCGCACACCGCAATACCTGACCAAGGCCGCGCGTGAGAACGCCGGTGCCGAAAAGCCGAGCATGGAAGAGGCCATGCCCGATGCCTTCGGCGAGCTCGCCCGCGTATTCGACCTGCTCGAGAGCCATTACAAGGACATGCAGGACATCGAGTTCACCGTGCAGCAGGGCAAGCTGTGGATGCTGCAGACCCGTTCGGGCAAGCGTACCGCCAAGGCTGCGTTGAAGATGGCGGTCGACATGGTGGGTGAGGGCCTGATTGACGAAGAAACCGCCATCCTGCGCGTCGACCCGATGGCACTCGACCAGCTGCTGCACCCGACACTCGATCCCGATGCGCGGCGCGATGTGCTGACGCGCGGGCTGCCTGCTTCCCCGGGCGCGGCCTCGGGCAAGATCGTGCTCGACGCGGATACGGCAGAGGAATGGGCGAAGCGCGAAGAGGCGGTGGTTCTGGTTCGCGTCGAAACCAGCCCCGAGGACATTCACGGCATGCATGCGGCGAAGGGCATCCTGACCGCGCGCGGCGGCATGACGTCGCACGCGGCCGTGGTCGCTCGCGGCATGGGTCGGCCTTGTGTGTCTGGCGCTTCGGGCGTTTCGATCAACCTGGCTGAGCGCACCCTGCGCATCGGCGACCGCGAGCTGGCCGAGGGCGATGTCATCACGCTGGACGGTGCGTCCGGCGAAGTCATGGCGGGCGAAGTCCCGACCATTGAGCCCGAGCTGGCCGGTGACTTCGGCGTGTTGATGGAATGGGCGGACAAGCACCGCCGCATGAACGTGCGCACGAATGCCGAAACACCTGCCGACTGCAAGACTGCGCGCGGGTTCGGCGCGGAAGGCATTGGCCTGTGCCGCACGGAGCACATGTTCTTCGATGCTGGCCGAATCAGCGCCGTGCGCGCCATGATCTTGGCTGATAACGAAGCCGGACGCCGTGCGGCATTGGAACGGCTGCTGCCCGAGCAGCGCGGCGACTTTGCCGAGATCTTCCGCACCATGGCAGGCCTGCCATGCACCATCCGCCTGCTTGATCCGCCGCTGCATGAGTTCATGCCGACGCGCGATGAAGAGTTCGAAGCGCTGTCCGACGATCTTGGCGTGGGCGTCGATCACCTAAAGCGCCGCGCGAGCGAGCTGCACGAATTCAACCCGATGCTCGGTCATCGCGGCTGCCGCCTCGGCATCACCTTCCCCGAGATCTACGAAATGCAGGCGCGCGCCATCTTTGAAGCCGCCTGTGAAGTGACGGGCGAGGGCGGGGAGCCCGTCGTGCCGGAAGTGATGATCCCGCTCGTTGCGACCAAGCGTGAGCTGGCGATCCTGCGCGCATTGGTAGACCGGGTGGCCGAAGAGGTGTTCGCCGAAAAGGGCACAACGCTCGACTACCTTGTCGGCACCATGATCGAACTGCCGCGGGCCGCGCTGATGGCGGGCGAGATTGCCGAGGAAGCGCGCTTCTTCAGCTTCGGCACCAACGACCTCACGCAGACCGCGCTGGGCGTGAGCCGCGATGACGCATCGCGGTTCCTCGGCGAGTATGTCGACAAGGGCATCTACAGCCGCGATCCCTTCGTCAGCCTTGATGTGGACGGCGTGGGGCAGCTGGTAGAGCTCGCGGTCGAGCGCGGCCTCTCAACGCGCGGCGACATCAAGCTCGGCATTTGCGGTGAGCATGGCGGCGATCCCGAAAGCATCGGTTTCTGCGAGGAAGTCGGGCTCGATTACGTCAGCGCCTCGCCCTACCGCGTGCCCATCGCTAGGCTGGCAGCGGCGCAGGCGGCGCTAAAACGCAGCCATTGATTTGCGCCCGGTGAGTGTGACGATCTCGAACGTCTCGCTCACCTTGCCATCATCGTCCGCCATGGCGGCAAAGGCCTCTGCTGCGCGCTCAGCACCGGCTCGGGTGAGCGGCGGCGGGGTCGAAGCGAGGACGCCTGTCATCGCCATACCGCGAAGGTCCTGCACCAGCGTGCGCATGGCGGAATAGCGGACAGTGAGCTGGTAGCTGTCGACCACCGGATCGGACCATCCGGCGCGCGAGAGCAGCTGCGGGCACGAACGCGGATCGATCAGCGGATGCATGCGCGCAGCGGGCTTATCCGGCTCAGCCGCCAGCATGGCGCGGCGCAGCTTCGGCAAGCTCATCCCGCCGATGAAGCAGGCAACCGCCATCCCGCCGGGCTTCAGCAGCTCACGCATCTGGATGAGCGCGCCGGGCAGATCGTTGACGGTGTCGAGGCTATTGACGCTGGCGACCAGATCGAAGGAGCCCGACATCTGGTCCACCGGCTGGTCGAAGTCCTGCAACCCGGTGCGCGCAAAGCTCATCGAACGCTCCCAGTTCGCCTGTTCGAGCAAATGGCTGCCAAAGCCTTCGAGCAGCACATCGGTGCCTTCGAAGCGTACGAAGGTGAGCCGTTCGTGAATGTCCTCCGCCATGTGTTCGAGCAGGAACAGTGCACTCTCGCCGCGCTCCAGCATGGTCTCTGCGCGCTTGGAGCGGGCGAGTTTACGGGGCTTACTGAAGATCTGTGGCGGCGCGGTCGACATGCCGCTTGCCTACAGAGGCGAGGCGATGCAGCATAGGGCCAATGTCGGTTTCCCGAACGATGTCAGAGGCCTTCGCCCCGCTGGTGGACCTGGTCTACCCGCCGCGCTGCCCTCTGTGCGGCGACGGTCTGGGCGAGCAGAGCGGCCTCTGCCTGTCTTGCTGGGAAACGCTCGCTCTTCCGAGAGAGCCAAGCTGCACGTCCTGCCAACGCCCCCTTGGCGACGACACGCATGAGGGCATGATTTGCGCCGCTTGCATGCAAAACCCACCAAAGCATGATGGCATCGCGGCGGGCACGATCTACAACGATACCTCGCGGAAGCTGGTGCTGAGCTTCAAGCATGGTCGCAAGATCGCTCTCGCGCCGATGCTCGCCGGCATGATTTGGGCACGGTTAGCGGGGCTCGAAGGTAGGTGGCTCGCAGTCCCGGTTCCGCTCCACCGGTTCCGATTGTGGAGCCGCGGCTTCAATCAGTCGGCTCTGCTTGCCCGCGAGATAGCGAAAGCCGAGAACATCGAATTGCTGGTCGACGGCTTGGTGCGCACGAAACCCACACCCAGTCTTGGCGGTCTTGGCAAGAGGGAGCGCGCACGATCTCTGCAGGGGGCGATCGCTCCGCATCCGAAGCGGAAGGACATGCTTAAAGGCGCGAATGTGCTGCTAGTCGATGATGTGCTCACCAGCGGTGCAACGACAAATGCCTGTGTGTCGGTGCTGAAACGAGCAGGGGCAAAGCGCGTGAAAATCGCCTGCTTCTCGCGCGTACTGGATGAAGCGCTGTGACCGGTAAGGCTGCCAAAAAGCAAAACGCCCGGGAGGTTAATCCCGGGCGTTCGCGTGACGATATCGCTGGAACCTCGCACCACCCCCCAGTGAGTGCGGCAGCTCCAAACCCTCATGATTCGACCCGCTTGCGCGGTTCCGAAACCTCCCATCCCTTGACCGGAATGAAAGCCGGCTCGTCCGGCCGGATGACGCGTTCATTTCACTGAAAGGTTCAAAAGCAAACCACGAACTCACAGCGCGATAGATTTCGGCACACAATTGTGATTATCGTGCAACAAACCGGTATATTGATTGCAACCGGTTTTGCAGATGCGAAAGGCCACTATCATTTCCAGCCATAATCATGAGCGCGAGCACGGCACGCAGTTGATGCCAAAGTTCGATCAGGCGGGCCTGATGAGTGCAGTCGTGCAGGATTCCCGCAGCGGCGAGGTGCTGATGGTCGCCTTCATGGATGAAGAAGCGCTCACAGCCACGCGAGAAAGTGGAGAGGCGCATTTCCATTCGCGCAGCCGGGGCAAGCTTTGGAAAAAGGGCGAGACATCAGGGAACGTCCTCCGGGTCGAGCAGATGCTGATCGACTGCGATCAAGATGCGGTTGTGCTGAAAGTGATCCCGGCAGGCCCGACCTGCCACACCGGCGCGCGCAGTTGTTTCTACCGCGAGCTCGAAGGCGACACGCTGAAACCGGTGACCGATTAGGCTTTGGAACTCGCTTCGGAGTCGCGCAGCGCATTCTCCCAATGGCCCAGCTCTTTCTTCGCATCGCTGACAAACGGACTGCGGCGGATATACCATTCAAAGGCTTTCGCCAGCCAGCTCCCCGGTGCGCGTAGAGGTCTGCCGACCTGGCAGAGCAGGATGATGCGCGGTTCATCGGTGCGGTTCCACACCTCATGCTCATAAGTGTCGTCGAAGATTGTCCATTCGCCTTCACGCCAATGCACGTTCTCCCGATCGACCTGCATGACGCAATTCGCGCGATCCTGCGGGACGATAAGACCGAGATGGGCGGTGAAGAAGCTTTTCGAAACGCCGTGATGCCGCACGATATGCGCACCCGGCGCAAGGATTGAGAAGAACGCGGAATTCAGTTTCGGAATGCGCCGCACAAGCTGCGTTGTGCGCGGCGCCCTTGCCATGTTTTCAGGGACCTCATGACCATAACCGATGAGGAAGAAGCTGCGCCAGGCGTCGTCTGTGGCAATGCGGCGATGATCCGGTGAAATGCGCCTCAGCGGCGGGACGGCGTCGCGATGCTCATAAATCCGGAGTGCTTCATCGCGGATATCTTCCCAGTGCTCCGCTACCTCTCGCGTCCAGTCGAATTGCTCGGCATTGAGCACAGGATCATTGGGAATGAGCGAAAATTTCGCCGCAAAGTCATTTAGTTTGAAGCGATATTTTTTGAGCCACTGATAGACGAGCGGCCTGTCGGGCAAGGCGTTTCCGGATGCCATGCGAAATCCCCCCTCGGATTCTCACCACGCGACCCACACTGTGATTGTTGCAGAATTCCGCGAGAGAGCAAGGGCACGGCAGAGGCTCAACAGAAAGGGGGGGCAGCCATGCCACACCCCCTTCTTGTTAATCGTCTGACATCTGATCTTATTCAGAAGGCAGGAAGTCCGGTACCGAGAGATAGCGTTCGCCGGTATCGTAATTGAAGCCCAGCACGCGGGTGCCTGCTTCGAGTTCCGGCAGCTTCTTCGCAATAGCGGCCAGGGTTGCGCCAGAGCTGATGCCGACAAGCATGCCTTCTTCAGCTGCGCAGCGGCGTGCCATTTCCTTGGCCTGCTCTGCATCGACAGCAATCGCACCGTCGATCGACTGGGTGTGCAGATTGCCCGGAATAAAGCCCGCGCCAATGCCCTGAATGGGATGCGGGCCAGGCTGGCCGCCGGAAATTACCGGAGACAGCTCAGGCTCCACGCCATAGGCGCGGCAGTTTGGCCAGACTTTCTTCATCTCCTCTGCGCACCCGGTGAGATGTCCGCCGGTGCCGACGCCAGTAATCATCACGTCGATCGGTGTGTCCTTGAAGTCGTTGATGATTTCCTGCGCGGTCGTGCGGGCATGGATTGCCGGATTGGAGTCGTTCTCGAATTGCTGCGGCATCCACGCATTTTCGGTCTGCTCGACCAGTTCCTGCGCCCGTTCAATCGCGCCCTTCATGCCTTTTTCCTTGGGCGTCAGGTCGAATTCGGCGCCATAGGCCAGCATCAGGCGGCGACGTTCCAGGCTCATGCTTTCGGGCATGACGAGGATCAGCTTGTAGCCTTTGACAGCGGCAACCATCGCCAGACCGATCCCGGTATTACCGCTGGTCGGCTCGATAATCGTTCCGCCGGGTTTCAGTGCGCCCGAATTCTCGGCATCCTCGACCATGGCCAGCGCAATACGATCCTTGATCGATCCGCCGGGATTGGCCCGCTCGCTCTTGATCCAGACCTCATGGTCAGGAAACAGGCGCGAAAGGCGGATGTGTGGCGTGTTGCCGATGGAATGCAGAATACTGTCGAACTTCATGGGTCAGGTCCCTTCTGTGCCGGGATTGGTATCTGTTTTCTCGTGACCACGAGATTGGGTGTTTTCGTGTTCTTGCAACTCTTCAGGCGGCTCGAAGGTCCGAGTTGTGCGCAAAACGGGGAAGAGCACGGCCCAAAGGCCAACGGTGACGACCGCTCCGACGCCGCCAAGCGCCACCGCTGCGACTGGTCCAATCAGAAACGCAAGGCTGCCTGAGAAGAAGTCACCGAATTCATTGCTAGCGCTGATGGTGAGCTGGGAAACGGCGGAGACACGCCCGCGCTTTTCATCTGGCGTGTGGAGCTGGATCAGCGACTGGCGAATGTAGACGCTGAACATGTCCGCCGCGCCGACGACGAACAGCAGGCCTAGGCTGAGCACCATTGAGCGAGAGAAGGCAAAGCCGACGGTCGCCAGACCGAACACAGCGACCGAAATCAGCATAAGCGGGCCGACATTGCGATTGAGCGGTCGAAAACTGAACAGCAGAGCCGTCGCCGCAGCACCGACGGCAGGGGCCATTGCCAACTGACTGAGGCCCGTCGCGCCGACCTGTAGAATGTCGCGCGCAAACACCGGGAAAAGCGCTGTCGCTCCAGCAAGGAACACGGCGAACAGATCCAGCGTGATCGTGCTCAGCACCATCTTGTTGTCGCGCACATAGGCAAGCCCGTCTCGGATCTGCTTGATGGGCGCTTCCTTGGGCTGGGCTTTGCGTGGTGGAAGGTCCTTGATCGTGGTGATGCCGATCAGCGCAACGACGTAGAGGGCTGCGGCCACCGCATAGGGCAGGGCGGGGGCTACCACGTAGAGATATCCGCCCATCGCCGGGCCAACGATGCTTCCCGTTTGCCATGCAATGGACGAAAGGGCGATCGCCTGCGGCAGGAGCTTCGGCGGAACAAGGTTGGGTGCAAGCGCAGAATAAGCAGGGCCCGCAAAGGCGCGCACGATGCCGAGGACAATCGCAACGCCGAACAGCAGCGGGAGCGACATCGCGTCCTGCCAAGTCGCGGCGGCAAGTACACTGGCACAGGCAATCTGGCCTAGGAGCGTCAACCGCGCGAGATTGCGCCTGTCGAACAGGTCTGCGGCAAGCCCGGTAAATGGCGTCAGGATGAAAAGGGGAAGGAATTGCAGGAGGCCGACCAGCGCCAGCTGTCCCGATGCCTCGCCCACGCTCATCCCGCCATCGCGCGCGAGATTATATGTCTGCCACCCGATAATCAGCAGCATCGCATATTGCGCCAGCATCTTCGCGAAACGCGAAATCACATATGCGCGGAAATTGACGATGTGGAATGGGTGGGTCGGTTCGCTCACGCACAGCGCAATGGCAGCGCGCGCGGCGCTTGCCAAGCTAGCTTCGATTTAGAGGAGTAAAGCCTATCCGCGTCGACGCAGGGCCGGATTCGGCTGCATTTCCTGAATCATCGCCTGGAAATCATCGAGGCGGATGATCCGCTCGAACTGGAAGCCCGCACGGTCATCGGTGATCCAGATGCAATAGGCCTCGATGCGGCCAACAGCAGGAAGGCGGATGATCAGGCGATCACCGCGCGCGATGTTCACGATCTCGTCGATCATGAAGCCATGAGCGGAGATATTCGAAACGTGCAGCTTCACGTCGCCGTGGAGCAGATGTTCGGCGATAACCGAATAGTCTACCGGATGCCGCGATGCGCGCCGCATATCGGTGACTGACAATTGTGCACCACCAGCCATAAGCTGCAGCCCTTCCTGTTTGTTACGTCAGAAGAACCGTCTGCCAGCAAATGGTGGATTTTTTGTAAAATCACCCCTTACGAAGTGCAGCGTGCTTTTTTTTGCCCAAGCTGAGGCGCGCTTCGTCACCATCGGCTATCGAGATCAGGAAACCGGGATCGGAGACAGTCTCTCCGTCAATCTTTACAGCACCTTCGGCGATCTTGCGCTTGGCTTCGCCGTTCGATGCAGTGAAGCCAAGCGCGGTTAATACTGCCCCCACGCGCATCCCCTCGGCAGGAATATCGAGTGTGGGGAGGTCTTCGCCCATGCCGCCGCCAGCAAAGGTCTGCTCCGCCGTGGCGCGCGCCGATTGTGCCGCCTCTTCACCGCGAACGAGCTTTGTAACTTCATCGGCAAGGATGGCTTTTGCGGTGTTGATCTCATTGCCTTCGAGCGCTTCCAGTCGCGCGATTTCGTCGAGTGGCAAATCGGTAAACAGCTTAAGGAAGCGACCGACATCGCGGTCGTCCGTGTTTCGCCAGTACTGCCAGAAATCGTAGGCGGGCAGCTGATCCTCGTTAAGCCAGATTGCGCCAGAGACCGACTTGCCCATCTTCTGTCCGTCAGCACGGGTGATCAGCGGCGCCGTCACACCGAACACTTCCTTGCCATCCATGCGGCGCGTCAGTTCGATACCGTTGACGATATTGCCCCACTGGTCGCTTCCGCCCAGCTGCAACTGGCAGCCGTAATCGCGCGAAAGCTTCATGAAGTCATACGCCTGCATGATCATGTAGTTGAATTCGAGGAAGGTCAGCGGCTGTTCGCGATCGAGCCGCAGCTTTACCGAATCGAAGGTGAGCATGCGATTGATGGTGAAATGCGATCCGACATCGCGCAGCAACTCGATATAGCCCAGCTCGCTCAGCCAATCGTCATTGTTGATGAGAAGCGCGCCGGTCTCGCTGTCATCGAAGCGCAGCATCTTTTCAAAACTGCTCTTGATCGAGGCGATGTTGGCAGACAGCACTTCCTCCGTCAGCATCTGACGCGTTTCGTCCTTGCCGCTTGGATCGCCGACCTTGGCCGTGCCACCGCCCATGATCACGATCGGGCGATGCCCGGCCTGCTGGACCCGGCGCAGCAGCATGATCGAGGCAAGGTTACCGATGTGCAGGGAAGGGGCTGTGGGGTCGAAACCCACGTATCCCGTCACGGTTTGTCGCGCGGCGAGTGCATCTAATCCCGCAGCGTCAGTCACCTGGTGGACATGACCGCGCTCGTTGAGCAATTGCAGCAAATCGGAATTGTAAGTCGTCATATCGGGGGATGTGGCGCTTTATATATTGTTGGACCGGGGGCGCGTAGCACGGGGAACTCTGCTTGCAAACGCATGAACTGGCTTATCATGCCTCACACCCACCACTTGCCATTCGCCGCGTCGAGGCGCGGGTGCTTTCACTGACAGACGCGTGGATGCGCGTGCGCTGGCGTATCGACGGGCCGGACAAGCTGGTCATTCCGTCCTTTGCCGGGAAGGGCCGGGCGGACAACCTGTGGCAGACGACCTGTTTTGAGCTTTTCATGATGCCGAAGGACGGAACGCCGGGTTATTCGGAGTTCAATCTGTCGCCATCCGAGCGCTGGGCCGCCTATGACTTCGCCGATTACCGCGAGGGCATGAGCCAGCGCGAGTTCGCGCGTGAGCCCGATTGCACCATGCGCACCGGCCAGTCGATGGCGATCTTCGATGCCTCGCTTCCCCGCTCGCAAATGCCGGAGGCGCCCTGCGCGATAGGCCTTGCGGCAGTGCTCGAGGAAGAAGGCGGCGTGAAAAGCTATTGGGCGCTCAATCATCCCAAGGCTGAGCCCGATTTTCACGATCCCGCTTGCTTTGCGGCCTGTCTTGCGCGAACCCGCGCTGCATGAAATTCGGAATTGACCGGCTCCTCGCCGAGCCAGAACTGCAAGAACCGCTAAAGGGCAAGCGCGTCGCGCTTGTCGCGCACCCGGCATCGGTCACGGCTGACCTAACGCACAGCCTCGATGCGCTGATAGCCACGGGGATCAATGTGACGAGCGCTTTCGGACCGCAGCACGGGCTGAAAGGCGACAAGCAGGATAATATGGTCGAGACGGCGGATGAGACCGATCCGACTTACGGTATTCCCGTGTTCAGCCTCTACGGCGAGGTCCGTCGACCGACCGGGCAGATGATGTCGAGCGCCGATGTTTTCCTGTTCGATCTACAGGACCTGGGATGTCGCATCTACACCTTCGTTACCACGCTGCTTTATTTGCTCGAAGAGGCGGCAAAGAATGGCAAAAGTGTGTGGGTGCTCGACCGACCCAATCCCGCGGGCCGCCCGGTGGAAGGCACGCTTCTTTTGCCTGGCCAGGAAAGCTTTGTTGGGGCCGCGCCAATGCCGATGCGCCACGGCCTCACACTGGGCGAGATGGGCCTCTGGTTCATCCGCCACTTCGGCCTCGATGTGGATTACAAGGTCGTCACCATGCATCACTGGCTGCCCGAAGGGCCGGGGCATGGTTGGCCGGATAGCCGGATCTGGATCAATCCCAGTCCCAATGCCGCCAATGTGAATATGGCACGCGCCTATGCCGGCACGGTGATGCTCGAAGGCGCTACGCTCAGCGAAGGGCGGGGCACCACCCGGCCGCTGGAAGTGCTGTTTGGCGCGCCGGATGTCGATGCAAAAGCCGTGCATGCTGAAATGCAGAGGATGGCGCCCGGCTGGCTCGACGGTTGCGCTTTGCGCGAATGCTTCTTCGAGCCGACCTTCCACAAACACCAAGGCGAATTGTGCAACGCTTTGATGATCCACGCCGAGGGTTCGCATTACGATCACGACGCGTTCCGGCCCTGGCGCCTGCAAGCGCTCGCTTTCAAGGCGATCCGGTCGCTATACCCGGACTTCCCGATCTGGCGCGGCACGGATTTCAAATACGAATATACCGACAACGTCCTCGCCATCGATGTGATCAATGGCGGACCGGCGTTGCGCGAATGGGTCGATGACAGCGCGGCTAGCCCCGCCGATCTCGACGAACTGGCATCGCGCGATGAAGCGCAATGGCGCGAGGAAATCGCCGACTTGCTGCTTTATTGAGCGCGGTGCAGAAGCGAGGCTGACTCATCGACCTCCGGCAGCGGGCGGATATCCCCACCATTCGTCAGCAAGACACCACAGCCATCGATGTTATGATCGAGTGCGAGAAAAAGGATCGGCCGCTCTGGACTTGCCGGCTCGCGCTGCAGCAGCGGCAAATCCCTCTCTTCACGGGCAAGACGGATCGTGTCGCGACAATTCTGGTTGTCGGAGGAGACATGTGAAGGGTCGGTAAACACGATGGCGTTATCGGTCTCTGTATCCGACGACATTTCGGGAATATCCTGATTTGCAATCAAGAACGGCGCACCGGTAATGATCGCCGCAATCGCAATTTGTGCTTTCATAACGTCTCTCCTTGCCCCTCCGTCATATCAAAAAGGCAGGGAAAACGAAAGCTTGCGGCGCCGCGCGTCGGTTAACCCGTTATTGCCCAATACCTGCTAATCGCATTCTTCATGGAACAGGAGCCCATCCACACGACGGCAGGAAATGCCGATGTCGCCTGCAATATGTGCGGATCGGCAGCGTGCGAAAATCTGTTCACCAAGAAGGACTATCGCCTTGTCTGCTGCACAAACTGCGGGCTCGCCTATATCGCCAATCCGCCCGATGCGGAGGGTATCACCGCGATCTACACCGCCAAGTCCAACTATCACGATCAGTTGCTGGATTCCGGCTCAGACGAATATCGACGCCAACGCCGAACCGCGCGCCAGCACATGCAGATGCTTCGCCAATTCCGAACGGATCCGGACGGCTTGTCGGTGCTCGATATCGGCTGTTCCTCCGGTATTTTCCTCGACGAGGCGCGCTCTGCGGGGATGGTCTCCACCGGGGCCGAAATCTCGCCCGAAACAGCTGAATTTGCCCGCAAGCATTTCGGCCTGTCCATCCATCAGGGCGATTGGCGCGGTGCGGAGTTTGCTGACGCGAGCTTTGACGTGATTACGCTGTTCGACGTTATCGAGCACCTGCCCGATCCGCTGGGTGAGCTGGAAGCACTGCACCGACTGTTGAAAGCCGGTGGCCTACTGCTGCTTTCTACACCGGATATCGACGGGCTATTTCCGCGCGCGTCCTATCCTCTCGCCAAGACGCTCGATTACTGGCCGCATCCCGAGCCGCCACATCACCTGTTCCAGTTCTCGCAGAAAACGCTCGCCGCGATGGTAGAGAAGGCTGGCTTCACGATCGAGGGCGCGCGGCACACATCAATCGATCTCAGCTACAATTTCGGCACGCCGAAAAGCTGGAAGCAAAGCCCCAAGATGCTGGCCTATGCTGCGCTTTTCGCCCCTGTCGCTGTCCTGGGTCAAGCGATCGGCAAGGGCGACTGGCTCTATCTCGGTGCGACCAAGCCTTAGCCTTACGCAGCGCGGGCCACGGCCCGAGTTGCGAGCAGATCGAATTGCTGCACATCGCGATTAGCCGCCGCGAAGTTCGCTAGACTTACGTGTCCGGCTTCTGTGGCTTCGCGACTACGGCAACCAGAACGAAAGAAATATACATCAGCAGATACCACGAGCCGAGTTTGGCCAGCGACACCATCTGCCAGCCATCCTCCTGATCAGGGTAGGCCCAGGCATTGGCAAAAGTCGCGATATTCTCCGCAAACCAGATGAATAGCGCGACCAGCAGCCATCCCACCAGCAGCGGCATCCAGCGCAGCTCTTTCCACGGGGTGAAATAGACACGCGTCCGCCAGAACAAAACAATGATCGCCCCGAAAAGAAAATAGCGCATGTCCGGCAGGTAATGGTGGGCGAAGAAGTTCACGTAGATCGCGATGGCCGTAAGCCAGATCAGCCATCTGCTGGGATAATGCGTGTAGCGAAGATCGAAAATTCGCCAGACCCGCGCAATGTAGCTGCCAACGGCTGCATACATGAAGCCGGAGAACAGCGGCACACCGCCGATCCGCAGAAATGCCTCTTCGGGATAGACCCAAGATCCCACAGCAGTCTTGAAGATTTCCATGACCGTACCGACCACGTGAAAGGCCAGGATGACCTTGGCCTCGTCCCAGGTCTCAAGCCGAAACACGAGCATGGCAACCTGAATGCCGAGCGCCGCTAGGGTCAGAAAATCATACCGATGCAGCGCGGCGTCGTCCGGGTAAAAGAGATGCGTCGCCATTAGCAGCGCGAGCATCAGACCGCCGAACAGACATGCCCATGCCTGTTTGAACCCGAACAGCAGGAACTCGTAAAGCCAACTCGCGGGACTGGAAGAGGGTTCAAACGACTCAAGCCGCGCGCGAACGGCGGCGAAGCGGGTTTGTCCTGTTTGTCGGGCCCCTTCAGACCTCACGCGTCGATCATCTCGCGATCCACTTCGCCAGCGCGGTTCTGGATGAAGTTGAAGCGGTGTTCGGGATTGCGCCCCATCAGCTGGTCGACCAGTTCTTTCACCGCAAAGCGCTGCTCGTGCTGTTCGGGCAGGGTGATGCGGATCAGGCTGCGCGTGGCCGGGTCCATCGTCGTTTCGCGCAGCTGGCCGGGGTTCATTTCGCCAAGGCCCTTGAATCGGCTGACTTCTACCTTCTTGCCCTTGAATTCGTTGGCCTCGATCTCTGCGCGGTGCTCGTCATCGCGGGCGTATAGGCTCTCCTTGCCGGCGGTGAGGCGGTAGAGCGGGGGCTGGGCGAGGTAGAGGTGCCCGCGGCGCACCAGCTCCGGCATTTCCTGGAAGAAAAACGTCATCAGTAGGGTGGCGATATGTGCGCCGTCGACATCGGCATCGGTCATGATGACGATGCGGTCGTAACGCAGGTTCTCCGGATCGCAATCCTTGCGCATTCCGCATCCCAAAGCGAGCGCCAGATCGGCGATTTCGCTATTGGCGCGGATCTTGTCCGCACTGGCGCTCGCGACATTGAGAATCTTGCCGCGGATCGGCAGGATCGCCTGCGTCTTGCGGTTGCGCGCCTGTTTGGCAGAGCCGCCTGCGGAGTCGCCCTCCACGATAAACAGCTCGGTCTCGCCTTCGCCATCGCCCGAACAATCGGTGAGCTTGCCGGGCAGGCGCAGCTTCTTCGCATTGGTCGCGGTCTTGCGCTTGATCTCGCGTTCTTGCTTGCGCTTGAGCCGCTCCTCCATGCGCTCCATCACCGAACCGAGCAGCGCCTTGCCGCGCTCCATATTGTCGGTGAGATATTGATCGAAGTGATCGCGCACCGCGTTCTCGACAAGGCGCGCGGCTTCGGGAGATGTCAGGCGATCCTTCGTCTGGCTCTGGAATTGCGGATCGCGGATGAACACGCTGAGCATGATCTCTGCGCCAGTCATCACATCATCGGCCGTCAGGCTGCTCGCTTTCTTGACGCCGGTCAGCTCGCCAAAAGCGCGCAGGCCCTTCGTGAGAGCGGCGCGCAGCCCCGCTTCATGCGTGCCGCCATCGGGAGTAGGCACGGTGTTGCAATACCAGCTGGTCGATCCATCGGACCATAGCGGCCATGCGATCGCCCATTCGACACGGCCCTGTGAAGTCCCGTCGCTTTCGGGGAAGTCCTGGCTGCCGCTGAAAAACTCGGCGGTTACGCATTCGCGATTGCCCACCTGTTCCTTCAGGTGATCGGCAAGGCCGCCGGGGAACTGGAAGGTCGCTTCCGCCGGAACTTCCTCGCTCACCAGAGAGGGTGCGCACTTCCAGCGTATTTCTACTCCAGCGAACAAGTAGGCCTTCGAACGAGCCAATTTGAACAGACGCGCAGGCTTGAAGGCGCGATCCCCGAAAATCTCTGTGTCGGGAATGAAGGTAACGCTGGTGCCGCGGCGATTGGGCGTATCGCCGACCTTGGCGATTTTGCCTTGCGGCTGGCCCTTGGAAAACTCCTGCGCGTAGACTTCCTTGTTCCGCGCCACTTCCACGCGCGTGAGACTGGAGAGCGCGTTCACCACGCTCACACCCACGCCGTGCAGACCGCCCGAGGTCGCATAGGCCTTGCCGGAAAATTTGCCGCCGGAATGCAGCGTCGTCAGGATCACTTCGAGCGTCGACTTGCCGGGAAACTTCGGGTGCTCGTCAATCGGAATGCCGCGACCGTTATCTGTGATGGTCAGGCGGTTGCCTTCTTCCAGATACATCTCGATGCGATTAGCGTGGCCCGCGACCGCTTCATCCATCGCGTTGTCGAGAACTTCTGCAGCGAGGTGATGGAGCGCGCGATCATCCGTCCCGCCGATATACATGCCGGGGCGGCGGCGGACGGGCTCAAGCCCCTCCAACACCTCAATCGAGGATGAATCGTAATCGCCGCCAGAAGGGGCCGGTCCGTCAAAAAGATCGTCGCTCATACTGCCAGCTATAGGCGCACGGATTCCTCCGCTTCAAGCGGGCATGATCGACTTATCCGGCGCTAGTGCTGTTTTCAGAAGCCTGAAGGGGCGGCATCGACGACGGTGAAGACACCATTGCCCACCTGGCGGACCTCGAACGCGCGCTCACCCACGCCATTGCTCATAAAGCGGATCGGGCCATCGAGACCGAGGAAGCCTTCGCTATCGGTCAGCAGCCCATCGGGCAGGTCACGCCCCGGCCGCCAGTCGCGCGTCAGGCGCAAGGTGAGCAGCACGGCATCGTAACCCAGAGACGCGATGCGGAAAGGCTCGCTACCGAAGCGGCTTTCGTAGCTCTCAGCGAAGCGGTCGTAGCGGTCGTTCGACACGGCAGAGAACCATGCACCGCGCATTTCGGGAACGCGCGTCAGGCCATTCTCATTGCTCCACAGCTCGGTGCCGACAAGCGACGGAAGATCATCGCCCGCATCTTTCAGACGCGGCGCCGCCATGGCGGACATGCGCGCACTGTCAGCAATCAACACGGTGTCGAAACCGCCAGCCGTGGTCAGTCGATCGGCCGCGCTGAGGATGGAGGTATTGGAACGATCATAACGCTCGATTGCAACGACATTGCCACCACGTTCGGTCACGATCCGCTCAAGCTCTGCCAGAGTGCGATTGCCGTAATCCCCGCGCGGCGCGAGTGCAGCAAAATTGCGAGCGCCCTGGTCGAAAGCGAAATTGATCGTCCGCTCGATTGATTGCTCGGGCACATGGCCCATCACGAACACGTCATTGCGCGCAACGGTGGTGTCGTTGGAAAAGGTGATGAGCGGCACATCGGCTGCCCGGGCCGGCTGGAGCACATTGCCGACATTGTCACGCACCAGCGGGCCGAGGATCAGCCGGTTGCCATCAGCAATTGCGCGCCGCGCCGCTTCGCCAGCGTCACTGCCCGTATCGTAAGTGGTGATGCGCAGATTTTCTGCGCCGGTATCGAGCAGGGCCATGGTGGTGGCATTGGCGATAGACTGACCAACAGCGGCATTATTCCCGCTCAGCGGCACGAGGAGGGCAACACGGTGCCGTTCCAGATCCTGCGGCAGCACATCGGCACTGGGCGCAGCGGCGGGTGCAGAGTCCGCGACAGGGGGCGCGCTATCGATGACGCCGCGATCGCCGTCCGGGATAACCGTACAGGCCGAAAGCGCCATTGCGCCCATTCCTATCGTAAGCAGACGCTTGAATTTACCGAACATGCTTGCTGTCTCCATTGAACCTGGTCCAAGGATGCACGCGTGACCGAAGCCACCGACCCTCTTTCACCCGGCCTCTATATCGTTGCCACCCCGATTGGCAATCTCGGCGATATCACTGTGCGAGCAAGCGAGACGCTGGCGAGATGTGACGGGATCGCCTGTGAAGACACGCGGGTGACGCAAAAACTGATCCGCCATCTGGGCATCTCCAAGCCGCTATGGCGCTATGACGATCACTCCGCGCCGAATGATCGCGCAAGGCTGGTCGCGTCCATGCGCGACAGAGCGGTGGCGCTGGTGAGCGATGCAGGCATGCCGCTGGTTTCCGATCCGGGCTATCGGCTTGTGAACGATGCGAAAGAGGCTGGGGTGCCGATTACGGTGCTGCCCGGCGCTAATGCTCCATTGGCGGCATTGGCGCTCTCTGGACTACCCAATGATCGTTTCATGTTTGCAGGTTTCCTGCCGCCAAAAGAGAAGGCACGGCGCGAAGTGCTCGAAGAGCTTGGAGTCGTCCGCACGACGCTGATCTTTTTCGAAACAGCACCTCGACTTGTCAAAAGTCTGTCCGCGACTGCAGACATTTTTCCAGACCGCGAAGTCGCCGTCGCGCGCGAATTGACCAAGTTATACGAGGAATGCCGCACCGGCAGCGCTGCCGAATTGGCGCAGCATTATACGGATCATCCGCCCAAGGGCGAAATCGTCCTTCTGATTGGTCCTCCCATTGAGCAGAGCATGGATGCGGGGGATGTCGACACCATGCTGCGCGATTTACTCCGGACCGAGAAGGCCTCGAAAGCCGTGGCGCAAGTCGCCAAGGCCACAGGGCAGGATCGCAAGGAGCTTTACGCCCGCGCGATGGAGTTGAAAGGCCAGTGAAGCGCCAGCTGGCAGAAAAGCGCGGCCGCCAAGGCGAGGGCAGGGCAGCCGCATGGTTGCAGCTCAAAGGCTGGCGCATTCTGGGCAAACGCGTGCGCACTCCTGCGGGCGAGATCGACCTCATCGCGAAACGCGCCGGAATAGTGGCCTTCGTTGAGGTCAAATGGCGCACGAAGAAAGCCGATCTCGATCATGCGATCGACGAATACCGCCTTGCTCGCGTGGCTGCCGCCGTTGAAGCAGTGGCTCACAATTATGCGACAGAGGGTGAGGACATCAGGCTCGATGTAATCCTGCTTGCACCCGGCTCCATGCCGCGCCACATCGTGAACGCCTGGCAACCCTGAGGAACCCGCATGTCATTACGCGTCGCCGTCCAGATGGACCCGCTCGAAAGCATCAATATCGCCGGGGATTCCAGCTTCGCGCTGATGCTTGCGGCGCAGGCGCGCGGCCATTCGCTGTGGGAATATGACGTCAAGACGTTGAGCTGGGAGGACGGCAAGGTCTGCGCCTGGGCACGGCCGGTCACCGTTCAGCGGGTGGAGGGAAACCACTTCGACGCTGGCGAGCGCACCAAGCTCGATCTGGCCGAGGATATCGACGTGATCCTGATGCGGCAGGACCCACCGTTTCACCTCGGCTATATCAGCGCTGCGCTGCTCCTTGATCGGCTCAAAGGCAAGACGCTCGTCAGCAATGATCCGCGCGAAGTGATCAACGCGCCCGAGAAAATGTACGTGCTCGATTACGCGCATTTCATGCCGCCGACACTGATCACTCGTGTGCTCGACGATGTGCGCGATTTCCAGAAGAAGCATGGCGCTGTGGTGGTCAAACCGCTGCACGGCAATGGCGGCAAGGCAATCTTCAAGATCGATGCCGATGGCACCAACATTTCGGCCCTGTTCGAAGTGTTCAACCAGACATGGCCCGAACCGCACATGGTGCAGCCATTCCTTCCCGGCGTATCCAAAGGCGACAAGCGGATCGTGCTAGTGGACGGCGTGGTGGCGGGCGCGATCAACCGCAAGCCGGGCGAGGGCGAGTTTCGCTCCAACCTCGCACAGGGCGGCTCAGCCGAAGCGACCGAACTCACCGCGCGCGAGCAGGAAATCTGCGATGCCATGGGGCCAGACCTGAAGCGCCGCGGTCTGACTTTCGTTGGCATCGACGTAATCGGCGGCGAGTGGCTGACCGAGATCAACGTAACCTCTCCTACCGGCATTGTCGCCATCGACAAATTCAATAACACCGACACCGCCGCGATGATCTGGGACGCATTGGAAGCACGTCACGCCACGATGACATCGTGAAAAGGGCGTTCTGCAGCTCTTTGACATTCATCCTTTTGTTGTCTGGATGTGATCGCGTCGATCCCCTTGCCGTGGTCGCGCAACCAACCGGGCAGCACAGCTATCATCATTATCTGGTGGGAAACGACAGCCGGATTATTTGCGTCCTGCCTGACGGGGATACGAATTGCAGCGTGGCGTCGGCCGATGTGATCGTCACCTCGATTGAAAATGTGGATGACGTGCAACCGAACTGGGCGGCGCAAGACAAATTGGAAATAAGGGTGAGAAGTGGGGTCGTCGAACAAAGACGTACTGCGTCAACTGACGGTTCCATACGTATCGTTGTGAGGGAGAACTGATCGGCTTCCTGCGCGTTGGTCACCCATGCACGAGCTCGTCATCGATCTGATTGCCCGGAGCGGCTATTTCGGCATCTTCCTGCTGATGGTGCTGGAAAACGTCATTCCACCCGTGCCCAGCGAAGTCATCATGGGCATCGGCGGTTTGCTGGTCGATCGCGGAGACATGGAATTCTGGCCACTTTTGCTGATCGGCACGACCGGCACAGTCGTTGGCAATTACTTCTGGTATTGGTTGGGCGATAAATATGGTTACGAACGGCTCGAGCCCTTCGTCGACAAATGGGGCCGCTGGCTGACCGTCGATTGGGAACACATCGCCAAAGCGCAGGTGTTCTTCGCCCAACGCGGACATTGGGTTGTCTTCGCTTTGCGCTTCAGCCCGTTTCTCCGCACGATCATCTCGCTCCCTGCGGGACTGGTCCACATGCCCAAGTGGAAATTTATCAGCTTTACCTTCGCCGGATCGCTGATCTGGAACGCGGCCCTGATCGGCGGCGGCGCGTGGCTGGGAAGCCAGCTGCGCGAGTCACAGGACGTGCTGGGATGGATCATTATCGGCCTGATTGTCCTGACAATCGTCGGCTATGTCTGGCGCGTGATGACCTGGGTTCCGCGAGCAGAGCGGGACGAGAGTTAATCGCTCTCGCGCGGATGGGCTGAGCGATAGGCATCGAGCATCTTGGCCGCGTCGACCTTCGTATAGATTTGCGTAGAGCCAAGGCTCGCGTGGCCGAGCAATTCCTGAAGGCTCCTGAGGTCAGCTCCCGATCCCAGGAGATGCGTTGCGAAGCTATGCCGCAAGGCGTGGGGCGTCGCAGTGTCTGGGAGGCCGAGCCCTTTGCGGGCGCGCGCCATCGCCTTTTGCACCATGCCCTGGCTCAGCGCACCGCCTTTGACGCCGCGAAAGAGCGGTCCATTATCGACTAGATCGAACGGGCATTCGCGGGCGTATTTCTCCACCTCGTCACGCACGATGGGGAGCAATGGCACGACGCGCTGCTTGTTGCCCTTGCCGGTGACCACCAGCGTTTCACCCAGCGGCAGATCGCTCCCCTGCAGCGAAAGAGCCTCGGCAATCCGCAATCCGGCACCATACATCAGCAGCAGCACGGCGGCATCGCGAAAACCCGTCCAGCCATCCTCCGCCATATCGGCAACGGTTTCGACCATTGCCGTCGCTTCATCGGGAGTTACGGGACGCGGCAGACCCTTCTTGATACGCGGGCCACGAATGCGGGGGGCAGTGCCGGGATCGGCACCCACCTGCTCGCGTGCATAGGCGACGAAGCTCTTGAGCGCCGACAATTCGCGGGCAGCAGAAACGTTGCCGAGGCCTTCGGCTCTCCTGCTCGCCAACTGACCGCGCAAATCCCGCGTGGTGAGCGTGGCGACGCCGTCCCAATCGTTAAGTTGCAAGCGTCCGGTCAGCCGCGCCGCTGCGCTGACATAGGCGCGGACCGTATGCGGAGATTTACGCTGTGCGACCGCAAGATGCGCGCGCCATTCCTCGATCAGGTCCGGCGCGTCGCTCATGCCGCTACCAGATCGTCCGCGACGATCCGCGCGAGCAACGCATCGAGGACGATCATCCCGTCCATCGTCACCCTGATCCGCTCACCATCGCGCTTGAGGTATTCGAGCTTCTGATATTTTGCGATCTCATCCTGATTGACGAGAGCGTCCACGCTTAGACCGAACCGGGCCGAAAGCTCTGAAAGATCCACACCTTCGGCAAGTCGCAGCCCCATCAGCAAAGCTTCGGAAGCCTGCTCACGAACACCAAGCGCGCGCTCCTCCTGCAACCCGCTGGCATTGCGCGATATGGCGGACAGAAAATTCTCCGGCTTGCGGTGGCGCGTCGTGGCAAAACCGCCGCGCCGCCCATGTGCGCCGGGCCCGATGCCGACATAGTCCTGGTAGCGCCAATAGGTGAGGTTGTGCTGGCTTTCTTCACCCGGCCGCGCGTGATTGCTGATCTCATAAGCCGGAAGGCCTGCATCGCTGAGGACTTCGCCTGTCAGGATGAACAGGTCGGCAGCCTCGTCATCATCCAGCGGAGTGAATTCACCGCGCCGTACCATGGTCGCAAAACGCGTATTGGGTTCGATTGTGAGTTGGTAAACCGAGAGGTGCCCGGTTCCCAAATCGAGCGCCTTGCAGAGCTCGTAGTTCCATGTGTGATGATTGTGGCCGGGAAGGGCATAAATCAGGTCAAAGCTGACGCGGTCGAAGGCCTTCTGTGCCGTCTGGAGCGCTTCAAGCCCCTCCTCGGCGCTGTGCATTCGCCCCAGGAATTGCAGCGATTCATCACGAAGAGACTGCACACCGAGCGACACGCGATTGACGCCAGCAGCCGCAATGTCGGCAAAATTCGCGGCCTCTACCGAAGACGGGTTCGCCTCCAGCGTAATCTCGATATCGTCCTCATATCCCCAGAGCTTTTCCGCTTCTGATAGCAGCGCATCGACAAGGGCAGGCGGCATCAGCGAAGGCGTGCCACCGCCGAAGAAGATCGACCGCAGCTTTTCTCCGCCAGCAAGCGCGGCCTCATGCCGCATGTCTGCCAGCAGCGCATCGCGCCAGACGGTGTGATCGACCTGCTCCCGGACATGCGAGTTGAAATCGCAATAGGGGCACTTTGAGACACAAAACGGCCAGTGAATGTAGAGTGCGCGCGCCATCAGGCAGCGATACTAGCTGCCGAACTGGTCCGCGACCAGTTTCGCAAAGGCGTCGGCGCGGTGGCTCATCGCGTGCTTCTGCTCAGGCTCCAGCTCGGCAAACGTCTGCTCGTGGCCCTTGGGCACGAAAACCGGATCATAGCCGAAGCCGAGCGTCCCACGCGGAGGCCACGTCAGATCGCCATCGACGCGGCCTTCATAAACCGCATGCTCGCCATCGGGCCAAGCGAGCGCAAGCACGCAGGAAAACCACGCATCGCGCGGCGTATCGGCACCCTTTGCCTGAAGCAGCCCTTCGACCTTGCCCATCGCCATGTACCAGTCACGGCCCGGCTCGCCTTCGAACCACTGCCGCTCGGCCCAATCGGCGGTGTAGACACCAGGACGGCCATCGAGGGCTTCAACCGACAGACCACTATCATCGGCCAGCGCCGGTAGTCCCGCAGCCTCCGCCGCTGCACGTGCCTTGATGAGGGCATTGGCGACGAAGGTCTTGCCGGTTTCCGGTGGCTCCGGCAGCCCGAGCGATCCGGCGGAAATACATTCCAGCCCAAAAGGCGCGAGGAGGGCGGAAATCTCCTTCAGCTTGCCCGCATTATGCGTGGCAATCACCAGTTTTCCGCCTCCAAGCTTGCGGCTCATTTCACTGCCTCATCCTGTGCCTTGAAGATTTCGTCGCAACCCATCTGGGCGAGACGGAGCAGTCGCAGAAGACCTTCCTCATCATATGTCGCGCCTTCTGCCGTGGCTTGCACTTCAGCGATCTGGCCGCCTTCGATCAGCACGAAATTGGCATCGGCATCAGCATTGGAATCCTCGGCATAGTCGAGATCGGAAACCGGCGTGCCCTGATAGATGCCGCAGGAAATCGCGGCGATCTTGGCGGTAATCGGGTCTTCCTTGATCGCACCTTCTGCGAGCAGCTTGTTCACTGCGAGGCGAAGGGCGACCCATGCCCCGGAGATCGATGCTGTACGCGTGCCCCCATCGGCCTGGATGACATCACAATCCAAAGTGATCTGGCGTTCACCGAGCTTTTCCAGATCGACCACTGCACGAAGGCTCCGGCCAATCAGGCGCTGGATTTCCTGCGTCCGGCCGCTCTGCTTGCCACGTGCGGCTTCGCGCGAGCCACGCGTGTGGGTGGCGCGCGGAAGCATGGAGTACTCACCGGTCACCCAGCCAGTACCCTTGTTGCGCATCCACGGCGGGACGCTCTTTTCGACACTGGCCGTGCACAGGACGCGCGTATCGCCAAAGCTGATCAGGCAGCTACCCTCGGCGTGCTTGGTAAAGCCGGTTTCAATCGTAATGGCGCGCATTTCATCAGGCGCGCGGCCGGAAGGTCGCATGAGAATCTCCAAAAGTTTGCGAAGCGAGCCCTAGCGACTAGATAGGGCCGTGTCATGACTTCCCCGCCAATCTCAGAAATTACGGACCGTGCCCGCGATATTTTCCGTCTCGTCGTGGAGGATTATCTGGCGAGCGGCCAGCCGGTGGGCTCGAAAGCGCTGGCGCAGCATGACGGTGTCAATCTTTCGCCCGCATCGATCCGCTCTGTCCTGAGCGAGCTGGAGCAACTTGGCCTCCTCGCCGCGCCGCATACCAGCGCCGGGCGGATGCCAACGACGCATGGCCTGCGGATGTTCGTCGATGGCATCATGCAGGTTGCCGAGCCCAGCGCCGAAGAGCGCGCTGCCATCGAGAAGCAGTTGGCGCAGCCCGGGCCGATCGAGGAAGCGCTCGAGAAAACCAGCTCTATTCTGTCGGACATCTCCGGGGCCGCCGGGATGGTCATGGTGCCCAAGCGTGAACCGCGTCTGGCGCAAATGCGGCTCGTTTCGCTCGATGCGCGTCGCGCGCTTGCGGTGCTGGTGGGCGAGGACGGCCAGGTCGAAAACCGCGTGCTCGATATCGGTTCGGCGGTCTCTGCCAGCAGTCTTGAAGAGGCAAGCAACTATATCTCCGCGCATCTCGCCGGTCGCACACTCGCAGAATCCGCAGCGGCGATGCAGCAGGAAATCCGTTCCGGCAAAAGCGCGCTCGATGAAGCGTCGGCCAGCCTCGTCGAAGCGGGGATCGCGGTGTGGAGCGAAGACAGCGCCAATCGGCCCGTTCTGATTGTTCGCGGTCAGGCGAATTTGCTCGATGAGAGCGCGCTTGGCGATCTCGACCGCGTACGGCAATTGCTAGATGACCTCGAAAACAAGCAGTCTATCGCAGAACTTCTCAATTCTGCGAGGGAAGCGCAGTCCGCGCGAATCTTCATCGGATCGGAAAACCGGCTTTTCGCCCTTTCCGGTTCCAGCGTCATCGCTTCACCCTATCGCGATCGCGACGGCAAAGTGGTGGGAGTTCTGGGTGTCATCGGGCCTACGCGGTTGAATTATGCGCGCGTCGTTCCCATCGTGGATTTCACCGCCCGATCGCTGGGCAAGAGAATCGGTTAGCAAGGCACAATGACAGACAACGACAACGCGAAGAACGGCAAACATCATGACGAAGCGGTCGAAAAGGAACTGGAGGGCGTGCCCGAAGAGTTCCTGTCGGATGACGACGACGCTGATGATGACGAAGCTGAGGGCAGCATTGCCGATGCGCTGGCTGCACTGAAAGCCGATCTGGAGGCGGCCAAGCAGGATGTGCTCTACGCAAAGGCCGAAGCGCAAAATGTGCGCCGCCGTTCGGAGAAGGAAGTTTCCGATGCGCGCAATTATGCCGCCACCGGTTTCGCGCGCGATATTCTCAGCGTTGCTGACAATCTCGGCCGCGCGATCGATGCCGTGCCGAAGCAATTGCGCGAAGACGACAAGTTCAAAGGTCTGGTAGCCGGTATCGAAGCAACCATGCGAGAGCTGGACAAGGCCTTTGCCAATCACGGTATCAGCCGCATCGCGGCGATGGGCCTTCCGCTCGATCCCAACCAGCATCAGGCGATGCTGGAAGTACCAACCGACGACGCCGAGCCGGGCACGATCGTTCAGGAAATGCAGGCCGGATACATGATCCGCGACCGCCTGCTTCGTCCAAGCATGGTCGGGGTGGCGAAGAAGCCGGACTGATTCCATCATATTAGCAAGCAAAAAGGGCGGCTCTCCCTTTGGAGGCCGCCCTTTTTGTATCGGTGAGACTTGCGCCTATTCGGAGTAGAGCTCCGAAATATTCAGCTCTGCCGATTCCATGTCGGTGCTGCCGTAGGTGCCCACCCAAATCTGGTAGCGGCCAGAAAGTGGAGTTTCGAAACGAACGCTGGGGTTCAGGCCTTCGCCGCTATCGTCATCGCAGTAATAGCTGCCGTTGGGGGCGCGGATGACGAGCGTCGTATCGGCCATCGAGTCGACCGACAGGTAGAGCGGGAAGGTGCCCGAAGTGTAATCAAGGTTCACGTCAGGAGACGATGCGATATAGCCTCTGCAGCCCGATGCAATCTGCGATGCATCGCGGCTACCGCCGGAGGAAAGGCGAACAGTGTATGGATCGGGAGCGAAGCCCGCCGACAGACGGACAGTTTCGTAAATCGCGTCGGAACCGCCGGACTGCGGTCGCGTAATGGGCCGCGTGGTTGTGCCGGAGCCACCACCCGAACTCAGTTCAGAGATGTGGATTTGCGCTTCGTAATTCGCCGCTTCGCCGTAATTGCCGACCCAGATTTCGTAGCGTCCCGACATGGCCGGATCGAAGCGGAGCATCGGGTCGAGCCCGTCGCCGGAGTCATCGTCGCAATACCAGCTTCCGTTCGGCGCATTCACGACAAGCGTCGTGTCCGAGTCCGATGTTGCCGAGAGGATCAGCGGCAACGTTCCTGCTTCGAAATGCAGCCGCACATCCGGACGCGTCGCAATATAGCCGCGGCACCCATTGCCCAGGTCACGGGCATTGGTCTGGCCACCGGACATAATGGGGATAGTGTACGGATCTGGCGTAAAGCCACCATTGAGCCGCACCGTCTCGTAAGTTGGATCAGCGCTCACATCCTGTGCCTGTACGGCAGTGGCGCCAAGCGAAAGCGCCAGCGCTGTCGCCGTTGAAAAGGCAAGTGCGGATTTTGAAGCAGAAATCATCATATCCCCCAATCAGATAAGTCTAACGATATATGCGCCCTTACGCGCCAGCATAACCATCATGTCGGCTGACGCAATCCGGGGGTTAACCAAAAATCGGTTAGCCGCGTATGAACCAGATTTTGCGCGAATTGCCTCTGAGAGTTTGAGAGCAATTGCCTGTGACTACCGTCCCAGCTTGAAGGGAATGGGCGGACCAGAAACGCCCGCCCAGCACCTTGATCCTATCTTACAAGTTGCGCCGCATTTTCATCGCGGTGCTTCTTCAGATACCGCATGAACGGTGTGCCGCCCGTGCCCACATCCGGATCGTTCCCTACAATGCTGCCAGCCTGCTTGTTGATGTAGCTCGCCGCATATTCGAGATGGCGTGTGCGGAAGCGGGCGGATTGGTTGAGGCACGCGTTGAAGGCGTCCTTCAGGCTTTGCTTGCCCGATTTGCCGACAAAATCCCGCAAGGTCGATTGCGCAGCCAGATCCTCGATAAACTTGCGATGCTGGACCGGACGATAGGCGTGAAGCTCGTCGAGAAAGTGCTTCAGCGGATCATCGCTATGGCCAACCTGGAACAGCGCATCCATTGCCGGAACGATGGAGCTTTGCGAGCCGGTCTGGCCACGCAGGGCCTGCGGTTTCTCGCCAAGCTTCTCGACACCCTCATAGATAAGACCGCCACTCTCCAAAGCGGGATTGTTCGCCCAGCCATGGATATAAGGGCGCACACGATGGAAATAGACATACGGGTCACAGCGCTCGGTCATCCGCGCGAAATGGGTGTAGATGCGCTCCCACGCTTCATCCATTTCAACAAGCAATCGCTCGGCTTCGGCTTCATCGCCTTGTTTAGCGACAGTCACCAGCCTCGCTGCGTTGTCGAGGAGGACACCCGCCTCGGCTTCGATGGCGACATGGATCATGACAAACCAGTTCTCGTCATCGCCGCCGGCAAAGTTCTGATACATGTAGATGTTATCGAGCGTAATCGGGCCCGACTTGTCGAGCCGCGCCCAATTGTCGAGTACATAAGCGGAATAGGGGAGCAACGGAGCTTGACCCAGGCGATCCGCAATGGCGACCATCGGTCGGGCGAGATTGGCCGGAAGATGCGGGGGAGGGGTGGCTTCGCCCCATACATAGGCCTGCACGAGGAAGGAGTAGTGCACCATCGCGGTGCGGACTTCTTCTTCGGGGGCTTCCTTGGACCAATCTTCCAGGCCCGGATCATCCAGCTGGTCCAGCCAGTGTCGTACGCGGCCGGTCGATAGCAGGCCGGAGAGGTTTCCGGCGGCCTCGACTACGCTCGCGAGCTGCGAGGGAAGAGTGACCTGATCGATTTCGTAATGCGAAAGATAGCCGCGCTCGCGCGACATGCCGTAGTGTTCAAGCTCCATTGTTGTGACTCATGGGCCGGGCGCGGGTTGGGCCGCCCGGACACCAAGTTGGTATCAATTGAAACCGGTGCTCTCAAGAGAGCGGCTAGATGATCAGGTAGAGAACCAGATATCGCCCAATCAGGGCGACGAGCAGCACCGCCTGTATGTGCCTGTTTCTGAAAATCATTGCAGCGCCCATCATTGCAACGAAGAAAATCGTCAAAGACGCACTTCTGGTGGAAAAAAGCACCTCTCGGATTTCAGAAATCGTGATGAGATAGGCCCATTGGACGAAAACAAGGGCTATCAGGATGCCAAAAATAGTGCGCGAGACGCGGAAGTAGTGCGTGTCGAGATCGCGAAACCGCTCCGGATCGGCGGGAAAGACGAGCCGCGCGGCAAGATAATATGCGCTCGCAAATGCCATTACGCCCAACAGCATTTGCGGGGACACTGTGACAAGCGGCCTGACTGTCCATGCGAACATCCAGAAGCTCATCAGATCGACCATCACGAAGATGGCCATCAAGGGCGTGAGCCAGCCGATGCGAAAGCCCGCATCGTCACCTTCGGCATCACGGGCGAATTCATATTCGAGCGCGCGTCCAAGCCCGCCCAGCAGTTCGACCAGCGAGAGCCCGAGGATAAGCGCGTAGAGTACGAAGATGAATTCGAAATCGGTCATGCAGCAGTCGCGCCGGGGAAGTTTACCAGCGCATCATATGCGCCTTTGCTCGCCACTCCGGGCAGCTTGGCACCGCGCCTGAGAAGGAAAGCATGCTCGACGATGCGCGCCTGCTGCTCGATGCCGTATTGCTCCAGCTTCCAGCCGGGCTTCAGCGCGTAATCGTATCGCGCCCAAGGCATGCGGCGGGTGACGAGATACCAGTCGCCGCGCGTCTGTGTCTGCCAGACATGCGTCATCTCATGAATAAACAGCGCCTGCCGGTAGAGCGGGGCAGTTGCGAAATCATCGCAATAGACATCGCCCAGCGGGTGGAAATGAATGTGGCCGCGTGGAGCCATGGTCACCCGCTTGGGCTGGAAGAAAGCCCATTTGCGACGGCGGATCAGGACTTTGGAATAGTCGATCGCCGTGCCGAACATGCTGCGGGCAAGATCAATCTCGCCCGGAGTGAGGGGGCGCTCGCCGCCTACAGGGCAGGCCTGCGCCCCCGCAATGCTCAAGCCTCTTCCTCTTCCTCACGCGGATCGGTGCCGGCCGCGTAAAGCGTAACGGGGAAGCTGCACTTGTCACCGCCCACAAAGGTGAGAGTGATTTCGCTTTCACTGCCGGCTTCTAGTCCATCAGACATGCCCATGATCATCACGTGCTTGCCGCCCGGTGCAAATTCCAGATCTTCGCCCGGCTCGACACGCTGGGTGAAAAGCTCCTGCATGTCTTCTTCCATGCTCCATTCCGCGGTTTCGTGCAGCATGGCGCTTTCCGAACCGATCATTTCGGCAGACCGGATGGTCACTGCGTCCTCGTTAGTATTGCTGATCGTGAAATAGGCCGCAGCCGGATTTCCAGCCACTGCAGGCATGGCCAGCCAGCCATCGGCCACCGAGACGCCGGGAGGGCAATCGCTCTCGGCCACTTCGGTCGCAGGTTCTTCGGTTTCGCCGCCGCAGGCAGCCAGGCTCAGCACGGCGAGCGAGGCGGTAAGGGCGGGCAATATACGTTTGTGGTTCATCATGATCCTCTCCTGAACTTTGCCGAATTTCTAGGGCCTCAGGTCCCTTGTGCCAAGCAAAAGCGCACCTATATCCGCCCTCGTTACACAGCTTTTTAGAGCTGCCGAGTGGCTTTGCCGGACTGGCGGGAGGCCGAGCGTGCAGCGTCCAATATGAAAGAGATGGGGAATTATGAGTAAGATTATCGGTATCGACCTCGGTACGACCAACAGCTGCGTTTCCGTAATGGAAGGCGGCAAGCCCAAAGTTATCGAAAATTCGGAAGGTGCGCGCACCACGCCTTCGATCGTTGCATTCACCAAGGATGGTGAGCGCCTGATCGGCCAGCCTGCAAAGCGTCAGGCCGTCACCAATCCGGACAATACGCTGTTCGCAATCAAGCGCCTGATCGGCCGCCGTTTCGACGATCCTACCACCAAGAAGGATATGGACATCGTCCCCTATGACATCGTCAAGGGCAAGAATGGCGACGCATGGGTCAAGGCGGGTGGCGAAGAATATTCGCCGAGCCAGATTTCGGCTTTCATCCTGCAGAAGATGAAGGAAACCGCTGAGAGCTATCTTGGCGAAACGGTTTCCAAGGCCGTGATCACGGTTCCGGCATACTTCAACGATGCGCAGCGTCAGGCAACTAAGGACGCAGGCCAGATCGCAGGTCTGGAAGTCGAGCGTATCATCAACGAGCCGACCGCTGCCGCACTTGCCTATGGCATGGACAAGGAAGACGGCAAGACGATCGCCGTTTATGACCTTGGTGGCGGTACTTTCGACGTCTCCATCCTCGAAATCGGCGATGGCGTGTTCGAAGTGAAGTCGACCAATGGCGATACCTTCCTTGGCGGTGAAGACTTCGACAACGCGATTGTCGAATATCTCGCAGACCAGTTCAAATCCAAGGAAAACATGGATTTGCGCAAGGATAAGCTCGCGCTGCAGCGTCTGAAGGAAGCTGCTGAAAAGGCCAAGATCGAGCTTTCCAGCAGCCAGCAGACCGAAGTGAACCTGCCGTTCATCACGGCACGCATGGAAGACGGCACCTCCACGCCGCTGCACCTTGTCGAAACCATCACCCGCTCGAAGCTCGAGCAGCTGGTAGGCGATCTGGTGAAGCGCACGCTCGATCCGTGCAAGAAGGCTATCGAAGATGCTGGCGTTTCCAAGGACCAGATCGACGAAGTGATCCTGGTCGGCGGTATGACCCGCATGCCCAAGGTCCGCGAAGTCGTGGAAGAATTCTTCGGTTCCAAGCCGCACACCGGCGTGAACCCTGATGAAGTCGTCGCCATGGGTGCTGCCATCCAGGCCGGCGTCCTCCAGGGCGACGTGAAGGACGTGCTGCTGCTCGACGTGACCCCACTTTCGCTGGGTATCGAAACGCTGGGCGGTGTGTTCACCCGCATGATCGATCGCAACACGACGATCCCGACAAAGAAAACGCAGGTCTATTCGACGGCTGAAGACAATCAGAACGCCGTGACCATCCGCGTTTTCCAGGGTGAGCGTGAAATGGCGGCGGACAACAAGCTGCTTGGCCAGTTCGACCTAGTCGGCATTCCGGCTGCTCCGCGCGGTGTCCCGCAGATCGAGGTCACCTTCGATATCGACGCCAATGGCATCGTGAACGTGTCCGCCAAGGACAAGGGCACGGGCAAGGAACAGCAGATCCGCATTCAGGCCTCGGGCGGTCTCAGCGATGCTGACATCGACCAGATGGTGCAGGATGCCGAGAAGTTTGCCGATGAAGACAAGAAGCGCCGCGAAAGCGCCGAGGTCCGCAACAATCTCGACAGTCTCGTCCATGCGACCGAAAAGCAGCTCGAAGAAAACGGCGACAAGGTTGACGCCGCGATCAAGAGCGATGTCGAAACGGCTGTTGCCGAAGCCAAGACTGCGCTGGAAGGCGACGATGTCGAGGCGATGAAGGAAAAGAGCCAGAAGCTCACGGATGCCGCCATGAAAATGGGTCAGGCAATCTATGAGAAGTCTCAGGCTGAAGGTGCCGATGCCGCCGCAGATGCCGCTACATCCGGTGACGACACGTCCAAGCCCGCAGAGGACGAGGAAGTTGTCGAAGCCGAGTTCACCGAAGTGGATGACGAGAACAAGTCCTAATCGGACGATGGAAAAGCTGACCGCCACCGTTGCATCCTGCAGCGGTGGCGGAACGCTTTGGGGACGGGACTATGTCAGCCGCTGAAATCGATTTTTACGAACTGTTGGGCGTTGATCGAGGTGCCGATGGCGCAACGATCAAATCCGCCTATCGCAAGCTCGCCATGAAGTATCACCCGGATCGCAATCCGGGCGATGCCGAGGCCGAAGCGCATTTCAAGGCCATCAGCGCAGCCTATGACATCCTGAAGGATGATCAGAAGCGCGCGGCCTATGATCGCTATGGCCACGCCGCCTTCCAGAATGGCGGACCGGGCGGCGGCGGAATGGGCGGCCAGGATTTCAACGATCTGGGCGATATTTTCGAAACGATTTTCGGCAGTGCCTTTGGCGGCGGTGCAGGTGGCCCCGGTGGCCGTGCGCGCCCGCGCCGCGGTGCGGATCTGCGTTACGACATGCAGGTCAGCCTTGAAGAGGCATTCGACGGCAAGAACACCCAGATCGAAGTCGAAGTCTCCAGCACCTGCGACACCTGCTCCGGCTCGGGCGCAGAGCCGGGCACATCGCGCCGCCGCTGCGAGCTGTGCCATGGCGCCGGAAAGGTCCGCGCCAAACAGGGCTTTTTCGTTATCGAGCGCCCGTGCCCCAATTGCAGCGGCGCTGGCGAAGTGCTCGAAAGCCCGTGCAAGCCCTGCCGGGGCGAAGGCACGGTCGACAAACTTCAGACGCTCGATGTCGATATTCCGCCCGGCGTCGACAATGGCACCCGCATCCGCCTTTCCGGCAAGGGCGAAGCAGGTCCGCGCGGTGCGCCATCAGGCGACCTCTACATTTTCGTGCATGTAAAACCGCATCCGGTTTTCGAACGCGAAGGCACTGCACTTTTCACCCGCGTTCCGATCAGCTTCACCAGCGCTGCACTCGGCGATACGATCGATATTCCCGGTCTCGATGGCGAGACCCACTCCATCGATATTCCGTCAGGCATCCAGTCGGGCAAGCAATTGCGCAAACGCGGGGCAGGCATGCCGGTGCTTCAGGGCAGGGGGCGGGGCGATCTCGTCGTGGAAGTGCAGGTCGAAACACCGACCAAGCTTTCGGCTCGTCAGAAGGAAATCCTATGCGAATTCCGCGAGACCGAGACCGGCGATGAATGCCCGCAAAGCCGTGGTTTCTTTGAAAAGATCAAAGAGGCGTTCGGAGGGTAAATCTTCGCCGTATCGGGGGAACATCACCCCAACTTGGCCAGAATTTCCTCGCGCATCGCTCGCACCAGTCCTGATCGGACCAACCCGCGCTCCTCCTCCTCATCGCAGATTGCCAGAAAGGCATCGCGCTTGAAGGCGAGGCATTCGGTTGCGTCGAACCCCCCGGGCACGGTTGAGCAAACGAGATCGATCATCCGCTCCGCGCCGTGGAAGCGGCCCCACAGATAATCGTTCTCTCGATAAAACCGGCTGAAAAACGCGCCGAAATTGAAGAATTCTGTCCCGCGCAAAGTCGCCTCAGCCCCCCCTTCACGGAGGCTTGTAGCATCGTCCGGACTGATGCGATCGACTTTCACCGGATCGAATTCGTTGAGCCCTTCATTGCGTAGCAGAGGAAGTGTGGCGACGTCGTAGAACGGAAAACCAAGATAGGTAAGGAGAGCCTTGCGCCGCAAATCCTTGGGCATGGCCTCCAAGGCATCGGCCAGGATCTGCTCCGCCTGAATGTCGACTTCGCGCAATGATCGCCTGCGCGCCAACTCATCCAGGACCCGGTCGGGATCGCTCATTGCCGTGTCGGCAATCTCGACAAAGTCCGCGCCAAGGCTGTCCGGGTCTTCCCGTTCATAATACAGGGCGAGCGCGCGGTAGACTTCCTCGCGCGCGCTCTCGAGATCAGCGTCGGGGATATCGGGATCGGCGTCCCATTCGCGGGATAGTCGCCTTGCCAACAAACGTAGGCGCCGCACGCGGAATGCCAGATCGTGATCGCGCAAGAAGGCGATCGCTTCCGGACTTGCGCCTTTTCCGGGACCGTTCAGATTCGCGAGGCCGCGCGCCTCGATCGCCTGACGCAGGCGGATTGCGATGTCATCGGCGTCCGGATGATCCGGTTGCGGCGCGATATCGTGCACCAGATCCGCGATACGATCGATAATGCCGGAGAGCTTCGCCTGCGCGTAGGAGTGGAAAGCGTAATCCGCCCGCTCTGCTGCCGCCTGCTGCGCTTTCGCGCGCCAATTCGCGAGGCGTTTCAGTGTGGGCTTGTCGAAGAAAAGCGTGCGGCCAAACAGCTTCTCGACCACCGCCTCCACTTCAGGGCGTAGCGCTGCGACCATTTTCTGCAAGCGAAGCGCCTCACGCGATTGCGCCTCCAGTTCTTCGAGATTGTCCCTGATCGGCTGCTCACGCGGGATAGTGCTGAGCGAGCCAACGATGGCCGCGAAAAACCCGATGGGCCGCACAGTCTCATCCCGCTTTGCAAGCTTCCGGCGCGGGGTCGGGTCGATATAGACGAAGCGTCGGTCGACTTCCCGTTGCGCAGGGCGCTTGTCCAGACCCGCCATTGCGCCTGAAAAGGGAGCGTTTACCAGCACAGACCCGTCGATCAGCGCCGCATGGTGCGTCGTGCCCTGTTCTACATGGCTAGGCATGATCCGTGACAGAAAGGCGTCGCGATTGGTCCAGTCATCGCCAGCGAGACGATCAATCTCACCGACTTCAAGCGGAGGAAACGCGCCCGGAAAGCTCGCCGTTGCGCGCGCCGCGAATGTCAATTCGTAAAGCTGCGCCAAATCCTCGCCGCCAGCAAAAGGTGTGTGCGCGCGAAAGCTGATCGGCATGCGATGCTCGCTTTCCTCGACCATCGGCGGGCTGTTCAAGCGCAGCAATTCGCGTCGACCGCGATAGTCCGTTGCGGTGACCAGCAGATCCAGCGGGTGATAGGGCGGCAGGAGCGGCTCTTCCGCTGGCAGAGCGTTCATCGCCTTCAGCGCGTCATGCAAAAGCTTCGTAAAACCAGGCCCTGAAAATGGCGGTTCGAACCAGCGGCCGCGCACCAGCGAAGAGAGTTTGCGCCGCACTTCAGAGCGCGTCTCTTTCGCGACGCTTTCGTTCACCGCATTGCCGGGCCTATTGGTGAGGTACCAGACGAGCGGGCGCATGAAGGGCTTTGCACCCAAATCGGACCACGGCCGCGCCTCCTCGGCCACCAGCTTCTCGACGTCGGCATTCTCCAGCCACAGCTCGGTCAGCGGCTCCAGACTGCGCCCGGAATGGATCGCCTGCGCCAGGAACACGGCATTGATCCCGCCAGCACTCGCACCGGTGATGATGTCGGCAAGCATGCGCAGGCGCAGCCCTTCATCGGCCTCGATCCGTTCAAGCAGGCGTTGGTAGACGCCCTCCACCCCGCCAGAAGAACCATTCCCCGCCGCATGATGCGCGCGGCTGGCGCGGGCAAGCTTCCAGATTTCCTTGGTAACGCCGTGCATATAGACGGCCAGACTGACCCCGCCATAGCACACCAGCGCGATCCTGAGTTCCTTCTGCCGCATCGGAGGCTTTGTGGCAGAAGCCAGACGCATTTCAAAGGGGCTGGACGAAGCTATCCGCCACTGCGCCGCACCTCTTGCGTTCCACTTCTGTTCTGCTTAAACGAATCCCATGGCAAAGCCCAAAAAACGCTTCATCTGTACCGAATGCGGCAGCATTTCCCCGCGCTGGCAAGGCCAATGCGGCGACTGTAGCGAGTGGAATACTCTGGTCGAAGATGCGCCGGAAACGAAGTTCGCTGCCAAGCATGATTTGTCGAGCGGCGGGCGCTCGATCCAGTTCGAAAGCCTGGATGCGTCGACCAAACCGCTCGATCGCCGGACGACCGGCCTTGCCGAATTCGACCGCGCGCTCGGCGGAGGACTGGTGCCCGGATGCGCCATCCTGATGGGCGGTGAGCCGGGAATCGGGAAATCGACACTTTTGCTTCAGGCTGCGGCGGCGATCGCAAAGACCGGCGGCGATGTCGTTTATGTCAGCGGTGAAGAGGCGACGGGGCAGGTGCGGATGCGCGCGAAGAGGCTTGGCCTTGCCGATGCTCCGCTCAAATTGGCGGCAGCCACCTCGGTTCGCGATATTCTGACTTCGCTGGGCAAGAACGGCACGCCCGATCTGCTGGTGGTCGATTCCATCCAGACGATGCATTCGGACATGATCGAAGGTGCCCCCGGAACGGTTAGCCAGGTCCGCGCGAGCGCGTTCGAGTTGATCCGCTACGCCAAGGAGACGGGCACCTGCCTCGTGCTGGTCGGCCACGTCACCAAGGACGGAAACATCGCAGGGCCACGTGTGCTGGAGCATATGGTCGACACGGTCATGAGCTTCGAGGGTGAGCGAAGCCATCAATATCGTATCTTGCGCAGTCTCAAGAACCGCTTCGGCGCAGTCGATGAAATCGGCGTGTTCTCGATGGAAGGGCAGGGGCTGGCCGAAGTGTCCAACCCGTCCTCGCTATTCCTGTCGGGCCGAGAAGAGCCGATTGCGGGCAGCGCCGTTTTCCCCGCGATTGAAGGCACGCGCCCGGTGCTGGTCGAGATACAAGCACTGATCGTAAGGTTGCAGTCGGGTGCGACACCGCGCCGCGCGGTGGTCGGCTGGGACAATGGCAGGCTCGCCATGCTGCTTGCCGTGCTCGAATCGCGCTGCGGGCTGAGTTTTTCCACGGCAGAGGTCTATCTGAATGTCGCGGGCGGCTACCGCCTGAACGATCCGGCAGCCGATCTCGCGGTTGCCGCAGCTCTGGTTTCTGCGCTGGCTGATAAGCCACTGCCTGCCACGACAATCTGGCTCGGCGAAGTTGCGCTTTCCGGTGAAGTGCGGCCGGTCGCGCACTCGTCCTTACGCCTTCGGGAGGCGGCGAAGCTTGGCTTTACCCATGCCAGTGGCCCGCTGGATGGAGGCCATGACGTCAAAACACTGAACTACACGAATGTTGGCGGCGTCAGCTCACTCGTTGACCGGGTTATGGCATCAGCCTAAATCGGCGGCACTATGACGGGTTTTGATATTATTGTGTTGCTCATTGTGGGGGTGGGCGCGATCGGCGGCTTCATGCGCGGTTTCGTGCAGGAAGTGCTTTCGCTTGCGGCGTGGTTTCTCGCGGTATTTGCCATCCGCTATCTGCACACCGACCTGACGGCCGCAATCCTCAACTTTATGGGTTCGCCTGTCACCGCGAGCATTTTCGCCTTCGCGCTGCTGCTGCTGATTCCCTATGCGGCGATGAAGCTGATTGCGCGTGTCGCAGGCCGCAGCTCGCGCAATTCGGTGCTCGGCCCGATCGACCGCGTGCTGGGCTTCGGGTTCGGAGCGGTGAAAGGTGTCGTGATCGTCGTCATCGGTTTTTCTCTCTTCGTGCTGGGCTTCGACAGCTATTGGGGCGCGCAGGGCAGGCCGCTGTGGATTTCGGAAGCGCGCACTTACCAGCTCGTCGATTCGAGCTCTCGCGCAATGGTCCAGATCGTAGCCGAACGGCGCGCACGGTTGCTGGGTGAGGGAGAAGAGGCCGAGTGAGCGCGGAAAAGCTCTATACGCCTGCGATGCTGGCCGCCGCCGTACAGCTTGCCGATTATCCGCCGATCGCCGGCGCCAGCCTTCATGGCGAAGCGCGTTCGGCCACCTGTGGCTCTGAAATTGTGCTCGACGCTGAAACGGACGCGGATGGCGCGATTTCGGCTGTGGGCCTGAAGGTGCGCGCCTGCGCGGTGGGACAAGCGGCTGCCTCACTCTTTGCTCAGCATGCGCAAGGTCGAGGCCTGGCCGATATCGAGCGCACCCACACGGACCTGACGCGTTGGCTGAAAGATGGTGTTGCGATGCCGGAATGGCCGAGCCTTTCGCTGATTGCAGCCGCGCGGGATTACCCCGCCCGGCACGACGCCATGCTCTTGCCGTGGAAGGCGGCCATTGCGGCTCTTTCCAGTGCCCCCGCATCAAGCTAATCCACCGGGCAAACAGTTTTGGGGGTCCGCATGGCCGACGCAGCCGCAATCGAACAACACGAACCGAGCGCGAAGGAAATTCGCCTCGTCATTGCCGCCAGTTCCGCTGGCACTGTCTTCGAATGGTATGATTTCTTCATCTACGGCACGCTCGCCTACATCTTGAAGGACGCGTTTTACGACGTCGACAATGATACGCTGGGCCTGCTGCTGGTATGGTCGACCTTTGCGGTCGGCTTTGCCTTCCGACCCATCGGCGCAATCCTGTTCGGCTACCTGGGCGACAAGCTGGGGCGCAAATACACCTTCCTTGTCACGGTGACGCTTATGGGAGTTGCGACAGCGGGGGTCGGTTTGATCCCAACGGTAGCGACCATTGGCGTGGCTGCCCCGATCATCGTCATCTGCCTGCGCGTATTGCAGGGGCTTGCTCTGGGCGGCGAATATGGCGGCGCAGCGATTTACGTCGCGGAACATGCACCGCCGGAAAAGCGTGGCTTCTACACGAGCTTCATTCAGGCAAGCGTCGTCGGTGGCTTTGTCCTGTCGATTATCGTCGTGCTCGCCTGCCGCGCGCTCATTTCGGAAGCGGATTTTGTCGAGTGGGGATGGCGCATTCCCTTCCTGCTGTCGATCCTGCTGCTCGTCATCTCGCTGTGGATGCGATTGATGTTGTCGGAAAGCCCGGTCTTCCGCGCCATGAAGGAAGCTGGCGAGACGGCCGGCAACCCCTTCGTTGAAAGCTTCACCTATCCGGGCAACAAACGGCGCATTTTCATCGCCCTGTTCGGCGTAACAGGGGTGCTCACCACGATCTGGTACACCGCCTTCTTCTCCAGCCTCTCGTTTCTGCGCGGTCCGATGCGGCTTGATCCCGGACTGGTGGAGTGGATCCTGCTGATTGCCGGCAGCATCTCGATGGCGTTCTACATCGTGGTTGGAAAATGGTCGGACAGGGTGGGACGTAAGAAGCCGATCATCATCGGCGCGCTGGCGGCACTTGCACTGCTGTTCCCGATTTTCTGGACCATGGGCTCGCTCGCCAATCCGGGGCTGGCGCAAGCGTCCGAGGACAATCCCGTCGTCGTCACCGGCACCGCATGCACCACCGACCCGTTTGCCGACCTGTTCGATCGCGAGCAAAGCGACTGCGGCAAGATCCTCGAAACCCTTACCGCAAGCGGCGTGAGCTATAATGTGGAGGAAGGTGGCGAACTTGGTCTCAGCGTGTCTGGCGATCCTGTAGCGATTGCGCCCGAATGGCTGGAAAGCGGCAATGCGCGGCGCGATGGAATCATCGCCGAACTCGGCCAGCGCGGCTTCGATTTTGAATACCAGACACCGCCAGTTGCAAACATTCTCGGCATCATCGGGCTGCTGCTCGTTCTGGGTGTACTCTCGGCGCTGACCTATGGCTCGGTTGCCGCGCTGCTGACCGAGATGTTTCCTGCGAAAATCCGCTACAGCTCGATGTCGATCCCATATCACATCGGCGCCGGGTATCTTGGCGGTTTCCTGCCGCTGATCGCCGGAATTATCGTCGCCCGCTCAGGCGATGTCTACGCCGGGCTCTGGTATACCTGGGCTGTGGTCGCGTTCGGCGTGATTGTGGCTTGGTGGGGTCTCAAAGGCGGGCCACCTACCGAATTTGAGGACAGTTAAACCATATGCGTTTGCTTCTTTCAGCGGCAATTCTGCTTTCTGCTTGCATGGCGCAAACGGTCGCCGCTCAAGATGAGCCTGACGATGCGCCAGCTACGCCGCCCATCCGCACCAGCCCTGCGCCGCCGCCCAGGATTGCGCCTCCGCGCCCCATAGCTCCGCCAACACCAAGGCAGATGGTAGCGCCAGCCTACATGTACGAGGATTACGAGGCGTATTGCATGGATGGACGCCAGGCGGTCAGCATGGTCGCCTATGGCGGGGACCGCGCGGTCTTCGTGGCGAGCGACAACAAGCCCGATCTGATCGCCGAATGCCTTGATGGATACCAGATCGCCCGGGTGCGCCCGGTCGAAAACATCTCGAGCGCACTTATGATGCTGTCCTTCCGCCCGTTCTCCCCGTTATGGGAGCAGATGGAAGGCGAATGGGGTGAAGATCTGGGCCTCTTGCGCGCTGAGCTGGAAGTCGCTGCGCGAAACGCGACTGATCCCGGCCTTGGCCTTTCGATGGATAGTGACATCGCGCGTGATATCGCCCGCGCCCGCAGTCTGCGCGCCATCGGCTACACGGAAGAAGCCCGCGTCATTTTCGACCGGTTGGCGGAGCGTATCAATAGCGGCAGCGAATCCAGATTGCGGCGGCTCGAATTCGAACGCGCGCTTGTCGCATCCTATCAGGCAACAACCGCACAGATGCTCGGCTCTGTCGATGAGGCGGCGCGCATCATGGGTGAGTTCCTGGAAGAGTTCCCTGAAGACAGCGATTATCGCCTCAACCCGGAGATAAACTACGCCGCTTTCCTCGCGGAGGCGGGCGATTACCGCGCCTCATACCGCGTGATCGTTCCGGCCTATGACGCATTTCGCGGGCAAGGATACGATCCTGAGACCTATACGCTGGGAGGGGCCGACCGCGAATTTGCATGGATTATCGCGTGCAACCGCTGGAACATGGACAAGGAAGAGGCCGCGCAGCCCTTCATCGACATCGTGCAGAATGCACCCGAACAGCCGCGCGACGAATATGTAGCCAACGTGCCGCGCTCGACACGGATTCTGCGGCGCATGTATCGCTGCATCGGAGATGCGGATGGCTGGTACGCGCAATTTGGCGATGGCTCCTTGCCGGCGCTGGACGAGGCGTGGACGATGCTTCAGCCTGCCTATGGCGGTGAAAACGCGCCATTACCCGACTGGCAAATGCCGGAACGCACATCGGCGCGCTATAACGAGTTGTATCGTCATCTGCCGGAAACCTATGCGCCTGCTCTGCGCAATTGGCGCGATAGCGAAGACGGCGAGTGACCTCGGCAAAGCTCCCTCCCGCCAGCTTGCGCCTGCGGCTCGACCGCGAGGCGCTTGCCGACAATTGGCGCTATCTCGATAGCCTTTCTGCCGCGTCGACCGCGACGGGAGCAGCCGTAAAAGCGGATGCTTACGGTCTCGGTGTCGATGCGGTGATGCCGGTCTTGCAGGAGGCCGGGGCGCGCAATTTCTTCCTCGCGCACTGGAGCGAAGTGCCTGCCGCGCTCGAGCATGCCGACGGCCCATCACTCAGCGTCCTGCATGGCGTCAGGACACCCGACGAAGCGCGATTTGCGCGAGAAACGGGCGTTTTGCCCGTCATCAATTCGGTGCGCCAGGCAGCTTTATGGAGCGAAGTGGGCGGAGGCGCGTGTCATCTGATGATCGACACGGGCATTAATCGTTTAGGCATTGCCCCGGCGCAGACTTCCGATCCGGCTATAGAGGCGCTGGACGTCGACATCGCCATGTCACACCTCGCCTGCGCCGATGAGGACAGCCCGCACAATACTGCGCAGCTCGAGCGTTTTCGTGAATGCGCGAAGGGTGTGAGCGCACGCGGGCTCAGTCTTGCCAACAGCGCCGGTATTTCGCTTGGCTCCGACTATCATTTCGACCTCACCCGACCCGGCATCGCACTGTATGGCGGCGCACCCGTTGGCGAGATGCACGGCAAGATAGCGCAGGTCGCTTTCCCCGAAGCTGCGATCATCCAGATCCGCGATCTCTCGCCGGGAGACAGCGTGGGCTACAATGCCATGTGGACGGCCGACAGACCTGTCCGCGTCGCGACCGTCTCTATCGGCTATGCCGATGGCTTCCTGCGCGCTCTTGGCCCTGATGGAGCGCTGCAACATGGCGGAGACACGCTGCCGATCCTGGGCAAAGTGTCGATGGATATGATCATCGTGGATGTGACGAATAGCGATGCATCGGAAGGCGACTTCCTCACCATACCATTTGATTTGCCTGCGCTTTCTGCTCGCAGCGACCTCTCGCAGTATGAATTGCTCACCGTTTTGGGTGGCCGTTTCGACCGCACCACCGGCTAAGTTTATGCCGCAATTGCAAAATGTATGTTGCGGGTGCTAAGAGGACGGGTCGCACAATTCGCAGGAGTGGGCCTTTCATGGCTGAAAAGGACAAGTCCGATAACGCAAGCGTTATCATCAAAAAGTACGCCAACAGGCGGCTCTACAATACCAGTTCGTCGAGTTACATCACGCTGGATAACCTTGCCGAAATGGTGCGCGATGGCGTGGATTTTCAGGTCGTGGATGCGAAGTCGGGCAACGATATTACCCATTCGATCCTGACCCAGATCATCATGGAGGAAGAGGCCAATGGGGAGCATATGCTGCCTGTCAGCTTCCTTCGCCAATTGATTGGAATGTATGGTAATTCCATGCAGGCAATGATGCCGTCCTATCTCGAAGCTGCCATGGCCAATTTCCAGACCAATCAGGCATCGCTACAAGAAGCCTTCAAAAGCAGCATGGGCGGAAATGCCTTTGCCAAGATGGCTGAAACCAACATGGCGATGTTCGAAGCGGCGACGAAGGCTTTTATGCCCGGCGCGCAGGCAGCGGGCAGCGAGGCGCCGGCACCATCCAAACCAAGCGGCGAGCCAAAGGGCCGCGAAGAGATCGACGCGCTCCGCTCGCAAATGGCTGAGATGCAGCGCAAGCTGGACAGTCTCGGCGAATAAAACCTCTTTCGCTTACCCTCCCGTACACGACACTCGACACAGGCCCGCAATGGGTCCAAATCGACTTACGTTTCGCAATTACTGAACGAGGCACTCTGCTTCATGTCCAATATCCGCCACGCCCTTAACATCAAACGCGAAGAAGATTTTGCGCAGTGGTATCAAGAGGTTATCTCTGCCGCCGACATGGCCGAGGAATCCGGCGTGCGCGGATGCATGGTGATCAAGCCGTGGGGCTACGGCATCTGGGAGCGCATGCAGCGCCTGCTCGATGACCGGATCAAGGCGGCTGGTATCCAGAACGCCTATTTCCCGATTTTCATTCCGCTCAAGAATTTTGAGCGTGAGGCAGATCATGTCGAAGGCTTTGCCAAGGAAATGGCGGTCGTCACGCATCACCGGCTGATTGCTGATGGGGAGGGCGGTCTCGTCCCCGATCCCGAAGCCAAACTGGAAGAGCCGCTCGTCGTAAGGCCTACTTCGGAAACGATCATTGGCGATGCGATGAGCCGCTGGGTACAAAGCTGGCGCGATCTGCCGCTGAAGCTCAATCAGTGGGCCAATGTTGTGCGGTGGGAGATGCGCACGCGCATGTTCCTGCGCACAAGCGAATTCCTTTGGCAGGAAGGCCACACCGCCCACGCCAACGCCGATGGAGCGCGCGAAGAAACCATGCGCGCGCTCGAAATGTATCGCGCCTTCGCCGAAGAAGACGTGGCCATGCCAGTGATCGCAGGCGAAAAGCCGGAGAACGAACGTTTCCCGGGCGCCAAGGAAACCTGGTCGATCGAAGCGATGATGCAGGATGGCAAGGCGCTGCAGGCGGGCACCAGCCACTACCTCGGCACCAGCTTCGCCGATGCCTCTGATATCCGATATCAGGACGCAGAGGGTGGCCAGCAGCTGTGCCACACGGTGAGCTGGGGCATGTCCACCCGCATGGTCGGCGGGCTGATCATGACCCATGGCGATGACGACGGCCTGCGCGTTCCGCCCAAGCTTGCCCCGCATCAGGTCGTGATCCTTCCCATGCTCCGCGACAAGCCAGAGGATGCAGAGCTGATCGACTATTGCGAGCAATTGCGCGCTGCACTGGCCAAGAAATCGACTCTGGGCGAGCCGCTTCGCGTCCTGCTCGATACGCGTCCGGGCAAGGCAGCCGCAAAGCGTTGGGATTATGTGCGCAAGGGCGCTCCGATCATCATCGAAGTCGGCGGCCGCGATATGGATAATGGCGTCGTCAGCCTGCTGCGCCGCGATAGCTTGTGGAACAGCGAAAACGGCAAGCCTGCTTTTCAGACACCCAGCCGCGAGGAAGCAGCGGAACAGATCCCCGCGATGCTGGAGGATATCCAAAGCTCGCTGTTCGGGTCGGCGAAAGATCGGCGGGATGCGAATATCACCCGCGGCATCACCGAAATGGATGCGCTGGCGGAGCATTTCCGTGGCTCCCGCTATCCCGGCTGGGTCGAAGTGGAATGGTCCAAGCCGACCGGCGCTGAACTCGAAAAGGTCGTCGAGCAATTGAAGGCGCACAAGCTCACCTTCCGCAATGTGGCGATCGGCGCAGAACCGGTCAGCGGCACGTGCATCTTTACGGGGGAACCTGCGAAAGAGCGGATTTACGTCGCCAGAGCCTATTGATAATCTTCGCCCAGGACGGGGAGATCATCATGATTCAGGCCATTAAATACAATCTCGCGAATTTGACCAATTTCAGCGGGCGCGATGCGCGCTCCACCTTCTGGTGGTATGTGCTCTTCATCGTCATCGCCCAGTTCGTGGTCGGCCTGCTGGCGAGTATTCCGCTGATTACCGCCGGCGTCGGCACAGCCATGGACGCGGCGCAATCCGGCGCCGATCAGGCGACCATGCAGGCCGAAATGATGACGAGCATGGCCGGCGCCATGGATACCGCCATCTGGGTTGGCGTCGCCGCCGAAATCGCCGTCGTTCTTTTGCTTGTCGCTTCCTTTGTCCGCCGTCTTCATGACAGCGGCAATTCTGGCTATTGGGCGGCCATCCCGGTCGTCACGCAATTGGCGGGCGTCTATGGCGAGATCACCATGGTGGACCGCGCAAAAGAGCTGATGGTCATTTCCGCCGATCCCTCGCGCATGGACGAAATGCAGGCTCTGCAGGCAGAGATGATGGCCGCACCGCTCACTTGGGTCCCTTATATCGGGCTAATCGTGATCATCGTATTCGGCGTGATGAAGTCCGAGCCCGGCGCGAACAAATATGGTGGGCCGCCTGCGGTTTAAGCGCGCAAATACCATCGAAGGGCGGCTTGCATGTCGCTGCGATTGCGCGCAGACTTGGCCGCATGCGTAGATCAATTCTGACTGCGGCCTTCGCTGCCGCTCCGCTCGCCCTCTTTGCTGCAACTCCGCTCAACGCACACGATCATGATCATGGTGATGATCGTGATGAGGCGCAGATGGCAGACGATCCGGGAATAGAAGTTTCGGAAGAGCGGCTGCGGGCGGACATGGATACAATCGTCGGCTTTGGCACGCGTCATACGCTGTCTTCGCAGACCGATCCGGAGCGCGGCATTGGAGCTGCGGTCAATTGGGCGCTTGCGGAATTCGGGCGGATTGGCGCGGGCTGCGGCGGCTGTCTGGACGTAATGCCGGTCGGGCGCGTGGTCGAGGCCGACGGACGCCGGATTCCGGAGCCAACCCTCATCCGCAACGCCGTCGCCATCCAGCGCGGGACAGAACGCCCCGATGAAGTCATCATCGTGCAGGCCCATTACGACAGCCGCGTCACCGATGCGATGAACGCGACTGACGATGCACCCGGCGCCAATGACGATGGCTCGGGTAGCGTCATGGTGCTGGAGGCAGCGCGCATCCTGTCGCAGCGCGAATATCCCTCCACAATCATCTATGCTTTGCTGACGGGCGAGGAGCAGGGCCTTTATGGGGCGGGCATCCTCGCTGACTGGGTCGCCGAACAGGGTATGACCGTGAAGGCCGTGCTCAACAATGACATGATCGGTAATAGCTGCGGATCGGACGGTTTCTGTGACGCAGAACACGTACGCGTTTTTTCGGAAGGCCTACGCGCCGATTCCACGCCGCAACTCCGGGCGGCCCAGCGCCGCTTCGGTGGTGAAAACGATTCACCCGGCCGCAATCTCTCCCGCTGGCTGAACTCGGTGGCCGAAGATTTCCCCGACGGCATGCAGGTCCGCCAGATCTGGCGCACGGATCGCATGGGGCGGGGCGGGGACCAGATCCCCTTCCTCGATCGCGGCTACCCGGCAGTCCGCGTGACCGTGGCTGTCGAAGATTACGAACACCAGCATCAGGACCTGCGCGTCGAGGATGGCATCACTTACGGTGACACGGTGGACGAGCTGGACTTCGATTACCTCGCCCGCAGCAGCGTGCTCAATGTCCGCGCGTTGGACCGGCTTGCGAGAGCGCCGATGCCGCCGCAGGTCACCGCCGATGCTGCAGTGCGTACCGACACTATCATCGAGTGGCAAGGCGTTGAAGGGGCCACCCATTATCAGATCGTCAAAAGGCGTACGCATGAAAGCGACTGGCGCTGGGGCGAAGCCGCAATCCTCTCGTTCGAGACTCCGGTCGGCGACAATCCAACTCCGATGGCAGAGCGCGAATTAAGCTATACCGCACCCCTGCGCGGCGATGACTGGATATTCGGTGTCGCATCCTGCAGCTTCGGGCCCGTCTGCAGTCCGGTCTCCAGCGCGGTCCCCGGCGGGGCTTTCTATCCGCTGGAGGGTGACAGCGAAGACTAAGCCCCCATATAGCGGGGCATGAACAAAAATAAGAACAACAGGAAGTTCCAGGGACTTCCGAGCAAGGACCAGGTCCTTGAATTCATCAAGAACGCAGACGGCCCCGCGGGAAAGCGGGAAATCGCAAAGCATTTCCGCCTGAAAGGGCAGGAGAAAATCGCGCTCAAGGCGCTGCTGAAGGACATGGCCGAGGAAGGCCTGATCGACGGCAGGAAAAGCGCCTATCACCGCATGGGTGGCCTACCCAAGGTCACCGTGCTTCGCATCGTCGAAATCGACGAGGGCGAGCCCGTCGCCATCCCCGAGAGCTGGCAGCCGGACGATGCAACTCCGCCGCCGCGCCTTCGCGTCATCGAGAAGAAGAAACAGGCTGCCCTCCGCGTGGGTGACCGCATCCTCGCGCGCACTGAAGAGGCCGGAAAAGGCCATATCGCCCACCCCATGAAAAAGCTGCCTTCACAGGAAGGCGCGATGCTGGGCGTGATCGAGATCGACAAGAGCGGGCAGGCCTGGCTTGCCCCGGTCGACAAGAAGATTCGAACCTCCGCCAAGGTCAGCGATCGCGGGCAGGCGGAGGAAGGCCAGTTGGTCCTCGCCGAACCTGCCGGACGCGGGCGCAACTCCTCGGTCAAGGTGATCGAAGTGCTCGGCGATCCGCTCGCGCCAAAGAGCTACAGCCTGATCGCAATTCACAAATACGGTATCCCGCATACTTTCCCGCAGGAAGTGCTCGACGAGGCTGCACAGGCTGCGAAAATCCCGCTGAGCGAGGACCATCGCGAGGATTTGCGCGATCTTCCCATCGTCGCGATCGATCCCAAGGACGCGCGCGACCATGACGATGCGATCTGGGCCGAGAGTGACGGGAAGGGCGGGTTCAACGCGCTCGTCGCTATCGCCGATGTCTCCTACTACGTGCGCCCGGGCAGCAAGCTCGACCGCGAGGCGAGAAAGCGCGGCAATTCGGTTTATTTCCCCGATCGCGTCGTGCCGATGCTGCCTGAGGTTTTGTCCGCCGATGTCTGCTCTCTCAGGCAGAATGAAGATCGCGCGGCCATGGCCTGCCATCTCAAAATCAACGCCAAGGGGCAGGTGACCGATTGGCGCTTCACCCGCGCCATCGTGCGCATACATCACAACATTCCTTATGAAGACGCGCAGGCGCAGATCGACAGCGGCGAGGCGAGCGGTCCGATCAATGCGCTATGGGCATGCTGGAAAGCGCTTTCGAGCGCGCGGTCGGACCGTGATCCGCTCGATCTCGACCTGCCCGAACGCCGCGTCGTGCTGAACGATCAGGGCAAGATCGAGGAAATCGCCGTGCGCGAGCGGCTCGATGCCCACCGCGTGGTCGAAGACTTCATGATCGCCGCCAATGTCGCTGCAGCCAAGGCGCTGGAAAGCAAGACGCAGCCGGTCGTCTACCGCGTCCACGAACCGCCGACGCGCGAAAAGCTGATCGCGCTGCGCGAATATTTCGACAGCATCGGCAAGAAGCTGGCGCTCGGCCAGGTCATCACCCCCGGCCTGTTCAACCGCATGATGAAAGACGTCACCGATGCGGGCGAAAAGGCTCTGGTGATGGAGGCGGTGCTGCGCAGCCAGACGCAGGCTTATTACGGGCCGGCCAATGCGGGCCACTTCGGCCTCGCGCTTGGATCCTACGCGCATTTCACCTCGCCCATTCGCCGCTATGCAGACCTTCTGGTCCACCGCGCGCTGGTCGACGGCTTCGGGCTGGAGCAGCCTGCGCCCAAGGGCAAGATACCCGATAGCAGCGGCTTGTCGGATCGGGATCGCAGCGATCTCGGCAAGATCACCGATGCGATCAGCATTACAGAGCGCCGCGCGATGGAAGCGGAGCGCGATACCATCGACCGCTATGTCGCCGCATGGCTTTCTGCGCGGGTGGGCGAGGTCTTCAACACCCGCATCACTGGCGTGACGAGCTTTGGCTTTTTCGCTACGATCGTGGGCCTTGGTGGGGACGGGCTGGTGCCCATCAGCACGCTGGGCCGCGAATACTTCCGCCATGATGAAGGCGCGCAGGCGCTGATCGGCACCGATAGCGGCACCACCTATACAATGGGTGACACGCTGGAGCTGCGCTTGGGCGAGGCCAATCCGCTGACGGGCGCTCTCAAGTTCGAGATTCCCGATGGCGACGGCGGTGGCCAGAAAGTGGAGCCGCGCGGCAAGCGTCCGGACACAAAACCGCGCCGCGACAAGAAGGGCAAGCATCAGGTCGGCAAGCGCGGTCGCCCCGGCAATGTCCGGCATCAGGGACGCAAGCGGAAATAGGGAACGCGAATGCTGGCCGGCCATTGATTATGAAAGGAGAATTTCATGATCAAACCCGGCCAGAAAACGCCTGACCTCGAACTGCCGCTGACGATAGGCGCACAGTTTCACCTGTCGAAGCAAAAGCCCGATAATTACACCATGCTGGTGTTCTATCGCGGCAAGCATTGCCCTGTCTGCAAGAAGCAGCTTGAGGAAATCGGCGGCCGCATGGACGATTTCGTTTCCCGCGGGATCAATGTCTTCGCCATCTCGATGGACGACAAGGATCGCGCCATGGTGGTCGATAGCGAATGGGAAACGCACGATCTTCCGCTCGTCTATGATCTTACCGAAGATCAGGCCCGCGAATGGGGCCTCTACATCAGCGAAAAGCGTGAAGGCAGTGAAGAGCCGGACACATTCAGCGAGCCGGGTATTTTCATCCTGAAACCCGACATGACACTGCACCACGCAGCGGTCCAGAACATGCCATTCGCCCGCCCGCAAATCGATGACCTGCTGAGCGGGCTCGATTACGTGATGGAGAACGATTATCCCACGCGCGGCACATTAACCTGACCAACGCGCTACTCGGTTCGCTTGGCGAACCGCAAGGCCGACTGGCCGCCCGCAGCGGGCGCAGCTTGCCTGCGCGTCTAGCGAGGACGAACCCGCGGATGCGGGTTCGCAAAATCAAGAGAGCCTGTCGATTTCTTCCTCGGACAAGCCGCCTGGGATGATGAACAGCGGGCAGGGCAGGCTCCCGGCCTTGTGCGTGAAATGCGTTACCAGAGGGCCGGGTGTGCCTTCCGCCGCGGCACTCAGCACCAAAGCCGCAACTTCAGGGTGATCGCCGAGATATTCGGCGATTACCTTTTGCGCGTCGCCCACGCGCACGGCAATCTGCGGCATTTTCCCGCTTTCATAAGCGAGCTCACCCGCCGCGCTGCTGGCGAGCACTTCGGCCCGGTCGCGCGCCTCTTCCTCGATGGTCGCCTGCACGCCGCCAAACGCATTGAACGCCTGCGGCTGGACGAGCGCGAGCAGGTGAACCATGCCCCCTGTCTTCGCCGCACGGCGCGCGGCAAAACGCAGCGCCACTCGCGCTTCTTCCGTCTCGTCGATAATCGTCAGATAAACGCGCATTCGTATTTCCCTCTCCGAACCGTTGGATATTCAGGGAAATCACGGCATGTGCAAGTGAACCTTGCCCCGCGCGGCCAAATTGGCCAATGAACGGCTGCACGAAAAGAGCAAGAAACCAAATTTGTCAGGGAGCGTACTCCGCACATGCCGATTGCCATCAAGATGCCCGCCCTTTCGCCAACCATGGAAGAAGGGACTCTCGCAAAATGGCTGGTGAAAGTGGGGGACAGCGTCTCCTCCGGCGACATCATGGCCGAGATCGAGACCGACAAGGCAACGATGGAATTCGAAGCCGTGGATGAGGGCGTGATAGCCCATATCCAGGTGGAAGAAGGCACTGAAGGCGTGAAGGTCGGCACGATCATCGCGACGCTCGCCGAAGATGGCGAAGAAGTGAGCGATGTGGAGCCTGCCGGCGATGGCGCATCGGCTCCCGCACCCGCGCCAGCCGAGAAAGACGAAGCTCCCGCCGAGCCCGCGAAAGCTGAACCGCGCGAAAGCGCAGAGCCTGCACGCACGCCTGCCCCGGCAGCATCTTCGGGCGACCGCGTCATCGCATCGCCGCTCGCCAAGCGCATCGCCGAGCAGAAGGGGCTCGACCTTTCCGCGATCAAGGGCAGTGGCCCCAATGGCCGCATCGTGAAAGCCGACGTTGAAGATGCGAAACCGGGTGCAGCTGCTCCGGCTCCTGCCCCAAGCGCTCCAGTCCCTTCACCGACGCCTGCACCAGCTCCGACGGAAGCACAGGATTTCGGCATTCCGCACGAGGTCGAGAAGCTGTCCGGCATGCGCAAGACCATCGCGCGCCGCCTGACCGAATCCAAACAGCAGGTTCCGCATATCTACCTGACGGTCGATATCCGCCTCGACGCGCTGCTCAAGCTGCGCAGCGAGCTTAATGCCGCGCTCCAACCGCAGGGCGTGAAGCTCTCGGTCAACGATCTCATGATCAAGGCGCTGGGCAAATCGCTCGAAGCCGTGCCCGCCTGCAACGTGCAGTTTGCTGGCGACACCATGCTCAAGTTCAAGCGCGCCGACGTGTCGGTGGCCGTCAGCATCCCCAATGGCCTGATCACTCCCATCGTTACCGATGCGGGCAGCAAGGCGGTGAGCAAGATCAGCACCGAGATGAAGGACCTCGCCACCCGCGCGAAGGACGGGAAGCTGGCCCCCGAGGAATACCAGGGCGGCACCGCGAGTCTTTCCAACATGGGTATGTTCGGCATCAAGCAGTTCGAAGCCGTCATCAACCCGCCGCAGGGCATGATCATGGCGATCGGTGCAGGCGACAAGCGTCCCTATGTCGTCGATGACAGCCTGCAGATTGCCAGCGTAATGTCTGCCACCGGCAGCTTCGACCACCGCGCCATCGACGGCGCAGACGGCGCGCAGTTGATGAAAGCCTTCAAGGAAATGATCGAGGCACCGCTGGGGCTGGTGGCGTAAAGCAAGGATGACGAGCTCGAATGGACATCCTGCTGCTCATAGTAGGTATCCTCTGCATCATAGTGGCGGGTGCCCTAATACCTATTCTCGTTGTGGGCTCCCTCTTCAAGAAGATGGAGCATGGTTCGAAGCGCGGCGGAATTATCGGCAACTTCTTATTCGTCGGTTTGCTAATGGGCTTTGGTATCTTTCTCGTATCGAGCCACTGAAATGCTCATGAAGGGGCTGATTGGATGCGCGTCACACGTGTGTTGCGAACTGTCGTCATCTGGCTCGGCTTGCTTGCTTTGGCATTCGTCGGAGTGCTTTTCATCGGTTTTGGCTACCTCTTCGGTCTGTGATGACTAATCGTAACCCCGCCATGCGCGTCACCGCGATGCCTGCCGACGCCAATGCCTATGGCGACATCTTCGGCGGCTGGCTGATGAGCCTGATGGACTCGGGCGCGGGGCTTGTCGCTGCTCGCCGGGCGAAGGGCAGGGCGGTCACCATCGCGATGGATGGCGTCACGTTCCACAAGCCGGTGAAAGTGGGCGACGAAGTCTCGGTCTACGCCGAAATCACCAAGGTCGGCACCAGCAGCATAGTGATCGCCACCGACGCCTACCGCCGCGAGCGCCATTCGGAAGAGGAAGAGCTGGTGACCTCTGCCAAATTCACCTTTGTTGCGATAGACGATGGGGGCAAGCCCCGCCCGGTGGCTGCGGCATGACTTCAGCGCTCTTTCCTACACCCATCTTGGCAGGCCATGTCGATCGCATGACCGCTCTCGCTGGCACCCCTAAGAAACCAATTTCAGGCGTGAAATCCGCTCCGGAGAAATTCCTCCCCTGGACACTGTCACACCTGTCACACCCTTTGAACGAAACCACTGAAAGCAGGACAGCAAATGGCTGACAACTCATACGACGTCGTCGTTCTCGGATCGGGCCCTGGTGGCTATGTCGCGGCAATCCGCTGCGCGCAGCTGGGGCTCAAGACCGCCATCGTGGAGCGCGAGAACCTGGGCGGAATCTGCCTCAACTGGGGCTGTATCCCGACAAAGGCGCTGCTTCGCTCGGCAGAGATCCTGCATTATGCCCAGCACGCCAAGGACTATGGCCTGAAGATCGCGGGCGAGATTGAGGCCGACCTCGAAGCCGTGGTGAAGCGCAGCCGCGGCGTCGCCAAGCAGCTCTCCAGCGGCATCGCGCACCTGATGAAGAAGAACAAGATCACCGTCCACATGGGCGAGGGCACGCTGACCGGCGCGACCAGCCTGACGGTGAAGGGCGACAAGGGCGAGGAGAAGCTGACCGCCAAGCATGTGATCGTCGCCACCGGCGCGCGGGCCCGTGACCTCCCGTTCGCTCCGGCAGACGGCAAGAAGGTGTGGACCTACCGCACCGCCATGACGCCGCCCGAAATGCCGAAGAAGCTGCTGGTCATCGGATCGGGCGCCATCGGGATCGAGTTCGCCAGCTTCTACAACGACATGGGCGCGGATGTGACCGTGGTCGAGATGCTCGACCGCATCGTGCCGGTGGAAGACCACGAGGTCTCCGCCTTCCTCAACAAGAGCCTCACCAAGCAGGGCATGACGATCATGACCGGTGCGGGGGTCGAGGACCTGAAAGTGACCGGCAAAGGCGTGACGGCCAAGATCAAGGACAAGGACGGCAAGGTCCATACGGGCGAATACACGCACTGCATCACCGCCATCGGCATCCAGCCCAATACCGAGAACATCGGAATCGACAAGCTCGCAGAGATGGATCGCGGCTTCATCCAGATCGATCCCTATGGTCGCACCAAATCCAAGGGCCTCTGGGCTATCGGCGACTGCACACCCGGCCCGTGGCTGGCGCACAAGGCTTCGCATGAGGGCGTGACCACCGCTGAAGCCATCGCGCAGGAACTGGGCAACAAGGACGTGCATCCGCACCCGCTCAACCGCTCTGCTATCCCGGGCTGTACCTATTGCCACCCGCAGATCGCCAGCGTCGGCATGACCGAGGCGAAGGCCAAGGAAGCCGGTCACGAGGTGAAGGTCGGCGTGTTCCCCTTCATCGGCAACGGCAAGGCCATTGCTCTGGGAGAAGCGGAGGGCTTCACCAAGACCGTGTTCGACGCGAAGACCGGCGAGCTGCTGGGCGCGCACATGGTCGGCGCGGAAGTGACCGAGATGATCCAGGGCTACACCATCGGCATGACGCTGGAGACGACCGAAGCGGAGCTGATGAACACCGTCTTCCCTCATCCGACGATCTCTGAGTCGATGCATGAAGCGGTTCTGGGCGCATACGGCAGGGCGCTGCATATCTGATGGTCGAGGGGAAGGGCACTCACAGCTACCTCCCCGATCCGCGCAATGCGGACATCCTGATTTGCGTCAATGGCGAGCACTTCGCGCGCGACGCAGCAAAGGTCAGCGTCTTCGACAGCGGCTTCATGCTGGGCGATGGCGTGTGGGAAGGGTTGCGGCTGCATGGCGGCAGGCTCGCCTTCCTCGACCAGCATTTCGAGCGGCTGTGGCGCGGGGCGAAGGCCATTCATATGGACCTTGGCGTCACGCAGGATGAACTGGAGCGGCGGCTCTATGCTGTGCTGGATGCGAACGGGATGGATGGCGAGGGAGTGCATGTCAGGCTGATGTGCACGCGCGGTATCCGCTCGACGCCCTATCAGGACCCGCGCGTCGTCATCAGCCCTGCGACCATCGTGACCATCCCCGAATGGAAGGAACCCGCGCCCGAAACAGCGACGCGGATGCTCGATCTGTTCACCGTCCACGTGCGCCGTGGCTATCCCGACGTGCAGGACCCGATGCTGAACTCGCACAGCAAACTCAACTGCATCACCGCCTGCATCCAGGCGGCGCAGGCGGGGGCGGACGAGGCGCTGATGCTTGACCCGCACGGCTTCGTGGCGACGTGCAATTCGACCCACTTCTTCATCGCCAAGGACGGTGAGATCTGGACAAGCAGCGGTGATTACTGCCTCGACGGCATCACCCGCGGAACGGTGATCAGCGTGGCGCGCGAAGCGGGCATCACCGTGCGCGAACGCAACTTCTCCCTCACCCATGTCTATGGCGCGGACGAAGCCTTCACCACCGGCACATTCGCCGGGGTCGCTCCGGTCGGTACGGTGGACGGGCGCGTGCTCGGCACCGAACGTGGTCCGATGGTCGAGCGCCTCCAGCAGATCTATCTCAAGCGGCTCGCAGAGGATGTCGCAGGGCGAGACAGGCCCTGATGACAATCCGCATCGCCATGTGGTCCGGCCCGCGCAACATATCGACCGCGATGATGCGCAGCTTCGGAGCTAGGCCCGACTGCGCGGTTTCCGACGAACCGTTCTACGGCGCGTTCCTCAGGGACAGCGGTGAGGATCATCCGCTCGGCGCGGAGACCATCGCGGACATGGATTGCGACTGGCATTCGGTGCTGGCTACCCAATCGGGCGAAGGGCACGGAGGCAAGCCGATCTGGTATCAGAAGCATATGCCGCACCACATGGTCGGGCCCATCTCGATCGCCGATATGCCAGAACACCGCCATGCCTTTCTGATCCGCGCCCCCGAACGGGTCGTTGCCAGCTATCGCAAGAAGAACGAGCTTCGCCGGGCCGAGATGCTCGGCTTTGCGCAGATGCGCCGCTACTTCGAGCTGGAACGGGAGCGCAGCGGTGCGATACCTCCGGTGGTCGATAGCGATGCGATCCTGCGTGACCCGACCGGCGTGTTGTCAAAGCTCTGCGAAGCGCTCGGCATCGCGTGGACGCCCGCCATGCTATCTTGGGAGAAAGGCCCGCATCCCGAAGATGGCGTATGGGGCGTGCATTGGTATGATGTGGTCAACGCTTCCACGGGGTTTGGTCCGCCGCCCGCCTCCGAACCGCAACTTGAAGGCGAATACCTCGCCGTAGCGGAGCAATGCCGGGCGGATTACGAGGCGTTGGCTCAGCTCGCTATCTGTGCGGAAAAGTGAGCTTTCCTACGCTACCGATAATGGTTCACACGACTGCTATTAAGGCTTGCGGTGGTGTTTTCCCGGCCGCAGATGCCAAAAACGCTCCATGTAAAGATAGGTGATCGAGGCCGTCCAACCGATCATGACCAGTCCGACAAGCGCTTCGATCCCGCTTAGCAAACGGACGGCTCCTGTCGGATACAAATCGCCGATACCCAGCGTCGTGTAGCTGGTGATCGAAAAATAGAAGGCATCGCCGAAATCATGGCCCGAAGGTCCGTCGATTGAACCAAGTTCGCTCCATTTCTCAATCACGTAGAAGGCAGTCGCGAATAGCAGGATATGGATCATGTGCGATGCGATCGCCGCGACCAGCATGGCCACAATCCTGGCTCGCGGCGGCAATTTGAGGTGTGGAAGTCGCGTCGAGGTCTGCCGCAACACCTCATAATGCACCGCGATGGATGCTCCAACAAGTAGCAGGGCGAGCAGCAGCGTCACCGGATTCGCATCTCCTCTCGCATTTGCAGAGACTGGCGCATGGGCTGCTATAGTCCGCACCGCGACCCGCCATCGCCAAACGTCTGTGGCGTCTGTCGCTGGCGGATGGGGTGGGATTCGAACCCACGAAGGGCTTGCACCCTTGCCGGTTTTCAAGACCGGTGCATTCAACCGCTCTGCCACCCATCCGACCGAGCGGAAGGCGAGCTAGCGCGTTTGTGCGCGCTTGTCACCACACCATTCTGTCGCAAATGCGAGTCTGTTGGGCGCAGAGACCAAAAGAGGGCATTCCCAAGTCACTGAAAGCTGGCATAGAGTAACCACATGATCACAAAGCACCTCCGCCACATCGGTATCGCCCTTTCCACCAGCCTGCTGCTCGCCGCTCCGCTGCATGCGCAGGATCAATCATTCAACAGCTATCTCGATGAAGTGGGTGAGCGAGCGCGGGCAGAGGGGGTGAGCCAGGCGACGATTGATCGCGTATTCGCCGGCCTGACGCCGCACGCACGTGTGCTTGAGCTTGACCGCGAGCAGGCTTCCTCTGGCAGCAATGTCAATCCGGCAACCGGCTTTGCGTGGATGAGCAGCTATCTCCGCCGCCACAACACCGCATCGCGCATCAATGGCGGACATCGCACGCTGGCTCGCATCGGGCCTTTGGCTGCCGAAATCGAGCGCGAATATGGCGTGCCTGCGGAAATCGTCGTTGCCATCTGGGGTCATGAGACCGCCTATGGCCAAGTCATGGGCGGCTTCGACTTGCCACGCTCACTCGCCACACTCGCATGGGACGGGCGCCGCCGTACGCTGTTTGAGCGTGAGCTGATCGACGTGCTTAAGATGGTCGATATGGGCGTTCCGCGCTCGCAATTGGAAGGCAGCTGGGCTGGTGCATTCGGTAATGGCCAATTCCTCCCCAGCGTCTACCTGCGTCTCGCTGTCGATGGTGATGGTGACGGGGACCGGGATGTCTGGACATCGGATGCCGATTCCGTGCATTCGATAGCCAACTACTTCCGCGATGCAGGCTGGCGCACAGGGCAGCCGTGGGCAGTGCGCGCATTCGTGCCCAACAGCCTCGATCGCGCCGCTATCGAGAACAATACCGCCGCACCCGTCTGCCCTCGCGTGCACGCTCGCCACAGCCGCTGGATGACAGTGCGCGAGTGGCGCGAAATGGGCGTGCAGCCGCGCGCGCCGATCGATGATGACGTCATGGCTTCGCTGTTCGAACCGGACGGTCCGGCAGAGCCCGGCTACCTCTTAACTCAGAATTATAGGGTTATCCTCGAATATAACTGCTCGAACTATTACGCGATGAGCGTGGGGTTGCTTGCAGATGAGATTAGCCGATGACCGCCGTTTACCTCTCCTTTTCAGGGGAATAGCGACTTCTGCCCTGGCGGCAGGGCTTGCCGCCTGCGTGTCCGGGACCGCCGGATCGGTCAATTCGGTAAGCAGCGCTCAACTGCCGGTGAGCCAGCAAAACGGACCGTCTGCGGATTATCCGATCACGGTGGGCGAGCCCTATGTGGTCAACGGGACGGAATATGTCCCGCTCGACACGATGAACTATGATCACGTCGGCTATCTGACTGTCGATCAGGGCGCGCGCGGTATTACCGGGACGCACCATACGCTGCCTTTGCCAAGCTATGTTGAAGTGACGTCGCTGGAAACCGGCCGGACGATCCTTGTGCGTCTCGAACGGCGCGGACCGATGGACTCGAACAATCTGCTTGGTCTTTCTCCGGCTGCACTGGAACAGCTAGGCGCTGGATCACAAACGCCGGTTCGTGTTCGCCGCGTCAATCCGCCAGAGGCAGAACGCTTCGCCTTGCGTTCGGGCGAGGCTGCTCCCGAGCGCATGGATACACCCGCATCGCTTCTGACTGTTCTGCAGCGCCGCCTTCCTGAATCAGGTGCGGCATCCCTACGTCCCGACGCACGGGCAGCTTCGCCCGCTGCACAAGTTCCGGCACCCGTCGTTGCAAGCAATGACCAAGAACTGCCGGCAGTCGCATCAGCGACTTCGCTTCCACCTATCGGCGCAGCGCCCCATGCGGACGAAGGAGCAGGTAGCGGTGAATTTGCAGCCGCCTTCGAAAATGACGACGCGAACGCATCGGAAGCAGCACCGGCACCTGGGCACGTTGAGCAGGCCGCCGAAGGGCGCTTCGTGGTGCAAGCCGCAGCATTCTCGACGAGGGACCGCGCCGATCGCGTTGCCAATACACTCGGCGGAATGGTGACGCAAGCGGGCCGCTTCTGGCGCGTCCGCACCGGGCCTTTCGCGACCCGTGGAGAAGCCGAGGCTTCGCTCGCCAATGTGCGGCGCGCGGGCTATAGCGATGCACGAATCCTGACCAGCGGCTAGGCAAAGGTGCCAATCGCCGCACGGAGTGGCAGATTGGACCTGAAGCGATTTTCGGCAATGGCAATTATGCTGGGCGCATGCGTGCTGCCCGCAACACCTGCCATGCCTGCCCCGGCACCGGTACCCGAAGAAATACCGGTTGGAGTCCTCGTCGATCTGTCAACAGGGCAAACCCTGTTTGCACGCGAGGCGGATCGTCGCTTTGTCCCCGCTTCCGTCACCAAGGTGATGACGGCTTACACCGCTTTCAAACTGATCGAGGAAGGCGAGCTGCGGCTCGATATGCCCTATCTGTATCCCGCTTCGCTGGAAGAGGAGTGGTATGCCGAAGGCTCCAACATGTTCCTGCGCGCCGGTGAGCGGCCTACGATCGCGCAGCTCTTGCTCGGCATCACCACAGTTTCCGGGAATGATGCGAGCGTTGCTCTGGCAACTGCCGCTACCGGGTCGCTCGATAGCTGGATCGCGCTGATGAATGCCAATGCCGAGGCACTTGGCATGCGCAATACGCATTTCGGCTCGGCCAACGGTTTTCCGGACGGCGGAGAAACCTACACCACCGCCAACGATCTCGCGCTGCTCGGCGCGGCGATCACGCGCGAGTATCCCGGCCTTTACCGTCGCTTCTTCGGCCATCGCGGCCTGCGCTGGCGGGATATTGCTCAGTCCAATCACGATCCTGTCACAGGCCGCGTGGATGGCGCCGATGGCATGAAAACCGGCTACACCAATGAGGCTGGCTTCACCTTTCTCGGCTCCGCTGAACGCGACGACAGGCGGCTGGTGATGGTGCTCGCCGGTGCGCCCTCCGGCCGGGAAAGAGATGATGCTTCACGCGCGCTGCTCGAATGGGGGTTCGATAATTTCGAGCACACCAAGCTGATCGACCGCGGTACGATCGTGAGTTCGGCTGCGGTACAGGACGGTTCGGCAGCGCGGGTCAATCTACGCCTTGAGAGCGATCTGGCAGTTGCTCTGCCCAAGGATATCGACGTGGATAGCTGGAAGATCGAGACCGTTTACCGCGGGCCCCTGCAGGCCCCCATTGCAGCGGGTGACTCGGTGGCGCGATTGCGCCTCACAATTGACGGAGAAAGCGTGCTGGAAGCCCCTCTGGTCGCTGCAGCAGATGTGCCGCAGGCCAATCTGTTTCAACGCATCGCCAATGCTTTTGTGAGCTGGGTGCAGTAATGCGCGGTACATTCATCAGTCTGGAAGGCGGCGAAGGCGTCGGCAAATCGACACAGGCAAGCCTGTTGTCAGAGGCTTTGGAGATGCGCGGCCTTACTGTTCTCCAGACCCGCGAGCCGGGCGGCACACCCGGCGCGGAGGCGATCCGTGGTCTCCTGCTTGACAAGCAGTTCGATTGGGACGTGGCCGCCGAAGCCTTGCTCTTCGCGGCCGCGCGATCGGATCATGTGGCCAACGCCATTTATCCGGCCTTGCATGATGGCAAATGGGTCGTCTGCGATCGCTTTATCGATTCCTCGCGCGCGTATCAGGCGGGCGGAGATGATCTGTCGGACGATGCAATCCTCTCGCTCCACACCATCGGCTCATATGCTTTGATGCCGGATATTACCTTCCTGCTACAGGCAGAGAGCGAAGATATCGCGCAGAGGCTTGCCGAGCGGGACGGCGACAATGCAGACCGTATCGGCGGGCGATCTGCGGCCTATCACGCCCGCGTTGCGCAGCGTTTCCGCGATCTCGCAGCGATGGACCCGGAGCGATTTGTGCTGATCGACGCCGCTGGGTCTCCCGAAGAGGTTCACACGCGCATCATGCGCGCGATGGCGCCGTTATTGGGCGAAGGCGGATGAGTTATATCGGTCATGAAGAGGCGTGGGCCACGTGGCGCAGCGCAATGTCTGGCGAACGGATGCACCATGCCTGGATCCTGTCGGGTCGCAAAGGCGTCGGCAAATCGGCTTTCGCTCTTGCTGCTGCCCGCGAGCTGGTCGCGGAAGAGGACGTTGTTCAGCCCGCCGGCGATCATCCCGATATCCTCTACACCTCGCACCCTCCGAAAAATGATGCGGAGGAGAAGAAGCGCGCCGATGGCAAACCCTTTGAGCTGGCGCGCAACATCAAGATCGAGCAGATTCGCCAGCTTCAGCAGCGCCTGAACACGCGCCCGACACTCGGCGCGCGGCGCGCTGTGATCATCGACCCGGCAGACGACATGGAAGCGCCGACCGCCAATGCTTTGCTCAAAAGCCTAGAAGAACCGCCGCAGGGCACGTTTTTCCTGCTGATTGCACATCGCATCGGACGCCTGCTGCCGACGATCCGCTCACGCTGCCGCATCCTCGCTTTCCCGCGAATTTCGGATCAAGACATGCGCGCCGTCCTCGCCCGGGAAGCGCCGCAGGCGAGCAATGAAATGCGCGACGCGGCCATGGCAGCAGCTTCGGGCTCGCCCGGTGCAGCGATCGATTTCGTGGAGCTTGACCTCGGCAAAATACACACGCTGATGCAGCAGATTGCTGAGCGCGGCGATCCCGATTTCGCCCTGCGCGGACAGCTCGCAGGTGCAATGGGCGCGCGGCCCAAGCGGGAGAAGCAGCTAGCCGCTATCGAGCTGGCGCGCGCAGTGGTGGCCGGGCATATGTCGGGCGTTGGGCACGATCAGATCCCCGCGCTGGTTGAGACCCACGCCGAGTTGGTCCGGCTCGCCGCGCAGGCGCCGACCGCCAATTTCGACGCCGGGCTGCTGATCATGGAAATCGGCACTTTGCTAAGCAACCTTGCAGCCGCCCGGAGTGCAGCCTAGGGAAACGCGCAAATGGCTGATCCCTTCTATCTTACCACCGCGATTCACTATCCCAACGGCAAGCCGCATATCGGCCATGCCTATGAGACGATCGCTGCCGACGTTCTTGCACGTTTCCACCGCCAGATGGGCCGCGAGGTGCGCTTCCAGACCGGGACCGACGAGCACGGGCTAAAGATGGCGCAAAAGGCGCGCGATCTCGGCATCACGCCGCGCGAGCTGGCGGACGAAATGTCCGGCTATTTCCGGGATTTGTTCGACAAACTCGATATTTCCTACGACCGCTTCATCCGCACCAGCGAAGACGTACACCACGCCGCGAGCCGCGAAATCTGGAAGAGGATGGAAGCCAAAGGCGACCTCTATCTCGACCGGTACGAGGGATGGTATTCGATCCGCGATGAAGCCTATTACGACGAGAGCGAGCTGATCGAAGGGGAGGGGGATGAGAAACTCTCGCCCCAAGGCACGCCCGTTGAGTGGACGGTTGAGGAAAGCTGGTTCTTCCGCCTTTCCAATTATCAGGACAAGCTTCTGGCGCTCTACAATGAGCAACCGGGCTTCATTCGCCCGGATAGCCGCCGCAATGAAGTGATGCGGTTTGTTGAAGGCGGTCTGCGCGATCTGTCCGTCAGCCGGACGAGTTTCGACTGGGGCGTGAAGGTACCGGGCGCGGAAGACCACGTCATGTATGTGTGGGTAGATGCGCTCACCAATTATCTGACCGGTCTGGGCTTCCCCGAAGAAACCGAGGAGATGGCCATATTCTGGCCTGCCGACCTGCATCTGATCGGCAAGGATATTACGCGGTTCCACACGGTCTATTGGCCCGCTTTCCTCATGAGCGCCGATATTCCTTTGCCGAAGCAGGTGTTCGCGCACGGCTTCCTGCTCAAAAAGGGGCAGAAGGAAAGCAAGAGCCTCGGCAATGTGACCGATCCGGCCGAGCTGGCAGACCGTTATGGCGTCGATGTGCTCCGCTATTTCCTCCTGCGTGAATTCAGCTTCGGGCAGGATGGCAGCTATTCACATGAAGCCATTGTAAATAGAGCAAACTCCGAACTCGCAAACAGCTTCGGTAATCTGGCCCAGCGCACGCTTTCGCTGATTTTCAAGAACTGCGAAGGCGAATTGCCGGCGCTCGACAATTTGCAAGCGGACGACACGGAATTGCTCGATCAGATCGAGAAAGCGTGCAAGACGGATCTGCCTCAGGCTTTCGAAGCGCTGGCGTTCTCGCAAGGGCTCGAGGCGTGGATGAACGCCGTGTTCGCCTGCAACGCCTATATCGATGTGCAGGCACCCTGGGCATTGAAGAAAACCGATCCGGATCGCATGAGGACTGTGCTGGCGACGCTTTATGTCTGTATTGCGCAGCTTGCTGAAGCGGTCGTTCCGGTGATGCCAGGGTCGATGGCGAAGCTTCTCGATGCCATGAATGCCGATGCGCAGAAGATAGATACTGTCTGGTATCGCGCATTATCGCAGAGCGATTTCCGTCTTGAAAAGCCGCAGGGCCTCTTCCCGCGGCTCGAACTTCCTGAGGCCGACGAAGGGCAGGGCGACTGATGCTCATCGATAGCCATTGCCATCTGGTTTATGAGGGCCTCAAGGAACGTCAGGCTGAAGTTCTGGCCAATGCCCGCGCGCTTGGTGTGCAGGGTTTCCTCAATATCTCGACGCGTGAAAGCGAATGGGGCGATGTGATCGCGGTCGCCGAGCGCGAAAACGACGTGTGGGCGACCGTCGGCATCCATCCGCATGAGGCCGATCAACATGCAGATCTGGGCCGTGACATACTCCTCAAGGCGACCGAACACGATCGGGTAATCGGAATCGGTGAAACGGGTCTTGATTACTACTACGACAAGTCCGACCGGCAGGTTCAGCAGGACCTCTTCCGCATGCATATCGGCGTCGCGCGGGAGACCGGCCTGCCGCTGGTAATCCATACGCGCGATGCGGATCAGGATACCGGCGACATCCTCGAGGATGAAATGGGGAAGGGGGCCTTCCCCGCCCTGATCCACTGCTTCACCGCCTCCCCTGCATTCGGCCGCCGGGTTCTGGAGATGGGACTCTCGATCTCGCTTTCAGGTATTATCACTTTCAAGAATGCGAAAGAACTACAGGAATTTGCGAAGGAAATTCCGACCGACCGACTTCTGGTAGAAACCGACAGTCCGTTCCTTGCTCCAGTCCCGCATCGCGGCAAGACAGGCGAACCGGCGTTCGTTCGCAACACCGCCGAATTCGTCGCGGACTTGCGGGGCGAAAGCCTTGAGGAACTCGGCGCGACCACCACGGCGCACTTCTTCAACCTGTTCAGCAAGGCGCGGGACGGGGTGCCTGCGTGAAGCTGATCGTCCTGGGCTGCGGCACATCGACCGGCGTACCGCGTATCGGCAATGACTGGGGTGCATGCGACCCGCGCGATCCGAAAAATCGCCGGACCCGCGTATCAATCGTGGTAGAAAGCGATGCTGGCAATAGGCTGCTCGTCGATACGTCGCCCGATTTGCGCCAGCAAATGCTGGCAAACGAAATCGACAGGCTGGATGCGGTCTTCTGGACGCATGATCACGCCGATCATTGCCACGGCATCGATGATTTGCGCCCATTTCGCTTCGGCAGATCCAGCGGACTTCCCGGTTTCGCTTCGAGCGCGACGATCAGCCGCTTAAAGCCGCGCTTCAGCTACGTTTTCAAGGGCGAGCACGGCTATCCCAACATCGTTGAGCTAAACTCGCTCGACAATTTGCGGATGTTTGCCGGATTTGGCGTGGAAACCATCGAAATGCCGCACGGGCCGATTGAATCGACCGGATACCGCTTCGATGCAGACGGAAAATCAATCGGTTACGCCACAGACTTTAGCGAACTGACCGATGCGATGATCGCTTTCTTTGCCGATGTCGACATTCTGGTAACCGACTGTCTGCGCCGTCAGGCACATCCGACGCATGCCAACCTCTCGACCGCGCTGGAGTTCGCCAAACGCACAAAGGCGCGCAAAACCGTCCTGTCGCATCTCGACAAGAGCATGGATTATGCCACGCTGAGCGAAGAAATTCCCTCCGGCGTGCTCGTCGGATACGATGGGATGCATTTGAAAGCCTGACGGAGCTCTGACCATGGGATCAGCTGACGGAGTGCAATTGGTTTCGCTGATTGCGATGGCAGGCTGGCTGGTGCTGGTTCTGTTCGCGTACCGATCTTACAGGGTGGATACCGGGAAGACGATCAGAATGGCGCTTACCTGGGCCGCGATCTTCGCTGGCGTCGCAATCTTTTTCAGTCTCGTAACGTGAATAAGGTGTCAGGTAGTCACGACATCGCACTGAATCTGGTGAGCTCTCGTAGCTCGGAGAGCACTCACGCGCTTAACATAATATATATTATCAATCCGACTTCTTCGTGTAGCTGACCGAAAATGGCGACCCCCTCTCATGTCTGAACAACTCAACCGCCTGCTTTCCATCATGGCGCGGCTGCGTGACCCGGAGCATGGTTGCGAATGGGATGTTGCGCAGACATTCGAAACAATCGCGCCTTATACGATAGAGGAAGCCTATGAAGTCGCCGATGCGATCGAGCGCAGCGATATGGATGAGCTTCGCCGCGAATTGGGCGATTTGCTGCTCCAGGTCGTCTTCCACTCCCGCATGGCCGAAGAGAATGGTCATTTCGCTTTCGAAGATGTCGCACAGGCAATCTCAGACAAGATGGAAGCACGTCATCCGCACATCTTCGGCGATGAGGGTGGCCAGATGGACGGAAAGCGCTGGGAGGATCTGAAAGAGGCGGAGCGGGCAAAAGAAGGCGCGACAAGCGCGATGGATGGTGTTGCCAGTGCTTATCCTGCCCTGCTCCGCTCCGAGAAGCTGCAGAAACGCGCCGCGCGCGTCGGCTTCGAATGGGATGATATAGAAGGTCCGCGCGCAAAACTATTGGAAGAATTGGACGAACTTCATTCCGCAAACGAAGACGACAAGCTGACCGAGGCGGGCGATGTACTTTTCGTAGCCGTCAATATCGTGCGCCGATACGGGGTGGATGCAGAGCAGGCTCTCAAAGCGGCGAACTCCAAATTCGAACGGCGGTTCCGCGAAATGGAGCGTTTGGCTGAGCAGGACGGCGATGATTTCGCCACGCTCTCGCTTGGAGAGCAAGAAGCCTATTGGCAACGCGCCAAGCGCTCAATCGGTTAAGCGTCCAAAGCCTCGAACCGGCCATGCTCTTTCTCGGTCAGGCGAACCTTGACCAGCCTCGCCGGACCTGAAGCGCCCTCTTCCAGTTCTTCCTCGCTCAACACCTCGCCATGGGCGTGCAGCCATGCAATCCGCGCTCCATCATGCGCAGGTAGCGTGAAGCTGTATATCCGGGCGCCTTCCGTCAGGACCGCGCCTAGGCGTTGCTGAAGTTCAGTCAGCCCCTCGCCAGTCATCGCTGAGATGGGAATAATCGCATCGTCGCTTTGCGCGAGACCGCCTAGCTCCGAATTCGCATCCTCGTCAAGCAAGTCCCACTTGTTCCAGACTTCGAGAACCGGGGCATCCACACCCTCCCCTACTTCATCCACGACGCCGAGATCATGGAGGACAGAGAGCACCTGCCGCTTCTGCTGGGCACTGTCAGGATTGGCGATATCGCGGACGTGCAGCACAATGTCCGCTGCCGTCACTTCTTCGAGCGTTGCGCGGAAGGCCGCCACCAATTGGGTAGGCAGATCGGAAATGAATCCGACCGTATCGGACAGAATGGCTTTCTCGACACCGGGCAGGTTAATCGCCCGCATCGTTGGATCGAGTGTGGCGAAGAGCAAGTCTTCCGCCATGACGTCAGCACCGGTCAAGCGGTTGAAAAGCGTTGACTTTCCGGCGTTTGTGTAGCCAACAAGCGCAACGACGGGCCACGGCGCCCTGCCACGTCGCTTGCGATGCAATTCGCGGGTCTTGCGGACCTGCTCCAGCTCCCGCCGAAGCTTCGCCATGCGATCGCGGATCATGCGGCGGTCAGCCTCAATCTGCGTCTCACCCGGGCCGCCGAGGAAGCCGAAGCCACCACGCTGACGCTCGAGGTGAGTCCAGCTGCGCACCAGACGGCTTGCCTGATAGTCCAGATGCGCGAGCTCGACTTGTAAACGGCCTTCCGCCGTTGCTGCCCGCTCCCCGAATATTTCGAGGATGAGACCGGTCCGGTCGATCACCTTGCGGCCGATTTTCTCTTCGAGATTGCGTTGCTGGATGGGCGATAGCGCCCCGTCCACGATGACCAACTCGGCATCGTGCAAGGTGCAATCGGTGGCGATCCGCTGGACTTGGCCCTCACCGAAAAGCGTGTTTGGCCGGATGTCCCGCACGTTCAGTATATAGGCTTCGGCCACGACGATCCCGATCGCAAGCGCGAGACCCTTCGCCTCTTCAAGACGCGCGTCAGGGTCTTCCTCGCTACGCTGGCCGCGAATATCCGGGCACACGACAAGGGCACGCGCCCCGCGCGTTACCTCGCCTTCGATGTCATCATCTACAATCAGGCTACTTCGCCTCAGTCTTCGCTGTCGTCGTCATCGTCATCGTCGAACCCGTCCTCGGTCAGATCGACCTGAGTGGCGGGCTGGATGGTCGAGACAGCGTGTTTGTAAGCAAGCTGGACGTAGCCTTCGCGCTCCAGCAGCATGCAGAACAGGTCGTATGCGGCAATGCGGCCCTGCAGCATCACGCCATTGACCAGAAACATCGTCACCTGGACCCCGGCATCGCGGACGCGGCTCAGGAAAATGTCCTGCAACAGGCGCTGCTTGCGGTTTCCGTCGAAGCCCGTGTCGAAACTGTCGGCATCGACCGGATTGCTCGGCATGATCGTCGAAATCGCATGCTTGTAGACAAGTTGCGACTGACCGTCCCGGCGCAGCAGGATGGAAAAGTTATCGAACCAGGTTACAATTCCCTGCAGCTTCACGCCCTTCACCAAGAACATGGTGACGGGCATCTTTTCGCGCCGCAAATGGTTCAGGAACAGATCCTGCAAATTACCCGTCTTGGACGGCGCAGCAGGCGCTCTTTCCTTTTCGGCTTCTGGCCGAGGCCGGGGGGTGAGTGTTCCTTTGGCCATTTATCTGACTCCGTTCTTGTTGGCAGTCCGATCGTTGTCGAACTGCATTCTGGCACTGCGGATGGGCAGCACCGCTTGTCACACAAGTGCAATATATCGCACAAAAATGCGTAAGTTTCGAGACAGATATGTGGGTGAGCGAAGTCTGCTGCGCAAGAGCCCTTCAATAGATCACTTAGTCACCATTGTTGCGGTCGTTCATTCCCAGCAATTTCAGCTTCCTATGCAGCGCTGATCGCTCCATCCCGATGAAACCCGCGGTCTTGGAAATATTGCCCGAAAAGCGCCGTATCTGGATGCGCAGATACTCTCGCTCGAAGCTTTCGCGCGCTTCCCGCAGCGGAACGCCCATGAGGTTCGACATGCCGCTGCCGCTGTCCGACGAGCCGCCGGTAATCTCTTCGGGCATCATTTCTGGCGTGATCGTTTCGAAATCTTCGCGCGGTGCGAGGATCACGGTGCGCTCTATGACATTGCGGAACTGGCGTACATTTCCGGGCCAATCGTATGCCTGCAAGGATGCCATCGCTTCGGGCGCAATATTGGGCGGCGTGAGGCCTTGTTCACGGGCGTATCGCGTGAAGAAGTGCTCGGCGAGAGCCGGAATGTCATCGCGCCGTTCGGAGAGCGGCGGAATTTCGATCGGGACGACGTTCAGCCGGTAGAACAGATCCTCGCGGAACCGCTTCTCTTCGATTTCCGTCAGCAAGTCCTTCGCTGTCGAAGATACGACGCGCACATCCACACCGACTTGGCGATTACCGCCCACGCGGACAAAGCTCTGATCGGTAAGGACCCGCAGGATCCGAGCCTGCGTGTTCTCCGGCATATCGGCGACTTCATCGAGGTAGAGAGTGCCACCATCGGCAAGTTCGAGCAGGCCGGGCCTGATCAGCTTGCCATCGGCCTCTTCGCCGAACAATTCATGCTCGAATCGATCGGGTGTAATGCGGGCCGAATTGACCGAGACGAAGGCTTTGTCAGCGCGCGGGCTCCAGGCGTGCAGCAGGCGCGCGGCGACTTCCTTGCCCGCTCCCGCAGGTCCGCTCACCAGCACACGGCTGCCGGTGTTGGCGACACGTTTGAGAGTGGCGCGCACTTGGTTGATGACAGAGGAATTGCCGGTGAATTCGTCGGGTGACGTCATGCCTTCACGAAGGCGCTCGTTCTCCCGGCGCAGACGCTCGGTCTCAGTCGCGCGCTCTACCAGGTGGAGCAGTTTCTCTGCCTCGAACGGCTTTTCGATAAAGTCCATCGCGCCGCGACTGACTGCGGACACCGCTGTATCGACATTGCCGTGGCCGGAGAAAATGATGACCGGCAGACCGGGCTCGCGGGCCTTGATCGCATCGAGCACTTCCAGACCATCGCGCGGAGAGCCATGTAGCCAAACGTCGAGCAGCACCAGGCTGGGCCGCCTTTCATCGACCATGGCAATAGCGCTCTCGCTGTCTCCTGCCGTGCGGCACTCATAGCCTTCGTCACTCAAGACGCCGGCCACAAGGTCGCGAATATCCCGCTCGTCATCGACTACGAGGATATCGAGTGCCATTCAGTGCTCTCCCACTTCAATCATCTGCTGCTTCTGTGTTTTCGATATGGTCGGCCGGATGCACTGCGAAGCGCAGCCGTACGAGGGTGCCCCCTCCCTCACCCGCCGCCGAGAATGTGATTTCGCCGCCGTGCTCTTCGACGATCTTCTTCACGATCGCGAGACCAAGGCCCGTGCCCTTCTCTCGCGTGGTGACATAGGGTTCGATGACATTGACACCGCCTTGCGGGAGACCGACGCCATTGTCCCTAACTTCAATCTGCATGAAGTCGCCCGGCATGGTGACGCTGAGATCGATGCGCGCGCGCCAATCAATCTCGGTCTCTTTTGCCTTACCTTCAATGGCTTCGGCTGCATTTTTGAGGACATTTGTCATCGCCTGCCCGAATTGGTGACGATCGCATTCGATCGTGCGAATGCCTTCATCAGCGAAGAAGGTATAAGTGATTTCCGGATGCGCGACTTCCTGCAGGAACAGTGCCTGCCGGACGAGGTCCACCGCATCTTCCTGCCGGAAAACAGGCTTTGGCAAACGCGCAAAGCTGGAGAATTCATCGACCATCTTCCGCAAATCGCCGACTTGGCGAATGATGGTGCCCGTCAACTCATCGAACAGCGCGCCATCTTTCTCGATCTGCTTGCCGTAGCGGCGCTTGAGCCGTTCAGTAGCGAGTTGGATTGGCGTGAGCGGGTTCTTGATCTCATGGGCGATACGCCGTGCGACATCGGACCAAGCAGCCTGCCGCTGATCGAGCAATTGGCGGGTAATGTCTTCGAAAGTGATCACCATGCCTTCAGTCGCCGGTGACAGCTGTACAGCGAGGGTCAGCAGCTCCGTGCCCCGGCTGAACTGCACGATCTCGCTCATCGAGCCCTCGCTGACGAGGCGCGCGAATTCGGGAACGGCTTCGGCCAGGTCGCGGCCCACCGCGTTCTCTGCGCTGTCTTCGAATAGCAACTGCCGGGCCGAGCTGTTCATCAGCTGGATCCGGCCTTCCGGGTCGACCGAGAGAATGCCTGCGGTGATCGATTCCAGCACGGCCTCGATAAATGCGCGGCGTTCGGCCAGCTGGTGATTGGCCCCGATCAATTCATCGGTCTGACGCTCGATTTGCGAGGACATCCGGTTGAACGCCCGCCCAAGCAGCCCGATTTCATCCTGCTTTCCAATCCGACCGGAAACGCGCATCGCGTAATTGCCGCTGCCGATTTCTCCGGCTGCATCGGCGAGCTCGGCAAGCGGCTTCACCTGCCTGTCTGCAAACCGCAGAGCCGCCCACACAGCAATTCCCACGAGTGCGAGGCTGACTAGGAATAGCGCGATGTTGAACTGAAGTTGGAGAACACGGGCGCGAGAGGTCAGGTCGGCGTAGGAGTCTACAGTATCTTGCGCTTGTAAATACAGGCGCGTCGCTTGCGGTTGAGCATTTCGAGCGACGTACAAATACGCGTCCGATGAGCGGTCCAATAGGGTGATGGCTTCAATCCGATCGAGCGTTGCGCGAGCGACGAATGCCGCTCCATCATCCAAGGCTTCCATGTCCTCAGGTGCAACGCGAAGGCGCTCTCGGTTGTCTTCAGGATCAAGGATAAAGACTAACCGCGCGTCTCCGTCCTGCGAGCGACGATAGATACTAGCCTCGCTCAGCTCGCGCATAAAGGTTTGCTGGAGGACTTGATCGTAAAATTCAGGGCTAACTACCGACAGTCGCTCAAGAATATATCGCATGTCGCTGGACATGGCGACGGCGTTCATTCCGACAGTGCGCTGATTATCGTTGTAATAACTTTCGGCAAGTTCGCCGGCATCCTCAATTACGCCTCGTGAGCTTCCGGTGAACCAGAAATCGACCCCCGATTGAAACAGGATTGATGCGAACACGGCCACGAAAAGTGTGGGGATCGCAGCAATAAGCGAAAAGAAGAAAACCAAATTGACGTGTAAACGGGAGGTTGTGCCGCCCGCTCGACTGATAGCTATGCGTCGCCCCCAAAGGACGACGATACCGAGAGCGGGAATTAGGGTGCCCAACAAGAGTGCTGAAGCTTGCTCCGATGGCAACAACTCATTGCTATTCGACAGACCGGCTATCGTCAGATAGGTCGCCACCCCCATCGTCACCAGCGTCATGGCGCACACAACTTCCAGCCAAAGGAAGAGATTCATCCGCCGCGCGGCAAGTTGGGCGCGCCGCCACCAGCGCGATCTCTTTTGGGCGGAACTCGCCGTATCAGGGGCAGTCGTGCTGGCCACGTTGCAAGCTTACAACAGCGCTGTTGCAGCTTTGCAAGGGGTTTCTCTCCCGCCGTCCTCAGCTTCGGCTGAACTGGTCCGGATCGATGTCCAAATCCTGCAGCCGTTTGCGCAGTGTGTTGCGGTTGATGCCGAGTAGTTGTGCTGCTTTCAGCTGATTGCCACCTGTTGCCTGCAAAGCGTGTCTGAAGACCGGCCTCTCGAGCTTCTCGGAAGCTTGCTGGTAAAGCATCCCATCCGCAAAATTCTGTGCACTGAGCCACCCGGCGATCTGATCTTCAATATCGCCCGATGGGTCCACATCGGCAGTCTGAAGGCTGGTATCGAGCAGGCCGGAGACGGTCTCGGCATCAATCACATCGTCGCGGGATAGCAATGCGGCGCGATAGACCAGATTGCGCAGCTCGCGCACATTTCCTCGCCAAGGCTGCTCGCCAAGAATGCGCACGGCTTCGTCCGAGAGAGTTCGCGCAGGCAAGCCCTCTGTAGCGGCCAGTTTCAGGAAGTGTTTGGCGAGCGGCTCCACGTCACCCGCGCGGTCACGAAGCGGTGGAAGCTGGATTGGCACCACATTGAGCCGATAATAGAGGTCTTCGCGGAAAGAACCCTCTGCAATCATCGGCGCAAGATCGCGATTGGTCGCTGCAATGACGCGAACATCGACGGAAATCTCCTGACTGCCGCCAACACGCCTGATCCTCCCGGCCTGCAGCGCGCGCAGCAGCCGTGTCTGTGCCTCGGCAGGCATATCGCCAATCTCGTCCAGGAACAGCGTGCCGCCATTGGCCTGTTCAAACTTTCCGATATTGCGCGTGGTGGCGCCGGTGAAAGCGCCTTTTTCGTGGCCGAAAAGCTCGCTTTCGATCAATTCGCGCGGGATCGCCGCCGCATTGACCGCGACGAATGGCCCGGTCTTGCGACTGCCGAGCTGATGGATTGCCTCTGCGACAAGCTCCTTGCCAGTCCCGCTCTCGCCAAGCACCAGGACGGACAGATCATTGTGCAGCACGCGCGTGATGAGGCGATAGACATCCTGCATCGCCGCGCTGCGTCCGATGAGCGGAAGACCATCGCCGACATCCTCCAATTCGGCCGCGTTCTTGCCGAGAGAATCTGCCGCCTGCCGCGCCGCCCGGACCACTTCGTTGAGGTCGAAGGGCTTCGGAAAATACTCGAACGCGCCCCGATCCGTCGCGCGCACGGCCGTGTCGAGCGTGTTCTGTGCAGACAGGATGATAATCGGGAGGTCAGGATACCTCGTGCGCACCTCACCAAGCGTTTCGATCCCGTCGCCATCGCTCAGCATGACGTCAGTGAGCATGACGTCGAACTGCCCGGCTGCCAGCGAAGAATCCCTCCCCGCCACGCTATCCTGCGCTTCCACAGTAAAGCCTTCCGCTTCCAGCCCTGCGCGAATGACCGTCGCAATCGCGGTATCGTCTTCGATCAGCAGCGCGCGCCGCGTCATGTCTTTTCTCCGTTTGGCTTTGCGACCGGCAGCTGGATGCGAAAATGCGTCCATCCGGCGGCATCATCGCGTTCATGACTGACCCTCCCATTCATGTCGCGAACGAGTTTCTGCACAAGTGCCAGCCCCAAGCCCTGCCCGTGCGCTTTGCTGGAAACGAAAGGCTCGAAAATGTGATCGCGCAAAGCCGGGTCCACGCCCGAGCCATTGTCGCTTACGCGAATTTCGATCGGCAATTTGATGGATCGGCCTAGGCGGATGACGTTGGTCACCACTCCGCCTGCGAAACGGGTGCGGATGCGAATTTGCGGCGCGACATTCTGGGACGCGGCGTCCCGCGCATTGGCGATCAGATTGACCAGAACCTGCACCAACGCACCGTCATTGGCGAGGACAGGCGGCAGGGAGGGATCGAATTCCTCTTTCCACGCCACTGCGTCATCCGCCGTCATCTTGACCGATGAGATCGCCTTGCGGATCGCCTCATGCAGATTGACCGGCGCAACGGGCTCACTTTGTTCCCGCCCGAGCCGCTGCATCCGATCTATGAGTTGGGCAATGCGATCGACCTCCTGAATAACGAGATGCGTCAGGGGGGCCTGCTTTTCTGTCGCCTGCTTTTCCAGCAATTGCGCCGCGCCGCGAATGGCCGCCAGCGGATTCTTGATTTCATGTGCCAACACCGCCGGACCACGCAGCACTGGGCGCCTTTCCTGCTCTTCGAAACGCTCACCCTGGCTCGCATCCGAAAGAGTGATCATGCGCCAGCCGGGATGGGAGGCCATGGTGGAAACGGTCAGATTGGTGCGCCAAGGGCGCTCGTTGATGGTGACGTCGAGACCGCGCGCAACCAGCTGCGCCTCCGGATCTTTCAGCCTCTCGGCAAGATCGCTTTCACTTAGGCCAAGGACGTCGAGCAGCTCTCGTCCGCAAAGCCGCGTGGCACTCGCGCCGAGCAACACTTCACCGGCCGGATTGACCTCAGCAATGTGCAAGTCGGGCGAAACGAGTACCAGAGCGAAACTTAGGCCAGCGATCTGATCGCTTGGTCCGGGCGGCGGAGTGGCAGCGGCGGATGCCTCCTCGCTCACGCGGCGCGGCGCCGGATGAAAGGCTCGTAAAAGCGCTCAAGCTCGCCGAGAACCTGGCCCGCATCGTCGATGAAGTTGACCTTGTTGCGGAAGTCGGCGCTGCCATGCAGGCCTTTGGTATACCAGCCCAGGTGCTTGCGAGCGATCTTCACGCCCACGTCCTCACCATAATGCTCCAGCATGCCATTATAGTGTTCAATCAGCGTGTCGTACTGCTCGGAGAAGCTGGGGCTTTCGAGAACTTCGCCGGTCTGCCACCAATGCATCACCTGCCCGAGCAGCCACGGCTTGCCGTATGCACCGCGACCGATCATCAGACCGTCCGCGCCAGATTGCTCGAGAGCCTTGGCGGCATCGGGGATCGAGCAGATGTCTCCGTTGACGATGACGGGAATATCGACCGCGTCCTTCACCGATTTGATGAAAGACCAGTCGGCGCTGCCTTTATACATCTGGTTGCGCGTTCGGCCGTGCACGGTGACGAGCTTTACTCCGAGGTCTTCGGCGATATGGGCGAGTTCGGGCGCGTTGAGGCTCGCATGGTCCCAACCCATCCGCATCTTGACCGTTACGGGCACATTCACGGCCTTTACCGTCGCTTCCATCAACTTGGTCGCCAGCGGGACTTCGCGCATCAGTGCACTGCCGGCGAATTGTCCCACGACCTTGCGCACCGGGCAGCCAAAATTGATGTCGATAATGGCCGCGCCCTGATCCTCGCTCAGCTTGGCAGCATCGGCCATGCTCTGCGGGTCGCAACCGACCAGCTGCATTGAGACCGGATCTTCGCTTTCGTGCCAGCGCGCTTTCTGGATCGACTGGCGTGTTTCGCGAATGGCCGCCTCGCTGGCGATCATCTCGGTCACATTGAGGCCAGAGCCATAGCGCCGCACCAGCTGGCGGAACGGCATATCGGTCACGCCCGTCATCGGCGCGAGCACGACCGGGCAATCGATCTTGATCGGACCGATTTCGATCGGCGTGACAGCCGGCGGGGTGGGATTTAACGTGTCGCTCATGATGGTGCCTAATATTTAGGCAGGCGCATAGTGGATTGCGAGGCGCGGCTCAAGCAGGTAGCGGGCTTGGCGCAATGCATAGCAATTCGGACAAAGCGACCGGCTTCGGCGCCATCATCGTGGCAGCAGGCAAAGGACTACGCGCGGGGCAACCCTTCCCGAAGCAATTTTCGCAGTGGAAGGGGCAACCGGTGCTGCGCCACTCCGCCAGCGCGTTGGCTGAAGCTGGGGCTTACCCGATTGTGGTCGCTATTCCCGAAGGTGCCGACGAGATTGCAAGTGAAGCACTGTCTGGCATTTCGGGCGTTGTGCTCATCACAGGCGGCCCGACGCGGCAGGACAGCGTGCGGCTTGCGCTCGAAGCCATGCAGCAGCACCAGCCGGCAAACGTCCTGATCCATGATGCCGCGCGTCCGGACTTGCCACAGGACGTGATCATGCGCCTGCTTGTAGCTCTGAAGACATCGCCCGGTGCTATCCCTGTGCTGCCGGTCGTCGACAGCATGATCCGTGCGGATAACGGCTTGATGGCGGGCGACGCCAAACGTGATGAGTTACGCCGGGTGCAAACACCTCAGGCCTTCCGCTATGATGCCATCCTCGCAGCGCACCGAGCCTGGCAGGGTGAAACCAATGCCGGGGACGACGCACAAGTGTTCCGCGCCGCAGGGCACGATGTTGCGCTGGTCGACGGCGATGAACGCCTGAAGAAACTGACTTTCGCCGAGGACTTTATGGAGCAGCAGTCACCCTTCCCCCCAATTCGCGTTGGCAATGGCTTCGATGTGCACCGCCTCGCCGATGGCGAAGAGCTGTGGCTGTGCGGGATCAAATTGGAGCACGACAAAGGCCTTGCTGGGCATAGCGATGCCGATGTGGGCTTGCATGCCGTAGTCGATGCGATTCTTGGAGCCTGCGCGCAGGGCGATATCGGGGACCATTTCCCGCCCAGCGATCCACAATGGAAAGGCGCGCCTTCATCGCGCTTTGTCGAGCATGCCGTGAAAGTCGCCGCCGAGGCTGGCTGGCGAATTGGCAACGTCGATTTGACCCTCATCTGCGAAGCGCCGAAGATCGGTCCCCACCGCGAAAACATGCGGGCAAAGCTGGCCGATTTGCTGGGCATTGGCGTCGACTGCGTCAGCGTTAAGGCGACGACGACCGAGCAGCTCGGATTCACTGGCCGCGGCGAAGGCATAGCTGCGCAGGCAAGCGCCACTCTGGTGGCAGGATAGTTCTATGACTGAGACGCTTCTTCCTGACGAAATTTACAAACTCGCCCAGAAGGTGGTCGAAGAGAATGCAGCCAAGGGCCGCAAGGTTGTGCTGGCGGAGAGCTGCACCGGTGGCCTGGTCGCAGGCGCTATCACCGAAGTCGCCGGCAGCTCAGCGGTGCTCGATCGCGGCTTCGTCACCTATTCGAACGAGGCGAAACAGGCGGACCTCGGCGTGCCGCTCGATATCATCGAAGCTTTTGGTGCTGTTTCCGTAGCAACCGCCTTCGCCATGGCGCAGGGCGCACTTGAGCGCAGTGATGCCGATGTCGCCGTCGCGATCAGCGGGATTGCAGGTCCCGGGGGCGGAAGCGAAATGAAACCTGTCGGCACGGTCGTATTCGCCCGCGCCATCCGCGGCGAAGCGGAACCCACAGCCGACGAGCGGTTGTTCGAAGGCGAAAACCGCGCAGGTGTGCGGCGTCAGGCGACGCTTTGCGCGTTGGAATTACTGCTGCCGTAGAGATCTTGCGCGCGGGTTTCGAAAGCCGCGACCATCTTGCGGAATGCGCGGTCGATATATTGGCCGGCTAGCGTTTCGAACATGATGTTCTTGAACGCGAAATCGACGCAAAAATCGATCTCGCAGGCGCCCTCGCCCACGTCACGAAATGTCCAATTGTTGTCGAGGTCGCGCAGTGGACCATCGATGTAGTGGACGTTGATCGTGTTCGGGCGATCTTTCACCACTTTCGAAGTGAACTTCTCGCGCAGCGCCTTGAACCCGACGAGCATGTCCGCCGTCATCTCGGTGTCGCTATCCTTGCGCACCCGCGTCGCGACGACCCACGGCAGGAATTCGGGATATTTATCGACATCGGCCACCAGGTCGAACATCTGTTCGGCCGTGTAGGGCAATCTCTTGGTCTCGCGGATCTTTGGCATCAGCCCGCCTTCGCAGCTGCCTTGGCCAGCTTGGCTTCGCGCGCCGCGCGCATTTCGGCAAAGTCATCGCCCGCATGGTAGCTGGAGCGGGTGAGAGGCGTTGACGCGACCTGCAGGAAACCCTTCGCGCGGGCAATCGCACCATAGGCGTCGAATGCCTTGGGCGTCACAAATTCCTCGACATTGGCGTGTTTCGGCGTTGGCTGGAGATACTGCCCCATGGTCATGAAATCGACATCGGCGCTGCGCATGTCATCCATCACCTGGTGTACTTCGAGCCGCTGTTCGCCGAGACCCAGCATAATGCCGGACTTAGTGAAGATCATCGGATCGTGGCTCTTCACTTCTTCCAGCAGGCGCAGCGAAGCGTAGTAACGTGCGCCCGGGCGAATGGTGGGGTAAAGACGCGGCACGGTTTCGAGATTGTGATTGTAGACGTCGGGCCCGGCTTCACAGATTGCCTCGACAGCAGGGCGCATCTTGCCGCGGAAATCGGGGGTGAGGATCTCGATCGTGGTGCTGGGTGTCTCGCGGCGAAGCGCCTTGATGACCTTTACGAATTGCGCGGCACCGCCATCGGGCAGATCGTCACGATCCACACTGGTAATAACGATGTGCTCCAGCCCCATCTTGCCCGCAGCAACCGCGACATTCTCCGGCTCCATCGGATCGACGATCCGGGGCATGCCGGTCTTTACATTGCAGAAAGCGCAGGCGCGCGTGCAGACATCGCCGAGGATCATCACCGTGGCATGCTTCTTCGTCCAGCACTCACCGATATTGGGGCAAGCCGCCTCTTCGCAGACCGTGTTCAGATTGAGATCGCGCATCAGCTTACGCGTTTCGTGATAGCCCTTCGAAACGGGGGCCTTCACACGAATCCAGTCAGGCTTGCGCTGACGGGCCGGACGATCGCCTTCGGGCTGCGGAGGATTGCTGAGATCGGTCATTTCGCAGCCCACTTAGGGAACAGTCCGGATAACCGCAATGGGGACGCTTGCCCTCATTCGTATGCTGGCATAAGCGAGCCATCATGGACGCAGTCGGCATACAGGCACTCACCTCTCCGGTCGTGCTCTTTTTCGTATTGGGCTTGCTGGCGGCATTTGCCCGCTCAGACCTCGCCATTCCGGAAGCCATCGCCAAAGGCATGTCGCTTTACCTTATGGCAGCGATTGGCCTGAAAGGCGGGATTGAGGTCGCAGAATCGGGCCTTGATGGCACCGTTCTGGCCGCCCTTGCCGCAGGTATCGGCGCAGGCTTCGTCATGCCGCTTTACGCCTACTGGGTGCTCAAAGGCTTCGGCAAGCTTGACCGGATCAATGCCGGCGCTGTCGCTGCGCATTACGGCTCGATCAGCGTGGTTACCTTCGTGACGGCGGTCGAAATTTTCGAGCTGCAGGGCAATCCGCCAGAGGGTTACATGGTTGCCGTGATGGCGAGCATGGAAAGCCCCGCCATTTTGGCCGGCCTCTTGCTGGCGCGCGGCGCGGGCTCTGAAGATGGCCAGAGCACCAAGGAACTGCTGCACGAGGTGATGTTCAACGCATCTGTAGTCCTACTTCTGGGTGCCTTTGCGATTGGCTGGATTGCAGGGCCCGAAGGGTTTTCGGACGTAGAGCCCTTCTTCGGCGCGATGTTCAAAGGTGTGCTCTGCATATTCCTGCTCGACATGGGGCTGATCGCGGCGCGGCGCGTGATGGATTCGCGCGCGCTCACCTGGCGACTGGTGGCCATCGCGATTGCCTTGCCGCTCGTGAATGGGGTCATAGGAACGGCGCTGGGTGTGGGCATCGGGCTCGACACCGGTTCGGCCGCCGCACTCGGCGTGCTGTGTGCGAGCGCCAGCTATATCGCTGTGCCTGCAGCGATGCGGCTTGCCCTGCCTGAAGCTGATCCCGGCATCTATCTCACAATGTCCCTGTCGATCACTTTCCCTTTCAACGTCCTTATAAATATTGCCCTGATCGGTGCGCTTGCAGCGATACTGACCGGTGAAGGAGCAGCGATCCCATGATCGAGACCGTTATCCGCAAACGTATCGAAATCCTCGCAGATCAGGCGCAGGCCAATCGCGTGACCAAAGCGATCGACGAGGCAGGCATCACCGGCTGGACTATCACCCCCGTTACCTCTGGGAAGGGGCGCGATGGGCGCTGGCGCGAGGAGCGTGTGATGGGCACGGACAAGGTCTTCATCCTCACAATTGCGCCAGAGGACAAGGCGATGGCCTTGGCAGAATCGCTCGCCCCCGTACTGACGCAGCGCGGACTGCTGCTCACCATGTGGGATGTGCAAGTTATCCGCGGAGATCGCTTCTAATGCCTGAATTTCACGAATTGTTGCACGGTTATCGCCGCTTCCGCACGGAGGGATATCCGAAACAGAAGGCGCGCTATGACAAGCTCGTAGATGAAGGACAGCATCCCAAACTGATGATCATCAGCTGCTCGGACAGCCGCGTGGATCCTGCGCAAATTTTCGATGTCGATCCGGGCGAAATATTTGTCGTTCGGAATGTCGCTGCGCTGGTTCCGCCTTTCGAAACGACGCCGGGACAGCACGGTGTGTCAGCTGCAATCGAATTCGCTGTGCAGGTCCTGAAAGTGCGGCAGATTGTGGTGATGGGTCATGGCCGGTGTGGCGGCTGCAAGGCTGCGCTTACGCAGGAATTGCATGGCAACGTACCTGGCGAAGGTGGCTTCGTTGCCAACTGGGTGCACCTGCTCGACGATGCCCGTGCGCCTGTGGCCGCAAAGCATGGGATCGAAAGCCGTGAGGCTGAGCTAGAAATGGAATTCGCAGCAGTTGGCGTAAGTATAGAGAACCTGAAGACCTTCCCCTTCGTGCGCGAAGCGGTCGAGCGCGGCGAACTGAAACTTCGGGGAACGCATTTCTCCATCGCCGAGGGCGTGCTCTATTTGCGCGATGAAGAGAGCGGTGAATTCGCACCTGTCTGATAGATTGCTATTGCGAATTATTCGCAAGACGCTTACAGCACCTGCGAATACTACCCCCCCACTCTCAAAGGAATTTTATGCGCAAGCTTATTCTCTCTGCCGCACTCGCAGGCACCGCCCTCACACTCGCCGCCTGTTCGCAAGAAACCGCCGAGGTGGAGCCGGTTGATGAAACTGTAGAGACCGCCGAACCTGCTGATACATCCGCCGATGCCTCGGGTGTCGTCGATGCCAATACCGCAACGGCAGACGACCTCGCAGGAATTGCCCAGATCGACGAGGAACTTGCTGCGGCAATCGTGGCCGGACAGCCCTATGCCAACGCCATGGATTTCAACGCCGTGTTGATGCAATCCCTGACCGAAGAGCAGGCTGCTGCAGTGCGCGAAGTGCTTTTCGTGCCGGTCAACCTGAACGATACGTCATCTGAGGAACTCGCGCTGATTCCAGGCATCGACGAACGGATGATCCGCGAGTTCGAGGAATATGCTCCGTATGACGATATGGCCGAATTCGACCGCGAAATCGGCAAATATGTCGATGAGGAAGAGGTCGCGCGTTTCCGCCAATACGTCACGCTTTAACGGCGTTGCAGAGCCCAACTTGAAATCCAGATGGCGGCCAATATCCCGATGTGGATATAGGCCGTCATCGGATCGAATGCCGTAAGTGCCCAATGCACGAATGTGAGCACCGCAGCGGGGTAGACGAGCCGGTGCAGACGTTTCCATGACCGCTTGAGCGCGCGCATGCTCGCATCGTTGGAAGTGACGGCGAGCGGCAGGAAGAGTGCCAGCGCCAGCCAGCCCGTCAGATACTGCCACTCAGCAGCTTCGGCGAGCACTCTTCCAACTTCAGCCTTGTTCCAGAGATATACGCTCGTGTGCGCCGCCGCATAGGCAAAACTGGCGACGCCCAGATCGCGGCGATGGCGTGCCAGAAATTGCACCCACCCCTGCTTGCGAAAGGCTAGCCTCAGCGGCGTTACCGCAAGCGTAATAAGCAGCAGCCAAGCCGCCCAGTCCCCGCTTTCGCCGATCGCATGACCATAGCCGTAGCTCTCGGGCGTGAGCACCCAGCGCAGCACGATGGCCGCGAAAGGTGCGGCGAGGATCAGCCACAGAAGCAGACGTTTGGGCGGCAACGACATGGTGTGCCCATCGCCGAGGCGTTTTGCCACGTCAATCGCCGTCTTCACTTGCATAGCTCGCGCTCCGCCTGCATTTACGCGCCATGCCAGAAGCCAATCTCAAGAATATCGCGCTGCTGATCGATGCAGACAACGCCAGCCACGCGGGAATCGACCCCGTGCTGACCGTTCTCGCCGAACTCGGCCAGGTCAATGTCCGCCGCGCCTATGGCAATTGGGCCAAGCCAGCCCTGTCTAATTGGAACAAGATCACCCACCGCTTTGGCATTCAGCCGATGCAGCAATTCGATCTGACCAAAGGCAAGAACGCCACCGATATCGCCATGGCTATCGATGCCATCGACCTGCTTAATACCGGCAAGGTGGACGGGTTTGGGATCATGTCTTCCGACAGCGATTTTACCCCGCTCGTTACGCGGCTGCGGCAGGACGGACTCATCGTCTACGGCTTTGGCGGTGCGAAAGCGCCTGATGCCTTCAAATCTGCCTGCACGCGCTACATCGATGTCGATCAGCTCATCCGCACCAATTCGCGCGACGACAAATCGCAGTCGAACGACACTATCGACCAAGACCTGATCGATTTGCTGGGTGACGCCTGGAAAGCGGCAAGCCGCGATGATGATGGCTTCGCGCGTTTGCATGAAGTGGGCCAGATCGCCGGCAACCGCTCGAGCTTCGACGTTCGCAACCACGGTTTCAAGCGATTGTCCGACATGATGCGCGCCGCCAGTGACAATTTCAAAATGGAACGGCGAGACGACAAACAGCTTTACGTCAAACGATTGCGATAATCTCGGCACCAAATCGCCGGAAGGCCGTTAGTCGCCCATACAGTAACAGGGACGATGAAATGGTCGACAAATCTGAAAAATTCAATTGGTTGGTGCGTGTAGGCTATTTCAGCCGCGCCATCCTTTATGCGACGCTCGGGATTGTCGCGCTCACCAGTGCGAGCAAAATTGCCGAAGGCACCAATGGGATTTTCCAGGCGGTGAAGGATTTCCCCGCGGGCACGGCAATCCTGTGGCTGATGGTCGTGGGCTTGATCGCTTATGCGCTGTTCCGCTTTTCATCGACCTTCTTCGATATTGAGAATAACGGCACCGATGCAAAGGGCTGGGGCAAGCGCCTCGGCCATGCGGGAAGTGCCATCGGCCACCTCGCACTCGCGTGGTCTGCCTATCAGTTTGCCAGCAGCAGCGGCGGCGGCTCCGGCGATTCCGGTGGCGGCGCGCAAGAAGCGGCCTCGGGCGTATTGTCGGTGGAGTTCGGCGGTGCGGTAATTGGCATTCTCGGTGTGGCTTTCGGCATCGCTGCGATCTTCCAGATCAAGAAGGGCCTCAGCGGCGAATTCATGCACCGCATTTCGGGCGCTGCGCCTGATGCAACGCGTTGGCTCGGCGGCGCCGGCTATGCTGCGCGCGGCGTGGTCTACGGCGTAATCGCCTGGTCGCTTATCCAGGCCGGTTTCATGTCTGGCGGCGCGGAGCAGATCAAAACGCTGGGCGATGCCGTGGCATCACTTGCGGGTGAAGGCATTGTGTTCACGTTGGTCGCGGTTGGCTTGCTGCTCTTTGGCCTCTTCAGCCTCGTGCTTGCTCGCTATCGGATCATCCCCGAACTGGGTGACGATGGCCGCGTGCCTCAATTCAGAACCTGATTTAGGCGAGTGTCAGACGCCGCAACTGGCTGTACCTGTACCGGTGTAGACCACCCGATCGAACCGGTCGTACAGCCACATTGTGCCTTCGTAGGTCATGTCCTCGATCTCGCCTTCTTCGACGACATCCTCGATTGCGAGCCGCAACGTGTATTCTCGGCCATTATATAGAGTGCGAGTATTGGAAGGCAGTTCGCGCGATCCCGGGTCAGCAGCAAAGCGGACCATGTCGCCATCGATCTTCATAAAGGCATCCGTTTCGCGAGCGATTACCCGCACCCCCATGCTTGTACCGGGCGCGTAGGCACAGGCCTGGCCCAGCAGGTCGTTCGCCTCCATATCGGGATAGCTGATCGTTTCCGGAACGACCTCTTCAAGCGGTGGCCCGGCATCATTCGCCTCGCGGACGCGTTCGGAAATCGCCGCATCTTCAGCTGCCTGTTGCTCTTCACTAAGCGCCCCGTCGCAGCCAAGAAGCAATCCGGCCAGCACTGCCACACCCAAGACCCGCATCAATGCCTCCCGAAAAGTTTCTCGACGTCTTCCATCGACAGTTTCACCCAAGTTGGCCTGCCGTGGTTGCACTGACCTGAACGCGGTGTCGCCTCCATCTCGCGCAGAAGAGCATTCATCTCCGCAACATTGAGCACCCGACCTGCTCTCACAGAACCATGACATGCCATCGTCGCCAATACATGCTCGATCTTTTCGGTGAGTAAGAGTGAAGAACCATGGCTCGCAATATCGTCGGCCAGATCACGGAGCAGTGCCTCTGGATCGGCCTTTTTCAGCACGCCGGGAATCGCGCGGACAAGCATCGCATTGGGCCCGAACCTCTCGATGATAAGCCCGAGCTTTGCGAAGTGGTCGATGTGTTCCTCAAGCCGGTCACAATCGGCTTCTTCGAGTTCGACCACCTCCGGAATCAGCATCGCCTGACTTGCAGCGACTTTCTCGCCCGCACCTGCTGCGCGGAGCCGCTCCAGCACGATGCGCTCATGCGCTGCGTGTTGATCCACAAGCACCAGACCATCGGCTGACTCGGCGATGATATAGGTATTGGCGACCTGCCCGCGCGCTATGCCCAATGGGAAGCGCTCAGCATCTTCTGGAAGCGCCTCAGCCGCCTCTGCCCTGCCCTGCGGCGCTGCAAGCGTTTGCGTATCTCCCGCCCATTCAGCGCGCGCCTCCGCCAGTCGATGCTGTGGCGGCGCCGACCAATCGCGCCCCGAGAATATGGAAGCTAAGGCTGGCGCTGGCTCACGATTTAGCGGCTCAGACTGCCAGCGGCCCATCGCGCCCGAGTCCGGCGCCTGCGCACTTCGCCGATCGCCGGTGGAAAGCGCATTGCGCAATCCGCTCACGATAAACCCGCGCACGGCAGCGGCATCGCGAAAACGGACTTCTGTCTTGGCCGGATGCACATTGACGTCCACATCGGCGAAAGGAACATCGAGGAAAAGAGCGAGCACAGCGTGGCGATCGCGCGCCAGCATTTCTGCATAGGCGCCGCGCACCGCCCCAGTAAGAAGCCGGTCTTTCACGGGGCGGCCATTCACAAAAAGATATTGATGATCGGCCACGCCGCGATTGTAGGTCGGCAGACCGGCGATGCCGCTAAGCCGCATCGTGCCTTCACCGCTTGGCCGCTCCAGATCGATGACCACACCATTGTCAGCCAGCTCGCGTGCGACGATCTGCGCGACACGTTGTGGGGCGTCTTGACCCTCCTGCACTGCGAAAATGCGCCTCTCGCCATGCTCGAAGGTGAACGCGATATCCGGCCGCGCCATCGCGAGCCTGCGCACCACATCATGGCAGGCGGCGTATTCGCTGCGCGGGGTGCGCAGGAATTTGCGCCGCGCTGGGATCTTGCCGAACAGGTTTTCGACCCGGACTCGCGTGCCGGGAGGCAGAGCCGCTGGACCCTCTTCCACCAACGTCCCGTGATCGACGACCTTGCGCCAACCATCTTGGCTGCCGGTTGGCCTGCTCTCGATTGTCAGCTTGGCGACACTGCCGATCGAAGGCAGCGCTTCGCCGCGAAAGCCAAGTGTGGACACTTGCTCGATCGCTTCGTCTGGCAATTTGGATGTCGCATGCCGCTCCAACGCAAGCGCCATCTGCTCCGGCGACATACCGCATCCGTCATCGGTGACCTGTATTGAACCCAGTCCGCCTTCGACAATCGAAACGGTGATGCGGGTCGAGCCAGCGTCGATCGCATTCTCCACCAGCTCCTTGAGCGCGGAGGCCGGGCGCTCGACCACTTCGCCTGCGGCAATGCGGTTGACGAGAGTCTCTGGAAGGCGGCGAATTTGCGGCATTTGCCCACCCTACAGGTCGCTTCTCGCAATTTCGAGGCGAACCGGGGCAAAACTGCGACCTTTTCGACAAATTTTTTGGCCTTTCTCGCGGTGGCGCGTTAAGGGGCGTGACTTTCCGCATTTCCAACAGAGTTCGGACTGAGTCGCCGAGCGACTGCGGCAATTCTTATTACGGGTTTTTCGATGAGTTCCTTTTTTTCCAATCTCTTCAAATTCGGTTCGCAGAACATGGCCATCGACCTCGGTACGGCCAACACGCTGGTTTACGTACAGGATCGCGGCATCGTGCTGAACGAACCTTCCGTGGTCGCCATCGAGACGACTGCCGGTGTGCAGCGCGTGAAAGCTGTTGGCGACGATGCGAAGCTGATGATGGGTAAGACGCCGGACAATATCCAGGCGATCCGCCCGCTGCGCGATGGCGTTATCGCCGACATCGAAATCGCCGAAGAGATGATCAAGCACTTCATCCGTAAGGTGCATGGCCGCAAGACGCTGCTCCGCTATCCGGAAATCGTGATCTGCGTTCCCTCTGGCTCCACTTCCGTGGAAAAGCGCGCCATTCGCGATGCCGCCAGCAATGCCGGTGCATCCGAAGTGTTCCTCATTCTCGAGCCGATGGCTGCGGCAATCGGTGCAGACATGCCCGTGACCGAGCCTGTCGGCTCCATGGTCGTCGATATCGGCGGCGGCACGACCGAAGTTGCCGTCCTGTCGCTGCGCGGCCTTGCCTACACCACGTCGGTGCGTACCGGCGGTGACAAGATGGACGAGGCGATCGTCTCCTACGTTCGCCGACACCACAATCTGCTGATCGGCGATGCGACGGCAGAGCGGATCAAGAAGGATTATGGCGTGGCCACCGTGCCGGATGATGGCGTTGGCGAGACCATCGTCATCAAGGGACGCGATCTCGTGAATGGCGTTCCCAAGGAAATCAATATCAACCAGGCACATGTGGCAGAGGCCTTGTCCGAACCCATCGGTGCTATCGTCGAAGGCGTTCGCATCGCCCTTGAAAACACTGCTCCTGAACTTGCGGCTGACATCGTCGATCAGGGTATCGTCCTGACTGGTGGCGGCGCGCTCATTCGCGGGCTGGATGATCACATCAAGGAAGAAACCGGGCTGCCTGTCAGCATTGCGGAAGATCCGCTCACATGCGTGGCACTGGGCACAGGCCGGGCAATGGAGGACCCGATCTACCGCGGCGTCCTGATGACCGCCTAAGAGGCAATTTAGTAAGGGGGAGCGGGCCGCAATGGCACCGCCGTCGGCGCAGACATCTGGCTCAAACAAGAAGGCGCAGCTTGGCCGCTTCGCTGGTTATGTTTTTGCGAGCGCAGGAGCGCTGATTGGCGCGCTGTTGCTGATCATTTCCCTTTGGCGGCCCGAAGCCTTTTATGGCCTTCGATCCATGGCCACCGATGCCGCCTCACCTGCCGGTGAAGCAGGCGCGGCAGGCCGGGTCGGCTCACGCAGCTTTTTTGAGGCGATCGCAGGATATTACGACGCCGGCTCCCGCAATGCTGAATTGCAGCGCGAAAACGAGATCGCCCGCGTGCGCCTCGCGGAGATGCGCGCATTGGAGCAGGAAAACGCGCGGCTGAAAGCCTTGCTCGATCTGGCCGAGGGTGAAATCACGCCCGTTGCCACCGGTCGATTGATTGGTTCAAGCTCCACTAGCACGCGCCGCTTCGGATATCTGGGTGCAGGTCAGGATGACGGCGTCCAGGTGGGTATGCCGGTAAGCTCTCCGATGGGACTGGTTGGCCGTATCCTCGAGGCGGGCAATTCGACTTCACGCGTCCTGTTGCTGACCGATGTCGAAAGCATCGTACCCGTGCGCCGGGCGACTGACGATGTGGTGGCCTTTGCCGAGGGTCGCGCAGACGGATCGCTGCGCATTCGCCTTATCAATCTCGGCATCAATCCGCTTGAGGAAGGCGATATTTTCGTGACCTCCGGTGCGGGTGGCCTGTTCCGCCCCGGTGTCGCAGTCGCGATGGTTTCCGAGATCACGGATGACGGCGCAATCGGGCAATTGCTCAGCAATCCTGCGGCGACGGACTTTGTGGTTGTCGAACCAATTTTCGAACCCGAAGCTATCGAAGCCGCGCAAGCGCCCTTGGCAATCGAGCAGGTTGAAGACGACTGATGGAGCGGCTCAATCCGAACGCACGGCGAGATCAGTTCGGCAGCAAGATCAATCGCGATCACTCCCCGGTCCTGGCATACGGCCTGCCTTGGGTGACGATCCTGCTGGCATCCTTGACGCCGCTTCTGCCCATCATTGCGTCCGCTCCGCTCGTGCCCCCGCTCGGGTATCTTTTCCTGCTCGCTTGGCGCGTTCTCCGCCCTGGCCTGCTGCCTATGTGGGCTGGCTTGCCATTGGGCTTTTTCGATGATCTTTATTCAGGACAACCTCTCGGATCAGGGATTCTGCTTTTCTCGCTCACAATGATTGCGCTCGATCTGATCGAGGTTCGTTTTCCGTGGCGTGGTTTCTGGCAGGACTGGGGCGTCGCCGCGATTTTTTGCGTCCTTTATCTCATCCTCTCCGCACTGTTTTCGGGTTCAGCGCCCAACTGGATTCAGCTTACCCTCATCTTGCCGCAGATATTGATCACCATCATGCTATTCCCGGTGGTCGCGCAAATCGTGTCGCTTCTAGACCGCGTCCGTTTGACGCGCGTGCGGCGCATTGGGTGATCGCATGAGCCAGAAGATCACTTCCAACACCCTGAAAGATCGTTTTACGCGGCGCAGCTTCGTGGTGGGAGCGGTGCAAGGCGGCATCGGCTGCCTGCTTGCCGCGCGCATGGGCTACATTGCCGTTGCCGAGAATGAAAAATACGAGATGGAAGCGGAGAGCAACCGCGTAAATCTCTCGCTCATTCCTCCGCGCCGCGGGTGGATTTTGGATCGCAACGGCTCCCCCCTCGCCTCCAACCGCGCCGATTTCCGCGTCGACATCATTCCCGAGCGGATGCGCGATGCCGATCAAACGGTGGCGCTGCTGAGTGAGCTGCTGAACTTCACCCCGGCAGAGCGCGAAGATCTTCGTTTCCGCTTGGAAGAAAGCCGCGGGTTCGCTGCCGTTCCAGTGGCCAACAATCTCGGCTTCGAAGAATTCGCTGCTGTCAGCGTGCGCCTGCCAGAACTGCCCGGAGTTGTTCCCCAGCGCGGCTATTCCCGCTTCTATCCGACCGGACCATCGGTGGGCCATCTCCTCGGCTATGTCGGTGCCCCCAGCCGGGAAGAGTATGAGGAAGAGCCGCAGCCACTGCTCCTCACACCCGGTTTCAAGATCGGCAAGGACGGCGTCGAGCAACAATTCGAAATGGAACTGCGAGGGGTTCCCGGGGCGCGCCGTGTCGAAGTGACCGCATCGGGCCGGATCGTGCGCGATCTCGAGACTCGGGACGATATTCAGGGCGATCCGATCCGCCTGACGATCGATGGCCCTCTGCAGGACTACGCCGCGCGTCGTCTTGGTCTGGAGTCCGGTTCGGTGGTCGTGATGGATTGCCTGACCGGCGACCTGATGTGCATGGCGAGCATGCCGAGCTTCGATCCGAACAGTTTCTCGGACGGCATCGGCCGCCTCGAATATTCGATGCTCAGCGAAAACGACCGCGTGCCGCTGCGCAACAAGGTTCTGCAGGGTCTCTACCCCCCTGGCTCCACCGTGAAGCCGACCGTCGGCATGGCGCTGCTGGGCGAAGGGGTCGATCCCGATGAGACAGTTTTCTGCGGCGGCGGCCTGCGCGTGGGCAACCGCGTTTTTCGCTGCTGGAACCGCAGGGGCCACGGGCAGACAGATCTCGCCAAGGCCATCTATCAAAGCTGCGATGTTTATTTCTACGCCATGGCACAGCGCACCGGAATGTGGCCGATCGCCGATGCCTGCAAGAATTACGGCATGCAGCAGCAGTTCGATCTGCCTGTAGTGAGCCAGTTCTATGGCACCGTCCCCGATCCCGATTGGAAGATGGAAAAATACGGGCGCGAATGGCAGGCCTTCGACACCGTGAACGCCACAATCGGCCAAGGCTATATGCTGGCCTCGCCTCTTCAGCTTGCGGTTATGGCAGCGCGGCTTGCAACTTCGGAAAAGGTGACGCCGCGTCTGCTGCTCAATTCCAACGTTCCGCAGTTTGAGGGCATGGGCGTAAGCGCGGAATACAAGGCTTACATCCGTCAGGCGATGAGCGATGTGGTGAACGGCCCGGGCACAGCCGGTCGCGCGCGCCTGCCAGTCGAAGACGTGCTGATGGCCGGCAAGACCGGGACCGCTCAGGTCGTCGGCCTCAACATATCCGACGGTCGCAGTGGCCCCTGGCGCTACCGCGATCACGGCCTTTTCATATTCTTCGCGCCGTTCGATAATCCTCGTTACGCAGGCGCGGTCGTCATCGAGCATGGCGGGGGATCAGGCGCCGCCTACCCCGTCGCGCGCGACGTCATGACATTCCTGTTCGATCCAACGCGCGGTCTCGAAGCGCTGCATGCTCTGGAAGAGCAATGGGGCGGAACCGCGCAGGAGAGGCTGGACAGACAGTATGCCCAATATGCGGCCGCTGCTGGTGTAGACCTGCCCCCTGCCCCGCCGCCCGTCACGCTGGCTCGCCAGGTCGATGCGGAGGCACGCGCGGCTGCTGCAGAGCCAGATGCTCCTGCAACCGACGCCTTCGTTCCGCGTGAAGAGGCCAATCCGCGTTCAGAGGATACGGTGACATGAGAGGCGCAGTCACGCTCCCCGCGCCCATCGCCGAGTTCCCTTGGCGCGTTGTGATCCCGTTGATGATGCTTGTCGCATTCGGTGCTGCGGTGCTGCATTCGGCGGCAGGCGGATCGTTCGATCCATACGCATCGTCACATCTTATCCGCTTCGCCGTATTCCTCGTCGTGGCGCTGGTGATCTCCTATTTCCCGCGCGAATGGGCGAGCTATATGGCGATACCTGCGTATATAGCCGTGCTGGTGTTGCTCGTCGCAGTGGAGGCGATAGGGCAGCTTGGTGGCGGCAGCCAGCGTTGGCTGGAGCTCGGCTTTATGCGCTTGCAACCCTCGGAAGTGATGAAGCCGGGCATCGTCCTTATTCTCGCGGCATATTATCATGCGCTCCCCGCTGCCATGATCGGCACTTGGCGCGCGATTGCCATTCCGTTGGGTTTGATCGCATTGCCTATGGCTCTGGTGCTGTTGCAGCCTGATTTGGGCACTTCGCTGGCAATCGCATTTGGCGGCATTGTGGTGATGTTCCTGGCTGGCATTCCGCAGAAGTGGTTTATCGGCGGAGGCGTGGCAGCGATCTTCGCGATCCCTCTGGCGTACACTTTCGGCCTCAAGCCCTATCAACAGCAGCGTGTCCTCACCTTCCTGGACCCGGCGAGCGATCCGCAAGGGAGCGGCTATCACATCATCCAGTCGCAGATCGCCATCGGATCAGGCGGCATCTCGGGCAAAGGCTTCGGCGAAGGTTCGCAGAGCCAGCTCGACTACCTGCCCGAACCGCACACCGATTTCGTTTTCGCGACGATGGCAGAGGAGTGGGGACTGATCGGCGGACTTTTCGTCCTCGTGATTTTCGGCATTATCCTGCGGTGGGGGCTGATCGTTGCGCGCGGTGCGCAGGATCGCTTTTCTCGACTGCTGGCCGGCGGCCTGACAGCGACGATTTTCTTCTACGTGGCGGTCAATTTGATGATGGTGATGGGCCTTGCGCCCGTGGTGGGAATCCCCCTCCCCTTCATGAGCCATGGCGGGTCTTCGATGATGACGAACATGCTGTGCGTCGGCGGATTGATGATGGTCGAACGCTGGAACCGGCAGTCGATCAGGACCTGAATCCGCGCCGCATTCAAACTACCCCTTTTCAGCGTGAGAAAACTCGCTATATGAGCGCCTCCCAGCGATTCGACGGACCGTCTTTCGTTGAGATCATTTGCCCGGCAAAGCCCGGTCAGGAATGGACGCATAGCTCAGTTGGTAGAGCAGCTGACTCTTAATCAGCGGGTCCTAGGTTCGAGCCCTAGTGCGTCCACCATCTTTTCAAAGACTTAGCAGTTTCCTCGTCTCAATTAAGGTAACGTATAGGTAACTCTATGACTTTCTCTGATTGGCTCACTCTCATCGCCATAGTAGTTGGGCCGGTCGTAGCCGTCGGGATAACATTGGTTGTCCAAGACTACCGAGAGAAACGAGAAAGGAAATTGATTGTCGCTCGGATGCTAATGGCTACCAGACATCTCCCCGGCGATCCCAATTACTCCACTGCCGTAAACCTGATCCCGATTGAGTTCGCCAAAGAAGCCTCAGTCATAGCTGCATATACCGAATACAAGAGAGCTGTAGGGCAGGACCAGCCCGTCATGCCAGCCCATGTGGCGCGCGTAGATACGGAAATCAGCACCGCGCAGGTCAAAATGGTCTCAGCCATTTTGCAGTCATTGGGGATGAAAGTTTCCGAAGCCGATCTTGCTGTCTCAGCCTACGCGGCAGACGGAATGGTCAAACGCGACAATCTGTATCTAGACTCGCTAAGAGCTCAGCTACGTATTGCTGAAGCTTTGGAAAAGGCTCAAAACTAGCCCGCAGACACCGCGACAAACGCCGCCCACCATAGCAAGCAAAGAATCAGCACCGTGCGGCCTTGCCAAATGTTCTTCTTCCGTTCCATTTGCGCAGATGGTCCGCCACAAACTCGATTCGGTCAACGCCTTTGCTCGGCAAGGCTATGACTTGCGCATTCGCTGCATGGCCTGCGAGCATGTCAAAGACGCAAGCGCAGTCGAGATGATGCTAAAGCTTGGCGAACGCCGCCTCTCTATGTCGATAGAAGCCTTAGAGGATCGCCTGAAATGCCAGACTTGCGGCGAACGGCGCGCGCATATCTCGCCAGTGCCGATAGACTTCTAGGGCATTCTCCGCAGATCCACTCGCTTGACACCTCTCCACCGTTTTAGCGGCTACTTTTTGCTGGAATTCCTGCCACCTATCAGCCAACTTCATTGCCAAGAACGAATTTGGGGATTCGTCGAAAAGGGGGAAACTCATGAAGATAAAATCACTCGCTTTTGCTTCGGCGCTTTTCATCGCTCCATCGGTATTCGCGCAGGATACAGTCCCGATTGAAGCAACGGCACAGGAAGGCGCTGAGGCTGCGATTGCCGACCCTGTAACGATACCAGACGACGGTGCATTTAGCGACGCGCTGGCCGACGACGCAGCCAATACCGAAGCGAATTCTTCGCCCAATGCTATCCTGCCGCTTGGGACCGAAGTCATCCTTCGAATGAATGAGCAGGTGACCACCAGCGGCAATGAATGGGAAGAAGGCGACACATTCACCCTCGTAGTCGATCAAGATGTGATGCACGGCCAGTTCGTGGTCATCCCCGAGGGCAGCGAAGCGCAAGGCCGCATCACCAGCCTTTCCAGTCGCGGCGCATTCGGCAGGTCTGGCAAGATGGATATCGAACTTGAATTCATTCGTGTCGATGGTCGCCAGATCGCTATCAATGGGAGTTACCGCCAGGAAGGTGACGGGGCGACAGTTGCCACGCTGGGCGCTGTCTTTGTTGCGGGACCATTTGGCGGATTTGTGACCGGTGAAAGCGCCAGCATCCCGAATGGTCGAGAATTATCCGCGACCATCGCAAACGCTCTGGAATTGAATGTTCCCGCAGATCGCGTAGAAAACACTCCGCAGGTTTCCGAAGTCGATTCCGATTGGCGGACCTATCACGAATTCACAGATCGCAGTTTGTCGCCATCAGGCCGGGTCATGCAAGCTCGCCAGATGCGTGATGCCGCGATCGAAGAGGCTCAACTGACACCAGCGGGACGTGTCGCTATCATTGGCATAGTTGAATGAAGTGGTTGTTCGAGCTTCCGATGATATTGCATTGTTGCGATGCACATTTGCTTTGAACGATGCTTGAAGCCCTAGCCCTTGCCATTATGCCAATATGCCCCGCATCGGGTGTCCGCATCACATGCGTTCACGATGGCGATAGCATAGTGGTAGAGCGTGAGCGCATTCGCCTTGCCGACATTGACACGCCGGAGCTGGATGGCCGGTGTGCTTATGAAAGCCGCCTTGCGATCCGTGCGCGGGATAGGCTGGCACAGATACTGTCAGACGGGTTTCAGATCCACCGCGAGGGTGAGGACCGATATGGGCGGACGCTTGCCATAGTAACAGTTAACGGGCGCTCAGCGGGTGATATGCTCGTTGCGGAAGGGCTGGCAAGAACATGGAGCGGTCGGCGTGAGCCGTGGTGTTAAACTTGCGACCGATGCCGATTACCCCCGCTCCAGTAAGATTTCTGAGCTCTGGAGATGTCCACTGCGCTGTGCCTTTGCGAATCTAATCATTTCCGGGTTGGGTTAGAATGACCTCAGAAGGTGTTTCCTCCATCCGCTTTTTTATTAATCGGCGCTCTGCTGATTCTAGCATCCAGCTTGCGAAAAAGCGGGCTGCGAGCCCCAGACCAAATAGGATCGCAATGTTGCCGAGTACACTCCAAGTTGCAGAGAATATGGCTGCTAGAATCCCGGTGATGACAACGCCAAAGCCGAAAAACAAGACACCTATTACAACGGCGATCATGCCCCATTCGATATAAGTGAAAGCCAAGCAATAAAGCCAAGCGCAGACGGTAAAGATCGTAGACGCCACTCCCAAAAGGCTTCCGGTTAGAAACCTCGCACCGGGGATCGCAGCCAGAAGAACAAGTACGATACTGGCGAGGACGGCTATCCCAATTACATCAGGTATCCAGTCCAAAGCCCAAACACTAAACTCGGCAGCGCCAAATAATAGTAAAACTGGGATCGCAATGACCGCTAGCATCAGCAGGAGACCGCCCACGGTCCCGCCAATTCCCTTTAATTTTTCCCCCACCATAGCTGTTCCCCTGAATAAGAAAATCAAGGCGCAAACTTGTCAGAGAGCGTCGACAGCCGCAAGCCTAACGCCTTCAATTTCTGACAGATTGATAGAGTGGAGGAAGGCCTCTCTAGCGCCCGATCCGATCCTTGCTTTGACAGATCGCTTGGCCGCCATACTCTAAGATCCGCTCGGGGTTCGGGGGCGCAGCCCTTCGACTGGCCCCCTCCCCTCATCTTTCCAGCGGTGAACCTTGCAAGTAGCCGCCGGAAAGAGAATTACGCCGGGGTAATGCCGGTCAGTTTCGCGAAAGCCTTGGGCTGTGCGAGCTGCACATCGGCGCGAAGCCATGCGACAACCAAAAGCTGGCCAGTTTCGGCAAGCGTCTGGTCGAAGACCCGAATTTCGAGCTGGTGGCGCATTCCAAGCATAAGCTGGGTGTAGTCACCCATCACAATCGAGCTTGCGTTCGACGCTGTGCCCTGCGTCTCATCCACGGGCGCGCCCGTCGTCGAAAGCAAGGGAATGCGCGCAATGGCATTCGGCACCGTCAGCGGGTTGCCATCCGCATCTTTCAGCTTCGCCAACGCAATCTCAGTGCGCGGGTTCATAATCATCGCGGTAGGGTCGGCTGCGTTGCTATTCTTGATCTCGAAAAGCGCATCGAGCGGCTTGTCATAGTCGGCAAGTGCTGCGCCATTCGTCGCCATCGCAACTGCGTTCACGCCAGTGGTATTGAACACGCCGGTCGGCGCGTTGCCGGTCCCGTCACCCCAGATTGCAGCATAATCCAGCTCTTTCGCCATCGTGCCGGCAAATGCCTGCTCGATCATCGCGCCTACGTTAATCGAATCCTCTGCCAGTTCGCGCGATAGCTTGATCTTGCCTGCCAGTGTCTTGGCTGTGAAGGTAACGCGCTCGAAGGTAGGATCGCCCTCGGCAATGGCCGCGTTCTCAGCGCGCCACGCAACATCGGGATCGCTGGCAAGGCGAGCGATAGCCAAAGTCTCGCTTGTCATGGGCACAGTCATTGCGCCCGCCTGCACGGCTACAGAACGCGCCCGCATCCGGTCGATGAAGTTCTCGGCAAGCGGGGTCGGCACAGTGAAGCCGCCAGCGCTATCCGTGCCCTCGGCAAGCGCGCGCTTTTCTTCTTCGTTCCGCGCGCCTGTAATTTTTGCGCGAACAAGATCGCCAACGCTCAGACCATCGGAGCGGCTGGAAAGCTTTTCATTGCGCGAAAGCACTTTGACAGGATTGCCCTTGTCATCGCGCCATTCTGCACCACCATCGAAGCTGCGGGCTGCGCCATCGTCGATTCCAGGCGCTGTGCCATTGCCGCCAGGGCGGCGCGCTTCACGCTCTTGCGCGTCGGTTGCGTTGAGCCGCTCTTCTTCAATGTCGAGATTGAGAATGTCGTATCGACACATGACTTCATCGTGAGCGCGCTCCAGCTCGCTCGATCGCTTTGGGTCCGTGTTGTCTTTGATTGCGTGCAAGGCTTCGCGGGCCTCACGCATCAGGTCGCCGCGCTGGCGTTCAAGTTCGATAAGTTTTGCGGTTTTCATTTTCCGTCCAGTTCGTCTGCGGGACGGATCGCAAGCGTATGCCAAGGCCGTCCCTATGTGGTGAGCGGGATAACAAGCACCCGTGGGCCTCGGCATAGCCGGATGGAATTGCGGTAATATAATACCGCTCAAAAGTCAAGAGCTGAGTAGCTGCGCTTCGCACCTATCCGCAATGTCGCGCAGTCTTTCCACAGCCTGCGCAGGCCCAATCTGTCGCGCGATGACTTCCACCATTGCCGCACCGGCCACGTTCGCTGCGTCGTCTCGATCTAGGCCGAAATTCTCGAAGGCATCCAAGACCGAAGTCGATACAGCGTGAGCCGCGCCTGCGAATTGTTCTTCAGATATTTTCATGTTTCCTCCTGTGGAGCCTCGCGCGCGCGCGCGGGGGAAAAACGGTGTTTGCATTGAAGTTCTATTCCCCCGCCGGTTTCCAGACTGAGGTTCTGAGAAACTTGAACACCCCTTCCCTCATTGCTTGCACCGGTCACAGCCAGCGTCTCCGCAAGCAGGGCAAATTCCAGTTTCGGGCGCGGGCGGCTCATCAGGAGCCGCGCCCGTTATATACGTAGTATATAGGTGGTCGGTGCGTGCGGCCTTTTCGCCTTGGTCGGTGGCGGTCAGTGCAGGTGGTTGGTGCGGGTGGTCGGTGCACTTTTCGGCAGGGCTTTCGACTGCTCGAATGCCGTATTTCCACGCGCGGTTTTCACGCTGCCACAGCTTAGCATCCAGTTCGATCGCACCAATGGCCAAAAGCCTTTCGTGGGCGCGCTTGAAGGCTTCTTTGCCATAGCCCTTGCCTTCCGGCATTTTGCAGAAAACGGCAGCAAAATAGTTAGTGCCGGTGTTTTCCGACACGGCCCTTTTGCGTTCTGTCGCCGCTGCAAGGCAGCGCAGGTAGGCCGCGTTCTCGCCATTTGCCTTAGCTGCCTCCGCCAGTTCCCTTGCGGCATCCGGCGGCAGGTCTTCATCCCTCACAAATGCGAAGTCGTGCCAGCGGAATTCGACGCTCTTGCCCAATCGTGAGTAGTTCGCTTTCGCCAAGGCCAGTGTGCGGGCATCGGGGTCGAGACAGTTCCCATGTTCATCCTGCACCCTGTCGATGTGGATTTGCGAGCGAACCGCATTCAGCCAAGCCGTAGATCCGCTGTAATTGTCTCCGCTCTTGTTCGGGTGCCCGATTAGCAGGATCGTAACCCTGTAGGTCTGGACCAGTTTATAGAGGAGATTGACGAAGCGGGTGACTTGCCCTCGGTCATTTTCATTCCCGGCGAACAGGTGCGCCACATTGTCGAGGATGACGAATTGCACACCAGCCCTGCCGATGGTCCGGGATAGCAGCTTAAACGTATCTGCGATCTCCAGAGTGCCGTCGTGGTTGAACGTCGCAAGTTCGTTGGCTTGCTGCCCGCGAATGCTGGAAAGCAAAAGATTTTCGCTCAGATCGGGCGCGCCGATGGCCTGATTGATTTTGCGCTGCCGACGGTGCAATTCGTCGTCGTCATCCTCGCAGGTAACGTAGAGCACGAAGTTGCCAATATCTTGCAACCTGCCAGTTGCTGCCCCCAACATTGGTTTCCGGGCGGCAACGCAAGTCGCCAGTTGTTGCGCGAATAGGCTTTTGCCAGCGCCGCCGGGGCCGGTGAATAGAGTTATTTCGCCTTCCGGAATAAGCCCTTCCAGCACCCAATCGCGCGGCGGCGGAGGTGGACCGTTCAGGCGGGCCATGTCGAATATGGGCAGCGTCTCGCCGTCATCGAAACGTGCACCGGTCGGCTTCGCCAGTTCTTGATCGAATTGTTTGATTGATTGTTGCGCGTTCATTCGCCGCCCTCCCGCTCCAGGTGGTCAGCTAGGAATGCCGCGTGCACGAGGTTGCGACAGTAGGCGACAGCTATTTTGAGACGGTCGGCAGACACGTCGGCAAACACCATCGCGCCTGCCAGTTCGTGTGCGTCGGCTGCATGGTGCAGGGCCGTGCGGCTCCACACCTTCCCGCGAAGGTCGGCAGCGTAGTCACGCGCCACCAGCAAGGCCGTGCGTTGCTCTAGTTCTTCACCATCGGCACAGTTGGGCACGAATTGGCGAACGTGGAATGCCAGATCAGTCATCGCGCATCCCTCCCTGTCCAATAGGCAAGGTTGCGAAGCCAATTCAGGCGGGCCGCTACAGCGGGTTTTAGTTGAATTTCGGGGTGATCTCGCGTAAGGATCGGATTGTTCGCCGCAATGGACATTCCGGCCCCTGCGCTCCTCTTCGGGAGGCGGGGGCTTTCCATTTAAGCAGACTCTCTTTCAGCCAAGCGGGCCTCGGTCCACTCTTCAATTTCGGCTGCATCCCATGCCACTGCGCGGCCTTCGGGTCCGCCTAGCTTCACTGGCTTTGGGAAACGCCCCTCAGCAATCATCGCGTAAACCGTAGATCGCGAGTATGGCACGCGCTCCAAAACGGTCGGAAGTCGGAGAAAAGTTGTCATTGGCTGTCACCGTCAGTTGTTGGACTGACAGCTTGATTAACCAGTTTGAAAACGGACAGCGGCCTAGGTGTCCGGACTTTTTCTCCGGTGCCGATTCCACTGCCTCACTATTGCGTCCGCCTTGCCCATGCCCTCCCGTTCGCATTGTGCGGCTGCACCTTGGAGGCCGAGTTTCGGCCTTAGTTCCTTCAATCGGGCAAAGCGCCTTTCCCGCAAGGGCTCGTGCGTGGCGTTAGTCAACAGGGCGGCTTCTTTAGCCGCGTCCGCAATCTTTTTGCCGCGCTGAGCATCAAGGCGCATTCCAGTTTCAACATGATCTCTTGAGAGCTGCCAAAGCGCTTTGGCGCGCTCGATTTTGTCGATGCGCTCTTCGCTTGAGAGGATCGGGCTATTTGCCGCCTGCTCACATTCACGGGCTTGCCGCTCGCATTCCTTTGCCAGCGCGATATACTTTTCGCTAACGGTCGGCTCATCCATTGATCTGCACCACATTGTCGCCGGTCGCTATACCAAGCGCTCTTTCGACTTCCGATGCCCACGCATCGAGCGCATGGCGCTTTTCCGGCGCGTAGGAATGCAAAGCGTAAACCTGCGCAGTCACACCCTGCAACGCGTGATTGAGGACGCGGGAGACGGTGGTCTCGGCAATGCCAAGCCGCACCATGTGCGTTGCCGCTGTCCTGCGTAGATCGTGAAAGCGCCACGGCTTCAATTCTTCGCCTCGGCTAGCGAGATATTTGTCAAGACGTGTCTTCGCCTTGGCAAAACCGCTTATCGGCGTTTCGCCGGTCGTGGTAAAAACGTAATCGCCAAGCTGCGGCTGCGCTTTGATTATCGCAATCACCGCTGGCGATAACGGGACAAGGTGAGCGCGGCTTGCTTTTGTGCTGTCCGCTGTGAGGGTCCACGTTCCCGCCTCTAGGTCGAGGTCAGTCCACCGCATCCCTGCAACCTCAGCGCGCCGCTGAGCGGTCAGGAGCAACGTTTGAAGCCACGGCCCCATCGGATAGCCTAGAAGCGCCCCAGCGCGCCACACAGCGGCGATTTCGGGCATATCCAGCACCCTGTCGCGCGGGCGCTCCGCTTTGGGTTTCTCGATGCCCTCAATAGGCGATGCTTCCAGCCAATCGCGGCGCAAGGCATGGCGGAAAATGGTCCTCACAAGAGCAAGTATGCGGTTCGGCAAAACCTTGCCTTCCAGTCCGTCGAATAGATCCCTTGCATCGGCGCGTTTGATTGTGGTGATCTTGCGGTCCCGCCAGTGAGGCAGGACGTGCAATTCGAGCTGGCGCTCTTGCTCTGGCGCGTTCCGGTTTTTGGGCTTCGCAACGGTCTCAAGCCAGTGCTCGGCAACCTGCCCGAATGTCCGGTCCAGCCCTTCCGTGCTGCCACTAGCCTCTAGCGCCTCAATCATGCCCTCGGCTTTATCGCGCGCCGCTGCCAGCTTCATTTGAGGATAGGTGCCAACCTTGCGATTGATAACCTTCGCCCCCAAACGCCTGCGCAGGGTCCATGTCTTCTTTCCGCCACTGCCAACACGAAGGCGAAGGCCAGTCACTTTGTGATCGGGATATTCGCGCTGCCCGCTGGCAGGGGGCTTGATCGCAGCAATTTTCGTGTCAGTCAGCATTTTGCTGCGCCCGAAATGCAATAACGTTATTCACCGCTTGCTGTTCAAACGCTTTTCGCGCCTCTCTTTGGATTGCTCTCGCAATGAACATGCTTTGGTTAGCGTCGAGTGCCAGCTCAATCAGCTTCGATCCACTTTGCACTGAGACCGTCACGAAACGCCCGTCAAAATTGGCGGTCGGCACCTGTGTTGCTATGTCCATCTTGTCGTTCCCTCTATCTAGGGTTTCGATAGGGCCAGGGTGGAAGTGTCAGCTTCCCCTTGGCCCGCCTGTTACCTGATCGGCAATAGGTAACGATTTAGGTAACTCAATGCCGGATAATAGGCAACACCTTTGGACGTTACCGGAGCGCATTTACGCATAGGAGGGCTTTAATCGGACCTTGCTGGAAACCGTTTGACGTGACTCTTAATCAGCGGGTCCTAGGTTCGAGCCCTAGTGCGTCCACCACCTTCCTCTTTTCAATAGAATGCTGCTTGGGCATAGCAACCATCGTGGCTGCGCATTTGGTGGTTCCAACAAAGCCTCGACTAGGCTGACGCGCTGGTGCATGCCGCAGCCATGGTCAGACTTGTATTCTCCCTCTTGTTGATGGCTTTACTTGCCGTTGCAGCGCCGAGTGCAGCGATCGCGCGCGACCAGTCCGATTGGCAGGCGCTACAGGTGCAGGACTTGCGTCTCGCCCGCGTTGCGGATCGCATCATGGTCGCGAATGCCAATTTGTGCCGCAACCAGATGCCAATCACCGGGATGATCCTGCACAGCGCGGACCAATATCCTTCGGCAAACTATGATGAGCGCTTCGCGAACGGCCCGCTGGCGATTGCCGCGGTGTCACCGGATTCCCCCGCCTTTGCAGCGGGTCTGCGAGGGGGTGACACTATCATCGCGATCAACAGCTCACCCATTGCGGACTTGCCCCGCCCGGAAATTGGCAATTTGCGCGAGGCAGGCTTCAATTTGCTCGCCCAGCAAAATCCGACCAGCCCGCTCAGCGTGCAAGTGATGCGTGCAGATGGTACTCACGACATCGTTATTCAGCCCGAAGCAGGATGCAGGAGCCTGGTCGAGATTTCGATCGGGGAAGGGTCAAGAGCACGCAGCGATGGGCGGGTGATCCAGATACGTTACGACTTTGCTGAGCAGATGACAGACGATGAACTGGCGGCAATCTTCGCGCACGAGCTCGCACATACAGTCCTCGAGCACCGCCGGCGCAAGGAGGCCGCCGGGATTTCGGTCGGAGTGCTCGGCGAATTGGGCCGAAACCAGCGCGCAAATCGGGAGGCCGAGGTGGAGGCGGACAGGCTTTCGGTCCATCTGCTTGCGAACGCCGGTTATGATCCCACGATTGCCCCCGCCTTTTGGCGCACCGGCATCGGACGCGACCTGAGCAGTGGCATCATGGGGAGCTGGATTTATCCGTCAACGGGTGCGCGGGCCGACCTGATCGAGCGGGAAATCACCATGTTCCTCCCCAATCTGCGCGGGCCGAGCTGGCCGGGCCATTTGCTCGCTCTGCGTGATCGCAGCTTCAGCCGCGACTGAGAGGGATCAATCCCTGCGCGCCTTCTCCGGCGCTTCGCTGATGTCGATATAATTGCGATCGAAATAGGTCAGCGGCGTGGCGTCCTGGCGATGGCTGGCGGCAATCAGCTCACCGACAAAGATTGTATGAGTGCCGAAGACATGCCGATCCGCGACCGTGCAGATGAGGCTCGATTGCGCACTGGTCAGGACGGGAACGCCGTGCTGTTCCTGCCAGTCCCCAACCGAAAATCGGTCCGCTTCGGGAATCATGAAGTGCTCCGCCACATCGCGATTGGAAAGGCCGAGCACATTGATGCAGAAGCGCTGCGCGTGCGTAATCGGCTCATGCAGCGAAGCACCGCGGTTGATACAGGCGAGCAGCGATGGCGGGGAGAAACTCAGCGAGCTCACAGCCGTCGCCAGGATGCCATAGGGCTGGCCATCATGAATGGTAGTGACGGCGTAGACCGTGGCGGCGACATGGCGCATCGCCTCGCGAAATGAATCGGTAAGCTCCATCTCGCTCTTTCCTACAGCATCCATGCCCGCTTAGTGGAGGGGGTTTTGTCGCGGCGCAAGGGCCAATTCCGAAGCGCAATGTGATGCGCAACGGTTGCAATCACATTCTGGTGTGATAGTGGCGCCACATGAGTGATCAAACTATCGAAAAAGTTCGTCAGTTAATTGCCGATGGCAAAATGACCCGCGCCGGTCTTGCCCGGGCCGCAGGACTCCACGCCAATACCTTGCGCGATTGCGCCGAAGAGGGCTGGAACCCGACAAGCGACACGTTGGGGAAGCTCGACCGGTTCCTCGAAGAGAATGATGACACGCCCGTGCTCGTCGGGATTGAAGAAATCATCGACGAGGCCCGGAATGGCCGCATGTATATCCTTGTCGATGACGAGGACCGCGAGAACGAAGGCGATCTCATCATTCCTGCGCAAATGGCCACTCCTGCAGCGATTAACTTCATGGCGACCCACGGTCGCGGCCTGATCTGCCTCTCGCTCGATCGCGCCCGCGTGGATGCGCTCGGCCTTGAGCCGATGAGCCGCAACAACAAGGAAAGCATGCAGACCGCCTTCACTATTTCGATCGAGGCGAAGGAAGGCGTAACCACCGGCATTTCCGCCGCCGATCGCGCACGCACCGTATCGGTCGCGATCGACAGCACCAAAGGGCCTGACGACATCGTGACGCCGGGTCATGTTTTCCCGCTGACCGCGCGCGACGGCGGCGTGCTGGTACGCGCCGGCCATACCGAAGCGGCAGTCGACATTTCCCGCCTCGCCGGCCTCAATCCCTCCGGCGTGATCTGCGAGATCATGAATGAAGACGGCTCGATGGCTCGCCTCGACGACCTCATCACATTCGCCCGCAAGCATGGCCTCAAGATCGGCACGATCCGCGACTTAATCGCCTATCGCATGCGCAACGATCACCTTGTCGAGCGCGGCGACGAACGCGCTTTCGAGAGCGATTATGGCGGACAGTGGCGCATGATCACCTATCGCAATACGGTCTCCAATAATGAGGCCTACGTGCTGCAGAAGGGGCATGTGTCGCCGGACGAACCCACCCTCGCCCGCGTCCATCCGATCTCGGTTTTCGACGACGTGCTGGGTGAACCCGGCCCACGCAAACGCACTTTGCAGCGCGCCATGCAGGCGGTCGGCGAACATGGATCTGGCGTGATCGTGATCCTCACCGGCCGCGTCGGCTCAAGCAAAAACTGGACCTCGGAAGACGAGCTGCGCAATGTCGGTATCGGCTCGCAGATCCTTGCTGACCTGGGCGTGCACGACATGATCCTGCTCACCAATTCCCAGCCCAATGTTGTCGCAATCGAGGGCTATGGCCTCAACATTGTCGGCCACCACCCCATCCCGGAGTAATCATTCATGGCCCACTTCCTGATCGTCGAAGCGCGTTTTTACAGCCACCTCAATGACATGCTGATCGAGGGCGCGAAAGGCGCTCTAGAAGCGGCAGGCCATTCCGCCGATGTCATCACGGTGCCTGGAGCGCTCGAGGTGCCCGGCGCGATAGCCATGGCTGCGGAGAGCGACCGCTATGACGGCTTCGTTGCCATTGGCGTAGTCATCCGCGGGGAAACCTACCATTTCGAAATCGTCGCCGGGGAAAGTGCCCGCGCGATCATGGCGCTGACGATGGACGGCATCGCGATCGGCAACGGTATCCTCACAACCGAGAACGAAGAGCAGGCTATCGTCCGCGCCGATCCTGCGCAGAAAAACAAGGGCGGCGAAGCAGCCGTGGCCGCTATGCGCTTGCTTGAGCTGCGCGATCAGTTCGGCTGAACGATCACATAGCGTCACACCGAAGTGTGACGCTGTAGGAACTAGGGACAAATTTGCCGTGACGGGAACGGCCCTGAAAGGGACAGCAAAGGTCCTGCAGGGGCCCTAAAGCCCCCGATCAGGCGCCGGCCAGCTTCCCGAAGCACGCCCGGCCCGCGTAATGTGCGCTATCGCCCAGCTCTTCCTCGATCCGGATCAGCTGGTTGTATTTCGCAAGCCGGTCCGACCGCGCCAGCGAACCGGTTTTGATCTGGCCGCAATTGGTCGCGACCGCGAGGTCCGCAATCGTCGCATCCTCGGTCTCGCCCGAACGGTGGCTCATCACACTGGTGTAGCCAGCACGGTGAGCGATATCGACGGCTTCCAGCGTTTCCGTCAGCGTGCCGATCTGGTTGACCTTCACTAGCAGCGAATTGGCTAGGCCCTTGTCGATGCCCATGCGCAGGCGATCGGGATTGGTGACGAAAAGATCATCCCCCACCAGCTGCACCTTGTCTCCGACCATGTCGGTGATGGCTTTCCAGCCTTCGAAGTCGTCTTCACCCATGCCGTCTTCGATCGAGAGGATGGGGTAATCATCGCACAGCTTGGCGAGGTATTCGGCCATTTCGGTCGGCGAGAGCGAGAGACCTTCGCCCGAGATCTCATACTTGCCGTCGCGGAAGAATTCGGTCGCTGCGCAGTCCAACGCCAGCACCACATCGTCACCCGGCTTGAAACCGGCCTTCTCTACCGACGCCATGATGAAGTCGAGCGCGTCGCGCGTGCCTGCGAGGTTCGGCGCAAAGCCGCCTTCATCGCCCACAGAAGTGGCGAGCCCCTTTTCTGAGAGACCCTTCTTCAGCGTGTGGAAGATCTCGCTGCCCCAGCGCACCGCTTCTGCCAGCGAGGATGCGCCGACGGGCATCACCATGAATTCCTGCACGTCGATGGGATTATCGGCATGTTCACCGCCATTGACGATGTTCATCATTGGAACCGGCAAGACATGCGCCGAAACGCCGCCGATATAGGCCCAAAGCGGCATCCCGCGCGCAGCCGCCGCAGCTTTCGCCGCCGCCATGCTGACGCCGAGAATGGCATTCGCGCCAAGCTTGCCCTTGTTGGACGTGCCGTCGAGCGCGAGCATCGCCATGTCGATATCGCGCTGGTCTTCGGCATCGAGCCCCAGCAGCAAATCTGCGAGCGGGCCATTCACCGATGCGACCGCCTTGGTCACGCCCTTGCCGAGGTAGCGATCCTTGTCGCCATCGCGCAATTCCACGGCTTCATGCGCGCCTGTCGAGGCACCGGAGGGAACCGCCGCGCGGCCCATGCTGCCATCTTCAAGAAGGATATCGACTTCAACCGTCGGATTGCCGCGTGAATCGAGGATTTCGCGTCCGTGAATGTCGATAATGGCAGTCATGCAATTGGCTCCTGAAGATGTGTTTTGCCGCGTCCTATATCTCGGAACCTTGCACTGCAACATGCGTTGATATCTTGAACGCGGGTGTTTTGCACCCATAATACACCATGAGGGAAGTCCCCTTCAGCACTGGAAAGGGAAATTATATGCCAGCCAAGAAAACCACCAAACCGAAAGCGCAGCCGAACAAGGCTACTGTCGCAGCAACCGAAAACGCCACCGAAATCGCGGGCGCACCGGCAACTGCAGAAACCGCGAAGACCTCTGAAGCCAAGACGCGCTTCAACGCCGCCATCGAAGAAGCGAAGGCTGGCGGCAAGGCACTGACCGACGAAGCAAAGGTCCGCGCTGGCGAATATCGCGAGCAGGCCCGCGCACGCGGTGAAGATTGGGCGACCGATGCCAAGACCAAGGCCGGTGAACTGGCCGTAGAAGGCAAGCACAAGGTCAGCGAAGGCCTTTCCGGCCTGTCGCGCGTAATCGACGAAAATGCCGGTACGCTCGATGAAAAGCTTGGTGCCAAGTATGGTGACTACGCACGCAGCACCTCGCGCGCATTGCAAGAGAACGCACAAAAGCTCGATCAGAAGAGCCTTGACGAGCTCGCCGATGACACGCGCGAGTCGATCCGCAAGAGCCCTGTCGCAGCTGTCGGCCTTGCCGCAGTCGTCGGCTTCTTCTTCGCCCGCCTGTTCCGTTAATTCACGGTGCAAGTAAGGGACGAGGACATGACAGTCCCGCCCCCGGCGCGCGACACCAAACTCGCGTCGGAAATCAGCGGGGACGAGACGCCGCCCGCATCCCCATCGCAAGATGCGGCTGCGGCGCGCGGCTCTCTTTTCGATGATGTAGAGGCGTTGATCGACGATGCCCGCACCTATGTGGATGCGGAGCTATCATATCAGAAAACGCGTGCCAGTTTCGTCGGCGATCGGGTCAAGAAAACGATCGCTTTCGGCATTGTCGCCGCGTTTTTTGCTGTGCTCGCGACGATCGGCCTGACGGTAGGTCTTATCATCGCGCTCACTCCGCTTGTTACGGCTTGGGGAGCGACGGCGATCGTTGTGCTCGCATGGCTGCTCGTCGCGTATCTGCTGGCACGTAAAGCGGGCAACGCGTGGGGCGAAGCGTCATCGGCAATGAGCACGCCAAGCGAGGAGACCGCCAATGGCTGACCTGAAGCGCCAGCTTGAGGAAGACCTTGCACTGCGCGATCTCGCGAAACACCTCGTCAAGCGGGACGTGGAGAACATCAAAGGCGACGTAGAGCAAAAAGGTCTCGCTTCTCGTTTCGCCGACCGCATGAAGGAAGGTGCAGAAGGCGCTCTCGATGAGAGCACGGACTTCGTGAAAAGCAACCCGGGGCGCGTCGGCAGCGTCGCGGGTCTCGGTATCATCCTGTTGATTGCGTGGCTGTTCCGCGAACCTTTATCGGAATTTTTCGATGAGCTTCTGAAAAAGCTGCATCTCGATGAACTTGCGCCGGGCAGCTCGAAAACGCGGGGGGAAGAACTGGCAGAGGCATTGGACGACCATGCATCTGCTCTCGCAGACAAATTGAATATCGGAGAGAACCTATGAGCGACACCAAAAGCGACACCAAAAGAGAAGAAATCAAGGCTCGCATCGCCGCCGCTCACGCACGTGAGGAAGAGCGCAATGGTCAAAGCCTGACCGAGCGAGCGACTGAAACCGCGACAGACGCGGCAGACGCTTTCACCGGCTTTGTGAAGAAGCACCCGATCGCAGCTGCCGCTGGCGGAGTAGCACTGGGCATCCTCATCGCAGGCATGTTTAAGGGCCCTCGCCGCGCCGCAGCACGTGGCGGAGCCAAGGCCGTTGGCATCGCTGCCATGGGCGCGGAACTCGCCAGCGGATTCGCCAACCAGCTGATGGAAGACGCGCAATTGCTCGGCCGCGAAGGAAAGCGCCGCGCAGAAGACGCATTCGATAGCGCCGGTGACACCGCCCGTTCGGTCGGTCGCAGTGCTTCGCACAAAGCGGGGGACGCGACCGACGCCGCGCGCATTGCTCGCCGCGAAACCGGCAAGGCCCTCGCCCGCGCGCTTGGCCGCCGCTGATCGACCAACAAATCCACTAAACACCCTTGCGCGTCCTGTCGGCATTGCCGATAGGGCGCGCAATTCATTTCAACAGCAGGAATATCGACGATGTCGGAAAACCACGAAAATCAGCTCCTCCATATGGTCATGGGTGGCCGCGTCACCGATCCGCGCGGCGCCGAATTTCAGGATTTGAAAGACATCCACGTCGTCGGCTTCTTTCCCAGCTATGCCGAAGCCGAAGACGCCTGGCGCGGATGGGCACAGCGTACGGTCGACGATGCCGAGATGAAGTATGTCATCGTGCACCTGCACAAGCTGTTCGAGCCGGATCTGACGTGAGACTGACCTGCTCCGTCAAATAAAAAAAAGCCCCGCTTCGGCGGGGCTTTTCGTGTCTGCATTCGGAAGCGGATCAAATGAACTCGATCTTCTCGATCAGGTAGAATTTGTCGCCGCTGGGCACGGTAACCTCGACTTCGTCGCCAAGGCTCTTGCCGATCAGTGCGCGCGCCAATGGGCTTTCGTAGGAAATACGGCCCTGCTTGGCATCGCTCTCGGCCTGACCGACGATCTGGTACTTCAGCGGCTTGTCGTCTTCATCGAGAACCGTGACGGTCGCGCCGAACACGACGCGGTCGCCCGAAAGCGTCTTCGGATCGATGATCTGCGCGCGGCTGGTCTTGTCTTCCAGATCTGCAATCTGTGCTTCGACCTGGCCCTGGCGTTCCTTGGCGGCATGATATTCGGCATTTTCCGAAAGGTCACCATGCGCACGCGCTTCCTCGATCGCGTCCACGATCTTGGGGCGCTCTGCCCGCAATGCCTTCAGATCAGCGGTCAGCTTTTCATAGCCTTCGGCCAGCATCGGCACTTTCTGCATCTCAAAATCCTGTCTTGTCTGTGTCACCCGTCAAAACGAGCCTGCCCCGCCCGTTAGGCGGTGGAATGTGGCCGATTGTGATGGGAGAGTTCGTATCTATTCGGCGCTATAATAGTCCTGCAGGCTGCGAACTGCAAGATCAGCGGCATTTACCGATACAATTGCGTTCGCCGCCGCTGCCGAAGCCGCCGCCGTTGTATAGTAAGGAACCTTCATTTCCAGAGCGGACGCGCGGATGGACTGGCTGTCCTTGTGGCTCTGCCAACCCTCCGTCGTATTGAAGACAAGCGCGATTTCGCCATCGGAAATCTTGTCGACGATATGCGGGCGCCCTTCGGCAACCTTGTTGACGCGTTCTACCGACAGCCCTTGCTCGACGAGATAGCTCTGCGTGCCGCCGGTGGCGACAACGCGGAAGCCCTTGTCGATCAGCTGGCGGACGGGCTCCACGATATGTGCCTTGTCGCTGTTTTTGACCGAGACGAAGAGCGTGCCGCTTTCCGGCAGGTTCGATCCTTCGGCGATCTGCGCCTTGGTGTAGGCGGTCGCGAAATCCTTATCGATACCCATGACTTCGCCGGTCGATTTCATTTCCGGCGTCAACACCGGGTCCGATCCGGGGAAGCGATTGAATGGGAAGACGGCTTCCTTCACCGCCACATAGTCAAGCTCGCGCTTGATTGTTGGCAGGTCTGCCAGCTTCTCGCCCGCCATGACGCGCGCGGCGATTTTGGCGATTTGCGAACCGGTGGCCTTGGCGACGAAGGGCACCGTGCGGCTCGCACGCGGGTTCACCTCGATGAGATAGACCTCGCCATCCTTCACTGCGAACTGCACGTTCATCAGGCCGCGCACTTTCAGCGCAATGGCGAGCGCTTCGGCCTGCCTTTCCAGCTCGCCAACAATTTCGTCGGGCAGGCTGTATGGCGGGAGCGAGCAGGCGCTGTCGCCAGAGTGGACACCGGCTTCCTCGATGTGCTGCATGACGCCGGCGACGACGACCTGCTCACCATCGCACAATACGTCGACATCGCACTCTATGGCGTCGCGAAGATACTGATCGACCAGCACGGGGCTGTCTCCCGACACCTCCACCGCGGTGGCGATGTAATTGTCGAGCTGCGCCTCGCTATCGACGATCTCCATCGCGCGCCCACCGAGCACGTAGGACGGACGCAGGAGCACGGGGTATCCGATATAATCGGCCCGCGCTGCCGCCTCATCCCGGCTATAGGCGATGCCGTTTTCGGGCTGCTTGAGCTTCAGCTTGTTTACGAGCTTGGCAAATCGCTCGCGGTCTTCGGCAAGGTCGATCGCATCGGGGCTGGTGCCGAGGATCGGGATACCCGCTTCCTCCAAAGCCCCCGCCAGCTTGAGCGGCGTCTGGCCACCGAATTGGACGATCACGCCTTTCAGCGTGCCTTTGGAATGCTCGACCCGCAGGATTTCGAGCACGTCCTCTGCGGTCAGCGGTTCGAAATAGAGGCGATCGGAGGTGTCATAGTCGGTCGAGACCGTTTCCGGATTGCAGTTGACCATGATCGTTTCATAGCCCGCGTCGGCCAGCGCGAAGCAGGCGTGGACGCAGCAATAATCGAATTCGATGCCCTGCCCGATCCGGTTCGGACCGCCGCCAAGAATGACGATCTTCTCACGGTCGGAGGGATCGGCCTCATTCTCCGGTTCGCCGAAGCTGGGCGCTTCATAGGTCGAATACATGTAGGGCGTGATCGCCTCGAATTCGGCCGCGCAGCTGTCGATGCGTTTATAGACCGGCAACACGCCGAGCTTCTGGCGCAGCTTGCGCACTTCGTCCTCGCTCGTGGCGCCGGCCATGGCGCGCAGAGCGTCATGGAGCAGGCCGGAGCGCTTCGCCTGCGTTTCACCCATGCCGCCGGCAACGCCGACCGAGCGCACCGCCAGAGTGGCGAGCCGCTTGTCGGAGAAACCCATGGCTTTCAGGCGCCGCAACTCGTCTGCTGTGTTCGGCAGGCCGTTCTGCCCGATCATCGCCTCTTCGTAGATGATCTCTTCGATGTGCCGCAGGAACCACTTGTCGTAATGCGTGATCGCGTGGACTTCATCGACGGTAAAGCCTTCGCGGAAGGCCTGGCCGATGTTGAGAATGCGGTCCGGGGTCGGCTGCGAGAGCGCAGCGGTCACCACTTCGCGGCTCACACCTTCGAGGCGCGGGACGCGGTTGAAGCCATCGAGATCGGTTTCGAGGCCGCGCAGCGCCTTCTGCATGCTCTCCTTGAAGTTGCGGCCAATCGCCATCACCTCGCCCACCGATTTCATGGCGGTGGTAAGGAGATTGTCGGTGCCCTTGAATTTCTCGAACGCAAAACGCGGGATTTTGGTGACCACGTAATCGATCGTCGGCTCGAAGCTGGCAGGCGTTGCGCCGGTGATTTCGTTGGTAATTTCGTCCAACGTGTATCCGACAGCCAGCTTCGCCGCGACCCGCGCGATGGGGAAGCCGGTAGCCTTCGATGCAAGCGCGGATGAACGCGACACGCGCGGGTTCATCTCGATCACGATCAGGCGGCCATCCTTCGGATTGACTGCGAACTGTACGTTCGAACCCCCTGTTTCCACACCGATTTCCCGCAGCACATTGATGCTGGCGGTGCGCATGATCTGATATTCCTTGTCGGTCAGCGTCAGCGCCGGCGCGACAGTAATAGAGTCGCCTGTGTGTACGCCCATCGGATCTACATTCTCGATACTGCAGATGATGATCGCATTGTCCGCCTTGTCGCGGACGACCTCCATCTCGTATTCTTTCCAGCCGAGCAGGCTTTCTTCGATCAGGACTTCGGTGGTGGGGCTGGCATCGAGGCCGCTGCGCACGATACGCTCGAACTCACCCTTGTTATAGGCGATGCCGCCCCCGGTGCCGCCCATGGTGAAGCTCGGGCGAATGATCGCAGGTAGCCCGGTTCGCTCGAGCACTTCCAAGGCCTCGTCCATTGTGTGCGCCACGCCGCTGCGCGCGCTTTCGAGGCCGATCTTGTCCATCGCCGCGCGGAAACGCTGGCGGTTTTCGGCCTTGTCGATGGCATCGGCCTTCGCACCGATCATCTCGACGCCGTATTTCTCCAGCACGCCCTGTTCTTCGAGCTTCAGCGCGCAATTGAGCGCCGTCTGGCCACCCATGGTGGGCAGCAGCGCATCGGGGCGTTCCTTGGCGATGATCTTGGCGACGATCTCGGGCGTGATCGGCTCGACATAGGTCGCATCCGCCATGTCCGGATCGGTCATGATCGTGGCGGGGTTGGAATTGACGAGGATCACGCGATACCCGTCTTCCTTCAGCGCCTTGATCGCCTGCGTGCCCGAATAATCGAATTCGCACGCCTGGCCGATGATGATCGGGCCAGCGCCGATGACGAGGATCGAGGAGATGTCTGTACGTTTGGGCATTATTCTTCGGTCTCGTCCTCAGTGGATTCTTCGTCTTCGTCGTCGGTTTGTTCGATGGCGCTCTGGCTGAAAGTGACCTGGCGGATGGTCGCGCCTTCAGGAGCACCCTCGCAGCCGGCACGCAGAGCTTCATCGAATGGCAGGGCTTCCGCGCTGCGGAGGCGGAGGATGCGGATGGCGCCCGCCTGGAAGAATTCCGCGTCCCACCGCTGTTCGGATGCAAGGAATTCTTCGGACGCCGCAGGCGCGCTGCTGCCTTCATTGAAAATCAGCTGGGCGCTACCCTCCCGCTCGCGCAGATCGGCAATCAGCGCGTCGACCTGCTCGTCAGTCAGCCCGCCAAGATCGTAGGAGAATACGGAGCGGACAGGGTTGTCCCCCCAAACCTCGCGCCCTTCTGAAAAGCCCTGCAGGCACTGCTCAACGACGCTCGCCGCCTCCTGCTCGGCGACCGTTGCTTCCTCGGTGGAAGCGGTCGATGAGCTTGTGGGCTCGGGCGAAGGAGCGCTCTCGCTGCACGCGGTTAAGGCGAGCGCTGCGGTGAGGGTGAACACGTGAAAATTGGTTTTCATTTAAAATCCAGGCAGACCAAGAATGTGCAGAATGAGCGTGAGCAGCGCCGAAGCAGCGGCGCCAATTGCATGATCGCCATATCGTTCCTTGAGTTCGTCCAAACTCGCGATCATTGTGACTTTAAAAATGTCGAGCTTAAACTCGCCTGCGCGAAGCAATTCACGCCCCGCGCTTATCTGACTCGCGAGCCTCTCCTTCAGCCCCGGATGTTCTGGAATCCCGTTGTCTTTTTCAAGCTTTTCAAGGAGCTCGCCTGTTGGCTCGTCTATTTCCTTGAATTGGTTATGCGAAAGAGAGACTAGTCGATCCGCAGCAGGGGCGAGGCTTTGCTCGGGGACATCAGGTTCTTCTGGAGCATTTTCGATCTCCTGATCGAGGTCGCCCCAAAATTCCGCACTTTGAAAGGCAAGATCCACCAGCCTTTCGCCACCGCTCAAAACATAAAGTAAACCGTGCTCTGGATCGGTCTCCTTTAATTTGTTCAGACGATAGGAAACGCTCCATCCAGTCGATGGAGTGATATAATCTCCAGCGTATTTGTCGCTCGTGATTTGAATAAAGCCGTAGCGCTCAAGATGTTTCGCGAGAAAATTCAGCCGACTTTCATCCAAATGGGCGGGATAAGTGTCTTCGACTACGGCCTTAAGGTCGTCTAAAGTCTCAAGTGCAGAGTTATCAGCTTGCCGCATAAGGCTTACCGCTGAGCCGATCAGGTAATCACTTGGATTAGCCATCACCCCAACATCCCCACGAACTTCTCGAACAGGTAGAAGCTGTCCTGCGGGCCGGGCGATGCTTCCGGGTGATACTGCACGCCGAACGCTTTCTTGCCGCTAATCGAAATCCCGCAGTTCGAGCCATCGAACAGCGACACATGCGTCTGCTCGACGCCCTCTGGCAATGTATCCGCATCCACCGCAAAGCCGTGGTTCATGCTGGTAATCTCGACAAGGCCGGTGCTCTCACCCCAGCCCTCGCCCACGCGCTGGACCGGGTGGTTCGCGCCGCGGTGGCCCTGGTGCATCTTGGCGGTCTTCGCGCCAGCCGCCAGCGCGAGCATCTGGTGGCCGAGGCAGATGCCGAACAGCGGCACGTCCTTGTCCAGCAGCGCCTTGATCACCGGCACCGCATATTCCCCCGTCGCCGCCGGATCGCCGGGGCCGTTGGAGAGGAACACGCCATCGGGATCGAGCGCCATGATGTCTTCGAGCGAGGTCTTCGCCGGGACAACCGTCACCCGCGCGCCTGCCTTCACAAGGTTGCGGAAGATATTGTCTTTCGAGCCATAGTCGATCGCGACCACGTGCGGCTTTTCCTTACGCGGGGCGCGGCCATAGCCCTTGCCCAGCGTCCAGTATCCGCCTTCCCAATTCTCCTGCTTCTCGCGGCTAACGCGCACGGCAAGGTCCATGCCTTCCAGGCCCGGCCATTCCTGCCCGCGCTGGAGCAGCGCATCGAGATCGAAATTGCCATTAGGATCGTGCGCGATCACCGCATTAGGCGCGCCTGCACTGCGAATGCGGCGGGTGAGCGCGCGGGTATCTACGCCTGCGAGGCCAATCTTGCCCAGCTTCGCCATCCATTCGACGAATTCGGCTTCGGAGCGGAAATTGCTCTGCACCGTCACATCCTCGCGCACGATGCAGCCGACCGCGCTTTCGACGACGCTTTCGATATCCTCATCATTCGTGCCGACATTGCCGATATGCGGGAAAGTGAAGGTCACGATCTGCGCCGCGTAGGAAGGATCGGTCATCACTTCCTGATAGCCCGTCATGGCGGTGTTGAAGCAGACTTCACCCACAGCAGAGCCGGTCGCGCCGAAGCCCCTGCCCCAGACAATCGTGCCGTCGGCAAGAACCAGAACACCCGTTGCTCCCTTGGGCGCAGGCGAAGAGGCGAGAAAGGCCATGGTGGCTCCCGTGAATCAGTTGGACCGGCAATGTGTGCTAAGTCCCAGCGGCTAAGCGCCCGTGCCCCTCCCGTCAAGCGGAACACTTGGCTTATTTGGCAGGCAGCCTACATGGAGCGCGAAACATCCACAGATTCGCATTGGGAAACGAAACGATGCTGCGCGACACGATCAAGACCGAAACCGTCACTGCCATGAAGGCAAAGGACAAGGAACGTACCGCCGCGCTGCGCCTCATCTCGGCCAAGATCAAGGATCGCGATATCGAAATGCGCGGCAAGGATGTGCCGGATGACGATGCGATGGTGATCGACGTGCTGCAGAAAATGGCCAAGCAGCGCCGCGAAAGCATCCAGATGTACGAAGACGGCGGCCGCACCGAACTCGCCGCGCAGGAAAAGCAGGAACTCGCGGTGATCGAGGAATTCCTGCCACAGCAGATGAGCGAGGCGGAAACCAAGGCCAAGATCGAAGAGATCAAGGCCGAACTCGGCGCCGAGGGCATGAAGGACATGGGCCGCGTGATGGGCGAGCTGAAAAAGCGCCACGGGACCGAGCTCGACATGGGCCGTGCGAGCGGCTGGGTGAAGGAATCGCTGAGCTAAGTCCTACCTTCAGGTTAACCATCAAAATGTCGGTTAACCGGAACCGGCGATCATAGCCGCGGGTTTTCGTGATCAATACCAGCGCCCGAAAGGCGCGATGATTATGAGGAATTGCACATGAAACGCCGTTTTGCCCTGCCCGCTGCCGTCTCTGCCCTGACGCTCGCCCTCGCGGCCTGCGGTGATGAGCCGGCAGTCGATGAGACGACAGAACTCGCCGCAGAAGACGAGGACGTGGAAGTCGCCGCCCAGTCGCGCGATGTGACGGACTTTGCCGATCTGGAGCTTGGCGCGAAGATCGTCGGTCCGCAGGGGCCGGAAGTGAAATCGCGCATGGTGAATGCAGAGGCCGCCTTTGCAGATATCACCTCCTACGTCGCCTGCCCGCTCGGCATGGACCCCTGCGATCCGGCCACCGCGCCCGAAGGCACGATCTTCACATACGTCCACATCGTCTATCCGGGCGAGGACAACGACCCCAGCACAGGCAGCGGCGATGGCAATGACAGCTCCGATGTCGAGACCATGGAAAGCTTCCGCATGACCATGCCGAGCCACGGCTTCACCGGCGTTGCAGGCTATTCGATTGCCGAGTCCGAGGCTGCAGTCGGCGAAATCGGAACGATCGTCATTTCGTGCCATGAAGATGGCATCGCCTGGACCGTTGAGGAAGGCGATGGCGGCGACCAGTGGGAACAGGCCGAACCCATTACCTTCTTCTGGCAGAGCACCCTGCCCCCGGCAGGCCCCTCCGAGGCTTACGAAGTCTTCGCCAATTACACCGCCGCACAGGGCCCCGGCCCCTATCCGGCAGCCGATGAAACCGTGACAAACGCCTGCGCCGTGGGTTGAAGGAATCGCGCCATGCGCCCAAGGATGGGCCATGGCGCTTTCCCCACAATGGCTGGATGAACTCAAGAGCAGGATTACCCTCTCCACGCTCATCCAGCGCGATGTTAAATTGCAGCGCGCGGGGCGTGAGTGGAAAGCGTGTTGCCCCTTCCATAACGAGGCGACACCCAGCTTCTACGTCAACGACCAGAAGGGTTTCTACCATTGCTTCGGCTGCCAGGCCCATGGCAGCGCGATCGACTGGATGATCGAGCAGCGCGGCCTGCAATTCATGGATGCGGTGAAGGAACTTGCGGCGGAGGCCGGGATGGATGTCCCCGCCCCTGACCCACGCGCTGCCGAACGCGCGGAAAAGCGGGCGAGCCATCATGATGTCATGGAGGCAGCGCAAAACTGGTTTGTCGCTCGGCTGGCGTCCGATGAGGGCATTGGCGCGCGGCAGTACCTAGAGCGGCGCGGCCTTTCCCAGCGCATGATCGAGCATTTCGGCTTCGGCTATGCGCCCGATGACAAGACCTCGCTCAAAAAAGCACTCAGCCAGTTTGACGAGAAAATGCTGGTCGAGGCTGGCCTGCTGATCGAGGTCGAGGACAAGATCCCCTATTCGCGCTTCCGCGGTCGGGTGATGCTACCAATCCAGGATGCCCGCGCGCGTGTCATCGCCTTTGGCGGGCGGATCCTCGAGGACCGCGATGGCGTCGCGAAATATCTGAACTCGCCAGACACCCCTCTCTTCGACAAGGGACGCAATCTCTACAATCTCCACCGTGCAGGGCCTGCTAGCCGAAAGTCTGATCGGGTGATTGCTGTCGAAGGCTATATGGACGTGATCGCGCTCGCACAGGCAGGCTTCGAAGATGCCGTCGCGCCCATGGGTACCGCCCTCACAGAGCATCAGGTCGAATTGCTTTGGCGCATGGCGGATAAGCCGGTGCTCTGCTTCGATGGCGATGCCGCGGGCAAACGCGCAGCCATGCGCGCCGCGAGCCGCACCCTGCCCCTGCTCCGCCCCGGCTACTCCCTGCAGATCGTGCAACTGCCCGCCGGGCTCGACCCCGATGACCTCATCAAGCAGCAAGGCGCAAAGGCGATGGAGCAATTGCTCGGCAATACGAAGTCGCTGCTCGACCTGATCTGGGAGCATGAGAAAGACGCACAGCCGCTCAATTCGCCGGAGGACAAGGCGGGGCTCAAAGCGCGGCTGATGGATCATGTCGATACGATCGAGCATCCCGACATCAAATCGCTCTATCGCCGAGAGCTGCTCGATCGCTACGGCGCCTTCGCTTTCCCGCCCAAGGAGTTCAAGCGCGGCGGATTCCAGCGCGGCGCAGCCTTTGGAAAACCGCAGATACAGCGCGCTTCTCCCGAAGTTGTCGGACAATTGCGCCGCGCGGCCGGTGGGGCCTTTCGTGACCAGCTGACGCAGGCGGTGCTGCACGGTCTGCTGCGCCACCCGCGCGAGATCCATCGCCACGCCGACGCTCTCTTGAGCCTCAGCAAGAGCGATCATCGCATGGCCGAAACTGTGGATTTCCTGCTCGATAACGCACAAGCGCTTGAAGCTGGGCGCGAATTGCCCATATCACCTTCAAAGGTCCTGCCACCGCCGCCGGATAAAGCCCGTTTCTCCTTCCTCAGCGAAGGTTCCGATCCAGGCGCCGCGAGGGAGGAACTGGCTGAAGCCGTTTCGCTGCTGGTTGAGAAACCGGCAATCGATGCGGCAATTGCTGCAGCCACCAAACGGTTCGATTCAGACCCCGAAGGGGCATTTGCGGAGCAGCAACGGCTTCGCAAACGAAAGCTGGAAATCGAAACGCGTCTGGGGCACATGGCAAGGAAACGTGCTGCCGCGCAGGCAGAGGCAAATTTATCGCCGGGTGAAAGTGATCCCACCACAGGCGAACAGGAAACGGATTGACGATCTGAATATGGCTTCCACCGCGAAAAAGAAAAAGCAGACCGAAGACGCTCCGCTGATCGATTTGAACGAATCTTCGCTCAAGAAGATGATCGCGAAGGCAAAGCGCAAGGGCTACATCACCTATGATGAGCTGAACGAAGCGCTGCCCAGCGACCAGATGAGCGCCGACCAGATCGAGGACATCCAGACGGCCCTGTCCGATATGGGCGTGCAGATCGTCGAAAGTGCGGAAGACGCCGAGGAAGATGACGACGGTCCGGAGGAGATCGCTCCGACCGGTTCGGAATCGCAGGATGCGGCCGCCAAGAAGAATGTTCCCGAAAAGAAGAAGTCGACCGCGAGCGAAGGCCGCACCGATGATCCTGTGCGCATGTATCTGCGCGAAATGGGCGCGGTGGAACTGCTCAGCCGCGAAGGCGAAATCGCCATTGCCAAGCGTATCGAGGCTGGCCGTGACACGATGATCATGGGCCTGTGCGAAAGCCCGATCACTTTCCACGCCATCATCATGTGGTCCGAAGCGCTCAACAATGAAGAAATGCAGCTGCGCGAGATCCTCGATCTCGATGCGATGCTGTCCAAGGAGCCGCCCGTCGACAAGATGGAGGAAGGCGCTGAAGACGACGACGATGGCGAGATTTCGGAAGAAACCGCCGGCCCCACCATCCGCGACGATGACGAAGATGACGACGAGGATGAGGACGGCGACGACGAGGACGGCGAAGGCTCGTCCAAGAAGGATGATGACGAGGATGAGGACAACACCATGTCCCTCGCCCAGATGGAAGCGGCGCTGAAGCCTGATGCCATCGAACGCTTTGCCCGCATCACCAGCCTGTTCAAAAAATTCGAAAAGCTGCAGGCCGAACGCGTCGACGTGCTCGGCGCTGGCGAAGCTTTCCCGAAGGCCAAGGAAAACAAGTACGAAAGCCTGCGCGAAGAACTGACCGCCGAAGTCGAAAGCGTGCAGTTCCACGCGACGAAGATCGAATATCTCGTCGACAATCTTTACGCCTTCAACCGCCGCCTCACCGCCCTCGGCGGCCAGATGCTGCGCCTGGCAGAGCGCCACAAGGTGAAGCGCATCGACTTCCTGCAGTCCTATGTCGGCAATGAGCTTGACGAAGGCTGGATGAAAGAAAAGGCGAAGAAGGATAAAAAGTGGGCCGCTTTCGCCGAGAAAGAGGCCGACGCAGTCGAGCGCATTCGCGCCGAGATCGCCGATATCGCCAGCCAGACCGGCATGAGCCTTACCGAGTTCCGCCGCATCGTGAACATGGTGCAGAAAGGCGAGCGTGAAGCGCGTATTGCCAAGAAGGAAATGGTCGAAGCGAACCTGCGCCTCGTGATTTCCATCGCCAAGAAATACACCAATCGCGGCCTGCAATTCCTCGACCTGATCCAGGAAGGCAATATCGGCCTGATGAAGGCGGTCGATAAATTCGAATACCGCCGCGGTTACAAGTTCAGCACCTATGCGACGTGGTGGATCCGGCAGGCGATCACCCGCTCGATTGCCGACCAGGCGCGCACGATCCGTATCCCGGTCCACATGATCGAGACGATCAACAAGCTTGTACGCACCAGCCGCCAGTTCCTGCACGAGCAGGGCCGCGAGCCGACGCCCGAGGAAATGGCAGAGCGCCTGTCCATGCCGCTCGAAAAGGTTCGCAAGGTGATGAAGATCGCCAAGGAGCCGATTTCACTCGAAACACCGATTGGCGACGAGGAAGATTCGCACCTCGGTGATTTCATCGAGGACAAGAACGCCATCATTCCTGTTGATGCGGCGATCCAAGCGAACCTCAAGGAAACCGTGACTCGCGTGCTCGCGTCGCTCACCCCGCGTGAAGAACGCGTGCTGCGCATGCGCTTCGGCATCGGCATGAACACCGATCACACTCTGGAAGAAGTCGGCCAGCAATTCTCGGTGACCCGCGAACGTATCCGCCAGATCGAAGCCAAGGCGCTGCGCAAGCTCAAGCACCCGAGCCGTTCGCGCAAGATGCGGTCCTTCCTGGATCAGTAGACATCGGCCATTGATTTCCAAGGGGATCACCATGAAAATCGTTTCCGCTCTCGCCGCCGCGGCGTTCACCGTGGCTTTGCCTTCGGCTGCGCAGTCGCAGGAAGCTCCCTCTGCCGCCAGCGAAACGATAGAGATGCAGCTCGCGCATCAGATCCTCGACACCGCCTATCCTGAGGATGTCCGCGAGCCGATGTTCATGGCTGTCAGCGAACAAATGGAGCAGCAGGTCATGGCTTCGGTTATGCAACAGGTCGGGGATGCACCCGCCGGGGCTCGCGCAGTAATACGCGAGTGGCAGGCTTCTATTACAAGCGAACAGCGCGAAATCCTCCGCCGCCATGTTCCCTCGCTAATGCAGGCATGGGCCGTATCTTATGCAAGTATTTTCAGCGAGGAGGAATTGCGCGACATCCTCGCATTCGTGCAAACCGATAGCGGTGCCAGTTTCATGCTGAGGACGAACGATGTGATCTCCGATCCCGCGTTCGCGACAGCCAATCAGGCCTACATTAATGAGACTATGGCCCTTATGCTGGAACGCATGCCGGATCTGATCCAGGGCTTGGTTGCAGCTAGCGAGACGGATTAGGGAGTGCGGGCCAAAATGCCATGTCCCGCCTGATCCTTTTCAACAAACCGATGAACGTGCTGTCGCAGTTCACCGACCGTGGCAGCCCGACCGCGCGTGCGACACTCTCCGACTTTATCGATGTGCCGGGTGTCTACCCCGCAGGCAGGCTCGACCGCGATAGCGAGGGGCTGCTGCTTCTCACGGATGACGGGCGGTTGCAGGCCCGGATCGCCGATCCGAAGTTCAAGCTGGAGAAGACCTACCTCGTGCAGGTGGAGGGTAAGCCAGACGACGCCGCGATCCGCAAGCTATGCGATGGCGTGGAGCTAAAAGACGGCCGCACCCGCCCTGCCCGCGCCGAGCGCATCGCCGATCCGCACCTCTGGGAGCGCGATCCGCCGATCCGCTTTCGCAAGAATGTGACCGACAGCTGGCTCCGCCTCACGATCCGCGAAGGCAAAAACCGTCAGGTGCGACGAATGACGGCAGCTGTAGGCCATCCAACTCTGCGGCTGGTGCGCTGGAGCATTGGCGAGTGGTCGCTGGAAGGTCTCGCTCCCGGCGATTGGCGCGAAGTCCCGGTCTAATCACCATCTATGCGTATAGTCGTCGGAGCATCTTCGCCCGGCCGCAGAACAGTGATCGTCCGCGCATCACGCAGCAGATCGGTGTCGACGAACCGGTGCATCGCATCGCAGCGCCCCGTTTCATCCAGATCGGCGAGATTCATATCGTCCACCGCAAGGACGGTGTCGCCCAGCGTCAAACCCGCAGCATGCGGCGCGCTTCCCTCGAAGATTTGCGATACCACGGCAGCGCCATCGCGAAACGTAATGCCATATCCAGCGTGCGGTGGCCGCAGTATGGGCTCTGGAAGGGGATCGAAGACAGCCCAGGACCCAGGATAATTCAGCGTGACACGATAGCGGTCCAGCATTGCCACACCCAAGAGATTTGGTGGGACGGCGCGGTTCTCGGCCGGCACGTTCGACAGAGTGGTCCCGCCCAGCACCAGACCGTCAAAACCGAAGCGCAGCAGCGATGTCTCCTCGCCCTCACCGCCCGCTGAAACGCCCATAGATCCGCGCCCTTCGCGCAGCGATCCATCGGTAATCGCTTCCCTCACCTCCACGCTCTCCAACATGTCGTCGAATATCGCGATCCCGGCCCCGCTGCCGGTGTCGAACAGCGCGCGATCTGCGATGTCGCCGATGCGATATTCGATGACCGGCGGATGCGGGTAGCCGGACTGCACCATACGCGCGCTTATCCTGCCAGACGGGGAATATGAGGGCGTATTCTGCGGCGCGCTGATGCGGATGTGGCTATTGGCCGCGTCAAATTGCCATATGGATTGAGGGAAGATCTCGGAGCCGATCACCCCGCCATCGAAAACGCATGATCCCATCTCGACCGTGGTAAAATCGTGTATGAGGACCGGCACGTCGTGAAATGTCGTTCCGCCAAGCGTGATCGTCTCGGCGATGGCGAATTGCATCTCCACAATCGCGCCATTGGCGTCTCGCCCGCGATTTGTGGCGATCGGCTGGAGGCCGAGTTCTTCCGCAAATTGACGGGAGATCACCGTGGGCGATCCGGTATCGAAGATGAAGCTTCGCCCCTCGCCATTCACGCTGGCTTCGATCACCATCTTTCCGAAGCGCCGCTCAAAGGGGATCGTGCTGGACGGCTCTGCCCGCTCGATTTGCAGCGGAGTCTGCAACAATTCGGCGAGATTGATCTCAGGGCCAGCATCTTGCCCCTGCGCAGGCGCAACCAGAAGCGCCAAAGCACAGACCATCGATGACGCGAGAACTTTCATTGATGCCTCCCTCTCCGCAGGGCCATAAGCCATGAAAGAGGTGAACCGTGCCTGTCCAAAACTCGGAAGGCTAAATCCACCGCCGGACTTTTTGCCGATAGGCCGCGAATTGCGCTCCGAATTTTTGCTCCAGCGCGGCTTCTTCGGGGATGATCTGGAACCCTGTAATATAGGCCACAAACAGCGCCACGCAGGCCACGCTCGCATAATTGCCCAGCCAAAGCCCCCATCCGAACAGCAACAGTGCCATGCCCAGATACATGGGATTGCGGCTAACGCGGTAGAAGCCGGAAACGACGAGCTGCTCGGCACGATCCGGCGCAAGCGGGTTCACCGTCGTCTCTGCCCGGATGAACGCCGCGACCGATATCAGTTCGATCATCAAACCGACCAAAACCAGCGCCGCCGCGACGATCCTGTGCCCCGCAAACGCAAAGCCGAGCGACGGCACTGCGCCCGCGACCCACCACATCAGCAATGCCGTGAGGAAACCGATTATCGGAGGCGGGATGCGATTGTTCATGGCCTGCGACGCCCCTCCTGTGCGCCAATCGATGCATCACAGACCTTTGGCGGTGCAAAATCAACGCCAAAAGGGTGGAGAGAATCGCTTCCCTTCCCTATGGCGGCCCCATGCGTATCGCCATCGCCTCAGACCATGCCGCAACCGAGCTGAAAGCCGAATTGCGCGACTGGCTTATCGAACAGGGTCACGAAGTGGCCGATCTTGGAACCAATCCGGGCGAAAGCGTCGACTATCCGGACTATGGCTTCAAGCTGGCAGAGGTCGTCGCGGACGGCACGGCAGAGCGCGGCATTGCATTGTGCGGCAGCGGGATCGGCATTTCCATGGCGGTCAATCGCAATCCCGCAGTGCGCTGCGCGCTCGTGTCGGAGCCGCTTTCGGCCGCCCTGTGCCGCGAACATAATGATGCGAACTGCATCGCCATGGGCGCGCGTCTGACGGGCGTTGAAATGGCGAAAGCCTGCGTCACCGCATTTCTCGAAACCGAATTCGCCGGCGGCCGCCACCAGCGCCGCGTGGACAAGCTCGCCAATTCATAAAGGCTGACATCATGGCTACCCAGGAAATCACCGCGCCCAATATGGATCGCTTCTGGAATGACGATCTGGCGACTGCCGATCCCGATATCGCCGCGGCGATCGACAAGGAACTCGCCCGCCAGCGCGACAAGATCGAGCTGATTGCGAGCGAGAACATCGCCAGCAAGGCAGTGCTCGAAGCGGCAGGCAGCGTCTTCACCAACAAATATGCCGAAGGCTATCCCGGCAAGCGATACTACGGCGGCTGCGATTATGCCGACGTGGTCGAGAACCTTGCGATCGAGCGGGCATGCGAGCTGTTCGGGTGCAATTTCGCCAATGTACAGCCAAATTCGGGCAGCCAAATGAACCAGGCCGTGTTCCTCGCGCTGCTGCAGCCGGGCGACACTTTCATGGGTCTGGACCTCAATTCGGGCGGTCACCTCACCCACGGCTCTCCAGTCAACATGTCGGGCAAATGGTTCAATCCTGTCGCCTACGGTGTCCGCAAGGACAGCGAAGAGATCGACATGGATGAAGTCATGGCGATTGCGAAGGAGCACAAGCCCAAGCTCATCATCGCTGGCGGCACCGCCTATTCGCGTATCTGGGACTGGGAAGCCTTCCGCAAGGTTGCCGATGAAGTCGGCGCTTACCTGATGGTCGATATGAGCCACATATCCGGTCTTGTCGCAGGCGGCGCGCATCCCTCGCCTTTCCCGCATGCCGATGTGGTGACTTCCACCACGCACAAGAGCCTGCGCGGCCCGCGGTCCGGCATCATCCTGTGGGATGACGAGAAGTACACCAAGCCGATCAACATGGCGGTATTCCCCGGCATGCAGGGTGGCCCGCTGATGCACATCGTCGCGGCCAAGGCGGTTGCTTTCCGCGAAGCGCTTCGCCCCGATTTCAAGGATTACGCGCATGCCGTGGTCGAGAATGCCCGCGCGCTTGCTGCGAGCATCGAGGACAACGGCCTGCGCATCGTATCGGGCGGCACGGACAATCACTCCATGCTCGTCGACCTCACCCCGATGGATGTCACCGGCAAGGCAGCGGAAAAGGGCCTCGATCGCGCTTACCTCACCTGCAACAAGAACGGGATCCCGTTCGACACGCGCAGCCCCTTCGTGACGTCAGGCATCCGCCTCGGCACGCCCGCCGGCACGACACGCGGCTTTGGCGTGGACGAATTCCGCAAAATCGGTGCTATGATCGTGCAGGTAATCGAGGGCCTGAGTCGCAATGGCGATGAGGGCGATGCTGAGGTGGAAGAGCGCATTCGTCGCGAAGTCGGCGAGCTGTGCGCAGGCTTCCCCGTTTATCCAGGAATGTAATCATGGCGAATGATCCGCGCAGAACCGATGACGATATTGACCGCTACATCCTGAAGGATGCCGTCGAAGAGGCGAAGGCGATTGGCCGCGAAGGGATGCAGCATCCCTCCACTAAACCAGTGCTTATTGGCGGCGCGGTAGGCGCTGTGGCTGGCGGGCTGCTGCTCGGCGCGTGGCCCATTGGCCTTGCTGCAGGAGCAGGCTTCATGCTCTACAAGCGTGTGAGACCGTAACTCTCCATGCGATGCCCATTCTGCGCGCATGAAGACAGCCAAGTCAAAGACTCGCGCCCCACAGAAGACAACACGGCGATCCGCCGCCGTCGCCAGTGCGAAGGCTGCGGCGCGCGATTCACGACATTCGAGCGCGTCCAGCTGCGCGACGTAACCGTCGTAAAATCGGGCGAGAAAGGCGGCGAGCCTCGCCGCGAGCCCTTCGATCGTTCCAAGATCGAACAGTCGGTCGCCCTCGCCTGCCGCAAGCGCGATATCGAACAGGAACGGATCGACCAGCTCGTGTCCGGCATTCAGCGTCAGGTCGAAACAGCAGGCGAAAGCGAAATTCCCGCGAGCCGCATAGGCGAAATGGTGATGGACGGCCTGCGCCAGCTCGACAGCGTTGCCTACATCCGCTTCGCCAGCGTCTATCGCGATTTCAGCGAAGCAAAAGACTTCCAGGAATTCGCCAGCACCGTGCAGGAAGCAGGCGGCCGCGATGTCGGGGGTGAGTAACACTCCGGTCATCGTGCTCGTCCGCCCGCAGCTTGGCGAGAATATCGGCAAGGCGGCGCGGGCTATGCTGAACTTCGGCTTTGCCGAAATGCGCCTTGTCGCGCCGCGCGATGGGTGGCCCAATCCGTCCGCAGGCCCCGCAGCGTCGGGTGCCGACGTGGTGCTTGAGAATGCCAAGGTCTTCGACACCACGGCAGAGGCAGTCGCGGATTGCGCGCATGTCTACGCGACAACGGTGCGCAAGCGCGGTGTGACCAAGCCGGTTCTCACACCGGAAAATGCCGCACGCGAAGTGGCGCAGCAAACCGGCAAGAGCGCCTTCCTCTTCGGGCCGGAGCGGTCCGGCCTGGAAACGGAGGATGTGGCCCTCGCCCGCACGATAGTCACCGCGCCGATCAATCCGGAGTTTGGCTCACTCAACCTCGCACAGGCGGTGATTCTTGTCGCATACGAGCTATCCAAGACCGCGGATCTCCACATTCCCACCGAAGAGGAATTGCTTCCCCCTGCCCCGCAGGATGAGTTGGAAGGCCTGATTACCCATCTGGAAACCATGCTGGAGCCGAAAGGCTACTTTTTTCCCAAGGATCGCGCCGAAGCCACAAGGCGCACGCTGCGCGGCGTAATGACCAAGCCGGGCTGGAACCATCTCGAAGTGCGCACTCTGCGCGGCGTCTTGTCAGCCCTGGAAAAGCCGCCGCGCAAGACGGATTGAGAGGTTCAGTCGGAGTTCAGCGGGAAGAGTGAAGTTTAATCGCCTGAAATAAAGGGGTGATTATGATGAGCCTTCTGACGATCGTTGCCGCGAGCACCGTCGCACTGTATCCGGTCGAGCTGTCCGACCCGCTTCTCACTGCCGACGACACTTTTGTTTCAGAACATGCCCGCCTGCTGGTGGGAGAGAACAATCTCGGCATCCTGCACTGCCTCGATACGGATGAAATGCGCGGGTTTGAGCGCATCTGCCTGACCAGCGATGAGTGGCAGCAGATTTTCGATCGCATCGCGCAGAACGCATCTGCAGATCAGCGGCAAAGTACGATCGGTCTCAGCCAATGGCGCGCCAACGGCCGCACCACCTCGCTCACCCCTTGACTTTACGCCTCGCGCAGCTAAATGCGCGCCTTAGCTGAAATTGGCCCCGCACCCCGGTGAAGCGGTGGCCGCATCATGGAACTCGCCATGGTGGTGCGATGCCGGGTTGAATGGTCGTCATGTGGGCGATCCAGTGAATTGAAAGGAATCGACTTATGTCGAAGCGTACACGTGCGAAGCACAAACTTGACCGCCGGATGGGTGAAAACATCTGGGGTCGCCCGAATTCCCCGGTTAACAAGCGTTCCTACGGCCCCGGCCAGCACGGTCAGCGCCGCAAGGGCAAGATGTCCGACTTTGGCCTGCAGCTGCGCGCCAAGCAGAAGCTGAAGGGCTATTACGGCGACGTTACCGAGAAGCAGTTCAAGGCAACCTACAAGGATGCGAGCCGCATGAAGGGCGACACGGGTATGAACCTGATCGGCCTGCTCGAGCGTCGTCTCGACATGATCGTTTACCGCGCCAAGTATGCGCCGACGATCTTCGCCGCTCGCCAGCTCGTTTCGCACGGGCACATCAAGGTCAACGGTGTGAAGTGCAACATCGCCTCGCGTCGTTGCGACGTGGGTGACGTGATCTCGCTGGGTGACAAGGCCAAGGAAATGGCGCTGGTCATCGAAGCACAGAGCCTGCCCGAGCGTGAAATCCCCGACTATGTGGTCGTGGACGGCAACGACAAGGTTACTTTCAGCCGCGTTCCGACGCTCGATGAAGTGCCTTATCCGGTGCAGATGGAACCGAACCTCGTGGTCGAGTTCTACTCGCGCTGATCCGACGCGGATTTGCGACAAAAAGGGGCGGTCCTTCGGGGCCGCCCTTTTTCGTTTCAGCTTGTCGCAATTTCGGGAACTTCCCCGCGTTTTGAGCTATTTACGTTTTGCTATGACCCAATATCGCTTCGTAACCGAAAAGCGCCAAGGCAAATGGTATGACCGCCTCAGTCAGGCGCAGGCCTATGCCGAGCGCATTGGCGCAGGGTTTCTCGATGCAAAGGGACGTTTCGTCGCCTATCGCGGGACGATTCTGGAAAAGCGGGAAAAGCCGCTCAGCGCCTGAGCAGGCCTAATCGCGTACCCGGTCCCATTCGTCGAATTCGTAGGCGATCGAGCCTTCGACGAGAGTTTCCCAGATATCGGCAATGACCCATTCCGGGATGCCCGCCATGCGCGCTTCTTCCACCGCAGCAGCGATAACCGAAGCCTTGCGGTCCTCATCGCGCACCGTGTCGCGGCTCGGTTTGATGCGAGCGGCGGCGCGCATATAGCCAAAACGCGTGGCCAGCAGCGCAACAAGCTCGCGATCGATCGCGTCGACGCCTTCGCGCACGTCCTTCATCGTGGCGCATTTTTCCGGAGCAATGGGCAAAGAGAACAGCCTTATCGGTTTCGATTGAGACTATTCGCCTAGATGCTCGGCAAGGAAGCTGTCAATCGCCAGCAGCATGTCCCGGCGCACTTCCCCATGGTCGAGATAATGATCGTATCCGTCGAACTCGAAATAGGTCACATCGGCGCCCGCATCCTGCAGCCGGTTTTCCATTCGGCGTGACTGTCCATGATCCACGTTGATATCATCCGTGCCGTGAAACAGAAGGACCGGGGACCGGAAGCTTCCAGCGTTCTCAGCCGGACTGCCTGCATCGACATGGGGACCATCGCCAACGAAACGGCGCACCACCTGGAAATTGGTGTACGCGCGGGCCTGCTCCACAAGCAATTCAAGATCGGTCACCGGCGCGATGCCAACCACCGCCTGATACAGATCGGGATCAAGCACCTGCGATTGCAGCGCCGCATAGCCACCATAGGACCAGCCCACCACGCCCAGCCGCTCAGGATCGGCGATACCTTCCGCAATTAGCCATCGGCCCGCATCATTCACATCGCCGACCGCGGTTTCCCATTCCTGAAAACCGTTGCGACCGAACCAATCCTCGCCATAACCGGCCGAACCGCGGAAATTGGGCTGAAGCACAGCATAGCCCCGCGCGGCAAGGAACTGCACCATCCAGTCAAATCCCCATTCATCGCGCGCGCCGGGGCCGCCATGCGGCATTACGACCGCGCCGATCGGTCCCTCTGTTCCGGCAGGCATCGTCAGATAGCCGGGGATCTGGGTGCCGTCAGCGGCGGGAAAGGTGATCGCGCGCATCGGCGCCATCTCCAATTCGGAGACGTGGTCGCGAAAAGGCAGCAAGGGCGACATCGACATGGAGTCACGCTCAAGCAGATAGGTCATACCGGGATCGACATCGCTCGATGCGACCACGAGAAGCGTGTTTTCATCGGCAGAGGCATCGGCAATTCCGATCAGCGGATTGCCCGGCAAGGCGTCCCGCAACTGGCCCGCCAACCTTTCCAATGCCGGGTCGAAATACTCTACCTGTCGCTTTTCCGTGGCGTAGGTCACACCGACAACGCGCCGCTGACGTCCGATGCGAATAAGCCCATCGACGTCCACATCGTCACGTCCCAGCACAAGCTCCGGCGTGCCGCTGCCATCCAGTGGAACCCGATACAGGGCATCGAATCCGTCGAGGCTTTGGAGACCGAAAGCCGAATTGCTGGCAGCATCGACCGCGATGGGGCGGAAATTCGACAGATCACCTTCAAACGCGATCCACCGGTTTGAGCCGGCTTCGCGGTAGTAATATTCGGTTTCGCCTGTCAGCCGGCCGACATTGTTCCGCAGTCTGCGTATCTTGAGGCGGATTTCGCCATTGTCATCTGCGATATAGGCAGAGGCGAATTCGTCGGGGGTCTCCACCGTGCGACGACGATTGCGGCTGACATCCACCATTTCGACGCCGAGCCCGGTGTCGGTATTGGCCAGACGCGTGCCACGCGTATCCTCTTCGAGGAACTGGCGCGTCATGAGAATGCGGTTTTCCTCGCCTTCGACATCGAGCGAAACGACCGAGCCTCCGTCCTGCATGATGCCATAGGATCGCGCTGACCGGCGTGAAGTCAGCAATTGCGCATCTTCTCCTTCGATTGCCGGGATCGACAGCATGCGGGAGTAATAGATCGGCGTGCTGCCATCGACCCGGGTGAAGCCGATGATCTCGCATACGAGCCATTGCTCATTCGCCCAGTCGCACTCGGTCAGTTCAGCGTCGGGCTCATTCAATGTGCTGAGCAGGCGCGGCTCCGCAGTGCCATTGAGATCGATGGTGTAGAGCAGTTCTGCCGTACCATTGTTGGATGTGATGTAGGCAATCTGTGCGCCCGATGGCGACAGGCTGATGTCCAGCACGGTGGGGCGTGCCCCGAAACGTGCCGCCAGTTCTTCAGCTTCACTCGTCTGCGCGAAAGCAGGCGCACTCAGCGCCAGCGCGACAATGGAAGCGGCGGCCCCCAAGGCTCTGATTGTCATACGAATCCCCTTTTTCGGGGAGCCTAACGCGCTACTTTTCTTTTTCAAGGTAGTCGCGGCGGAAGTCCTTGGCGAAGCTGGAGAACGCGCCCGCCGAAATGGCATCACGCATCGCCTGCATCAACTGCTGATAGAACCAGATATTGTGCTCGGTCAGCAACATTGCGCCGAGGATTTCGCCGGACTTGTGGAGGTGATGGAGATAGGCGCGCGAGTAGTTGGTGCAGGTGGGGCAATGGCAGCGTTCGTCGAGCGGGCCGGTATCTTCCTTGTGCTTTGCATTGCGCAGATTGACGGGGCCACTCCAGGTAAAGCCCTGCCCGTTGCGACCTGAGCGGGTTGGCAGGACGCAATCGAACATATCGACGCCGCGCTCCACCGCGCCGACCAGATCATCGGGCTTGCCGACACCCATGAGGTAACGCGGCGCATCCTCTGGGAGCATACCCGGCGCATAGTCGAGCACGCCGAACATGGCCTCCTGCCCTTCCCCCACGGCGAGACCGCCTATGGCGTAGCCATCGAATTCGATTTCGCGCAGCGCTTCTGCGGACTGGCCACGCAGCTCCTCGTTAAGCGCGCCCTGCTGGATGCCGAACAGGGCGGAGCGAGCTGCGTGCTCCTGTCCGCTGTCGAACCCGTCGCGGCTGCGCTTTGCCCAGCGCATGGAAAGCTCCATGCTCTCGGCAATTTCTTTCATCGGTCGGTCAGCGCGCGGGCATTCGTCGAACGCCATCACGATATCCGACCCCAGCAGTCGCTGGATTTCCATGCTGCGCTCAGGCGTCAGCATATGTTTCGAGCCATCTATGTGGCTGCGGAATTCGACGCCCTTTTCGGTCAGCTTGCGCAGGTCGGAAAGGCTCATCACCTGATAGCCTCCGCTGTCAGTCAGGATCGGGCGGTGCCAGCGCATGAACTCGTGGAGGCCGCCAAGCCGCGCGATGCGCTCCGCACCGGGGCGCAGCATCAGGTGATAGGTATTGCCAAGGATGATATCCGCGCCGCTCGCGCGCACATCCTCGACTTTCATCGCCTTCACCGTGGCAGCGGTGCCCACAGGCATGAAAGCAGGCGTGCGGATCGTGCCGCGCCGCATTTCGATCTGCCCCGTGCGCGCCTTGCCGTCGGTCGCAGAAACAGTGAAGCGGAAGCGAGGCTTGTCAGAAGCCATAGATCAGCGTGAATCTGGTCAGAGTATCCGTGCTCACCGCGCCTGCGGGCGGATTGCTGTCATATTCGATAGTCCAGGAAAGCCGTGCCGTCAGGCTGTCGCTAATGCCTGCCTCAATGCCCGTGACTGCCGACAGGCTGGTGTTCGAGCTATCGACAATCAGCAGCGCTTCGCCGCCCGTTTCGACAGTCGAATTTGCATCCTGCGTGAATTTAATCGTGTCACTCACCTGCCAGTCGAAATCGAGGCCGAGGAGGCCAGCAAGGCGGCTTGTCGACGTGCCATCGACAAATTCCGTCACGCGGTATGCGGGGCCGGCTTTGACCGAGAATTCGACCGCATCATTATCGATCACCCGGTAGCCGAGACCGCCGGAGGCCGAATAGCGCGCGGAGAAGCCTTGCCGGCTGTCGCGTTCGAACTGCGCCAGACCGAAGGCAAATAGCCGCTCGTTGATCTGGTAACGCGGTTCATACTGGACCTGAAATTGCTCGCGCGACGTCACACCTTCAGAGCGGCGATAATCGGCGGAAGCGCGCAGGCGATGCTCCCAGTCGATCCCCTCGCGCTCCAGCTGGAGAGCGGCGGTCACGCCGAACTCATCGCTATTGCCGGTCGATTGAAAACCGCCGATCTGCCCTTGGCCGCTCCAATTTTCGAACAGCCCTGCCTGCCGGATTTCAGCCTCTTCAGCCGCTGCGGTCTCAGCGGCGAGAGCGGCCTGTTGCGCCTGATAATCTGTCCAGATCGCGTCGATCTGCGCCCTGTCGTCGGGAAAGGCAGCGCGCGCGGCATTGATGACCGCTTCCACATCATCGGCATCGCCATTCGCGATCGCAGCGTCAATCATCGCGCGCGCTGCGTCTGGCAAAGGATCGTCCTGCGCCGCAGCGGGAGTCGCCAGCGCAAGCCAAGCAAGAGCAATAATGGGCTGTTTTATCATGTGCGGCTCGCTAGCGGCTCGTCTCGCGCTTCGCCAGCCCCAAAAGCGAAAGGCCGGCCCCGTCCAAGACGAGACCGGCCTTCCGAATGCCGGGATCGAGCGATTAGAAGCGGAAGCCGAAACCGGCAGTCGCGCGCGCTGAATCGAAACCGATGGTGTCGACGTTCACGCGGAGGAACGTGGTTTCACCCAGCGGGAATTCGGCGCCTGCACCGACGAGGTAATCGCCAGCGGTGTCGTCGATGCCGACAAAATCGTCATCGGTCAGTTCGACACCGGGGATCTCGATGATGTTTGCGAAATCCAGGTTCACTTCCTGATAGCCGCCGCGAATATAATACTTCGCGCCGCCTGCATCACGGATACCGATGCGGGCCGAAGCGCCATATTCGGAATCCACGGCTTCGGTGCCGAAATGGAAGTTGGCTTCCGCACCGATGAAGAAATTGTCGCCGGCAGGGAAATCGACACCGGCGAAACCGCCGATGATCGGGCTACCGTCGTTGATTTCGACGCCGGGGAATTCGTCTTCAACTTCGCCATCAACGCTCAGGTCGTGATAACCACCGGAAACACCGGCGAAAACTTCCGCTTCCTGTGCCTGCGCAGCGGCGGGAATGGCGAGCGCCGCAGCTGAGGCGGCGAGAGCAAAAACGATCTTTTTCATGTTATATATTCCTGCAATTTTTGCAGTCCGGAAATGTCGGACTGATCGCGCTCTGCTCCCGTGATGCTTGCTTGATTCTGAACGAATTTTGCAGGTCGATGAAACGGTGTTTCGGCTCGACAAACGTCATTCGCGAAGGCGCCAACCGGTTCTGAATATCCATGCGATGATACCGACGCAGATCAGCAGGAACGCCACGGTCGCGCCGAGCGATACGGCGATGGGGAAGTCCGACTGGCCGAGGAAAGTCCAGCGCAGGCCGTTCACCAGATAGACCACCGGATTGATCAGCGACACGGAGCGCCACGGCTCCGGCAGGATGTCGATCGAATAGAATGTCCCACCAAGGAATGTGAGCGGCATCAGGATCAGCAGCGGCACGATCTGCAGCTTCTCAAAGCTGTTTGCCCACAGACCGATAATGAAGCCGAGCAGCGAGAAGGTCGCCGCAACCAGCAGGATGTAGAAGAAGGCCAGCACCGGATGGGCGATCTGGTAATCGATGATCAGCGCTGCCGTGCCGAGGATAACCGCAGCGAGGATAAGCGATTTGGCTGCTGCGGCTCCGACAAAGCCGATCAGCGTTTCGACCACGCCGACGGGCGCGGATAGCAGCTCGTAAATCGCGCCGGTGAATTTGGGCATGTATATGCCGAAGCTCGCATTGCTGGTGCTTTCGGTCAGCAGCGTCAGCATCAGAAGGCCAGGAACGATGAAGCTGCCGTACTCAACCCCGCCCGGCAGTTCCATGCGGCTACCTATCGCTGCACCGAAGACGACAAGATAGAGCGAAGTGGTGATGACAGGCGAGAGGATCGAACCGAAGGCCGTGCGGAACATCCGCATCACCTCGTTCTTCCAAATGGCGTAGGCTCCGCGCAGATTGAGTGTCATTGCACGGTCTCCTTCGCCTGCTTGTCTTCGACGAGGTCGACGAAAATGTCCTCCAGCGTGCTGTCGCGGGTTTCGAGGCCCGTATAGGTCAGCCCTTCGCGCACGAGTTGTTGTGCCAGATCGGCGATCTCGCGCTTGCCCTTCCCCGTTCCGTCACCGCCGCGATAGACCAGGCAGGTGCCCTCACCTTCCAGATGCAGCGGGTATTGCGCGAGTGTTGCGGGCACTTCGCCAAGTGGCTCTTCAAGAGTGAAATGCGCCTCGGTCCGGCCAAGCCGCGCCATGATCGAATCCTTGTCGTCGACCAGCAGGATCTGGCCTTTGTTGATCACACCGACGCGGTCGGCCATTTCCTCGGCCTCTTCGATGTAATGCGTGGTGAGGATGATGGTGACGCCGCGTTCGCGCAGCGCGTCGATCTGCCGCCACATATCGCGGCGAAGCTCCACATCCACACCGGCGGTCGGTTCATCGAGGAACAGCAGCTCAGGCTCATGCGCCAGCGCCTTGGCGATCATCACGCGGCGCTTCATCCCTCCTGAAAGCTCGCGGATCGACACATCACGTTTGTCCCACAAGCTGAGGCTCTTCAGCACTTCCTCGACGCGTGACTCATCGGGCGGGAAGCCGAACATGCCGCGCGAGTAGCGGACTTGACGGATCACCTTGTCGAACATGTCGAAGCTGAGTTCCTGCGGCACAAGCCCCACGCGCTGGCGAATGGCTTTCCAGCTCTTGGAGAGATCCTGTCCGAAGACCTCGATCGAGCCACCCGTCGGCCGCACCATGCCGCAGACAGAGCCGATCAGCGTCGTCTTGCCCGCACCATTGGGGCCGAGCAGCGCGAAAATCTCGCCTTTGCGAATTTGGAGATTGACGTTGGAGAGCGCCTTGACGCCGCCAGTATAGGTCTTGTCGAGACCGCGAATATCGAGAATGACATCGGACATCGCCAAGAGGTGGCGTTCTGCAACTCAAATGGCAAGTGCCCACCCCCAACCCCTCCCGCAAGCGGGAGGGGAGTGAGACTTGCCGAGCCGCAGGCGAGGCTTAGTCGCAGCGGGGTGGGCAATCTAAGGGATGAGAAGGCTCGAATCGCCGTAGCTGTAGAAGCGGTATTTCTCGGCGATGGCATGGGCATAGGCGGCCATCATCCGGTCACGCCCCATCAGCGCGCTCACCAGCATCATCAGGGTCGATTTGGGCAGGTGGAAATTGGTCATCAGGCCGTCGACCGCGCGAAATTCGTAACCCGGAGTGATGAAAATATCGGTGTCCGCCGCAAAGGGCTGGATCGTGGCGTCTTCCGAGGCGGCGCTTTCTAGCGTCCGCAGGCTGGTCGTGCCGACCGCGATGATCCGCCCGCCCGCCTCGCGCGCTGCATTAAGCCGCTCAGCGACATCGGCCGTGATACGTCCCCATTCGCTGTGCATCTGATGATCTTCCGTATCGTCCGCTTTCACAGGCAGGAAAGTGCCCGCTCCAACATGCAGCGTAATCGTCTCGCGCTGGACGCCCCGCTCATCGAGCGCAGCAATCAATTCCGGTGTGAAGTGCAGAGCGGCCGTTGGCGCGGCGACGGCCCCGTCCTCTGCGGCGAACATGGTCTGGTAATCGGAATAATCGCGCTCATCCGTCGGGCGTTTTCCGGCGATATATGGCGGAAGCGGCATAGTGCCCGCCCGGTCGAGCAAAACTTCGACCGGCTCCTCGCCCTCGAATGCGAGCATTACGGAGCCATCGGAGTGACGCTCTTCGGCAATGGCCGTGACACCGCCACCGAAAACAAGCTGATCTCCTTCGCGCACACGTTTCGCGTTGCGGATGAAGGCCTGCCACCGCCGCAGATCGATCCGCTTGTGCAGCGTCGCGCCGATCTTCGCTTCACCCCTGCGCCCCTCGAGCTGAGCTGGGATAACGCGCGTATCGTTGAAAACCAGCACATCGCCGGGTTCGAGCAGCTGCGGCAGATCCCGCACGGTGCGATCGTCAAAAGGCGCGTCACCCTTGGCCACCAGCATCCGCGCAGAATCGCGCGGCTGCACGGGGCGCAGAGCGATCAGCTCCTGCGGCAGCTCAAAATCGAAGAGATCAACGCGCATTTGCGCTGTAGCTCAGCCGGTCAGAATTCGCCGTTGAGCATGTCGAGCGTGATTTCGCCCTCATCCTCTTCCGCAGCATCCTCACCCGGCATCATCTGGGGGATGTCGTCCGCCGCGATGGAGGCTTGGAGAATTCGCGTCGGGTTCGCAGGCGGCTCGCCGCGCTGGATGGCGTCGACTGCGGGCATGTTGTGAATGACGCGGCCGAAATTGGTGTACTGCCGATCCCACGCGAAATGCGGGTAGAACACGATAAAGAACTGGCTGTTCGCACTGTCATTATCGTTCGGCAGGCGCGCCATGGAAACGGTGCCGCGAATGTGAGGGAGGAAATTGAATTCCTCCTCCAGATTGGGAAGCGAAGTCTCGCCGCGACCGGTTTGCGCCATCAGCCCATCAATCACGCGGTGGAACGGCACGCCATTGTAAAAGCCCTGCCGCGCCAGCGTCTTGATCCGCTCGACATGGTTGGGCGCCCATTGGGGGACGAGGCGAATGCCGACGCGCTCTCCGGTCGACAGGTCGAGAAACAGGATGTTCTCGCGATCTTCATTCAGGTCGAAATTGACACGCAGCGGGAACTCGCTTGCTCGCTCATTCGCAGCTTCTGCGGCCTGGACTGCGGGTTGCAGCTCTTCCTGCGCCATTGCCGGCGACGATGTGAAAACAAGTGCGGCAGCAGCCGTCAGCGCGAGTGTGCGAAACATAAATCCCGTCCGGATAGCAAAATTGGATATGGCAGCGGTTTAGAGGTGCCAGACTGACAGTTCAATGAACATGTTCGGCGCGGCGGTGGAGAGAGGCCCGGCTAGAGATCGCCCTTGCGACCGATTTTCGCGACCCGCGCGTCCACCTGTTCTTTCACCTGCGGCGCAACGAACGGCGCGATATCACCGCCGTAGAGCGCAATTTCCTTCACCAACCGGCTAGCGATCGGCTGCAGTGAGATGTCGGCCATGAGGAAAACCGTCTCGATAGAATCATCGAGCTGCTGGTTCATCCCTGCCATTTGATATTCGTATTCGAAATCCGCCACAGCGCGCAGCCCGCGCACGATCACGCTCGCGCCAACATGCTCGGCGAATTTCATCAGCAGAGCGTCAAAACCCTGGATCTCGACATTGTCGAGCCCGAGCCGGTCTATCTCTGCGCGCATCATGTCGAGCCGCTCGTCAGTCGTGAACATGGCGGTCTTGCTGGGATTGGTGGTGACCCCGACGACAAGCTTGTCGACCAGTTTAGCGCCACGCCGAATGATGTCGGCATGTCCAAGGGTTACTGGGTCGAAGGTGCCAGGGTAGATGCCGATGCGTTCGCTCACCGATCCCGCTCCACGATGAAGGTTGCAAGCGCCCGCAACAGGTCCGCCTCACTGCCGTGCTGGCCCAGATGACCGATCGCCTGCTCGGCCAAGGCATGCGCCTGTGCGCGGGCATCGTCGACGCCCATCAGGCTAACGAAAGTCGCCTTGCCCATGTCGGCATCCTTGCGCAGTGCCTTGCCTGCCAGTTCCTCGTCGCCTTCCTCGTCGAGCAGATCGTCGGCGATCTGGAAAGCGAGACCGATATCGCGGGCATAGGCGCGCAAATGACCGCGGCCTTCTTCTGGCACCTTGCCGATAATCGCGCCCATTTCGACAGCTGCACCCAGCAGGGCGCCGGTCTTGAGCTGTTGCAGGCGGGTAATGGTGTGGAGGTCGAAATCCTTGCCTTCGGTCTCGGCAACGATGTCCATCATCTGGCCGCCCGCCATCCCTTTGTGGCCGCTGGCCGATGCGAGGGCATGGACGAGCTCAGCGCGCACGAACGGATCTTCGCTTACCTTGCGCCCGCCAAGAATCTCGAAAGCGAGATCATGTAGCGAATCGCCCGCCAAAACGGCGGTCGCTTCATCAAATTCCTTATGCAGCGTAGGTTTGCCGTGCCGCATGTCGTCATCGTCCATGCATGGCAGGTCGTCATGGATCAGCGAATAGACATGGATCGCTTCCAGCGCGCACCCGGCATAGATCGCTGCCGCCCGGCTTGCGCCGTACATTTCCGCGACTGTCGCCACGAGCATGGGGCGTACACGCTTTCCACCGCCTATTGCCGCATATCGCATCGCCTCGACCAGCCGCGCCGAATTGTCGTCCGGCACCGGCAGCATGCCATCAAAGGCATCGTCAATTTCGCGCTGGATCCGCTGGAGGCCCTGCGCAAGGATTGAGTCGCTGGCGAGTTTCAGGCTCATGCCGCCTCAGCCCGCATCGAAGGGCTGTGTGCCCTTGGCGGCACCGTCTGGCCCGGCGACAATCTTCTCTATCCGCGCCTGCGCTGCATCCAGCCGCGCCTGGCAATGCTGGCGCAATTTCTCGCCGCGTTCATAGAGGTCTATGCTTTCGTCCAGCTTGGCCTCTCCGCTTTCCAGCTTACGGACAACATCTTCCAGCGCGCGCAACGCGTCTTCGAAGCTCATATTTGCGATATCGGGGGCGTTTTCTGCCATGCGCGCGACCATTGACGCTGACAGGCCCAAGGGTCAAGCTGGCGCATAAGGAGAGTGCCCATGTTGAAGTGGATTATTGCCTATGTTGCCGCTGCCGTGGCTTTCGGAATCCTCGATTCCTTCTGGCTGCGCTGGGCGGGACCGAATCTCTACCGCCCCGTTATCGGAGAAATCCTGGCGGACAGTTTCCGTATGGGGCCCGCGCTCGCCTTCTACGGCATCTATATCGCAGGCATGGTCTACTTCGGCGTGCGCCCCGGACTTGAAAGCGGCAATGTCTGGCTCGCTCTTTTGAATGGCGCGCTGGTGGGCGGGCTTTGCTATGCGACTTTTGATCTTACCAGCCAGGCGGTGATGAAAGTCTGGGCGACGCATATCTCCATCGCCGATATCGCCTGGGGCACTTTCGCCACCGGCGTCGCGAGCGCTGTGGCCTGTTGGGTGACGCTCAAAATCGCATCTTAAGGGGAAATAGCGCGGCTTGGGGCTAGCGGTTCGCGAAGCGCGCCGCTAAACGCGCGAGCCATGTCAGAAATCACTCCCGAAGTCGTCGCCCAGCACGGGCTTTCCGAAGAAGAATACGACCGAGTGCTCAATGCGCTTGGCCGCGAGCCCAACCTAGTCGAGTTGGGCATCTTTTCGGTGATGTGGTCGGAGCATTGCTCCTACAAGTCTAGCCGCCTGCACCTGAAGAAGCTTCCTACCGAAGCGCCGTGGGTCATCTGCGGCCCGGGCGAGAATGCTGGCGTGATCGATATCGGTGACGGACAGGCTGCCATTTTCAAAATGGAGAGCCACAACCACCCCTCCTACATCGAGCCCTACCAAGGTGCAGCGACCGGCGTTGGTGGCATCCTGCGCGATGTCTTCACTATGGGTGCGCGCCCGGTGGCAAATGCTAATGCTCTGCGTTTCGGGCGGCCCGACCACCCGAAAATGCAGCACCTTGTCAAAGGCGTGGTCGCAGGCATCGGTGGCTACGGCAATTGCGTGGGCGTACCGACCGTGTGCGGGGAGACCAACTTCCATCCGGCCTACGATGGCAACATCCTCGTCAATGCGATGACCGTTGGCGTCGCGGACGCTGACAAGATCTTTTACAGCGCGGCAACGGGTGTGGGTAACCCCATCGTCTATGTCGGCTCTAAGACCGGGCGTGACGGTATCCACGGCGCGACCATGGCCTCCGCCGATTTCGAGGAAGATGCCGATGCGAAACGTCCCACGGTGCAGGTGGGCGACCCCTTCACCGAAAAACTGCTGATCGAAGCTTGCCTAGAACTGATGGCGACCGATGCCATCGTTGCGATCCAGGATATGGGCGCAGCAGGCCTCACCTCCTCCAGCGTTGAAATGGCCACCAATGGCAAGGCGGGCATCCGTCTCGACATGGACAAGGTCCCGTGCCGCGAGGAAGGCATGACGCCGTACGAAATGATGCTGAGCGAAAGCCAGGAGCGCATGCTCATGGTGCTGAAGCCCGGCAAGGAAGCCATGGCGCAGGCCATTTTCGAGAAATGGGAACTGGATTTCGCAGTTATCGGCGAAGTCACCGATACGCGGCACATGGTGCTCGAGTTTGGCGGCGAAGTCGTGTGCGACATTCCCCTTGGCCCTCTCGCGGCAGATGCGCCCGAGTACGACCGTCCGTACCTTTCGATGGACGATTACATCGCATGGGCAGGCATCACCCCGATGACCGAGCGTCCCAATACCGACGATATAGGCGGCGACCTGCTGAAATTGCTCGCCAGCCCCAACCTCGCCTCGCGCAATTGGATCAGCCAGCAATATGACAGCCAAGTCGGCGCGGACACGCTCCAAACCGGCGGCGACGCTGGCGTTGTGCGCGTGCACGGTACGAAGAAGGCGCTCGCGATCAGCACCGATTGCACGCCGCGCTATGTCCATGCGAACCCCTACGAAGGCGGCAAGCAGGCGATTGCCGAGGCCTATCGCAATCTCTGCGCCGTGGGTGCTCGCCCGCTCGCAGTCACTAACTGCCTCAATTTCGCGAACCCGCAGCGGCCCGAGATCATGGCGCAATTCGTCCATGCGCTGGAAGGCATGGGCAAGGCCTGCAAATATCTCGATTTCCCGATCGTGTCGGGCAATGTCTCGCTTTACAACGAGAGCAAGGCGACCGGCGGCGGGAGTGCGATCCTTCCAACCCCCGCCATCGGTGGTGTCGGTTTGATCGATGACTATGACACGATGATGACCATGCCGTTCAAGGCAGCGGGCGAAGCGATCTACCTGATCCATCCCGAAGCCTGGGCAACCGCCGATCCCGAACGCTCGCATCTTGGCAAGTCGCTGTGGCTGGACGTAGTCCATGGCCGCGACGAAGGCCGCGCTCCTCCCGTGGATCTGACATACGAAAAGGCCGCTGGCCGCATCGTTCTCGAGCTCATTGCGGACGGGCTTGTCAGCGCCGTGCATGACATTTCCGATGGCGGCCTCGCCGTGGCTCTTGCCGAAATGGCGATGTCCGGTGGAATCGGCGCGGAGATGCAGGAAGGTCATTCCGAGTACACCGACGCACAGTGGTGGTTCGGCGAAGACCAGGGCCGCTACGTCATTACCGTCCCTGACACGCAGGCGCTCAACGAAGCACTCGCGAAAGGCACGGAGAATGACGAGACGGCAGCGGTCGGCTTTACCCGTATAGGCACGACCGGCGGCGACACGCTGTTCGGCCAGTCAGTCGAAGATATGCGCACCGCCCACCGCAGCTTCTTCAAGGACTGGATGGAGAGCTGATCCCGGCGGCGCGGTAGAGTGCGACGCCGAGCCACGTCAGCCAGCTGAGCTGTGTGACGTAAGTCCACAGCGCGCCGTAGAAGTGCATGTCGATCACGCCGGCGATGAGCAGCGCAGCAGGTATGGCGCCTGCCAGCAGGCCAAGCACAGCTGTGATCCGCCAACCTGACTGCCATAGGGCAGCGCCGAACAGCGCAATGCCGAGCCCCGCGGCTATGGCTCCCAGCGTTGCGAAGGCCTGGTTGAGTTCCCACGCAAGCTGCGTAACGCCGGGACCAATCTGGCCTTCGGGATAGCCCCACACGGCGGGCACCACAAAGCCGTTGATCGCTCCCGCAAGCACCGCACCCATTGTGCCGAACAGGAAGAATGCGAAAGCCAGAGCTGTGAAAAGGCTCCAGCCCAATCCTCTCGCGACAAGAAAGAGCACCGCTGGCTGCACCACGATCAGCGCAAGCAACCCGCCATGCACGCCGCGGATCATTCCTGACGTGTCATCCCCATGCGGATGGTAGTGCATCAGCACTGCGGCCAGCACCGCCGATCCCGCGAGCAATGCGCCAGCACAACGAAGCGATTGCAGTTTATCCTGATCCACGTCATTCCTCCCTGATTGGTCCGCCGAATTTCGCGGATCTGGGAGCGAACACAATGGACGATTGCGGCGAAAAGTCCGGTAGCCGTGCGGAAACCCGCGCGCAGATCGTTGCGACGTTCAACCGCCTGGTGCTCGAAAGCGGCAGCGGACGTCCCAAAGTCGCGCAGATCGTGACAGAGGCGGGCGTCGCGCGCTCGACATTCTACGATCACTTTGCAGGGGTAGAGGCTCTTTTCGACGAAAGCCTGTCCATGTTGTTCGGCCAGCTTGCGACCTGCCTGATCTCCGGCGCGCTTGTCGAAGAACGGAATTGGCTGATGGCGCATATTTATGAAAATCGGGAGCTTGGTCGCCCACTCCTTACGGGTCCGAAAGCCGAGCGGACCGAGGCGCTGTTTGCCCGGCTGCTGGCGGAAAGGCTGGAAGGGCGCGACAATGCTCGGCTCCATGCGATCCTGATTTCCGGCACCGTGGTCGCTGCACTGGGAGCGTGGGTGTCTGGAAAGCTCTCTTCCTCGCCGGAGAAACTTGGCCAGCAATTGACGGCTACCACGCGCGCGATCCTCGATGCCTAGCCTTGGATGACGCGAGGCGTTAGGGCTTGCCTATGACGGAAAAACATCACGCCTTCCCACCTCTGCCAGAGCTGTCCGATGCAGAGCGCATCGCGCGGGCCGAGCAGACTTACGAGCATCTCAAAACACGCCATTCCTGCCGTGATTTCGCCGATACGCCGGTGCCGCGCGCAGTGATCGAGAACGCCATTCTGGCCGCCGGGACGGCTCCCAATGGCGCCAATCACCAGCCCTGGCATTTCGCGGTCATTTCCTCGCCTGAGAAAAAGCGCGCCATTCGCGAGGCGGCAGAGGCTGAGGAGCGCAAATTCTACGGCGAGGATGGTGACAAGCCGAAGGCATCGGATGAATGGCTGGATGCCCTCGCGCCAATCGGCACCGATGCTAGCAAGCCCTATCTAGAAACAGCGCCCTGGCTGATCGCCTGCTTCGCCCAACGCACTGGTGGGATCGAAGAAGATGGTGAGACGCAGAATTACTATGTGAATGAAAGCGTCGGCATCGCCTGCGGGATGCTCATCACGGCGTTACATTCAGCGGGTCTCGCGACACTCACGCACACGCCTTCACCCATGGGTTTCCTGCGCGATCTGTGTGGCCGACCGAAGAATGAAAAGCCGCTGATGATTATCGTTGCCGGCCTTCCGGGTGAGAATGCGACTGTGCCCGATCATGCGATCCGCAAGAAGCCGCTCAGCCAGATCGCGAGCTGGCTCTAGGCCACCCAATCCTCCTCACGAATTTCCAGCAGCTTCAGCAGGCTCGTCAGATCGCCGCGATCGACCCAGCCGTTGGCTGCCGAGCGTGCTTTCGGCTTCGCACGATAGGCGATGCCGTAAGTGGAGGCTTCCAGCATCGGAATATCGTTCGCACCGTCGCCCGCTGCCATGCTCACCGCATTGTCGCCGAGGATGCCGAGTTCTTCTTCCAGCACCGATTTCTTGGTCGAGCTGTCAGTGATGCCTCCAACCAGGCCGCCGGTCAGCTTGCGATCAGCAACTTCAAGGCGATTGCCAACGACGCGCTCGAAACCGAGCTGCTCGGCAACCACATCGGCGAAATGGTGGAAGCCGCCGGTCACCAGAACCGTGCGGCATCCGCGTGTCTTGAGGGTTTCGACAAGTACCCGTGCGCCTTCATTGGGTGAAATGCGCTCCTGAAGGCAGCGGGTAATCGCGCTTTCATCAAGCCCTTCGAGCAGACCAACCCGCTCACGCAGCGCGCTTTCAAAGTCGAGCTCGCCCTGCATCGCACGCTCGGTAATCTCGGCGATCTTCCCTTTGAGCCCGGCGTAGTCCGCCAGATCGTCGATGCATTCCTGCCCGATCATGGTCGAATCCATGTCGGACACGAAGAGATGTGGCACGCGGATCGCTTCGCGGGCGATGATCGCATCGCTTTGCGGGAAATGCGCATCTACCGCCTCGCGCAAGGCCGCGATGTCATCGCCCGGGGATTCGATCTGCAACACGTCACCGCAGAAATCGAGCATCGCTGCATGGGCGACCGGCACCGAAGTGGTCGCCAGTTGCGCGGTCATAGCGTCGAGCCGGGTTTCCAGTGTGGCGGGGTCTGCTATCAGCCGGGTGATGAGCAAGTGGAATTCTCCTGATGCACGGTAAGCTGGCGCTCATTGCAGGGCCGACCGCCAGCGGCAAGAGCGATCTTGCGGTCGAACTGGCTCTGACGGTGGAAGAGCGCGGCCAAAGCGCCGTCATCATCAATGCCGATAGCGCGCAGGTTTATGCCGATTTGCGTGTCCTCTCCGCCCGCCCGAGCGATGAGGAGATGCGCGGCGTCCCACATCGCCTGTTCGGCACCTGGGACGGATCGCAGGCCTGTTCGGCAGCCGATTGGGCGAATGCTGCCAAGCACGAGATAGCGGAGGCGCATGAGCGGTCCGCGGTTCCGATCCTCGTCGGTGGCACGGGCCTTTATATCCGGACATTGCTGGACGGGATTGCTCCGATCCCGCCGATCCGGGAGGAGGTGCGCGACGAGGTGCGGCAGATGGAAACCGCCAGCGCCTATGCCGCCTTGAAGTCCGAAGACCCCGAACGGGCCGAGAGGCTGGCGCCAGCCGACAGCCAGCGGATCACACGTGCGCTGGAAGTGGTGCGTTCGACAGGCAAGCCTCTGGCATACTGGCAGCAGAACAAGACCGGCGGGATTGCGGGCACAGTCACCCTCGCGCCGCTGATCCTGCTCCCCGATCGCGAGGAACTCTACGCCCGCTGTGATGCGCGGTTTGAGCGCATGATGGATGATGGCGCGGTCGAAGAGGTGGAGGCGCTGCTTGAGCGAGACCTGTCACCAGACCTTCCCGTCATGCGCGCCATCGGCGTTCCCGAGATCGCGGGCTGGCTGCGCGGCGAATATCCGCGCGATGAAGCCATTTCTCTCGGAGCGCAATCCACCCGCAATTACGCCAAGCGGCAATTCACCTGGTTGCGCCACCAGCCTCCGGAAAGCTGGGCACGAGTGAAACCTAAAAATGTCTCTCTTGAGAGCAATTTTGAAATATTATTCTAGAAACGACGGTTGACAGGATAATTTTGCATCCATATTGCGGTGCACACAACGGAGAAACGAATAGTGGCCCGGCAAGAGCGATCTTGTCGGGCCACTGTCTCTCAACCGATGGGACCAAGGTCCGCGAAACGACAGGAGCGTAACGTGTCACAGGAACGCAGCGGCGCTGCGATATTGGTGGAATGCCTGGTGCGGCAGGGGGTCGAATTCGTGTTCGGCTATCCCGGCGGTGCCGTGCTGCCGATCTATGACGAACTTTTCTCCGACACGCGCATCCGCCACATCCTTGTCCGGCATGAAGCGGGCGCTGCGCATGCGGCAGAAGGTTATGCGCGTTCTACCGGCAAACCGGGTGTAGTCCTTGTCACATCCGGCCCCGGCGCGACCAATGCGATTACGGGCATTGCCGATGCCTTTCTCGATTCTATCCCCATGGTGGTCATCACCGGGCAGGTGCCGACCAATCTGATTGGCACGGACGCTTTTCAGGAAGCCGACACAGTTGGCCTGACGCGCCACTGCTCAAAGCACAATTACCTTGTGAAAGACCCTGAAGACCTCGCCGCAACTATCGAAGAAGCCTTCGAAATTGCGACGACCGGCAGGCCCGGTCCGGTGGTTGTGGACATTCCGAAGAACGTGCAGATCGCCACAGCCATGCAGGCTGAAGGACCGGCAGAGCGCAAGAAGCGCTACCAGCCGCGCACGGTGGCTGCAGCGGACGAGATCGCCGAAGCGGTCGAGATGATCGCCAATGCCGAACGTCCGGTGCTTTACACTGGCGGCGGGGTGATCAACTCCGGCCCCAAGGCGAGCGATTTCCTGCGCCAGCTCCAGCAATTGACGGGCGCTCCCCTCACCTCGACGCTTATGGGGCTTGGCGCCTTCCCTGCCGACCATCCCGACTGGCTCGGCATGCTCGGCATGCACGGCACGTTCGAGGCAAACATGGCCATGAACCAGTGCGACGTTATGGTCTGTGTCGGCGCGCGCTTCGATGATCGGGTGACCGGCCGGCTCGATGCGTTTTCGCCCGGCAGCAAGAAGATCCACATCGATATCGATCGCTCCAGCATCAACAAGATCGTGCCGGTGGAGCTGGGCATCGTTGGTGACTGCGCGACCGTGCTCGAACAGATGATTTCTTGCTGGGGAGACCGCAAGCCGCGCGACCTCGGCGAATGGAAAGCGCGGATTACCGGCTGGAAAGCGCGCGATAGCCTCGCCTATCCGGAGCGCAAGGATGCCATCATGCCGCAGCTGGCGGTGGAACGCCTGTTTGCGCTGACGAAAGACCGCGACCCGTTCATCACCACCGAAGTCGGCCAGCACCAGATGTGGGCGGCGCAGTATTTCGGTTTCATGGGCCCGAACAAATGGCTCACCAGCGGCGGTCTCGGCACCATGGGTTATGGCCTGCCTGCAGCGATCGGTGCGCAGCTCGGCAATCCCGACAGCCTGGTGATCGATATTGCCGGTGAAGCCAGCATCCAGATGAACATCCAGGAGCTGGGCACCGCCAGCCAATTCCGCCTGCCGGTAAAAGTCTTCATCCTCAACAATGAATATATGGGCATGGTCCGCCAGTGGCAGGAACTGACCTATGAAAGCCGCTATTCGAACAGCTATTCGGACAGCCTGCCCGATTTCGTGAAGCTCGCCGAAAGCTATGGCTGGAAAGGTATTCGCATAACCGAGGAAGCGGGGCTGGATGACGGCATTCAGGCGATGCTCGATCATGACGGGCCGGTGATGGTCGATTGCCACGTGGCGAAGGAAGCGAATTGCTATCCGATGATCCCCTCAGGCGCGGCGCATACCGAAATGCTGATGTATGGCGACGAGGTCTACGGCATCATGGCGGATGAAGCCAAGGCACTGGTTTAGGGGCGCAGCACATGAAAATCGAACATCGCGCTTCAGAGCGGCACGTGCTGACCGTAGTCGTAGACAATGAGCCGGGCATTCTCGCCAAGATCACCGGCCTCTTCACCGCGCGCGGATACAATATCGACAGCCTGACCGTGGCGGATATTTCCGAAGATCACGCCATCAGCCGCATCACCATCGTGACCGGCGGCCCGCCTTCCGTGATCGACCAGATCCAGGCTCAGCTCGAACGGCTGGTCCCCGTCCACCGCGTGACCGACCTCACCGAGGAAGGCCCGCATGTCGAACGCGAGCTGGCGCTGATCAAGGTGCGCGGCAAAGGCGATGACCGGGTCGAGGCCCTGCGCCTTGCCGATGTGTTCCGCGCCCGCCCCGTCGACACCACGACCGAAAGTTTCATCTTCGAGCTCACGGGGCCTCCGGACAAGATCGACAGCTTCATTGCATTGATGCGCGAAATCGGGCTTGTCGAAGTCGGACGCACGGGCATCGTCGGTATGATGCGCGGCGCCGAAGGAGCCTGAACCCGATGGAAAACGCGCTTGCATTCGTAAATCCCACTTTCGTGCTGCTGATGGCAGCTGCCCTGTGCGCGATCACCGCGCTCATCCACTCCGTGCTGGGCGAACAGCGCCTGATCGGGCCGATCCTGTCAAGCAATGCGCCGATCATGGAGAGCCCGCTCGCACGCAATGTCACGCGCTTCGCATGGCACTGGACCACGCTGCTGTGGCTCTGCATCGGCGCGGTCCTCGCGCTGGCTGCCTATGGCGATATCGACGCGCCGTGGCTTATCTTTGCCATAGGCACCGTGCATTTCGTCGCTGGGGTGGCCGATGCCGTCATGACCCGCGGACAGCATATCGGCTGGCCGCTCATCACTCTTATCGGGGCGCTCGCCCTGCTCGCCTTTTACACGCTTCAGACTCAATAGGATTACCCATGAAAGCCTTTTACGACGCCGATTGCGATCTCAACCTGATCACCGACAAGACGATCGTCGTGCTCGGCTATGGTTCGCAGGGCCATGCCCACGCCCAGAACCTGCGCGATAGCGGCGTGAAGGATGTCCGCATCGCATTGCGCGAAGGCTCTGCGACGGCGAAGAAGGCAGAGGCTGCGGGCTTTGAAGTGCTCTCCAACAAACAGGCCGCCGAAGTCGCCGACATCCTGATGATCCTCGCGCCCGATGAAACGCAGGCAAAAATCTGGGCGGAAGACCTGAAGGGCAATATGAAGCCCGGCGCAGCGCTCGCCTTCGCTCACGGCCTTAACGTCCATTTCGGCCTCATCGAGCCGACAGACGATATCGACGTCATCATGATTGCGCCCAAGGGCCCCGGCCACACCGTGCGCAGCGAATACGAGCGCGGCGGCGGTGTGCCCTGCCTGATCGCCATCCATCAGGACAACAGCGGCAATGCGCACGACATCGCCCTCGCCTATGCTTCGGGCGTCGGCGGCGGGCGCAGCGGCATCATCGAAACCAATTTCAAGGAAGAATGCGAAACCGATTTGTTCGGCGAACAGGCCGTCCTGTGCGGCGGGATCAGCCACCTGATCATGGCCGGTTTCGAAACGCTGGTGGAAGCCGGCTACGCGCCCGAAATGGCCTATTTCGAATGCCTCCATGAAACCAAGCTGATCGTCGACCTGCTGTATGAAGGCGGCATCGCCAACATGCGCTATTCGATCAGCAACACTGCCGAATATGGCGATTACCACACCGGTCCGCGCATCATTACCGATGAGACCAAAGCCGAAATGAAGCGCGTGCTGGACGATATCCAGCGCGGCAAATTCGTGCAGCGCTTCATGCTCGATAACGCCATCGGCAATCCGGAAATGAAAGCCGCGCGCAACCGGCAGGCCGAACATCCGATCGAAAAGACCGGCGAGCAGCTGCGCGCCATGATGCCTTGGATCACCGCCAACAAGCTGGTGGACAAGGAGAAAAATTGAGGCGAAGTTCCTCGCTGTGATCCAGCGATTGGAATTTCGATGCAAGTGCGGGGCCGTTGGAGGGACGATCGATATCCCTCCCCCCGTCGATGGCGAGGTTATCGTCTGTCACTGCACCGATTGCCGCGATTTTGTCAGGCTTTGCGGAAAGTCTGAAATCATGCTCGATGATCTGGGCGGCGTTTCGCTTTTCAACTTTCGCGGGTCTCGCCTGCACTTTTCGTCGGGACTCGAGCAGATGCGTTGCCTGCATATGACGGAAAAGCCTGTCTTGCGCTGGGTTTGCTCTTGTTGCGACACGCCCATGTTCAACAGCTTTGCCACCACGCGGATTCCGTTCCTCGATATCTTTACCGCTACGATAAAAGATATCTCACCTCTGCGTGGCCTTACTTCCAAAGCGCGTCATCTCTTTCCCGATAGCGCGACAGGGGATGCCAGCGACTTGCCAGCATCAACGCCGGCCGGGCTCATTCTGCGCACGACGCCGCGCATCGTGAGAGAGTATGTGAGTGGTGGACGGAAAGCGAACCCGCTGTTCGATGCCAAAACAGGGGAACCAATTGCGGTGCCTCGACGCGTCTCGCAAGCGGAACGGGCGGCCATAGAGTGAGCGAAGGCCGCACCACCATCGTCATTCTTGCCGTCTGCGCCGCGCTGTGGGCGGGCGTGGTGCTCAATCGCTCGGGCGAGAACCTCGCGAATGAGGTGTATGAGGCTACCGTCCCGACCGCGGAGGTCACCGAATTCGCCCGGCAGCAACTCGGCGAATTGCAGCAGAGATCATTCAACGATCGCATCGAATTATGCGGGCTGATTGCGGAGAACGCGGCAGGGGAATTGGTGTCCCGCACCGTTCGCGTCGGTGATACGGACAGCTGCTCTGCGGCCTATTTCGATGCCCGCTCCCTTTTTCCGCGCGCCATCTACCATACGCATGGCTCCTTCAATCCGCGCTATGACAGCGAAGTGCCGTCCGAAGTCGATGTGGCCGGCGCGGTGGAATTCGGTCTCGACGGCTACGTCGCGACGCCGGGCGGTCGCTTCTGGCGGGTCAACGCAGGCAATGGGATAGCAGAGATGGTTTGCGGCGAGAGCTGTCTGCCGCAGGATCCCGCCTACGATCCGTGCAGTGCGCCCGCTCCGGAGCAGCGATACACGGTGTCCAGCCTGCAAGCGCGAGACTTGATCGTAAATTACGATTGCTGAGACCGGTTTAAAGCCACGTATGACACGGAACAAGATTTGCTCCTTGGACATTTCCTGAGGTGAACCCATGTGAACATGGCAACAACACCAAGGATACCAATCATGCGTAAATCCCTGCTCGCCCTCACCGCCGCCGGTACGGTCGCCGCCTTTTCGGCGACTGCCGCGCTGGCCGATGCCCATAACCACCAAGAAGAAGCGATGGACACCAGTGCCATCACTTCGGGAAGCTATTCCACCGATCCGGCGCATACGCTGGTTGAATGGCGCGTCAGCCATTTCGGCTTCAACGATTATTTCGGCCTTTTCGGCGATGCCGAAGGCACGCTTGAGCTGGACACGGAGAACCTCGCAAATTCATCCGTAGATGTGCGCATTCCGATCAACTCGCTCGCTGTGGTGAGCGAAGGCCTGCGCGATCACATGCTGCGCCCTGGTGAAGATGGCGCGGAGCCGGATTTCTTCGGCCCCGATGCCGATGACGCGCGCTTCGTATCCACTGCCGTGCACCAGACCGGCGCCACCACCGCGCATATCGTCGGCAATCTGACGCTGAACGGCCAGACCAACCAGGTCATGATCAATGCCGAGCTTTCCGGCATGGGATCGAACCCGATGAGCGGAGCGGAAACCGTCGGCTTTCACGGCACGACCACCATCAATCGCTCCGACTTCGGCATCGACTATGCGCTGCCCGCCGTGGGCGATGAAGTCGAACTCGATATCACAGTCGCTTTCGAGAAGGACTGACCGCTTTCTGATCGGGGCTGCCGCCATCAGGTTGCAGCCCCGATCATCGTTCCAAATGCAACTACATTCGTGGTTTACGGACCCCGCGATTGGCGATAGCAATGCGCCCATGCGGAAGAACCTGCTTCTATCCCTGCTTCGACTTACACGCCCTTAGGCGTGTCCCCTGCCCCGCGCGCTGCCGCCGGGCCCTCGCCTAAGGGCTTCCACACCCCTCCCCAAGTCGAAGAAAGCCAGTTCCATGTCCATGCTGCGTGATCCCAGCACGAAATACCGCCCTTTCCCGCAGGTCGAATTGCCCGACCGGCAATGGCCAAGCCGCACCATCACTGCACCGCCGCGCTGGCTGAGCACCGATCTGCGCGATGGCAACCAGTCGATCATCGATCCGATGGACCGGGCGAAGAAGACCCGTTTCTTCGACCTGCTGGTGGAAGTGGGCGTGAAGGAAATCGAAGTCGGCTTTCCCGCTGCCGGGCAGACCGAATTCGACTTCATCAGCTGGCTCGTCCAGTCGGGCAAGGTGCCGGACGATGTCGTGGTGCAGGTCCTCACCCAGTCGCGCGAGGACCTGATAAAGCGCAGCTTTGAAAGCCTCGAAGGCGCGCATTCGGCCATCGTCCATCTCTACAATGCCGTCAGCCCTGCGTGGCGCGATATCGTGTTCAGGATGAGCAAGGACGAGGTGAAAGCCATCGCCGTCAAAGGCGCGCAATTGCTGGTGGAGGAAGCCGCCAAGCGCCCCGGCACCAAATGGCAATTCGAATATTCGCCGGAAACCTTCTCCACTGCCGAATTGGATTTCAGCCTCGAGGTTTGCGAGGCGGTGATGGATGTCGTCGGGCCAAGCAAGGACTGGCCGATCATCCTCAACTTGCCAGCTACCGTCGAGGCGGCCACCCCCAATATCTACGCCGACCAGATCGAATATTTCTGCCGCAATTTGCCAAATCGAGACGCTGCGGTGATCAGCCTGCACACCCACAACGATCGGGGGACCGGCGTTGCCGCGGCAGAACTGGGCATGATGGCGGGCGCGGACCGCGTGGAAGGCTGCCTGTTCGGTAATGGAGAGCGGACGGGCAATTGCTGCCTCGTTACCGTGGCACTCAATATGTACACGCAAGGGATCGATCCCGGCCTCGATTTTTCCGATATCGACACGGTCATCGAGACGGTTGAGTATTGCAACGAGCTGCCAGTGCATCAGCGCCATCCCTATGGCGGAGACCTGGTTTTCACGGCATTCTCCGGCAGCCATCAGGATGCGATCAAGAAAGGCTTCGAAGCCCACGAAACGCAAAACGACACGCAATGGCGCGTTCCCTATCTGCCGATCGATCCTGCCGATCTCGGCCGTAATTACGAAGCAGTGATCCGCGTCAATTCGCAAAGTGGCAAAGGTGGCTTCGCATGGGTGCTGCAACAGGATCAGGGCCTAAAACTGCCCAAACGCTTGCAGGCCGATTTCAGCCGCCATGTGCAATTCATGGCCGATGATCAGGGGCGCGAGCTGAATGCCTCGGACATCTGGGAATGCTTCCGCCAGACCTATTACCTGCAAGTCGACAAGCGCCGCTTCGCCCTTGTCGATTATGAGGAAAGCCGCGCCAGCGATGGCACGCGCATCTTTACCGGTACGGTGGAGGTGGATGGTGTCGCCGAACGGGTATCAGGCCGGGGCAAGGGCCTGATCTCGTCCGTCCTCGCCACATTACGCGACGGGTTCGGAATCGACATTGAGGTCACCGATTATTCCGAGCACGCGCTTGGATCGGGCGTCGATGCGAACGCGGCTGCCTATATCGAGTGGGCAGCGCCCGATGGTCGGAGCGGCTGGGGCGTCGGCGTGGATGAGGATGTCGCCACCGCCAGCGTGCGAGCGCTTCTCAGCGCAGCCAATGCCGCATCGCATGGACCCGGAACGCAGCGTCTTTAACGCGCGTCACCCTGCGACTACGCAATTTATCCCGGTATGAGGCTTCGGGCAATTTAGGCGTTCGGCGTTAGCGATGCTGCCATGTTGGAAGACATGGACGGTATTATGTCGCAAATCGCTATTCCACTTGCACTTGGGCTAATCGCGCTGGTCTTCGCAGGCCTTTATGTCCGCTTGCGCCTCCGTCTCACTGGGCGAGCGATCGAGGGCGCCGACAGCGATTTCGCCGGCCTGATTGAAAACGCGCCCGCCGGTATCTGGCGCGCCAACGCGACCGGCGAATGCGTTTATGTAAACGACGCCTGGAAACGCATGGCCGGAGTGGAAAACGATTCCTGGAAAGGCCACGGTTGGGGCGATTTCATCCATCCCGACGACCGCGATCGCATTCTCTCGATCTGGATCACAGCCGTCGCCAATCACGAGGAAGTACGTGAGGAACTGCGCTGGCAGCGCGACGATGGCTCCGACGCCTGGACGCTCTGCCACGGTTCGCCGGAATTCGGCGCGGATGGCGAATTGATCGGCTATACCGGGATCAATTTCGACATTCAGCGCTCGAAGGACCTTGAGCAGGACCTTCAGGCCGCACGCCGCCGCGCCGAAAACGAGGCGCGATCGAAATCGACTTTCCTCGCAAATATGAGCCATGAAATCCGCACGCCGATGAATGGCGTGATCGGCTTCACCGAGCTGCTTCTCGATAGCGAGCTCACCGAAAGCCAGTTCACACAGGTCAATATGATTGCCGAATCCGGCCATGCGATGATGCAATTGCTCAATGACATCCTCGATCATTCGCGCATCGAGGCGGGCCAGTTGGAGATCTCGACCGAACCCGTCGATCTGCGCCACAAATTGCAGCATTGCGCCAAGCTGATCGAGCCGATGGCCCGCGCGAAAGGCCTTTCGGTCGGCATCTGGATTGATGATGCAGTGCCCCAGCTGCTCGAGCTTGATCCGCTCCGCGTGCGCCAGGTGGTGCTGAATCTCGTCGGCAATGCGGTCAAATTCACCCATACCGGCGGCATTGACATCGAAGCGCGAGTGGAAAATTCCAGCGAAGGACAGTCGCTCCTGATTGCAGTGATCGATACGGGGATAGGGATCGAGGACGACCGGCTGGAGGACATCTTCACGCCTTTCACACAGGAAGATGGTTCTGTTGCGCGTCGGTATGGAGGAACGGGCCTTGGCCTTGCGATCTGCAGCCAGCTCGTCGAAATGATGGGCGGTCACATCACCGTGCATTCCAAGCGCAATGTCGGCACCCAGTTCACCGTTCGCCTGCCGATGAAGGCGGCGGCTGAGCGACGCGCGCGGACCCGCAGTGAAAGCGATGAATTGCCAGACGGCAGCTCGCGCCTCGCCGGAACGCGGATCCTCATTGCCGAGGATCATGCGATCAACCAGCAATTGGTCATAGCCATGGCCAATTCGCTCGAACTGGATGTGCAATTGGTCGAAAATGGCGAGGAAGCCATCGATGCCGTGATTGCGGCGGATGAAAAGGGTCGCCCCTTCGCTGCTATCCTGATGGACATGCAAATGCCCGATGTGGATGGGCTGGAAGCGACACGTCGCCTGCGCGCTTTGGGCTTCAACGCGGAGAAGCTGCCGATCATTGCGCTCACCGCCAACTGCTACCCCGATGATGTCGCCGCGTGCCAGAAGGCAGGTATGCAGTCCCATCTGGGCAAGCCGGTCACGACCGTTGCCCTCGCGCGCGAATTGTCGCGCTGGCTTGCTCCCAATGGAGGGATCGCGGATCGCAATGCGCCGCCGGCCATGCTGGAACGCAACTCCGCCACTCTGGTATCGTCGCCTCCGCCCAGTCTTGCCGGGCTGGAAGACCGCTATCGCGACAGGCGCGACACGATCCTCCATAAATTGCGCGAGTCCATGGCGCAGGCGCCCAGCGACACCGATTGGAAGCGGCTCGCCGATGAGCTCCACAAACTTGCTGGCGTCGCTGCCAATTTCGGTGAGCCGGAGCTTGGTGAAGCATCGCGTAGGCTGGAGCGCTGGCTCAAAACGTCAGACCAGCCAGACCAGATGATCGAAGCTTTGAAACGCGAATGGCCCAATTTCGAGAAAGCGGCCTAGAGGTCATTTTTGAGCTTTGGGCGCGCTCGCAGACCATAATTGCTCAACCATCGCATCCAGCTCGCCAAAATCGACGCCGGCGCGGAATGGATCTTTGCGGTTGAGCCGCATCGCCGGGTGCTCGCGCTGCATCAGTCCGCGCCGCAGCGCGCGTTGCAGCAAGCGCAGCCGCATCAGGGCTTCGCTGTGTGCCCTCGCTTCGCATTGCTTGGCAAAGCGCGACCAACCAGCTTCTATCTGCCCGACCCGGGTCGCGACCATTTCATTATACCGCCGGTGCGGCCCGCGATGCAGCGGCAGGCCAGTGCGCAAAGCGACGCCTGCAGTGGATGGCAGGAGCAATCCGTTGATGCGGAAATCGCCATAACCCACTTCAGCGCGGCCAAGCGTATCGAGCATTCTGTCGAAACTTCGCGCCGTGATCACCTGGCGCGGCAGCAAATGATGACGCTGCATATCCGGCTGGTAGCCGGGAGTGCCCGGGCTATTCACCTTGCGGAAGGATAGAGCTCCTCGATCCGGATGGTCGAGGCGCGCACTTATGCGTACTGCCTTCGCATTTACCGAGTTCCCCGCCACACCCGCAACATGCCGGAGTTTTCCACAGGTTCAACCCCCATCGGCTCCCCTGAGGGGCCGGTAAAGGTCACATTCTGTTCGATTTTCCCATGCTCGACGAGCCAATTGAGGATTCGCAGCGCAAGCTTGGCGCCTTCGGCACCGTCACCTGTAACATCAGCCGGAAGATGCAATTCCTGCCCGGTGAAAAGCGCAAGGCCGTCGCTCTGCATGCTGCCATCGGAATTGGTAATCAGCGCGGTCAAGCCAAGTCCCGGGAACGGCCCGCCTTCGATCCAACTTGTTACGCCCCTCTGGAAATAGGCGGGCTCGCTCACGGCGTGGGCGGGATGCCATACGACGCCCTGCACCCTTGGCAAATCGGTGAGGTCGGCAGCCAGGGCCGCAAGCCCGCGCACGACGGGGAACATGATGCCTCCGGCCGTCAGATGCGGCCCCGGAACAAGGGTTATCGCCTCAAGGGAAAGCTGGGGGAAACCCTCCGACAGGCCATAATAATGATTGGCGCACGGCATTTCTGCCGCCGGAAATGGTGCGAGGCCTGTCAGGTCGAACGTCAGCCCGTTGACGAGCAGTTCCACCCATCCCTCATCGGCTGTGCCATCCACCGATGGATCGATGCTTATGGAGAAAGGGACATCGCCTTTCGCCAGCGCCCGGATATCGGCCGCGCACGGGCGAGCGCCCGCCTCAAACAGGAGAGACACTGTTGCAACGAACCTGTTGGTATCAAGGCGTTGCGCGCTCGCGATCAATCTACCCTTTCTTCACAACGCCACGAATACTGTCGGCAATAGAGTTCCACGTCGAGTCCTTGCCGCGCCCATATCGCAGAAACTTTACCAAAATGGACCCAATTCTGGGGCAAACCGAACTGGTGACGGAAGTAAAACGCAACTTTCTTCGCCCGCCGCTCGGCGGTATGGTTTCGCCATGGATACAAGAGCTTTCGTATTGGGGGTCGAGCAATCGCTGTCGGGCAAAGCCTGGCGCTGGCGTGGCGGCAATATGGAATTGGCCTCCGGCATCCATGGGCTGGAGCAGGATATCGCCACCCAGCTTCTGCTGTCTCGCGGAGTGGAGCGAGAGGAGCTGGAGAAGCATCGCCAGCCCAATTTGCGCTCCTTCCTGCCGGACCCTTCCATCTTTGCCGATATGGATCGCGCCGCAGAACGCATCGCCGAAGCGGTGATTGCGCGCGAAAGCGTGACCGTTTACGGCGATTACGACGTGGATGGAGCGACCAGCTCCGCCCTACTTATTCGCCTCATCCGCATGCTGGGCCACGATGCGCAGCATTATATCCCCGATCGCCTGCTTGAAGGCTACGGACCAAGCGGCGAGGCGCTGCTCAAAATCGGTGAAGACGGCTCCAGCCTTATCGTTACCGTCGATTGCGGAGCCATGGCGCATGAGGCGCTGGGCATGGCGCATGACGCCGGTATCGATGTCATCGTGGTCGATCACCATAAGTGCTCGGCGGAGCTTCCGCGCACCTATGCGCTGGTCAACCCGAACCGGCTCGATGAAAAGGACGATGCAGCCCAGCACGGCCATCTCGCCGCAGTTGGCGTTGCCTTTCTATTGGCGGTGGCAGTGGTGCGCACCTTGCGCGAGCGGAACTATTTCAAGAACCGTACAGAACCCAATCTGATGTCGCTGCTCGATCTGGTGGCGCTCGGTACAGTGGCCGATGTCGCGGCGATCAGGGGCCTCAACCGGGCGTTTGTCGCACAGGGCCTCAAAGTCATGGCACGGCGAGAGAACACCGGCATGGCGGCGCTCATCGATGCCAGCCGGTTGAAAGCCGCGCCTGCCGCGAGCGATTGCGGTTTCGCGCTCGGGCCGCGCATCAACGCCGGTGGACGTGTGGGTGAAGCGACACTGGGCGTGAGGCTCCTCACCACACCCGATCCGGACGAAGCGCGCGCAATCGCCGAACAGCTTTCGCGCCTGAATGAAGAGCGCCGCGCGATCGAGGCGGCGGTGCAGGAAGCCGCTGAAGAACAGCTCGCCGCGCAGCACAATCGCGCGGTCGTTATCTGTGCGGGCAAAGGCTGGCATCCCGGCGTGATCGGCATCGTCGCCGGACGCATCAAGGAAAAGGCCGGTCGCCCCGCCATCGTCATCGCGCTGGATGACGAGGCGGGCGAAGGCAAAGGTTCGGGCCGCTCGATCCCCGGCGTTGATCTGGGCGCTGCCATCATCGGTGCGACCGATTCGGGCTTGCTGATAAAAGGCGGCGGCCACGCCATGGCAGCGGGCCTCACTATCGCGTCAGACAGGCTGGATGCTTTCATCGAATGGATGGACGATCGCCTTGCTGCCCCGGTCGCAGCAGCTTCGGCAGAGCAGCACATCACGCTCGATCTCGCTCTCGCACCGCGCGGCCTGACGCCCGAACTGGTCGAAACGCTCGATAGCGCGGGACCTTACGGCGTGGGTTGGCCCGGTCCGCGTGTCGCTGTGGGGCCGGTGCAATTGGTGAAAGCCGATATCGTCGGCACAGACCATTTGCGCGTCATCGCGGCAGGTCAGGATGGCGGTCGGTTCAAGGCGATCGCTTTCCGCGCCGCCGAAACCGACATGGGTCAGGCGATTCTCAGCGGTGCCCGCGGTCGCCGTCTGTGGCTCGCGGGTCGGGTAAAGATCGATGATTGGGGCAGCAAACCGGCCGCGGAATTGCATCTGGAAGACGCTGCCTGGGCCGATTAGGCACTTTCTTTTGAACTTGGTGCAGAACAAGGCTTGACGCGCGCGGCGGACCCACCTAATTGCGCCGCTCCATCGCACGTGGCCCCTTCGTCTAGCGGTTAGGACGCGGCCCTTTCACGGCTGAAACACGGGTTCGATTCCCGTAGGGGTCACCAGCGATGGCGCGGTTTTCTACCGCTTCTCCCTACATTACAATGTATAACGGCAGCGCGCCCGCCCCGGCGCCCTGGGCGCTTACGCATAGGCAGGGAAAAATCTCTGCGCCCGTGCTGGAAAATGTCACAAATCTGTGTCTATGCCGTGCCGCAATGGATGTGCAGTACACCCCCGTGGCAGGTATCGTTCTTGCAGCGATATGCGGACTGGTCCTGCTGGTGGCGGGCGTCGATCTGCTGCTGGTGGCAGGCACAATGGTCGTCTGGGTCGCATCCTTCTGGATTGCCGCCCCGCCCCCGCCCTCTGTGCGCCCGCCAGAAACAGACGGTCTAACCATTTCCCAATCCGGCATGCGTGAGCTGATCGAGAATTCGGGCCTGCCCATGCTGCTGCTCGATTCCAACCGCATCATCGTTGCCAATGCGCAGGCGCGCGAGGAAATCGGCGCGCACGTTCTTGGACAGGACGCCCGCATCGCTCTGCGCCATCCTGCCGCAATCGACTTGCTCGCGCGCGAGGAAGGCGGCAGCGCCACGGTGCAGGGCCTTACCGGACCGCGCAGCAATTGGCAGCTGACGCTCCAGCGCATCGATTCGCGCTATAGCCTGGTCGAGCTCATCAACCGGACGGCAGAGGCGGATGTCAGCCGCGCGCATACCGATTTTGTCGCCAATGCCAGTCACGAATTGCGCACGCCGCTATCTTCGATCATCGGCTATATGGAGACCCTCCAGGACGCAGGTGACGATCTGCCACCCGAGAAAGCGGACAAGTTCCGCGGCACCGTCCTGCGCGAAGCCCGTCGCCTACAGGATCTCATCAACGATCTGATGAGCCTCAGCCGGGTCGAGGCGGAAAAGCACGATCAGCCGCGCGAGAGCGTCGATTTCGGACTGCTCGTCCGTCAAGCGGCGCGCGATGGTGCCGGCACCGATCGTATCGATCGTGTGTCGATCAAGGTGCCAGACGAAAAGCTGCAGGTTCGCGGCGACCCCAAGCAGCTTGAGCAGCTGGTGCGCAATTTGGTCGACAATGCGCTGAAGTACGGCGCCGAAGACAAGCCGGTGAAGGTCAAGCTTGCGACGGGCCAATATGACATGTGCGTGCTGACGATTGCCGATAAGGGCGAAGGCATCGCTTCTGAGCACCTACCTTACCTCACCCGCCGCTTTTATCGCACCGACCCCGGTCGCAGCCGCGCCGCTGGTGGCACTGGCCTGGGCCTCGCCATCGTCAAGCACATCGTAGAGCGCCATCGCGGCCGCCTCGATATCAAGAGCAAGCTTGGCGAAGGGACGACAGTGACTGTGCGGCTTCCTTATGTCTCACAACGTTGAGGGCAAAACACGCGGGCCTCTCAGCTCAGCTATCCACAGCTGAAATGAAACTGTCACATAACTGTCATCTGCCACGCCTAGGGGCGCGGTCACATTTTGGACATGTGACAGGAATGAGACAAACAGCCATGCGCATCTTCCCGACTCTCCCGCTGCTGGCGATCGCCATGGTGGCAACGCCCGCATATGCGCAGGATGCGCATGCCAATCATGAAGAGCACCAGGCCGAAGTCGAACAGCTTCGCGCCCAGGTTGCCGCTCTTACTGCGCAGCTTGTGGCTGTGACTGAGCGCCTCGACGAGATCGAAAGCGAGCAGGCGGAAACTGCCGTGGAGATTGCTGGTCTCGAGACCGAAACGGCAGCCCTCGCCGAATCGACCGCACCTGTCGTTACCGCCAGCACCGGCACGGAAATCAGCATGGGCGCGGCCCCCGAAGTGGAGAGCGACGACGGCTTTTCCTTCAAGCCATTCGGCCGCCTGATGCTGGATGCCGGTTTCACCGCTATTCCCGATGGTCTCGGCCTTGAAGACGGGTTTGATGTCCGCGCCCGTCGCGTGCGCCTTGGCGTGCAGGGCGATATCCCCGGCGGCTTTGGCTACAAAATGGAATTCGAGTTTGGCGGAAATGATCTCGAGATCACAGATGCGCTGCTCGAATACGAAACCGGCGACGTCACTCTGACCGTCGGCCAGTTCAACAATTTCCAATCGATGGAAGAGCTGACCAGCAGCCGCTTCACGTCCTTCATCGAACGTGCCGCGTTCACCGATGCCTTCGGTTTCAGTCGCCGCACCGGCATTTCCGTCGAATATGGCGCGGGCAATGTCCTCCTGCAGGGCGGCCTGTTCTCTGACAATATCGATGATCTGCCGGGCAGCGACCGGATGAGCGTCGATGCGCGCGCCGCATTCTTCCCCGAGATTGGCGATACCCAGCTGCACTTCGGCGGTTCGGTTCACTATGCCGACCTCGGTGATGACGGCGAGGTGCGTTATCGCCAGCGGCCGCTTGTCTCCTTCACGTCGGAACGGCTGATCAACACCGATCGCTTCGCTGCCGGAAGCGAATTTGACATCGGAGCGGAATTCGCCGCCGTTCACGGCCCGCTGCATTTCCACGCCGAAGCCTACCGCCGCGAAGTTGGCGGCCTGGTGAGCATGGACAACGCTGTTTTCCATGGTGCGTTTGCAGAGGCTGGCCTGTTCCTGACACAGGGTGACAGCCGCACCTATCGCGGTGGCCGTTTCAACCGCACTCGTCCTGCCCGCACTATCGATGAAGGTGGTATCGGCGCGATCCAGCTCAATCTGCGTTACGATTTCCTCGAATTGAATGATCGCGACGCGGGTATCATCGGCGGCACCCAGAACGGTATTTACAGTTCGCTGATCTGGACGATGACCGACTACACCCGCCTGCAGGTCAATTACGGCCGCCTCGAATATGACGATGCTCCCAATGCGCTGCCCTCTGGCGAGCAGGACTACAGCGTCGATGTCGTCGGCGTGCGTGCGGAATTCGATTTTTAAGCAAGCGAAACCATCCCGCCTCCGATTGCGAATAAGTCCGCAATGCGACACAAATCTGTCGCATGACCGCAATAAGGGGCCTCTAGATCAACACCAGAAGATGAGGTCACAGACCATGAAAAAGCTTTCCATTGCCATCGCAGCGCTCGCTGCAACCGGCCTTACAGCCTGCGGTTCGCAGGATGGCGCCAGCGGTGACAGCCGCAACGCAATCCACGCTGTCGGCTCTTCCACCGTATATCCGTTCGCCACGCGCATCTCGGAAATTTTCAGCCGTGAGCACCCCGATTTCCCTGCCGCGAACATCGAATCGATCGGCACCGGTGGCGGCATGGCTGCATTCTGCTCGGGCGTCGGTTACGACACGCCCGATTTCGCGCAGGCGTCGCGTCGCATGAAGCTGAGCGAGTTTGAAACCTGCCAGGAAAATGGCGTGACCGAGATCGTCGAAATCCAGGTCGGCATGGACGGTATCGCTTTTGCCTCGGCCCAGGGCGGCATCACCATGAACCTGACGCCAGAAATCGTGTACCGCGCGATCGCTGCAAACCCCTATGGCGAAGAGCAGACCAATGAGACCTGGTCGGATGTCGATCCCTCGCTGCCCGATCTGCCGATCCTCGTCTACGGCCCGCCGAGCACCTCCGGCACGCGCGATGCGCTGGCTGAGCTGATCCTTGAAGTTGGCTGCGAAGACGGCCCGCTTCCCGAAGGTCTGGAAGAAGAAGAGCAGGATCGCATCTGCACTGAAGTGCGTTCGGACGGCAAATATGTCGATCAGGGCGAGCAGGACAATCTGATCGTCTCCAAAATCGAGACCAACCCGAATGCCGTTGGCGTTTTCGGCTATTCCTACCTTGAAGCAAACTCCGATCGTGTGCAGGGCCTGCCCATGAATGGTGTCGATCCGACCTATGACAATATCTCCAGCTTCGCCTACCCCGGCGCACGCCCGCTGTTCATCTACCTGAAGAAAGAACACGTCGGAGTGATCCCCGGTATTGAGGAATTCCTCGCAACCTGGGTTGCAAACTGGGGTGAAGACGGTCCACTGGCAGAAATCGGCCTGGTCACGAATCGTGGAGAAGTCCGCGACGCCATGACCGCTGCGACGACCGAATTCCCGGTCCTGACCGCAGAAGACCTTCAGTAAGGGTATAATCGCACACTATGTCACCAGCCATACCGCTTCTCCTCGCCATCGGGCTTGGGCTTGCCGGATGGCTGGTGGCCCGTGCCCGCGCGTGGACGTTCAAACGCAGCGCGCCTGAGGGGCGGATCGCCGCCCTACCCAGCTATCACGCGTGGTACGCCGCGCTGTGGATCGTTGTTCCGCTGATCCTGTGGTTCCTGATCTGGAACGGGATTTCGGGCCAACTTGTCCTAAGTTCCGTCCTCGCCAGCCCGGAAGCGCAATCGCTGCCGGAGTTTGGCCTGCGCCGCGATTCCATCCTGATCGAAGCCCGCAACATTGCCGAGGGCAATGCCGGGCTCAGCATGAATGACGAAGCTGTCGCGCTTGCCGAACCATTCCGGCAGGCGATGCAGCGTTACGATCTCATCGGCCTCATAGTCGGCCTGCTGATCGGCGGTGCTGGAGCCGCATGGGCTTTCCTCCGGCTGAAGCCCGATTTCGCTGCGCGCACGAAGGTGGAACGCCTAGTTCTCGCTGCGCTGCTCATCGCCTCACTCGTCGCCATCCTGACGACTTTCGGCATTCTGGTGACGCTGGTTTACGAGACCATTTTGTTCTTCGGCAAAGTCTCACCGATAGATTTCCTGTTCGGCACCCAATGGAACCCCGATCCGATGAGCACCGGGTCGGTCGATGGTGATCGTTATGGTGCCATTCCGCTGTTCTGGGGAACGCTCTTCATCGGTGCGATTATCGCCATGATCGTCGCCATTCCGCTGGGTATGATGAGCGCGATTTACCTCACCCAATATGCGCCTGCAAAGATGCGTGCCTGGGTGAAACCCGCGCTCGAAATTCTCGCCGGTGTGCCGACAGTGGTTTACGGCTATTTCGCCGCGCTCACGATTGCTCCCGCCATCCGCGATATCGCCGTCACTCTTGGCGCGTCCAATCCCTCCAGCGAAAGCGCGCTGGCTGCTGGCCTGGTGATGGGCGTGATGATCATCCCGTTCGTCTCCTCCATGGCTGACGATTCCATTGCTGCCGTGCCGCAGGCCATGCGCGACGGCTCGCTCGCCATGGGCGCAACGACCAATGAAACCATTCGCCGCGTGCTCGTGCCAGCCGCGCTGCCCGGTATTGTCGGCGGGGTGATGCTCGCCATCAGCCGCGCCATCGGTGAAACCATGATCGTGGTGATGGCCGCCTCTACTGCGGCCAATCTCTCCGCCAACCCGCTCGAATCCATGACGACCGTAACGGTGCAGATCGTCGCGCTGCTGACGGGTGAAGGCAGTTTCGACCATCCAGCAACCCTCGCCGCGTTCGCGCTGGGCTTTGTGCTGTTCATGGTCACGCTGGCGCTCAACTTTATCGCCCTGCGCGTCGTGAAGAGGTTCCGTGAAGCCTATGAGTAACGCACAAGCCCCCACGCGCACGGCCGCTTTCGAAGCCCGGCTGAAGAAGCGCTATGCAGCAGAACGCCGATTCAAGGCGATCGGCCTGTCGGCCATCATCTTTTCCATGATCGTGCTGCTCTTCCTGCTCGCCACCATGACGATCAACGGCATCGGCGGCTTCCAGCGGGCAGAACTGCGCGTGGACATTGATTTCCCCGACATGGGCCTCTCGCTCCCGCCGGGTGAATTGGATCATAATGATGCGATCCAGCGGCTCGGCAATCAGGGCCTGCGCGATGTCGTGCAATTCAGCGCCGAACAGACGCTGGGTGCCGAGGGCGCAGAGCATGTGAATGGTGAGGCCTGGCGCCTCGTCGCCGAAGAAATCTACGCCGATCCCCGCATCCTGCAGAGCGAAGCAAGCTTCTGGCTGCCCACCAGCGAGGATCTCGCGAGCGCCTACGCCGGGGACGGACAGTTGCCGCTGCAGCCACTTGCAGAGGATCTGGCTGAGCGCGATCTGCTGGCAGACAATTTCGACGTCGGCTTCCTCGCCCGCGCCGATGCCACCGATCCGCAGCTGGTCGGCATCTGGGGCGCGCTGAAGGGCTCGATCCTGACGATGATCGTTACCTTGCTGCTCGCCTTCCCGGTGGGCGTGCTGGCCGCTCTCTACCTTGAAGAATATGCGCCGAAGAACCGCTGGACGGACATTATCGAGGTCTCGATCAACAACCTTGCCGCCGTGCCTTCCATCATTTTTGGCCTGCTTGGCATGGCCGTATTCCTAGCGATCTTCCCCAGCATGCGCTCGGCTCCGCTGATCGGCGGTATGACGCTGGCGCTGATGACGATGCCCGTCATCGTGATTTCGGGACGCAACGCGATCAAGGCGGTTCCGCCGTCGATCCGCGATGGTGCGCTGGCCGTGGGCGCGAGCCCTGTGCAGGTGGTGTTCCACCATGTCCTGCCGCTCGCCCTGCCCGGTATCCTTACCGGCACCATTATCGGCATGGCTCGTGCGCTGGGAGAGACCGCGCCGCTGCTGCTGATCGGCATGCGCGCTTTCGTCGCCACGCCGCCTTCGGGCTTTACCGATAATGCCACCGTGCTGCCTATGCAGATCTTCCTGTGGTCCGATGAAATCGACCGCGGTTTCGTCGAACGCACCAGCGCGGCGATTATTGTGCTATTGATATTCCTCCTGCTGATGAATGGCCTCGCCATCTATCTGCGCAACCGCTTCGAGAAGAAATGGTGATGCAAGACACAGCCGATTCCCCGATTGCCGAAATGGCGCAGTCCAACGCCGCCGCGGAGGCCGTTGAGCCGACCGAGGTGAAGATGAGCGCGCGCGGCGTCTCCGTCTATTACGGTGACAAGCAGGCGATCAACGAAGTAGATATCGATGTTTACCAGGAATTCGTGACCGCCTTCATCGGCCCGTCGGGCTGCGGCAAATCGACTTTCCTGCGCGCACTCAACCGCATGAATGACACCATCCCGTCTGCCCGTGTCACCGGCACGATCGAACTGGATGGCGAGGATATCTACGCCAGCGGCATGGATGTCGTGCAGCTGCGCGCCCGCGTGGGCATGGTGTTCCAGAAGCCCAATCCCTTCCCCAAGTCGATCTATGACAACATCGCCTATGGCCCGAAGATCCACGGTCTGGCCGAAGGCAAGGCAGAGCTCGACGCGATTGTCGAGAAGAGCCTTCGCCGCGCCGGCCTGTGGGAAGAAGTGAAAGATCGCCTGCAAGATTCGGGCACCGCGCTTTCGGGCGGCCAGCAGCAGCGCCTGTGCATCGCGCGCGCCATCGCTGTCGACCCCGAAGTCATCCTAATGGACGAGCCGTGTTCGGCGCTCGATCCCATCGCGACCGCCAAAATCGAGGAACTGATCGACGATTTGCGCGGTAATTATGCGATAGTGATCGTTACTCACTCCATGCAGCAGGCCGCCCGCGTTTCGCAACGAACGGCCTTTTTCCATCTGGGCAATCTGGTAGAATACGGTCACACATCGGACATATTCACCAATCCGACGCAGCAGCGCACCCAGGATTACATCACCGGTAGGTACGGCTAACTTATGGACCATACAGTCAAAGCCTTTGACGAAGACATCACCCATATCCGCGGATTGATCGCGGAAATGGGCGGGCTTGCCGAACTCGCCATCAGCGAGGCGCTGAGCGCGCTTGTGTCCGGGGACGAAGAGCTCGCCAAACAGGTGATCGAACGCGATGAGAAGCTCGACGCGCTTGAAGCAGAGGTCGATGCCATGGCCGTGCGCGTGCTCGCTTTGCGTGCGCCGATGGCCGATGACCTTCGCGAAATCGTCGCCGCGCTGAAAATCAGCGGCGTTGTCGAACGCATCGGTGATTACGCCAAGAACATTGCCAAGCGGATCGGCCGGATCGAGGGTCGCGCGACGTTTGAACCGCTCACCCTGCTGCCCGCCATGGGCGAGCTCGCCGCCGAAATGGTGCATGACGTGCTGACGGCTTTTGCCGCGCGTGACCCGATCCTGGCCCGCGAAGTGATCGAGCGCGATGACAAGGTCGATGCGTTTTACGACAGCATTTTCCGCAATGTTGTCAGCCACATGGTAGAAAATCCGAAAACCATCAGCAGCGCAGCGCAGCTGCTGTTCGTCGCCCGCAATATTGAGCGGATCGGTGACCACGCGACCAATGTGGCCGAAATGGTCCACTATTCCGCCACCGGTAGCTATCCTGACGATATCGAGCGCTGATCGGTTATCCGGCGATATGGCGGGCCCGGTTGCAACAAAACTGCCATGAAAGTGTCATATGCCCTCACCGAAGGCGCCCGGATGGCGGGCGGCTGAACGGAGACAAGCATGTCCAGTCCCAAGCTTCTGCTGGTGGAAGACGATAGCGCGCTGTCCGAATTGCTCGAATATCGGTTCGAGAATGAAGGCTACAGCGTGCGCGCTACGCCGGATGGCGATGAGGCGCTCGTTCTTGCCTCGGAAGATCCGCCCGATCTGGTCATCCTCGACTGGATGATCGAAGGGGTCAGCGGCATCGAAGTCTGCCGCCGCCTGCGCCGCGAGAAAGCCACTGCGCATGTCCCTATCATCATGCTGACCGCGCGCGAGGCGGAAGACGACCGGGTGCGCGGCCTTGAAACCGGTGCCGATGATTATCTCACCAAGCCCTTCAGTCCGCGCGAGTTGTTGGCGCGAGTCGCGGCCGTCCTGCGCCGCGTGCGTCCTGCTCTGGCAGGCGAAACGATCGAAGTTGGGGACCTGCGGCTCGATCCGGTGGCGCATCGGCTTGAACGGCGCGGCAAGGAATTGCAGCTTGGCCCTACCGAGTATCGCTTGATCAAATTCTTCATGGAGCACCCGCGCCGGGTCTTTTCGCGCGGGCAATTGCTCGACGCTGTCTGGGGCACCGGCAGCGAGATCGAAGAACGTACAGTCGACGTACATATTCGCCGCCTAAGGAAGGCGATCTCGCACGAAAAAGCGCCTGATCCCATCCGTACGGTGCGATCTGCCGGATACGCGCTGGAACCAGTTTAGCAGTTGAGCATTTGATAACGCAGGTGCAGCATAAACCGAGTGAGGAATTTTTTACCCGTTTTTCAAAGTCATTGTTGTTGTAGGAATGTCACTTCAACGCACATATGGCTCGCTTCGAGACAAAATTTGCCGCTGCGGGTTCACATCATACCGCAATTGCGATATACGACCGTCAACTATAGAGAAACCTCCCCAGAAACGAGGACACGTAATGAAGAAGATTATTTCCAGTGCAGTCGCCGCCGGGCTTATGCTCGGCTCCACCGCCGCCGTTGCGGCGCCAGCTATTGACCGTGAAGGTGCTCCGGTACTGAACGCTGAAGAAGCTGGCATGGATGCTGGCGTCATTGCCGCTATCCTCGCAGCTCTGGCTGCTATCGGTCTCGTCATTCTTCTTGAAGACAATGAAGACGACGATCCGTTGCCGATGAGCCCGTAGTCCACGGCGCTAAATCGAATTTTGAAAACCCCCGCTTCGGCGGGGGTTTTTGTTTGTCTGGTATCATTTTGCTGCCTTCTGACGCACCCGACTAACGACACAGGCCAGCAGGTGGGCCACGGCTCTGGTCGAGGTGGAAATGGTCCGCGTGGGCGGCATTGTATTCGGGCGAGAGGACAATCCCGAAATTGAGACAAGCGCTGTCACGCACCGCGCGCAGAAAGCGGCCACGATCCTCGCCATCGCCCCAATCATTCAGCACCGAAACGCGCGTTCCATCCCCGAGCACAAAGGCAGAAATGTCGATCGCATTGCTCGTCGCATGCTGGCTCCAGCGGCCGTCATCGCCTCCGCCAACGCGCCGACAATTATACGTCCCGAGCTGCTCGACGCGTGACACAGCCGATCCAAGCATTTCTTCTGCAAGCGGTCCGACATCCTTCGCCAGCCATTGGCTAAGGCTGACCGCAACTGTGCAGGTCATCTCTGGATTGGCCGGCGTGAGCGGCGATTCAGGCAGCACCAGCCTGTTTTCCCGGCGACACGCGCCATCTCCTGCAGGTTCCAGCATCGTATAAGTGATATCGCTGCGCTCGAGCACTGCATTACAGGCGGCAGGATCCGAACGCAGGGCGCCAATTTTCATAGCTGTCGCCCATCCGCGCGGATTGTCGAGATCGAGCGGTGCCCATGGATTGTGCTGCGGATGGTCTTCCAGCCAGGCGCGTCCGTAGACGAATGCTGCAGCGCCCGCGGCCAGCAGGACAAGCAATTTCACGATTCGCCGCATCCCGCTCGGTTTTGCTTTGCCCCCGGCCATCAGTGAAAGTCCCGCGATTTGGGAATGATCCGCACGTTGCGCGGATGTCCGCCCTTGCTGCCGCTCAGCTGGTCAATCAGGTCGCGCGGTTTGATTGCGCCCTCGGCTGCTTCCACCGCCCTGCCCTTACCCGGAGGCAGCGGGCTGGTGACATGATCTGCCCGCGCGAGCGGCGCGTTGAGCATGTCATCGGAAAGGCGGTGAAGTTCGGGTGTCGCGTCGGTCATATGCTGGGCGATGACATGGATCACTTCGTCATCATATTCCACCCGTCCGCGCACTTCCATCAATCGCGACCCCATAACGACGCGGCGCTGCTTCTCCTTGAGATCGGGCCACACGACGAGGTTGATGACGCCCGTTTCATCCTCCAGCGTGATGAAGCACACACCCTTCGCGCTGCCCGGCCGCTGGCGAATCAGCACCACGCCCGCGACATGCACCATGCTGCGGAACTTGCGGTCCCTCAGGTCGCAGGCGCGCACGAAGCCACGCTGGGCAAGGCTGGCACGCAGGAAGGCCATCGGATGCGCCTTCAGGCTGAGCCGCGTGGTCTGGTAATCGGCCACGACTTCCTCCGACAAGGGCATTTTCGGCAGGATCGCGCGGCCCCGCTCCGCGCCCTCATCCCGCTCGTCTGCATGCAGGAAGAGCGGCAGATCCTCCCCGCCAACCAGGCTGCGCGCATCCCACAGGGCCTGACGCCGCGACAAATCCATCGAAGTGAAGCAATCCGCACTCGCAAGGCGCTCGATATGCGCAGGGGAAAGCCGCGCCCGGTCGCGCAGTTCCGCCACATCGGCAAAGGCCCCTTCCTGCGCCCGCGCCGCCAGCAGGTTTGCCGCGACATGTTCGGGCAAACCATCCACCTGCCGCAGGCCGAGGCGCAGGGCGATGTGTTTGTCGGCACGGCCTTGCACTTCGCCATCACCCTCTGAGGCCCACCCCGCTTCGCTAAGGCTCACCTGCGGTTCGCCAAGCTCCACTGCCCCTCCCGCATGCGGGAGGGGATTACGAGACTTGGCAGCTTGCTGCCTAGTCGCAGTGGGGTGGGCATCCGCCAGCCGCAATTCCTCCAAAGTACAATCCCACTCGCTGTGGTTCACATCCGCCGGCAGCACCGTCACTCCATGCTCGCGCGCATCGCGCACGATCTGCGCCGGGGCATAAAATCCCATCGGCTGCGAATTGAGCAACCCGCAGGCAAACGCAGCCGGGAAATGGCATTTGAGCCAGCTCGACACATAGACCAGATGCGCGAAGCTGGCGGCGTGGCTTTCGGGAAAGCCGTATTCGCCAAAGCCGCGGATCTGGTTGAAGCAGCGCTCGGCAAATTCGCGGTCGTAGCCGCGCGTCACCATCCGCTCGACCATCATGTCCTGCAATTCGTCTACCATGCCGCGGCTGCGGAACGTCGCCATCGCCTTGCGCAGGCGGTTCGCCTCCTTGGACGAGAATTTCGCCGCATCGAGCGCGATTTTCATCGCCTGTTCCTGGAAAATCGGTACCCCCAGCGTCCGTTCGAGGATGCTGGACAACTCGTCTGGCGGGCCGTGCTGCGGACTGGGCGCAGGGATCACCACTTTCTCCGCGCCGCGCCGTCGCTTGAGGTAGGGATGCACCATATCGCCCTGGATCGGACCGGGGCGCACGATGGCGACTTGGATCACCAGATCGTAGAATTCGCGCGGGCGCAGGCGCGGCAGCATGTTCATCTGCGCGCGGCTTTCCACCTGGAACACGCCCAGCGAATCGCCCTTGCGCAGCATGGCATAGGTTTCAGGGTCCTCACGCGGCACGCTGGCGAGCGTCAGCGGGCGATCATGGTGATCTTCCAGCAGGTCGAGGCATTTCTTGATGCAGGTGAGCATGCCCAGCGCCAGCACATCGACTTTCAGGATGCCGAGCGCCTCGATATCGTCCTTGTCCCACTCGATGAAGCTGCGATTAGGCATGGCGCCATTGCCGATGGGCACGGTCTCCGTCAGCGCGCCTTCGGTGAGGATAAAGCCGCCGACATGCTGCGAGAGATGTCGCGGCATTCCAACCATTTGCTTCGTCAAAGTGAGAACGCGCCTGAGGTGCGGATCGCTCAAATCCATGCCCGTTTCAGCGGCGTGATCCTCACCGATTTCCTTACCCCATCCGCCCCATACGGTGCGCGCGAGAGCGCTGGTGACATCTTCCGACAATCCCATCGCCTTGCCGACTTCGCGGATGGCCATGCGCGGGCGGTAATGGATCACCGTCGCAGTCAGCCCGGCACGGTGGCGGCCATATTTGCGATAAAGATACTGGATCACCTCCTCGCGCCGCTCATGCTCGAAATCGACATCGATATCGGGCGGCTCCTTGCGGTCTTCCGAGATAAATCGATCGAACAAAAGCTGGTGATGCGCCGGATCAACATTGGTAATGCCGAGGCAGAAACACACTGCCGAATTGGCCGCGCTTCCCCGCCCCTGGCAAAGGATCGGCGGATCGACCTGCGTGCGGGCGAAATCGACGATATCCTGAATAGTGAGGAAATATCGCGCGAGATCCATCTTCGCGATCAGCGCCAGTTCTTTCTCCAGCGTGGCGAAGACGCTGTCCGGGATACCGTGCGGATAGCGCTCCTGCGCGCCCCAGAAGGTGGAGCATTCGAGATATTCCTGCGGTCCCATGTCGCCCGGATATATCTCGTCCGGATATTCGTAGCGCAGCTCATCCAGGCTGAAATTGCAGGCATCGGCCACATCCCGCGTCGCCTGGATCGCCTGCGGCCACGCGGCGAACAGGCTCAGCATTTCCTCGGGGCTTTTCAGGTGCCGTTCGGCATTGGCATGGAGAAGGTGCCCGGCGGCAGCCACAGTGGTCTTGTGCCGGATCGCCGTCATCACGTCCTGCAACGGGCGCCGTTCGGCAGCGTGATAATGCACATCATTGGTCGCCAGCAGCCGCAATCCGTTGGCGCGCGCGAGCATGTCGAGCCTGTCGAGCCGGGCGATGTCATTGCCGCGATAGAGGAAGCTCGCCGCGATATGGCGCATGGTGGGGAGCGTGCGCACAAGGTGGGGGAGAATGTCGGGGAATGGGGCTGTTATGTTCTGCGGTGCGAATAGACGGCCATCATTACTCCCCTCCCGTTCGGGGACAGCCTCTTTCTCACGCTCACTTCGTTCGCGCCCACCCCTAACCCCTCCCGCAAGCGGGAGGGGGATGACGTTGCTCTTCACTTCTATTGTAAACTCCGCACCCAAATCATCGGGCGGGATAAGGATCAGCTGCACATCCTCGCTATGCTCGGCCAGCATCATGAGGCTGATTTCGCACGCGCCTTTCTCCTGCCACTCGCCATCCAGCGTGGACATCCGCCCTGCACTGATCAGGCGGCAAAGGCGGCCATAGGCGGTGCGGTCTTTGGGATAGGCGAGGAACGCTAGGCCCTCTGTCGTTTCGATCCGCGTGCCGATCACCGGGCGCAGTTTGAGCGTTTTCGCTTCCGTATGCACGCGCACCACGCCGGCCATGCTGTTGGCATCGGCAATCCCGATGGCGTCATAGCCAAGCTGCCGCGCGGCCAGTACGAGGTCCACCGCATCGGAGGCTCCGCGCAGGAAGCTGAAGCAGGACACGATCCCCAGCTCGACGAAAGGCGCGCGCGGCGGTGCGTCGATCGTGTCGGGATCGAGATCGATTGTGCGCTTGGGCTGGACGAGGTCGTTTTCAGGCATGTGAAACACCTCGCTCGTCCTGAGCCTGTCGAAGGACCGCTTTTCTTCAGGCGTCACGCGAGAAGTGAAGAACGCCCCTTCGACAGGCTCAGGGTGAGCGGATCAGGGGGCCTCCGCCATCTGGTCCAGCCGTTCCCGCACCGCCGTAAGGTCTGCCGCAAACAGGCGTTCCTGTTCGTCCGCCGCATCGCCATCGAGGCGCAGGAGGTAAGAGGGATGCACCGTCACCCACAGCTCGCTGCCATCCTCAAGAGCGATCGGCGTGCCGCGCACCTTGTTCACACTCACCGTCTTGCCGAGCAGGCTGCGCGCGGCAGAGGCACCCAGCGCCAGCACCAGTTTAGGCTTCACGATGGCGCGCTCGGCCTCCTGCCACCAGCGGCAGGTGTCGATTTCCTTCGCGGCGGGGGACTGGTGGATGCGGCGTTTGCCGCGCTGGACGAATTTGAAATGCTTCACCGCATTGGTGAGATAGGCTTTCTCGCGCACAATCCCGGCGGCGGAGAGATGCTCGCTCAGCACCTGCCCTGCAGGGCCGACGAAGGGACGCCCGGCCATATCCTCCTTGTCGCCCGGCTGCTCGCCAACGATCATCAGAGGCGCATCGCGTGGCCCCTCGCCCATAACCGCATGGTTTTCGAGACTGCCGATGGGGCAATTGCGGCATCCGGCAATCGCTTTGCCAATCGCCTCCAGCGTATCGGGCCGCGCGGCAAATTCCGATTTGCCTTCCGCCACCATGGATCCCTCGCGCCCCTGCGCCCCGGCAATCAGCTCAGGGATGAGCTCCGCCTCGGGCATGTTCTTCCAATATTTCTTCGGCATTTCTTTCAGCATCGCGCCGATCTTGAGCCGCGCGGGGTTGAAGATGGAAGCATAATATTTGCGCCAGAGATCCTCCGCCGGATCGCCGCTGGGCGCGTCCGATTTCTGCGCTGGAGGGCCTTCGCACAAAGTCTCCGTGTCCCAGTACAGGCTGCCGCGCGGGGTGAGGATCGACCAGCGCATATTGGCGAAGCGGCGCACGAAAAAGCCCGCCTCGCGCCGCAATATGTGGTGCTCGGGCTCGAACCAGGCGACGTAATGCTCGCCCGCCTCAGGCTCATCGCCCTCCTCCACCAGCCTGAAGCGGACGAAAGCGTGCATCTTGTGCGCATCGCGCCGCACTGCCTTATCGAGTTCCTCCACCCGGCGGATATCGGGATCGGCCTTGTCCTCCATCATCCGCGGGTTGGACTGGAGCCGCCACAGCAGGCGATAGAGCAGCGCGAAACGCTCCGGGTCCGAGTGGTGGATCGCGGTTTTGGCGAGGCTCACGAAGCGCTTGCTCGCGCGCACCATGCGGTTCGGGTCTTCGGGCACAGGCATCCGCCGGTCACCGTGAGAAAACAACGATCCGGTACCGCCCGGCTCCACCCATGCCACCCGGTCGGGCGGCACATCGCACTGGACAAGCGACCGCGCCCGCTCCCGCCAGAAAGCAAAATCGTCATGGCTTGGCATGTTGACCACGTAATAGGTGCCGAGTTTCACGTGCTGGAGCGCGGTCATCCGAACAGCTCCAGCTGCTCCTGCTTCGGAGCCAGCAGCGCGCGCAAATCGGCGCGGTCGGTCAGGGTGAGCGGCCGCCAGTCCACCGTGCAGATGAAGGGCCGTACCTTGGTGATCGAGACGGTGAGCTTCGCCACATCGTCCAGCCGCAGCGTGCGGTGACGTCGTGACGCCAGAATTTGCCCGACGGCGCGTGTTCCCAGGCCCGGCACGCGCAGCAGCTGCTCTTTCGAGGCGCGGTTGACGTCGACCGGGAAGCTGTCGCGGAATTTGAGCGCCCAGGCGAGTTTCGGATCGATATCGAGCGGCAAATTCCCATCCGCCTCGGTCGCCTGCATCACTTCCTTGGGCGCGAAACCGTAGAATCGCATCAGCCAGTCCGACTGGTACAGCCGGTGCTCGCGCATCAGCGGCGGGCGCTTCAGCGGCAGCACGGCGCTGGCATCGGGAATGGGCGAGAAGGCACTGTAATAGACGCGTCGCAGCTTGAAACTGTCATACAGGCGGCTCGCCTTGCCCACGATATCGCTGTCGGTCGCGGCATCGGCACCGACGATCATCTGCGTCGACTGGCCACCCGGCGCAAAGCGCGGTGCGTGTTTGAAGCGCTTTTTCTCATCCTTCGCCTGCCGAATCGCCATCTTGACCCCGCCCATCGCGCCTTCGATCTGGCGGCTGTCCTTGTCGGGCGCGAGGCGAGTGAGCCCGGCATCGGTCGGCAGCTCGACATTGATCGAGACGCGGTCGGCATAGAGCCCCGCCTGATGCACCAGCTGCGGATCGGCCTCTGGAATCGTCTTCAAATGGATATAGCCGCGAAAGTCGTATTCATCGCGCAGGATACGCGCGCATTCGACCATCTCCTCCATCGTGTGGTTGGAGCTCTTGATGATGCCGGAGGAGAGAAACAGCCCCTCGATATAATTGCGGCGGTAGAAAGTGATCGTCAGGTCCGCGACCTCACGCGGGGTGAAGCGCGCGCGGCGCACGTTCGAGCTCTTGCGGTTCACGCAGTAGTGGCAATCGAAAATGCAGTGATTGGTCAGCAGGATCTTCAAAAGCGAGATACAACGGCCATCGGGCGCATAGGCGTGGCAGATGCCCATCCCCTCGGTCGATCCGATCCCCTTGCCATTCTTGCTGTTGCGCTCCGCCGTTCCCGAAGACGCGCAGGAAGCATCATACTTCGCCGCATCGGCGAGGATTTCGAGCTTCTGAATAGTGTCGAGTGCGGGCATTTGTTCCTTATATGTTCTTACGCCGGATTCGCCAAGACCTTTCCCGCATCCCCAGCGTCGGAACCATTGCCCGCCGTCCGAATTGTATGGGCAAGCGTGTCGCCCAAGCGATGCGCGCGTACCGGGCCCCTCTGGCGAGCCATGCTCGTGATGTCGGACGCAGCTGAACGGGGCACCGCCCCCAGTGAGAGGGGCAGAGAAAAAATTCCTCCCCTCGCAACAGAGTTGGAGAGAATGATGAAACTTCTTGCTTACACCGCCGTAGCCGCACTGATGGCTATCCCTGCAATGGCGCAGGAGAAGGACTGGAATTTCGGCGATGGTGTCGATGACGAACGCTGGTCGCTGATCAATAGCGATTACGGCATGTGCGATGCCGGCCTCAACCAGTCGCCGATCGATCTTGGCGCTCCCAATGCGCGCGGCGATATCGCATTGACGACCAATTTCGGCAGCACCACTGGCACAATGGCTCTGGGCGAAGAGAAGGTGCAGGTAAATTTCCCCGAAGGCATGGGCATGACTTCGGGCGGCATCGAGTTCAACCTGATCCAGGTCCACTTTCACACCCCGGCCGAGCACTCCATCGATGGTGAGCGTCAGCCGCTGGTTGCACACTTCGTACACGCCACTGACGATGGTCGCCTCGGCGTTCTGGGCGTGATGTTCGAAGAAGGCGAAGCCAACCCCGCACTCGCCGCCATCATGCCGCATCTGGGCGACAACGATGTGCACAATGGCATGGATGTCAGTTTCGATGTGAATGACATGGTGCCCGATGATCTGAACGTGTTCCGCTACATGGGCTCACTCACCACCCCGCCGTGCAGCGAGGGTGTGAACTGGCACGTGGCCGATGAAACCATGACCGCCAGCGTCGAGCAAATCCGCGCTATGTATGCCTCGCTCGGCCCGACCGCACGTTCGCTGCAACCGCAGGGCAATCGACTGGTCATTGCGCCGGAAGACTAAATTTTAGAGTGATCTAACGAAACGGGCGCGTCTCTGCGGAGGCGTGCCCTTTTTGTTTTTGCTCACGATTCTGCGGCCACGCATTCGTGCTTAACTTCATCCTAACCCTGTTTCTTAGGTCCGGTTTAACCAGCGCAGAGCATCGCATGATGCAACCACGAGAACGGGGCATGCCATGAAGCTGTTTGCGCGCGAGACACAAAAGCCAGTTACAGAACGCCGCGCCAGCCCCCGAACCCGTGTCGATTGCATGGTCCTTATCCTCAACCCCAGCGGCAATGTGCCCGGGCGCCTGTTCGATATCTCGGAGCACGGCGCGCGGATCACGGCGGAGAAACCTCCGGGAAAGGGCTGCGCGGTGATCCTCGACTGGCCCTATGGCGAGGCATACGGGTTCATCACCTGGTCGAAGCCCGGCATGTGCGGCGTGCAGTTCGAAGCGCCCATCCCTCTCAAAATGCTCGAAAAGACTATCGAGGAGGCGCCCTCCGGCCCCAGGCTGGTGCATAACGCTGACAGCGGCGCTGGTCCCTCCGTGCCTGACGGCTCCAAGCCGAATAACGGCGGAAAACCCATGCTATTTTGTTGATCGCGAGTCGGTGAAGCTGGAACCAAGCTTCGCCCTGTGACATTGCGGTGGCATGGATATCATGGCGCTGCTTTCCGATCCCGCCGCATGGCTGGCATTGCTCACCCTGATCGCGCTGGAGGTCATCCTCGGCGTCGACAACCTCATCTTCATCGCCATCCTGTCCAACAAGCTGCCCGAGCACCAGCAAAGCAAGGCGCGGCGCATCGGCCTGGCGCTGGCTCTGATCATGCGCATCGGGCTGCTGATGCTGATCGGCTGGATCGTGACATTGCAGGAGCCCTTGTTCGACCTTGGCATTACAGGCGCGCCGAATGACTATGGCGAACCGAGTTTCGAAACCGCATTCAGCGGGCGCGACCTGATCCTGCTGGCGGGTGGCCTGTTCCTGCTGTGGAAGGCGACCAAGGAAATCCACCACTCGATGGAGCCGGAGGACAATTCGGGCGACATTCTCGACAAGACGCCGGACATGGCCAAGGCCGCGACTGCCACTTTCGGAGCGGTCATCGCGCAGATCGTGGCGATCGACCTTGTGTTCTCGGTCGATTCGATCCTCACCGCGGTGGGCATGACGGACGAAATCCCCATCATGGTCGCTGCCGTGGTTTTCACCGTTGGTGTGATGATGGTCGCCGCCGATCCCCTCGCCCGTTTTATCGAAAAAAACCCGACGCTGGTGATGCTCGCCCTCGCCTTCCTCGTGATGATCGGCGTCGTCCTGATCGCCGACGGTTTCGGCTTCCACGTCCCCAAGGGCTACATCTACGTCGCGATGGGCTTTTCCGTCGGAGTGGAAATTCTCAACATGGTTCAGCGGAACAAGCGTGAGAAGCTGGCGGCGGAGACTTGAAACGCAAGCTGGCCCGTTCGATAGCCCTTTTGGCTTTCGCGCCACTTGTGTTGGCGCAAGCAACGCCGCCGCCGACTTTGAATGATGTCCTTCGATTAACGCTTCAAGACGACCTTATGCCTGCCTTGGTATTGCTTGAAGAAGTGATGGAGGCTGACCCGCAAGCGAGCCGTACGGGGGCGCAGTACTGGTCGTTTAGCGGTGATCTGGCGACAGCAAATGAACTTTGGGTGCGAGGAGTGGACCCACCAAGCGGATCGTTACCTGACCTCTCGGGCCTGCAAGCATTGCCAGCCATAGAGGAAATCGTTCGTAGTGCTGAGAGTGCACGCGTGGTGATCATCAACGAGGCACATCATTCGCCTCGCCAGCGGGCGTTTACTCACGATTTGATGCTCGCGCTGCGTGATGTGGGTTTCACGCATTTTGCGGCGGAGACGTTTTGCTCAGGATTACATTGTGGGCCGCTGCTCGTCGACGGTGCCCCGGTCGGAAATGCGGTCACTGGATTCTACACAATGGAACCGGTTTTCGGCGATCTCGCGCGACAAGCCGAAGTGGCTGGCTACACCTTGATCGGCTACGAGATTACTCCGGAACAGCGCGCAGCCTTTGGTGCAGATCCGAACATCGATATCCGCAACTACCGCGAGCTTTCGCAAGCAGAGAATATCAAGGCAGTGCTCGACTCCGATCCGGAGCTTCGCATCCTGATCCATGTCGGCTTTGGCCATGTTGCGGAAAGTCTGCCGGATGCACCATTGCACGTTTTCGCAGGTCGGCTCAAAGAGCTGACGGGTGAAGATCCGCTGACGATCGATCAAACCCAAGGCACTGAGCAGCATGGTGATCATAACTCGTTGCTTTACAGGGCCTATGTCTCGCACTTCGGCGCACCCGCTATTCCCGTTGCCATTCCATACGGATCAGAGCGACCGTCTGGTACTTACCGGGTCGATTACGGCGTGATCCATCCCGAACAACAGCTAATCAATGGCCGACCCGACTGGCTCGGCATGGGCGGGTACCGCAAACCCCGGGTGGTTCCCTTGCAAGCCTTGGGTGTACGAAGTCTGGTGCGCGCGTTTGTTGTAGGTGAGCCGGAAGGCGCGATTGCAATGGACCAGATGTTGGTTGGACCTGACGCCGAGGCGGTGACGCTTATGTTGCCTTCGGGCGAGTATCGGTTGGTTCGGCAGACTGTGATGGGTGAGAACTTGCCTCTGGGAGTGATCGAAATCGAATAGTCCCTGCAATGGGCTTTCCTACATCGGCGGATCTGTGCTGGTCATTTTGAATGACGACAATTGCCCGCGCCCCTGACACTTTTGATCGGTATTTCCGCAATTTGCGCCACGCTGTTTGCAGGCATTCTTTTCTTCGCCTGGACACTGTCACACCTGTCACACCCCTTTCAACTAACTCACGCAAACAGGCCCTGCACGAACCATTCGGGCGCGCCGCCTCGCCCGTCTCCGATCAGGCCGAGGCGGTAGAGCCAGTAGCGGCGGCCCTTCGCATCTTCGATCCGGTAGTAGTCGCGCAGGCGGGCTGTGCCTTTCTCGCGCCACCATTCGGGCGCGATGCGTTCCGGCCCTTCCACCCGCGCCACTTCGAAGACCTCGCCGCGCCAGCGAAAGCGCTGGGGATAACCATCGGGGCTGGCATAGAGCACGGCGATCCCCTCTGCCGGTTCGAGCAGCTTGATGGGGCGGGTGTGGAAAGCGAGCTGGCCCTGCGTGGCGGGCTCTGCCTCAAGCGGCGGCTGCCAGCCCTGCGCGCGTTCGGGAACATGGCTCGCCTTCAGCACCGGGCGCTGCACCGCGCCTTTGCCAAGCCGCACGGTCAGCCGGTCCATGCAGGCGGCAAGCGAAGTGCCATGCGCCTCTGCCGCAGCTTCCAGATCGGTCTGGTCGAGGCCCAGCGGCTCTGCCCAGCTGGCGCGCAGGCGCACCATCTCGATCCCGAAGCCCGCATCCACATCGTCAAGGCGCGCGGTGAACAGCCGCAGGATATGCGCCGGATCGCGGGTGGCCGCCGCCATCTCCAGTTCGCGCACCACCACTTCGCCATCGACGCGCCACATGCCCAGTTGCAGCCGGCGTGCACCCTCGCCTCTCCCTTCCAGTTCGCGCGCCATGTCTTCGGCAAGGTCGCGCACCACCGTATCGAGCAGGTCGCGGTGACGGATCGGTTCGAGCAGGCGGCGCTGCACCAGCGCGGCGGTGAGCGGGACGACGGGCAGCAATGGTTCGGGCACGCGGCCGGCCAGCTGGTCCATGCGGATAAGCGGGTTGGCGGCAGGCGACTTGCGATTGCGGAAGCGGCGGTGGAGCGCATCGCGCCCGCGCTGCTCGTCCCCCCGGCCCTCGCCCACGCTGGTAAGGTCGCCAAGCCGCTTCAGCCCCAACCGCCGCAGCACCAGCAGCACGTCATTGTCGAGGCGGAGCGCGGCCACCGGCAGGTCCGCAAGGCGCGCGGCGATGTCTTCATCCGGTCCAAGGATCGCTCCCGATGCGGCGAAATGCGCCAGCGCCCAGGCCGCGCCTGCCGTGGGCGCGATGGCCGCGCTGACCGAGAGGCCGCGCGCGGTGCAACGCGCCTCCACATCGGCGAGCAGGCGGCGCTCTCCGCCGAACAGGTGCGCCACCGCGCTCACATCCACCAGCAGGCCATCGGGCGCGTCCATCGCGCTCCACGGGCCCCAGCGCTGCGCCCAGATGGCGAGCCGTTCAAGGAAAGCGAGATCGCCCGCCGGATCGCTCGGCCGCACGGCGATGGCGGGGCACAGCGTGCGCGCGTCGGCCAGCATCATGCCTTTTGCAGCGCCAGCAGCAAGGCCAGCGGCATTGGCCGCATCGATGCGCGGGCCATGCGCGGTCTCGGTGATCAGCGCGAGCGGCTCGCTATCGGCGCCTTCGCCCGCCTTGCAGTTCTCAGAGTGCCGCCAGCGATCGAGTGCCAGCTCGCTCGCCCAGATCGCCATGATCCGGCGCGGCGGGGCTGCTGGCAGGTTCGATACGCTCTGCGGCGAGGAAGCTGTGTTCATCGCGCAGGATCCACTCTCCGGGAATGTGGGTACGGCTGCGGAACAGCTCTGCCTGCCAGGCCGGGCGGCCGGGGGCCTGAGGGTTCCACAGCGGCGGGGCGGATTGGGCCGAGCCGATACGCCAGCGCATGCGCGCAGAGCTCAAATCCGCTTTGGCGTCGAGCCGGATGAGCAGCAGCGGCACGCCATGCTTCTCCGTCGCCAGGGTGAGGCGGCGCGAGGCGGTGAAGTCCATCGCCCGCGGATTGCCGGCCACTTCGCCGATCACGCAAGCCAGGTCACGGCAGCGCATCCCCTCCTCCATGGCGAAAAGCGCATCCTCCGGCGTCCTGGCGGCGACATGGATCAGGCGGTGGCGCAGGGCTTCGGGAAGGCCCGGGCGATACGGCCTGCCGCCTGCGCGCATTGCCGCATGGTCCTGCACCCACAGCACCGCGCGCTCCTCCGCTGCAGGAAGGCTGTCGTCCTGCCGTGCGGCGCTGCGCCAGCCATCCATCGCCAGGGCAAAGGCCGCCCCTGCCCCGCTCGCCTCATTGGCGGGGGCAAAGATCTCGCTATGCAGGGCTGGCGCGCTGCCGGGATGCCAACGCGGATTGCGGGCACCGGCACGAGACATCTCCGCTGCGCGTGGCAGGGTAGCCATGTCCATTCCGAATCGACTCCTTTGTTCCTCTTATGTTCCCATTCACGCAGCCATGCAACTGCTTGGCCCACCAATCGTGTTGATGAGCCAAGAGAAGTGGAACCGCGGGCGGGGGCAAGCCGTTGGAACAGCAAAGGAGATTGAAATGACCGATACCAAGGAACTGAAGCACGACTTCTGGAAATCGCTGGACAGCAGCCCGTTCGTCTTCCTGCAGCTCGACGCAGCGCCGGAAACCGCCGTGCCGATGACCGCGCAGCTCGACAAGGATGCAAACAGCGCGATCTGGTTCTTCACCACCAAGGATCACGTGCTCGCCAATGGCGGCCCCGCCACCGCGACTTTCGCAGGCAAGGGGCACGAGATGTTCGCGCGCTTCTCAGGTGTGCTGACAGAGGAAACCAGCAAGGAACGCCTCGACAAGCAGTGGAGTACCATTGTCGAAGCATGGTTCCCCGGCGGCAAGGACGATCCGAACCTGCTGATGCTGCGCATGGACCTTGGTCAGGCCGAGATCTGGAACAGCGATCTGGGCTTTGTCGACAATGCCAAGATGCTCTTCGGATTTGACGTGCGCGAAGACGCCAAGGAAGAGCATACCGAAACGACGCTCTAAGCTACACAGAGCACCGCAAAGAGAAAGGGCCGCCGCTCCAATCCGGAGCGGCGGCCCTTTTCGCTTTCCTACACGCTAGGCGCTGTGCCTTAGCCCGCCGCTGCCGGAGTGATCAGGCCCGGGAACAAGCCGAACAGCAGGACGAGGCCAACCGCGATGGGGCAGACAAACGCGACGAGGAAACGCCACAGCATGAACATGCCGCCAGAAAGACCGGTCTGCTGCTGCACAAGGCGACGATCCGCAAACCAGCCGACGAAGATCGATACGAGGAACGCGCCAAGGGGCAGCATGATCTTGCCGGTAAAGCCGTCAAGCGCATCGAGGATGTCGTTCTCTGCGAAGATGTCCCAGAACCACAGCGGCCGGACTTCAGACCACACATTGTAGCCGAGCGCGCACACTACGCCGATCAGGAAGGCAACACCGCCCACCAGGATCGCCGCCACAGGGCGACGGAAACGGAAGCGGTCGATCACCCAGGCCGTCGGGCCTTCGAGCAGCGAGATCGAACTCGTCAACGCCGCAAAGAAGATCAGCGTAAAGAACACGAACCCGACCAGCGAACCTGCCGGCATCTGGTTGAAAGCGATCGGCAGCGACTGGAAGATCAGCGCCGGGCCAGCAGCCGGATCGAGACCGACCGAGAAGACGATCGGGAAGATCATCAGGCCGGCGAGGATCGCAACCGCCGTATCGGCAAAAGCGATCATGGTTGCCGTGGGAGCGAGGTTCACATCGCGCGACACATAGGCACCGTAGGTCAGCAAGCCACCCGCTGCGAGGCTGAGCGAGAACAGGGCCTGCCCCAATGCCTCGTTCAATGCGGTCGGGTTCAGCTTCTCGAAGTCCGGTGTGAACATGAAGGCAACCGCATCGCCAAACTCATCGGTCACGATCGCGCCGTACAGCGTCACAACGACAAGCAAGACGAAGAACGCCGGCATCAGCCACTTCGCGGCCTTCTCGATCCCGTCGCCAACACCGCTCGCCACGATCCATACCGTTGCCGCCATGAAGGCAGCATGCAAACCGATCAACAGGCCCGGGCTCGCAAAGAGATCTCCCATGCGGCCCGTGATCTCGTCCTGGCTCTCGCCAGCAAACGCCCCGGCAAACGGCTCGCCGCTAAACAGTGCGCCGAAGAAGTCCCCTCCCGACGCGAAAACGTAATTGATGACCCAGCCAGCCACCACGGAGTAGAAGGAGAGGATCAGAAAACCCGCCGTAATCTGCAGCGCGCCGATGCCTTTCCAGTTCTTGGATCGCTTCGAATGCTCCGCCACATTGCGGACGGAGCCAATTGCATCCTCTCCGCCAGCGCGGCCGAGCAGGATCTCGGAAAGGACCAGCGGCAGGCCCAGAAGGATCACGAAACCGATGTAGACAAGAATGAAAGCACCGCCCCCGTTCTCACCCGCAAGCGTCGGAAAACGCCAGATATTGCCAAGGCCAACGGCTGCGCCAACGGCAGCCAGAATGAATGCTGTACGTGAAGACCAACCGTCCCCCGAAGTGGTCCCCGACTGGGTAAGTGCCATAGTAAAGATTATCCTCTCGCCCGAAGGTTTGCGCCCTTTTGCATACAAACAAGTCTCGCGTCGAGAGGGCAGTCTGTTAAAGAGGTCGTATGTCCACGACCTACACACTCGATACATCGACCAGCCGCGCCAATCCCACTCCTGCGCCGATGAAGCGGCTCACCGTGCCGAAGATTCGCGCGCGGAAGGTAGACGGCACAACGGAAGAACCGATTGTGATGCTGACGGCGTACACCGCGCGGCAGGCGCAACTGCTCGATCCGCATTGCGACCTGCTGCTGGTGGGAGATTCGCTTGGTCAGGTGATCTATGGCCTGCCCTCCACGATCCCTGTCACCATGGAAATGATGGCGAACCATGCCGCTGCTGTGGTGCGGGGTAGTTACCATTCGGTAGTGGTCGTCGACATGCCGTTCGGCTCTTACGAGGCCTCACCGCAAGACGCTTTCGATGCGGCCGCTCGGCTGCTGAAAGAAAGCGGCGCTGCGGCAGTGAAGCTGGAAGGCGGCGAAGCGATGGCGGAAACCGTGGCTTTCCTTAGCCAGCGCGGCATTCCGGTGATGGGCCATGTCGGCCTGACCCCGCAGGCCGTCAATGTGCTCGGCGGCTATATGGCCCGCGGCCGCAGCGATGCAGAAGCCGAAAAGATTGTCAGCGATGCCAAGGCCTTGGACGAGGCCGGAGCATTCGCCATCGTCGTTGAAGGCGTGGTCGAGCCTATTGCTATCGCGGTGACCGAAGCAGTGTCCTGCCCCACCATCGGCATTGGCGCCTCGGCCAAATGCGATGGGCAGGTGCTGGTGACAGACGACATGCTCGGCATGTTCGAACGCGTCCCGCGCTTCGTGAAGAAGTATAACGACATTGCAACGACCATTGGCGACACGGCTGCGCAATATGCCGACGAGGTTCGCAATCGTAGCTTCCCCGGGCCGGAACAGCTTTACCAACCCAAGAGCTGACGGCGCAAAGCCACCCTAATTCTCCGTTTCATCAGGATTGACCGCATGGCGACCTTGCTGCGCTATTACACATTCTCGCTGTTCTTCACCGCAGGCTGCCTGGGGCTTGGCCTGTGGTATGCGATTGCCAGCACCGACACTCTCGGCGCGGTGCTGCAGATCATGTGGATCATCACGATCCTTTCCATCCTCGAAGTCTCATTGAGCTTCGACAATGCGGTGGTGAATGCGACTGTCCTGCGGGAGATGGATCCTGTCTGGCAGCAGCGCTTTCTGGTCTGGGGTATTGCGATTGCGGTGTTCGGGACGCGTATTGTTTTTCCGCTCGCAATTGTCGCGATTGCGGCGAATATCGGGCCTATCGAGGCGGTGAACCTATCGCTGAACGATCCCGAGCAATATGAGCAGATCGTGTCAGGCGCGCACATCGGCATTGCCGGTTTCGGCGGCGCGTTCCTTGCAATGGTGGGCCTCAAATTCTTCTTTGACGCGGACAAGGACGTGCACTGGATCGGCGTGCTGGAAAGGCAGCTCACAAAAGTGGCTGCCCTGCCCGCAATTGAAATTGCGCTGCTGCTGGTCGTGATCTGGGTAATCTCGATGCAGCTTTCCGATGCGGATGCGCTGACTTTCATCACCGCAGGCGTGCTCGGCCTGGTGACATACATCGCCGTCGATGCGCTCGGCGAATATCTGAACATGCGCGAGGAAGCGAAAAAGGCCAGTGGCGCCGTCGTGCGATCCGGCCTTGGCGGTTTCCTTTACCTCGAAGTCCTCGATGCGAGCTTCAGCTTCGACGGGGTGATCGGCGCCTTTGCACTGTCGAACAATATGATCGTTATCGCGCTGGGTCTCTCCATCGGGGCAATGTTCGTGCGCTCCATGACGATCCACCTCGTACGCAAGGGAACGCTGGCGGAATATCGCTACCTCGAGCACGGCGCGTTCTGGGCAATCATCGTGCTCGGCGCGATCATGCTGACATCGGCCATCGTGCATGTGCCCGAAGCGATTACCGGTCTTATTGGCGTGGTATTGATCGGGCTGAGTTTCTGGTGGTCGGTGCGACACAACCGCGCGGAAAAAGCAGCCGGGGCTAGCCCTGCCGAGTAAACCTGCTCGCCAGCGGTGCTGAGATAATCAACTGCACCAGATGGTAAATCAGCACGGGCAGCAGGATCAGCCCTGCGACTTCTGGCGCGAACAGCACGGCGGCGAGCGGCGCGCCCATGGCGATGCTCTTTTGCGCTCCTGCGAAAAGGAAGGAAATCCGGTCGGCGCGCAAAAGCCCGAGCGCGCCGCCTAGTGCCCATGCGCCGATGAAGCCCACGGCCAGCATCAACCCGACAAGGCCCAGCAGAACCAACCACTCGCCCAGCGAAATGAACGTCCATAATCCCTGCACCACCGCACCCGAGAAGGCGACATAGACCGCAATCGCAATCGCGAACCGGTCCATTAGGCTGAAAAGTCGCTTGCGATCCGCCACCAGCGGGCCAAGCCAGCCCTGCAACATTTGCCCCAGCAGGAAAGGCAGCAGCAGGATCATGCCGATCCGCTCCAGGGTGCCGAGGTCAAGCCCAGCCACACCGCCGCTCACAACCAAAGCGATGATCGGCGCGCTGATGAAGACGCCAAGGATGTTAAGCACCGCCGCGGCGACGACCGAATTGGCGACATTACCCCCTGCCAGTGACGTGTAGGCCGTCGCCGATTGCACCGTCGATGGTAGCACCCCGAGGAACAGGAAGCCGAGCGCGACGCTCGCTGGCAACAGGCCGTCCGCGCGCGCAGAGACAAACCATCCGACCAGACCCATCACGCCGAACACGAATACGATCAGCGGCAGGAGGAAGCGCAAATGCCTCAGCCCCGTAAACACCTTGCTGCGCGGCAGGCGCAGGCCGTTAAGCAGGAACAGCAGGAAGATCGCGACGTCAGATACGATGCGTGCGATGACCGCGCCCTGCCCGCTCACCGGCAGCAAGCTCGCGGCCACAATCGCAACCAGTAACAACCGCACCAGCGGATCGAAGAATGTCAGCACGCGCCCCATCATCGGCGCGCGGTGTGCCGCGTGCGCGCTAGTGCTGCAAGTCGTATTGCTTCAGCAGGTCATAAAGCGTCGGACGGCTGATCCCCAGAATCTTGGCAGTGTTGGAGATGTTCCCTTCGCTCCGCGCCAAGGCGTGACGGATAACTGTCCGGTCCGATTTCTCGCGCGCGCTCTTCAGATTGAGCACATTTGCCGCTTCCTCATCCTCTTCCGTGAGATCGAGATCTTCGGCAGCGACGAGCTTGCCCTCGGCCATGATCACAGCGCGCTTCACGCGGTTTTCCAGCTCGCGCACATTGCCCGGCCAGTTCCAGCCATCGATGGCGGCTAGCGCGTCGGGCGCGAAGCCTGTCACCGCCGGGTTCATTTCATTGGCAAACCGCTTGAGGAAAGCCTTGGCGAGCAGCGTCGCATCACCGGGCCGCTCTGCGAGTGCGGGGATTTTCACGACGATTTCTGCAAGGCGATAGAACAGGTCTTCGCGGAAGCGACCGTCGCCCACCATCGCCTCGAGGTCCTGATGCGTGGCGCAGACGATGCGCGTATCGACGGCGATGGAACTGCGGCCACCAATCCGCTCAATAGTGCGTTCCTGCAGGAAGCGCAGCAGTTTGACCTGCAGCGGGAGCGGAATATCGCCCACTTCATCGAGGAACAGCGTGCCGCCGTTTGCCATTTCGATCTTGCCTTCGGTCGTCTTCACAGCGCCGGTGAACGCGCCCTTCTCGTGACCGAACAGCTCACTTTCGAGCAGGTTTTCAGGGATCGCCGCGCAATTGATGGCAACGAAATTGCCGCTCTTGCGATCGCTCGCATCATGCAGGCCGCGCGCCAGCAGTTCCTTGCCGGTCCCGCTTGCGCCCAGCAGCATGACAGAGACATTGGTATTCGCCACACGCTCGATCGTGCGCGCGACTTTGACCATTTCCGGGGCGGAGGTGATCATGCCGCCCAGCACCGTGTTACCCTCGCCCGCCTTGGCGGCGAGCGCACGGTTTTCCTGCTCGATCGTATGCAGATTGAGCGCGCGGCGCACGATCAGCCCCAGCTGTTCGATATCGACAGGCTTCTGGTAGAAATCATAGGCGCCATGCTCGATTGCCTGCAGCGCACTTTCCCGCGCGCCATGGCCAGAGGCGACAATGACCTTCGTATCAGGCTTCAGCGCCATGATCTCGTCGAGCACTTTGAACCCCTCGGTTGTGCCATCGGGGTCAGGCGGGAGGCCAAGGTCGAGCGTCACGACAGGCGGCTCCTCCGCTCGCAGCGCGGCAATCGCATCCTCCCGATTGCCGACGATCGTTACGTCGAAATCCTCATAGGCCCATTTGAGCTGCGCCTGCAGGCCCTCGTCATCTTCAACGATCAGCAGTTTGGGTTTGTGCTCGGCCATTACGCGACCTCTTTCTTGTGTGATTGCATTGCCTGGATGATGTCAGCCGTACCGCTCAGCGGCAGACGGATGACGAAGCGGGTGCCGAGCCCTTCGCGCGATTCGACGTCGAGACGACCGCCCATCGCGCGGATCAGCTCGCGCGCTTCGAAAGCGCCGATACCAAAGCCGCCGGGCTTGGAGGAGTGGAACGGCTTGAACAGCCGCGTACGGATGAATTCGGGCGACATGCCGCTGCCGGAATCGATGATTTCAAGCTGCGCATTGCCCGCTTCGGCGCGCAGATCGAGGATGACGGGTGCGCCGTTCTCGCTCGCCTCGACAGCGTTCTGCACCAGATGGACCAGCGCCTGTTCCAGCGCTTCCCGATCGCCTTTTACCGTGCATTTGTCATGCAGCAGCAGCGACACGTCATATTGACCGCGATATTGCTGCGATATCCGCTCCAGCACATGTTCCAGTGCGAATTCGTCATGCTCCTTACCGCCGAGACTGCCGTATCGGCCAAGGCGCGCGAGCAGCGCTTGCAGCTTGTCGGTCGAATTGCGCAGCGTCAGGATCATGTCGGCGCGAAATTCTGGCTTCTCCGCGTGCTTTTCGGCATTGCGTGCGAGCAGCGAAAGCTGGCTCGCCAAATTCTTGATGTCATGCATCACAAAGGCAATCCGACGGTTGAATTCGTCGAACCGCTGCGCTTCGCCAAGCGCATCCTGACTGCCCTGCTCTGCCAGATAGCTCGCAAGCTGGCGGCCCACCACGCGCAGGAGGTCAAAATCCTCCCAGTCAAGGCGGCGCGTGTGCGGCGGCCGTGCGAGCACGACGATCCCCACGAGGCGCTCGTAATGCAGCAGCGGGACCATCGCCCAGCTATTGGGATCGGCAAGCAACCACGGCGGACAAGCGGCGGAGGGAATGTTATCCTGCTGTCCGCGGCGCAAATCGTCGAGGTCGAGGATGAACTGGCTTTCCTCGAAAAAGCGCGCCCCCGCCTGGCTCAGCGCATCGCCCGGCACTTCCATCTGAGGCCATTGCCAGCGTGCGGCGAGAGCGAGGCCGCCCTCCTCTCTCGGCGTCAGCAGCAGGCCCGATGGGCTATCGGTAATATCGGCAACGGCCTGCACCGCGCGTTCCGGCAGAGGCGGAGCCTGCGGTCCGGCGCGGCCAATCGTATTGGTAAAGCGCAGCCATTCGGAACGGTAATCGTAGCGATGCTGGAACAGGTTCTTTGACAGCGTGACGCGCAGCCAGGAGCGCAGCCGCTTCGACGACATGACCGTCAGCGCAATGGCGCATGCGAGCAGTACGAAGCCTGTTTGCAGCAGTCGCCCGTAATCGCTGCCGACGTAGGAGAGCCCCTGCGCCACCACGATCATCGCGACCAGATAGGCGCCGATCAGAAGTAGCGAGAATGACTGGAAGGCAAAGCTACGCGAGGGGCGGAAGCGCAATTCTTCCTTGTTCCGAAATAGCCCGAAAGCGAGCAGCAATACGGCAAGAAAAAACGCCACGGACCTGAGGCTCTGCAACAGCTCAGGAGTGCCTCCCCCAAGATAGGCGATGGCATACAAGTTGAGGTCGAAGAGAAACAGGCCGCCCAGCGCCGCTGCCGGCCAGCGCAGCGCAAGCCGCGCCTGCTGCGATGCGCCAGCATAGAGATTGTGCAGCAGCACCAGTGTTCCGATGCAGAGCAGTAGTCGGAAAGTGAAAGAGAACTGGCTGATCAGCGATTGTGCGGCGGGCTGATCGGGATATTGCAGTGCAGCCGGAATGAGCGCGAATTGCATCAATTCGACAAAGGCGAGCGCAGCCACAACCGGGCGAATGGGGCCGAGGCTTTTGTCCCGGTCGTCATGGCTGAAGAGGCGATAGAGCATCCAGAGCCATGCGAGATAGCTCATCGCCATCGTCACCTGCGTGATGACGGCGCCCACGCCAAACCCTGCCACGCAAAATGCCCACGCAGCATTCACCCCCAGGGCAGCAGACGTCGCTGCGACCGCCGGGCCCTGCGCACGGCTATTGGTCGCCAGCCACAGGCTGAGTGCGACGGCCGCAATCGCTGCCGCCAGATAGGCCATGTAGACCACCAGATCCCACGCAACGCCCATTAGCGCGCACCCTCCGGCCAGAGGATGACCCGCAGCGTTTGCAGCATGATCAGCAGATCGAGGAAGGGGGTGTAGTTCTTGGCGTAGTAGAGATCATATTCCAGCTTGTGCCGGGCATCCTCTATGCTCGCGCCATAGGGATAGTTGATCTGCGCCCATCCCGTGATGCCGGGTTTTACCACATGACGTTCGGCGTAATAGGGCAGCTTGTCGTCCAGATCCTCCACAAAAGTCGGCACTTCGGGCCGCGGACCGACGAAGCTCATATGGCCGCACAGGACCGTCCAGACCTGCGGCAGTTCGTCAATCCGCACCTTGCGGATGAAGGAGCCAACACGCGTCACGCGCGGATCGTTTTTCTCCGCCCATTTGGAGCCGTCCTTTTCAGCATCGGTGCGCATACTGCGCAGTTTGACCAGCTCGAAGGTCTGGCCATAGCGACCCACGCGCTTCTGCCGGAAAAAAGCCGGCCCCTTGCTGTCGATTTTCACGATGGCTGCGAAGAGCAGGATGATGGGGAATGTCAGCAGCAACAGAATACCGCTGGCCAGAATGTCGAACACACGCTTGGCAGCGCTGGAAAAGGCCCTGCCTGAAGAAAATCCGTCCGAGAATATGAGCCAGCTGGGGTTGAGCGTGTCGAGATCGACCCGGCCCGTTTCCCTTTCGAGAAAGCTGGAAAATTCGTTGACGTGCACGCCGGCCGTTTTCACTCGCACGAGGTCTTTGAGCGGAAGCGAATTGCGACGTTCTTCGAGCGCAAGGACGACTTCGGTCGCACCGAGTTTGGCGACATGTTCGGAGAGATCGCTGATCGCGGGTCTGTCTATGGCTTCGGCCACTGCGGTCGCCCCGCTACCCATGTTGATATAGCCGACGATGGTAAAGCCGCTGTCGGGTTTTTGGCTTAGCTTGCGTAGACGGTCTGCCCGCAGGCCAGCGCCTAGGACGAGCACGCGGCGGCGGAAGGCGGAGGTTCCCAGAATGCCGCCGACAATCAGTCGATTAATCATCAGCATCGCAACCGCCAGCGCCATCGCGAACAGCAATATGCTGCGCCAATAGGTTTGACCGGGCAGGAGGAAATCGATCACCGCCAGCGCAAGAATGGCGAGGCTCACCGCGACCAGCAGTCGCGCAGCAGCAAACCGCATCGAACGCAGCGCCTCCGGACCGTAGACGCCGACGGCGATCATCGCGGTCAAAGTCGTAATGGCAAAGCCCAGCAGTGGCAGGATGCGCGATACGAGCTCGCCCGCATCCATCCCGATCTGCGAGGCGCGCAGCTTCCATGCCAGATCGCCCGCTACAAGCAACAGGATGAAATCCAGCAATCCCAGCAGGATAACCGCATGAGGGATATAGTGTTTGAAGAGACGAACCATCGCTTCTGCCGTTTCGGGTCGCGGAGGGATTTCCGGACCTTGGACGGCGTTAACTGCAACAGATGAAATGTCGGTAAATTTTACACAGCCTTGCCAAAACATAGGAGAACTGCGGCTTTGCGTCTTGAGATGGAATGGCGACAGTTTCGCATTTTGCCGCTTTGAAAGGCGATATTAACCCTGCCGCCGCGTCATTGGTTAACGGGTGATCGCGTATAGAGAGCATATGGCGAAGCTCACCAAGCCTCCTATTCCGCTGAAGATGTACAAGCATTTCGCGGTCGTCACGCTGTCGATGACGGCGGCGATTGCCATGTTTGCGGATAGCGATCAGCGCGAAGCGATAGAGGCAGAGACGGCAATTACCTATGTCGAACAGACCGAAGTCGCTCCCAGCGACAGGCGAGTGGGCGGCATGGTGGATGCGCGGCAGGAGCGCACGCAAGGCAGCTTCGGCAGCGAGAACGGTGGCTTCGGCGGGGGAAGCTCGTCACCGGGCGGTGGCGGCAGTTGGAGCGTCGCCGATAGCCGCTCTCAGGGCCGCATATCGGTGCCAGGCTATACGCGCGGGTGGATCGACAGCCTGACCGATGAGCAATATGAGAGCTTCCTCGCCTCCCTGCCCCCCGAACTGCGCGATCCCGAAGCCGCGCGCGAGCAGGCCATTCGCGCATCCGCTCGCCGCAGCGGTCGGCGCGGTTCCAGCGCGGATGCGCCGACCTGATCGCTACATGTTGTAGGTGGTCACCAGCAGGAAGCTGAGCGTCACCACCATGATCAGCACTAGCGGCACACCCGTCTTCACATAGTCGCCGAACTGGTAATTGCCCTCCGCCATGATCAGCATGTTGGTCTGGTAGGCGATAGGCGTTGCGTAGCAGAGGTTGCAGCCGAACAGCACGGCTAGGATCAGCGGTTCCTGCGGCAATCCAAGCTCGGTCGCGATGGCAAAGGCAATCGGCGTCCCCACCGTCGCCGCCGTGGCGTTGGAGGCGAAGTTGGTGAGCACGGTCACGAAGATCATGATCGCCGCCAGCACACCCGCGGGTGGCAGATACTGGAGGCCCAGCGCCAAAGACTCGCCCAGCCAGCCCGCCGCCCCGCTATCGAGCACGAAGCGACCGATTGCGATACTCGCGGCCACCAGCACGATGACCTGCGCCGAGAGCGCCCTCCCCACACGGTCGAACTTCACGCAGCCGGTCAGGAACATGATGATCGCGCCGCCGAGCGAGGCGATGGCGATGGGAAGGATGCCGATCGAGGCAAGGCCGACCGATACGCCCATGATCGTGGCAGCGAGCCAGGCCTTCGAACGGCGCGGCACTTCGCGCGCGCCTTCGAGCTGCAGGACGCTGTCGGCTTCGGCAAACTCGTTGATCGCGTGCGTGAGGCCCATCACCAGCAGCACATCGCCTTCGCCGAGGCGCGATTCCCCGCCGACCTGCTTCGCTTCATCGAACCTCAGCGGACGATCGGGCTTATGCGTACCGAGCACTGCCACGCCGTAGCGGTCCGCAATGCCCGAAGTGGCCAATGTCCGGCCGATCAGGCGCGAATCGGCGGTGACCACCATCTCGACGACTTTGATGTCCTCGCGGTTCTCCTGCGCTTCGCGTTGGACATTGTCGACCACCCAGCCCGGAGCGATCTGGCCCTGCAGCACACGGATGGCATCTTCCAGCGCATCATGCGTTCCGCTGACTTTCAGCTTCTGCCCAGCCGCAAAAGCACCGCCGGGGCGCTCTTCAAAACGGAAGTCGTCAGGCAGCATGCCCACGACTTCATCGAAATGCTTGCCGATCAGATTGCTGCCCGGTGGAACACGCAGGCGCGTGGTGAACCAGCGTTGCCCCTCGTCCTTCTCCGGACTGTTGTCGCGCATCATGCGCGGCATGATCAGCCAGATGTATGGCAGCGCCACGAGGGAAGCGAGTAGCACGATCGGGGTGAAGTGGAACACGCCCATCGGCTCCATGCCCAGATCGATCGCGATCGCGACGACAAGGATGTTGGTCGAGGTGCCGATCGTGGTCGCCAAGCCCCCGAGCAGCGAAGAGGCGTTGAGCGGCATCAGGGTCTTCGATGCTGGCATGGCGCCTTTGGCCGCCAGCGTCACGAAGATGGGGATCAGCAGCACCAGCACTGGCGTGTTGTTCACGCCCATCGATAGCGCAAAGGCGATCAGCAGCGAGAACAGCAAGCCCAATTGCAGGTTGATCTTGAAAATCCGCCCGAGGAAACGCGCCGCCGGTTCCAGCGCGCCGGTGACCACCAGCCCCCTGCCCATCACCATCAGCGCGCAGATGGTGATCAGCGCGTAATGGCCAAAGCCGGAGAAAGCGAGCGAGAGCCCGTCCGTCGGCTGCGTATGCGGCATGGGGTAGAAGTAGAGCCCCACCGCGATGATCGCGATGGCGAGCAGCGACACGATCTCGATCGAGATGCGGTTGCGCACGAACAGGTAGAAGACGATGACGGTAAGCGCCATCGCTGCAAATGCGTGTGGTGATGGAGCCTCGAGCATGTCTGTCAGCACGATTCCCAAAGCTTGGCCGCTTTTGCAAGCATCTTTCTCAGCGGAGTATCGAGGTGTGACACAAAACGCATTTGTAACACGGCCTCAAACAGGCTCATGGCAGGCGTAAATCTGCGAAGCATCGGCGCCAGGGCCATGGACTTTGGCAGATCGGGCAGGCGGTGGGCGGATAGCGTCATGCCATCCGCAGAGCACATCGGCGATCATGTAGGAAAGTGGCTGGTACCCCAGGCCGGACTCGAACCGGCACTTCGTTAGAAACTCGATTTTGAGTCGAGCGCGTCTACCAATTCCGCCACTGGGGCCCCGGAATGCGGGCTGCCTCTACTCTCTATTTCAGGGAGTTGGCAACCAGCTTGTGCAAACGGGAATGCAAAGGATCGTTGCCTGCGATGACCTGTTCGTCGCAGATCGGCTGCGAACGGCCACGGTAATCGGTCACAAAGCCGCCCGCTTCACGCACCAGCAGGCAGCCGGCGGCGGTATCCCACGGGCTGAGGCCGCTTTCCCAGAAACCGTCATACCGGCCAGCAGCCAGCCATGCGAGATCGAGCGAAGCGGCGCCAAAGCGGCGGATTCCGGCAACTTCTGGACCGATGGCACCGAAAATGCGGCTCCATTCGGCAAAGTCGCCATGGCCCTGATAGGGCGTCCCGGTGGCAATCAGCGCTTCGTGCAACTGGCGGCGGCCCGAGACACGCAGGCGGCCATCATGCAGCCACGCACCGCGCGTTTTCTCCGCCCAGAATGTCTCATCGGTGATCGGCTGGTAGACGACAGCGGCGGTCACATCGCCCCAGTCATCGCTGCCCAGCTTGCGTTCCTGGACAGCGATCGAAATCGCGAAATGCGGGATGCCATGGAGGAAATTGCTGGTGCCATCGAGCGGATCGATGATGAAACGCGGCTTGTCGTCATCGCCTTCGAGCTCGCCGGCTTCCTCCATCAGGAAGCCCCAGCCCGGACGTGCGACTTTCAGCTCATCCCACAGGATGCGTTCTGCTGCGCGGTCTGCCTTGGAAACGAAATCGGCAGGGCCCTTGCGGCTGACCTGAAGATGTTCGACTTCACCGAAATCACGACGCAAACGGCCACCCGCCTTGCGGGCAGCCTTTTCCATCACGCGGACAATTGCTGGAACTGCGGCCATGGTGAATTAGCCAGCCTTCCCGACGTAGGACTGCTCGTACACATCCACCACAATGCGCGTTCCGCTTTCGATATGCGGCGGCACCATGATGCGCACGCCATTGTCGAGCACGGCGGGCTTGTAGCTGGACGAAGCGGTCTGGCCTTTCACCACGGCATCGGCCTCGACGATTTCGGCCTCGATCTGTGCGGGCAGCTGCACGCTGATGGGCTTTTCTTCCCACAGTTCCAGCTGCACGGACATGCCATCCTGCAGGAACGGGCGGGCATCCCCCAGCAGGTCGCTCGGCAGGTTGATCTGCTCGTAGGTGTTGGTGTCCATGAACACGAGCATGTCACCGTCTTCATACAGGAACTGGTATTCCTGCGTGTCGAGGCGGACCTTCTCCACCGTATCGGCGCTGCGGAAGCGGACGTTCGTCTTGCGGCCATCCTGCAGGTTCTTCATTTCGACCTGCATATACGCCCCGCCCTTGCCGGGCTGGGTGTGCTGGATCTTGGCGACTTTCCAGATGCCGCCTTCATATTCGATGATGTTGCCGGGACGGATGTCCACACCGCTGATTTTCATGGGAGTGCTCGTTCGTTCAGATTGTCAAAGATTGCCGCGCGCCCTAGCCGCTGTGGCGCGCCGCGGCAAGCATATGGTTCATGACGCGCTCAGCATCTGCTGCTAAAGGCGCGGGCATGAAACACTTCGCCACTCCATTTTTCCTGCTTTGCGCTGCTTCGCTCGCCGCGCCTGCGATCGCCCAGGGCCAGATCGGCACGGTGGAGCGCGGCCTATATGCTTGCGAATTGCCTGGCACCGCTGCGGGCGCGGTGGGTATCGCGCAGCCGGATGAGAATTTCACGATCCTCAGCGCGTCGCGCTATTCCTCGCCGCAGGGTGAAGGCACCTATCTGCGTCGCGGCAACCGGCTGACGATGACGAGCGGACCGCGCAATGGCAATTCCTATGCGATCCAGTCCAATGGATTCCTGCGCAAGATCGAAAATGGCGAGCCCGGTCGCCTTCGCTGCATTCGTCAAACGGGCTGACGCTGATCGCGCCTACCGCTGACGCGTGAGCAGCGGAAACGGATTGACCGAGGTGGTCGGCTCATACCACTCGGCTTGCGGGTTGGTGCGCATGATCTCGAAATGGAGATGCGGCGCCGATGGGTCGGCATTGCCGCTCGACCCGACAGTGCCGAGCCTCTGCCCGCGCCGCACCTGCATGCCTTCGCTCAAACGCTCGTCATATTCGGCAAGATGCGCATAATAATGGATCGTGCGCCGGTCGATAGAGCGCACATAGACCGTGTTGCCGCCAGCGTCCGACTGAAAAATCCGCTCGACCGTGCCCGGTGCTGCAGCGATGACGGCAGTGCCTTCCTCGGCCATGATGTCGATGCCTTCATGCAGGCGCGTGCCGCCGCCGCGTTCGTCCGAGAAACTGTCCGTCAGCTCGTCCGCGCTCACCCCGCGCACGGGAATGATGAGATTTGTGACATCCTGCTCGGGCGGGACCTCGACCGCCGTATCGGCCCTGTCGAAGAAAGGCGGGTCGCTGCTTTGCACTTCTTCAGGCGGCAGGGGATCGGCCTCGGGCTGTGCGGCGATCTGGGCCTGCGCTTCGGCTTCTTCCTCGCGGTCGAGCAGGACGGCGCCCGCCATGATCCAGCCGGCCGAAACGACCGTGGCTGTGACGAGCGCCACCTGCACCTTTTCCAGGAAGACCGAAGCCATGCTTATTCCTCGAAAATCACCTGCGTATTCTGGTCGACCATCCCAGCAAGACGAGCCGCATCCCAATTGGTGAGGCGGACACAGCCGCTCGATTGCGCGCGGCCGATGGTTTCGGGATCAGGGGTGCCGTGGATGCCGTAATGCTCCTTGCTGAGGTCGATCCAGATCACGCCTACCGGTCCGTTCGGGCCCGGCGGGAGAGTGTAGGTTTCGCCTTCACCCTCACCAAGCACTTCGGGGTCGTAGGAATAGGGCGGGTTGTATGCTTCACCCACAATGTCCCATTCGCCTATCGGAAGCGGGAACTGGCTGGAGCCGGAGCTGACCGTGAACATCGCGACGAGCGTATCGCCCTGGTAGGCCTTCAGCGTGTCGTCTGACTTGCTTACCACAATCCGGTCGACCTGCGGCTGCTCGGAGCCCACGCCAAGGGCCGCCAGCGTCTGCTGCCAGCCACGATCGGTGATGGAGCCGGGCGCGATCCGGTCTGCGCCAATATTTGGCACGCGGATTTGCTGGCCGGCGCGGAAATAGCTGTCGCTCTCCTCCGCATCGCCGCTCGCGGTGGGAGTGGGTGATGGATTCCCGGAGCTATTGGAAGCACTTGCGCCCGCCGGGCGGCCATTGGGATTGAGCTCGCGCAACACCTCGACAGTCGTATGGAAACGCTCGGCCAGCTTTTCGTCGAGTGATTTGTACCCGAGACGCTCCATTTCGGCCTTGGCGGCGGTGTCTTCCGGGATGTCGGTGAATTCGATGTCGCCCCAGCCAGCCGGGATCGTCACAACGCGGGTGGCCGGAATGCGGCTCCACTCCGAAAGCGCCTCTTCGGTCGCATTATCGAGTTGGCCGGTGATTTCGAGGTCATTCGCCTCCTGGAAGCCGCGCAGCGCGTTCTCTGTCGACATGCCCATGCGCCCGTCGATCACGCCGGGGCCAAAGCCGCGGCGGTCGAGCACGACCTGCGCCTGCATGATCGGGCGCTCTTCGCTATCGGGCATATCGGAGGTGTTGTTGGTATCCTGAGAACTTGAGCCGCTCAGTTGCTCGCTGCCGTCCTCATCAGTGGGCGCGCTGTTGCGCTGGATCGAGGTGTAGGCCGCGTCGTTCGAGGCCATGGTGTCGGCGTAATTGTCATCGCCATAGGTTTCGTAGCCGAAATCCTCGGCAGGCTCGGCCTGCGCCGTTTCGCTCTCGGCGTCGCTATCGGCACTCTCGGTGCCATTGAGGCCGCAAGCCGCGAGCGGGAGTGCGAGAATGAGGGAGAAGTAGGAGCGTTTCATGTCGGTTGGCCTTGTGCAGCGCAGGGCAAAGCGCCCTCTGCACAACCAACTCACATATCAATGATTTGCTCCTGCCCGATGTGAGCTTTAGCCGGGATCAGCCAGAAATGGCCTTGCGGAAAGCTTCGATCGCGGCGACTTCATCACCGCCCCACACAGCGTTGGAAACAGCGAGAAAGTCGGCGCCAGCCTCCACCAGCGGCTTGCAGTTTTCGGGCGTGATTCCGCCGATGGCCACGCAGGGTATCTCGAACAGGCCAGACCACCATTCGATGATCTCCGGCTCCGACCGGTGCTCGCTCGCTTTTGTCTCGCTGGGGTAGAAGGCACCGAAGGCGACATAATCCGCCCCAGCCTCGCCCGCTTCCATCGCCAGATGACGGCTCGCATGGCACGTCACCCCGATCTGCATCTCGCGGCCCAGTTCTTCGCGCGCTCCCCTGGGATCGCCATCGCCCTGCCCCAGATGCACGCCATCGGCTTTCAACCGGCGAGCGAGCGCTACATCATCGTTGACGATGAAGCCCACGTCATGCGCAGCGCAAATCTCCTGCAAGGGCGCGGCGAGCCTTGCCGCCTCATGCTGATCGACGCCTTTGACGCGGAATTGGAAGGCGGTTGCCAAACCTTTTCCAGCGGCCAGCGCACGATCGAGCCGGTCAGGGAAATCCCCGCCCACATCGAGCGGGGAAATGAGATAGAGCTGGCAATCGGACATGGTGTTTCGGCGACCGATTATTCGCCCACGCTGGCGCAGGCGATCTCGTCGATCGCATTGCCCAGCGCTTGGTCGAACTGTTGGTCATCCATCTTGGCGTTCAGCACTTCGAGCAGAGCGCGGCTGAAACTGGCGATCATTCCATCGTTCTTGGCGAGCTCGCTACATGCCTCGTCACGGCTGTAACCGCCCGATAGCGCCACCACGCGCAGGACTTGCGGGTGATCGATTAGCGGCTTGTAGAGATTGGGCTCGCTGGGGATGGTGAGCTTCCACATCACCTGCTTGCCCTCTGGCACGCGCTCCATCTGGTCGAGTGCATTGGACAGAAGCAGCGCTTCTGCCTGCGCGCGGCTTTCGCTCTGCAGGCTGACTTCGGGCTCAAGGATCGGGACCAGCCCATTGTCGAGGATCTGCAGGCCGAAATCCATCTGCTGGTGCACGTTGGCGGCGATACCTTCCTGGTTCGCTTCATGAATGACGGAGCGCATCTTGGTGCCGAACACGCCCAGTTCCTTCGCCCGCGCGCACATATCGTTGAGCGTCGGAATTTCCTTCATCAGCTGCACGCCGTTTTCGGTGTCGTGCATGCCCTTGTCGACTTTCAGGAACGGCACGACGCCGCGGCGCGCGAGCAATTCCGGAATGGGCGAGCCTTCCGAATTGCAGCCTTCCATGGTCTTTTCGAACAGGATCGCGCCGATCACCTTGCCATTGGAGAAGCTGGGCGAGTCGACAATGCGGCAGCGCATTTCGTGGATCTTGCCGAACATTTCCTCATCGCCCGACCACTCGCTGTCTTCCACGCCATAGCCTTGCAGCGCCTTGGGGGTGGAGCCTCCCGACTGGTCCAGGGCGGCGATAAAGCCTTTCCCATTGGCAATACGGTCGGTCATTTCGGCAGTGTTCATCGGGCTTTCCTCCACGTGCATAGGTATTCGGCAAGGCTCCTATTGCGAGGGCGGGATGAGCGCAAGGCATGTCTGGGGGGAACTCACCGCTTGGCCGCTCGCTGTGCAAAAGGATGAAGGAGAACGGCATGGCACTCAGCAAGAAGCAGAGCGAAATAAGCGAAGGTTGCGCGATCGATTTTTCCGACCTGAAGGCGGTGATATTCAACGCCACGCTGAAAGCACCGGGCGAAGAATCGCACACCGACACTCTCCTCGATGTCGTGGAAGAGATCTTCGCGATGCAGGATGTCTCCGTGAAGCGGCATCGATTGACGGATTATCGGCTCGCCCCCGGCGTCTACCCCGACATGACCGAACACGGCTGGGACCACGACGATTGGCCGAAGCTGAGCCCCGATGTTTTCGAAGCTGACATTGTCATTCTCGGCACGCCGATCTGGCTCGGCGAGAAAAGCTCCATCGCGCAGAGCTTTATCGAGAAGCTTTATGCGCATTCAGGCGAGACGAACGACGAGGGCCAATACGCTTTTTACGGCAAGGTCGGCGGATGCGTGGTCACCGGCAATGAGGACGGCATCAAACACGTCGGCATGGGCGTGCTTTATTCCATGCAGCATGTCGGCTTCACCATTCCGCCACAGGCCGATTGCGGCTGGATCGGTCCGGCCGGCCCCGGCCCGTCTTATGGCGATGAACAGGACGATGGCAGCCGCGCAGGATTCGACAACGAATTCACCCAGCGAAACACCACTTTCATGGCTTTCAACCTGCTTCACGCAGCGCGCATTCTGAAAGATGCAGGCGGCTATCCTGCTGTAGGAAATGTTCGCACAGAGTGGGACCGCGGCGTCAAACCCGGCTGGCCCAATCCCGAACACCGCTGAAGGCTTAATGCGGCTTCTTAAGACCCGCTGACAAATTGATCGCGATCGAGATACGCGTGCCCTGCCCTTTGAAAGGGCGCACGGCGTGTTGCAGCCAGCTGGGGAACATCACGATCATGCCGGTTTGCGGGCGGATCGAGATTTCGTGGCTTTGCGGCCCGCCATCGGCGCCTTTCATCCGCAGGTCGGGTGCGGCCATCTGGACCATCGGGCTGCGCGGATCGAGCAATTGCAATTCGCCGCCCAGCTGCGGGTCTTCCTCGCCTTCATAACCATCGTCGATATAGGCAACGGCCGACCAATAGCTGCCCGGATGGGTGTGATACTGGTTGGCGTCACCTTTGTGGCTGACATTGGCCCACAGCTCCGGATGCCAGCCAAACCGGCTTGCATCGGGGCTTTTGATGTCGACGCTCGCCTCGTCCGCCATGGTCATTGCCTTGAAGACCAGCGCTTTCGCTGCTTCACCGCCCCAATCGAGCATATTGGTGTTGGAATGCCAGCCGCCGATATTGCTGATCGAGACACCCTGCCGGTCGCGCATCATCTCCGCATCCACTGCGTCGCGCAGCATGGCAATTCCCGCCTCGCTCTGCAGGCGATCGATGATGAAAGGAGTCGCGAAGAGCTGCCTGGTGTCGGTCATGCCGATCAGGCGGACAGCGCCGCGACGCCGGGAAGTTCCTTACCTTCCATCCATTCTAGGAAAGCGCCGCCTGCGGTCGAAATATAGGTCACATCATCCGCCACACCCGCATGGGCAAGCGCGGCTACGGTGTCACCGCCACCGGCCACCGAGACCAGCGCGCCGGCCTGGGTCAGCGCGGCAGCGGTCTTGGCGAGCGATACCGTTGCTTCATCGAATGGCGGCGTTTCGAAGGCACCCAAGGGGCCGTTCCAGACCAACGTGGCGCAGGTCTTGAGCACGTCGCCCAGCGCTTCGACCGCCTGCGGCCCGACATCGAGAATCATCTCGTCTTCGGCGACTTCGTGGACATTGCAGGTGCGCAGGCTCTGCGGATTGGCGGCAAATTCCTTGGCCACCACGACGTCATACGGCAGGTGGATCGTGCACCCCGCTTCGTCCGCAGCATCCATGATTGTGCGCGCCGTATCGGTCAGATCGTGCTCACACAGGCTCTTGCCGACATTCACGCCGTTGGCGGCGAGGAAAGTGTTTGCCATCCCGCCGCCTATGATCAGGTGCTGCACCTTGCGGCTGAGGTTTTCCAGCACGGCGAGCTTGGTGGAAACTTTCGCCCCGCCCACGACAGCAGCAACCGGCGGATTGGGCGTGCCGAGCGCGGCATCGAGAGCTTTCAGTTCCTTCTCCATCGCGCGGCCAGCATAGGCGGGCAGCAGCTTCGCGAGACCCTCCGTGCTCGCATGGGCGCGGTGGGCGGCGGAGAATGCGTCATTTACGTAGAAGTCGCCATTCGCAGCGATACCTTTTGCGAACTCAGCGTCATTCGCTTCCTCGCCTGGCCAGAACCGGGTGTTTTCCAGCAGGCCGATATCGCCATCGCTGAGGATGCCGACCGATTGCTCGACCACCGGTCCCATGACCTCGGGGATAAACATCACCTCGCGGTCGATCACGCGTTCGATATCGCCCTGCACCATGGACAGGCTCATCGTCGAATGGCGTTCACCCTTGGGCCGACCGTAATGTGCGAGAAGCAACACTTTCGCCCCGCGATCCGCGAGTTCGAGGATGGTGGGCGCGACAGCCGTGACACGGGTCAGGTCCGTCGCCCGCCCGTCTTTCATCGGCAGGTTCAGATCGACCCGCACCAGCGCGCGCTGGCCGGACAGATCCTGCGGCAGATCGTCGAGGGTTTTGAAAGTCATAAATCATCCCCTCCTCCCCCTTGACGGGGGAGGGATACGAAGGCTTGGCGGCTTGTCCGCCTAGCCGGAGTTGGGTGGGGGTGAAAAGCGCTGAGCCAACACCCCCTTCCAAGGTCCGCTAGCTTCTTTCAGAAGTAAGCTTCCCTATCCTTCCCCCGTCCAGGGGGAAGGCATTCGACCATCTTACAAGAACTTCGCCATTGCGCCCGCAGTGTCGATCATGCGGTTGGAGAAGCCCCATTCATTGTCATACCAGCTGACCACGCGGGCAAGCTTGCCTTCGAGAACGGCCGTTTCGAGGCTGTCCACGGTGGAGCTGGCCGGGTGGTGGTTGAAGTCGCTGCTGACGAGCGGCTTGTCGGTGTAATCGAGCACGCCCTTCATCGGGCCAGTCGCGGCTGCCATCAGCGCTTCGTTGATCGCTTCCTTCGTCACATCGCCCTTCGGCGTGAAGACGAGGTCGACCAGCGACACATTCGGCGTCGGCACGCGGACCGAAGAGCCGTCCAGCTTGCCGGCGAGTTCGGGCAGGACCAGGCCGACCGCGCGGGCAGCGCCGGTGGTGGTCGGGATCATGTTCTGCGCACCGCCGCGGGCACGGCGCATATCGCTGTGCATCTGGTCCAGCATGCGCTGGTCGTTGGTGTAGCTGTGGATCGTGGTCATGAAGCCGCGCTCGATACCGAATGCATCGTTCAGCACCTTGGCCACCGGGGCAAGGCAGTTGGTGGTGCAGCTGGCGTTTGAAACGATCACATCGTCTGCGGTCAGGGTGTCATGGTTCACGCCGTAGACGATGGTGGCGGATACTTCCTTGGCAGGGGCGGAGATCAGGACCCGCTTGGCGCCTGCATCGAGATGCGGCTTGGCGGCATCGTGGCTCTGAAAAAAGCCGGTGCATTCGAGCACGATATCGACGCCCATGTCGCCGTGCGGCAGCTTGCCGGGCTCACGCTCGCTGGTGACGGCGATTTTTTTGCCATTGATGACGAGGTTGTCGCCGTCGACTTCCACGGTGCCGGGGAAGCGGCCATGCGTGCTGTCGAAACCGAACAGCAGGGCATTGGCATTTGTGTCCGCCAGATCGTTGATCGCGACGAGCTCGAGATCGTGGTCGTCACGCTCCAGGATTGCGCGCGCAACAAGGCGGCCAATACGTCCGAAACCGTTGATCGAAACTTTGGTCGTCATGTAAAGTGCTCCTGTTTATCCGTTGATTTTGTTCATGATCTGCGGAACGATCGCATCTGCGGTCAGTCCGAATTTTTCGAAGAGATCGCTCGCCGGGGCGGATGCCCCGAAACGATCGATGCCGATGTTGAGGCCGTTCGCCATGGTGTAGCGTTCCCAGCCGAAAGTGGTACCCGCTTCGATGCTGACGCGCAGGATTTCATCGGGCTGCACATTGGGCAGGATGTCTTCCTTGTAGGCCGCATCCTGCTCGTCAAACAGCTCCGTGCAGACCATGGAGACGACATCGGCGCCGACGCCCTCTTTCTCCAAGCGGTCGGCGCATTCGAGTGCCAGATGCACTTCGGAGCCGGTCGCGATGAGGATGACGCGGCGCTTGTTGCCTGCACGCTTGAGGCGATAGGCACCCTTCGAGCACTGATCGAGGTAATCGGGCGAATTGCGCACCTGCGGCAGGCCCTGACGGCTCAGCGCGAGGACGGTCGGGCGATCGGTCTGACGGAGTGCGATTTCCCAGCATTCTGCAGTCTCGACGGCGTCGGCCGGGCGCATCACGAGGATGTTGGGCATGGCGCGCAGGCTCTGCAAATGCTCGATCGGCTGGTGCGTCGGTCCGTCTTCACCAAGGCCGATGCTGTCATGCGTCATCACGTAGACCACAGGGCACTGCTGCAGGGCCGACAGGCGGATCGCGCCGCGCGCATAGTCGGTAAATATCAGGAACGTGCCGCCATAGGCTGTCACGCCGCCATGCAGCGCCATGCCGTTCATCGCCGCCGACATGCCGAATTCGCGAATCCCGTAATAGACGTAGCGGCCGGAGTAATCCTGCGCGGTCATTGGGCCGATGCCGCCAGCCTTGGTGTTGTTCGAGCCGGTCAGATCGGCGCTGCCACCGATGGTTTCGGGCAGTTTGCCATTGATCTGGTCGAGCGCCATTTCGCTCGCCTTGCGGGTGGCGACTTTCTGCGGCTCATCGATCAGGCGCTTGGTGTAGTTTTCGAGGCTGAAGTTCTTGGGCAATTCGCCCGCCATGCGGCGTTCAAATTCTGCCTTGTGGTCGCTCGCATCGAGGCGCCCCTGCCATTCGCAATGCGCCTCTTTCGATCGCTCACCCGTGGCGCGCCAGTCTGCCAGCACATCGTCCGGAATGACGAAGGGATCGTGGTCCCAGCCGAGCACCTTGCGCGCCGCAGCGATCTCGTCTTCACCCAGCGGAGCGCCGTGAACTGCACTGGTGCCGCCCTTGTTCGGAGCGCCCTTGCCGATCACCGTGGTGCAGCGGACGAGCGAGGGCTTGCCGGTTTCCGCCACAGCTTCGTCAATCGCGCGGCGAATATCGGCAGGATCGTGGCCGTCACAGCTCGCGACATGCCAGCCGGTTGCTTCGTAGCGCGCGGGGATATCTTCGGAGGATGACAGGTCGACCTTGCCATCGATGGTGATGTTGTTGTCGTCCCACAGCACGATCAGGCGGCCGAGGCCGAGGTGGCCCGCAAGGCCGATCGCCTCATGGTTGACGCCTTCCATCAGGCAGCCGTCGCCCGCGATCACCCAGGTCTTGTGATCGACCAGATCGTCTCCGAACACGGCATTGAGATGCCGCTCCGCCATGGCCATACCGACCGACATGGCGAGGCCCTGCCCCAGCGGGCCGGTGGTGGCTTCGACACCGGGGATCAGAAAGTTTTCCGGGTGGCCGGCACACGGGCTGCCCAGCTGGCGGAAATTCTTGATGTCATCCAGCGTGGGGCTCTCATAGCCGGAAAGGTGCAGCAGCGCGTAAATCAGCATGGAGCCATGCCCGGCGCTCAGCACGAAGCGATCGCGGTCTGCCCAATCGGGCGCGGCGGGATCGAATTTCAGGTAATCGGACCAGAGAACAGTCGCGACATCGGCCATGCCCATCGGCATCCCCGGATGCCCCGAATTGGCTGCCTGCACAGCGTCCATCGAAAGGGCGCGAATGGCATTGGCCATATTGGTGAAACGGGTCTGCTCGTCGCTCATCAAATGCTCCTGCACGCTCGCCCCATTTTGCGGAGGCGATTCGGTTAGAGGCTGTGTGGTGGGGGCCGCTCGCAAGGTCAAGCAAGAGGCCCGCCGCAGCGCCGAAACGCGCCACTTTTCCGTGAGGATTATTCACAGCTTTCCCCCCTTAAGCTTTGCCGGAGCGCGATAAAGGGCTAATCCGGTCTCATGGAGGCAATTTCTCTCTCCGAGCGCGTGCGCAACGCGATGGCCCGTATCGATGCGGCTGCGCAGCGCATTGAAGCGGCGGCGAATGCGCCCCGGCCCGAATCCGGCCCCCCGTCGGGCCCCGGATCGGACCCCGAACTGGAAGCCCGCTATGCCGAGTTGCAGCGCGAAGCTGGCGAGGCCCTGCAGCAGATCGACAGGCTGATCGGGACGCTGGAACGATGAGCAACGTCACTCTTGAAATTGCCGGTCGCAAATACACCATCGCCTGTGCCGAAGGTGAAGAGCCGCATATCGAAATGCTCGGCGCCTCGATCGATAAGAAACTGTCGGAGCTCGACAATCTGGTCGGCCAGTCGCCCGAACGGATCCTGCTTTACGCCTCGCTGCTGCTGGCGGATGAATTGCACGAGGCGAAGGCTGCAACGCCCTCCCCCGCGCCGCCTGCCGCGGATGCCGAGACCGCTGAAAAGCTCGAGGCCATGGCCGACAGGCTCGAAACAATCGCAATGCAGCTTGAGACTGGCGCGAGCGCACCCTAGATAGGGCTTGGCGGGACTGCCCGGTACGATCTGGAGTGAAAATCCCTGAGGCTATAAGCAAATACAAGGGAGCTGTCCCTGCCCGGTGTACCAGTTCGGCTGTGGCATCGGTGCATATGGCGCCCACCTGACGTTGAGGCGTCAGAGGATTTCCAGGAAAACGGCCCATGGTGGTTCCGCCACTTAATTATTCGCCCTACCGCTCCGCTACTTGAGGGCGGGATGAATTGAGCGCCTCTGTGAACGACATCACCGCTTTCAAATCCGCACGACGCAAAGAGCTCCGCGAGGCGCGCCGCGAGCACGCAGCCGGTCTCTCGCCTGCGGTAAGCGCGCTGGTTATGCGCCGCCCGCCAGCGCCAGTGCTGGCAATGGTGCCCGAAGGCGCGAGCATCGGCCTCTATCGCGCGACTGACGGCGAAGCACCTGCAGCAGGATACGCGCGCTTCTTCATGGAAGAAGGTCATACCATCGCCCTGCCCCGCATTACTGCGATGGACGGGCAAATGACGTTTCACACCCACACTGATCCCTATGGCGAGAGCGATCTGGAGGAGGGCCCGGGCGGTGTGATGCAGCCAGAGGCGAGCGCGACCGAAATCACGCCTGACGTTCTGTTCGTGCCGCTGGTCGGCTTTACCGAAAGCGGTACGCGGCTCGGCATGGGCGGCGGGTTCTACGATCGCTGGCTTGCGACGCATCCTGATACGATCGCTATCGGCCTTGCGTGGGACATCCAGAAAGTGGACAGCCTGCCGCGGGAGGCGCATGACATGCCGCTTGCTGCGATTGTCACTCCCACCCGCATTTACGGACCTTTTGAGCGATGAGAACAGAACCCACCTGGCGCATTCCTGTCGGCATCCTCGGCCTGTTTGCAGCGCTGATGATCTACGGCATCGTCATCGCCCGCTATGCGCCCGATATTATCGGTAGCTGGCCGGGCCTGGTGCAGGCGTTGATCTACATCATTCTGGGCCTGATCTGGCTCTTACCCCTGCGCAATTTCCTCATCTGGATGGAAACCGGCAATTGGGGCGAAAAGCGCTAGCTCCAGCGCTCCAGTTCGGCGCGCCAATCCTCCGGCAAAGCCACGGGCCGACGCGTCTCGCGATCGACATAAACATGGATGAAGTGCCCCTCGGCTGCCGGTTTGTCGCTGCCTTCAGCGAAAATTCCCACTTCGTACCGCACGCTGGATGACCCGAGCCGCGCGACCCGCACACCCGCCTCGACAGTCTGCGGAAAGGCTAGCGGCGCGAAGTAGCGGCACTGCGTTTCCACCACGAGGCCGATCATGTCGGAGTTTTCGATATCGAGCAGGCCGCGCTCCACCAGCGCCGCATTCACCGCCGTGTCGAACCACGCGTAATAGGTGACATTGTTGACGTGGCCATATACATCATTGTCCGCCCATCGCGTGGGGATCTTGCGCCAGACGGAATAGGCATCGCGTCCGCGCGGATCGGGGCGTGTCTCGCTCATAGTGCAGCCTCATACATCCGCCGCGCATCATCGCGGGTGATGTCGATCATATTGTTCTGCAGCAGGCGGGTTTGCAGCATGGCTTCATCGGCCAGCAGATCGAGATCCCCTTGGCTTATGCCAACATCGGCAAGGCGCGGCGAAAGGCCCGCCGCAATCGCCAGATCGCGCATGGCCTCCACAAAGCCCTGCGCTTTCGCCTGCGTACCGAGGCTCGCCAGTGTCGGGTCTACCACTTCGGCCAGTTCTGCATAAAGCTCGCGCGCGGCAGGCATGGTATGGGCGAGCACCTGCGGCAGCATCAGCGCGTTGGAGAGGCCGTGTGGCACATGGAAATGCCCGCCAAGCGGATAGGCGAGCGCATGGACGCCAGCACAGGGCGCATTGGAAAAGGCCACACCCGCCAGATAGCTACCACGGAGCATGGCGTCGCGCACTTCCAGATTATCCGGCTCCTCGCACGCGGTGATGAGACTGGCGGACAGCAGCCGCAGCGCCTCTTTCGCCAATGCATCCGAGATCGGGTTCTTGAGCCGCCTGGTCGTATAGGCCTCGATCGCATGCACCATCGCATCCACACCGGTCGCCCCTGTCACATGGCGCGGCAGGCCGGTGGTAAGGCTCGCATCGAGCACGGCATGAGTCGCATAGAGCGCATTGCTGACGATGCCCTTCTTCTGCGTCTCACCCACCGTGAGGATGGCAATATTCGTGGCTTCGGAGCCGGTGCCCGCAGTCGTCGGCACGAGCACCAGTGGAGCGCCCTGCCCCTCAGCCATTCCGACGCCGTAGATATCCGCGATGTCATCCCCGCTGCCGAGCAGATAGGCCGCCGCCTTGGCGACATCCATTGGCGAACCACCGCCAAACCCGACGACAGACTGCGTCCCCGCTTCGCGCGCCAGTTCGAGCGCACCGAGAACGCTCGCTTCATGCGGGTCCTCCTGCACGTCATCAAATATCACAACATCGCGTTCGGCCAGCCCAGCCAGAGCCGCATCCGTCAGGCCAATCGCGCGCAAATTCGCGTCGGTCACAAACAGTACCGGTCCATCGGGCAAAAGCGGTGCGAGATCGCCGCTTGCGCCGATGCCAGACGTGACCTGTGGGCCGTAGTGGAATGTGAAATCACTCATACGCAAAGCTGTGCGCAAAGCATCGCGCAGGCGCAAGGCCCGAGCTGAATTTCCATCGCTTTGAAGAAATGTCCCAAGTGGCGCGAGTGACGGGACTCGAACCCGCGACCCTCGGCGTGACAGGCCGATACTCTAACCAACTGAGCTACACCCGCGCATTTAAGCGGCTAGCGCCTCTTGGGAGACGCGCATCTAGTTGAGGGCCGATTGGCTGTCAACACACCTTGCGCGCCTTTTTGAACTCTTTTTATCCGATGGCCTCAGCCCGCCAGAATGCGTGCCGGGGCCTCGATCATTTTCTTCACTTCCTGCACGAATGCAGCGGCGTCATAGCCATCGACAACCCGGTGATCGCAGCTGATCGAAATGTTCATAAGCTTGCGCTTTTCCACCCGCTCGCTGCCGTCAGGCTGGGTCACGAACATCGGGCGTTCGACGATGCGATTCGGGCCGATGATAGCGACTTCCGGCCGATTGATGACCGGCGTTGTCGCAACACCGCCCAAAGGGCCGAGCGACGTAATTGTCAGCGTCGAGCCGGAAAGCTCTTCCGACTTCGCGCTGCCATCGCGCGCGGCGTTGGCGAGGCGCTGGATGTCATTGGCGAGCTGGTACAGGTTCTTGCCCTGCGCATCGCGAATGACAGGGACCATCAAGCCGTTATCGGTCATCGTCGCCATGCCCAGATGCACACTGCCGTGGCGCGTCACCACCTTCGCCTCGTCATCGAAGCGGGCGTTGATCATTGGGAAATCGGGCAGCACCTTGCAGATCGCGGTGATCAGCAGCGGGAGCATGGTGAGCTTGGGCTTGTCCCCGCGATTGTCATTGAGCTGCGCGCGGGTGCGCTCCAGCTCGGTCACATCGCATTCCTCAACATAGGTGAAGTGCGGAATGTTGCGCTTGGCTGCTGCCATGTTCTCGGCGATGCGCTTGCGCAGGCCGATGACTTTGATTTCCTCGTCCGCACGCGCCTTTCCGGCTCCGGCATAGCCGCCCGAATAGGAAATGAAGGCGTCGAGATCGGCATGGCGCACACGGCCGTCCTCAGCCGCTTTCACCTGCGCGAGATCGATACCCATGTCGCGTGCGCGCTTCCGCACGGCGGGAGTGGCGAGGACCTTGGAACTATCGCCGGAGTCCGTTCGTGCTGAGCTTGTCGAAGCGCGATATTCCGACGTTTCGTCTTTTCGCCCTTCGACAGGCTCAGGACGAGCGGGTGTGGGTTCTTCGGGAGCCGCCTTCGCCGCATCTTCTTGGTCAGACGGATCGGGATTTTCGACTTCGATGCGCTTTTCGACTTCTTCGTCCTTCGGCGCAGGCGCAGCTTCGGCAGCTTCTGCCTCTTCAGCCACATCGTCAGGCACTTCGCCTTCGACTTCGATCACGAAGATCGGGCTGCCGATGGCGACCATGTCGCCAGCTTCGCCAGCGATCTCGACGAGCTTGCCGGTCACCGGGCTTTCCAGCGGCACGGTGGCCTTGTCGGTCATCATGTCGACGACTTCTTCGTCTTCCTCGACACGGTCGCCGACCTGCTTTTGCCAGGTGACGATTTCCGCTTCGGTGATGCCTTCACCGATGTCGGGCATGGGGTGCGAGTAACGTGCCATGGTGATCAGTCCTGCAAAATCTTGTCGATGGCCTCGCCAATGCGGACGGGACCGGGGAAATACGCCCATTCGAGGCTGTGCGGATAGGGTGTGTCGAAGCCGGTGACGCGTTCGACCGGAGCCTCGAGGTGGTAAAAGCAACGCTCTGTCACCAGCGCGGAAAGCTCTGCGCCGAAGCCGGATGTGCGCGTCGCCTCATGCACGATCAGGCAGCGGCCGGTGCGTTCGATGGATGCTTCGATCGCTTCGATATCGAGCGGAACGAGAGTGCGCAGATCGAGGATTTCAGCCTCAACGCCCTTTTCCCGGCACACGCTCTCCACCACATGCACCATCGTGCCATAGGCGAGAATGGTAAGCTGGTCGCCGTCGGTCACCTGCCGCGCCTTGCCGAGCGGGATCTTGTAATACCCCTCCGGCACCTGCGCCTCAGGATGTTCTTTCCAGCTCTTGGCGGGCTTGTCGTAATAGCCGTTGAACGGGCCGTTATAGATACGCTTCGGCTCGAAGAAGATCACCGGATCATTGTCTTCGATACAGCTGATCAGCAGGCCCTTCGCGTCGTAGGGCGTCGCGGGAATTACTGTTTTCAGGCCGGAGACATGGGTGAAGATCGCTTCGGGACTTTGCGAGTGCGTCTGTCCGCCGAAAATACCGCCGCCAAACGGGCTGCGCACCGTCATCGGGGCGATGAACTCACCCGCCGAGCGGTAGCGCAAGCGCGCCGCTTCGGAAATCAGCTGGTCAAGCCCGGGATAGATGTAATCGGCGAACTGGATTTCGGGCACCGGGCGCAGGCCATAGGCCCCCATTCCCACCGCGACACCGATAATGCCGCATTCGGAAATCGGCGTATCGAACACGCGGGTCTTGCCGTATTTTTCCTGCAGGCCGGCAGTGCAGCGGAACACGCCGCCGAAATAACCGATGTCCTCGCCCAGCAGGGTGACGTTGTCATCGCGGTCCAGCATGACGTCGAGCGCGGAATTGATCGCCTCGATCATGTTCATGTGTTTGGTTTCGCCGGCTTCGCTGGCTTCGGTATGCGAAGCAGCGCCGTCCTGTTCTTGGGTTATCGCGTCGCTCATCGCTCCGCTCCTTCACTCAGTATCATTCGATCACCGGCAGCCAGAGAAATTCCGACCAAACCTGCGCTCGGGTCTGGCTGACCTTGCGAACCAAGGAAAGCGCTCACAACGGGCCATGCGCGCCCGAGCATTGCATCGTCTGCGGCAAAATCATGAGATGCGCCCTCGAGAACGAGGCCCCATGCCGCCGTTCCGCTTTGTTGAACAGGAACAAGGTGTTGCTCTGCGTCATCGACCAGTCCGGGTACCGTGTCCTGGGTACCAGAAATAAGGAGCATCGGCACGTCAATCCCGACAAAGCTGCTCGCGTCAATCAGCCCCGGCACCAGCCCCGGGCTAGAAAAACCGAGCACGGCAGTGACACGCGTATCGCGCAATCGGGCGCCTCCGGCAGATGCACCGCCAAGCAGCATCGCGTCGAGGCTTCCGAAACTATGACCTGCCGCGATAACCGGTAAGTCCGGGAATTGCGTCGCTGCAAAGGCCGAAGTGGCCGCCATGTTCTCTAGCCGCGCGCGGAAACTGTCCTGCGGAGAAATCTGGCCGGCTTGCTCCGAACGCAAGGAATCCGGATGCAAGGGTGCAAGAACGACGTAGCCCAAAGAACTCAGTCGCTGTGCAAGGGCGTCGTACGCGGTCGGCCAGCTATTATACCCATGCGAAAAGAGCGCGACACCTTGCGCAGCTTCGGGTTCCCAGATGGTAAGAGGCACCGCACGGTCATCACCGAGTGGCAGCTCGATAACCTGCGACCCTTGGCCGCCCGTGCTCGCCTCCACTGGAAGATGCAAAGCGAGGGGCGCAGCCAATGCCGCCGCCATAAACATCCGGCGCGATAGCGCGAGCCTCATTCTGCCGGATCCTCCGGGAATTTGATCTGCCTCTCGCGGATCGCCTGATCGGCCTGCTCTTCCAGATGCCAGGGCAGTTCCTCGAAGACATCTTCGAACATGGTGTGGAACGGGTGGTGCAGGCCGTGGCCGAGGATACCGTTCTTTTCGGCATCCTTCTGCGCCTGCTTCACCATGTTATCGAGTTCTGCGTCCTGCTCTTCCTGCTGCTCCTCAGACCATTCGCCAAGAGCAATGAGGTGGTTCTTGAGCCGCATGACCGGGTCGCCCATCGGCCATTCGTCACGCTCTTCGGCGGAGCGATATTGGCTTGGGTCGTCCGACGTCGAATGTCCCTCGGCGCGGTAGGTAAAGTGCTCGATCAGCGTCGGCCCGCCATTGGCGCGAGCGCGGTCCGCTGCCCAGCGTTCGGCAGCATAAACGGCGAGCGGATCGTTGCCGTCCACCCGCAGGCCCGCCATGCCATAGCCGATGGCGCGCGCGGCGAACGTTGCCCGCTCGGCACCCGCAAAGCCGGAGAAGGACGAAATCGCCCACTGGTTGTTGATGACGTTGAAAATGACCGGCGCGTTGTAGACGGTCGCGAAAGTCAGCGCGGAGTGGAAGTCGCCTTCCGCCGTGCTGCCCTCACCCACCCAAGTGGCAGCGATACGCGAATCGCCCTTGCTAGCGCTCGCCATCGCAAAGCCGGTCGCCTGCGGAAGCTGGGTCGCAAGGTTGCCGCTGATCGTGAAGAAGCTGAGCCGCTTCGAGCAGTACATGATCGGCAGCTGGCGGCCCTTCAGCTTGTCGGCCTTGTTGGAATAGATCTGGTTGATCATCTCCTCAGGCTCATAACCGCGCGCGATCAGGCAGCCCTGCTGGCGGTAGCTGGGGAAAATCATGTCATCCCCGGCAAGAGCATGGGTGGCGCAGACGCTGGTCGCCTCTTCACCCGTACACTTCATGTAGAAGCTGGTTTTGCCCTGCCGCTGGGCGCGATACATGCGCGTGTCGAAAGCGCGGGTCAGCGCCATTTCGCGCAGCATGCGGCGAAGCGTATCGGCATCAAGCCGCGGATCCCAAGGCCCGTGCGCCTTGTCATCATCACCCAGAACACGGATGAGATCATCGCACAGCGGATAGGTTTCTTTCGCCTCGCACGCCTCATCAGGACGCGGTGCCGCGCCTGCTTCCGGCACCTGGATATGGCTGAAATCGACTTTGTCGCCGGGCCGGTATTTCGGCTCCGGCACATGGAGCGCTAGCGCAGGGCGGTTGCTGCCCTCTTTGTCGCCGGCTTTGGCCATGCTGCTCTCCCAAAAAGCACCGCGTGCCCTGAAGCCCGCGCGTTAGAATGTTTTACTGCGGCGCATTTATATTAGTTTCGCCTGAAACCGTCAATCCGCCGCAATCACGTTAGACCGCCACCGGTGCGCGCAGGATGCCCTGTGGCTCGTAATCGCTCACTTCGAAGTCTTCGAAACGATAATCGAAAATCGTCGGCGGCTTCCTCAACAAAGTAAGGCGCGGCGTCCCCGCCGGTTCCCGCGTCAGCTGTTCTTCGACCAGCTCCGTATGGTTGAGATAGAGGTGGGTATCCCCTCCGCTCCACACCAGTTCGCCGGGTTGCAGGCCCGTTTGCGCCGCCATCATGCGGGTGAGCACCGCCGCGCCAACCAGGTTGAACGGCAGGCCAAGAGCGACATCGCAGCTGCGCTGGTACAGCAGGCAATTCAGCCGCGCCTGATCGCCCTCACCCGCGACGTGGAACTGATAGGTCTTGTGACAGGGCGGCAGCGCCATCCGGGCGAGCTCCGCGACGTTCCACCCTTCGATGATGTGACGGCGACTGCCCGGATTGCTCTTGAGGCTTTCGACCACTTCGGCGACCTGATTGATGCCGGGGCCCTTGGTGTATTTGCCATCCGCTCCGTATTCGTAAGTCGGCCAGTCGACCCACTGCTTGCCATAGACCGGCCCCAGATCGCCCCAATTGGCGGCAAAGGCCTCGTCCTCGACAATGCGCTTTTCGAAGTCTTCCTGCGAAATATCCTCGCCGCTTTTCTGGCGGTATTTGGCGAGTGGCCAGTCAGACCAGATGCGCACGCCTTGCTGCAGCAGCGGCCGGATGTTCGTGTCGCCTGTCAGGAACCACAGCATCTCGCGCACGGCGGCCTTCCAGAACACGCGTTTGGTGGTGAGCAGCGGGATGCGATCATCGCCCAGATCGAAGCGCAGCATTGTTCCGAAAACGGAGCGCGTGCCCACGCCCGTGCGGTCAATCCGCTTGTCCCCATGCTCCCAGATATGGCGCATGAGATCGAGATATTGCCATTCCGGGTGGCGCGAGGAATCACTCATGCCGGTGGGCTAGCAAAGCGCGATGCGCCGCGCCACTGTCGCCGTCACTGTCATGGGCGCTTCATTCGCCCGTATAGTGACGATACCAGTCGACAAAACGCGGCACGCCTTCGTCGATTGTGGTGCTGGGCGCATAGCCCAGATCGCGCTCGATCGCTTCGATATCGGCATAGGTCCGCTGCACATCGCCCTTTTGCATCGGTTGCCAGTCGATCTGCACTTCGCGGCCACATGCCTCGCCCAAAAGCTCGATCACGCGGGTCAGCTTTTCGGAGCGATTGTTGCCGATGTTGTAGAGCGCGTGTGGCTTCGAAGATCCACCCGCTTTCACATTGCCATCATCGGCAGGCGGATTGTCGAGCGCTGCAACAACGCCTGCGACGATATCCTCGATGTAAGTGAAATCGCGCCACATCTCGCCTTTGTTGAAAACCGGGATGGGTTCGCCGGCGAGGATCTTCTTCGTGAAAATCCACATCGCCATGTCAGGGCGGCCCCACGGGCCATAGACGGTGAAGAAGCGCAGGCCGGTTAGAGGGATGCGGTAGAGATGGGCGTAGCTTTCGCTCATCATCTCATCCGCCCGCTTGGTCGCGGCGTAGAGGCTGACGGGATGATCCGCGCGGTCATCGACGCTGAAAGGCAATTTGTCGTTTCCGCCATAAACGCTGGAGGAGCTGGCATAGACCATATGCTCTACCTCGCGGTGGCGCGCGATCTCCAGCATGTTGGCATGGCCCACGACATTGGACTGGACGTAAGCCGCCGGATTCTCGATCGAATAGCGGACGCCCGCCTGCGCACCCAAGTGAACGATCGCGTCGAAACTCTCGCCATCAAGCGCCGCAGAGAGCGCTGCCATGTCGGCAAAATTGACCTTGTGGAACGTGAAGTCCCCTCCCCGTCCTTCGAGACGGGAGATCCGGTCTGCCTTCAGCTGCGGATCGTAATAGGCATTGCAGTCATCTAGCCCGATCACGCTGTCACCGCGCGCCAGCAGGGCATCGACCAAAGCCGCCCCGATAAAGCCTGCCGCTCCGGTGATGAGAACCCGCATTACTGCCCCTTGAACATTCGATGCTGTGCGCGATGGTTAGTGGCATCGCATGCGTGGCGGCGCAATGGCAGCATAGGCCTTACCGTCAAGTGAAAAGACCAATCACCGGGCCATTGGCTGGCGCGGCGAAAGCGGGCTTGCCAGCACTCGCCACTCCTCCTATAGGGCCGCCTCTGCCTCGCGGGGGTTCGCCTCCGCAACGCATCCGGTCGGGGAGTAGCTCAGCCTGGTAGAGCACTGTCTTCGGGAGGCAGGGGCCGGAGGTTCGAATCCTCTCTCCCCGACCAGCAATTTCAATTACTTAACCCCCAAGAAAGACAGGGGTCGGAGCCACAATTTGAACCCCGATCTTCCGAGGAGGCCTAATCTGTGCGTGCCCCCCATCCTTTCCCGGAGAACGATGCCGGTTAGATCTGTTGACAAATCTGGCTTCTGCTTGACATTTTATACGAAATGCACTTTCTAGGCAGTCTAGACCGGAGATGCCTTATGACGCCTTGGGAACACCACCCTGCACTAACTGAAGACCGCCTGAGTACTGTCGCGAAGCTGATTCAGATGGGGCGCGACAACGCCCTTGATCGCTTTGCTCCTCGGTTCGGCTGTACTGGATGGACAGTAGGATGCGAGGCCTTCGCTTTTCAGTGCCATGAAATAGCGACGGCCGCTGAAGATCACGAGTGGCTCAATATTCTCAATTCCTCAATGGAATTTGTATTCAGCATCGGCGGTGTTCCTGCGCGCTTTTATCGCGGCAAACCTGACGATCCCAACCAGCGGACACTTCGGCAGTCGTTTGATGAAATTAAGCAGGGTGCACTCTTTTCGGATGAAGAGCTTTCAAGATTGTCCGGCCGTCCCCTTTATCGCTTCGCCGTCGAGACCGATTTTGACGGATCGATCGAAGCAATATCGTTTGTCGTTCTTGTAGGCGATACCCCGATGCTGACCTGGCAAATCCCTTTGGATCAGTCCGTGAGCAAGGTGAGCCCGCTGGACGTCGAAGTCGACGATGGTGTCGATCTGGCTGCACCGACAGTGGAAGTTGCCCGAAAAGAGAGGAAGGACGGCACGAACGATTAGAGATGGCAATAGCCACCGAGTGTGAGAGTACTGTAGGTAACAATGAAAACACAAATGGAGTTCGCCGGCGAGCAGCTTAGACTCGCCCGGCTTGCGCACGGGTTGTCTCTAGAAGAAGTGGCTGAGAGGATTGCGACCTCTCGTCAGTTTATTCATCAGCTGGAGAATGGCTCGAGATCCGCGTCCACAGAGCATGTCGAGATTCTCGCTGAGGCGCTCGGCGTAACTGAGGATTTCTTTGCTGATTTGGTCCCATCGACCGTGCGCCCGGAACAGTGCCATTTCCGTGGCCTCAGTTCTCGCCCCGCATATGTCACGAGCCAGGTGCTGGCGCGCGGCACTCTCTTGGATAAGTTGGTAGCGTCGATCGAGGGAGTTCTAAGCCTCCCGACAGTCGACTTCCCTGACATTCCCGTTTCGAATTTCGAAGAAATCGAGCAAGCCGCCGAGGCCGCAAGAATCCATTGGAAGTTGGGCTCGACCGGCCCGATCAAGAATATGATGCGCGTCGTCGAGAATGCCGGCGCGGTCGTTACATATTTCGAAGATTTGTCCGAGAAGGTTGATGCCTTCTCGATGGACCGGCGCCGACCGATCATTGTTAGGAGTTCTCTAAAGCAGAGCCTTTTTCGGCAGCGCTTCGATCTCGCCCATGAATGTGGGCATTTGATCATGCATCGTGGAATTCAGACTGGTGACCAAGCGACTGAGAAGGAAGCGCACAGATTTGCAGGAGCGTTCTTATTCCCACGCGGAGCAGTCCTCCGTGAATTCCCGAGAGGAAAGAGGATCGACTGGCAGGCTTTGTACAAGTTGAAATTGAGATGGCGAATGTCGGTGAGCGCGATTGTGCGACGCGCATTTGATTTGAGGATCCTGACCCCCGCTCAATATCGAACCGCAAATATCTACTTGCGTAAAACGGGCCAATCGAAGGTCGAGAAGTTTGATAATGACGGGTCGCTACCCCTCGAATATCCAGAACTGCTTCCCAAGGTCATCGACGCGCTTGATGAAGCGATCCCTGGCGGTGTTCTGTCAGTTGGAATGAAAGCGGGATTGAAGCGTGAAATGCTGGTACAGCTCACGGGTATTGAGTTAAATCCATCAGCCCCAATTTCCAGCGCGGACAACGTTATCCAGTTGCATCCCAACAGGTAGAATTGCGCCTACGGATTTCTCATCGAAACGCCGTGCGCGACATCAGAAGCGGCTTCTGTGTTTTGATGCCGCAGCACGAAAGAATGTCGCCACGTCACCCACCAGAAAGACAGGGGTCGGAGGTTCAACTTGAACCTTTTTTGGTAAATTGAACCTAATTAGATGCCATTCAATGCGATTTTCCCCAAATCCACTCCAATTTTTTCAATGGCTTAGCATTTAGAGACGTGTTTTCGGGAGGCAGGGGCCGGAGGTTCGAATCCTCTCTCCCCGACCAGTTTTTCGTGACGCAAAGCCATCCGGTGGATGGCTTTGGCCGAAAAACTCCCAAGCGATAGCCCGGGAGCTCCTCTCAGCCCAAAACCTCAGCTCTGCAATTCCGGCAGTCGTTCGCGGAAATAGGCGATGGTCTTTTCCAGACCTTCGTCGAGCGAGACTTTCGGCTCCCAGTCGAGCTTTTCCTTGGCCTTTTCGATCACCGGCTTGCGCTGCTTGGGATCGTCCGACGGCAGGTCGAGGAATTCGAGTTTGGAGCCCGAGTCGGTCATGGCGATAACCTTTTCCGCCAGTTCCTTGATCGTGAATTCGCCCGGATTGCCGAGATTGATCGGACCGGTCACATCGTCTTGCGTTTCCATGAGGCGGATGAAACCTTCGACGAGGTCGTCGACATAGCAGAAGGAGCGCGTCTGCGATCCATCGCCATAGATGGTGATATTTTCGCCCAGCAACGCCTGCACGATGAAGTTCGACACCACGCGGCCGTCTGCATGGTGCATGCGCGGGCCGTAGGTGTTGAAGATGCGCGCAACCTTGATCTTCAGATCATGCTGACGGTGATAATCGAAGAACAGCGTTTCGGCGCAGCGCTTGCCTTCGTCATAGCAGGAGCGCGTGCCGATGGGATTGACGTTGCCCCAGTACTCTTCGGGCTGCGGGTGGACATGCGGATCGCCGTATACCTCGCTGGTGGAAGCCTGGAAAATCTTTGCGCCCAAACGCTTTGCAAGGCCGAGCATGTTGATCGCGCCGTGCACACTCGTCTTCGTCGTCGCGACGGGGTCATGCTGGTAGTGGATCGGGCTTGCCGGGCAGGCGAGATTGTAGATCTCGTCCACTTCCACATAGAGCGGGAACGTCACATCATGGCGCATGAACTCAAAGCGCGGGTGATTGTGCAGATGCTCGATATTGCGCTTGGTGCCGGTGAACAGATTGTCGGCACAGATGATTTCGTGCCCCTGATCGAGCAGCCGATCAGTGAGGTGCGAGCCCAGGAAGCCGGCGCCGCCGGTAATCAGAATACGTTTGCGGCTGTCGTAAAGTCGGGCCACCAGAAACTCCTATCAAAATCGCATGTCGATCATGCCGATTGCTGTTGCCTGATCAACAGCCGAATCGTGTGAAAATACCAAGTCTTGTACGCCGCGTAGTGGAAGCCTGTGCCACCGTCGAGGAAACCGCCTTTGGCGACGTAGGTGAAAAGGAAATAGAAAGCCGGATACCACCATTTGGCCAGGTGCCGGTATTTGAACTGCTGGCGCGGTGTGAACCGTTCCCACAGCTCGGAGTCCTGCTCCACAAGCGCGTAGCGCCGCGCTTCCCATTTTGCGTATTCCAGATGCTTGGCGATGAATGTATCGAGCGGCTTGAAATCGCGGTGATCGATGCGCGCGGTGATTTCGCCCACCTCGCCTTCGACGATGGGATGCTCGTGGATTTCCATATCCAGCGTGCTCCAGCCGTCTTCATCGATCCGCTCGAACAGCGCCTTGCCGGTGCGCAGCAGCGCCAGTTTGCGCTGAGCGAGACCGTGCTTCATCTGCTTGCCGAGGAAGTAATTGTCGTACTGGATCCAGAAGCCGCTCTTGCCGGTATTTGGCAGGGTGCGCGCCAGCTCATCGCAGAACGCGTCATCGATGAACTCGTCCGCATCAAGGAACAGGACCCAGTCCTGCTGCGGCGGATCGTTCATCAGGAACCAGTTGCGCTTTTTCGGGAATTTGCCGTCCCACTGGAAATCGACCACCCGCGCGCCAAATTCGTGCGCGATCTCGGTCGTCCGGTCGCTCGAGCCGCTATCAATGACTACGATTTCGGCAAACCGGCCCAGCCGCTCGAGGCATTTGGCCAGGTTCGCTTCCTCGTTCTTGACGGGAACAGCTACGGTGACGGGCAGAATATCAGAGTTCGCAGTCATTTCCGCCAAGTAGCCAATTGGAATTCAGGAAGGTGCTCGTCTCGGAGCGCGCCGACGCATTGGCGGATTTCGCAGGAGCTTTCAACCCCGATGGAACCGGCCCTCAGCCCTTCGCGCTATACTCGAGCAACTATGCCGGACGCCCCGTCGCAGGCGGTCGATCTGCAGTCTCGTGCGCCCTCCGACGAGCTTGCCGCGTATGGTAGACCTTCTGCCCAAATCGCCAGATGAAAGGCAGAGTTACGGCCAGTATGAAAGGCAGCCCTGAAAGGAAGCGGGCAGAAGACTGGGTGAATGCAACAAGCGCATCGTTCAGCAGGATAAGATAATAGAACTGCGCCCAGAATGCGCCCGCGAGTGCATGTTTCCAAAGCCATCCAAACAGCATCCCGATCAGGCCGAATACCAGAACGCCAAAGTAGCTGAATGAGCGGAATGTGTCGGAAAAGCCGGTGTGCGTGATGCCCGGCGTGGCATACATTTCGTAATCCATGCCCTCCTGCGCCAACTCATGCTCCATCATGAGCGAATCCTTGAAATCGCGGCCAAGTGCGAAGGCAGGGACATAGCGCAGGACCAGATCGTTCCAGAGCTCGACGGGGCCCTCAGCCACATCCTGCTCGCGGGCATAATGAATATCGAGCGCAGCGATGGACAGCTCGGGTGCGTCATCGGCTTGGAAATAGGAGAAACGTTCAAAAGGAACGCCTTCCACGAAAGCGCTGACGACGGTCCCCTCTCCGCGCTGGATATAGGCGCGCACGTCACCCACCTGATGCAACAGCACCATGCCAAGGAAGCAAATTGCAAAGACCGCCACGCGTGGGGGGCGCCAGTTGAACACGAAGAATATGCTGCCACCGAGGATAATGAGTGTTTCGGCAATCATATGGCGTTTCACATTGCCGCCAAAGCCGATGAGAACAGCACTCAGCGTAAGCAAGCCGATGATGAGATAAACTTTCCTCCCCGTCCTCGCGTAAAGCAGAGCAGCGATTGCCAGCGAGAAAAAGGTCGACTGGCCGAGCAGAAACCAGAGCGTCGCAACCCCCGTCCACATATTGCCGAGTTCGGATGTGTCTGTGGCGCTCAGCTGATAGTTCGCCACCGCCCCGATCAGCCAAAGCACAATGGCTCCGGCTAGCAGTTTCTGCTCGTATTTGTTCATCGGCGCACTCACGTTGCCGGGCAAGCGCCAGCGCTCGAATGCGGTGGTCTTGCGGCGCTGCTCGGCTGGCCCTCCAAGCAAACCGGAGGATGTCACATAAAACCCGAGCGCGAGCGCGATCAGAGCAGCCGTCATATAGAGGAAGAGAAAATCGGCGTTGAGCCAGGGCCCGTAGACATCGCGCTCCAAGTGCAGGGCCTGGGGAACAAAAAATGCCAGATATAGATACGCCACCACAACCGGCAGCGTCAGGATTTTCCTGATGCGCAGGACGCCGAAAGAGAACATCACGAGCGCCGTCGCGAGGAGCAGGAACAGGGCAAAACTCATTGTTTTCGGTCTATCCTGTCAATTCGATCCGTGGATGTCACGCACCCGAAACAGCCCTACGCTCATCCCATGACCGGATGGCCGCTCCGCCCAGCTTCAGCATTGGTCGTTCGAGAAGCCTGTGAACCACATAGGACACGAGCAGGCTCGCTACTATGCAAATCGCGATGAATGCAAATCTATTCAGGGGCACCGCGACGCTTTCCGCCGCGATTGCCAAAGCTGAAATGACGGGCCCATGAACAAGGTAAAGCACGTAGGAAACTGCTCCCAATGTGACCCAGGGCCGGCCCAGTTCCAAGGTCCCCCGCAATTCCAGCGCCGCAGAGCCAGCGATTATCATCGTCGATGCCGTGCCCACCAAGATAATCCCGAGAGTTCCCATGTGGAAAGCATCGGTGAAAAGCACAGTGGCCACAAACAAAGCGATCCCGCTCCAGAGCCAGGTCCGGCTCGCGATGGAACGATTGCGAACAATCCACGCCGCTGCTGCACCGAATGCAAACAGGATGTTGACCGGCGAGAGCGGATAGAATTCGATCCCCATCCAGATGTTTGCGAGGCAAGCCACCATCCAGATGATGAAGAGCGCCCCGCCCCATCGCCTGGAAAGGATGACGACCCCGAAGATCACGTAGAAAAGCATTTCGTGAAACAGGGTCCACGCCACGGTGAGCGGAGTTGGATTGATGTCCCCTGCAAGCAGGAAAGCGCTCACGATCGTTCCCGCCTCGCGGAACTCTGGCAATCCCAGCTGCGGCAGGATTTGATACGCCAGCAGCATCGGTATCAATATCGCCCAATAGATCGGATAAATGCGATTGATCCGTTTCAGGATATATTTCGGTGCCTGCTCGGGTCTGCCAAAATCCTTCTCATGCACCCAAAACATGACAAAGCCGGACAGCACGAAGAAGAAATAGATACCGGTCTGACCGGCGAGGAAAAAACGCTCCAGCAGCGGCGCGAGATCGTCCGCAGGCATGGCGTAGGCGGCGTGAAAAACGACAACACCAAGCGCCGCCACACCGCGCCCCAATTCCAGCGTCTGGATCTTGTTGCGTCCGCTATCTTTCACACGAAGTGATCCCTCTGGCCACACGGCCGCTCACCATTGTCAGGCAATTTAACGCCTTGCAGGTCCGCGGCGTTGGCAACGAATAGGGTAAAGGTCAATCCAGCCTGACGCATTCGGGCTTGGCGGCCTTGCCCAGCATCCATCGATAAACTGCGATATGCTGTGAGGCGATGCTCGCCCAGCCGAACCGCTGCTCGGCAAGAATGCGCGCATTGCGTCCGGTCTCGGCCAGATGGCCCGACGCCAGATGTTCGGCAAGCTTGGATGCAAGTTCTTCTGCCGTCTGCGGGATTTCCAATGCCGCCTTCTGATCGAATCCTTCTGGGAGATTGCACTCCTGCGTCATCAAGGTCGGCAATCCCCACGACCATGCTTCGAGGATGGACATGGGCAGGCCTTCCGACTTCGAAGGCAGCACAAAGGCATCGGCATGCGCCAAGGCATTGTCCTTGCCATCGCCATGCAAAGGTCCCGGCAATACGACTTCATCGGAGACGAGGCCTGTTCGAGTAATCGCGCGCTCCACTTCCGCGAGGTGGCCGCCATCGTCCCAACCAGCGATGGCAATCCGCCAATTCGCAGCGAGTTCGGGATGCGTCTCGCGCAGCATTCCCCAAGCCTCGATCAGTTCGACGATGCCCTTTTTCTGGTGGATGCGGCCGATGAACAGCAGTGTCTTGCGACCGTCTTCGGGCAACCAGTCCGGCCGGGCACGGCGCACATCCAGATCGGGAATATGCGTGCCGTTCGGAATGATGGCGATGGGATTGGTAAGGCCGAAAGCGCGCATCGATGCCGCCTCCGACTCGTTGAGCGCATGCATGCAGTGCGCGTGGCGCAGATTATCGTTTTCGAACAGCCAGCCGACGATCCTCTTCTTCCAACCCGCGTGTTGCAGCGCCCACGGATCGAGCATCCCTCGCGGAGAAATCATCACCGGCCCGCCCGTCTTGCGCCGCCAGTCTGATGCGATCACCGAGGGATACTGCCAGATTCCGTGAAGGTGGAGAACGTCATGTCCTCCCGCCAGAACGGCTTCTTTCATCCCGCGCGAATAAGCGAGAGAAGCGGGCGCCCCCCTTTCAAAGACGTGCGGCTTGATCGGTGTCCAGGCACCTTCATCCTGTGCACTTTCACTGTCCGATGGAGCATAGACGCTGACGTCTATGCCAGCCCGATTAAGCTGCAGCGCCGATTGCCGGACCGAATGGAACAGACCGCCCGCGAGCCGCGAGATACTACCGGTGACGATCCCCAGCGAAAACTCCGCTGGATCGCGATCCCGTGCCGTCGATTCAGGAGACGGCATCGATTTTGCGTTCGGATAGCTTGTCGAGAATGATCCGGTCGAGCAGGCCCAGTTTCCGGCGCCTCGAATGCTTAAGCGCAGCCTGCGCGGCATTCGCCATGTTCTTGCCGAAGCGTTCGGGCCCCCAATCCGCGATTGCAGCGGCAGCGCGCTCTCCCATCGCAGCCCGTTCGGCATCCGACATGCGGAACAGCTTTTCGATAGCCTCGGCAATGCCTTCAACTGTGGGCTCCACGATGAAGCCGCTTTCGCCATCGGTGACGACCGTGCGCCCTACGCCGCAGGGCTCCGACACGGTAACGGGAAGACCCGCTGCCATGCCTTCATTCACCACCAGACCCCATTGCTCCACGGTGGAGACATGGGCGAAGCCTTCTGACAGGCCGTAGAAGATGGGCAGAACATCATAGCCGCGATAGCCGGGCAGGTGAACATGATCGGCCACGCCGGCATCGCGCGCTGCCGTTTCGATATTCGCGCGCTCTTCGCCATCCCCGAGGATGACAAGATCTGGGCTATCGCCTCCCACCGCACTGCGGGCCCGTGCGAATGCGCGGACGAGGTTCGGGAGGTTCTTCTTCGCAATGAAACGCGCAGATGCGAGGATGTAGCGCTCGGGGAGATTGTGCTCGGCTCGCAGGGCGCCCGCATTGCTGCGCGCTTCGGTAGCCAGCTTTGCAAAATGGCTGTTGCCGACCGCATTATAGCCCAGGAAAATGCGATCTTCAGCCATGCCGAGTATCTTGATGTAATCAGCATGCGGCGGACCACCGACAAGCGCAGCATCACAAAGCGACACGATGCGCTTCTTGGTCCATTCGCGGACCTTCGAGCGATCCGCATCATCGATCTGGCTTTCCGACATGACGATGAGCGGCACGGACTGGCCATGCGCCCATTTGATCGCCGCAGCGCTCAGCGGGCTGCTCCATCCCGGGATGGCGATCACGTCAGGACGCACACGATTGAGGCATTCGTCCATCCGCTCTTGCAGCACGCCCTCGGCAAGCCCCTGCATGAAGGCAGCGCTGCTTTCGAACAGGCGTTCAACGCTGTACCCATCGCTCGCCTCGACAGTGAATTCGGCGAAGCCGCCTTCATTCTCGCCGACGATGACGACCAGATCGTCGATCTGCTCACTCGCACCGCGATAGCGGGCGTCGTGGTAATGGCCGATTTGGCTGGTCAGTATCGCAAGCCGGGTCATGCCGCTGTCTTTCTGTTTTCGATCTGCACTAAGTTATTCACTTGCCGGTCTTTACGGACGCGTCAGCGTTCCATCCGGCTGGATGAGGCGGCGCTGGGTTGCGGGCGCTCCGGCGATCAGGCTGTTGGCGGGGTAATCGCCTTTCACCACCGAATTGGCCGCGACAATCGATCCTGAGCGAATATGCGCACCGGGGCCGATGTGGACACCCCTGCCGATCCACACATTGTCTTCAATCACAATCGGGCTCACCGCGAACCCCTGCCCCCGCACGCCCTCGGCGGGAATAAAGCGGTGATCCTGGTCGCGGATCGACACGTATTCGCCAACAGCGACGTTGTTTCCGATCGTAATCGCGTCCCCGGCGACGAGATGCGTGCCCGTGTTAAGCGACACGTCGTCACCGATTGTAATGCGTGACGTCTTGCCGGTCTGGAAGAACACATCATGCCCGATCATTGCATTGCGACCGATCGTGACATTGCGGAAAGGCAAAGGCAGGCGAATGCGCCCTGTAAACTGCGCCCCTGCCCCGATACGCTTGAAAAAAAGCGGGCAGCTGAGACGCATCAGGGCGCCTTTGAATTTCCAGATCGCAGGGATCATGTGCGGCCCCTCAGCGCTTCAGCGCTGCGATAGCAGCGTCGCCTTCCGGATAGTGATCTACCAGCAAATTGCCTGCCAATCCGCGTGCACGCCGCATGCGGAAGCGAGTAACGAGCGCATCATCGATGATGGCGCGCCGCACGCAAATCCAGTTGGACTGGCCGAAATTGTCGAGGCTGAAATGATAACCGGTCGCCTCAAGTCCTTCGGGAAGCAGGCGGCAGAGGACGTAATCGGGGACCAGAAGATCGAAGAAATGTCGCAGCGAAATCCCGGCTGCAAGGGTCGCATGGTTATATTCGAACTGGATGAAATCCACGCCGCCGTGTGACAGGCTCTGGGTCAGGCCCTGCAATACGGCGAGATCGTGCCCTTCGGCATCGACTTTCAGCACATCGACGTGATCAATTCTAAGGCGCTCTAGCTCTGCGTCACCCTTTCGCGCTTCGAGCACAAGGGTCTCGACATCGCCGTCTGCAGAATAGTCAGTGTGAGCGGATGCGAGCTCGGGCCGACCAGAGACGGTCTGGATTTCGAGTGTTCCACTCTCATCTGACAGCGCAGCGTTGACGAGCGTCACGTGCTTGCCGCCAACCGCTTTCTCCAACATGGCAAAAGTCGCTGCCACAGGTTCGTAGCAGACAAGCTGACAGTTGGGGGCGAAGCGCAAAATGCCTTCCGCCCATTCGCCTTTATTGGCCCCGACATCCACGGCGCACGATATCCCGCGCGATGCCAGCGTCTGCTGGAACCAGCGCTCACCATTCGCGGTGATCTGGACGCTGCGGTTTTCATAGGCAGCCACCAACCGGCTGGCGAATACATAGGCGGCATAGGATCCCGGCACACGGCGCGCGAGGCTGCGCCAGGCAAGCTTGTCGACCAGGCCGATCATTTCGCTGCGCTTTCCAAAGACATCGTGCAATTTTTCCCTATGGCCGCCAGCAGTTCCACGGCGCGGTCGGACCAATAGATGCCGTTGCCCGTTTGTAAAACCCGCGGATGGCAAATTTCTTCGGCAATCGTCATCAAAAGCGCATCCGCGCTACCGACCGAAATATGGTCCGCCGGATAGTTCGTCACCTGATCGCACGTTGGCAGAGCGAAGATCGGAACGCCGGTCGCCAAATGATCGTAGAGCCGCATCGGCGAACAAAAATGGTTGAGCTGTGTTGCGGCGTAGGGGATCAATGCCGCGTCCATCGCCTGAGCGTAGAGATGCATCTGCTCATGCGGCAAGCGGCCTGTGATGACGACTTTTTCCGAGCGCAAAGCCGGATGAGCCGCCGTCAAATCGTCAACCACCGGCCCCGCTACGAGGAATGTGCCCACTTCTTCCAGAGCGATCACACGCTCGATCAGGGCAAGGTCCAGCCGATCCGACAATCCCCCGAGCACACCGAGTACCGGCGCTTTCCGGCCCTTCAACATGTCCAGCTCGCTATCTTCGCGCTCAGCGAACCGCTTTTCGGTAGCGTTGGCTGAGGTGACGGTCCGCGCGGCGGGGATATTATCCTCTGCAATCGCGCGCTGGCGAAGGGCATCGGACACATAAGCGCTCAGACACGCGCGGCGCTGCATGGCGGCTTCGCGTTGGCGCGCGTTGCCCCAGCCCGAATAGCTCGCATAATCATCCGCAGTATAGGTCACGATCGGCAGTTTGCCGTCCAGCATCGCCGCAAGCGGTGCGTAGGCAGGAGACGTCAGCAGGACGACCGGGTTTTCCAGGTCCCTCGCGAGGCGCAGAATGCGGCGACACAGCAGTCGCTGGCCGATGAAAGCGGTGCGCGAAGCCCAGCCCGGCGGCACAAACGGCTGCTCGACGCGCAATTGCCCCTCGCCCGTCTTTTCCTCGCTCGCTTTGGCGGTGGGGCTCGTGAAAGGAGCGATCCCAATGACCTGCGTTTCGGCAGCGAGGGCCTCAGCCAGGCGGCGGTGCCAAATGGTGTTCACGTCAGCAAAAATGATGTCTGGCTTTGCCATGCCGCTAAGCCGCCTCTCTGCGGGAAAGCAATTGCGTGTAGATGTCTTCGACGCGGCGACTCATCGTCTGGATCGAGAAATGGGTCTGGCAATCGGCGATACCGTCTGTCGCCATTCGTGCCCGCAATTCCGCTTCGTCACGCAGGCGAAGGATTGCATCCGCAGCCTCCTCCGCTTCCTCATAAGGCACTGCCGTCACCCCGCGGCACAGATCGATAACTTCATCGCTGCCCGTCCCGGTGCGATAGGCCACCACCGGGCGGCCATAGGAAACCGGCTCCACCATGCTCAGCCCGAAAGTGTCGACCGATGAAGTGAACGCACCCAGATCGACTTTTCGCCAGAAATCGCCGATTTCGGAAACGAAGCCTTCGAAACTGACGGCTTTGGCCAGCCCCATCTGCTCTGCTTTGGCGTGGTAATGGCTGGCAAGCGGCCCATCGCCTGCGACAGCAAACCGAATATCAGGATCGCGCCTGTGAACCGCGCCCGCAATTTCCAGAAATTCATCGAGCCCTTTGCGCTCCGAAAGGCGAAGAGCGATGCCCACTGTGAAAGGCCGCCCGGAGCTCCTCTCCAATGCATCTGCCTCCAAAACCGGCATCCGGACGCCATTGTGCACGGTTACAGGATCGAAACCCGAATGCTCGCGGCGCCAAGCCTGCGCTGCCCAATCGCTCACTGCGAGCAAGGCATCGCAACGCGATAGCAGCATACGGTCCAGTGCCGAATGCAATCGCCGCTTCCAATTGGGCGGGTAGATCTGCAGCGATGGCCGCGTGTGAAGATGCGCCACCAATGCAAAATCGCGTTTCGAGCCGAACACAGCAGCCAACCACGATGGTGCGAGATGAAGATGGACGACCTCGGGAGCAAAATCGGCGAGGACCTGACGGGCAGAGCGCAGCTGCGCCAAGGGATGACCCGGCGCGAAATCGACCATGAACCCTTCACATGCTTCGAGCAGCCTCTCGGCACCTGCACGTTCGCGCCCGGTCACCAGAATGCGGATTTCGTGTCCGCTCGACACCTGCTCTCGCGCAAGCTCCAGCGCCATTTTCTGCGCCCCGCCAAAAGGGACGCTGCGCAATATGTGCAGGATGCGCATCGGCGTCGCCGTCAGCCGCGTTGCTGCGCGCCGAAAACCACGTCCGCAACTCCAAGCTCTGTCAGCTTCCCTCGTGTGTTTTCGACGAGGTAGCTTGCCTCAGCTTCGCTCAAGGTCTTCTTCCAGCTGCCGATACTTTTCGGACTGATCGGCTCGCCGATGCGCTTGTGATGCTCGCGCTGGCCGTACACCGGCGCATTGGCTGCATGAACTTCAGGATCGAGCATGTGCTCCGAATAGGGCACGCCGAGGAAGTCGCAGGTGGCAGGCACAATCGCGGAAGGCTCGCTGACAAGCTCTTCATAAGCTACGAGATGCGTGCGGGAGCTATCGACGCTCAAATACTGGTTGCACAGCTCGTTATAAAAGCTCGTGTAATTTTCCAGCGAAGGCTTCGGGAGGTTCTTGGCCCGCTTCATGCTGGCAAAGGCGTCACGCGGATCGCGAACACAGAAAACAAACTGCGCCTTGGGAAACGCCTGCGCCAGTTTGGTCATATGCAGAGCGTGGCCGGGCGTCTTCTCGAAGAAACGCGAAGCGCTGTCCTTCTGCGCGATGTAATGCGCGGCAAGCTTGTCGAACAGTTCGGCACGGCTGCGAGAGGCTTCGATCATCGCGCGCCAGTCACTCTCAGGCAATCCCGGATAGGACAGCTTCTGGTAGTTGCGCAGCAGGAAGAACTGCGTTTCATCACCGACGGTGACGAGTTCATCGTTGCAGGCAAGAACCGTCGCCAGAAGGCTGGTTCCTGCACGCGGCACGCCCAGCAGGAAAACGTGGTTCTCGTCGGATTCCCCCCAGGAGCGCCAGACACGCGCTGCGGCCAGTGCGCCTGCCGGATCACTCAAAACGCGTTTTGCACGAGCGACGAGAGAGCCGGGGGTGTTGTGGGGTTTCTGCTGGTTCATTCGGGCTCTGCCATTCCGGTTTAACAATTTCGGGGAGGGAAACTGATCGCTCAAAGACCGCCGTGCAAGCCGGAGATCAGCCCGCTGTCACCCCATCAGCGGCGCACATAGCGGCGAAGTGCATCAAACAAAACCCGAAAGTCGGCGGTAGAAGGGAGAAGTGCGCTGCGCAAAGCAATCATCCCGTATGAACGGAGGGAAAAGATGCCAATCGCCACGGCGATCGCATTCCCCGTCGCCAGCGCGACAAAAACCCATTTGGGATCATCGTAGCCGGTCACGGCATATCCGATGGCGAAGACACCGATAATACTCGCTGCCATGGCGATGCTCGGCCAGACACGTTCGACCGATCGGTTCGCTATGTTGATGATGCTTTGCAGCGGAAACAGGGCTGTCGGGATGGCGAGCCCCTGGAGGTACCAGGCTGCCTCTCGGAAAGCCTCTCCGTAAACTAGCGGCACGATATATGGCGCGACAAGGATTATCGGCACCGCAGTGGCAAATACGCTCAGGATTGCCAGACGCAGCAATTGCTCGAGCCGTTTCTTGCGCAGCTCCGGGTCAAGCCCGGACAAGGTGGGCAGCAAAGTCACGCTGAGCGACTGCATGACCAGCGAGACGCTTGCGCTCGCTGCGGTAAAGGCAACGAAGTAGAAGCCCAGCAATTGCGCCGGCCAGATCGCCACGAGCAGGATTCTGTCGAATTGCCGTGCCAGCGAAAATGACCCGGTCGCCAGATGGAGCTTGCCCCCCGTCCGTACATCGCTGCGAAGGCTTTGCCGATCGACTCGTCCGATCAGGTACCCGCGGAAACGAATGATCCGCCAGACAAGGATAGGCACGGCGGCAGCGACGAATGCAAGGACCATCACCAGCGGATCGGCGATATCGAGAAGGAACAGCAAACCGATCGCGAGCACGAAGAGAACGGGCGAAACTATCCGCTCGATGTTGAGCCGGCGAAAATCCAGCTTGGCTGATTCGACGACGGTGAACGCGCGGGTGGAAAGGCCCAATGCGACCAGCAGCGCGGACGCCCAGATAAAGGTGGTCCCGCCGAAGTCGCCGATTTCTATCAGGTCAAGCGCGACCGCAGCGGTGGCGACAAGAACGTAGATCGCCAGCGCCGCCAGTGCGAGCACCATGACGCTCGGCAGGGCAGATTCGGGATGGTCTTTGCTTTTGCGCAGCCGAATGACGGCGGCATCGAAGACAGAGAAGCTGAGCAGGCCAAAGCCGAGCTGCGCCCAGAATTGCACCGTGCCGTAGATCCCGCGCCCCTCCGGCCCCAGCAGGCGGGACAGCATGACACCGGCTATGAAGGTCAGCGCCATAAAGGCGACAGACGCGACAGCTGTGTCGAGCATCTGGCTGGTAAGCGATCGCTTTTGCGGCGTGTCGCCAGTCATCGTGCTGTTCCCTGTTGGAGTACCTAGGTGCCCAGTCTGGCACGCGCGCTGACTAGAGCCAGCCCGTTGGCAATGCAATCACCGCCGCAGGGCGACGCCAATTACGCCAGCAAACGCCGGATCAAATGGCTTCGAAAGAAAAGTTCGTAATCGTGGCGCGCAGGGCTGAACGCTGCTCCCAGGCGTTGGCATCGAGAACGAGCCAATAAGCGTCGCAATCGCCGGACACTTCCCAAACCGCGGAACTATCGAGTGCGCGTGGCTCAGCATCGTCACCATTGCCAGTGGCGCAGAACAACCGTGCCTCCACCCGCTCTGCCGCATTTGCCGGCGAAATGTCGGCCGACAAGCGATAGCGGCCAGGCTCAAGCTGGAGCAGCTGTCGCGCAACCTCACCATCGGAATATTGCTGCGCATAAAGCTCGTACCGACCCTCGCCCCGCGCCGATAGCGCACGCTGACCGGTCGAGACCAATTGCCAGCTGATGGGCGGAAATTCAGCGTCTTGCCTGAAGGCAAAAGGAGCGGCATTTTCGCCGGCAATACTTTCCCGCCAAAGGTCCAGCGCGTCTCCATAGAAGCCGGCGTTCACCAGGCCGCCAATCAAGATCGCATCGCTCTGATCCGAAGTCCCGACGTCGGTTTGCTGGCGCAATTGATACAGCCTGCGAAGCGCTTCGGGCTGCGGCGGTACGCCGTTCCAGAATTGACCGACCCATACCGGTTCGGTTTCGAGCACGCGGCGAAGCGGCTCGACAGTGCCTTCGCGCACGAGGACCTGCTTTATCGAAGAGATCATGTCCGGAACGAGGCTTGGGTGCGCCATCGCGATACGATCGAGGATCGGGAAAGCTGCGTCCAGATCGTCATCCAGCACGGCTTTTTCCAGCTGCAGCGTGGCAAGCAGGCGATTGCGCTTGTCCAGATCGCTGCCGACAGAAATCAGCCTTTCAAACTGGTCGAGCTCACCGTCTTCGCGCATCTGCACGGCGACCAGAAACAGGCCATCGGTTGCCAGGGGCTCCTGCCGCCACGCATTGACGGCAAGATCCTCGCCGCCCTCACGCACGGACACGGAAAATGTGCCGTCCTCTGCCTGCTCCCCCTGTAGGAAAGCGCGCGAGATATCTGCCTGCCAAAAGCCGTTCCAGCTCAACGGGCCGAGGCCCATTTCGGCATTGGCGTGTCCCTGCAAAAGCAAGAGCGGTGCAGCCAATACGCATAGCCCCGCGATTACGGCACGACCGATTGGCATCAGGTCAGAACCTCACGATCCGCAGGAACATCCTTATTGCCATAGCCATAGCCATAGCTGTCACCGTAGCCGTAAAGCGTATTCCGGCTGTCCAGCTTGGTTACGGTTGCACCGATGATGTCCGCATTGGATTCGCGCAGGCGAGAGATCGCGCTCTCGATATAACGCCATTTGCCCTCATTTGCTTCGATCACGAAGACAACGCCGCCCACGCCTGCACCCATCAGCGGGCTGTCGACCAGGCCAAGGACCGGCGGCCCATCGACGATAACATGATCGTACGCGCTCTCGGCTTCATCCAGCAGGCCACGCAGGCGGCCGGTCGACAGCAGCTCGGCAACGGAATGCGGTTTGCGACCGGCGGAAATAACGTGGAATCCATCAAGCGGATGGCTTTCGCTGACCATGGCGCGCCAATCGTCATCACCTTGCAGATACTGCGCAACGCCTGTCGCGGAACTGCCCTCCAGATATTTGTGGATGCCGGATTTACGCATATCTGCGTCTACCAGGAGGACCCGCTTGCCCTGCCGTGCAAGGAGATATGCGAGGGCGATCGCGCTGAGGCTCTTGCCTTCGCCCGGCCGTGAAGATGTGACCATGACCGATTGCGGTACCGAGCCACCCGAGTGGTAGGCGATGCTGGAGGTCAGGCTGAAGTAGCTCTCGTAAAGCTCCGAGAAGGATTCGGAGAGATCGTCCACGATATCGTCTTCCGGGGTTCGCGGGATCGATGCGAGCAGCGGGATGCCGAGGCGCTGCGGAACCTGGCGCGGATCGCGCAGGCTCTGATCGAACAGGTCGCGGAGATAGAGTCCAACGGCCACGAAAAGCACACCCAGTGCCAAAGCAACCAGCAGGTTGCCGAACAGGTTTGGCGAGAACGGAGCGCGAGGCGCGGTGGCGGGATCGACGACGACAATATTGCTCTCGCCAACGCCGACGACGCCGATTTCGCGGAAACGCTGCAGCAATCCGGCGTAAATTTCGCGGTTCGTATCAACTTCGCGCTGCAGGATATTGTACTGGACGCTGTCCTGACGCTGGGACAGGAATTGCGAGCGTAGCTGCTCTACTTCCTGGCGCAGATTGCGCTCGCGGGCCAGGGCTTCGTTATAATTGGCACGCAGACCGCTGATTGAATTGGATTCTTCCCGACGGATCGAGGATTCCAGCTCGGCTAGCTGTGCCTCGAGCGAGCGAAGCGGCGGATAATCGTTCTGAAAACGCGAACGCAGTTCGGCGATCTCAACTTCGATCTCGCTGCGCCGCTGGCGCATCTGATTGACCGCAGGCGAATCTGCGCTGACCGCTGGCGATCCCTGCCGGGAGCTGAATGCAGCCTCCGCCGAGATGCGCTCCGCAGTCGCATTGAGCAAAGCCTGGTTAAGCTGTTCCAGTTCGGTTGCCACCAGGGTTTGCGAAGCTGTGTTTGCGCTGTCCCCCTCGTCGTTGCCACCGCCGAGAGAAACCAGGCCGCGGTCTGATGCATACTCGATGAGTTCGCGCTCGGCTTGCTCCAGTTGCTGCCGCGTTTGCTGCAAACGGTCTTCCAGAAAATCACGCGCCTCGATTGTGGCGCCGAAGCGTCGATCGAGGTTTTCCGCGATGTAAGCATCGGCCCAGGCATTGGCGATCTTGGCGGACACCGGGCCCGAAGGGCTTACAAAGCTGATGTCGACGAGCGTGCTGTTCGGAATCGGACCGATTTCGATGTTCCGCAGCAGGATGTTGGACAGACGCCTGTCGATATTGACCGCTTGGCCCGCCTGAATGTCGAAGGCTTCGAGGAATTCGTCATCATTCGCGAGATCGAGTTCACGAACCACCCGGTCCGCCAGCGATTGGGATTCCAGCAATTGGTACTGGGTGGGCAGATAAGTGCGGTCACGCAGGATGTTGTCGCTTTGCGCGCCTTCCACATCGGTGACGTTTTGCTCGATCAAACCGATTTCGACCCGTGTCGTCGCACGGAACTGCTCGGTCGCGAGCAAGGTCAGGATCAATCCGACTGCAAGGAACAATGCGAGGACACCGGCAATCGCCAGCTTGTTGTTGCGGACAAGATCGAGATACCGCTCAAAATCGATTACGCGGAAAAGACCGTTACCCGAATAGTCGGATGGACCCTGCGGGCCAAACTCCGACAGCTCGCGGTATTCATTCGTCACGCTATTCATTCGTACAACCCTCAAAAAGGCCAGTGGCCATTCGTGCCGTCGAACAAGTCAGCACGCTGAAATCCTTCAATTCGTTTCCACCGATGAAATCGGCTCACTGATCGACATCCGCCCTTGCGGATCATGCGATAGCGGTGACGTGCCAAGACTGCAAAAGCCAATTTACAGACTTTTGCTTAAAACTGGTGAGATGTGGAAGGCGTGCGCCTGTAGTGTCCATGAGCACCGTTTTCTACCGCATTTCCGCGCAACCAAGCATCAGCTTGGCTGGCTGCCGACTGAACCCACGCCGGTTTTCTGAGCCGCCTTGGCGATGAAGATGATCGAAAGCGCTGCGACAAGCATCAGCGAAGGCGTGCGCAGCGGGTAATCGACGATGCTGTGCAGCCCGATCATCACCAAGGTGAGAAAACCGATAATCGCGCCTCGACCTCCCTGTTTCTGAAATTGACCTGCCCGCAGCAGAAGCACGAGTTTCCGCACAAGCCAGCCGATCGCGAGAACAAGCAATATAACGCTGGCCGCTCCGCCCTCGACCAGAAACTGTAGCCAATCGTTATGCGCATGATTGAGGTAACGCGGGCGGATCATCGCTTCCGGCTCAACGATCCGAAATGCCTGCTCGAAAGCTCCGAACCCTGTGCCGAAGGGGAAGTGATCTTTCAGTAAGCCGAAAATCACCGGCAGTGTTTCAAGGCGCTGATCGTCTGTCAGGCTCGAGCTGAATAGTCGCTCCAAGGCAGGCAAGCGTGAAATGGTGGCAAACAGTCCGATCAGTGTAAGCGAGCCTGCGACAAGCCCAAATCCGAGCCACTTTACCAGTTTCGAAGATGCCCCCGCTTTCTCCCGGGTGCGAAAATCGGAAATGAGCAGCCATGCGAAGACAAGTCCATTCACCGCGAGGAGCAGAAGACCAAAGCGCGATGCATTGATGAGAATGCCGAGCACGAGGACGAGGCTCACGGCCAGGCGGATTGCCGTGGCCTGTGTGAACTTGCCTGCAGTGCGCGGCATGCCAACCTGCGACGCGCCGCGTTCAAACAGGCTGAACAATAGAGCGATGTTCAGGAACAGGGCGTTGTGGTTGCGGTTTGAAAACAGGCCCACGGCGCTGTCAGCATTGGTGATTTCGTACAGATACAGACCCGGATTTGCGCGCAGCACAAGCTGGGCGATGCCCAGAAGCGCACTCACCAGGCCGACAACGATGATGAAAGTGCGAAGCTTACGGCGCTGTGACCCGTCCAGCAAGGCCATCAGCATCAGTGCCGCGACAGGAACGGTCAATGATGCGAGCGAATTCCACGTGCGCAGCGGGGAAAGCGTAATCGGTCGCCAAAGATCGCTCAGCCCAAGCAAGCTATCGATTTCCGCAACCGCCTCACGCCCGGCAAGCGACTGCCAGACTTCGGGCGGCAGCGGGATGAGCTGGATGATCATCCACACGGCAAGGAGGGCGATAAGCGCAATAGGCCAGCGGATCAGCGCGAAGCTTTCGCGGCTCTGCCACCAGACAGCCACGGCAAGAACCAGAGCCGAAAATGCCCGCAGCGGCCCGACACTTTCGATGTCGTAGCGCGAGCCGCCTCCCATCAGGAACACGGCAGCAGCGAATATGACGAACAGCCAGAAAGCCTTATCCGACGTATATTCGAACCAGCGTGGTTTGACGTTGCGAATGACCCGGTCCCTTCCCATCGATACCGGCAGAGCCAGTTATCACTTGGCTGCGCCGATAGCCACGCGCGCGAAAATCATCAAGAATAGTGTTGTAACGCCTGCGGATATCACAAAGCAGCTGTTCCGCCCCCTTGTAATAACCGCGTAACATCGCCATTGCGGCAACGCTGCTGGCCACAAACGGAAATCGATGACCCTCGCCCATCCCCATCACGACGGAGACGGTGACGACAAGCTGCATGAAGAATGCGGCGTGTTCGGCATTATCGGCGTCGACCAAGCCTCTGCCGTCACCGCGCTCGGCCTCCATGCGCTGCAACATCGCGGGCAGGAAGCTGTCGGCATTTCCGCCTATAATGGTGCGGAATTCGTCACCCGGCGCGCCATCGGCCATGTCGCCGAGAATTTCGGCACCGAAGAATCCCTGGCAGAACTACCGGGCCACATGTCCGCCGGCCACGTGCGTTACTCGACCACCGGCGGGGCGGGACTGCGCAATGTGCAGCCGCTTTATGCCGATCTTGCGAGCGGCGGTTTCGCCGTGGCGCACAATGGCAATATCTCCAACGCCGCAACACTGCGTCAGGAACTGGTGGAAAAGGGCGCGATCTTCCAGTCGACGTCCGACACCGAAGTTATCATCCACCTGGTCGCGACCAGCCGGTATCCGACGATGCTGGACAAGCTGGTTGATGCGCTGCGCCTTGTCGAAGGTGCATACGCGCTGATCGTCATGACCCCGCGCGGCATGGCCGCCTGCCGCGATCCGATGGGGATCCGCCCGCTGGTGATGGGTAAACTCGGCGACGCCACCGTTTTCGCCAGCGAGACGGTTGCGCTGGACGTGGTTGGCGCAACTTTCGAGCGGCAGGTTGAGCCCGGCGAATTTATCGAAGTCGATTTCGATGGCACCATGCGCTCCCACCGCCCCTTCGGCGATGTGCCTGCGCGCCCGTGCATTTTCGAGCACGTCTATTTCAGCCGTCCCGATTCGATCTTCAACAAGCGCTCCGTCTATGACAGCCGCAAGAGTATCGGGATCGAGCTCGCCAAGGAAAGCCCGTGCGAGGCGGACCTCGTGGTCCCCGTCCCCGACAGCGGCGTGCCAGCCGCCATCGGTTACGCGCAGGAAAGCGGCATTCCGTTCGAGCTTGGCATCATCCGCTCGCACTATGTCGGTCGCACCTTCATCCAGCCCTCGGACGGCGCGCGCCACGCAGGGGTGAAGCGCAAACACAACGCCAACCGCGCCATTGTGGAAGGCAAGCGCATCGTGCTGATCGACGATTCGATCGTGCGCGGCACCACGTCGATGAAGATCGTCCAGATCATGCGTGATGCAGGCGCTGCCGAAGTGCATTTCCGCGTCGCCAGTCCGCCGACGGGCAATGGCTGCTACTATGGTGTCGACACGCCGGAGCGCTCCAAACTGCTGGCGGGCCGGATGGACCTCGCCGCCATGCGCGAATTCATTCAGGCGGACAGCCTCGCCTTCGTTTCGATCGACGGGCTTTACCGCGCCGTGGGCCTCGAAGGGCGCGACAATGCCCGTCCGCAATATTGCGATGCCTGTTTCACGGGCGAATATCCCACTCCCCTCACAGATCTTGCGCGGCGCGAGACCGTGGACGCGCAGCTCTCGCTCGATGTGGGCAAAGATACTGATACAAAGGACAGCTGATGGCTGACGAAACTCCCCAAGGGCCGCTTTCCGGCCAGGTCGCGCTTGTCACCGGTTCCAGCCGCGGGATCGGCGCTGCGACGGCAAAGGCGCTCGCCGCAAAGGGCGCGCATGTCGTGATCACCGGTCGCCGGGTGAAGGATTTGGAAGCGGTAGAGGATGCGATCCACGATGCGGGCGGCACCGCCACGATCGCACCGATGGATCTGACCGAAACCGATTCGATCGGTCGCCTGGCCCAGGCGATTGCCGAACGCTTCGAAAAGCTGGACCTGCTGGTCATCAGCGCGGCGCAACTGCCCACGCTTACGCCCGTCACACAGATCGAACAGAAGCCGTTCAACGAAGCGCTGACGCTGAACGTGCTCGCCACACAGGCCCTGATCGCTGCCTTCGATCCGCTGCTGAAGCGCGCCGAGGCGGGCAAGATCATCGGCCTTACTAGCTCTGTCGGCGCGGAGCCCCGCCCCTTCTGGGGAGCCTATGGCGCGACCAAGGCCGCGTTCGACAATCTGCTGGAAAGCCACGCCAAGGAAGTCGAACGAATCTCCGAAATCCGCGTCGCGATCATTGATCCGGGCGCGACTCGCACCTCCATGCGCGCACGTGCTTATCCCGGTGAAGACCCGCAAACGGTCAAGCCGCCAGAGGCCGTGGCAGAACGGATTGCCGAGCTGGCGGAAAAAGGATTCGCCAATTTGCACCGCGAACGAGTGGAAATATCCTCTTAACCATCTGTCGTAAGCTGCTGGTAAGCAAATCCGGACATTTTGCGCAAAGCAACACGGTGGGGACCGTCAACGCTTTGAATGGATTGTCTGACCATGAGTATGCAAAACACGATTGGCCGATACGAGGTCGCCGCACAGGAAGATCGCAGTGCACCCCGCACGCGCATCATGATCCCTGCCCAGCTGCGCGCATCGGGTAGCCGCGCTTTCCAGACCGTGGTGAACGATCTGTCTCTCAGCGGCTTCTCCGCAACCGCTCTCAACCGGATGCATCCTGGTTCGATCTGCTGGCTGACCCTGCCCGGTCTCGAAAGCCTGCAGGCCGAAGTCGTCTGGTGGGAGAATGGTGTGGCAGGCTGCGCCTTCACCAATTTGCTCAGCCCGATCGTCCACGACAACATCCTCGCCCGCTATCGCGGCGACGGATCGTTCAAGGGCTGAACCTCCCAGCGAGGCTGACTTGGAAAGGGCTCCGCATTGCGGGGCCCTTTTCTTTTGCCATGCTTGAGGAGCCACACTACGCAGTCGAGCATGCCACGAAAACGCAAGCACATGCGTAAACGACGCAAGGCTTATTCCGAGCCCTCTCGCAGGCCAATCCGCTTCAGTTTCGCCCGAGAGACAGCCTTTCACGCCACTGGCTGGCTAGTTCTTTCTTTCGCCATTGTGTTTTGGCGGAGGCCGGAGCGAATGGAGAAGCTTTCATCTGGCGAGTACGAACCCTCGCAGCTTCTCTTGTTTGCAGCAGGGGCGCTCGCGCTCTCGTCACTTGGGGGAATCGCCAGCACCTGGTTGCGTCGGCGTTCGAAGGCGAACGGCGAGTAATCGCGGTCCACTGCCTCGGCATTGCGGCGCCCTTTTCTTTTGCGTGCGTACCAACGCCTTGGTAGCCTCGGCTGATGATCGACATACCGCCGCAGGAACCACCTTCCGTTGAGGAAACTATCGTCGAGCGCCTAGTTGATTGCGGTCTTAACGCTGATGGTATTACGGTGGTCGATGTTTCCGAACACTATTACGTCGACGTAGAGATACGGTCCGAAGCAAACCCACGCGAACAGCAATTCACGTGCATTCACGAAGCTGTCTCAGGTGCATTTGTCCGCTTTGATCGAACGGACATGAGCGCCGCTTACGACGCGCATGTCGCAGAAATGATGCGGCCTCAAATGTTGGAGAGTGCAGAAAGCAGGCCTTCCGAACTTGGTTTGCTTGAAGGCTTTCCTGTCCGGCAGGATTTTACCGATCTGCAAAGCTACGTCGATGCGCTCGAAAAGCATTCTGGAGTCGAAACCGAATGGCGTTTGCTCGTTTCCGGAGAAGCTGTGACACTCTGGCCCCCAGAAGAAGCTTCGTCCTCAAATTCTGACTACGAAAGCATCTCCCGTCTTCTCGCAGTGCTCATGTATGCTGGGCTCACTCAAAGCCTGCAATTCGGCTTCGTCGGGAATGAAAGCGTCAGGACCGGAGACTAATCCCGCTCCACCGCTTTCGCCTTGCGGGTCGAGAACATGCCGGTCGTGTCGACGACGGCTTTCTGCAGATAGCTGTCGCCTTCCAGTCGTTTGAACTGACGGTGGCCGACGAGGAAGGTCACGATATCTGCCGCCTCGCGGGCTTCGTCCGAGGTGACGAGCTTCACATTGTCGCGGCCTGCCAGCGACGCGGGTAGCTCCGACAAATTCGGTTCCACCACCAGCACCTGCGCGCCTTCGATGCCGGCGACTTGCTCGACGATTTCGAGCGCGGGGCTTTCGCGCACGTCGTCCACGTCTGGTTTGTAGGTGATGCCGTAGCAGGCGATCGTCGGTACCTTGAACTTGTCCGCGAGCTTGCGGATCTGGCCGACCACGCGGTGCGGCTTGTCGTCATTCACCACGCGTGCGGTGCGAATGAGGCGCGCCTCGTCAGGTGCGGAGGACACGATGAACCACGGGTCCACCGCGATACAGTGGCCGCCCACCCCTGCCCCCGGCATCAGAATGTTCACGCGCGGATGCTGGTTGGCCAGCTCGCGCACTTGCCAGATATCGGTACCCAGCTTGTCGCAGATGATCGAGAGTTCGTTGGCGAAGGCAATGTTCACATCGCGATAGGCGTTCTCGGACAGCTTGCAGAGCTCCGCCACGCGGCTGTCGGTGATGTAGCAGGTGCCCATCACGAAGCTTTGATAAAGCCGCGCAGCCTTGTTCGCGCAGTCCTGCGTCAGGCCGCCGATGATGCGGTCGTTCGAGACGAGTTCACGCAGCATCTGGCCGGGAAGGATGCGCTCTGGACAATGGCACAAAGCCACGTCCGCTTCGCTATCCTCGTCGCGGTAGCGCGGGAAAGTCAGGTCGGGGCGTTCCTCGGCGAGAATCTCGCCCAGCCGCTCGGTCGAGCCGACGGGCGAGGTCGATTCGAGGATCACCACATTGCCCTTTTCGAGCACTGGCGCGATCGTGCGCGCGGCGGCCTCGACGAAGGTCATGTCCGGGCCTTCATCCACCATCGGTGTCGGAACGGCGATCAGGAAGAATTCGGCGGGTTCGGGCGTGGTGGTGGCGCGCAGGCGCTTGGTGTCGACGGCGGCGGACAGCAGCATCTGCAGGTCCGGCTCCTGGAAATGCGCACGGCCAGCGTTGACTGCCTCCACGACGCTTTCATTCACATCGAGACCGATGACCTCATGCCCCCGGCTCGCCAACATGGCGGCGGTCGGCAGGCCGATATAGCCGAGCCCTACGGTGCAGACTTTCATTGCGCTTTTGCCTTGATGAACTGGGCGACGCTGGCGGCGATTTTTTGGGCCGCCGAGCCGTCTCCATAGGGGAAAACCTTGCGCGCGCGGCGCGCGTAATGTTCGGGGTCGTCAAGCAGGCGCGTGGCTGCGGCCATGATGCCCTCGACGCTGGTGCCGACGATTTGGGCGACGCCTGTGGCAACCGCTTCGGGCCGCTCGGTGACTTCGCGCATCACGAGGACGGGCTTGCCGAGCGCAGGCGCCTCTTCCTGGATGCCGCCGCTATCGGTCAGCACAAAATGCGCGGCTTGCATCAGCGCGACCATCTGCACGTAGTCGACCGGAGGGATGAGGTGGATGGCATCCGTATCACCCAGCCGCGCCTCGACCACGTCTTTCACCTGCGGATTGAGATGGACCGGATAAACCACTTCGACATCACCGCGATCGGCCAGCGTCTTCAACGCGTCGCAAATCCGCCCGAAGCCATCGCCAAAGCTCTCACGCCGGTGTCCGGTGACGAGGACAAGCTTCTTACCCGGATCGAGTGCCAGGCCCAGCCCCGCAAGCTCGTCGCCCTGCAGAGTGCCTGCGACATGCAGCAATGCGTCAATCCCCGAATTGCCGGTCACTTCGACATGCCGGGCATTGCCCTGCTGGGCGGGGCGTTCGCGTTTCAAATTCTGCGCGGCCGTGCTGGTCGGTGCCCAGAGCAGGTCTGCCACGGCATCGATGGAGACGCGGTTGTATTCTTCCGGCCAGGGATGACGGATATCATGGCTGCGCAGCCCCGCCTCGACATGGCCGACCGGCACGCGGTTGTAGAAGGCCGACAGTCCCGCTGCCATCGCGCTGGTCGTATCGCCATGCACCATCACGAGGCCCGGCTTGTGCTCGGCGATCAGAGCATCCAGTTCTCGCATCACGCGCGCGGTAATGTCCGATAGCGTCTGGCCCGGCGTCATGAGGTTGAGATCGATATCGGGCTGTTCGTCGAACACGGCGAAAACCTGATCGAGCATCTCGCGATGCTGGCCCGTTGTGACAACTTTCAAGTCGACTTCGGGCACCTGCCGCAGCGCGCGCACCACGGGCAACATCTTGATCGCTTCCGGGCGTGTCCCGAAGACGAGCAGGACCGGCGTCACGCTATGCGCGCCGGAAATCGAGTCTGGTGCAAGGTCAACCACGCGAGAGCCTTAGCGATTCCGCGTAAAAATAATCCTACCGCGGCGTTCACCATTGGCTTACCGAACCATCGGCTCGGCAGGTTCGCCCACGCGCACGCCTTCCTCGCCGCGCTCCGCGTCAACGGCGGCCTGCACGGCGGCATAGAAGCGATTACGCTCCGTGCCCGCACCGTCATTCCCCGTACCTTGCCGCCAGTTGGAATGCGTAGCGATCACGAGATTGCGCGCAGGATCGATGAAAATGCCCTGTCCGTAGAGACCGCTCGCAGCATAAGCGCCGCCCGGATAGGTCCACCACTGATAGGCGTAGCCACGGTCAAACCGCCCGGTTTCGAAGGCCGCAGTGGTTGCCTCATCAAACCAGCCTTCGGGCACGACCCGCTCCCCGCCAGCCATGCCGCCGCCCATCGCGAAGAGGCCGAACCGCGCCATATCGCGCGTGCTCGCCTGAATGCAGCAACCGGAAATCTCGCTACCCGAATTGGATAGGAGCCAGGTCGCATCCTGCTCCATGCCGAAGGGCGCCCAGACTTTCTCGGAGAGGTAATCGGCGAGATCCTTGCCCGTCGCCTCGCGCACCAGCACGCCGATCAGATTGGTCTCGCCGGTGTTGTAAAGCCAGCGCGTCCCGGGCTCCGCCTCGCGTGGCAGCTGGCCCATGTAATCGACAAGCGAATCAACGCCTTCCTCTTCGGAAACATGATTGTTGAAGCGCGCCACATCGCTTTCCGGATCGGTGTAATCCTCGCTCCAGCGCACCCCGCTCGACATGGTGAGGAGCTGGCGGATCGTCACATCGGCATAGGCCGAGCCCGCCATATCGGGGATATACTGCACCAGCGGATCATCGAGGCTGTCGATATAGCCATCGGCAATCGCCGCGCCGACTAGCGTGGAGGTGAAGCTCTTGGCAGCGGAGAAACTCGTCCATTTGCCATCGGCGGAGAAATCCAGGCCATAGCGTTCCAGCACGACTTCGCCGTCATGGACGACCACGATCCCGGCGGAATTCTGACTGTCCATGAAAGCGTCCATGTCGAAGGTACCGAGGTCGATCGGTTCGCCAGCGGGTAGCGGGTAGGTCGCATCACCCGCCTCGATCACCCGTGCCTCTGCCAAAGCCGGAAATGCATCCATTGCGCGAAATGCCGCCTCGCGCGTCTCCTCCGGCCAAAATAACACGTCCGTATCGGTTGGCATATTGGCGAGGACCGCGCGCTGGTCGTCCGTCAGCGTCGCGACATAGATGCCGGCCGCTGCGAGCAGCAGCACGACAATTCCGAGCAACCATTTGAGAGCGCTAGGCATTGCTCGATTAATCTCCCATCCGCGCGTCCACCGCGGCCTGCACGGCGGAATAGAAGGCAAACCGCTCTGCTCCCTTGCCGCCATTGCCTGTCGCATCGGGCCAGTTTGCGTTTGTCGCGATCACAAGGTCGCGCGAGGGATCGATGAAAATGCCCTGCCCGAAAATGCCCTGCGCGGCGTAGGTATCACCGGGGTGCGTCCACCACTGATAGCCGTATCCATCACCGCGAGCGGATAGTTGGAACGCGGGATCGGTAGCCTCGGAAAACCATCCTTCGGGCACTATCCGGTCCCCGTCGATCATGCCGTCGGTCAGGGTGAACATGCCGAAGCGCGCCATGTCGCGCGTGGTCGCCTGGATGCAGCATCCGGCGATTTCATGCCCGGTGTCACCCAGCAGCCAGCTCGCCTCATAGGCCATGCCAAAGGGCTGCCACACTTTCATGGAAAGATAATCGGCGAGCGGCATGCCGACGGCTTCGCTGACAAGCACGCCGACGAGATTGGTTTCGCCCGTGCTGTAGCGCCAGTTGGTGCCCGGCTCATTCGCGCGCGGAAGGTTGCGCATATAGCTGACGGTGACATCGAGGCCATCTTCGGCCTGATGATTGGCAAACTGGGCCACGTCCGAATTCGGATCGCCGTAATTCTCGTTCCACCGCACGCCCGAACTCATGGTGAGCAATTGGCGGATCGATACATCGTCATAGGCGGAGCCCTGCAAATCCTCGATGTAGCGGGTAACCGGATCATCGAGGCTTTCGATATGCCCATCCTGAATAGCGGCGCCGACCAGCGTGGAGGTCAGGCTCTTGGCGACCGAAAAGCTCGTCCAGCGATCGGTCGCTGTCATGCCGAGCCCATAGCGCTCCAGCACGATTTCCCCGTCATGCACAACCACGATTCCCGCCGAGCTTTGGGACTGCATGAAAGCATCCAGTTCGAAATCACCCAGATCGAGCGGCTCGCCGTCCGGCAAGGGGAGCACCGAGGTTCCGGTATCGATCGCGCGGGACTGCGCCACCTGCGGCATCTGGTCCATCATCCGGAACGCAACAGCGCGCACATCCTGCGGCCAGAACAGCACGTTGCGGTCTGCCGGGATCGCCATCTGTTGCGAGGGAGCGGCGACCGGAGCCTGAGCGACCGCCGTCGTTGGCTGGGGAGCGGGAGCGACAGAGGTTTCAGCGCTTGCATCCGGCATGGCGGAGTGCGCGCATCCCGAAAGTAAGACTGCCGCGATGCACCCGGTAAAAATCTGCGATTTCATGTCTCTCTCCCCAGTGAGTGTACTATTTGACCAGCGTCACCTGGCTGACGGTGATGCCTCCGCCGCGAAATCCGCCTTCGCAATACATCAGGTAAAAACGCCACAAGTCACGGAAACGCTTGTCGAAATCAGGCGGCAGCTTATCGGCCTTGGCGGCCGCGTCAAACTGCTCGCGCCAGATGCGCAGCGTCTCGGCATAATCGAGGCCGAAGTCTTCCTGGTCTTCCCAGCTGAGGCCCCGCGCTTCCGCAAGCGCGCGAAACTCGCTGGCGCGGATCAGCATTCCGCCGGGAAACACATAGGCCTGGATGAAATCGGCGCTCTTGGCATAGGCATCGAACAGCTCGTCGCGCATGGCGATATACTGGATCGCGGCTCGCCCGCCGGGCTTCAGGTTGCGGGCGATGCAGTCCATGAAAGTCGGCCAGTATTCACGGCCCAGCGCCTCGACCATTTCCACGCTGACGATGGCATCGAACTGGCCCGAGGTATCGCGATAATCCTGCTTCAGGAATTGCACGCCGGGGTGATGCTCTCGCGCCCAAGCCAATTGCTCTTCGGACAGGCTGATCGCATCGACGCGCGCACCTTTCTCAGCCAAATATGCAGAGAGCGCGCCCCAGCCGCAGCCGATTTCGAGCACGCTATCAGGGGTGCCCACCCGCTCTGCAAGGCGATGCCATTTGCGGTGCTGGCCAGCCTCGAGATTTTCCTCCAGCCGGTAGGCCGAAGAATAGCTCATCGTCGGATCGAGCCATGCGGCGTAGAAATCATTGCCGAGATCGTAATGCGCGTGGATGTTCTTTTCGGCCTGACGCTTGGTGTTGCGATTGAGCGCATGGAGCATCCGGCTCGCCCACCGCCACGGCCCCTTGGCCCGCGCGACATCGCCCAGCGTATCGGCATTGGCGACGAACAGGGCGAAGAAACTGACCGGATCATCGCTCGACCATTCGCCCGCTTCCCACGCCTGATAAAGGCCAACCGACCCGCCAGTCGCAATGCGCAAAAGCCCTCGCCAATCGTGCAGAGTGACCTGACACTCGAACCCCGGCGCATGTCCGCCAAGCGTTCGGCGCGATCCATCGGGCAAGACGCCGTAAAGCGTGCCAGCAGCCAGTCCCGCGTCGATTCGGTCGAGGATCTTGGAAACGGCGGGTGCCACCAGTCGCGCGAGGATGCCGGGCTTCGCGCCATACCGCCGCCCGCTTTCGAGCAGCACTCCTCCCCTTGCATTGCGGCTTGCCATGCGAACCCTATGCCGAGCGCCCGCGCAGCATTCAAGCGCAGCCTAGTCTTTGTTCGCCCTGTAAGTTTCCAGCGCCCGTTCGCGCGCTTCCTTATGGCCGATGATCTTGGATGGATAATCATACGGCTTGCAGCCGTGCTCCTCCGGATCGTGGACGGCATCGCCCTCGATATGGCTGAGTTCGGGCACCCACTGGCGAATGTAATCGCCCGCGTTGAATTTTTCCGACTGGCTGAGCGGCGCCATGATGCGCACAAACATGTTGGAATCGACGCCGGTGCCGCTGACCCACTGCCAATTGGTGGCGTTCGAGGCGTAATCGGCATCGCAAAGCGTATCCCAGAACCATTCCTCGCCATGGGTCCAATTGATCAGCAGATGCTTGATGAGGAAGCTGGCGGTGATCATACGCACGCGGTTGTGCATCCAGCCCGTCGCCCAGAGCTCGCGCATGCCGGCGTCGACGATGGGATAGCCGGTCTGGCCGCGCTGCCATTTCTCCAGCTCTTCCTGGATCACATGGCCGCGATTGGGGTTGCGCCAGAAATTCTCGTCATAGCCATCGCGGTAAGGCTCCTTGCCGTAGGCCGGAAACTGGCAAATCACGTTCTGCGCATAGTCGCGCCAGATCAGCTCTTCGCGATAGGTCGTCGCGCCATCGGAGGTGTAGCGGCTCATCGCTTCCCACAGCATCCGCGGGGAAACTTCGCCGTGATGCAGATGCGGGGACATGCGGCTGGTGCCGTGCTCGCTCGGCAGGTTACGCTTGTCGTCATAGTCCGAGACGATGTCGAGGTACTCCTCGAAAGCCTCCATCGCCGCAGAGGTGCCGTGCTGCGCGCCCCAGAAGTCGCGCATACCGCCCGCCCAATCGGGCTTGGTCGGCAGCAGGTCGAGATCGGAAAGACTGTCGCTATCCGGCCAGCTATCGGGATTGTCGAAACTCGGCTCCGGCAGGATGTCGAACCCGTCGATGGCCTGAAACATCGATTTCTTGAAAGGCGTGTAGATCTTGTAGGGATCGCCCGAGCCGGTCGTCACTGAACCGGGCGGCAGCAGGTAATTGCCATCGTGCAATTCAAGCGGGATCTCGTCTTTCAGATCGCCCTGCGCCTTGCGCCACCACGGCTCGTAATGGCGGATGGCGTGGACGCAAGCAGCCCCTGTCTCCTCGACCAGCCTGGGCAGCACATCGGTTACCTTGCCGCGCTTCAGGATCAGCCTGGAACGGTGGCGCCCCAAATCCTTTTCCAGCGCCTCGAGCGCATGATGAAGCCACCAGCGGCTCGCCCCGCCAAGCTTGTGATCGCCGGGCGTTTCATCGTCGAGGATATATACCGGGATGACCGGACCAGCCTGCGCGGCGGCGGTGAAAGCAGGATGGTCGCAAAGGCGCAGGTCGCGCCGCAGCCAGACGATTTGAGGTTCGGACACAAAGATTCCCCGTTGTTATGGGCAATCAGCGCATCAGCCGGGCGCGGGTTCCGTGCAAAACTCAGTTGGGATCGCGATGCTGAAACGGTCGCGGCTGCGTGGATCGTAGAAACGCGCATCTCCAAGGATATATGTGCCCTCTCCCGTCAGGTCGAGCACAGGCGCACGGCTCCAGAACAGAAACGCCTCGATCTGGCTGCTCGATGCCCGCGCAGCGTCGAGATCGCAGGCGGATAGCGGCGCATTGCCTACACGCTCGCCATCGATGAAATAATTGTCCGCTCCGCCGATGCCGATCGTCTCACGCTGCCAGAAGAACACCGGTGGCGGTGAGCTGATGGAGGCTACGTAAGACGCATTCTGCGCCTTGTCGTATTGGCTGATGGCGAAGTTCAGGACGATGTATATCCCAGCAATGCTCAAGACATTACGCGCCAGCTCCTGCCAGTCCCCGCCGCGCTTCTCCTTACGCAGGGAGAACCATAGACCGAACCCCATGAGCACCCACAGGAACAGGTCGATGATGAACAGCGTGTCGCCATAGAACCATTGGCTGGAAAACGGCTCCAGAAAGCGGATGCCGTAGACATTGAGCCAATCGAGCGCCGGATGCGTAAGCGCGCCGAGGAAAGCGAGACCGTAAAGCCAGCCGAAATGCACCGGCACCCTGCCCTCTGGCCGTTTTCCGCGCGATGCTTGCCAGCGATCCCAGCCCCATAGCAGGCCCGCCAGTATCAATGGCAGCAGGATGAGCGCTGGCGGCCCATGCGTGATTCCGCGCCGGAAGCCGAGGTGCTCCGTCCCTTCGAGCCAGAAAAAACACGCCGCATCCACATCGGGCAAATTCGCTCCGATGATCAGCGCGGGCATGGCGAGGCCGGTCTTTTTCTTGAGGCCCGTTTGGCCGATCAGCGCGCCAACGAGCGAATGGGTGAGATTGTCCATACCCCAGCCTTGCAGGATTGAGCCACGCAGGCACAAGCCAAAAAGCGTTGTAAATCCTTAGCACAGGCCAATTGATTTCCCCCGGCGTGCAGCATAGAGCCGCGCGAACGGCGGAGGACCGCCTGCAGCTTTGAAGCCATTCGGACACCATGCAAGCGAGCCCAATTCCTGCCCCAAGCCTGAGCCACAAGATCAAGCGCATGATCTGGTCGGCCTGTTGGCTGCTGCTCTATCGGCCGAGCCCGGTGATGCTGCACAGCTGGCGGCGGTTTCTGCTGCGCTGTTTCGGTGCAGACATTCGCGCAGGCGCCCATCCCTATCCCAGCGCACGCATATGGGCGCCATGGAACCTGACCATGCTGGAAGAGGCCTGCCTTGGTCCGCACAGCGATTGCTACAATGCGGCCCATGTGACCATCGGCAAGAAAGCCATCGTCAGCCAGAAAAGCTATCTCTGTACGCCCAGCCATGAGGCCAATGATGCGTTCCAGCTGGTCGCCGCACCGATTGTGCTCGAAGATCGCGCCTGGGTCGCAGCCTGCGCCCTGATTACCCCGGGTGTGACGATCGGCCGCGGGGCGGTCGTCGGCGCTGGGTCTGTCGTCACCAAAGATGTCGCGGCAGGAGTGATTGTCGCCGGAAACCCGGCTCGCCAGGTGGGCACCAGCGACCTTGGAAAAAGCAATGCCGGATGACACGCGCGGGACGATCATTTTTGTCAATCGCTATTTCTGGCCGGACCGCAGCGCCACTTCGCAGATTCTGAGCGATGTCGCCTTCCACCTCGCCGAAGCCGGCTACAAGGTGGAAGTTATCGCCAGCAGGCTATCGTACGAAAGCGACGAAGGCCCTTACTCGGCGAGCGAAACCCATCGCGGCGTACACATCCACCGCGTTGCGACGCCAAGCTTCGGGCGCGGCAATATCGTCGGTCGACTGATCGACTATCTCGGCTTTTATGTCAGTGCCTTTGCGAAAACGCTTGGCGTTGCCAGTTCAGGCGATGTGGTGGTCGCAAAGACCGACCCTCCCGTCCTGTCCTGGCCCATTGGCATTGCGGCACGCCTGAAAGGTGCGCGCCGGGCCAATTGGTTGCAGGACCTCTATCCCGAAGTGGCGGAGGCATTCGGCGTCATCGGCACGAACAGTATCCCCGCTCGCCTCACCCGAACCTTGCGCGATCGCTCGCTGCGCAAGGCGGATATGAATATCGCGATCGGCGAGAAAATGGCCGAACTGCTGCGTAGCCGAAACGTCGAGGCCGATCGTGTCATCGTCATCCCCAATATGACCGATGATGAAAGCATCCGTCCGATCGCTGCAGCGGATAATCCGCTGCGCAAGGAATGGGGGTTTGCCGCATCCGATTTGGTCGTCGGCTATTCAGGCAATCTTGGCCGCGCGCATGAAGTCGAAACCTTGCTTTCCGCAGCGCAGCTCCTGCATCGGGAAGGTCGCCGAGACATCCGCTTCCTGGTGATCGGCGGCGGTTTCTTGCGCGAGCATCTCGAACGCGAAGTTGAAGCCCGCGCGCTATCGAACTTCACTTTCAAATCCTACCAGCCGCGCGAGCAGCTGGGGTATTCGCTCACCGTTCCAGACGTGCACTGGGTTTCGCTCCTGCCTGCGCTTGAGGGGCTGATCGTGCCGAGCAAGTTTTACGGTGCTGCAGCGAGCGGTCGCCCGGTTGTGTTTATCGGCAGCACGGAAGGTGAGCTGGGGTCCATCGTTCCCGAGAGCAATTCGGGTGCCGTCGTCGCGGTGAACGATGCTGAGACGCTAGCAGGCTTGCTCACGAAATATGCTGACGATCCGCAGCACCGTGCCAAGCAGGGCGAGAACGCACGAACGCTTGTCGAACAGGGCTTCAACCGCCGTGCTGTGTTGTTGCAGTGGGAAGCGCTGGCGGACAAATTGATGCCGCGCGGCTGATCCTATTTCGCACCGTGGCCGGTGAAAACGACCAGAGCGGTGCGTACGAGGATCAGGAAATCCAGCCAGTATGAAAAGTTCTTGATGTAGTAAAAGTCGTATTGCAGCTTGTTATCGATATCGTGGAGGCCGGTGACATGGCCCTGGTTCACCTGCGCCCAACCCGTGATGCCGGGCCGCACGATGTGGCGATAATCGTAGAACGGGATTTCCTCACGATACCAGCGTGACAGTTCGATTGCTTCCGGACGCGGGCCGATCCAGCTCATGTGCCCAAGCATGATGTTGTACATCTGCGGCAGCTCGTCGATGCGCGTCTTGCGCAGGAACCGGCCTAGCTTGGTAATGCGCGGATCGTTGTCGCCGGTCATTGCCTTGGCCCGGCGTGCCGTCTCGTCCTCTTCCAGTTTCTCGGTCCGCATCGTGCGGAATTTCAACACGCGAAACGGAACTCCGCGATAGCCAACGCGGCTCTGGCGGAAAAATACGGGCCCCGGTGAATCGAGCTTGATCAGCAGAGCCACGCCCAGCAGCGGCAGAAAAGCCAGCGGCAAGAACACAAGACAAAGGAAAATGTCGGCGAGCCGCTTCACCCGCATGAAGCTCATATTGGGCAGCAGCGAACCAAAGCTGTTCTCGGACAGATGCTCGACCTGCACCTTGCCGGTCGCTGCCTCGATCACCTGCTTGAAGTGGAAAACGGGAATGCCTTCCAAGGCGGCATTCGCCAGAAGTCGCTCCCAGTCATCTCCGTGGTCGGCATGAAGATCGGCGACCAGTATCGCACCGCGGTGATTGGGCAGGATGGGCGACGGCATGTTGCGCACATGCAGCCCGACATTCGCCAAGCGTTTCACCCGTCCGCCCGGCACGGTGTAAAAGACGTTCTGATCATAGCGCGTCGCGATGACCATGATGCCGAGGTAAATCGTCAGCGACACGAAGAAATTCACGCCCAGGAAGGGGATGGAATAGTCGAGCCGGGTGACAAGGATGACGAGAGCGGCAAGGCCATAGCTGGCAACGAATGTCGGGATCACCGCGCCGAATTGCTTCACGCCGGGATAGATGTTCAGACGGCGCGCGAAGAAAATGCCGCAAACTGTCGCCGCGATCGACGCGATCACGCTATGCTGCACGCTTCCCATGCGCGAAAACAGGAATTCCGGCCCGAAATAGAGCAGAGAGGGCAGCAGGCAACCGAACCCCACCGCTGCAAGGACCTGCAGCGAAAAAGAGCGGTAAATACTGCGCCCATCCTGAATCAGCTCATTTGGCGCTGCCATCAGCATGAAACGCTGCCCTTCCCGGTCATTAGCAAATTGTGCGAGTGAGAAGTCGGCGGTTTACGCGCCAATTACGAAGGGAGCAAGACTCCTCCCTTCGCATTTGCGGCATTTTGTTCAAAAGACGTGTCTTTTATACCAATTGCTTGAGGTGATCGGTGTTGTACCCTTCGAGCCGATCCCATTCGCCCTTGCGAATATGCTGCGCCCAATGCGGATTGGAAATCAGCGCGCGGCCTACAGCAACCATATCGAATTCGCCGCGATCCAGCCGTTCCTCAAGATCGCGAAGATCGGTGGATTGCGTTTCCTGACCGGTAAACGCGCCGAAGAAATCGGCATCGAGGCCTACCGAACCCACAGTGATGGTCGGCACGCCGCCAAGCTTCTTTACCCAACCGGCAAAATTGAGACCGCTCTCGCCGTCCAGTTCCGGAAATTCCGGCTCCCAGAAACGGCGCTGTGAGCAGTGAAGGACGTCCGCCCCCGCATCGACGAGCGGCGTCACCCAAGCCTCCAGCGCATCGGGCGTCGTCGCAAGTCGCCGTGTGTAGTCCTGCTGGTTCCACTGGCTGATCCGGATGATGAGCGGGATATCGCCGACAGCCTCACGCGTCTGGCGGATGATTTCGGCGGCAAAGCGGGTGCGCTCTGCCAGCGTGTCGCCGCCCCAATTGTCTTCGCGGACATTCGTCACGCCCCAGAAGAACTGGTCGATCAAATAACCATGGGCGCCGTGAAATTCGATGCTGTCGAAGCCCAGTTCCACTGCATCCTTCGAAGCACGGACGAAAGCGGCGACTGCATCGGCGACGTCTTCCTCGCTCATCGCACGGCCATAGGGCTTGTCTTCCTTGTAGAGCCCTGAGGGGCCCTCTGCCGTGCCCGGACGCGGCCGATCGGGGAATTGCTCTTTCACAAGGCCGGTGTGCCAAAGCTGCGGAGCGATCGCGCCGCCCTCGCCATGCACAGCTTCCACGACATTGCGCCAGCCGGACAGTGCATCGTCGCCGTGAAAGCGCGGGATATTGGGTTCGTTGCGCGATTCCGGGCGGTCAACGCCGGTGCCTTCCGTAATGATCAGGCCGACCTCGCCTTCTGCACGCTTGCGATAATACTCGGCGACATCCGCGCCCGGCACGCCATCGGCGGAGAAATTGCGCGTCATCGGCGCCATCGCAATGCGGTTCTTCAAAGTGAGGTTGCGAATGGTGATCGGCTGGAAAAGTGCTGACATGGATGGCTATCCTTTGTGATTATCTGATGCAGGCACAATTGATGACCCCAGTTGCAAATTGCAACCCGGATTGACCGGCATCAAGATTTTCTATGCGCGAGGCGCTCAGCCATCGACCGTCCAGGTCTGGCCCTTGGCGAGCAAGGCCGCGAGGTTCGGCTCTTTGCCTTCCGACAAACGCCGGTTTTCCTCGACCACCTGCTCTTCAAATGCCGGGCGTGGATCGTCATAAAGTACGCCCAGCGCTTTCGGGAACGGGCCGAACGGCAGTTCTACCAGCATGTGGGCGATGGCGCGATTGGTGACATCGTGGCGGATCACCTTGGCAGCTTCCCAATCACCATCGACGACATCGACAACTTCCAGCCGCAGCGTATCGTGATTGAGGCTCAGGCCCTTCTCGCCCTTGGCGAACAGCATGGGCTCGCCATTCTCCAGCCAGAGCTGATTGTCTTCTGCGCCTTTGGGTGCAGCGAATTCGTTGAACACATCCTTGTTGTAGACGATGCAGTTCTGGAAAATCTCGATAAAGGCCGCGCCCTTGTGTGCATGGGCTGCCATCAACACTTCGGGAAGCTTTTTGGAAACATCGAAACCGCGCGCAACAAATCGCGCACCGGCGCCGAGCGCAAAAGCGCAAGGCTCTGCAGGCTGGTCGATCGAACCACCGGGAGTCGAAGGACTCGTCGTGCCGGGGCGGCTGGTGGGCGAGTATTGCCCCTTGGTAAGGCCGTAAATCTCGTTGTTGAACAGCATGATCTGCATGTTCACGTTGCGGCGGAGCACATGCATCATGTGGTTGCCGCCGATGGAAAGCCCGTCACCATCACCGGTGATCAGCCACACGTCGAGATCGGGATTGGCCAGTTTCACACCCGTCGCCACCGCCGGCGCGCGGCCGTGGATCGTGTGGAAGCCGTAGCTCTCGATATAATAGGGGAAACGGCTGGAGCAGCCGATGCCGCTGATGAAACAGGTGTTGGACGGATCCGCGCCAAGCTGCGGCAGCGTGCGCTGCACAGCCTTCAGGATCGCATAATCCCCGCAACCCGGGCACCAGCGCACTTCCTGGTCGGTTTCCCAGTCCTTGAGCGTCGTTTCGATTTTTGCAGGAGCGTTCATAGCAGGGCTCCGATCAGATACATGGGCAAGGCGAAAGCTGCTCCCATGGCGAGCACTAGCAGCCAAAATTTTCCTTCGGATGAAAGCTCGATCTTCATGCTTCGTCTCCAACGGGGCTGGGAAGCTGCTCGTCATTGACTTCAACCTGCCCGCCGCATTTCTCGTCGATACAGCGCGTGATCGCGCTTTCCAGTTCGGCAATCGCGAAAGGCTGGCCGCTCGTCTTGCTGAGCGATTCCGCATCGACAAGGAACTGGTCGCGGAGGATTGTCTTGAACTGGCCGGTGTTCATTTCGGGCACCAAGACATGGTCGTAGCTGTGCAGCAGTTCGCCCAGATTGGCGGGCAGCGGCCAGATATTGCGGACGTGGATGTGGCTCACATCGACGCCCTTCGCGATCGCGCGCCGCACCGCCTGATGGATCGGGCCATAGGTCGAGCCCCAGCCGACGACCGCAAGCTTGCCACCCTTTGCGCCCAGCTCGATCTCCTGATCGGCGACGGCGATATTGGCGATCTTGTTCATGCGCGCATCGGTCATGGCCTGGTGGTTGTCGGGCGCGTAATCGATGTGGCCGGTGTCGACCGCCTTCTCGATCCCGCCGATGCGGTGCATCAGGCCCGGCGTGCCCGGCTTGATCCACGGTCGCGCCCCCTTGCTGTCCCGCTTGTAGGGAAGCAGCGTGTCGTCCGGGCCGTTCTTCTCGGTGAGGAATTCGGCTGGTGTGCGCTCATAGCTTTCGGGATCGGGCACCAGCCATGGCTCGCTGGCATTGGCGATGTAGCCATCGGTCAGCAGCATCACAGGCGTCATGTATTCGACCGCGATCTTGCACGCCTCTATCGCGCATTCGAACGCGTCCGAAGGCGAGCGCGCAGCAATCACCGGCATCGGTGCATCGCCGTTGCGGCCATAGACGGCCTGGTAGAGATCGCTCTGCTCGGTCTTGGTGGGAAGGCCCGTCGAAGGGCCACCGCGCTGCGAATTGACGATCACCAGCGGCAGCTCGGTCATGATGCCGAGGCCCATCGCTTCGCCTTTCAGCGCAATACCGGGTCCGGAAGAGGAGGTGACGCCGAGCGAACCTGCATAGCTCGCACCGATGGCGGCGCAGATCGCGGCAATCTCGTCTTCCGCCTGGAAGGTGGTGACGTTGAATTCCTTGAGCTTGGCAAGGTGATGAAGGATCGCCGATGCAGGCGTGATCGGATAGCCGCCGAAGAACATCGGCAGGCGCAGCAGCCGCGCGCCGGCAACAAGGCCAAGCGAAACCGCTTCCGCACCAGTGACGGTCCGGTAAAGGCCGGGCGCGGTCGGGACGGGGTCGAGATGGACCTGACGCAGCGGCCCTGCCAGCTCAGCCGTCTCGCCATAGGCATGGCCCGCATCGAGCGCGGCGATATTGGCATCGGCGATGTCGGGCTTGTTCTTGAACTTGTTCCGGAGCCATTCCTGCAGCGGCTCGCGCGGACGATCGAACATCCACAGCGCAAGGCCCAGCGTCCACATGTTCTTGCAGCGCAGCGCGTCCTTGTTGCCGAGGCCGAAAGGCTTCACCGCCTCCACTGTCATCGCCGAGATCTCGAGCTTCAGCGTATCGAACTTGGCGAGCGTGTCATCCTCGAGCGGATTCACATCGTATTTCGCCTTGTCGAGATTGCGTTTGGTGAATTCGCCCGTGTCGATGATCACCAGCCCGCCGGGCTTCAGCGAAGGCAGGTTTACCTTCAGCGCCGCCGGGTTCATCGCGACCAGCACGTCCGGTGCATCGCCCGCGGTGTTGACTTCGCGCGCGCCGAAATTGATCTGGAAAGCCGAAACGCCGAACAGCGTGCCCTGCGGCGCGCGGATTTCGGCGGGGAAATCGGGGAATGTCGCAAGATCATTGCCAGCCAGCGCGGTGGAGAGCGTGAATTGTCCGCCGGTCAGCTGCATCCCGTCTCCACTGTCTCCAGCGAAGCGCACGACGACGGCATCCTGTTGGGAAAGATCGGATCCTGATTGTTGACCTAGGGCTTCGGTCGCTTGGCTTGCCATATTCATTCTTCCTGCCGCGCCTTTTGCTGGCGCCTTAACTCTTGGGGCTGGCACCTAGGTTCTGCGCGCGCCGGAAACAATCAAGTTTTTCTGTCCGCTTCGCAATAGGCACCTTTTACCCGTCCCCCGCTGTCGCTACATCGCCCGCATGAGCAAACCAGACCGCAGCCAATACCGCCCGTGCGTCGGCACGATGATGATCAACGGACAAGGCGAGGCTTTCGTCGGCAAGAGGATCGACAACAAGGAAGGCGACTGGTGGCAAATGCCGCAAGGCGGCGTCGATGATGGCGAAGACTTGCGCGAGGCAATGCTGCGCGAACTGGGCGAGGAAACGGGCGTCGAACCGCGCCATCTCGAAGTGGTCCACCAGATGGAAGGCGAGCTATTCTACGATCTGCCACCCGAACTGCATGGCAAGCTGTGGGGCGGAAAATACGTCGGCCAGCGGCAGGCGTGGTTCCTCGTGCGCTTCACGGGCGATGATTCAGATATCGACCTGGAGGCGCACAAGCATCCCGAATTCTGCGAGTGGAAATGGGTCGATCCGGATCTGCTACCGGAGCTGATCGTGCCGTTCAAACGCGATGTTTATCAAGCGGTTGTGGCGGATTTCAAACCGCACCTTTGACGCGTTAATTCTGCGCCACACCATCATCGGGCGCGACAACCTCTGCCGTCATGACCGGAGGTCCGCGATCGATCGCCGCGGCGAGCTGTAGCGTTTCCGTGCAGCCATCGCCGCACAGGCTCTGCAATTCGGCGAGATTTTCGGCAGCAGCGGACATTGCACCCTTCTCGACAAGCGCTTCACCCTCGCCTGCAATCGCAGCGAGGTTTTCCGGATCACGCTCCTGCGCCTCGCGGTAATAGCCGATAGCCTTGCCCTGCAGGCCTTCTGCCCGAGCGGCTTCGGCCAGTTCCAGATAGACTTCGGTGTAGCCCGGATCGACGGCGAGCGCGGCTTCATAGGCGTCAATCGCGCCTTGCGTATCGCCCGCGGCAAGCAGCGCCTCACCTTCCGCAACAAGCGCTTCTGCGCGCGGATCGGGATCATAAACGCTTGCACTGCCAACACTGGCGCTAACGGCAACAAATAGCGAAAGAGCGGCGGCGGCGGGTGCGAAACGCATGATGGTCTCCTTGAGTGTGGCGGGTTGTGTGTCTGCCATTTGTCAGAGAGCTAACACGCTTTACCTATACGTGCGATGAAAAATCCGTCCGTCCCGTCGTGGTGCGGCACGAGGCGGATGCCCTGCCCGTGCGGCCTGCCGAAGGGAAGCTCCGGCGTGGCGGCATTCCACCCTGTTTCACTTTCCAGGAACTGCGCGATCTGCGCCTTGCCTTCCTCATCGAGCAGCGAGCAGGTGACATAGGTAAGGTGCCCGCCCGGCTTGACCAGAGATGCGCCCAGCCGCAGCAGGCGCGCCTGCAATTGGGTGAGGCGATCCAGACTATCGGGCGTCAGCCGCCAGCGCGCTTCGGGATTGCGGCGCCAAGTGCCCGTGCCCGAGCAGGGCGCATCGATCAGCACATGGTCTGCCTTGCCTTCCCAAGCGCTGAGAGCTTCGGCTTCCTTGCCCGGATCGAGCAGGATGGTTTCGGCGATCTCAGCCCCCGCCCGCTCTGCACGCGGAGCGAGCTGGCTGAGGCGGCGCTTGTCGGTATCGGCGGCTATCAGCGTACCGGAATTCTGCATCGCAGCGGCGAGAGCGAGCGTTTTCCCCCCTCCCCCGGCGCAAAGGTCCACTACGGTGTCGCCCGGAGCCGCGCCGACGGCAAGACACGCAGTCTGACTGCCCGCGTCCTGCACTTCGATGAGGCCCTTTGCGTAGGCGTCCCAGTCTTCGACCCGCGTGCCCATGGGAAAGCGCAGCGCATCGAGGCCCCGGATCGGCTCTCCGGCCTCCGGCAATTCGCCTATTTCTCCATCGACCTTGAGCCTGTTGATACGCGTATCGAGCGGTGCGCGGGTGAGCAGGCTTGCAGCCTCTTCCTGCGATATGCCGGATGCGATCAGCCGGTCCTCAAGCCAATCGGGCGCAATGCCATCGTCTGCCACGGTTTCGTCCGGCTGGATCGCGGCAGGGCCATAGCTCGAGCCATCGAAAAGCGGCTTCAGCTCCGCATTGTCTTCAGCCAGGCCCAGCATGGCAGCCCGCCCGCTCTGCGGCACGGGGCCACACGCGCGAATGGCATCGTAGACGTGCTCGCGAATGGCGCGCTTGTCCTTCGATCCGGCGAAGCGATGATCCTTGAACCATTGCGCGATCAGACGATCTGCTGGCGGTCCCTGATGGCGCGCAGCTTCGATTATGCCATCGAGAATTTCGATAGCGGCCTGCAGGCGTGCAGCGTCCCTCACCGCGTTGGGTAATTCGGAGCTTCGCGGGTGATCGCGACATCATGCACGTGGCTCTCGCTGAGGCCGGCATTGGTGATGCGGATGAACTGGCCGCGCTCCTGCAGATCCTTGATCGTTGCGCTGCCGGTGTAGCCCATGGCTGCCTTCACGCCGCCGACCAGCTGGTGGACGATATCGCGCGCAGAGCCTTTGAACGGCACCTGGCCCTCGATGCCCTCTGGCACCAGCTTCATCGAATCCTTGATGTCCTGCTGGAAATAGCGGTCTGCCGAGCCGCGCGCCATAGCGCCGACACTGCCCATGCCGCGATAGGCCTTGTAGGCGCGTCCCTGATAGAGGAACGTCTCGCCCGGAGCCTCCTCGGTACCAGCCAGCAGCGATCCCGCCATGACGGAGGACGCACCTGCCGCCAGCGCCTTTGCCGCATCGCCAGAGGTGCGCAGGCCGCCATCGGCAATAATCGGAACATCGCCCGCCGCACTGGCTGCATCCATGATCGCGGTCAGCTGCGGGACACCGACACCTGCGACGATACGCGTGGTGCAGATGGACCCCGGACCGATCCCGACTTTCACCGCATCCGCGCCCGCATCGACCAGAGCTTTGGTCGCATCTGCCGTGGCGACATTGCCGGCCACGATCTGCACCGTGTCGGACAGAGCCTTGGCGCGCTTCACCGCCTCGCCAACAGCCTTGTTGTGACCATGCGCGGTATCGATGATGATGACATCGCACTCGGCCGCAACCAGTGCTTCGGTGCGCTCGAAGCCCGTGTCGCCCACAGTCGAAGCCGCAGCGACACGCAGGCGGCCGCCCGCATCCTTGGTCGCATCGGGGTTAAGGACGGCTTTTTCGATATCCTTCACCGTGATCAGGCCGACACAGCGGTTATCGCTGTCGACGACCAGCAGCTTCTCGATCCGGCGCTGGTGGAGGATCTTGCGCGCTTCGGCTTGCGTCACCCCTTCGGATACGGTGGCGAGGTTTTCGCTCGTCATCAGTTCCTTCACCGGCTGGCGCGGATTGTCGGCAAAGCGCACATCGCGATTGGTGAGAATGCCGACCAGCTTGCCATCGGGCGCGGTCACCGGAATGCCTGAGATATTGTGCTGATCCATCAGCGCCTGTGCATCGCCCAGCGTTGCATCCGGCGTGATTGTGATCGGGTTCACCACCATGCCGCTTTCGAAGCGCTTCACCCGGCGCACAGCCGCACATTGCTCTTCAATGGTGAGATTGCGGTGCAGCACACCCATGCCGCCCATCTGCGCCATGACGATGGCCATCTCGGCCTCCGTCACTGTATCCATCGCCGCGCTGAGCACGGGGATGTTGAGCGCGATGCCTTTGGTCAGCTGGGTTTTGGTGGAAGCCTGCGACGGCAGGATGTCGCTTTCGGCGGGCTGGAGGAGCACATCGTCGAAAGTGAGACCGGTACGAATGTCAGTTGTGTGAGCCATCCGGCCCTCTGTCACAAAAGGGGGTGATTCGCCAAGGGTGTTTGGGGGGAATCACACAAAGAAGAACAGCCAGATTGCAGCGATGACATTCCACCCGACATGCGCAGCAATTGGGGCAGCCAGCCTTCCCCCTCTCCACCAATAAAGCAGTGAAAGCGTCAGCCCGCCGTAAAGTCCCGTATCGATGATGCCTGCCCAGCCCTGATATCCATGGCTTAGCGCGAACAGGACCACGACAAAAATGGTGGCAAACATCCGCGCGAAAAAAGCGCTCCCGAAAGTTGAGGCCAATCCACCGAGCAGCAGGCCGCGGAAGAGCAACTCTTCCGCTGTAGAACCGAACAATCCAAGCGTAAGAACACCGGCAAGCGTCGACAGCTCTGTACCGAGTTGTGCTGAATTAGCGACGACATCGCTACGCGTTGCACCGCCTGTCGCCGGGATCAGGACCAGGATTTGCAACGCAGCGAACAATATCGCGATCAAGAGGCCAACTGCGAGGTCCGCAGCAAGCTTGTGAGTGGTGAAGCCAACCTCTTTGGGCCCAAGGCCTGCCATGCGCAGTGCCAGCAGGATAATCGCACCGCCAAGGAAGAATTCGACCAAGCCCAGCGTCGCGTAGCGCCAGCCCCCGTCGATCTCCAGAACATTGGTCAACGCAAAGTCGGTCGCGATAACGACGGCGTACCAAGCGACGAGTCCGAACAGGATCACGGCTATGGCGAGCGATTTCTTCAGCATGCCCCGCCGGTTAATTGCCGATTTTTCAATTGGCTATACCGCCATGCCGAACCGTCAATCAGCTTCGACGAACCGCAATTGCTATTCGCAGTCGATGCGACATTCCTCGGACGCGGAGGGATGCGGCTTAGCGATACCCAATACCTTCATTCAGCCGTCCAGCCGCCATCGATGCTGTAATTTGTGCCGGTGATATTACCCGCTTCCTCGCGGCACAGGAACGCAGCGAGCGCGCCGACTTCTTCCACCTGGACGAATTTCTTCGTCGGCTGCTTGGCGAGGAGGATATCGTTCTTCACCTCCTCCTCGGTCATGTTGCGGGCTTTCATCGTGTCGGGGATCTGGTTTTCGACCAGCGGTGTCCAGACATAGCCGGGGCTGATGCAATTGGCGGTCACGCCGCTTTGCGCCAGTTCCAGCGCGATGGTCTTGGTAAAGCCGTCGATCCCGTGCTTGCTGGCGACATAGGCGCTTTTGAACGGGCTTGCCTGCTTGGAATGGGCGCTCGCGGTGTTGATGATGCGGCCCCAGCCCTTCTCCTTCATGCCCGGCACGGCGAGCCGTGTGGTGTGGAACGCGGCCACGAGGTTCAGCGCGATAATCATCTCGAACTTGTCGACCGGGAATTCCTCAACCGGCGCGACATGCTGCATACCGGCATTGTTGACGAGGATATCGACGGGCCCGTTCTCGGCCATCATCGTTTCGATCTCATCGGTTTTCAGCAGGTTCGCGCCGGAATGCGTCGCTCCCATTTCGTCGCACAGCTTCGCAATCTCGTCCGCATCGCCGAAGCCATTGAGAACGATGTCCGCGCCTTCAGCCGACAGCGCCCGTGCAATCGCGAGGCCGATGCCGGAAGTGGAGCCAGTGATAAGCGCGCGCTTGCCTTTGAGGAACATTTGCGTCTCCAGAAGTTTGAATTCATGAATGGTCCTAAAGGTGTGATGTCGCGCGTCCAGTGAAAACTGGACGAACAAGGGGAAGAGGGAAAATGAGGCTTAATCCGTTCGATACGAACAAGATCAACGTCGGAACGACCGGCGGACGCGGCGGAGGCCTCGGCGGAAAATCGCTCGGCTGCGGCGGCATCGTCATCGTGCTGATCGGCGCGCTGGTGTTCGGCGTCGATCCCGCGCAAATGATTGGCGGGCTCGAAGGGACGCAAGGCGGCGGACAGCAAGTCAACGCCAGCGAAGACGAGCAGGCCATCTGCTCTTCCAACGAATACGCCAGTGAAAGCTGCGCCGCCCTCACCTCCCTCAACGAGACATGGGAGAACGTTTTCGACGAGCAGGGATATGGCGACCAGTTCCGCCAGCCGCGCCTCGAATTCGCGACCGCACAGCAATTCAGCACCGGCTGCGGCACGGGTAATGTCGGCATGGGGCCGTTCTACTGCCCCGCTGACGAGACCATGTATATCGACGTGGGCTTTTACGACCAGCTCGCGCGCATGTCCGGCAATCGCGGCGACTTTGCGCGGCTTTACGTTGTCGCCCACGAATATGCGCACCATCTGCAGACGGTAATGGGCCTTTCCGGCCAGATCCGAAGCGCGCAGCAGGCCAATCCCGGGCGAGCCAACCAGCTGAGCGTGCTGCTTGAGCTGCATGCGGATTGCTACGCTGGCGTTTGGGCCGGTCGCAATCGCAACCTCATCGAGCCTGGCGATTTCGAAGAAGGCATGCAGGCCGCAGCCGCAATCGGCGATGATCGCCTGACCGGCGGCCGGGTGAGCCAGGAAAGCTTCACCCACGGCACCAGCCAACAGCGTATGGAAGCCCTGGAACTGGGCATCCGTACCGGTGACGATATCGCCTGCGACAATCGCTATTTCGCGCAGAACTAGGCGCATTCGCCGCACAGAACGCATGAAAAAGGGGCGCGTGGTGGACTAAAGCACGCGCCCCTTTCTGTGGGCAGAATTGGGGAAACTGCCCTTAAGCGGTGGCGGGATGCTCGCAATCCTCGTCATGCGGCGCGACAAATGCTTCGCCCGTGATCGGGCTCACCATCGATACCGGACGGACTGTGGCGGCAGCAGCGCTTACGCCGCCGCGCGCACGTGCAACCGGCAGCGCCCGAGCGCGCGCAGGCTTCACCATTGATCGGGGAGCGACGGAAACGGACGCCTGCTGCTCACGCATACGGACGATAGTTGCTTCGAGCTGACGCATGATCCGGGTGCGCATTTCCTCCGGAATGTCGGGATCGTTGGCAATTTCGGCGATGGCTTCTTCGATTCCGCCAATCGCGCTGGAGCGGATTTGGGACCGGCAGACCATGATGGCAGTACGGCCATCGGCGAGTTCGCGCTCGACTACCGGTTCGCGGCCGTCACAGCTCAGGTTGAAGCTTTGGCCATTGCCTTCGCGAACGACGACCACGCCGCCAGCCATCTCGCGCGCTTCGGCGGCATAGGCCATGGCCATTTCGACATGCTCGGCGATTTCGAGATCGAGTTCGGCAAGCTCCATATCGACTTCTGCGAGCTCCGCTTCGACCTCTGCCATGATCTGAGCCATTTCCTCTTCGCTGAGATCATGGCCCTCGCCATCGCCCATGCGGATGACGCGGCGCACGACGCGCTCCTCGCCGTCTGGTTCAGTGATGCGATGTACGATGACGTGGCGCTCACCATCCTGGACGACTTCGACAAGCGGATCCTCATCCTGATCGACCCATACGTCGGTATCCTCGTCGACATAGACCTGCTGGTCTTCATCGGGATCGACCGTTTCGATGGGATCGCGATCCTGCTCGGCTTCGTCCGGCGCGGCGTAGCTGATCGAAGCTGTCAGCGGCAGCGCCAGTGCGGTGGTGGTGATCGCAGCAATGCCGAGCTTGCGGCGGGTGCTGGAAATATCGGACATGGTGAGGCTCCTTAAACGGTGGATGATGCTCTTCTCACCCAGCACCGGACAGGCCATCGGAGCAGCCAAAGCGAGGTGTTCACCGGCGGCAAAGCCCGCAATCACTTTGGCATAGGCAGCTCTTTCCGACTGCGCGCGGCCGGCGACAACACGCGCGTCGCACGCTGCCTCCTGATCCCTGCGCATCGCTCGCCAGCCCCACCAGGCGAGCGGATTGAACCAATGCAGGGCCAACAGCGGCTGGGCCGCAATATTGGCGAGAAGATCGTGACCGCGATGGTGCTCTAGCTCATGGGCAATCGCCATGTCGCGAGCATTCACATCCAGCAGCGTCATAAAATCGACCGGCAGCGCAACCACCTTGTCGCGCACACCGAAGGCAACGGGGGCGGAGACTGCAGGCGTTTCCACCAGGCGGATATTGCCCGATTCTCCCATCGGACGCGCGTCTGCCAGCAGGTCCCGGCGCATGCGGCGATATTCGCGAATACGCCAGCCGAGGAAGACGACGGCACCGACAATCCAGATAGGGAGCAAAAGGTCCGTGCCGAAAAAGCCGCTGGTGTCAGCCGTCGCTACCGAGGCGTCGGTAGCGAGGGTCGCAGCAGCATCCCCTGCCGCGCCGTCCGGCAGAATGAACATGATGTTTTCCGAACCCGCGGCTACTGGATCAGCGGTAGCCACAGGCTCCGGCGCAGGCGCCATCCACGCAGGCAGAATTATCGGCGGCATGATAAAGCGCAGCAGCGGCAGCGCCCACAAGGCGTAGGCAACTTGCGGGCCAAATTGCCGCATCACCGGACGGCGGACCAGCAAGACAAGACCGATCAGCAAAGCGGTGTAGATAAAGGTATCGACCATCCAGTCCGACATGGCAGCTCCCCCAAGCAAGCTCATTTTTTCATTTCCTGAAGCAGGCGTTCGATTTCGGCGATGTCATCCGCGCTCAAGGCTTCGCTCTCCGCCAGATGCGCGAACAGCGGCGCAGCGCGGCCGCCGAAAAGTCGCTCGACCAGACGCTTGCTCTCCGTTCCGACATAGGCAGAGCGCTCGATCTTCGGTGTGTAGAGATAGCGGCGGCCATCGGGCGTGGTATCCAATGCGCCTTTGGTGACGAGGCGAGACAGCAGCGTCTTCACCGTCGGGATGGACCAGCCGCGTTCCTTGCAAACCACATCGCAGACGTCGGCAGCGGACAAGGGGCTCTCGCTCCAAAGGACTTCCATCACCGCGTGTTCGGCATCGCTGATGCGCTCCACACCGCTATTGGGATCACTGCTGGACGTCACGGCACTCTCCTTTGGCGGCATCTGTTATCGCTATCGATTACATTTGTAATCTGAATGCCAAGTGAATGCAACTGGTATGCCTCATTCTCGCAAGGCGCTGTGCACGGCAAGGCGGCTTTCTATCGAAATTGTCGCATTTTGGTGTAACCCTTCGCCGCGATGCAACGAAATGCTGGCCAGATGACGAATACTGCCGATGCGCTCGACAGCCTGATGCAGGCGGCGCGTGGAGGCGATCAGAGCGCTTACCGGCAGTTTCTTGCCGAAGCATCTGGCCGCGTACGCGCCATGCTCGCGCGCAAGATCGGCAGCGACAGTGAATTGGAAGATGTTTTGCAGGAGTGCCTGATCGCCTTGCACCAAAAGCGCCACACGCTCGATCCCGGCCGCCCTGTCGGCCCGTGGATGTATGCGATCGCCAATTACAAGCTGGTGGATCACTGGCGTAAGCGCGGTCGCAGCAGGACTGTGCTGGATGATGAAGCGGATATGGCCGTTGACGCGGACAGTTTTGCCGATGTCGACGTGGCGGCGCTCCTCGATGAATTGCCCGAAGCGCAGGCCGAGGCCATTCGCATGACCCATATAGAGGGCATGACGAACAAGGAGGCGGCAGAGCGCATCGGGATCGGCACATCGGCCATGAAACTGCGCGTCCATCGCGGAATGAACCGCCTGAAAGATATTGTAGAAGAACGCGAAAATGACTGACACCCAATCCCTGATCGATCAGCTGGCGCAGAACTCCGCGCAGCCAGAGCGCAATCCCGTTGTGCCATTCGCCCTTCCGGTGATCGCCATCATGGCGCTGTGCGGGATGGGCGTCGCGCTGGTCTTCAGCGAGCCGTTTCTAAGCGTCGATCTCTACGGCTGGGGGCCGATGGTCGTGAAATGGGGCTTCTCCATCGCGCTCCTTCTGCTGTGCGTGCCGGCGCTTTGGATCCTCGGCAAACCGGGGCGGCGTTCGCGCTGGGCGATGGCTTTGCTCGCGCTGCCGTTCATTCCGGTCGCAGGCTTGCTTGTCTTCGAGCTGGCGATCGCTGGGGTGGTTGTCGCCGGGGAGACATGGGCGCGCTGCCTTGCTGCCATGGCGGTGATGAGCCCCATCGCTTTCGCCGGAGCCATCATGGCGATGCGCACTCTCGCGCCAACCAATACGCGCCGCGCCGGTCTTGTCGCAGGCCTGTTCGGCGGAGCGGTTGCGATGACCGCCTACGCCCCGTTCTGCCCGGAAATCGGCATGGGCTATATGGCGGTGTTCTACTGCCTTCCCATATTTGCGATGGCGGCCATCGGTTGGCTGGCCGGCCCCCGATTGCTGCGCTGGTAGAGATCGCTTTCCCCGGCTAGACCGGCGGCATGAAGATCGGGAAAGTCCGGCGGCTCGCCGACTGTCACAATATCGCAGACTTCCGGGAACTGGCGCGGCGGCGCCTACCCTTCCCCGTGTTTCACTACATCGACGGCGCTGCCGATGACGAGGTGACGCTTGCCCGCAATACCGCCGCTTTCGACGATGTGGACTTGGTGCCGGACGTCCTTGTCGGAGCCGACGATCTCGACACATCGGTCACGATCATGGGGCGGGAAAGCGCGCTCCCGCTCATTCTCAGCCCCACGGCATTGCAGCGTATCTTTCACTGGCAGGGCGAGCGGGCGACTGCTGCGGTGGCGGAGAAATACGGATTGTGGTTCGGCATCTCCAGCCTCTCTACCGTGAGCATGGAAGAGGTTGGATCGCGCTGGAGCGGCCCCAAGATGCTGCAATTCTACTACCACCGCGATCGCGGGCTGAACGCGTCACTGGTCGAGAGAGCGCGCGATGCGAAATTCGATGCGATTACGCTGACCGTCGATACGATCGTTTCGGGCAATCGGGAGCGATGCAAGCGCAGTGGCTTCACCACCCCGCCACGGCTGACGCCTGCGAATATCCTGTCGTACGCACGCCACCCGTCCTGGGCGCTCAATTTCCTCTTTCGCGAGAAATTCGACCTTCCCAACCTTTCGACCCATGTCGATGCGGGCAGCGGCAAGGCGATTTCGATCCAGGACTATTTCAATTCGATGCTCGATCCCGGCCTCAATTGGAAAGCCGCCGAGCAATTGCGAGACGATTGGGGCGGCACATTCTGCCTGAAGGGCATCATGTCCGTGGCCGACGCACGCCGCGCGGCGGACATGGGCGTCGATGCGATCATGGTTTCCAACCACGGGGGCCGCCAATTGGACGGCAGCCGCGCACCTTTCGATCAGCTTGGAGAGATCGTCGAAGCGGTCGGAGACCGGGTGGAAGTGATCTGCGATGGCGGCGTGCGTCGCGGAACTCACGTCCTGAAAGCGCTGGCGACAGGCGCGAAAGCGGCAAGCGGCGGGCGCATGTATCTCTATGCTCTGGCCGCTGCAGGCGAAGCGGGCGTCGACCGGGCGATACAGATCATGCGCGAAGAAATCCGCCGCGGGATGCAGTTGATGGGCGTCAATCGGATCGACCAGCTGACGCGCGAACGGCTGAAACGCCGTTAGGGGCTGGACTTCAACACCATCTACGGCACAATTGCTGCCATGAACAAATATCTCACTATCGCCGCCCTGCTTTGCGCCACTCCCCTTGCCGCGCCAGCCGCTGCGCAGGATGCAGAGGCCGAGGCCGAGTTCGCCACGACCAATGTGGTGCTGGAAACGACCCTTGGCGAGATCACGATTGCGCTGGAGACCGAACGCGCTCCGATCACCGCGGCCAATTTCCTGCGTTATGTCGACGAGGATCGTTTCGACGGGACGGTGTTCTACCGCGCCATGCCACTCGACTGGGGCGAGCAGCCCAACGGCCTGATCCAAGGCGGCACGCAATGGGACCCGGAGCGAGTCCTGCCCGGAATTGAACACGAACCCACAAGCGAAACCGGCCTGTCCCACACGCGCGGTGCGCTCAGCATGGCGATGGGTGATCCCGGCACAGCCAATGGCGATTTTTCGATCATGCTCGGCGATCAGACCGGACTTGATGCCAATCCGAGCGCGGACAATCCTGTCTGGCGCAATGGCTACGCCGTCTTCGGCTATGTCGTGGACGGAATGGATGTGGTCGAGGCGATCCACGCCAGCCCCGTGGATCCGGAAGCCGGCGAGGGCTGGATGCAGGGCCAGATGCTGGCCGAGCCGGTGGTCATCGTGGAAGCAAGGCGCGCGGAAGAACAGCAGGAAGACTGATCTTCCGGCGGCCCGTTCGGCGATTTAGCCAAATATTAGCGAAGCACGCGCTCGATAAGGATTAGCGGCGAAGTCAGCGAGGATACGACGCTCAGGATATCCTGGATGCGGCGGCGCCCGGGCGAATCGCCGACCATCACGATGTCGCTCGGATAAATCTGCGGATCGGCGTAATTGCCGCGCTGGATCGCCTGCATGTTGTAGACGCCGATATAGCGTTCATCACCCACGGTCCGGAAGACGAGCACTTCCTGCTCATTTGCGAACTCATCCATGCCGCCACCAATCGCGACCGCTTCCATCAAAGTGATCGGGCCTTCGATCGGGAAGCGCCCCGGGCGGGCGACTTCGCCGCCTACGGTGAACAGCGTCGTGCTGCGTTCCGTGATGCGCGAGGTCACATCGGGCTCACGAACATAAGTGTCACGCAGCCGCTGCTCCAGCGCGAAGGACAATTCTTCGGTAGTCCGTCCGGTCGCTTCGACAGAGCCGATCAGCGGGTAATCGATCATGCCATTGCCGCTGACCTGGACTTCGCGGCTGAGCTCGGGAATGCCGAAAACCTCGACCTGAACGACGTCCAGCGGGCGAATCAACTGCGTTTGCGGATCGGGCATCACATCAGTGATTTCCGGCATCGGCATGACAGCCGACTGTGCCACGGTCACGCCAGGTGCCTCGCCAATCGGGCCTGAAGAGCCGCACGCGGCCAGCAACCCGGCAGCAGCAATGATGGCGGAATTCCGAATGATACGCACAGGACAACCCTCTTCAACAGGCGCGGCGCGCCTTCTTCAAGCGGGCCTATGGAACTCGCCCGCAATCCGCAAGACCTTGCTTATCGCACGGCCATATTCTTGCGACAGGTGGAGACGGATTTTACGCTGACCGGTCGAATTCGCTGGCCACCTCCGGCTCCTCAGGGCGACGCTCATGCCACAGGGCCTGCAGCAGTATTGCAGCCATGATCCCGGAGCTCGCCGCGATCACGTCCATGTAAAAATCGATCCATTCACCCACCCTGCCCATGCCGGTGTAGGTCTGGACCACTTCGATACCGCCACCGAGCACGACAAGCCCGATCAAAATAAGCCACAGGCTGAGCCGCGGGAAGGCAAAGGGCGTGAGGAGACCCAACACAGCAAATGCCAGGCCGTGAAAGCCCGCTCCGCCCAGACCGCCCTGCTCCGCAGGCGCAAAGGCGAACCACAGCATGCCGATCACGCAGGCCAGCCAGATGGCCTGCACCAAAAGCTGGACGTGCCTCATCAGAAACGCGGATTGTCCGATAGCCTCGACATGAGGATGGCCGCGCGCTGTGCCTGGCGGATGATGCTCGTCAGATCGATGGACTCGCCTGCCGCGTGGCTGCCAGAACCGTTCGGCCCCATTCCGGCAAGCGCCTGATCCACGAGCAGCGCGACGAAGCTGATGTCAGCTGCACCGCGGCGAGAGGGCGGGAATTCCTCCATCGGCTCGAGCCCCAGATCGGCGTTGATCTCATTCAGCTGCGCCAGAAGCGCGCGATTGCCATCGGTGGGCGCCATGGCGGGATAGCCCGTATCGAATGTGATCGTAGCGTCCGTCCCCGGCAGGTTATCATCGACGATGGCCTGCATGGCGGCGACCGTGCGGTCGAACTGCTCGACGGATAGTGTGCGAATGTCCCCGCGCGCCACCGCGGTAGAAGGGATGATATTGGTCTTGCCGCTGGTGTTGGCAGACAGCAGATCATCCCCCATCATCGCAGGCGTTCCTCCTGCCATGAAGCCGACATTGTAGGTCAAATTCTCTTCCGGCAATTGCACACGGAAGGCATCGAGAATGCGCGTCATCTCGTAAATCGCGCCGTAGCCGACGCTTTCGCGAAAGATGCCGCTGGAATGGCCGGACTGGCCAGTGGTTTCGAGCTGCCAGCTGTTGGAACTGCGCCGCGCCACCACGCCATAATCACGGCCATCGATGACGGAGAGCCCCTCAAAGCCGAGCGCGATGTCGGCCCATTCTCCAAGCGCATAAAGGTGCTCGCGCGAAATGGAGAGCGGCTCGCCTGCGTCCTCCTCGTCGCCGGACAGGATGACGGTGATGTTGGCACCGAGAATCGTCCCCGATTCCACCATCGCGCGCAGCGCAGACAGGATGACAATGATCCCGCCCTTATTGTCGGTAATGCCGGGGCCAATCGCGTTATCGCCGTCGCGGCTGAAGGTCTGGAACGGGCTCTCGGGCTCGAACACGGTGTCGAGATGGCCGATCAGCAGGATGTTCGGATTGTCGGAATCGCCTTCCCACCGCGCGATCAGATGCCCCGCGCGGCCCGCTTCGGATTGATCGATCCATTCGACTGCGAACCCCAGCGCCTCGAACTCCGGCGCAAGCACATCGGCAACCGCGCGCACGCCTTCGAGATTGTAGGTGCCCGAATTGATATTCACGATCCGCTCGAGCAGGGCGATGTCGGCCTCGTGATGCTCGACCACACTTTCGGTAATCGCCTCCTCAGCGGGCGAGAACTGCGCCATCGCGGGCGTGGCGTAGGCGAGCGAGAGGGCAGCGAGGCTAGCTAAGACAAATCTGGTCATTTTCTTAAGCTCGCATGAGGGACGAACTCCTGCAAGTAGCAGTGTATGCGGTCTGACTACGAAAGCCAGGTTCTCGAGCCTTGATAGCTTTCACCTCTCAATTACTCGTCAGGCGAAATTTTCGGAGAAAGCAGCGCTGCGCGCGTCGCGACCAAGAGGTAAATCGCAACGACGGCAGCTGGCGTACCGATGAATGCGGAAAAGCGTGCCGAATCTATGCCCAGAACGGCAATGCCAATCGCTGCCGCGCCGAATACAATCGTCAGCGTGATTGAGAGCAAAGGTTTATCATCTCTCCAGATCATCAGCCGGGCTGGAAGGCGACCGAATTTAAATGCGAGAATTGCTCCGATGACCAGAAAGACGAGCCACATGATCGGATAGAGGAATAGCAATCCAAAAAATGGAATGCCCATACTGTCCGCACACCAAGGAAAATCACCGCGTCTGAAATCCAAGGACAAGCTGTAAAGCTGCGAGATCAGCGAAAGAGCGACCGCACCCGTGCCGAGCGCAAAAAACTGCCATCGCTCGCTCGGCGTCCGCCACTCTCCGGGGTCTGCGTCGTAGAAGAAACGAGACAGTCCGAGCACTGTAAGCGTGGCGAGGATCACGCTGATACCGGTCTGCATCAATGGGTGACGCAAGGTTTCGAGCGCACGTAGACGTTCGTGCCAGCCATCTACGACACGAGAACCGTTGGCGCGCGGTTCGTCCAAGCACGCGTTTAGCTTCAGCTTTCGCGCTGCTTCGTAGTCGGTATAAACGGGATAGGTGAGCCCGATTGCTATGAGAGTCAGGCTGATTGCGACTGGGACGACCCACAGCACCGTGCGGCGGGTGATCATCGCGCTTTTGCCATCTAGCCCCTCAATAAACCCGCTTCTTCGGCTCGATATATTCCGCGTCGTCGGTCAGTGTGTATTCGTGGACCGGGCGGTAGTCGATTTTGACATCGCCGCCCTTGCCGCCCCAGCCTTCGAACCAGGCGGCGGTGTGCTTCATCCACTCGGCATCGTTCCGGTCCGGGAAGTCTTCGTGCGCGTGGGCGCCGCGGCTTTCCTTGCGGTTTTCTGCCGACGACATGGTGACGCAGGCCTGCGCCATCAGATTGTCGAGCTCGAGCGTTTCGATGAGGTCGCTGTTCCAGATGAGCGAGCGATCGTGGACTTTCACGTCCTCGAGGCGCTTGTTCGTCGCAGTCAGCTTCTTCACGCCTTCGGCCATCAGTTCGCTGTCGCGGAACACGGCGGCGTGCGCCTGCATCGTCTGCTGCATTTCCTTTCGTATCTCGGAGGTATTCGAGCCACCATCTGCATGGCGGAAGTGATCGAGGCGGGTCAGGGCCATGTCAGCGCTGTCGGCAGGAAGCTCGTCATGGCTCTGATCAGGTGTGATCAGTTCCTTCAAGCGGAAGCCGGTCGCGCGGCCGAACACCACGAGATCGATCAGCGAGTTGGAACCAAGGCGGTTCGCGCCATGGACCGAGACGCAGGCGGCTTCACCCACAGCGAACAGGCCCGGCACCACGTGATCCGGATTGCCATCGGGGCCGATGGTCACGACTTCGCCGTGATAGTTACAGGGGATGCCGCCCATGTTGTAATGCACTGTTGGGGTGACCGGCAGCGGCTGGCGGGTCAGGTCGACCCCGGCGAAAATCTTGCCGCTTTCGGTGATGCCCGGAAGGCGCTCTGCCAGAACCGCGGGATCGATGTGGTCGAGGTGCAGGTGAATGTGATCGCCATTGTCACCCACGCCGCGCCCTTCGCGCATTTCCAGCGCCATCGAGCGGGAAACCACGTCGCGGCTGGCGAGATCCTTGGCCGACGGGGCGTAGCGTTCCATGAACCGCTCGCCTTCGGAGTTGGTCAGGTAGCCGCCCTCGCCGCGTGCGCCTTCGGTAATCAGCACGCCCGCGCCGTAAATGCCGGTCGGGTGGAACTGGACGAATTCCATGTCCTGCAGCGGCAGGCCGGCGCGCAGCACCATGCCACCGCCGTCGCCCGTGCAGGTGTGTGCGGATGTCGCGGTGAAGTAGCAGCGGCCGTAGCCGCCCGTCGCCAGCACGACACCGTGCGAGCGGAAACGGTGGATCGTGCCATCGTCCATGCACATGGCGATCACGCCGACACAGCGGCGGTCTGCGCCCTCACCCTTCATGATGAGGTCGATGGCGAAGTATTCGATGTAGAAATCGGCGCTATACTTCAGGCTCTGCTGGTAAAGCGCGTGGAGCATCGCATGCCCGGTACGGTCTGCCGCGGCGCAGGTGCGCTGCACCGGCGGGCCTTCACCCATGTTCTGCATGTGGCCACCGAACGGACGCTGGTAGATCGTGCCGTCTTCGTTGCGCGAGAACGGAACGCCGGCATGCTCCAGCTCATACACGGCCTGCGGAGCTTCGCGTGCGAGATATTCGATCGCGTCTTGGTCACCCAGCCAGTCTGCACCTTTCACGGTGTCATACATGTGCCAGGACCAGTGATCGGGCGTGTTATTGCCCAGCGATGCAGCGATGCCGCCCTGTGCTGCGACGGTGTGGCTGCGGGTCGGGAACACCTTGGAGATATTCGCCGTCCGCAGGCCCGCCTCTGCCGCGCCCATGGTCGCGCGAAGGCCGGAACCGCCCGCGCCCACCACGACCACATCATAGGTGTGGTCGATAATCGGATAAGCGCGTCCGTTGATTTCGAAAGTTTCGGTGCGGGCCATCAGGCTACTCCTGCGCCAAAGGCAAGGCGCGCCACGCAGAACAGGCCGAAGCCGGCGCCTGCGAATGTCAGAAGGTTGAGAATGAGAAGGGCGGCGAACTTGCTGCCCGCTTCGTGCACATAGTCCTCGATCAGGACCTGCAGGCCGAGCCGTGCGTGCCAGAATGTCGTGATGATCAGCAGCGCCACCATGAAGGCAGGTACCGGCTCCGCGATCCAGCCGCTCACCGTCTCATACGAGAGGTTCGGCAGCATGAAGAGCGAAATGCCGAGGAAAAGCACGGTGACGAGGTTGCCGACCGCAGTGAAGCGCTGCACCAGCCAGTGATGCGGCCCTTCGTGGGCCGAGCCGAGACCGCGCACGCGGCCGATGGAAGTTCCGTTACCCATAATCCAGTCCTAGCGCAGCAGGATGAAGGCCCAGATGGCGGCGGTCAGCACGACCGGCAGCAGCATCGAAACCCAAGAGAAATTGCGATTGGTGTCCAGCTCATAACCCGCACCGGTATCCAGCACGAAGTGGCGGATGCCCGACGATGCGTGGTTGAGGAAGGCCCAAGTGAGACCGATCAGGATGATGTAGCCGACGGGCGATCCCATCCAGTCGGAAAACTGGGCGTAATAGTCAGGGCCGCTCGCCAGCGCGCCCAGCCACCACAGCAGCACGAAGAGGCCGACAATGGCCATGCCATCACCCGTCACGCGGTGGAGGATAGAGACCGCCATGTGCGGGCCCCATTTCCAGATGGAAAGGTGCGGTGAAAGCGGACGCTCAGCCATGGTATTCCCCGGACAACACAATCGTCATTACGAACATTGGCACCCACTTAGCGGATCATGCGCGTGAGACAAGCGCACCTTCAGCCGTATTCTGCGCTTTTTCTGAGGCTTTCCCCGGTAACCGCACCCCGCTATGACCTAAGCCTATGACCAATATACTAGTAACAGGCACCAGCCGGGGTATCGGACAGGCGATTGCGGACCAGCTGACGGAGCGCGGATGCAACGTCATCGGCCATGCCACCCGCGCAATCGACGATCGCACGATAGCCGCCGATTTTGCCGATCCGCCGGCCGCGCAAATGCTGTGGCAGGAAGCGCTCGATCGGCTCGACGGGCGGATAGATGTTCTCGTCAACAATGCCGGGCTGTTCGAACAAAACCCGATGCATGCGAGCGACATCGAATGGCTGGACCGGTGGGAGGATACCTTGCGGATCAACCTGACCGCCGCAGCGCAATTGAGCCGCTTTGCCGTGCGCCACTGGCAAGACCGTGCGAGCAAGGGACGCGTGGTGCACATCGCCAGCCGCGCAGCCTATCGCGGCGATTCGCCGGCGCATTGGCACTATGCTGCGGCAAAAGGCGGCATGGTCGCCATGCACAAGACCATCGCCCGCGCCTATGCGAGCGAGAACATCCTCAGCTACTGCATCTGTCCCGGCTTTACCGACACCAGCATGGCGGGCGACTATCTCGAAAGCCGGGGCGGCGAAGGTCTGCTCGCCGACATCCCGCTGGGCCGCGTGGCCGAGCCGGAAGAAATTGCCGACATAGCGGTGTTCTGCGCGATGGACGCGCCCCCCAGCATGACCGGCGCAGTGATCGATGCGAATGGAGCGAGCTTTGTCCGCTAAGCTGCTTTTTGCCGCTCCGCTGTGTCTCGCGGCCTGCGCTGCCACACCGATGCCCGCGCAGGAGGAAGAGTGGGTCTGGAACGAGCAGATCACCTTTACCGAGGATTGCGAGGAATGGGACGAGTGGGACAAGCCCGCCGATCCCTTCCGCATGTTCGGCAACACCTACTACGTCGGAACCTGCGGCATAGCGGCAATCCTGATCGTGGATGACGAAGGCCATATGCTGCTCGATAGCGGCACCGAGGCGGGTGCCCGCATTGTCGAGCGCAATATCCGGCGTGTTGGCGTAAATCCGGAGGACATCCTGCTGCTGGGCTACAGCCATGAGCATTTCGACCATGTTGGCGGCATGGCCTATCTGCAGGAATTGAGCGGTGCATCGCTCGTCTCGCTCGCCGCGGGGGCTGAGGCCATGCGCACGGGCAATTCCGATCCCGCCGATCCGCAGCACGGCATGCATGATCCTTTTGTCCCGGTGCGCGTGGATTTCGTGCATGATGATGGCGACGCCATGGCTGTCGGGACCACGCAGCTTCGGTCCTTTGCCACACCCGGCCACACGCCCGGCGCGACCACCTGGCAGTGGGAAAGCTGCGAGGGCGATCTGTGCCGGACCATCGTCTATGCAGACAGTCTCTCGGCTGTCAGTGCCGACGATTACCGTTTTTCCGATCACCCCGAATATGTGCAGGCCTACCGCGACGGCATCGCGCGCCTCGCCGCGCTCGATTGCGATATCCTGATCACTCCGCACCCTTCGGCGAGCGGTATGCGGCAGAAACTGATGGCAGACGACCTCACCAGCGGCATGGACTGCGCTGCCTACGCCGCTGATCGGCTCGAACGGCTCGAGGCGCGGCTTGCTAGCGAGGTGGAGCAATGAGCTGGAAACTCTCCGCCATCGCTCCGAAAGAACGTGTCGAAGCCGCGCTCGAGGCGCGCGATGAGGATCCGTTCTGGGATGCCAATATCGTGCTCACCGGTTTCGAGGTCGATCCCGATGAGCCCGAAACATGGCGGCTCGATGCCTATCTGGAGGATGCACCGGGCACCGGCCAGCGCCGCGCGGTGCTTGCGCTGTTCGGCGAAAATCCGCCCGAGCTCGAAGAAGAAGAGCTGCCCGAGACCGACTGGGTCACCGAAAGCCAGCGCGGGGTGAAGCCGATCACAGCCGGACGGTTCTACGTCCACACGCCCGATCACCCGCCGAGCGATGAGGCAGGCATTCGCAATTTCTGCATCCCCGCAGCACAGGCTTTCGGCACCGGCCATCATGAGACCACATGGGGCTGCCTCGTGATGCTCGACAGGATGGAGCAGCAGGGCCTCTCACCGAAAAGCACTGCCGACATCGGCACAGGGACAGGCTTGCTTGCCTTTGGAGCGCTGCACCTGTGGCCCCAGACCATAGCCACTGCATCCGACATCGATCCGGTCTGCGAGCCGGCCGTCATCGACAATGCCGAGCGCAACGGCATCGCGGTGGGCAGCGGCAAAGGCACACTCACCATGTTGGTGGCGGACGGTATGGACGATCCCGCATTGCATGCCGCAGCGCCGTTCGACCTGCTGATCGCCAATATCCTCGCGGCACCGCTGATCGACATGGCGCAGGACTTTGCCGGGGCTGTCGTACCGGGCGGGGACATCCTGCTATCCGGCCTGTTGACCACGCAGGAGGCCGATGTAACCAAAGCCTATCGCGAGGCCGGATGCGAGCTGCATGACCAGCTGACGGCAGGGGACTGGTCGATCCTATGGCTAAAGCAGAACAGTTCCACCTAGGCCGCTACGCGCTTCGCGTCGCGCTGGGCCTGTTCGCCATGCTGGCCATGGTGGTGGTCGGCTATCCGGTCGCTGCGTGGGTGGGCAGCTCGATCCCGCAAAATGCAGATTGGGCACCGCCAGCAGACGGCGTCGACATCATGGTCGAGACGAATGGCACCCACACATCCATCGTCGTGCCTGTGGTCACCGATCAGAAGGACTGGCGCGAGACTTTTCCCAGCGCTTCGCTCCCCACCCCCTATGGACCGCCGACCCACCTCGCCATCGGCTACGGAGAGCGCGAGGTCTTCCTCAACGTGCCGACATGGGGCGATCTTGAAGCGGCAACGGCCCTGCGCATTGCTACGGTTGGCGGGGACTCGCTCGTCCGGGTGAGCCATTACGTGCGCCCTGCCCCCAGCGAATATCACCGCCCGCTCACCATCAGCCGCGAGCAATACGCCCGCCTCATCGGCGCGATCGAATCGCACCTGCCGGAAATGTCCGCAGGCGAACGCGAAATCCTCACCGGCACCTATGCCGATGATGCCTATTATGAGGCGCTGGGCGAGTACACGATGGGCATGACATGCAACACATGGGTCGGCGCGCAACTGGCTGAGGCAGGCATTCCTATGGGCCTGTGGACCCCGATGGCGGGCGGCGTGATGAAATGGATTCCTGCGCCTGCGGCAAAGCAAGGTTCCTGAGCCAGGTTAGGAACTACAGCAGGCCCTCACTCATTCTCGATGCGAACACTCACTCGCAATCAAAGAGAATATCCATGGCCAAGACCCTCCTCATCACGGGCGCATCCACCGGCATCGGCGCCGCAACTGCGCGTGCCGCTGCAAAAGCTGGCTGGAACGTCGCATTGCTCGCCCGCTCGGAAGACAAGCTGAATGCCCTCGCTGCCGAGATCGGCGATTCTGCGATCGCCCTCCCCACCGATGTCACCAAGCGCGACCAGTTGACTGACGCGGTGAACGCCACGGTCGAGAAATTCGGCACGCTGGACGGCGTTTTCGCCAATGCCGGAACCGGTGTGGAGCACCCCGGCGTCGAGAACGGCGATCCGGATGAATGGCATGACATGATCCACATCAACATCCTCGCCGTCCTCTACGCCGCGCATGCAACGCTGCCGCATCTGAAGAAGACCAAGGGGCACTTCATCGTCACCGGCTCCAAGGCAGGGCGCGAGCATTTCAAGGGCTCAATCTATTCAGCCACCAAGTGGTTCGTGCATGGCTTTGCCGGCAATCTGGCAGAGGAAATGCGCGAATGGCAGGGCCGCTGCACCGTCATTTCACCCGGCATGGTCGATACGCCTTTCTTCGACGAGCCGAAGCCGAGCAAGATCCAGCCCGAGGATGTCGCCAATGCCGTGGTTTTCGCGCTGAGCCAGCCGGAAACGGCGGCAGTCCGCGAAGTGCACATCATGCCGAACGACTAAACCGCAGAAATACGATCCCGCCACCGTTCGAGGAACAATTTCTCGGGCGGCGGCGGATCGGCGGCCAAGGCTTTCTCCACCATGGCCTTGGCGGCAGCTGCCTTCCCTGATTTTTCGAGCAAGCGTGCCCGCGCAACGCAAAGCGGGCGGTGTTCTGTAAGGCGGGAAACGTCGATCGCATCGAGCGTCTCCAGGCCTGCTGCCGCGCCTTCCACTTCAGCCACTGCCAGTGACCGGTTGATTGCGACAATCGGCCCGGGTCGCATGACCAGCAATGCATCGTAAAGCTCGGCAATCGCTTCCCAATTGACTTCGCCACCCGCCAGCCGCGCGCTGTGGGTGAGCTGGATGGCCGCGAGCACCTGGTAAGGGCCCGGTCGATTCACCAGCGCCGCCTCATCGAGCAAGATACGTCCTTGCTCGATCATCGCATGGTCCCAGCGGCTGGTGTCCTGCCGTGACAGGGGGACCATCGCGCCGTCATCATCCAATCGGGCCGGAAGCCGCGCGCCGGTAATCAGGAGGAGTGCGCAAAAGCCTTTCGCTTCGGAATCGTCCGGCAACAGCTCGCAGAGCATCTGCGCGAGCGAAAGCACGTCTGCCGCAACGCCGCTGCGATCAGCACCCTCTTCAGGGCCATAGGTTTGCAAATAGCTGACTTCCAGCGCGCCCAGAACCGAAGCGATGCGCGATGGCCATTCGCGGCGATGCGGCAATTCGAACGGGATATTCGCCGCGGCGATCTTCGCCTTGGCGCGGGTAATGCGCTGGTACATCGTGGGCACCGATACGGCGAAAGCGCGCGCGATATCCTCCACTTCCGTCCCGCAGACCACCTTCAGCGCCATCGCCACCCGTGCTTCGGGCGCAAGCGCAGGGTGGCAGCAGACGAACAGCAGTTTCAGCCGCTCATCCGGGATCGGATCGGGCAATGTGATGATAGTGTGCTGTTCGCTCATGATCGCTGCCGCTTCGCTTGCTGCGCGCTCCCGCCCCGCCTTGCGCTTCGTATCCACCGCTTTGCGCAGAGCCACACGGTAGAGCCACCCGGCCACATTGTCCGGCGCCTGCTGCCCTTGTGCCAGCAGCGCCTCGCAGGCTGCGGCAAAGGCATCTTCGGCGGTGTCGAGATCGCGAAAGCGCGTGGCGAGCGCCGCGATGACGCGCGGTCGGGCCTCAGCGATCTCGACTGCGAGCGTCAACCTTCGACGAAGACGGGCCGGACTTCGACCGCACCCTTGCCGGGGATGGGGATCTGCTTCGCCCATTCGAGCGCCGCATCGAGATCGGCCACGTCGATCACGTAATAGCCGCCCAATTCCTCATGCGTTTCCGCGAACGGGCCATCATGCAGGGCATGCTCGCCGTCGTCCCAACGGATCGTTGTCGCCGTGCTGCCCGGCTGCAAGCGATTGCCGCTGAATTCGACTCCCTCAGCCACCAGCCTGCCAATCATCGCCTGATGCTTGGCAACTGTCTCCTCCATCTGCTGCGCGCCCTCTGCGCCTTCGTAGAAGCTCTCTTCCTCATGGATCAAAAGAACATACTGCATCGACTTCCTCCATTATCGACCGCACCGGAATTGGCGAGGTTCTGCAAGGAAGACGCCGCTGCCAAGCGGGATTCGACAAAGGCCCGAAAAAATTACTGCGCGGCGGCCACGATTTCCGCCCAGCCCGCCTCGTCGATAACCTCGATACCCAGCTCTTCGGCCTTCTTCAGCTTACTGCCTGCGCCGGGCCCGGCGACGAGAAGGTCGGTCTTCGCGCTGACTGATCCGCTGGCCTTTGCGCCCAGCCGTTCGGCCTGCGCCTTGGCTTCATCGCGGCTCATGGTTTCGAACTTGCCGGTGAACACCACCGTCTTGCCAGCGACGGGACTGTCGAGCGTTTCGACCTCGTAGCGCGGCGGCGAGACCTCGGAGAGGATATTCTCCCACACGGTGACATTGTGATCCTCGTGGAAGAAGTCGCCCAGCGCTTCCACCACGGCTGAGCCGATCCCATCGATGCTGGTGAGTGCAGTGGCCGCTTCCTCGTCGCCCGAGCGCGCCTTTTCGGCTGTCTCGCGCAGGACGGGCAACTCGTGGAAATATTTGAGTAAATCGCGCGCCGTCACCGCGCCGATATGGCGGATGCCGAGGCCGAAGAGCAGGCGAGCTGCGTCCGGCTGGCGTTTGCTTTCCACAGAAGCCAACAGATTATCGACAGACTTATCCTTCCAGCCCTCCAGCGCCAGTATCTCCTCGCGGCGGTTCTTCAGGCGGAAAATATCGGCGGGGCTTTCCAGCCAACCAAGCGCGAAGAACTGGTCGATGGTCTTCTCGCCCAGACCTTCGATATCGAGCGCACCGCGGCTGACGAAATGCTTGAGGCGCTCGGTGCGCTGCGCGGGGCAGATCAGGCCACCGGTGCAGCGGACATCGACTTCGCCTTCCTCGCTCACCGCCTCGCTGCCGCATTCGGGACAGTGATCGGGGAAATCGAACGCAGGGCGATCCTCGTCGCGCGTCAAATTCTCGACCACCTGCGGGATCACGTCGCCCGCGCGCTGCACCACGATCCGGTCCCCCGGCCGCACGCCAAGCCGCGCGATCTCGTCGCGATTGTGGAGCGTGACATTGGTGACGGTCACACCGCCCACCGTCACCGGCTTGAGCCTGCCGACAGGTGTCAGCTTGCCCGTTCGCCCGATCTGGATATCGATCGCCTCGAGCGTCGTTTGCGCCTGCTCAGCGGGGAATTTATGCGCCAGCGCCCAGCGCGGAGCCTTCGCCACGAAGCCGAGCCGCTGCTGGTAATCGAGCCGGTCCACCTTGTAGACGACACCGTCGATATCATAGGGCAAATCCGCCCGCGCTTTTTCGATCTCACGATAATGGGCGAGCATCGCCTCGACGCTCTCCACGCGGGTGAACAGCGGACTGACCGGCACGCCCCAGCTTTCGATAGCGCGCACCACTTCGGCCTGCGTTTCGCCCGGAACTTCGGAATGCGCGCCCCAGCCGTGCGCCCAGAATTTGAGCGGCCGCTGCGCAGTGACGCTCGCATCCTTCTGGCGCAGCGATCCGGCGGCGGCATTGCGCGGATTGGCGAAGATCTTGGCCCCAGCTTCTTCCTGCGCAGCATTCAGCGCGGCGAAATCGGCCTTGGCCATGTAAACCTCGCCGCGAATTTCGAAGAGCTCGGGTACATTGTCGCCCTCCAGCCGCTCCGGAATATCGGAGATGTGACGGACATTGGCGGTGACATTCTCGCCCACCGATCCGTCGCCACGCGTCGCCGCGAGCACCAGTTCGCCATTCTCATAGCGCAGCGAGCAGGAAAGCCCGTCGATCTTGTCCTCTGCGGTGAAAGCCACCGGCTCATCCTCGCCAAGCGAGAGAAACCGCCGCACCCGCGCCGCAAAATCGGCCACTTCTGCATCATCGAAAGCATTGTCGAGGCTGAGCATCCGCACATCATGCGTCACCTTGGACAGCGGCGATGCCGCGACCGCGGCGCCGACCTGCTTGGACGGCGAATCCTCACGCACCAGATGCGGGAATTGCTCTTCCAACTCCGCATTGCGCCGCACGAGCGCATCATACTCCGCATCCGAAATCTCGGGCGCATCCTCGGCATGGTAGAGTGCGTTGTGCTTCGCGATAGCCTTGGCGAGCCGCATCAGCTCATTGGCGGCTTCGGCTTCGGTGATGTCAGGCACGGGTAATGGGCCGCGTTTCCGCGCGCGTTCCGAATCCCGCGATATGCGGCCGGGCAGCGGCGATTGCCGCCTGCACCTGCGGAAGCTGCAAGCTGTTCTCGTGATCGGTCCTGGTGCGCCAAACCTCGGTGATCCAGATCGCATTGGGGTCGGCGAGATCTTCCGCGATCAGATAGGCGATGTTGCCCGGCATGTCCCGTGTCCCTGCAAGCAGCGCGGCAATCACCTCGGCGCGCTTGCCACTGGCCGTCATCATCTGTCCGATCACGCCGTAGGCTTCTTCCATCTCGCTCATTCCCGTTTCAAATGTCGTACAAGCGCCCAGCAGCCCGATTGCGGCAGCGCCGATGAATTCGCGTCGCTCGATCACACGCCCTCCAGCAGGCGATCCGCCTGTGCCCTTGCCTCTGGCGTAACCTCGGCACCGGACAGCATCCGCGCGATTTCTTCCTGCCGACCTTCAGCATCGAGCCTTGCAACGGACGTCTTCGTCACAGTCCCGCTGGACGATTTCGCGATCAAATAGTGGGTCGAACCACGTGCCGCGACTTGGGGTGAGTGGGTCACGGCAAGCAACTGCCCATCGCTTGCCAGCCGCGCCAGCCTCTCGCCAATCGCGCTTGCCACCGCGCCGCCGACGCCGCGGTCGATTTCGTCGAAGATCACCGTCGCCGCGCCGCCCTGCTCTGCCAGCGCCACTTTCAGCGCCAGGATGAACCGCGACAGTTCGCCGCCCGATGCAATCTTGTTGAGCGGCGCAAAGTCCGCGCCCGGATTGGTGGCGATCAGGAATTCGACCGCGTCCATGCCGCTCGCCCCCCAGCGTTCTTCGGGCAGCACGGCGACCGAAGTCTGGAAACGCGCGGCATCGAGTTTGAGCGGCGCGAGTTCTGCTGCGACTGCCTTGTCCAGCTTTCCGCCTGCTTTGACGCGTGCTTCGTGCAGGGCCTCCGCCGCCTTGCGATAGGTTTCGCCCGCTGCTTTCTCCGCCTTCTCCAGATCGGCGAGATCGGCATCGCCCTGTTCGATCGCATCGAGCTTTGCGCGCAGGGTCCGCATCACTTCGGGCAGGTCGTCCACCTGGCAATCGTGCTTGCGGGCGAGCGCGCGCAGTTCGAACAGACGTGTTTCGATCCGGTCGAGCTCCAGCGGGTCGTGCGTCAGCGCTTCGGCGGCGGCTTCCAACTTCTCCTCCGCTTCGCCCGCTTCGATCACCGCGCGGTCGAGGCTCGCCAGAGCATCGGCCAGCAGAGGATGTTCGGGCGCTATCCGGTCGAGCTTGCGCGCCGCGCTGCGCAGCCGGGCGAGCGGTGCCTCGGACCCGTCCCAGACGAGCCGGAGCTCCTCAAGGTCGCCCGCCAGCTTCTCGCCCTTCTGCATGTCCGAGCGCGCCCCGGCGAGTTGTTCTTCTTCGCCTTCGACCGGCTCGATATTTGTGAGTTCGGATAGATGCGCGAGCAGCAGGTCCTGATCCGCCCTCGCCTGCTCGATGTCCGCCTGCGCAGCTTCCAGCGCCTTGCGCGCCGCATGCCACGCGCTCCACGCAGCAGAGACTTTTGAAACGTCGGCACCGGCATAGCGATCGAGCAGGTCGCGGTGCCCCTTCGGATTGACCAGACCGCGATCATCGTGCTGGCCGTGCAGTTCCACCAGCGCGCCAGCCAATTGCCTCAGCAGCGCGACGCCCACCGGTTGGTCATTCACCCAGGCCTTGCTGCCACCATCGGCCTTCAACCGGCGACGGATGATCAGCGGTTCGCCCGGCTCCAACTCCACCTCTGCATCTTGCAGCGCATCGGTGATTGTAACCGGCATCACGCCAAATTCGAAGCTGGCGGAGACACTCGCCTGCTCTTCTCCGGCGCGGACCAATGCGCTGTCCGCCCGCGCACCCAGCACAAGCCCCAAAGCATCGAGCAGGATGGATTTACCCGCGCCCGTCTCCCCCGTCAGCACGCCGAGACCGCGCCCGAACTCTAGGTCGAGCGCGTCGATCAGCACGATATTGCGGATGGAAAGCGTGGTCAGCATGATGTGTTCATCGGTCATTACGACGCTGCCTGCCAGCGTGCAACGCACGTCGCAGGCTATCACCGATTCGACTCGAATCGTTTCATCCGGTAATCTGTGGATAACTAAAATACAGGGGTCGAGAATACGGGACGGGTCGAATGGCGCAATTCTTTGCGCGAGCGCATCGCCGCTACGCACACAATCTTCCGATAGAGCTTCAACCTGCCGATATGCTGGCAGACGCAGCCAAGGCCGCTGGCCTGCTGATCGAGATTTCGCAGGAATATGCCCGCGTCAGCCAATTGGAATGCGATGCCTATGAACCCGGCGATATTGTCACCGTAACGACGCCCTGCGGGAAAAGCCGCAAGGCCCGGGTCCGCTGGACGCGCGAGGCGATTGCAGGCCTGCGGTTTGAGGAAGCGCTGAGGTTGCAGGAGCTGACCGATTGGTTGGCCTGCCGGAAGTTGGCGGCTGAAGAGCCAGAGCTCCAATACGCCTCCTAAAGCGCGCCGCTTAGCGTTTCTTAACCAATTTATGACGGAATGGCCCCTCGTTTCAGGGGGATTGCACCATGGCGGTGCTCACAATCAGGGCTCATCAACGCTTCGCTTTGCGCAGCCCGTCCAAATTGAAAAGCACGGGCGCGCGCGCGAAACCGTGCTTGCTTATCGAGCTCTCACAGGACGGCGCGCGGATCAGTAATCTGGCCGATGCGCAGCTTGAAGTCGGTGACGAGGTCACGCTGACCACGACCGAAGGCCATTGCTTCGCAGCGAGAATTCGCTGGACGCGGGACGAATGCGCCGGACTGCGATTGACGCAGCCGCTTCATCAAGGCGAGTTGACGGAAATTATTACTGCCGCGCGGAGCGAAGAGCCCGCGCAGGCGAAAGTCGCTTAGCCGCCCGAAGCGACACGTTCCGGCTGGTGCTCCTGCATCAGCTCATAGGCGCGCTCATACCACTCATTGCCCGGATAATTGGCGCCGAGGACCGCAGCGTAGCGCTGCGCCTCTTCAGGCACGCCAATCGCAAGGCTGGTTTCGACCAGGCGATAAAGCGCTTCGGGAGCGTGGCTGGTGGTCTGGTAATCGTCGATCACATTCTGGAAGCGCAGCTGCGCGGCAAGCCACTGGCCAGTGCGCTCGTAAAAGCGACCGATTTCCATTTCTTTGCCTGCAAGGTGATCATTGACCAGATCGATCTTCACCCGCGCATCGGCAGCGTAAGGACTATCCGGATAGCGGCGAACGATTTCATTGAGCGCAGCGAGCGCCTGCCGGGTGATCGCCTGATCACGCTCCACATCGCTGATCTGCTCGTAATAGCTGAGCGCGATCAGGTAATAGGCATAGGGCGCATCGCGGTTACCCGGGTGAATCGAAAGGAATCGCGCGGCAGAGCGGATCGCCTGATTATACTCGCGGGCGGCGTAATAGCTGAATGCGCTCATCAGCTGCGCACGGCGTGCCCAGGGCGAATAAGGGTGCTGGCGCTCCACCTCGTCGAACAGGGCGGCGGCTATTGTCAGATCACCGCGATCGAGGCGTTGCTTGGCCGCATTGTAGAGCGATTCCACGTCCCGCGCGACATAGGCGAGGTCATTCGGCTCATTCGCACTGCCGCCTGCGCAGCCGGTCAGAACGAGGGAAGATACAGCTGCAACCAGCGCAGCGCGGACGGGTTTGGTAACGCTCATGCCTCGCCTATAGCTAGAGCCGGCCTGAACGCCAAGTGAAGTAGCGGGCCGTTCGCGCAATTTCCCCATCGGCGGCATTTTCCGGTTCTTAGTGCCTGTTTGGTTGCCGATGAAAGCATCTCGACATTTGTCGGCAGCGGTTGCCCGATTGTCGGCTCGAAATCCACTTGGTCGAGACTTTGCGAGTCCCTGTCGAGCTTCGCAATCCTTTCCGCAGCTCGCTCGCTATCCATCATACATCGCCCCGGCCACCCCCCAAACCAACCGGGCCGGCGCGACGATGGAGGTGACGATGAATATGTCTTGGAAGGGCGGCTTCGCAGCCGCAATGATCGCCGCAGCAGCATTGGCAACGCCAGCCACTGCGCAGGATCCGGGTGAGACCGTGACGGTCTATGTCGAATATAGCGATTTGGACCTCTCGACAGAGCAAGGCCGCGATACGCTGCATGTCCGCCTGCGTGATGCTGCGAAAGAGGTGTGCGGCATGGATATCCGCGTGACCGGCAGCACTTTGCCGACAGCCGAGGCGCGCGCCTGCTACTATGAAAAGCTGCAGAGCTTCGAACGCGAATTCGCATCCGCACCGATGACATCCACGCGGATCTGATGCGCGAATGTTGGCCTTGATGTGCTTTCCCGTTGGGTAAGGCGGGGCGTCCAAAAGCAAATTCCAGATCAAGGCCTGTTCTCGGGGTTCCTCCACACCGCGACGAAGTTCGCGTGTCGGCGGGGCCCCGATTTTCTTTGCACATCGGCGATTGGTGGGGCTGGCACTCTTAGCCCACGCTTTCTATAGAACTTGCCACGATGAAGAAGCTTTTTGAGCTCAATCCCGATCTCGATCGCGCAGCACTCGCAAAGGAATTTGCGGTCCACAAGCGCATGCAGGTGCGCGATATCCTGACGCGGGAGACCGCGTTGGAACTGCGCACGATCATGCAGACGCAAACCGAATGGGGAATTGCGTTGCAAGCAGGAGCGACCGGAAAGCCACGCAATTTTCGCCCCGCAGAACTCAAGGACCAGGCGATCCAGCAGCAGGCGATGGAAATGGGCCGGGAGACCGATCAGGCCGCGGCAAAAGGAGATTATGCTTATCGCGCGCTGCGGTATTCCATGGTGGAAGGGCTGCAGAAGGGCTGGGACGAAGACGGGCCTTACGCGGTCTTGCTCGAGCATCTGAACGCGGAAGAATTCCTCGGCTTCATGCGCGAGATCACCGGGATTTCCGAGCTTATGAAAGCCGATGCGCATGCCAGCTGCTTTGCCGCGCAGCATTTTCTCGGTCGGCATAACGACAGTCATGTCGCCGAAGGCTGGCGCATCGCTTACGTCCTCAATCTGACGATCGATAACTGGCATCCCGATTGGGGCGGTTACCTCACTTTCTTCGACGAGGCAGGCAATGTCGAAGTGGGCTTCAAGCCGCAATTCAACACGCTGAACCTCTTCGCCGTGCCGCAGGATCACGCCGTTACCTATGTCCCGCCATTCGCGCCCAAGGGGCGCTATGCGATCAGTGGATGGCTGCGGGATCGGTGAGCCTTTCGGCGACACAATATCGCTCACGCGCGCATGCTTTGGCGCAAGAGGGGCGCGCCGATGCTGCATTGGAAGAGCTCGAGCGCGGCGTTGCCGAACATCCCGAAAGCGGTCCCCTGGCCAACAGTGCCGGCGACTTCGCGATGCGCGCAGGCGATCCGGAGAAAGCGGCCAGGCATTTCGCAAATGCTGTGAAGCTTGATGGTGAAAATTCTGATTTTGCTATCAATCTTTCGATCGCACTGACGGCACTCGGCCGCTTCCAAGAAGCTATCGCGGTCTTGGAACGCCATGAAGAGCACTGCTCACGCGATCCGCGCTATTGCTCTGCCCGCGCCAATGCTGCGCGCAGTTCGGGCGATCTTGCAGAGGCACAGCGCTGGTACGATCTCTGCCTTGCCGCAGCGCCCGGACAGCCTCGCGCCCTTCACGGCCGGGCACGCGTGGCGCTGGAGCGCGGCGACAGTGATGCGGTCGCGCGGTTCGAGGCGACGCTCGATGCCAACAAGGGCGATCCCGATGCATGGCTCGGCTATGTCGAAGCGCTCGATGCAGCGGGGCGGCGCGATGAGGCGCGCGGCCTAGCCGAGCAATTGGTGGCGCAGGCCTCGCACTGGATTGCCGCGCTACGGGCGCTCGCCCAATTGCGTGTCGGCAGTGGTGAGCACGACTTCGACGATCACTTCGCCACCGCAGCCACCCAGCGGCCTGATGATCCCTCGATACCGCAGGCGCATGTCGATATGCTTGAACAGCACGACCGGTTCGCCGATGCGCTGGCGATATCGAAGAAGGCGGAGCGCGCCTTCCCCGATTTACCGCAATTCAGGCTGCGCACAGCGACCCTCGCCGGATATCTGGGCGAAACCGATCGGGCCGATGCGCGATACTCCGCCCTCACCCAGCAAGACCCCGCACGATGGCTGATGGAGGCGCGGTTCCGGCTGCAAACTGGCGAATGCGATCGCGCGGCTAAGCTTCTCGACCAACTGCTGGAAGAAAGGCCCGGAGATATCGCAGGCTGGGCAGCGCGCGACTTGCTCTGGCGCCTTCAGGGAGACGAGCGCGCGGACTGGCTGCATGGGCAGGAAGGGCTCGTACAACTGGTGGAGCTGCCGGATGCCAAGCAAGTCTTGGCAGACGCCGTTCCGCTGCTCCATCGCCTGCATGACAGCTCTGCCTTTCCGCTCGGGCAGAGCCTGCGGGGCGGAACGCAGACGCGCGGCATCCTCTTCCGTCGGCCAGAGCCGGAGCTAAGGCGGCTGCACGATTGCCTGACCGCCGCGCTTGAGACCTATCGCAGCAAACTGCCGAGTGCCGATCCGGCGCATCCCTTGCTTCGCCATCGCGACAAGCCTTGGGCCATCACCAGTTCCTGGTCGGTCAGGCTGGACGGCGGCGGGGATCACCACACGGCCCACCTCCACCCGGAAGGCATTGTTTCCTCCGCCCTGTACTGCGAGCTTCCACCTGAAATGCGCGATGGCTCCGGCACAGAGCGGGCGGGCTGGATCGAACTCGGTCGCCCTCCTGCAAAAATGCATGTCGAGCTGGACGCGATCACAGCGTTGGAGCCGCGTGAGGGTTTTCTCGCCCTGTTCCCGAGCACGCTGTACCATGGCACGCGGCCCTTCGCTGGCGGGCGGCGGATGACGGTTGCATTCGATGTCACCGCGCCTAGTGATGCGGCATGACAGGGTCACAGGACAGCGAAGCTTGGAATACTTTCTGGGAGCGGCAAGACCGCGCCGGCCGCTCGCAGGACGGCATCGGCTGCCTTCCCAGCGGTTGGCAAGGTATCGCCGACACGCAGAAACGCGTCTGGCAGAGCTTCACCCGCTCGCTTCCCAAGGGCGCAAAAGTCCTCGACCTGGCGACGGGCGGTGGGGTCGTTTTGCAGCAGATCATGGAGCAACGCCGCGATCTCAATCTGACAGGTGTAGACCGCGCAACCGCCCTGCCCGCTGCGCCAAAGGGGATTACTCTTCGTGGCGGGATCGACATTGCCGACTTGCCCTTCGCCGATGATCACTTTGCCGCGATCACCAGCCAGTTCGGTTTCGAATATGGCGATATCGAAGCAAGCGCACGCGAAGCTGCGCGTGTGCTGGCACCGGGCGGGAAGATCGGACTTGTCACGCACCGCGTGAGTGGTCCTATCGTTGCCCACAATCGCAAGCGCCGCGAGCAAATCGTGTGGGCGATCGATGATAATGATCTCATTTCAATCGCGAAGAAGAGCCTCGGGCTGCGCGGCGCAGGAATTACCGCTGTGCCGCAGACGCTCACCGATGCGCCGCAGAAAGGGATCGCTGCGCATGGTCAGGGATCCGCTGCATGGGAAATCGCCGAAGCGGTCCGGCAGACGCTTCATCTCGGCAAAAACGACACGCCCGATCAGGTCATGGGGGTGCTGGATGATATCGAGGCGCAGGCGCGCAACGAACTGGGTCGTATCGCCTCTCTCGAACGTGCTGCAGCTGTTGCCAGCGATGGCGATCAATTCGCCAAGGTCCTAGAAGATGCAGGCTTCACCTATAATCAGGAAGCCATGCTGACGGACGGACGATCACCCGATCCCTTCGCAACTTTTCACGTATATTCGCTGAACAGCTGATCCTCGGTCATCCTGTGGGATGACAGCGCGGCAGCGCGCCCGAAAGCGTGCGTGTGCCACCTGTTCAATCATCAGCTGCGCGCAAAGAAAAAGGCGGGAGACCCGAAGGTCCCCCGCCCATTTTCTTGGTGAGCTTTCGCTCGGTCAGGTCAGCTTAGAAGCGAACCACGACCGATGCGAAGAAGTCACGACCCAGCACGTCGTAGGTCGACGGGTAGGTGTTCATCTGCTCAGCGTTGTTGAAGTCACCCAGAAGCAGGGTGTTCGTGTCGTTGATGACAGTGCCAGCAGCGTCGAACTGAGGCGTGCTCGGCAGTGTGTCGAACACGTTGTTCACGCCAGCCGTGAAGGTGATCATCTCGTTGAAGTCGTACGACAGCGTCAGATCGATAAGATCGTATGCGCCGATACGTTCAACGAAGTAATCCGTGCCTGGATCGTCATCATCGACAGCCGACAGGTGACGCCAGCGGGTCGAGAAGGTCAGCGGACCATCGATGTAGTTCGCACGAGCCGTCCACTTGAAGGACGGGGTCGGCTCACCACAGGTCAGGCCGAATTCACCTGCACAGGTGTCGACATTGCTCGGATCGGACTGATCCGGTGCAAAGTTCGATGCTTCGGTCCAGGTGCCGAGGAACGACAGGTCCAGATCGGAAGCGCCATTGCCCAGCAGCGAGAAGCCGAGGTCAATGCCGTAGTTGACCTGAAGGTCGATACCCGAAACATTCAGTGCTGCGATGTTCGCACCACCAAGGTTCGGGGTCGGCTGCGGCGGACGACCAAACGAACCAGTCGAGTCACGACGACCGGTGAAACCAGCACACTGCGGTGCGCCGAGATCCTGAACGTCGTTGAAGCACAGGTCCAGAGCCGTCTGCAGGCTGATCGTGGTGATCGCATCTTCAACAGTGATGTCGAAGTAGTCAGCCGTGATCGTCAGGCCCGGGATCGCACGGGGCTGCAGCACAACACCGAAGGTCCACGAGTCAGACGTTTCTTCTGCCAGGTTCGGGTTACCACCGAACAGAGCAGCGATCTGGCCGTCAGGCTGGATGATGTTCTGCGCATCGGTAACGTCCTGCGGATTGTTGGATCCCAGATCGTCAAGCAGGTCGGTCGGAACGCCGTTCTGCGAGCAGAGCGAACGCAGCGTACCGGAGCTTGCAGCAACAGTCGCACACGGATCGTTGGCACCCGGGAAGCCGATGGCCGAACCCTGGAACAGCTCACCCACGTTCGGGGCACGAACTGCACGCTGGTACTGCGCACGGAAACGGATGTCTTCGATCGGCTGGAACTGCAGGCCGCCAGCATAGGTCCACACGCCACCGACAGTGTCGAGCGAGTAGTCCGAGTAGCGCACTGCACCGTTGGCTTCGAAGCGCATGCCACTTTCGGTTTCGAAAGGCACGTTAAGCTCGGCAAACAGTTCCCGAACGTTGTAACCACCTTCGGTCGGCTCACCGGCGTTGAAGCCCGCAACGTCGCCCGAAGCGAGGAATTCGTCAGGAATGAAGCGCGAGTTCACTTCGCGGTATTCAGCACCGAGAGCGAAAGCAACCGGCTCTGCAACACCAAGCGAGAAATCGCCGAACGAACCCGAGAGTGCAGCACTTGCGACCTGCAGGTCGGAAATGTCTCCGTTCTGGGCCTGGATGCGGAACACATCGACCATGTCCGGCGTCAGGGTACCTGCACCGAAGATGTTGATCTGCTCATCACCCGTGCCGTTGATCGCAGCGGTGAAACGCGAAACGGAAGCGTTACCCTGCTGGATGTTGGCGTTACGCGTACGCGAGTACATGTAGTACGTGTCGTAGCTCAGGAAGTCGGTGATATCACCGCGAGCACCAGCGAGAACGCGGAAGGAGTTACGCTCGTCGAGGTTACGACGACCGCCAGCTTCTTCCAGACGACGACGAACCTGAACGTCGATCAGGCCATTGCTCTGGTCTGCACCAGTTTCGCTGTCGTCCAGCGCACGGAATTCAGCTTCCGTAGCCGCATCGATGAAGCCATTGGCTACCAGCGAGTCGATGTCGAGGAAGGTGTTCACGAGGATCGGCGTCGGAGCCAGCTCGGAGTCCACACGGTTGTTGACGTAGGTCACTTCCGTGTAAAGTTCGAGAGCCGAAGCCACTTCGTAGCTTGCATAACCACCCAGGAGGTAACGTTCCTGCGGAAGCTGCAGGTAGTTTACCGGAGCGTAGTTATAGAAGTCACCCGGGGTACGATAGTCACGCAGCGAGCCCGGCGAACCGAAGATGGCGAGACCATTGTTTTCGAACGAAGTGCCGGTGTCATCACCGTCACCACGATAGGCAAGACGCGTTTCCGGCGGAAGCGACGAACCCAGCTGCTGCAGCGGCGAACCACCCAGAGCGAAGTTCGAGAATTCGCGGTCGCCCTGGAAGACGTCTTCACGATTGTAGTATTCACCGAAGACGGTCACGTTACCGCGGCCACCGGCGAAATCGGTGCCGATAGCACCGTGAACCTGCCAGCGATCGGCATCGCCACGCTCGGTGATCGAGTACTGGCCACCGATTTCGGCGCCATCGAGATCACGAAGACGGAAGTTCACAACACCAGCAAGAGCGTCCGAACCGTAAACGGCCGAAGCACCACCGGTCACAACGTCAACCGATTCCAGCAGGAACTGCGGGATCGTGTTGAGGTCGACGATCTGGTTTGTATCGTAGAACATCCAGCGGCGGCCGTTGACCAGCAGCATGGTACGGGTTGCGCCGAGACCACGAAGGTTCAGCGATGCGGTGCCGTTACCCGGGTTGTTCGAGAAGGACGTGATGCCCGGAACAACCTGCGGCAGCGTGTTGACGACGTTTTCAACGTTGACGGCACCAGCCAGCGAGAATTCTTCACTGTCGACAACGGCAACCGGAGCTGCGGTTTCGACGTTGCGGCGCTGAATACGCGTGCCGGTGACGACGATACGCTCGTCAGTCTGGACCTGCTCGTCTTCAGAACCATCTTGGGCCATCGCAGGCGCTGCGACGAGCGATCCGAAGATCACCGACGACGCAAGCAGCGAAGCCTTGGTTTTACGATTAAACATTCAAGTACTCCTGGTAAGTGGGAGAAACTGCTGGAAAGAGGCACCGGACCGCGGGTTTTCCCATCGTAATGGCCTGGCTACCTAAATCCTCCTTCCTGACAAAGCCCCAAAGCATTTCGGATCGCAACGCACAATCTCAGAGCGCACAAGTTTCATACGCGACGAAATCGTGTGACATTTTTGAAACAATTATGACAAGCGCAGGACCACGATAAAACTCGTGCTAAGGGTCTGAACTCAAACGCAATCTCGACAGCCATGCCAATACGGAAGCTCGGCGGCGAAATATTATTACGCGAGACCGCAGTCAGAGGTGTGATAATTTTACCCATCACGCTCCACGGCCCCGAAAAGTCGCAGCAACGCAAGGGCACCGCGCACGCCGGAACATCCTAACTGATTAGCGTAAACGCGATTTTTACCAAAACAGTGCAGAGCATGCACCATCGATCACGCAGCCGAAGGGTTCTGCTTTATGCTTTGCAAGTTCATCCAGCGCCTTTCAAAGGCTGACGACGGCGCGACTGCCGTGGAATACGGCCTCGTCGCCATGCTCATCGCGGTTGCCGCCGCCGGTGTCATGCTCTCGCTCGGCAATGAGGTAGAGACGCAGTACAACACAATCGAAACCGAATACGAAGCGGCGAACCAGCCCGCAAAGCGCGGCTAAGCCCGCAGGCACTTTCCTACACATTGGCCACCAGGGCACCGGAGGGTTTTTCGCCATCCGGAGCCCTTCGCCATGCCCTCGTCCCACAAGCCCAACACCACCCTTCCCGCCTTCACCCCCGTTCCGCCTCTTCTGTTGGCTTCAAGCGCCAGCGCGGACATCCGTCCGCTCGGCTAGCGGGCTGACCGCCCGACGCGCGTTCGCGCTTGCGGTCGCTACGCGCCCGTAGGAGCTCCCGTTTCGGAGCGCAGCTCCGCAAGGGCGAATGCCCGCCCGCAGCGTGTGCAGCTTGCCTGCACGAAAGCGAGGAAAGCCAAGAGAGCGGATGCGAACGCCGGCGCTTGAGGCTAAAAAATAATCCGCGCGCTGAACGGCGTGGACGTACCCGTCTATTCCTATGGCAAGCTGGTCGGCAAACGCACGATCTACAACGATCGCCTGCTCATGTTCATGCTGAGAAACCGCGCCCCCAATCGCTTCGCCGCGGATGGAGCGAAAGGCCTGAACGCGCTCGACAAGCACCGCCTCGCGCAAGAGAAAAAGCAGTGGCGCAAGGAGTGGGAGCGCGAACGCGTGGCCGCCCACCGCAAGAACCGCGGCGACACACTCGCCCGCATCAACGCCAAGATCGACAAGATGAAAGAGCGCCGCGAAGCCATGATGAGCCCCGAAACCCGACGCCTGAAAGAGGCCTACGAACAAAGCTTCGAACGCGACCAGGCCGAACCCTACGCGTGGATGGACGACGCGAACGCCTCACCCGGCGCGGATGCTGCGGACGACGACATGGGCGTGCTCGGCCCCAGCGAGGAGATGAAAAAGCTCCTGCCGGGCTGGCGGGAGGAGGAGCCGGAGGTCGAGGAGGATGAGCCGAGGGTGCGCAAGCTGAAGGAGGATGACTGGGGGTAGATACTAGGCTGGCCTAACCCTTCTTTGGCTACTGATCCTGAAACCCTCCGGGACCGGCTTGTATTTGTCGCTACTCCTAGGCCAATTAGTCGCCCGGCTTTGATGACGCCTCAAAGATAAGGGATCAATCTCCACAACTGCCAAGTGGTCGTTGAGGCCGCCTCTCAGCCTGCAAATATCTCGCTCCCATGAGTTTTTCATCGGGGCACGTACCCGGCTATCCCCGTATTTACGGTTGTTGCAAAGAGCCACGAAGCAATGGACGTCCAAGGCAGTTGACTCCGTCAACGCCGAAAACGTTTCTAAGTCCTTATTCCACGACAAAACAAACATCGCATCAACTTTGCCCTGCGCCGATTGTCGATACGCAACATTGGAAAGTTCGCTACAAACCAGCACATTAAAGTTGAAGCCAAAGTGCTCATAAATGGGCTTCGAGGTGTTTGAGAAACTGGCCCATCGCTGTCCAAAAGTGTTTCTTAGTTCTTGATCTTCGCCAGGAGCAGGGATGCACTTTGGTTGTCTGATCTGAATGGTAGAAGGGTAACCCAACCGGTCGTCCCTTAGCGCCAGGACCGCAGAACTGTAAATGACGTCTCGGGACGGGTAACTATAGTCCAACCCCGCAATGAGACTGATACCCGACTGCCTTAGAAGCGCGGAAACAGTACTGATCCAACGTTCAGGTAGCGCAAGCTCGGGTAATATCAAATAATCTGGGCGCGGCTTCGCCGTGATCGCCTGATTTACTATACCTCTGATCGCGTCATACCGGCCCGGCGAATGATCGTTCCTTCCGGACGCACCTTGGTTCCATGTGTTCATAGTCGTCGCGAAACTAGAAATGCCAAGCCTTATTGGGCGATCATAAGGATTGCCCCCGAGACTAACCCTTGTCTCACGAGGAGGCTCCGCATGATCAGAACCATCGCCTTCGGGGCGGCCACCCTCGTCTGCGGGATATATTGGTAGATCATCCAATTCGTTAGGTTTAGTCCAGACGCCTCTCAATGCTCTTACGTATCGCGACCAATTTCTTGATGCGACGATCGGAGAGTCGAATACACATTGCTCAGGAGTTAATAGAGCGACCTCATCTGCTGAGTACGGCCTTGTTGGAAAGAGATAGGGCAACAAGGATTCTTCGTGAACCGCTTCTCCATTGGGCGAAACTTCGGTAAGATGCCGAATATTTGTAGGCTTTTTCCTGTTTTCGAGAAACTCTTTTAAGTCAGTAAACCTGGGATACAGCGAATGCAAAATATCTTCGTCGGGTGTACTTGCTCGGCGAACGAGATCTTCCTGCGCACACCTGTAAGGAACCCGCCCCCAGTCAGTATTTAACGCATTGATGGAAGCTTCTTCAAGTTCATCAGCATTGAGATTTAAATCCTGCAGAATAGAAGATAGCGATTTTTTTTCTAAGTCTCGAAAACTGAAGTCATATGACCGGATCAAAGCCTCGCGAAAGAATCTCGTAATCGCGTTTTCGGTCTCGATCCAAATCAGCTCTGAACCTGAATTGCCGATACAACCATTAACTCTAATTCGCGATCCGCTTGCGGAGCGGATTTTTCGCAACGCTTCGCGGGTCCGATACAGAATATCCCTTGCAGCAGGATAATCTCGAACGGAAACCGCTATAGTAAAGAGCCAGGGTATCTTGTCTAAGTATTCTAATATTTTGTCGGCGCGAATCACATGATCATTGGCAAAACGATAGACATTCCTGCGGGCTTCGCTCCAATCGTCCGGGTCTAGGTCCCTCGCCAAAACACTCAAAGAACGAAGCAAAATCGCCCATCCAAGGCGACGAAGTGTCAAGCCATCGGCTTTTCGGAGAGCATCGACATCATCGGCTGCGCTATTCGCACTTGCCAACACTTTGGCAGATGAAAGTTTATCTAAGTCGTGAACGGATGGCATCAATCTCCTCTCGCTTGAAACAGATTTGATCTGCTCCGATATGTTGGACAAGAGGTCCAACCCAGCGGCTCCGCTCAAAAGAAAGATTTTTTGCTTCTCTGATCCGAAGAGTATCTTGGATTTTCCGCCCCAAGTCGGGGTCGCGTATTGTAGCGAACGATTGTCTGGAATGATCTCAACAGATGGAACTTTATCAGCGAAAAAGTTAATCAAATCATTCTGATCTTTGAATCCCGATTTGTCATTTATGACTAGAAATATATCATCAACGTACCGGGAGTAATAAACGGGAGAGAGGTTTCTCTCCAAATCTCTGTCCAACGAAAATAGAAAAACGTTCGCAAGGAGTCGGGATGCACTTAGACCTATGGGCAAACCTATCACTTCGTCATCTGTCGCACAGCCAATTTGGGACATCAAACCAACGCACTTCGTATTCCATTGCGCAATAAGCAAAATAATAGCCTTGGTGAAATCAATTTCCCATTCGTTCAGGCTAATTCTTGCGTCACTAAGGAAGTCCGGATGCAGCACGTAGCTTGGATCTATGCTATGGTAAAAATTGGATACGTCTAAGGTAATTGCAGCTACATCATTGCCACCGCGAAGAGCCGTCTCGAGAGCTGCTAAACCTCCGTCGCGCCAATCCCTGTATGGCCCGTAATATGGCTCAAAACTTCCAATCGCATCTAAATGGTATTCGCCGAAGTCATCTCCGCCCTTTGGTCGGTAACGACGCAAGCGAGAAGCTATCGCACCGCTATTGAGGGCGGCATCAAACTTGTGGCCAACCCTGTTGATCCATAGGGCCGACAAAATATGATGCTGTACCGAGAAGTCTCCAACTAGTCGAAACTCTGGTGTTGAAGCGCCTTTTTGCCAATTTTGGCTCTCTCGTTCGAAATCTGACCAATGGACATGAAGCCCATCTTCTCGAGGCGCAAAATTTGCACGCTTGGGGAGGACCACCACCTTAGGCTCTGTTGAGCTGATAACCTCATTTATCTCGCCTCGTTGCAGTCTAAAGAGCAAGTCTTGTAGATTATCAGCCAGCTCACTTTCGTATGAAATGAACTCTTCCGCTACCCGGATTGAAGTTTCATAAAACCGATCAGCTTTCGCTTTTCGAAAAGCATAAAACAGGTCGCGTAGGTGCAGGTCTTCCCAAGATTGCTCCACTTACACCCCCTGAAAATTGCCCGAACTGTCAATAGGTTCGCACAATAGAGCGCAATTGTGAACCCTCGGCTTTCTCACAGCCCGCTTGTGCCCACTCTTTTCCTCGCTGCAGCGGCGCCATAAGCGAAACCTGCGGAGTTGACAGTTATTCCCCGCCTTCGCGGGGACAGGTGCCCTGCGGGTGCTCCCGCATCCAGAATGAGGTTATTCTTCCCCCATCCGCAGCGCAGCGATGAACGCCTCCTGCGGAATGCTCACATTCCCCCCGGCCTCCGCCGGGGCAGGCCGCCCTGCGGGTGTTCCCTCATCTTCAGACTGAGAGACTCACTCTTCTCCCATCCGCAGCGCAGCGATGAAGGCTTCTTGAGGGATCGAGACGTTCCCATACTCCCGCATCCGCGCCTTCCCCTTTTTCTGCTTTTCCAGCAGCTTCTTCTTGCGCGAGATATCGCCGCCGTAGCATTTTGCGGTCACGTCCTTGCGCAGGGCGGCGATCGTTTCGCGGGCGATGATCTTGCCGCCGATCGCGGCCTGGATCGGGATCTTGAAGAGGTGGCGGGGGATGAGGTCTTTCAGGCGTTCGCACATGCCGCGGCCGCGTTCTTCGGCGACGGAGCGGTGGACGATCAGCGATAGCGCGTCGACCGGTTCTGCATTGACGAGGATGTTCATCTTTACAAGGTCGCCTTCGCGAAGGCCGATCTGCTCGTAATCGAAGGAGGCGTAGCCCCGGCTGATCGATTTCAGGCGGTCGTAGAAGTCGAACACCACTTCGTTGAGCGGCAATTCATAGGTGACCTGCGCGCGGCCGCCGACATAGGTGAGGTTCGTCTGCACGCCGCGCCTGTCCTGGCACAGTTTCAGGATCGCGCCGAGATATTCATCGGGGGTGTAGATCGTCGCCTTGATCCACGGCTCTTCGATCATCTCGATGCGGTTGACGTCCGGCCAGTCGGCAGGGTTGTGGATGTCCCGCGTTTCCGCATCCTCGTTCTTGGTGTGGGCGAGGTGTACGCGGTAAACCACTGATGGTGCAGTGGTAATCAGGTCGAGATCATACTCGCGGCTGAGCCGTTCCTGGATGATTTCGAGGTGCAGCAGGCCGAGGAATCCGGCGCGGAAACCGAAGCCCAGCGCGGCGCTGCTTTCCATCTCGTAGCTGAAGCTCGCATCGTTCAAACGCAGCTTGCCGATGCTCTCGCGCAGCTTTTCGAAGTCCGCCGCGTCCACCGGGAAGAGCCCGCAGAACACCACCGGCTGCACTTCCTTATAGCCTTTGAGCGCGGTCTCGGCCCCGCCTTTCACCGTGGTGATCGTGTCACCCACGCGGGCCTGTTCGACTTCCTTGATCTGCGCGGTGATGAAGCCGATTTCGCCCGGACCGATTTCGGGAAGATCCACGCGCTTGGGATTGAAGCAGCCCACACGGTCGATCAGGTGCTGCGTTCCGCCCTGCATGAATTTGATGTCGAGCCCTTTCTTGAGGACTCCATCGATGACGCGCACCAGGATGACGACGCCGAGGTAGGGATCGTACCAGCTATCGACGAGCATCGCTTTCAGCGGGGCATCGCGGTCTCCGCCCGGGGCGGGAATTTTCGCCACGATCGCTTCGAGCACGTCTTCAATGCCGATGCCGGATTTGGCGCTGGTGAGCACCGCTTCGGACGCATCGAGGCCGATGACCTCTTCGATCTCTTCCTTCACCCGTTCGGGTTCGGCAGCAGGCAGGTCGATCTTGTTGATAACGGGCACAATTTCGTGGTCATGCTCGATCGACTGATAGACGTTCGCGAGCGTCTGCGCCTCGACGCCCTGCGCCGCATCGACCACCAGCAGAGCGCCTTCGCATGCCGCGAGCGAGCGCGAGACTTCATAGGCGAAATCGACGTGGCCCGGCGTATCCATGAGGTTCAGCTCATAGGTCTCGCCATCCCTGGCCGTGTAGTTGAGGCGCACGGTCTGAGCCTTGATGGTGATGCCGCGCTCCTTCTCAATGTCCATGTTATCAAGGACTTGCTCGGACATCTCGCGCTCGGTCAGGCCGCCGCACACCTGGATAAGACGGTCGGCGAGAGTCGATTTGCCATGATCGATATGGGCAATGATCGAAAAATTGCGGATTTTGGAAAGGTCAGTCATTTGGGTGTGCCATTAGCCGTGGCCGGAACAAATGTCAGCATGTCTTGTGGGCTATGGTGCGCGATTTCCAATGCGGCTGAATACGCGGTCCGCAATCTCGCATCAAGATAGCAGGTGGTTATCCCGCGCGGGCAGATCCTGCGCTGACATCCACTTGCATAAAACGCGGCGCAGTGTGTGGCCCTCCATGGCCTTTCGGCATGGAGTAATTGCCTGCCGGCAGCGCCTGCAGCGGCATGCCTGCGGACGCCAGCATGTAGGGCGACACGCGGTGCCTGGTGCATAGCCCGCCTGCCCCGTCGCTGACGAGAGGCTCTTCAAAGGACAGGCCCTGCGTGGCATCCTGCGAACGAACAACCGTGCACACGACGAGCTGCCCCTCGCCAAGATCTAGTACAAGCTGCGTCCCGACCGGTACGTCTACGAGTCCCTCGATTCGGGCGCCGGAGCGCGAGAGATCGCGGAGCATCACCGTGTAGTGATGGTTCTCATGGATGACGCTGACCCGGCGGAACAGCGTCCGACGATCCGCGCGGTGTCTGGCAGGACCGACCGGCTCGTACCGCATTTCCCCAGTGCCAAGCTTTTCCAGCACATCGGCCTGCGGCACGGCACGCGAGAAAATGAAGCCCTGCACCATGTCGGCGTCGAGCTGCGCAATTTTTTCCAGCTCGTCCATTGCCTCAACGCCTTCAGCCGTCGTCACCATGTTCATGGCGCGAGCAAGGCTGATGATCGCGGTGATGATGGCCGCGCTGGAGTTTCCATCCTGTGTACAGCCGCGCACAAAGCTTTGATCGATCTTGATTTTGTCAAAGGGAGCACGGCGCAAATAGGCCAGCGAGGAATAGCCTGTGCCAAAGTCATCGAGCGCCAGTTTAACGCCCAGTCTGCTCAGTTTGCGGAACATCGCGTCGGTCGCGTTCACATCCCCCATGAACACGCTTTCCGTGATTTCCAATTCCAGCTGACGGGCGGGAAGCCCTGCGTTCGACAGGGCATTCTCAACAACCGTCGGCAGCGTATCGCTAACAAATTGCTGCGCCGATACGTTGACCGAGACAGTGAGCTCGCCCGGCCATTGGGCTGCATCCTCGCATGCCTGCCGCAGAGCCCACTCGCCAAGAGCATCGATCAGATTGCTGTCTTCTGCAATGGGAATGAAGACGCCGGGGCTAATCGGTCCATGCTTCGGATGGTCCCAACGCATCAATGCTTCGAAACCCTTTACCTGGTGGGTCTTGCTGTCGACGGCCGGCTGGTAGTGCATCTCCAACTCGCCGCGGGTCAGCGCATCGCGCAGGTCCTCTTCGATCTCGCGCCGGTCCTCGGCACTTTCCTTCAGATCGTTGGAATAAAACCGGAACTGGCCACGCCCGCCGCCCTTGGCTGCATACAGCGCCAAGTCGGACGCCTTGATCAACTCATTGGGTTCAATCCCGTCATAAGGTGCGATGGCGATTCCGATGGAGGTGCCGATGATCGCACGGCTGCCTTCGATGGAGTAAGGCTGCGAGATCATCGAAATGAGCCGGTTAGCGAGGTCTCCCAATTCGCCACGATCATCCATATCCGGGATCATCACCTGAAACTCGTCACCGCCCAACCGGCCAATTTCAGAGCCTTCTGGGACGATCCGCTCCAGACGCTGCGAAACCTGACGGAGCAATTCGTCGCCCGCCGGATGGCCTAACGTATCATTGACCTGCTTGAAGCGGTCGAGGTCGAGCATCATCAGTGCGCAGCTTCGCTTCTCGACCCGGTAGGCAGTCAGCGTAGCCGTAAGGCGGCGATTCATCCGGTGGCGGTTAGCGAGACCCGTGAGCGAATCGTATTCTGCCATGCGCGAGGAATCGCGCCGCTCCCGATGCTCATCGGTGATATCCTTTGCGCTGCCACGATAGCCGACAAACGCATCGTTTTTGTCGAATTGCGGCTTGGCGGTAATGGACCACCAAACCACATTTTCGTCACCGCCGCTCCCTTTCGCCAGCACGCGAACCGGCTGATCGACGATCTTCGATCTCTTGCTGAGAAGGAATGACAGGGGCCGGTCGCGGCCTTCGCCGGTGCCGTCCGTGGCGGTTTCAAACAGAGCGTTGAGCTTCTCGCCAATGACCTTCCGACTTGGGTCGAACACGCTCATAGCGCCGTGCGAGAGATAGGTTAGCTGTCCCTCGGCATCGGTCGCCCAGAACCAGGCAAGGCCCTCATCTTCGATCGCATCGAGCATCGCCAGACGCTCTTTCGCATCGATCGGCTTCATTTCGCGCACAGCCGCTTCCGCATCGGGCACACGGACTTGTTCGGCACCCGAGCCGCCAAGATTCCTGAACATGCCGCGCACACCCATGCTCGTGCGGTTCCTTCCAAATTGTGCCGGATTCACTTCGTTTCGGCGAATGGGGGATGATACCCTGAGCGCCTTACCAAACGCCTAAGTTGGCGAACGCCTTGTCGCTATCCTGCTTTGCGCATCTCTTCAGGCTTCAAATGGGCTGGTGGTGCGCCTTGCAGGGCCGTTATCTGCCCGTCTTTGTCCTTTTGTAGAGGATTGGCGAATTCCACGCCCATGCGATCGTCTACAGACCAGCGCACGGTGCAGGTAATCGTGAAATCATGCGCGAGTTGCAGCTGGAACATCGTGCCGACCGGAACATTCCACAGCCCCTCGATCATCGCGCCGGTAACGGAAAGATTGCGGATGGTGCCATTGTAGATGTGTCCGCCGTGATCCAGGACAGTCTTGCGCAGCATCTTCTGGCGCGGGGCGCGATTGGATTTTGGGCCTTTCGCTACCGCAACCAGATTACCAGCCAAGCGACTTGTCGCGACATCGAAGGTCAGGGGACGATCGTAGATATAGCCCTGAACGTGGCTACAACCATGATCTCTGATCAGGTCGAGCTCGTCGTGCGTCTCCACCCCTTCCGCGGTCGTATCCATGCCCAAAGCGTTCGCAAGGCTTGTTATGGAGGAAATGATCGCCGCATTGCGGCTACCCTCCTCCGTCATGCCTCGCACGAAGCTCTGATCGATCTTGATCTTGTCGAACGGCGCTTTCTTCAGATAGCCGAGCGATGAGTAGCCTGTACCAAAGTCATCCAGCGCCAGCCGCACGCCGATATTCTTGAGCGCGGTAAACATGGCATCGGTGCCTTCGTCATCGCCCAGGAACACGCTTTCGGTGATTTCCAGCTCCAACCGGGATGCGCGTACCCCCGCCTGGGCAATAGCGCTGGCGACGATGCGCGGCAATTCTGCATTGGAGAATTGCACCGGCGACACATTTACCGCAACGCCCACTTCATCAGGCCACTGCGAGAGGTCCCGACACGCGCGGCGCAAAGCCCATTCGCCGATCTCCTGAATCATGCCGCTGTCTTCAGCAATCGCGACAAAGCGCTCGGGTGAAATCCAGCCCTTTTCGGCATGCTGCCAACGCAGTAGGGCTTCAAATCCGGCAATCTTGTTTGTCGCAGTCGCCACAACCGGCTGATAATGCAGTTGCAGCTCTTCATTGGCGACTGCATCGCGCAAATCCTCTTCAAGCTTGGCTTTCGCCTCTGCTTCGGCGTGGAGGTCTTCGGAATAGAAGTGGAAGCGCCCTCGCCCGCCATCCTTGGCCGCATAGAGCGCCAGGTCGGCGTTGCGGATCAGTTCTTCCGAATTCTTGCCATGCTGCGGGGCGATGGCGATGCCGACCGATGCACCGATAACAACGCGCTGTCCGTCGATCGAATAGGGTTGCGAAAGCGAGTGAATGATCTCGCGCGCTATATCCTGCAGCACGCCGGCGCTCGTCTTGCTGGGGACGATAACCTTGAATTCGTCGCCGCCAAGCCGGCCTACCTGGCCAATCTTGCCCACCGAACGCTCGAGCCGCTGCGAAACCTGTTTCAACAGCGCGTCACCTGCGGGGTGACCCATTGTATCGTTAACCTGTTTGAAGCGGTCGAGATCGAGCAACATGATCGCGCAATGGCGATTGGCTTCAGCCTGGGCGGAGAGGATCTTTTCGAGTGCCTGCGACATTTGGAGGCGGTTCGCGAGGCCGGTCAGCGCGTCATAGCGCGCGAGCCGGGTCGCCTGCTCCTGACTGCGCTTGCGCTCGGTCAGATCGGTGCCCGATCCGCGAAAACCCACGAAATTGTCGAACTGATCATAAATCGGACGGCCCGATACCGACCACCAGCGCTCTTCCTTTTCAATCGCGGCGCGCACCGGCAATTCGCTGAAGCCCGAACGCGCGGAGAGGTGGAACATCAGCGTGCGCTCACCCTCATCACCGGTATCTTCGAGATCGAACAGGCGCGTGAGCGGCTGGCCGATGAGGCGGTCCGGATTGCGCCTCAGCGCCTTGGCGACGGGCGGCGAGACATAGGTGAGAAGCGAACGCCGATCGGTTTCCCAGAACCAGCCCTGCCCTGTTTCTTCATAATCGGCGAGAATATCGCGCGCACGGGTCTGCACGCGATCCTGCGCTTCGCGGCGCTCGCGTTCCTCCTGTTGCTCCGCCAGCTGCTCGCGGGTCACCAACACTGCCACCACGGTGGCCACAGCCAGAGCGATGGCACCGATAATGGAGAAATGCGTGACGACGATCGCTATCCAGATGGCGAATTGCGACGCGAAGATCGCCAGCGGCTGTCGGCGCAGATAGGCGGTGGCGACCCCAGTCAGCGTGAGCAGGCTGGCAAGCATGACTTCCCATGCGATGCCGCCTTCTGCCGCCCAGCGTCCGAGGCCTGCGCCAAGCAGGAACAATGGCATAACCACTGCCACAACCAGGCCGATCCCTTTTGCAGTAGTGCCGCGGTGCAGAACCATATCGTAGACACGGCCGATCTGTACCGCGCTCAAGAAACTGCATCCCAGCAGGCCAATCACCGGCAAGGAAGGCATGGCCTCGGCGAAAATACCGCAGATACCTACGGCGACAAGAATTCCGAGAACCAGGTAATTCCAGCTCCGGGGGAACGGGTTGCTGCTCTCGCGATCTAGGGTCGGCGCTTGCGCAGCCCTGTCGACCTGCTGGGAGCGGCGCGGTCCCTTGCGCCGATCGTTAGCCGCTGTGGGAGGCGACTTTTGCGGAACGGGTTGCGCATTGCCTTTCCCGCTGACACGTGCAGCCTGTCCGCTCCGCTGCTTTGCGGATGCAGAATCAGGCGCACTTTTCCGGACAGCGGGATTGGTGGCACGTTGCATTCAGCCGCCATGCCATTTGCGCTTTGAAGAACGGTTAATTGGCAGCGAAATATTATTGCGGGAAATTGTCAGGGTATAGCTGCGTCCCGTGCATTGCCGCACATCCGCGTAGGGTTAATAATACGCCGCAATTGATGCCGAGCATCTTTCGGGAGGAGCCATGCGGCATATCGCGATAATCGGGTCCGGGCCTGCGGGCTATTACACCGCCGAAGCGGTGCAGAAGAAACTTGGCGACGAAGTGCGCGTGGATGTCTTCGACATGCTGCCGGTTCCCTACGGATTGATACGCACGGGCGTTGCACCCGACCATCAGTCGATCAAGGCCGTTTCCCGCCGCTATGAGAAGACCGCGCTGACGGAGAATGTCCGCTTCGTCGGTAATGTCGCGGTAGGCCGCGATATCTCGGTCGATGAATTGCGTGAGCTTTACGATGCGGTGGTTCTGGCCACTGGCGCACCGAAAGATCGCGAACTGCGTCTTCCGGGAGAAGAGCTTGGCAATGTCTTTGGCAGCGCTGCCTTCGTCGGCTGGTACAATGGTCACCCGCAATTCGCCGGTCTCGATCCGGATCTCTCGGGCGATACCGCCGTCGTAATCGGTATGGGCAATGTGGCGCTGGATGTTGCACGGATGCTGGCGAAAACGACGGACGAGCTGGCCGGCAGCGATCTTGTCGCCCATGCGCGCGAGGCGCTTCAACGCAGCAAAATCGAGCGGATCGTTATCCTCGGCAGGCGCGGACCGCACCAGATCATGATGACTCCGAAGGAATTGGGAGAGCTCGGAGAACTCGAGCGCGCCGCCCCGCACGTCGATCCCGACGATCTGCCCGATATCGGCGAAGATGCGATACTTGAGCCGGGCCTGCGCAAGTCGGTAACACTACTGCGCGACTATGCCGCAATCCCGGAACACATACGGGCCGAACAGCCCATCGCCATTGAATTTGCCTTCTATTCCCAACCCGTGTCGCTGATGGGACAGGGCAAAGTGTCCGAAGTCGAGATCGAGCAAACAAAACTCGAAAAGGGCCGCGCGGTGGGCACCGGCAAGACCCGCAAGATTTCGGCGAGCATGGTCATAAGCTGCATTGGCTATCGAACCATTCCCATTCCGGGTGTCCCCTTCGATGAGCGCGCGGGCCGTTTTCACAATGACGACGGGCGCATCCTGCCTGGGCTCTATTGCGTGGGCTGGGCACGTCGTGGACCGTCAGGCACCATCGGCACGAACAAGCCTGACGGATTTGGGATCGCCGATCACATCGTGGAAGATATCGAGAACGGCGTTCTGGGCCGGGGCGGAAAGACCGGCCGGGAGGGCTTCGATGCGCTCGCTGCCGAGAGGAAGCTCGACCTCGTCACCTTCCAGGACTGGAAGAAAATCGAAGAGGCGGAACTTGCCGCCGCCCAGGCAGATGCGCCGCGAGAGAAGTTCGTCGATATCGAGGCGATGATCCGCGCTGCGCAATAGAAGCGGCGCGCTTCGGCTGGCATTTCAGTAGGATATTCTTAACTACGTTTGTGCGATGGCAATCGCCATGGAGGGGCAAACTAAACAATACTTCCAGACACTTGACGCACTGCGCGGTGTGGCAGCACTTGCTGTGATGGTGTTCCATGCCCCTACTCTTGGCGGGCGGTTTGTGCCGTCCGGCTATCTCGCGGTGGATCTGTTTTTCATGCTCAGCGGCGTGGTGATCGCGCAGGCCTATCATCGCCGCATGGCCGACGGCCTTGCCATCCGCAGCTTTCTGTACCGCCGGTTTACGCGGCTCTGGCCGATGCTGGCCCTGGGCGCCGCGCTGGGCATTCTGCTGCATCAGGGTCATGCCGGATCGCTGCTTTTGCTGCCCAACTGGAAAAGCGAGCTCAATCTCTACCCGTCCAATCCGCCGATGTGGAGCCTACTGATGGAGGCCCTCGCCTATCTGGCATTCGCTTGCGGCCTATGGCGCGCCGGGCCTCGCGTGCTGGCAGCAATCGCCCTTGCCAGCGGCGCTATTCTAGCGGTGCAGATCCTGACATCGCCAAGTCTCTTCTTCGAATTCGGGGCGCACTGGATGACGCTGGGCGGCGGATTGGCGCGAGTGGCTTTCGGCTTCTCGACAGGCATGCTGCTGTGGCACATCTGGCGAAGGACCGGGGCGACAAGAACGCCATCGCAGGGCGGTTGGCTCGCGATCGCCGCTGCTCTGATCGTGATGGCGCTTGTCCCGCTTGACGAAGGGCTTACCGCCCTCGCCGTGTTATTCCTGGTCTTCCCCGCCATAATCTGGTGGGCACTGACGCGCGAGATACCGCAAACGCGCGCAGCTCGGGCACTCGGCGATCTCTCCTATCCGCTTTACTGCATCCACATGCCGATCCTGGTCGCGTTCGCTCCAGAGCAGGAGAAAGCATTGCTTTTCTGCCTTGTGCTGCCGAGCATCGCACTTGCCTGCGCGCGAATGGTAGACGCACCGGTCCGGCGCTTCCTTTCGACAAAGCTTCCAGAAATCGGACGCAGCAATAGCGCCCCAGTCTATTTGACGGCACGCACGCGAAAGCGCGGATAGCTTACTTGCCGCGGCCACCCTCGGCATAATTGGCCATGGAATCACCCAGCGTCTGTAAACGCCCACCAAGGGCCTCCATGCGCGCTGCGCAAGCTTCACCGAAACTGTCCAGATTGAGCGCGACCTGCTCTGCCGCCTCACGATCCCAATTCTGGTTGATATTGCGGCCTGTCAGAGCTTCGTAATGACCGACAAAATAGCCGATCGCTACATTGAGGCCCGTCCGCGCGGTTTCATCTCCGCCGCTTATCGAGCCTGACAACACCGAAAGCCAAACCACGCATTGGAAATCCTCGCGCGCGATCTCCTCGACATCGCGATCCTGAGCGAATGCCGGTGCCGCGATCAGGCTGCTCGCCGCAGCGGCGATGGCGAAAACCGATTTACGCAGCATCGTCAGACGCGCATCGGCATGAGCACGTAAAGCGCCGGACTTTTCTCGTCTTCGCGGATCAGCGTCGGGGCACCGGCATCGGCGAAGTGCAGCTCCACCGTGTCATTGCTTAGCTGCGCCAGAATGTCTTTCAGATAACCGGCATTGAAGCCGATTTCGAGAGCGTCCGAGCCATATTGCGAGGACACTTCTTCAACAGCATTGCCATTGTCGGGCGAGGTCACGGTGAGCGTTACCTTGTCCGTATCGAGGCCCATTTTCACTGCGCGGGTCTTCTCGGTGGCGATCGTCGCCACGCGGTCCACGCCGGCGAACAAGCTCTTGGGATCGACTTTCAGCAGCTTGTCATTGCCAGTAGGGATGACACGGCTGTAGTCGGGGAAAGTCCCGTCGATCAGCTTGCTGGTGAGGACGACGCCGCCCTCTCCGCCCAGCGCGAAGCGAATCTTGCTCGGGCTGAGGTCGACCTGGACGTTGCCTTCATTGGCCTCTTCGAGAAGCTTGCGCAGCTCGGCAATGGCTTTGCGAGGCACGATCACGTCCGGCATGCCTTCGGCGCCTTCGGGGCGCGCGAGCGTGAAGCGGGCGAGACGGTGGCCATCGGTGGCCGCAGCCTTCAGTACGCCGCCATCTTCATCCGCCACGTGGAAGAAGATACCGTTCAGGTAGTAACGCGTTTCTTCGGTAGAAATGGCGAACCGTGTGCGGTCGATCATTTCGGCCAGCGTTGCTGCGGGCAGCGAGAAGCTCGTCTGCAGATCGCCTTCGACAATGACGGGGAAATCGTCGCGCGGCAGGGTCGGCAGCGAGAAGCGGCTGCGCCCGGCCTTGATCGTCATGCGATTGTCGCCCGTTTCCAGGCTGACTTCGCTGCCATCAGGAAGCTTGCGGGCAATATCGAACAGCAGATGCGCCGACACGGTGATGGAGCCTTCGCTGTCCACCGCATTGGCCTGCAGATTATCGACAACCTGCAGATCGAGGTCGGTCGCCATGATCCGCACATGCCCGCCAGCCTCGGCCTCGATCAGCACATTAGAGAGGATGGGGATCGTGTTGCGGCGTTCCACCACGCTCTGGACGTGGGAGAGGCTGCGAAGCAGCTCTGCGCGTTCGATGGTGACCTTCATGGACAATCATTCCCTTCTCGGGCGCTGCGGTGTGCCGGACAGGCCGGAATCGCCCACCAGCGCCGGTAAATTGCCCAACCATCCTTAGCGGAGGCGGTGATACGGGCAAGCCAAGGCCGCGCCAGAGGGGGATTCCTTGGGGAAAAGTGTGATTTTATCATCATGAACCTGCATCCGCAGGTTAGTCCTCGCTAGACGCGCTTCGCTACGCTACGCGCCCGCTGCGGGCGGGCGTTCGCCCTTGCCCCCGGCTGGTCGCCGAGCATGCTCCGCGATTCTGATCGAATGGAGCGCTAGTCTCGCTGGCCGCAGGTCAGCGACAGCGAGCGAACGCGAAGCCCGCAGGTGCCGCGCAGGCGGAACGAAGTCCCGCCGGAGCGAATAGCACCCAGGACGAAGCCGCGGATGCGGCTTCGAAAAACTAACTCAACATCGCCATGCCGCCATTCACGTGAATGGTCTGGCCGGTGACGTAGCCTGCTTCCTTGCTCGACAGATAGGCGACCGCAGCGCCGATATCGTCGCCCTCGCCCATGCGGCCCATCGGGATGCGGGCGTTGATCGCGTCTTTCTGCTTGTCGTCCAGCGCATCGGTCATCGCGGTGCGGATGAAGCCGGGTGCGACACAGTTCACGGTGATGCGTCGGCTGGCGACTTCCTGCGCGAGGCTTTTGGACATGCCGACGAGACCCGCCTTGGCCGCAGTGTAGTTCATCTGGCCCGGGTTGCCCGTGGTGCCGACAACGCTGGTGATGTTGATAATGCGGCCGAAGCGCGCCTTCATCATCGGGCGGACACTCGCGCGCATTAGGCGGAAAGCGGCCTCGAGATTGATGCGGATCACCTCGTCCCATTCCTCATCCTTCATCCGCATCGCGAGATTATCGCGCGTGATTCCGGCATTATTGATGAGGATATCGATGCCGCCAAGCGTATCGACCGCAGCAGGCACCAGCTCTTCCACCTGCGTGCTATTCGACAGATTGCAGGTCACCTCTACGTGGCCGTCATGATCGTGATGGGCGAATTCGTGGTTCAGCTCTTCACGGAAAGCGCGCAGCTTGTCACCATTCGAGCCCGACAGCGCCAGCCGCGCACCCTGCGAAGCGAGGGCGCGGGCGATCGAAGAGCCGATGCCTCCGCTGGCACCGGTGACAAGGGCATTCATTCCTTCGAGTGAGAACATGGCGAGTGCTTTCATTGTTGTTTCGCGATTGACGACCGCTGTTGCGCCAGAACGCTGCGGGGTCAACCGTCTCGCCTATCGTTCTCCGCGACCGCGCGGGGTGAAGTTGGCGCGGCGCACTTCGCGGATTGTGCCGTTTTCTATGCGGCCTTCCACCAGTTCATATCCCATCAGGGCGAAGATCCGGTCGCGCAGGAAAATGGGCCGGGCGTTGCCGTACCAATCGACGCAGGATGCGACGCAATTGTCATCCACTCCCGCTTTCGCGCGCGAGACGAGATCGCCTGCGGGGCTGAACTCGCGGTCCTCGCGCCGGAGGAAGAAGATGGCGGACGCATTGCCGAGGAACTCGCCGCCGCTGCCTGTGCTCGTACGGGTCACAGGCAGGCCCAGTGTACCGGACAGGCCGCCACGTGAATCGCTATCGGGGCGGTAAAAGAACGCCTGGCTGCGCTGTTCGCCTTCGCTGGCGGAGGGCAGCAGGTAGACATCTTCGATTGTCACATCCTCGCCCAGCGATACGGCTGAGAAGCCCAATGCACCGCCACTCGCTGGGCCAATCGCCACAGCATCGCTGCCCATGATATCGAAACGGGTCACACCGTGCTGCAAGTCGATCCGCTGCGCTTCGCGCCCATCGAGCGGGACGGCGTAGAAAAAGCGTCCGTCGCTTTCACTGCCATAGTTCGCTGCGGTGTAGAGCAGATAGCCGGGCACGAAGCGGTTGTGGAAGCGATAGCCGACGACGCTCGGCAATTCGCGCATCGCTTCCTGCGGGATGCGCTCCGAACCATCGGTGAAGCTGCCGAGCGGGATGGTCAGCAGCCCGACATCGCCGGATGAGAATTCCGCGCCCCACATGCCCTCACCGCCTCGGTTAGCGTCCCCTCGCACGATTACGCGCAGGACGTCATCCGTGCGGTCTTCGCTGAAGGAGAATTGATCCACAGGCGCACCTTCGACCGGCACAGCGCCGGGGCGCGAGCCATCGAGCGGGAGGCGATAGAGCTGCGCAGGATCGCGTTCTTCGGCGTCCGGCATGTATGGCTCCTCGGTCCACAGATAGACCGCGCGCGGGCTGACGTAGAAGACGCGCCCCCAGCCGCCCAGGACGGCTTCAGCCTCGCACTCGAGCTCTGCTGCCGAGAGGTCACAGCGCGTTACGGTGTGAGCAACACCCACGGGATATTTGCCGCGCAAGGTGTCGGGGGTGGCGTAGATGCTTTCCGGTTCGACGAGGTCCAGAACTTCACCACTCGCGCCGCCGCGCCGTAGAGCAGGCATAGTCGAGCGCCAGTCCGCCCAGTTCATGTAAACCGGTGCGTAGAAGATCAGCTCGTCGCCGATCATCCGGCTCGCATAATTGCTCGACGAATAGTAATCGCCAGAGCGCAGGTAATGCGTGTCGCGATATGAAATCGAGCCATCATCGCCGAGGGTGAAACGGTTAATCTCGGTTCCGAAATCGCCATAGCTGTAGCCGACGACGATGATCTGGTTTCCGCGCACCAGCATTTCATCATACCACGTGCCGGGGACGAATTCGCCGGGCGGGAAGGCATCGCTGCTATCGACCGGGTCCAGCATATTGCCGCCGTGGCGCACGGTAAAAATCCGCCCGCGCCGCAGGATGACGAGATAATCGCCCGCATCCTTGACGATCGCACCCTCGTCTACGCCCTGTTCCTGCGTGTTGGTGATTTGCTCGCCGTCTACACGCGCAACTGCGTCGGCTGATACGGACGCCATCGGCGGTGGCGGAGGAGCTGCTTCGGCGGCAGCCTCCTCCTGGATGTCTACGGTCGTCACATACTCGGTCTGCTGGCTACCCTGGAGATCCTCCATCCGCTCGGCAAAGCGCTCGAAAGCGTCTTCGCTCTCAAACGCCTCAAGGCCTGCGCCATCGCCGTCCGGCACCGAAAGTTCATCGGCCGCGCGGCATCCGCCCAGCGCGAGTGTCCCAATTAGCAGCGCAGCCCCGAATCGAAAGTTGTTCAGCATACCCAACCCTTCCTATGTAACATTGTTACATTGAAGGGCTTTGCGGCAAATTGCAAGGGGTTACAATTCCTTGGCGAGTGCCTCGATATCTTCCATCGTCACAACGCTGGTGATCGTGGCATCGGGCGCGATCTTCTTGATCATCGGGCCGAGCACTTTTCCGCCCAGCTCGACAAAGTGGGTGATCCCCGCATCGCTCATCGCCATCACGCTTTCACGCCAGCGCACGCGGCCGGTGATCTGTTCGACCAGCAAATCGCGCTCCGTGGCGGGATCGGTAACGGCAGCGGCGGTGACATTCGAATAGACCGGCAGGCGGAAAGCGTTCGGCTTGGTGTCATTGAGCGCCAGGTTCATACGCTGCGCCGCAGGCTGCATCAGCGAGCAATGGAACGGTGCCGAGACGGGCAGCTTGATCGCGCGCTTGATACCGTGATCCTTCGCCAGCTCCACTGCGCGATTGATCGCGGAGAGATGACCCGACAATACGACCTGACCCGGATCATTGTCATTGGCGACTTCGCACACTTCGCCCTCGGCAGCCGCTTCGGCCAGTGCCTGCGCTTTCTCGAGGTCTGCGCCGAGCAGCGCGCACATGCCGCCCACGCCAATGGGAACGGCATCCTGCATCGCAATGCCGCGCGTGCGCAGCAGCTTGGCTGTGTCGGAAAGGCTGAATGCCCCGACCGAAGCCAGCGCCGAATACTCACCCAGCGAGTGACCGGCGACTGCTTCGCCCTTTTCGGACAGGTTTACTCCGCCCGCCTCCAGAACGCGTGCCACCGCCATACCGTTGGCCATGATCGCCGGCTGGGCATTGGCCGTCATCGTCAATTCGCTTTCCGGCCCCTCACCCATCAGGTTGAACAGCTTCTGGCTGAGCGCGTCATCGACTTCTTGGAACACTTCGCGCGCTGCGCTGCTGGCTTCGGCGAGCTCTGCGCCCATGCCGACCTTCTGGCTGCCCTGACCCGGGAAAACGAATGCAATCATGAAAATCTCCTTTGGCGGGTGCACCTATGCGTCTGCGGCGCATCCCGCAATGTTAGCGTCTGCCAAAGGGAACGATTGCATTGGCACTATCGTGCCCGATATCCGCACGGCCGAGATAGGGAATGCCCGCTTTGGCGCACCAGTATCGCGCGATTTCCTCTGCGGTAGAACCGAAAGGCCGGTCATTTTCAGGCACATCGGATAGGCGTCCAAGGCGGATGCCTGCGACACCTTTCAGGTTCTGCGAGACGTGGAAAAACAGCCGGTCGACGGCGTAGAGATGCTCGGCCACTTCCTCCACCAGCACGACGTGATCGGTGAGGTCCGGCATGAGATCGGTGCCGACAAGCATGGCCAGCGTCATCAGATTGAAAGCGACTGTGGGGCGATCGTCGAGGCTGCCTTCCAGCGGGACATCCTGTCCGGATAGATATCTCAGGACGCGGCGCACCGCATCATCGCCGCCTTCGCGCCTGATGTCGCCAGCGAGCGGTCCGTGCACCGGCTTGCCGATGCCGTGCTTGTAAAGAGCGCCGAGCAAATAGCCATTGTCCGAATAGCCGAGGTAAGTCTTCCCACGCGCGGCCTCGCCCAACAGCGGGATTGCATCGCCGGCAATGCGGTTGGAGCCATATCCGCCCATGCCAAACCAGATCGCGTCTATCTCGGGACCGTTCGCGGTCGAGACCAAAGCGTCGAGCCTTGTGGCATCGTCGCCCGCGAAATGGCCGTGCTGCAGGAAGCATTGCGGGTGGAAGTGCAGCTCCACATCGGGGAATTCCGCCTGTGCCAAAGCAAGCACGGCGTCCGCCCGATCACGCAGGATCGGCTTTCCGGGGCACAGGCAGGCAATGCGTGTTGTCATCCACTTACCTCTAACATCCGCTTCACAAAGCGCCACCATCCGCATAGGCACAACCCCCATGAATGATAGCTCCAGCGTGATTGCCCATCCCTATTTCTTCTGCGGCATCGGCGGGTCCGGCATGCTGCCGCTCGCGCAGATCGTGAAAGGTCTTGGCGGCGAAGTGGCCGGGTCGGACCGTAGTTTCGACCAGGGCCGCACGCCCGAGAAATTCGCGGTGCTTGAGCGGCAGGGTTTCCAGCTCTTCCCGCAGGATGGCAGCGGCATCACGTCGGGCGACCAGATCCTGATCGCCTCTGCGGCGATCGAGGATACGGTTCCGGAAATCGCCAAGGCAAAGGAACTTGGTTGCGAGCGCCTCACCCGTGCCGAATTGCTCGCGCGGCTGTTCAACGATGCGCCCTGCTCGCTCGCCGTTGGCGGGACGAGCGGCAAATCGACCACTACCGCCATGCTCGGCTGGATCATGGAAGCGGCGGGCAAGAAGCCCACCATCATGAACGGTGCGGTGATGAAGAATTTCGTCTCCAAGGACCGGCCGTTCGCCAGCGCCATCGTGGGTGACGGCAGCACTTTCGTGTCCGAGGTCGATGAAAGCGATGGTTCCATCGCGCTCTATCGCCCTTCGGTCGCTCTGCTCCTTAACGTGAGTCTCGATCACAAGAGCATGGAAGAACTGCGCGAATTGTTTGGCAATTTCCTCAGCACGGCGGATCGCGGTGTGGTGAATGCGGATGATGTCGAGGCCTTCCGCCTGGTCGCACAGGCGAATGAGCCGCTGACTTTCGGAATTGAGAATAATTGTGCAGCGCTCGGCATTGCAGAAGGCAGTATTGCCGATGGACCGACCAAGCAGGCCGCGCTCGTGGTGGATCGCCGCGATGACAGCGAGCATGCGCTGCGCCTCGCCATGCCCGGGCGGCACAACCTCTCCAATGCCCTCGCCGCGATCGCCGCTGCCAATGCCGCGGGCGTGCCTCTGGCCGCTGCCGTCGCCGCGCTGGCTGACTTCAAGGGCCTTGCCCGGCGCTTCGATATAGTCGGCACAAGCGCGAACGGCGTGACCGTGATCGACGATTTCGGGCACAATCCGGAAAAGGCACGCGCGACGCTGAAGACTCTGAAAAGCCACGAAGGCCGCGTGATCGCTTTCTTCCAGCCGCATGGCTACGGGCCATTGCGCCAGATGGGCCACGAACTCGCCGAAACCTTCGCCGAGGAATTGGACGACACCGATCTCACCGTGCTGTGCGACCCGGTCTATTTCGGCGGCACGGTCGATCGCAGCATCGGCAGCGAGCGGATCATCGACATGATCCATGCCGCGGGCGGAAAGGCCCTGCACATCAACACGCGCGAAGGCTGCGGCGATTTCATCGTCGAGAATGCGAAACCGGGCGACCGCGTGGTCGTCATGGGCGCACGCGACGATACGCTGACCGAATTCGCCGAAGACCTGCTGGCGCGGCTCTAACCGGCGCAGAATAAGCCTTTCGCAAGGTTTTGCAGGGTAAACGGGCGCTTCACCGCAATTTACCGGAGGCCCCAAGGTGCAGAAGAGTTATCGTGAGAGCGGCATCGGCATGTTCGATGCGCATCCCGGCACCTATCTGGTCTCCGCCTATTTCGACGATAACCAGGTCGATCTGATCTACACCAACGTGCTCGGCTGGCAGGTTGGCAAGGATCGCCGCCTCACCCCGATCACCCTCGATCCGCGCGCGGCGGACGAGGATGTGTGGTTTGTCCTCCACCCCGATGGCCGCGTCGAAAGCTCGGACGCGCGCAGCTGGCCAGACAAGGATGCGTGGATTGCGGACGAACGCCGCACCCACCGCGCGGCGGCCTGATCAGGCTTAATGCGTTGCGGTCTCGCCGTGCTCTTCGGTGTGACCGAGGCCCAGCACATTGTGCAACACGAATACGATTATCGCACCCAGCACCAGTCCCAACAGCGCTGAGAGAGTAGCGAAGGTCAGCCAGCCAAGGATGCCGCCGAGCCCGCCAGCGATGGTTTCGACCCAATGCTGCGCGGAATGGATCGCTTCCTCAGGCATCAAAAAGCCCAGCTCGTGCGTGCCGTGGATGATGATCCCGCCACCGACCCAAAGCATGGCCACGGTCCCGATCAGCGAGAGCGCAGTCAGCAGGTGCGGCATGGCGTTGACCAGGCCTCGCCCAAAGCTGCGGCCCGCGTCTGTCCGGCCTTCCTTGGCGAGGTGCAGTCCGACATCGTCCATCTTCACGATCAGCGCCACTGCGCCGTAAACGACGACAGTCACCGCGATCCCGACGATGGCGAGCACGCCTGCCCGCGTCAGCAGCGTTTCAGTCGCAACTTCGCTCAGCGTGATGGCCATGATTTCGGCAGAAAGGATCAGATCGGTGCGGATCGCGCCCTGCACGCGCTCTTTCTCGAACTGCTTGGGATCCTCGATCGGACTTTCCAGGTTCTTGCCGTGCTTCTTACCGCCGAGTTTCTCGAGCACCTTCTCCGCACCTTCGTAACACAGGAAAGCGCCGCCCAGCATCAGGATGGGAATGATTAGCCAAGGCAGGAATTCGCTGAGCAGCAGAGCCGCAGGCAGCAGGATCACAAGTTTGTTGAACAGACTGCCTTTGGTAATCGACCAGATAATCGGCAGCTCTCGCGCGGGCGACAGCCCGGTGACATAGCTGGGCGTCACCGCCGCATCGTCGATCACGACACCAGCGGTCTTGGACCCGGCCCGCCCCGCAGCCGCCGCAATATCATCGACCGAGGCCGACGCGGTCCGCGCAATGATGGAAACATCGTCAAGAAGGGCGGCAAGGCCTGAAGGCATGAAGGAAACTCCCCGTTTCGTAGCTCAACCGTTCCCTGCCCTGCCCGTTCCCCGCTCTCAAGCCCTTTTGACGAGCTTTTCCGCGCTTGCATTTCCCCCGATTCCCGCTATGTGCGCCCCTTCCGCTGGCACCGGGCCGTTCGCCCTGCCGCCGGAAATTCGAAGAAAGCCGGAGGGGCCCCAGCGGAATTCGCCGCAGGAATGCCAGCGATCGGCACAGTATAAGGAAGCGCGACATGGCTCTCTATGAGCATGTATTCCTCGCGCGTCAGGATCTGAGCCAGGCTCAGGTAGACGCGCTCGCCAGCGGCGCCACGGAAATCGTGGAAGCCAACGGCGGTAAGGTCGTGAAGACCGAAACCTGGGGCCTCAAGTCCCTCGCCTACAAGATTGACCGTAACCGCAAGGCGCATTTCGTCATGCTCAACATCGACGGGCCCGGCTCGCTGGTGTCCGAGCTCGAGCGCCAGAACCGGATTAACGAAGACATCATCCGTTGGCTGACCATTGCTGTCGAACAGCATGAAGATGGCCCGTCCGTGATGATGAAGAAGAACGACCGCGACAAGAAGAAGCGGTCTGATCGGGGAGACAATTAATGGCTCGTCCGTTTTACCGTCGTCGCAAGTCCTGCCCGTTCGCGGCCAAGGACGCTCCGCAGATCGATTACAAGGACACGCGCCTGCTGCAGGGCTTCATGTCCGAACGCGGCAAGATCGTGCCGAGCCGTATCACTGCCGTTTCTGCCAAGAAGCAGCGTGAACTGGCCAAGGCCATCAAGCGTGCCCGCCACCTGGGCCTGCTGCCCTACATCGTGAAGTAAGGGAGAAGACTCATGGATATCATTCTCCTCGAACGCGTTGGCGGCCTTGGCTCCATCGGCGATGTGGTCACCGTGAAGGACGGCTACGCCCGTAACTTCCTGCTGCCGCAGAAGAAGGCTCTTCGCGCCAACGAAGCCAACAAGAAGGTCTTCGAAGCCAATCGCGACAAGCTTGAAGCTGAAAACGCCGAAAAGCGTCAGGGCGCCGAAAAGCAGGGCGAAAAGGTCGAAGGAACCGAGATCGTCCTGATCCGTGCCGCATCGAACGCTGGCCAGCTGTATGGCTCGGTCAACGTGCGTGACGTGGCTGCCGGTCTGGTCGACAAGGGCCATGAGATCGACAAGAAGCAGGTCATCATGGGCGCACCGATCAAGACGATCGGCATGTTTGACGTGACCATCCGCCTCCACCCTGAGGTGGAAGTGCTGATCAAGGCCAATGTCGCTCGCTCGGAAGACGAAGCCGAACTGCAGAGCCAGGGCGTGGACATCCTCGCACAGGCTGCTGAAGAAGAAGCCGCTGCAATCGCAGAAGCCGGCTTCCAGCACGAACTCGACCCGGACCGCGAACTGGGCGACCTGCCCACCGCCGAAGGTGAAGAGGTCGAAGCTCCTGCCGATGGCCAGGAAGCCAGCGACATGCAGGCTGAAGCCAACGAAGAAGGCGGCGAAGACAAGGACGCATAAGCGACCTTTCGCTGCACGAAAAACGGGGCGCTGCCAGCGATGGCGGCGCCCCTTTTTGTTGCGCGAATGTCATTGCCTATTAAGCCTTTGCGGTGCAGCCTGCCGCAATGCGGACGGAAATCGACCTCGACGCGGCCTCCAGAGCGGGCATCATCGGTGAAGACACCGCGATTGCGCTGCGCAATTTCCAGGCCCAGCAAGACGGCGTCTCCGCGGCCTCTGCAGAGAAATTCCAGCTGTTTGGCGGCTATGCCGATCTCGTAAGCGCACTGGGCACGGGGCTGGTCCTCGTGGCTATGTGGATGGCGGCTGTCGCGTGGCATAATGATTTGTCAGTCACGATCCTGATCGTACCGATGATCGCCGCTATCGCGTTTATCCTCGCAACACGCGCGGACCTTCGTGCAAGTCCGGCTCTCGGCTTTGTGCTGATGATCGCGTTCCTCGTCAGCTTTGCCACGACCCCACTCGCATTTGCAGAGGTCTTCGATCTGCTTTCGCCTCGGATGACGATAGTGAAGGCCGCTTTGATGGGCGCTGCCACGTTTATTGGAACCGCCATATTCTGGCGAAGCTTCCGCTTTCCGCCGACCTTGGCATTCGCCATATCCGGTTTCTCGCTGATCCTGATCGAAGAGCTGACCAAACAATATCATCGCCGGATGTTTTTCGAGACTGGCGAGACCGCAACTCTCTTTACCACAGACGCCATTCCCGCACTGATTGCGCTCGCGATTGCGCTGGTCACGCTTGTGTGGGCCATTTGGTACGATATCAGCGACGTTCGGCGTGAAACCGAACGCTCCCAGACCGCATTCTGGCTTCACTGCTGCGCCGGCTTCCTACTGACGAGAGCGCTCTTCAGCCTCCTCACGGGGGCAGAGGTCATCAATGACACGCTCGTTCTCACAGGTCTGGAGGCGCATCATGTGCCGTTGCTATTTCTGATGATGTTTGGCGCTGCGTTCATCTCGCTGCTGCTCGACCGGCGATCACTACTCACGGGAGTATTGCTTCCAATTTGCGGCATTTTCGGCAGCCAAGACGGTGCAGTTGCGGCAGGCATGATGATGGCAGGGATCAGCCTGCTCTTCTTCAACTGGGGCTGGGTCCGCATGCGTATCGCCCTGCTGTCTGCGATCCCTGCGAAGCTGGAAGCGCAATTGCCTCGAACGAATCTCGCTTTGCTCGGCCAAAGGCCAACGCGCCGCCATGCTGAGCTTTCTCCTGCAAAACCGGGCGCGCGGCTTCGCTGATCGGGAAACAAAGCTGGCGTTTCTTTTCGGCCAATAGCCAATTCGCAAAGACCAGCAGCATTCCCCATCAACCATAGCTTCGATATGACCACATGAGATTGCTTAGCCAATTTCAGGAATGCCAATCCCCATGATGACGCCACGCATATGTCTCGCCGCCGCATCGGCGCTGGCGCTTGTCGCCTGCACCACTACCCCATCAACGCCTTTGCTCGCAGCACCCGTGCCCGATCAGCAGCTGACGGGTGAGGCTGAGGCGGGCCTTTCCCGCTTGCGCGCATCAGATGGCATTCCGGCTGCGGGCGTTGCCGTGATCCGCTGTTCCTCGCAGGCCAGCGCCGTTGGTGGTGAGCGACGCAGTGATATGCCCGGTGCGATCGCTTCAAACGGATATTTCGCCATCGGTTCCAATGCAAAGTCCGTGCTTGCCACTGCTTTTGCGCGCCTCGCCGATCGCGGCGAGCTGTCGCTTGAACAGACGATTGGCGAGATTTGGCCGGAAGCAGCCACTGCGCATCCTGATAAGGCCGATATCACTTTCGCCCAATTGCTCGGTCATGCGAGCGGCCTCCCCGCATTCGATACCGGAGCAGAGCTGGGCCAACTGCCGGAAATGCCTGCCGACATCCCCGAAGCTTCCCGCGCGGCGGCTCAATGGTTTCTCTCCCAACCGCTGGTCTCGCAGCCGGGCAGCGAAACGCGCTATTCCAATGCCGGTTATGTCATTGCAGGAGAATTGCTCGCTCGCCATCAGGGGATGCCCTTTGCCGAGGTAGTGGCGCGCGAGGTGCTGGCACCACTCGGGATCGAGGGAAGCTACGGCAGGGACCAGCGTCTCGATGCAGGTGACCCCGTCGGTCACACCGCAGGAGAAGACGGCGCCGAACCCTATCTCGATCCGGAGCCGCCCATCCCAGCATGGCTCCAAGCTGCGGGCGGGCTTTCCATGCCGATCGATGATTACGCCACCTATGTCCGCGCGCATTTGTGCGCATTGCAGGGCGAAGGTGCGTTCCTGTCGCAGGAGATGGCTGAGCGGCTTCATACACCCTTGATCGCAGACGGTGCCGCGCTGGGCTGGGGGCGTTTCGAGCTTGGCGGGCACATCACGAGCTTCCACATTGGCGGAACGGGCGACTTCACTGCCTATATGGCGCTGCAACCCGATCGCGACCGCGCTGCTTTGGCAGTCGTAAGTGTTGGCGGTGCTCCGGCAGGCGAGGCGCAAAGCTGGCTGGTCGAGCAGATGAGCGCACCCTGAAACAGGCAGTCAGGCTTGCCGGGACCGATGACTACGTCTTTTGGTCCATTATGTGATGTTATCACTTGTCATTTGTTTCAAATGGAACCATATGCCCTGTTAGCAGGACCGGGCCCCTCTGGCGCAGGCGTAAGCCTTCGTGATGTCGGACTGCATGAGACAGCAGGGGCCGGGGTCATCGCATTCCGCATATTCCGAAACCTGCTCGTGAAACGAGTTCACGCGCGTGCGCCCGCCGCACCGCAGAGTTTTGGAGTTTGAGATGAAGAAGTTCCTGATGGTCCCGATGGTCGGCGCAGCTGCCCTCACCCTTGCCGCTTGTGGCGAAACCGCGACTGGCGATGCAGCCACCGGCGACACCGCCGCCGCCACCGAAACCGCCAACGCGATCACCGCAGCCGACGTAGAAGCTGCGCAGACCGCGTGGGGCGAAGGCATTGTCGCCATCGGCCAGGTCAGCACCGATGGTGGCGACGTGAACGCAGCCGCGACGACCCACATCAACGATTTCTACGGCTATGAAGATGGCATGGACATCCTGTTCAAGCCGACGCTCGCTGCTGAAGACCAGTTCCGCGGCAGCTTCGACGAAGCGCTGAGCTACTTCATCGGTACCGAAGGCACCGAAGATGGCGGCTTCGCGCTCGCCCCTTACACCGCCGTACGCTGGGAAAATGAAGGCACCATCATCGACGAGACTGGCGACACCGCCATGGCGATGGGCAATTACTACTTCACCGGCACCGATGGCAACGAAACCAAGGTCGAATACACTTTCGGCTATGAGCGCAATGACGCCGGCGATCTGGTGATCGTGCTGCACCACAGCTCGCTGCCGTTCTCGGCCCAGTAAACGATTACACGAAAACTGGGCTCCTCCCTCTTCCCTTCCTAGTCTCTCTGACTCGGGGGCCCAGCACACCGAACCCCCGTCGGCCCGATCTTCCCCGATCCGGCTGGCGGGGGTTTACTATTGGGCGCGGAGCAGTTTGGCGTAGTGATCGCGCAGCGTGTCTTCGCCGAATTCGGGCGTGGCGTCGGCGTCGTAAACCTCTCGCTCCTTGTCCCACACCAACATGCTTTCGGTAGCGTAATAGCGCCCGATCCGGGCATATTCCGCCTTAGCTGCGGCGTGCTTGGAGAGCTTGCCGAGCAGGTCAAGCGCGGCGATGGCGCGGTCCATCCATTTGACAGGCACATGCCTGAAACGCGGCTCCTTGCCGAGTAGCTCGAACAGCAATTCACCCTGCGCTTTTGGGGAAATGGCAGGCCCGGGTCCGCCAATGGGAAGCACGCAATTGTGCTTGGCCGGATCACTCAGAGCTGAGACGATAAAGCGCGCCAGATCACCATCGCTGATCGGCTTGCAGCGCGTGAGCTCGCCATCGCCGAACAGCAGGAAGGGCTTGCCACGCTTTACGCGCTGCGCCTGGCCGGAAAGCGACTTGAAGAAGGCGGTCGGGCGGATGATCGTCCAAGTGAGGCCTGACTCCCTGAACGTTGCTTCGGCAGCCAGTTTGGCCGTTTGGAACGCCAGCTTGGGCTTCTGGACGCAAATGGCAGACAGCAGCACCGCATGCCGTACGCCCGCAGTTTGCGCAGCAGCAATGATGTTCTGGTTGAAAATCGCATCGACTTTCCACGCGTCCTCGTGAACACCGGTGCGCGAGGCAATGCATGAGATCACCGCGTCGTAATTCTTGCCGAGGAAGAGGCCGCGCACCGAATTGCTGTCGAGATCGCGCATTCGCTCGACCCGCGCTCCGGGGAATACATCCCTGCCTCCTGCGCGAATGACGCAGGTGGTCTCATAACCCCGCTCGACCAATTCGCGCGCGACTGACTGACCGATCGTGCCGCTTGCGCCGAAAAGGATGACGCTCTTGGCGCTCATTCCCCGTCTTGATCGCTGATGAAAATCTGTCCGGTCAGCGGAAAGCCACCATCGAAGCTGATCGCGACCGGCGTGTTATCCGATTCATCGTATTTCAGCGGACCACGTTCTGCATGAATATGGAGGTGTGGCCCCCTCGTGCGGCCGGACATGCCAATCCGGCCAAGCGGCTGACCGGCTTCGACCTGATCCCCTTCTTCGATCAGAACACTTCCCTGGCGCATGTGGGCGAGGTTGACGGTGATCCCATCGCAATCGAGGCCCACGACATTGCCGGCTGGTCGCTCCTCATCATTTTCTGCGGAGTCTACCAATCCATCGCGCACCCAAATCGCGGTACCACTGCATGGAGCGACAACAGTGCGATCCCAGATTTCGCTGCGGGTAAAGTCTTCGCTGCGTAGATAATCCTGCCACTGGAACATGCCCGAATTGAGAGCCACTATATCGACGGCATAATGTTGCGACGGGTTGCGGGCATGACCTGCCTGCAGTGGCGCAGCGCTTCCACCGCGCGTTACCGCATAGGTGCCAGCTTCTAGCGGAAATTGCATGTCGACGACCTGCTCAGGAGGCTGAGCTGCTGACCACGCTCGCACATTTGTGAAGGCGAAATATGCACCTCCAAGCAGCAATACGATAGACAGGATTACACCAATTGCACCCGGCCTTACCCAAGTCGATCCGCGATGGCGCAGTATTGCGATCAGCGATGCGGTGAGCGCCAAAAGCAAAAGTACAGGAAGCACATAGTAGCTGTAATGATACCAGGGCACGAGATAGAGCGCCGCGATGCTGGCCATCAATGTGTAGAAGACCACCGCAAGCGCGACCCACTTGCTCCGCGCGGGCCTCAACGCCAGCCAGATGGCGGGCAAGGCAACGATTGCGACAATCAGGGCGAGCCAGGCGAAGCCGATCAGCATCAATCGATCACCGCCAAGCCATCGCCGCCCGGTCCGGTGCGAATGCGGCGCAGGACTTCGCCGCTGGCAAAGTCGATCTCGGCGATAGTGTCTGTCGCAGTTTCGGCGGCGTAGAGGCGGCTGCCATCCTCGCTGAAGACCAGCGTTACCTGCACCGCATCACTGCTTCCCGATACGGGGATTGTTCGCACGACTTCATCCGTGGCGGTGTCGATCACCGTCAGGTCTCCGCTGCCGTAATTGCTACTCACCACGAAATCGCCCGAGGGGTGCATGGCGAGGCGGATGGGCACTTGGCCGGTCGGTACTTCGGCCTGCACTTCCAGTGTTTCAGCGTCGAGACGGTAAGCAATGCTGTCCACATTCGAGGATACCCACAGCGTCAGGCCATCGGGCGACAGGGCCAGAGCTTCGATCTGATCGCCGATACGACGACGCAGCACCTCTTGGCGCATATTCAGATCGTAGCGAACAACTTCGCCGGTCGGGATAATGGTGCCGAATCCCAAACCGCGCTCTTGATCTACGGCAATCATGTGCGGTCCGGGTCCCCCACCTCCGATTTCAATCGGCCTCGGCTCGTCGGTTTCCATCGTCTCAACAATATAGAGCGAGCCACGACCTTCTGCCCCGGCGACAACATTGAAGTTCTCGAGCCAGAGCGCACTATGTACCCGCGCTTGTTCGCCTAGCGGAATGTCGGCGATTTGGCGTAGGTCTTCGGTCGCGTAAATCTCGACGGAGCGCCCGGAGTAACACGCTACCATTACCAGCGCGTCATCCGGCGAAACCGTCAGCTCGTGCGGATTCTCGCAGGTATCCGCCCGGTGCGTTTCTTCGCCTGTGGCAAGGTCGATGCGCGAAAGGCTCGCCCCGCGCTTGTTCGCGACGAACAATGTGCCATCACTGCCGTGCGCCGGAGTGACCGGTCCGGGAATGTCCGCAGTCGGTGCGCAGCCAACCAGAAGTACAGCTAGCGAAATTCCGGATAGTTTTGCGAACATGCCGTCCCCCCAGAAGCGTCTAGAAGGTGGGATTGTGCCCTATCACTCTTCCAAAAGGAAGCGGGCGATTTCTTCGCCGAGTTCTGGCTTCAGGACGCAGCTCATATGGGTGCCCGGAATCGTCTCGACACGCGCGTCGGGAAGCGCTTCGGCCAATCGCTCGGGCGAGCCATTGTCTCGATCATCCTCGCCGATCAGCACCAGCGTCGGCATGGTGATTTTCGCGAGTTCAGCCTCATTGATGTTGTCCACGCCGTTCACCAGCAAATGTCGCGCGGCGACAGGATCGATGCCCTGCGTTTTCATGAAACTTTTCGCAATGAAGCGCGGGTCGCCATGTTTGATCTCGTCGAAATGGTCGATCATGTCGATGAAGAATGCGGTGCGCTTCTGCCAATTGGTCAGGCCTTCCAGCCCCATGCCCGTGACGATCAGCCGCCGCGGAGTAAGCCCCGCGATAACCGCGCTGATTGCCGTGCGAGAGCCAAGCGAGAACCCGACAAGATCGTAATCCACCAGTCCCAGCTGCTCGACGACGCTGAATGCATCCTTCACCAGCACGCCTGACGGATAGGCGGAAGCATCCGTCGGCGCATCGCTGTGCCCGTGCACACGCCAGTCCGGCATGATCGCCTCAAAGCCCTGCTCCGCCAGATGCGCAGCGTGACCGTATTTGATCCAGTTGACGTTCGCATCCGAGAACAGGCCGTGCAGCAGCAGGACAGGCCGTCCTTCTCCCATACGGTGCACCGCCATGCGCGTGCCGTCGAAGCTCTCGATGAATTGCGTGTTCAGTTCGGTCATCAGCGGGCGATGCAGTTTTCACCTGCGTAGAGCGCGCGCACTTCATCATCCACGAAGACACCGCCGATGGAATTTTCTGGATCGGTGCCAATCATGAATTCGCCATCGATGGTGCTGTCTTCCATCATGCTCACCTGCGGGTCGGCAAGCATTTCCTCGCGGCTCAATTCGGGCACATAGGGCGCGTTGGCGGTGTAGCCGACAAACTGGTCATCGCGGAAGTTGAGCGTCAGCCCTTCAAACGAAGTCGAGGTCAGGCCGCAATCATTCTCACTGTTTTCGCCCACTACGTCGCCAACGATATTGGCAAGCGTCGTTTCGGTCGCTTCGCGCATCGAGCCGAACGGCACTTCAAGCTGCTCAAACCCGGCCTGCGGGGGAATGATGATGCCGGTAGCCTGAAGATCGAGCGTCGCATTTTCCAGCGGCTCCGGTCCCTCCGGCGCGAGTGCTTCGCCATCACCACCGGGCGCATCTCCGTTGCACGCGGCAAGCATCAGCGGAAGGGCGAGAAGAGCGAAGTGGCGCATGGCAATTATCCCTTTTGCAAATGGCGACGGCCGAGCAGTTCTGCGATCTGCACGGCGTTCAATGCCGCACCTTTACGCAAATTGTCGGAAACGCACCACAGGACAAGACCGTTATCGACGGTCGGGTCTTCACGCACGCGGCTGACATAGGTTGCGCCATCGCCAGCGGCTTCGACCGGGGTCACGTATCCGCCGTCTTCGCGCTTATCGACGAGCATGATGCCCGGCGCTTCCCGCAGGATGTCCTGCGCCGCCTCTGCCGAAAGCTCTTCCTCGAATTCGATATTCACCGCTTCGGAATGGCCGACGAAGACGGGCACGCGCACGCAAGTTGCGTTCAGCTTGATCTTCGGGTCGAGGATCTTCTTGGTCTCGACCACCATTTTCCATTCTTCCTTGGTGGCGCCATCATCCATGAACACATCGATGTGCGGGATGACGTTGAAGGCGATCTGCTTGGTGAACTTGGCAGGCTCCACCTGGTCGCCCACGAAGATTGCGCGGCTCTGCTCAAACAGCTCGTCCATGCCCTGCTTGCCCGCGCCCGAAACCGACTGGTAGGTCGACACGACCACGCGCTTGATCTTGGCCGCCTTATGCAGCGGGGCGAGCGCCACAACCAGCTGCGCGGTCGAGCAGTTGGGATTGGCGATGATGTTCTTCGCTGTGTAGCCATCGATCGCATCGGGGTTCACCTCCGGCACGATCAGCGGCACATCGGGATCCATGCGATAGAGCGAGGAATTGTCGATCACCACGCAGCCCGCAGCCGCTGCCTTGGGCGCATAGGTCTTGGTCGCTTCGCTACCGCAGGCGAACAGAGCCATATCCCAGCCGGAAAAGTCGAAATGCTCGAGGTTCTTGCATTTGACCATTTTGCCGCTGTCGCCGACTTCCACTTCCATGCCGGTCGAGCGGCCCGATGCCACTGCCGCCACTTCATCCATCGGGAATTCGCGCTCTGCCAGGATGGCGAGCATTTCGCGCCCGACATTTCCCGTCGCGCCGACAACTGCAACCCGGTAACCCATGATAATCTTGCTCCGTCAAATACTGTGCCTGCTGCCTAGCGACTGTGTTCGCAGGTGCAACAGCAAAGGTGTTTTCGTGCCGTGAAGCTAATCTACTTCGGGACAGGCAATTTGTCGGCAATTGCCAATCCGATTTCAGATGCTAGGCTTCGTCTTCAATTCAGGGGCATCAAGGGGGCTTCATGCGTAAATCACTGACAACAATCGTTTTGGCGGCAGGCCTTGCCGCTATTTCCGCACCGGCAGCGGCGCAAGCCGTGCCGACATCGCTACGCCTGCTGGTGGAGGATACGACCGCCACATCCAACGCATGCGGCGTCACCAGCCAGCGCCTGATGCAGGAGCTGCGCACGAACCTTCGCACGCACGGCATTCGCGAGGCCGCGAGCGACGATTTCAACGCGCCTATCCTCTATGCGCGCACCAATGTGGATGAGAACCAGGACCTGTGCTTCGGCAGCATCGAAGTGCGCATCCAGACCTATGACTACATGCCGATCCTGACGACGCCCAACCGGCTGTTCGGATCGCTGGTCTATTGCAATTCGGCCGAGGTATTCTCGGAGCCGGACCGTATTTCGGCATTCACCGAGATCGTGCGCGATCACGTGCGGCTCTGCCTCGACGATGTGCGCGGCCGGGCGGAAACCAATACGGGCGGACCAGTTCGCAGCGACAAATAATCCGCAGCGATACATAAAACGAAAGGGGCGGCTTCCCGATCAGGAAACCGCCCCTTGTTTGACTCGCTTTGAGAGAGTGGCTTACTTGGCCACGTTCTCCCGGCGCTCGGCGATACGGGCGCTCTTACCGGTACGGCCACGCAGATAGTACAGCTTGGCGCGACGCACGATACCGCGGCGAACCACGGTGATGTTGTCGACGATCGGCGAGTACAGCGGGAACACACGTTCCACGCCTTCGCCGAAGCTGATCTTGCGCACGGTGAAGTTGCTGCCCATGCCGCGGTTGGAGCGGGCGATGCACACGCCTTCGAAATTCTGAACGCGTTCGCGGTTGCCTTCCTTCACCTTCACGCCGACACGCAGGGTATCGCCGGGGCGGAAGTCCGGAACGTCCTTGCCGAGAGCTTCAATGGCTTCGGCTTCTAGAGTCTGGATCAGGTTCACTGGTCCGTTTCCTTCTTTTTCCGCTGCACGCCAGAGGCAGGCTGGACCGGAGCGCCACCATGGCGTTCCCATAAATCCGGCCTGCGTAACCGAGTATCGTCTTCCGCGCGGTCTTTCCTCCACGCGGCGATTTTCGCATGATCCCCCGATCGCAGCACTTCAGGGATCGTGCGCCCCTCCCATTCCTGAGGTCGGGTATATTGCGGGTATTCGAGCAAACCGTCCTCGAACGATTCCTCAGTCCCACTAGAAGCCGCGCCCATTACCCCCGGAAGCAGCCGAATGCAAGCATCGAGTATGGCGAGCGCAGCAGGTTCTCCGCCGGAGAGCACGATGTCCGCAAGGCTGACCTGCTCGATCTCTGGGCGCGCTTCGAACACGCGCTCGTCGAACCCTTCGAACCGGCCGCACAGCATGATGACACCAGGGCCGCTGGCGATCTCGCGAATGCGTTGTTGCGTGATCGGCTTCCCGCGCGGCGTCATGGCGAGGATCGGCGTTTTCGGCTGGCGCGCAATGGCATGATCGACCGCCGCGCCAAGGACGTCGGCCTTCAGCACCATTCCCGCGCCGCCACCAGCTGGCGTGTCGTCGACTGTGCGGTGCTTGTCAGTCGCGAAATCGCGGATCTGGATCGTGTCGCACGACCACTTCTGCTCCTCCAGCGCCCGCCCCGCGAGCGAAATGCGCAACGGCCCGGGAAACATCTCCGGATAGAGCGTAAGAATGGTGGCGGCGAAGGTCATTGCCCTTGCCCTAGCGCGTCAGGCGCATTTCACAAACACAACTCCATCACCGGTGATCGTCGCGCTGCCTATGGTGACCGGATCGTATGCGGCGTCGGTCGCGGGGCGTAGGATGGCAAGGCCGTCGGGCCCGCGCGCTTCAAGCGGTAGGTCGTCCATCGGCTCGTCGAGGTCCAGGCGCGGATACTGGTCGAGGATTACCAAAGCGCTGTTGTCATGATTGCCGATCTCGCCGTTCAGCACCGTCCCGCCGGAGGTCGTCCTGATGCGGAAATCCGGATCGTCGCAATCGGCATTCACACCCCTGGCGACCCAGCTGCCCACGACATATTCACGTGTCAGCGCGACGCCTCCCGCACGGGCCGGATCGCGGTCTCGTGCCGGAGGTTCGATCGCGTCGATCCGCTGCGGGATCAGCGTGCCCTCGCCTTCCATGCAGAAACTCGCGTCTGCGATCTCGCCCGTCAGACGGATATAATCGCCCGACCCGAAATCGGCCTCACCGAAATTGACGGACCAGACTTTGCCGTCGGGCGTGCGGACGGTGTCGCATTCGGTGCCAGCCTCGACCCGACCCTCTACGGTAACGAGGCGAGGCTCGCCAACGGGGCGCGTTGCGGTAGCGTCGTCGGTCTCGGGGTCTGCGGGAGGTGCGGCGTTTTCAGGTCCGTCCGCACAGGCAGAAACGGCAAGGACGGCGAGGCATGTCGGAAATAATCTCATGGAGAATCAACGCGCGAAGCGGCGCTGGTTCCGAATTTTTAGAGCAGTTCCTCAGCCAGCGGCCCGGGAAACATCGCCGGACAGAGCGTAGGGATGGTGGCGGCAAAGGTCATTCGAACACCTTTGCATCGAGCTCTTTCTTCAAACGCCGCTTTTCGATGAATTCTGCGGCCCGCCCCTGAAACAGCAGTATGAGGACGAGGCAGCCGCAGAAAATCCAAAATGCTTCGTACAAAGCCGCCAGATAAGGGAGGCCGGCGGCAGGGCTATCTTCGATTTCGATTTCGCCCCAACGAAGCTCGAGGGTCATGAATGCGAAGGTGGGAGCCACACCGAACAGCGACAAGACTGCGTAGGTCCGCGCTGCCTCGACTTTCCGGCAAAGCCATGACCAAAACACGATCAAGACGAGGGAAATCAGAGGAATACTGATGAGAACAAAAGGAATCCCCCTTAGGTCTATTGCCATAAAACTCCATCCTTCGCCCGCGTATCCACGCTCAATTCAAACACATCGGGCCGCGAGTAGTGGCCGTCGGTGTCGAGGCTTGCGAGGCCTTCGTCGCGTAGGGACAGGTCGAGTTCGGCGAATAACGTCTCCTCGCCCTCGCCCGCTTGCGCGACAACGCTCGCATCAGGCGCGGCGATCAGCGAGCCGCCGCGGTTTATGACGTCCACCTCGATCGCTTCGATCAGTTCGCGGCCCTCATCGCTGCCACCGGCCCGCTCCAGCCCGTCGAATACGTCGTCCTTCGTCTGCACCAGCCCAGCCGCGAGCACGAAGCAGCGGCCTTCCATTGCGTAGTGGCGGCTGGCGATGGCGTAGCTTTCGCGCACGGTCGGCCAGGCGGCGACGTGGACGCTTTCTCCGAGGTTGTGCATCGCCGCGCGCGCCAGCGGCATCCAGTGCTCCCAGCAAATCAGCGAGCCGACATTGCCCCATTCGGCCTGGTGCACGCCGAGTGTCGATCCGTCGCCGCGCATCCACACCAGCCGCTCGCCATGGGTGGGCACCAGCTTGCGATGGTCGAGCACCGGCAGGCCGGGGCGGAAGGTCAGCTGGTTGTTGTAGAGGCTCGAGCGCACCCGCTCATGCGCGCCGATGGAAATCACCGCACCGCTTTCATCGGCGAGTTCCTGCAAGGGCAGCAGCCGCTCGTCGTTCGCCACCACGGCGTTTTCAAGCAGGATGCGGTGCAGCGCCTTGCTGCCCGGATGATCCCACAGCGCCGCGCCCGGAGCCTCGTCCAGCCACATCGGGTATCCGCCGAGAAATGTCTCACCAAAGGCAACGAGCTGCGCGCCGTCAGCAATAGCTGCACGGGTCAGCCGCACGGCCTTCTCGATCCCGTCCGAGATCGCGAGCGGCACCGGCGCGGCCTGGCAGATGGCGACCTGGAGAATTCTCGGGGATTTCGTCATGCGCGCCTTCCCGCCCAAAGGGCTGCCACGAAACAGGCGATGACGATCATCATGACAAAAGGAAAACCGTAAATCAGTATGGCCAGGGGGCTCATAAAGCCCTCCTCGCTGCCGGATGCCTCGTAGCGGGCGAGGTCAATTTCATGCCAGACATACAGAGCCAGCACTATCACCGAGATCGGCATCAATGTTCCGATAGCGATACCTATTGCACGGGGCCAACCCCGCTTTTGCAGCCTCCGCACAAGCACTATTGCCAGCCCGGCCGCACCGGCGAGGATAATCGCGAATACCCCAAGGACGATAGCTTGCTCCATGCAGGAGGGCCTAGCGCCCGGCGCAACGCTTTTCCATCCCGCGCGTTGGATCGGAATGGACGATTGCATCATCGTGGGTGGTGGGCCCGCCGGGCTGACCGCCGCGATCTATCTTGCGCGCTATCACCTCTCGGTCCGCCTGTTCGACTGCGGGACCAGCCGCGCGGCGCTGATCCCGTGCACACACAACCATGCCGGCTATCCGGATGGCATCGCGGGCACCGACCTGCTCAACCGCATGCAAGGGCAGGCACGCAAATATGGCGTCGTCCGAGAGGAGAAGCAGGTCGTCTTGCTGTCGCACGAAGAGGACGGGTTCGAGGTGCGCACCGACAAGGGGACCTTCGGAGCGCGCACCGTCCTGCTGGCGACCGGCGTGTTCAATCGCCACCCGCCCGGCATGGGGGACGACTTGCACAATGCGGCGCTGGCGAAAGGCCTGCTGCGCTATTGCCCCGTTTGCGATGGCTACGAAGTCACCGACAAGCGCGTCGGGATTATCGGCACAGGCGATCATGGCACGGCAGAGGCGGTGTTCCTGCGCAGCTATACCAAAGACCTCACGCTAATCTCCCCCACCCACGACCACGAGCTTGACGATGACTGTGTGAGCGAGCTGGACGAAGCGGGCATTGTGCGGGTCGATGGCCCTTGCGGCCAGTACGAAATCCGCGGTGGGCGGCTGGCGGTCGAAACCGCGCAGGGCTGGCAGGAATTCGACAGCGTCTATCCCGCGTTAGGGAGCGACATCCGATCCGACCTGGCTGTGATGGCGGGAGCGAAATGTAGCGAGAGCGGCTGCGTGGTAGTGGACGATCACCAGCGCACCAGCGTTCCCGGCCTATTCGCGGCAGGCGATGTGGTGAAAGGTCTCGACCAGATCAGCCACGCGATGGGCATGGCGGGCGTCGCCAGCACCACGATCCGCAACGAACTCGCCGAAGCGCGCCCGCTGCGGCGTTGACCGCGGTCAGGCGAATGTGTCGACCGGCGTCCCTTGTTTGCGCGCATAGCGGCGCGCAAGCCAGCGGGAAGTGAGACGTGCGGAAAGCACTCCGGCAGCCGCCACAATCAAGAAAATGCCATAGGCGCGCATTGGCAGATCGCCGATTGCGTCGATCAAGCGCCCTAGTTCAAAACCCTGCCGCCGACTCATCGAATAAGTGAGTAGACAGAGCAGAATGGTCAAGGGCGCAAGGCCAGCTAGCACGACACGCAGTCCAATGGCTGCCTGCTTCCCGCAACGGTGGAGCACCGCCGCCAGCAGGAAAGCGATTACGGCTGCGGCAAGCGCGAGGGCACCCGTCCCGAGAAGAATTTCCGCCAGCGGCGGCTCGCTTGGAACAGATGGGCCGACATCAACCGTGATCGGCGGCCTGCTCATTCCTCGATAAAATCCTCAGACACGACCAACCGCTCCGTATTCCATTCTGGCACGGCCTCCTTGCGCATCGGTACCATGAATTTCTTGCCCGCCTTCGGGCCGGTTGTGCGGGCGATTTCCACGACGTCGGCAGCGCCGTAATTCTGCACCGCGATCACTTCTCCGATCTCCTCGCCCGCTTCGGATACGGCGGTGAGGCCGATGAGATCGACGTAATAATACTCGTCCTCTTCCAGTGGCGGAAGAGCATCGCGGGAGACCGTCAGCGTGGTGCCGCGCAATTTTTCGGCAGCAGTGCGATCGGTGATCTCGGCGAAACGCGCGATTGCGCCGCCTTTGTTATCGTCTCGCACTTTCTTGAGCGAAAGCGTGCCCTCGCCTTTTCCAAGACCGAGGGACTTTTGCTGCTTCAGCGCGGATATTCCGTCGCCGAACAGCTTCAACCGGACTTCGCCCGCCACACCATGCGCGCCAGTGATGGCGGCCAGTGTGATGGGTTTGTCTCGCGAGTCCCCCTCCCGCTTGCGGGAGGGGTTAGGGGTGGGCCTGGTGGAGCGCGTCATTTAAATACGCGCCCACCCCCGGCCCCTCCCGCAGGCGGGAGGGGAGAAGACATCAGTCCTCTTTCTTCTCTTCGGTGGCCGAATCGTCGGCCTTTTCGTTCGGCTCACCAGCTTCTGCGGTCTGCTCGGCAATGGCCGTTTCGTCTGCAGCGGTGTCGCCTTCGTTCTCGACAGCGTCAGCCACGGCTTCAGCGGTCTCTTCGGTCTTCACAGAGCCGGTTGCATCGTTTTCGGCTGCATCGTCAGCAGCAGGCGCTTCGGCAGCAGCCTTGGCTTCTTCGTCGGCAGCCTTCTTGGCTTCCTCGGCTTCGGCAGCCTTGGCAGCCTTTTCTTCAGCGCGTTCCTTGGCAGCTTCGCCCGGCTCACCCTTCTTCGGGTTGTTGCGTGCAGGACGCTCCATGATGCCGGCAGCATCGAGGAAGCGGAGAACACGGTCGGACGGCTGTGCGCCGACGCCCAGCCAGTACTTGATGCGCTCTTCGTTCAGGTTGACGCGGTTTTCGTCATCCTTGGCGAGCATCGGGTTGTAGGTGCCGAGTTGCTCGAGATACTTGCCGTCACGGGCACGGCGGCTGTCAGCAGCCACGATGCGGTAGTAAGGACGCTTCTTTGCGCCGCCACGGGAGAGGCGAATTGCGATTGCCATGATAGATTACCTTTCGAAATTAAACTTTTGATTTGATGTAATTACTTCTTGTTCAACAAATTCTGGAGATCGGGCGGAAGACCGCCTGCACCGCCTCCGGGAAGGCCGGGCATACCACCTGGCGCGCCGCCGCCGCCCATGCCGGGCATGCCGCCACCACCGAACATTGCGGCAAGGCCTTTCAGCCCGCCCATTTTCTTGATCTGCTTCATCGCGCGGCCCATTTCCTGATGCATCTTGAGGATCTTGTTCACCTCCTGCACCGAAGTGCCGCTGCCTGCCGCAACGCGCTTCTTGCGCTTGGCATTGAGCAGCTGCGGATGGGCGCGCTCTTTCTTGGTCATGGAGCCGATGATGGCGTCCATGTGCAGCAGCACCTTGTCATCCATATCGGCATTGGCCATCGCGGCCTTGGCCTTCTTCATGCCCGGCATCATGCCTGCGAGCATGCCGAGCCCACCCATATTCTGCATCTGCTGAAGCTGTTTGCGCAGGTCGTTCATGTCGAACTTGCCTGCCATCATCTTCTTGGCGAGCTCTTCGGCGTCTTCCGCCTTGATCGTTTCGGCGGCCTTTTCGACCAAAGAGACGACATCGCCCATACCAAGGATACGGTCGGCCACGCGCGCCGGGTGGAAGCGTTCGATCGCGTCGAGCTTTTCGCCGGTACCCGCAAACTTGATCGGCTTGCCGGTGACGGCGCGCATCGACAGCGCAGCACCGCCGCGGGCATCGCCATCCATGCGGGTGAGGACGACGCCGGTCAGCGGGACTTCATCGGTGAAGCTCTGCGCGACATTGACCGCGTCCTGACCCGTCAGCGCGTCGACTACCAAAAGCACTTCGGCCGGATCGGCAGCGCCCGCGACGGCTTTCATTTCGGCCATCAACGCTTCGTCAACATGCAGTCGGCCCGCGGTGTCGAGCAGCAGCACGTCGATATTCTGCAGCTTGGCCGCATTGAGGGCGCGCTTGGCGATATCGACCGGCTGCTGCCCCGGAACGATGGGCAGCGTTGCCACGTCGGCCTGCTCACCCAGAACGGCGAGCTGTTCCTGCGCTGCCGGACGGTTGACGTCGAGCGAGGCCATCATGGCCTTCTTGCCCTCTTTTTCCTTCAGCAGCTTGGCGATCTTGGCAGTGCTGGTGGTTTTACCCGAACCCTGCAGACCGACCATCATGATAACCGCAGGCGGCGTAACCGCGAGATTGAGCGGCGTTGCTTCACCGTCCGAATCCTCGCCGCCGAGCATGTCGATCAGCTCGTCATTGACGATCTTGATGACCTGCTGGCCGGGCGTGACCGACCTTACGACTTCCTGGCCGATGGCGCGTTCGGTGACGCGCTCGATGAACTGGCGGGCGACGGGCAGAGCAACGTCTGCCTCCAGCAATGCGACGCGCACTTCGCGCATGGCATCGCGCACGTCCTGTTCGCTCAATGCCCCGCGCCCGCGCAGGCGGTCGAAAACATTGGTCAAACGATCAGACAGCGTATCAAACATGCGCGTCGTAACTCCTCAATTTGTCGTCCCGCCACCCGATATGGGAAGCAATACGCCAAATGCCAAAAACGCCGGCGGACGAAAACTCGTCGGCCAGCGTGAGCACCTCAATGCGAGGGCCCGCCAAATCACACGCCTCATTACAAGGCTATAGCAACTAAAAACCCATTTCGTCGATTTGTGGCATTGGGCGCCAGCGAAAATGGTGGGATCGGAGAACCGGAGCGGAGCGGCCATTAAGGCCGTGAGCACCGGAAGCGCACGAAACCACCATTTGCAGCAAGCCCACGGCCACAAGGCGATGAAATGGTGGAGCCTAGCGGGATCGAACCGCTGACCTCAACACTGCCAGTGTTGCGCTCTCCCAGCTGAGCTAAGGCCCCGAACCAATTCTGTATGCGCCCCGAAGGACGCGGAGTGGCCCTTTATGAAATGACCGCTCCTGACGCAAGAACAAACTTAATTCTCGTCGTCTTCCTTACCGGTATCACCGGTGTCGACGCCCAGATCATCATCGCCGCCGAGGTCGACATCGTTGTCGGGCGAATCATCGTCCTCGTCGATATCTTCCAGATCGTCATCGGCGAGATCGGAATCCGCTTCTTTCTCGTCGTCCTTCTTCTTCTTGTCCTGCTCATCGAACGGGATCGGCTGCTTGGACTTGAGCACCGGCTCCGGCGTCCATTCATTGCCGCATTCGATGCAGGTTACCGGGTCTTCATTGCCCAGGTCGTAAAAGCGTTCACCGCATTTGGGGCAGGTGCGCTTGGTGCCCCATTCTGGCTTGACCATTGTCTATGTCCTTAATCCATCCGGAGTGACTTCCGGGAAAATTCGTATGCGATCCGCGTTTGCCGAGGAATCGCGAGCGGGCGCGCCTTGCCATAGGCCCATGCCACTGTCAAAGCCGCGCGTGCAGTCAGCCAAATAGGATCACCGGTGAGCCATTCCAACCCGCCCTCCCCGAAACGCTTCAAAAGCAGCGGCGCACTGACCGGGCGGATAGCCGTTCCGGGCGACAAATCGATCAGCCACCGCTCGCTTATGTTGGGCGCGCTGGCGGTCGGTGAAACGCGGGTGAGCGGCTTGCTGGAAGGCGAGGATGTCCTCTCCACCGCTGCCGCCATGCGGGCAATGGGCGCGACGATCCATCGCGGCGATGACGGCACTTGGAGCATTCACGGTGTCGGCGTTGGCTCGCTGCTGCAGCCGGAGCAGGCGCTCGACATGGGCAATAGCGGCACCAGCACGCGGCTGCTGATGGGCCTTGTCGCGAGCCATCCGATCCGCGCGGTGTTCACTGGCGATGCGAGCCTTTCCAAGCGCCCGATGGGCCGTGTGATCACACCGCTCAGCCAGATGGGCGCGAGTTTCGAGGCATCGCCTGGAGGCACGCTTCCGCTGATGCTGCGCGGTATCTCGCCCGCCGTGCCGATCACTTATCGCCTGCCCGTCGCTTCAGCCCAGGTGAAGAGCGCAGTCCTGCTCGCTGGCCTCAATACCGCCGGCATCACCCGTGTGATCGAGCCGGTCCCCACCCGCGACCATTCCGAACGCATGCTGCGCGGGTTCGGCGCGAAGCTGCACGTGGGCGAAGAGAACGGGGAGCGCATTATCGAGATCCACGGCGAAGCGGACCTTCAGCCACAAACCATCACCGTACCCGGCGATCCCTCCTCCGCCGCTTTCTTCACCGCCGCCGCGCTGCTGGTGCCGGGAAGCGACCTCGTGATCGAAAATGTCGGCCTCAACCCCACCCGCGCCGCGCTTTTCGATGTGCTGCGCGATATGGGCGGACATATCGAGGAGCTGGACCGGCGCGAAGTTGGCGGCGAACCGGTGGCCGACCTGCGCGTCAGGCACTCGGCGCTCACCGGGATCGAGGTCGATCCGGCAGTCGTTCCCGCCATGGTCGATGAATTCCCGATCCTCTTCGTCGCTGCATCGCTCGCACAAGGCACCACCACCACGCGCGGGCTCGAGGAATTGCGAGTCAAGGAAAGCGACCGCCTCGCTGCGATGGCCGCCGCGCTCAAGCTGGCAGGGGCGAAGGTGGAGGAATATGGCGATGGCCTCGTGATTGAGGGCACCGGCGGCGATCCCCTGCCCGGCACGGCAGACGGCGTTGCCATCACCACTCATCTCGACCACCGCATCTCCATGAGCATGGCCGTGGCAGGCCTCGCCAGCGACAATGGTGTAAAAGTGGACGACACGGCACCGATTGCGACAAGCTTTCCCACCTTTGAATCGCTGCTCGCAGTCGCTACCTCTGGCTGAACGCAACTCTATCGGAGCGCCCCAATGATCCGCAGCTTTATCGCCCCCGCCCTTCTTGCGCTCGCTGGCTGTTCCAGCGCGGTGCAGGCCGCGACTTACGAGATGTTCCGCGATCCCAATTGCGGATGCTGCGAGCATTGGGCCGATCACGTGCGCACCGAGAACGAAGTGACGATCAGCGAAGTCGAAACCGCGCAGATGCAAGAGGTGAAAACATCCTACGGCGTGCCGCAGGACCTCTGGAGCTGCCACACCATGCTCGTCGATGGCTATGTGATCGAAGGTCACGTCCCCGCCGAACAGATCGCCCGCCTGCTGGAAGAGCGCCCCGCCGGTGTGCGCGGGCTCGCAGTGCCGGGAATGCCGATCGGCTCCCCCGGCATGGAAATGGGCGACCGGGTGGACGCCTATGATGTCATCGCCTTCACCGACACTGGCGAGCGTTATGTCTTCGCGAGCTACGGCGCGTAGTGACCACTCCGCTCGACATCTTTTCGATCATCGGTTTCTTCGGCACCGCCTGCATCATCGGGGCGTATTTCTACCTGACCGCGGTGGAGAAGCCGAACCCGTGGGTTCTGCACGGCACGAATTTGACCGGTGCGGTGCTGCTGACAATCAGCCTGATCGTGCATACCAATTGGCCGAGCCTGGTGCTCGAAGGATTTTGGGCGGCGATCGCGCTTTGGGGGCTTTGGAAGGCGTGGCGGATCAAGTCCAGAGCGGGAGCAAAGAATATATGATACGCCAAGCGATGGGAATTTTCGTCGCGATTGTCGCGGTGAGCTTTGGCTATTTCCTGCTCGATGCCGGTCAGCTGCCGGAACCGCGCAATGCACTGCTCGCCATCGGGTTCGCTGCCATGGCGGCTCCTGCGATAGCGTTCTACTGGAAGAAGCAGCGCGAATGGCGCGAACAGGTCATCGCCCGCGCGTATGCCCGCCAACTGGACGAAAACCCATGATCATCGCCGTCGACGGACCCACAGCCAGCGGCAAAGGCACGATCGCCAAGGCCCTCGCCGCGCATTTCGGCCTACCGCATCTCGACACCGGGCTGCTGTACCGCGCCGTCGGACGACAGGTCGCGCTCAATGGCGGTGATCCGGATTCGCCCGAGGATGCACTCGCGGCGACCGACTTTCCCGATGCACTGCTCGATGATCCGGAATTGCGCAATGAAGCGACCGGCGCGCTCGCCAGTCGGGTTTCGATCCATCCGGGCGTTCGCGCGGCCTTGTTCGAGCGGCAGCGGGCTTTCGCGACACAGCCGGGCGGCGCAGTGCTCGACGGGCGCGATATCGGCACGGTGATCGCGCCGGAGGCCGAGGTGAAGCTTTATGTCACCGCCACCACCGAAGTGCGCGCGCGCCGCCGCTACGATGAAATGGTGGCGAGTGGCCGCGAGGCGTCTCTGCCTGCGATGATCGCCGATCTCGAAGCGCGCGATGCGCGTGACAGCGGTCGCAAGGACGCGCCGCTCACCGTGGCCGAAGGCGCGCTGGTGATCGACACGACTGCGCTAGGCAGGGATGAGGCGATTGCGGCTGCTATTGAGGCTGTTGAGTCGGCTGGGCAATAAGGCCTACCGTTCGTCCTGAGCTTGTCGAAGGGCGAAATTGCAGCCGTGGAGAAATCGCCCTTCGACAGGCTCAGGACGAACGGACGTTGGGCTCTTGAATCACTCAGCAGGCTGCGGCGCCATCAGTTCTTCAACGTCCCGCTTCAAAACCTTGGCAAGGCCCAAGGCCCAAAGCGCTTCCACGGTCATGAACAGCGGCCCGTGCAGCAATCCGCGCAAATCGTCGACGAAAGCGGGTTTGCGACCCTCCCAGTGATGGCCGAGGAACTGGAACGCCCAGCCCACCGCGAACAGGCCGATACCCCCGCCGATCCAGGCGAGTGTTGAAATGGCGGCAATCTTCGCGCCTACCGTGTAAAAGATGGCCAGAAGGACCGTCATCAGCAGACCGTATTTCGTGTCGAGCTGGAGATACCAGACCGCCGCGAACAGATTAAGCAGCAGCGCCGGCGTCGCATCCACACCCAGCCCCGGGATTGCAAAACCCGGCCGCGCCAGCAGCACGTCGAGCGCCAGCACGATCATCGGCACGCCCACGGCATGGGTCAGCACATTGCGATGGTCGCGGTGATATTCGCCGTAATTGGCGAGCGTTTCGGCCAGGGTCATGGGTCTCTCCTTGCAACGGACTTTCCTACAGATTTGGTGTGGGTGCAAGGGCTCGTGCGATGAGGCAAATCACTCCTTTTTGGCTCCCTGAAAACAGCCGAATTGTGCGCGGTCTGAATTTCCTCTCCAGAACACTGTCACACCTGTCACACCCCTGTTGGAAAAGCCCGCCTCTGGCCCCGCGCAAACCACCCCATTTCGCTTGCCTTTCCTCCCCGTTTCGCCTAGGCGCGCGTCCGTTCTCGCAATCGATCTGGTTGAAGGAACCCGGGCGGCGGCATTCGGCCTCGCACGGACGTCGGCCTCTTGCCCCGTACGGTTCGCGAATGGTTGCGAACAGACGGACCAAGACCCGGGTAAAACCCGTGGCCGGTAGCAAATGTGAACAGGAACTCTAACCTATGGCAACTTCTGCCAATCCGAGCCGCGACGATTTCGCGGCAATGCTCGACGAACAACTCGGCGGCGCCGAGGGCGGCTTCGAAGGCCGCGTCGTCAAGGGCACCGTCACTGCCATCGAAAATGGCATGGCGCTTATCGATGTCGGCCTCAAGAGCGAAGGCCGCGTCAACCTCAAGGAATTCGAACGTGGCGATGACGCCCACGGCCTCGAAGTCGGCAGCGAAGTCGAAGTCTTCGTCGACCGCGTCGAGAACGCCGATGGCGAAGCCATGCTCAGCCGCGATCGCGCCCGCCGCGAAGCCGCGTGGGACAAGCTGGAAAGCGAGTTCGGCGAAGGCAAGCGCGTTGAAGGCCGCATCTTCGGCCGCGTGAAGGGTGGCTTCACCGTCGATCTCGACGGCGCCGTGGCCTTCCTGCCCGGCAGCCAGGTCGACATCCGCCCCGTGCGCGATGTCACCCCGCTGATGGACATGCCGCAGCCCTTCCAGATCCTGAAGATGGACCGTCGCCGCGGCAACATCGTTGTCTCGCGTCGTGCCGTTCTCGAAGAGACCCGCGCAGAACAGCGCAGCGAACTGATCGACAAGCTGGCTGAAGGCCAGATCACCGATGGCGTCGTGAAGAACATCACCGATTACGGTGCCTTCGTCGACCTCGGCGGTATCGACGGCCTGCTGCATGTCACCGACATGAGCTACAAGCGCGTCAACCACCCCAGCGAAGTGATCGAAATCGGCCAGACCGTGACCGTGCAGATCATCCGCATCAATGCCGATACGCAGCGCATCTCGCTGGGCATGAAGCAGCTGGAAAGCGATCCGTGGGAAGGCGTTGGCGCCAAGTATCCGGTGGGTGCAAAGGTCACCGGCCAGGTCACCAACATCACCGAATACGGCGCCTTCGTGGAGCTGGAGCCGGGCATCGAAGGCCTGGTCCACGTTTCCGAAATGAGCTGGACCAAGAAGAACGTCCACCCGGGCAAGATCGTCTCGACCTCGCAGGAAGTCGAAGTCATGGTGCTGGAAGTGGACGCCGAAAAGCGCCGCATCAGCCTCGGCCTCAAGCAGGCCCAGCGCAACCCGTGGGAAGAGTTCGCCGAAGCCAATCCGGTCGGCTCGACCGTCACCGGCGAAGTCAAGAACGCGACCGAATTCGGTCTGTTCATCGGCCTTCCGGGCGACGTCGACGGCATGGTCCACATGTCCGACATTGCATGGGGCATCTCGGGTGAGGACGCCCTCGCCCTCCACCGCAAGGGTGAAGAAGTGCAGGCCGTCGTTCTCGATGTCGACATCGACAAGGAACGCATCAGCCTCGGCATGAAGCAGCTGGAAAAGGGTGCGCCTGCAGAAGGCGGTGCCGGAGACAGCCTGCGCCGTGGCCAGGTCGTCACCGTCACTGTTCTCGAAGTTCGCGATGGCGGCCTCGAAGTCCAGGTTGGCGACGATGGCGCGACCGGCTTCATCAAGCGCTCCGATCTCGGCCGTGACCGTGACGAGCAGCGTCCGGACCGTTTCCAGACCGGCCAGAAGGTCGATGCCATGGTCACCGGTTTCGATCGCTCGAAGAAGCCCAACTTCTCCATCAAGGCACACCAGATCGCCGAAGAGAAGGAAGCAGTTGCACAGTTCGGTTCGGCCGACAGCGGCGCTTCGCTGGGCGACATTCTCGGCGCAGCCCTGAAGGGCGACGAGAAGAAGTAAGAGCCCAGCTCTTCTCCCGTTTCGGGATCAGGAAAGGCCCGTCTGCGCGAACCGCAGGCGGGCCTTTCCTACATCTGCGGCAATGCCTACATGAATGGGCATGACCCTATTGATCCACCAGTTCCCCTGCCTGTCCGACAATTACGGCTTCCTGCTTCACGATCCGGTGAGCGGAGAGACCGCGTGCATCGATACGCCTGATGCTGATGAGTATCTGAGGCAGGCGGAGGCCAAGGGTTGGCAGATCACGCAGATCTGGAACACGCACTGGCATCCCGATCATGCTGGCGGGAATGAGGCGATCAAGGCGGCAACCGGCTGCACGATCACTGCACCCGAAGGCGATGCGGCGAAGATCGCCGGGATCGACCGGACGATCACGCATGGCGACACCGTCAAACTGGGCGACCACGAGGCTGCAGTGATCGATGTCGGCGGACACACGCTCGGCCATATTGCCTATCACCTGCCCGGCAGCGATATCGCCTTTGTCGGCGACAGCGTTTTCGCGCTCGGCTGCGGGCGGATGTTTGAAGGCACGCCAGAACAGTTCTGGGCGAGCCTCGAGCGGATCAAAGCCCTTCCGCCGGAGACGACGCTCTACTGCGCGCATGAATACACCCAGGCCAACGCGCAATTCGCGCTCCACGCAGATCCCGGCAATGATGCGCTTATGTCCTACGCCAAGCAGATAGATAGCAAGCGCGAGGCAGGCGAAGCCACCGTGCCCACGAAGCTCGAACGTGAGCTGGAGACGAACCCCTTCCTGCGCGCCGACGATCCCGAAATGATGGCGCGCTGGGGCGGCGAGGAACCGCACGAGACCTTCGCCGCGCTCAGGGCAGCGAAGGACGCATTCTGATGGCGCTCAAAGGCTTTCACGCGCACATCTATTACGACGCGGATGAAGTGGACCTCGCGCGCGATTTCGCAGCGCAGGCGAAGGCACAGTTCAAATTTGCAGTCGGCCACTTCCACATCGATCCGATAGGCCCGCATCCGCGCGGATCGTGCCAGCTTTCACTGGGGGTCGAGGAATTCGGCCGCTTCGCCCCATGGGCTGCGCAAGAGCGCGGCGATCTGACCATTTTCGCACATGGCCTTAGCGGAGACGATTGGGCCGATCACACACAGCACGTGATCTGGTTCGGCCCGTCTGAGGAGCTCGATCTCTCGATCTTCAGGCAGCCATAACGAAAAAGCGCGCCGAACCCGCAGGCTTGGCGCGCTTTTCAAATGACCGGAAAACCGGATCAGAGGTTGGAAATCACCTCGTCCGCCAGCGCCCTGTCGGCGGCGGCATCGTGGTTGGCGGCGATCAGCTTGGCAGCAGCAGCGGTCGATGCGTTTGCGGCGCGAGCCTTCAGCTCATCGACAGCCTGGCGCTCTGCAGCGGCGATCTTGTCCTGGGCCATGCGTTCACGACGCGCGACCATTGCCGAGGTGTCTTCCTTCGCCTTTTTCACAATGCTGTCCGCCTCTTTCTGGGCGTTCTCCAGCATCGCCTCGGCGTCCTTCTCGGCCCCGGCAATCTTGTCGGCATATTCCTGACGAAGCGCTTCAGCTTCAGCACGGAGCTGCTTGGCTTCGTCCAGATTGTCGCGGATCGCCTTGATCTTGTTGTCGAGGCCGCCCGCAATCGTCTTGTGCACCTTCGCGACTACGAAAGCGAAGAGCAGCAGCACGGCCATGGCGATCGAAACCCACTGGTAAGGCTCAAGGCCCAGCAGCTCCGGCTCGTCCAACTTTACAGCCTGGCCGGGATCGACTTCCGTCACCGCATCCGGAGCATCGGTGGACAGGACTTCGGGCATGTCGGAGGTCTGCGGATTAGCCACGGTTCATAACATCCTTCACGGCAGACTTGGCAGCCGTTTTGGTCGCTTTCACACCGGCGAGGCGCTGGGCGATATCCTGCGCCGCTTCAGTGGCGACGGCTTCGATTTCGGCAGCGGCTTCGGCGCGGCTCGCTTCTATGCGGGCTTCGGCTTCTTCCAGCTGGGTGTCGATCAATGCCTGCACCTTGGCGAGCTTCGTCTCGGTAGACTTCTGCGCCTTAGCCTTGGCCTTGTTGACAAGGTCCTGCGCCGCTTCGCGATTGGCGTTTTCACGCTGGCGCCAGGCTTCCTCAACCTCGTCCGCCGCATCGCGAGCCGCCTGCGCAGCGGCAAGATCATCTGCGATCTGCTTGTCACGCATGCCGACAGTATCCATCACCTTGGGGACCATGCCCCGTCCAATGACGAAAAACACGAAGCCGAAAGTGATCAGCAGCCAGAACAGCTGGCTCGACCAGATTTCGAACATTTGATCTATCTGAGGCATGGACGGATTCCGCCTATTGGCAACAAGTCAGGTCAGAAAACCGGCCGGGCGCGAACCGCCCGGCCAGTATCAGTCGATTAGACGAAGAGGATGATCATCGCCACGACGAAGGCCAGCAGGCCGAGAAGTTCGGCTGCGGCGAAGCCGATGAACAGGCGACCCTGCTGGCCGTCTGCGGCACCCGGGTTGCGCAGTGCGCTTTCGAGGAACGAGCCAAACACGTTACCAACGCCGAGGGCAGCCATGCCCGCACCGATTGCAGCGAGGCCGGCACCAACCATCTTGGCAGCTTCGAGATCCATGAGATATTCCTTTCAGAGGTAAACTTGTAAGCGAATTGAAGGGTTTGAAAACTTAATGCAGGTGCTCTGCGTCATTGATGTAAAGCGACGAAAGCAGTGCAAAAACGTAGGCCTGAATGCCGGCGACGAGGATTTCCAGAGCGGAAATGCCGATCATCAGCACGAAGCTGGGCACGCCCACCAGCACGCCGTAACCTGCGCCAGCGCTCCAGCCATCGATCACGAAGCCGGACAGCACTTTCAGCAGGATATGGCCGGCCATCATGGCGACGAACAGTCGCAGGGCCAGGCTGAACGGGCGGAAGAGGAAGGAGACGAACTCGATCGGCGCGATCACGAACACCATCGGCAGCGGCGTGCCGGACGGAACGAACAGGCTGAAGAAGTGCAGGCCGTGCTTCCAGAAACCGACGATCAGCACGATCGCAAAGCTCATGATCGCGAAAATGCCGGTCACGGTGAAGTGGCTGGTGAAAGTGAACGGGTGAACGCCGACGATGCCGAACGGAACAAGTCCGAGCAGGTTGGCAAACAGGATGAACATGAACAGGCTGAAGATGTAGGGCACATATTTGCGCCCTTCCTTGCCGACATTGGCATCCAGCATATCGTCGATGAAGCCGGTAAAGCTCTCTACCGTCATCTGCCAGCGACCAGGCACCAGCTCACGCTTCATTCCGCCGAGCATGAAGACGAACAGCAGCACAGCCGTAATCGTCATCCACAGCGCGGAATTGGTGAAGGCAATATTGTAGCCCGCAATGTTCCAGTCCTGGCCGAGCAGAGGCTCTACCAGGAACTGCTTCATCGGGTCGACTTTGGCTTCTGTAGCTGCCACGTCCGTAAAGTCCCTTGCGCTTCTTAGCTGCCGCCGCCCGAGGTCGGGCCGCTGCCTGAATTCCGAATTATATTCCTGAAAGCGACCACAATTCCGAGGAACAGGCCAACCAACAGAGCCCAGGGATTGAGATCGAAGAACCAGCCAATGGTCCAGCCGACAACCAATCCCCCGAAAACACCACCGACCAGGTCTGCCAGCGCCCTGTTGCCCGCTTTCTCGCTGGCAGAGGCTCCTTTGACCTTAGGCTGGTTGCGCTGATCTTCTCGCTCGCGTGCAGCTTTCAGCCGCTCTTCGAGCGCGTCGATCCGCGCATCCTCACCGATGGGTTCCCGTGCGGGTTTCTCATCACTCATGCCTGCTCCTGCATGTCAGGGTTGTGGCACGGGCATAGAGGTGCCCGCCAAGGGCGCCGCCCCCTTAGAAGGGGGGTGTTGGCGAGTCAACACGTCCAAAGGTGGAAAAGAGGTTCGCCGGGAATAAATTTCGCGGCTGTCGGGCGTGCGATCACTCGCTTTCGGCGTCGGTGTCTGCGGCAGGCACTTCCGGTGCCTCAGGCTCTTCCTCATTGGGCTCCCAATTGTCCCGCTCGCACAGGCTGGCAACATCGCCCTGCCCGTTTGCGCGCGCCTGCAGACAGGCCCCCGCAGCTCGCGAATAAATCCGCCCGTCAACAGGTTCGGTCGGCATATCGCAGCCGTTGGCTTCAAGCAGCGTCAGCATGTTACCGAGGCGCGCTTCGTAATGGACGAGCGAAAACTGGGCGAGCGCCGTGGGATCGATATTGGGGTTCTCGAGAGCGCCCTGCGCGCGCATCTGGTTGAGCATCACTGCTTCACCCAGCTCGCCCGAAGCGCGCTTTTGCAGATCGACCAGGTTTTCCTGAAGACCGTCACACACGGCGATCTGTTCTTCGGTCAACTCGGCTTCAGCATTCTGGTTACAGGCGGAAAGACCGAGTGCAACGAGGCCCAGTGCGGGGATGGTGAAAAGCGACTTGCGCATAATTAATACCTTAGCGTGGAATGAGATTTCCCCGCCCGGCTACGCGTCTCGGCCTATCTCTTCAACCCCGCAAGGCGCCTCACGGACAGCGCGGATCGCGTTGCGGAGCGCCCTGCCCGCGGCGCTGCCACGTACCGTCGGGGGCCTGATACATCTCACCCGGCGATGTGCGGGCGATCGCGAGGCAACCGGCGGTGAAGGCATATTGCTGCAGCGTTGCATTCTCGGCCTGCGCGCGCTCAGCGTAAACGGCGCGGCGGCGGATATTGATATCGTCCACCATCGCTTGCAGTTCGGGCGTCGCGGTACCGACTATACCGAGATATCCGTCCATCTTCTCGCCCACGCGACCATCGGCGCGCGCTGCGGCGTAGGCGGGATCGCGTTGCGCCAAGGCAGGCGCGGCAAGCACACCCAGGCCGACAATCGCGGCGGTGGCGGCCAGAACACTCTTGCGCATGGTCATAAGTCCAACTCCAAAGCGCCGATCAGAAGATATCGGCATTTTCCTCAATCGCATCCTCGGCATCATCTGCGAGGCGGTAGATGACTTCCTGCGTGATGTTGATGTTGAGTTCGATCACAATCGGCTCGTCAGGCGCTTCCAGATTGATGCACCCCGCGAGCGGGACCAGCCCCACCATCGCCACCGCTGCCATGATACGCTTTGCCCCGTTCATCGGGGCACTATGCGCAGCACAGACGCAGCTCGTCAATTTCATGTGATTCATCGCATGGCCTCGCTTTCGGGGGGCTGAATATCGGGTTTGGGTTCGTTCAGGAGCTCGTCAATGATGATCCGCCCGTCGGGCTCTTCCGGCGACGGCGCGCCATCGCCCTCGATCAGGCCCAAGTCGCGCGGATCGCGAACGGCCGCAGGATCGTAAAGCGAGCGGACCGATGTCATCAGTTGATAGAACGGCGCGCGGATATTGATGCGCAGCTCGATCGGCAGATCGGCGATGGCGCGGCTGACGAAGTTGCGTTCGGCAGTGGGGCCCTGTCGGATTCCCTCAAACCGCACCTGCGTCACCAATTCGCCGGTGAGCGGGCCGTTCATGTCGATTTCCATACTGTCATATTGCAGATCGCGCAGCGTCTGGAAGGCGTAATTGGCGAAGAAGCCCATGTCCTCATAGGTAAGCTCGCCAATGTAGGAGAGGTTGCCGCCGGGCGGGCGGGCAACGAGTTCTCCGCTCACCAGTTGGCCGTTGCCGTCGGGGTCGAAGACGATAGGGATCGTGCCGTCGAATGTGCCGGTGGCGGCGAGATTACTCAGTTCCATCCGCTCGATAAAGCGCGCGGCCTGCAGGCCCTCTATATCCATCGTGTAGGTCCGGAATTCCTCAACACCGATGTTCATCTCGGTGGGCCGCATGGACAGCGTCCCGCCCATGAAAGGCCATTGCCCACCCGTGATCAGCAGGCGCTCGCCATCGATAAGCTGGAAGCCCATTTCACCGTCGTAAATCTCGATCCCCGGATTGATGGAGGCGAGCTGGATGCGCTGGTCGGGCGCGGTCGTCATGCCCAGCAGATCGGTGAAGACCACTCGCCCGCTTGCACCTTCCACCGGACCGAATGGCGCTGCGAAATCGAGATCGCGCGAGGAAAATTCGCCGGTGCTGGTGACGCCGCTCTCGTTCCAATTGATCCGGGCAGATGGAAAGATCGTCCCGCGAACATTGGCGACGACGCCCAATGCCAATTGCGAAAGATCGGTCGGCTGGAAGTTCTCGGAGAAGGTCAGCCCGGCGAGCGAGAGATCAGCGCTGCCCGACGAATCGGTAAGGTCATGCGCAAGACGCACGCGCGACACCATGACCATGCTTTCGGGATGGCGGAGATTGCTCGTGGCGGTGATGCGGTTGTCGAACAGCGTCAGCTCGGCGCCATCGGCAAGCAGCGGCTCGAACCGGTCCGTCTCCTCGCGATCCTCGACCATAAAGCGGGCATCGGTGAGTTGCAGGCCGTCATCGGTATAGGACCAAGAGCCGTTCGCGCCGAGGATATCGAGCGGGACCGGGGCAAGGAAAACATCCGCCCCGGCAAACTCCCCGCCGATACTGTCGCCTGATAGATCGGCGCGCAGATCGCTGATCGTGAAGCGCTGACCATTATCCGGCGGGCCAAGCAGGATGTCGAGGTCGCTCGCCGCAAGCGCGCCCGGGTATGCCATGCCTACGGCTCCGCTGCGCAGGCGAATAGGAGTTTCGGCCAATTCCCCGCGCAGATCGAGCGAGGAGACGCCAGCAGCAACCCGCAATTCCTCATCGCCGTAGCGCAGGATAGACCTGCCACGCGGCGGGCAGAGCGTGAGCGACTGGTTGCTCAGCGTAAGGTTTGAAATGGCAAGCCCATCAAAGGCAATGTCGCGGCACCCATTCCACAGCGCAATTGCGCCTGACTGATCGACCGTGCCATCCACGGGCAGACGCAGCCCTCGCGCAGTCCCGCCAGGAAGCGCCCCACTGGCCACCACTTCGCCCTGAAACGCGATGCGCCCAGCGCGATCCTGCAGCACAGCAAGGCGCGGTATCGCTACGCGCGAATCGCCCGCCGCATATTCGCGCATCGCCAGCCGCAGCTCCAGCGCGCCGCCCTGCCCCTGCTCCATCCGCCCCGATATCAATGGCAAGCCCAGTCCGCTTGTCTGCAAATTGCCGGAGAAAGACGGGATCGCGCTATCACCCATCCCCAGTTGCACGCGCGACAGAGCGAGCAAAGTCGCGCCGCTCCCACCGCGCAGCCTCGCTTCCGGCACGATCACGCTGGTGCGCTGACCCAGTTTGCGGACTTCGAAAGCGGCAACCAATTCGCTGCCCGGAAGCTCTCGAAGCAACGCCGAGCGGATTTGCGCGATCAGGGGCGCGGCCAATGTGCCTTCGCTCGCTGCACGAGCATTGGCGAGTGCGCCATCAAGATCGCGGCCGAGGACAAGCCCTTCTCCCGAAACGTCGCCTTCGACATCGACGCGGGCGAACTGATCAACCGCTCGCACACGGCCTTCGACGGTCAGCTGTCGCGCCCCGCCCGCGCCGCTGGCGACATCGGCGAGCGACACATCGTAGAGCGCATTAAGCCTGCCATCGCGCCACGAAAAGCGCCCTTCCCCGCCAATCGCTCCTGCCGCCACATCGGTATAATCGACACCTGCAAAGCGCGCATCGAAATCGCCTTCGAAATCGACGAAATTGCGATGCGCAAAGACATCCAGCTGCACCGCCCCATCCTGCAATGCGAGATCGTTCTCCCGGCATTCGAGAGCATCGAAGCGCAGCGGTCCGACAAAATGCGGGCGCTCGGCATCTACAGAGGCTGTGCCGTAAAGCGTCGGTGCATCGACGGAGCACCCGCCCAGCGCGATCTCCTCGCCCACAGCCGCCAGTTCCGCATTGAAGCCGCCACGCAAATGGCCGCCGCCGTCCAGGCTGAGCCCGATCCTGCCGAAATCGCTGTCGAGCAGCGCGCGGCCGTCTTCGATGAAGAGCTCCAGATCTGGAAAAACCGCGCCGCCATCCTCTTCTTCGGAAAAAACGTAGGGATCGAGCGCGCCGAAACTCAGCTCGCCCTCCCGGTAGGAGCCGTATGCGCGCGGCCTCACTACTGTCACACGCGTAACTTCAGGGAACCCCCACCGCGGAGTGATGTCGAGCACCAGCCGCTCAATCGTCAGATCGGGACGGTCCGGATCGCCGATCACAATATCGGTGAGGACTTGCTGTTGCGGCGAAATGCGCTCGATTTGATAGGTGGCTGGCGTGTCGTTTTCGGCCAGCGCATCTGCGATGAAATTGTCCGCGATCGTCTCGCGCTGAAACCATGCGATGGCGATCATCACCACGATGGAAATAGCGAAAATGCGGATGGCAATGCTCAGCACATGGCGCTTTCGGCCAGTGGTCCGAGACCCGTCCTCCACTGCGGTTTCCTGCGCCATCGCGTGACAAGTCTTGCGCGAGCGCGCGGGTAAAGGCAATGCACTGCGCAAGGGGGAGATGCGAATTACGTGGCGCAAGGTTCCGAAAATCAGGCAAAAATGGGCGCTGCCGGGCATCGTGCACGGCTGCGCGAACGGCTGCTGACAGGCGGATCGGAGGCGCTGGCGGATTACGAAGTTCTCGAATACCTCCTGTTCGGCGCGTTGGCGCGGGGCGACACGAAACCAATGGCGAAGGCGCTGCTCGATCGGTTCGGCTCGCTTGCAGCGGTCCTCAATGCCGATCCCGGCGCGCTGAAGCAGGTGAAAGGCATTTCCGATGCGAGCGTCGGCCAGATCAAGATCGCCGCACTGGTCGCCCGCCGCATGGCGCGCAGCGAAGTGACGGACAAGCCGGTGCTCGGCAGCTGGCAGGCGCTGCTCGATTACCTCGCTATCGATATGGGGCATTTGACCGTCGAGCGCGTACGCGTGCTCTATCTCAATGCGAAGAATCGCCTGCTGCTTGATCACCACGTGGGCGACGGCACGGTGGACGAAGCCGCAATCCACCCGCGCGAAGTGATCCGCCGCGGGCTCGATTGCGGCGCCTCAGCGCTTATTCTCGTCCACAATCACCCCAGCGGCAATCCGGAGCCGAGCCGCGCCGACATCCAGATCACCCGCGCGATTGCGGAAGCCGGACGGCACGTCGGCATCACCGTGCACGACCACGTGATCGTCGGGCGCGAAGGCCACGCAAGCCTTCGCGCCAAGGGTGTCATTTAAGAACGGTTCACTCCGGCGGGGTGATCCCGTGGAAGCTGTAGGTTGCCTCCACCTCAGGCGCCATAAGCAGTCCGATTTCCATATCTTCGCGGCCACCTGCATCGCCGGCGTGCAGGCGAACGATGCCGCGAAGATAGTGCGAGGCTGCCTGCGACGGGCTCATCGCCAATGCCTGATCGAGATCGGCCAGCGCTTCTTCAAATTGCCCGAGGCGGAAGCGGACCAATGCTCGGCTGTCGATGGCGTTGGATGGGTTTGCCGCCCGCTCCACCGCCTGCGTGCAGCGCTCCAGCGCCGTGTCCAATTGCGTGGCAAAGAGGCCGCGGAACCAGCAATCGCCGTTGAGCGCAGTCGAATTCTGCGGGAAATCGGCAACCATTTCCTCGATCAGAGCAAAGCCTGCATCCACATTGCCGGAGATAGCCATCGCAGTGCCCAGATCGTCGACATGATAGACGCGGTCATCATCGGAAACAGGCGTGTATTCGAGCAATTCCAAAGCTTCTTGCGGGTTGCCGCTATAGGTCAACAGGCCGGCCAGTGCTCGGGCATTGGCAGCGCTGGGATTGAGATCATAAGCTTCGCGCAGATCGGCGATGGCGGCCTCGATATTGCCAAGGCGGCGATGCAGCAAAGCGCGCTGCGCATATACCCAGGCAGAGGGTTCTTCTTCAACGAAGACATCGTAGTCCGCGAGAGCCGCTTCGTAATCATAGATGGTCCTCAGGAATGCAGCACGCGCGTATCGTGGTCCCTGATCATCCTCATCGGCGAAAGCGATAGCAGCATCGTATGCTTCGAGAATCGGGGCCGCGAGCGTCTCCCGCTCTTCACGCGACAATTGCCAGCGCCACGTTACGTCTTGTGGAGGCGTGACTTCAGGCAGATCGGCTGCGAGACGGCGCGCCGCGCGGCGGGCTTCAGGCAGATCGGCCGGAGCAATCTCGCCAAGCGTCATGAAAAGGTCACTTGTGCCAATCAATCGTCCGTTTTCGATTCCGACATAGTCGACTGACCGCACATTGGCATTGTTCACTTCGCGAGCCCCGCCGTTTTCCAGCTCGAACCCTTCGCCTCCTTCTGGAAGCGCAATGCTATATTCAATCTGGACGCGACCCGGCCCTTCGGTCGCGACCGGAATATCGCGCCATTCGGCTCGCGCGCGATCCGGATTGAAGCTGATATCTTCCTCCATCAGCCCGTCGGAGAAGCGCAACCTGCCATCGGTCCATTCGAAACTCGTTGAAGCGATGCCCTCGATCAGCACCGTACCAACCGCGTTTTCACTGTCATACGCCACCGAAAGATCGCTGACCTGCAGGCCCTCCGATCCACCGAATGAGCTCGCCATGCCGCGCAGGACCTCGGGATCATTGGCATCGACCACGCTTTCCATTCCAGCGCTCGCAGGGCCGGACATGGTCATTTCCATCGTAAAGAGAGCCGGAAAATCCACGCCGCGCGAGTGATCGAATTGCATCGTCATGTGCATCTGCGGAACGGCGAGATCGCGTTGCACCATCGGCACCAACTGCGCCCCGCCTTCGCGCAGCGGAAGCGCGTGATGGAACGGCGGCACATCCGCAAGATTGGCGAGGCGCGTGGAAGAGCTCGTCCCGTCCAGCCAGTAATCGACGCCATCTATCACCGCATGCACGATCATATGGTTGAACGCGGCAGGCAGCGGCAGCAGTTCGGGCACGGCATCGCCCTGCTCGGTACTGACCAGCACGACTTCGGCCTCAATGCCCATTTCGCGCAGCAGCGACAGGAGCAAGACGGATTTCGCCTTGCAATCGCCATAACGAATTTCCCAGGTCTCTTCGGCGCTTTGCGGCAGGTAATTCCCGCCATCGAGGCCATTTAGCAGGTAGCTGATATCATCCTGCACCAGCTGGGTAGCGAGCGCGGCACGGGCACGCGGGTCGCTGGTCCGCGCCATGATCGCCTGAGCGCGCTCCCTGATCGGCGAGCCTTCCGGTACGGCAGCCGCGCTTTCGAAATGCGGATACATGACTTCGCTCAGTTCCGCCCAGTTTTCAAAGCTGCCAACCCGCAGCACCGGCGGGCGGCGAAAGCGATACGGCGCATCGTAAGGCATGGGATCGGCCTCTTCGAGAGGAAGATCGACCGTCAGGTAACTGTAGCCCTCGCGCTCCACCGGCTGGGTAAGCTCCACCCTGTCTTCGGCTCGCCAAAACATGGTCTCGTCGCTCGGCCAGCTGATCACTGTACGCGCAAAGCCCACTTGCCACGGCTCGCTGCGCAGGAATTGCGTGGCCTGCACTTCGTCGCCCAACGCCTGATCGTCTGTCGAAACGGTGTGAGAAATGCGCAGCACGTCTCCCTCGCGCAATCCCGGTACGGAAACGCTAGCGGTCAACTGGCCATCCAAAAGCCGGCGCTCAAGCCCGCGTTCGCGGCGCAGGACATCGAAAGTCACGCCTTGCTCGACAAGATCGATCACCTCGCCTTCACGGTGGATTTCAAAGCGGTGGACTGTCAGGTCGCCCTTGTCCGGCAGCCAGGTGAGTGTTTGCGTATTCTGCGACATCAGCGCCTGCGGGTTGTCCACGCGGATGGCGAAATCGTGATAGGCAAAGACAACGCCATCTTCGATGCGATACTGCCAATCGCGCAGCAATTCTGCCGGCACGCTCTCGTCAGCGACAAGGCCTGCAAAGTCCGCTTCTTCGACCCACTCGGGTGTCGCAGAATAAAGCGGTTCTTCGCCCGCTTGGGCAGTGCTGCTCAAAAGTATGGCCGTCAGCGAAACCGCCGCCGTTGGTAAACGCATGTAATATTCCCCTGTTGCCAGATGCTTGTTTGTCTGGAGCAGCTATATGACAGGCTCATGTCCACAAACGCAAATGCACAATTGCGGAGCGCCCGCTTGCCATTCGCTGCCCGAGCGAATAGCCGCGCCGCAACACCACTCACACGAATTCGGAGTTACCGATGGTCCCCCGCTATGCCCGCCCGCAAATGACCGCGATCTGGGAGCCGGAATCGAAATACGAGATCTGGTTCCTGATCGAAGCGCATGCGACGCAGAAACTCGCCGATCTCGGCGTGGTGCCCGAAAGCGGGGCGAAAGCACTGTGGGATTGGTGGAAGACCGATCCGGGCATTGATGTCGCCGCGATTGATGCGAAAGAAGCCGTGCTCAAGCATGATGTGATCGCTTTCCTCGACTGGGTGGCCGAGCAGGTCGGGCCCGAAGCGCGCTTCATGCACCAGGGCATGACCAGTTCGGACGTGCTCGACACAACGCTCGCAGTTCAGCTTGCCCGCGCGACGGACCTGTTGCTTGAAGATATGGACGCGCTGCTCGCCGCTATCAAACGCCGTGCGGAAGAGCATAAATACACCGCCACCATCGGCCGCAGCCACGGCATTCATGCGGAACCGACGACCTTCGGCCTCAAGCTCGCGCAGGCCTATGCCGAATTCGACCGCTGCCGGGATCGCCTTGTCGCCGCACGCGCCGAAATTGCCACTTGCGCGATCAGCGGAGCGGTCGGCACTTTCGCCAATATCGATCCCTCCGTGGAAGAATATGTCGCAGAGCAGCTTGGGCTGACAGTGGAGCCGGTCAGCACTCAGGTCATCCCGCGCGATCGCCATGCCGCCTATTTCGCCACGCTCGCCGTAATCGCATCGAGCATCGAACGCCTTGCGGTCGAGATTCGCCACTTGCAGCGCACCGAAGTTCTGGAAGCCGAGGAGTATTTCTCGCCCGGCCAGAAGGGATCATCGGCCATGCCGCACAAGCGCAACCCGATCCTGACGGAAAACCTCACCGGCCAAGCGCGCATGATCCGCAGCTACGCATTGCCCGCGATGGAAAATGTGGCGCTGTGGCACGAGCGGGACATCTCGCATTCTTCAGTCGAACGCTTCATCGGCCCCGATGCCACCATCACGCTCGATTTCGCGCTCGCGCGTCTCACCGGCGTGGTCGACAAGCTGCTGGTCTATCCCGACCGCATGCAGAAGAACCTCGACCGGATGGGCGGCCTTGTCCATTCGCAGCGCGTGCTTCTTGCGCTGACTCAGGCCGGTATCACCCGCGACAACGCCTATCGGCTCGTCCAGCGCAATGCGATGAAGGTGTGGGAATCGGACGGCCAGATGTCACTGCTCGAACTCCTCAAGGCGGACGATGAAGTCTCCGCTGCGATGAGCGAGGAGGAGCTGGAGGACAAGTTCAACCTCGATTACCACTTCAAGCATGTCGACACGATTTTCGCGCGGGTTTTTGGGGAATAAGCACCCCCTTCCATTCGCAGCAACGCTCGCCTAGCATCGCGGGCAAATTCGGGATTTGAGGAAACGATCATGCAAATCGTACGCACAGTGATCTGGGTGCTGCTGCTGGTGGGCCTGCTGCTGTTCTCCATCGCCAATTGGGACCCAACCGTCACCGTACGCATCTGGGAAGACATCGTGGTCGACACCAAAATCCCCGCGATCGTGATTGTGTCCTTCCTGATCGGTTTCGTGCCGATGTGGCTCTACTATCGCGGCAGCAAGTGGAACCTCAATCGCAAGATCGCCAGCCTTGAAAGCGCCGCGCGCACCGCAGCGGCAACGCCGGTGGCAGCGCATCAGGACGAGGACGCGGTAGAGCCAGCGCCTGCCCCCTCGCCAGCGCCAGCTCCGATGCCCAGCCCCGCACCGGCTCCCGCGCCTACGCCCACACCCGCAGCAGATGAACCGGTGAGCGATCTTTCCCCGGCTGACGATAGCTCAGACACGACCAAGCCATGAGCAACCCAGTCTATCTCGCGGTCGATCTGCCGCAGCTCAATGCAGCCAAGGCGCTCTGCGAGAGGGTGAAAGATCATATCGGCGGGGTGAAGCTGGGGCTCGAATTCTTTTGCGCCCATGGCCATCACGGCGTGCACGAGATCGCGCATCTCGGCCTGCCCGTTTTTCTCGACCTGAAGCTGCATGACATTCCCAACACTGTGGCAGGGGCCATGCAGTCGATCCACGTGCTCGAACCATCAATCGTGACCGTCCACGCGAGCGGTGGGCGGGCCATGATGGAGGATGCCAAGGCTGCTGCCGGAGAGGACTGCAAAGTCGTCGCTGTCACCATGCTTACCAGCCTAGACGAGCGCGATCTGGAGCGCACTGGCGTTGGCGGAACGCCGCACGATCACGTGATGCGGCTGGCCGATCTGGCAAATGACGCAGGTCTGGATGGCATTGTGTGTTCCGGGCAGGAAATCAAATCGGTCCACGACCAGTGGAAAGACGGCTTCTTCGTCGTCCCCGGCCTGCGCCCCGGCGGTAAGGCCGCAGGAGACCAGAAACGGGTCGTCACCCCCCGCCAGGCGCGCGATGATGGTGCAAGCTGCCTTGTGATTGGCCGCCCCATCAGCCGCGCGGACGATCCGCTAGCCGCAGCGCGCGAAATCGAGGGCACGCTCTAAAAGCGATAGCTAGGGCGTCGGAGCGATCCGGCGTTCTTCGCGTACGGGCTCCACCGGATTGATCTCGACCACTTCGGGATCACCTTGCTCAGCCATTCCGGCAATGTCCTCCGGCGTCACCATGAGGCGCTGCGAATTCACGTTCCAGCCGACCAGCCTCATGTCATCGCCATTGCCCTGAAACATATAGACCTCCACGCCGTCACCCTGCTCAAACTGCGTGGCCATCTGCACCGTGGTGAAAGTGCCGCCTGTGTTGGTATTGACGTTGAAGCCCTCGCGCTCGCTGCTTTCGATTGGGCCAAGCCGCGCCGAGACGACGGTGATCAAATCATCGAATTCCTCGCGCGATGTGACCTCGCGGAATTCCGGCCCCACCATGGCCCACAGCGCATCGCTATTCCCGTCGGAATAGGCCGCCTGGAAATCGGCAATACGATCTTCGCCCTCATTCATATTGGCCACCGGATTGCACGCTGCCAGAAGCAGAGCTGCAAGTGCCGGAAAAAGCAGACGCATTTCGAATCCCCCAATGAATTTCTCGGCAACAGGCTTGCCGCACTTTCGCAACGCTGTCGAATCTCCTAACACGCGCATCTATGCCGAAAACGCTTATCAAGATTTGCGGGCTTTCCACGCCCGAGACTATCGATGCCGCTGTGGATGCGGGGGCGAGCCATATCGGGCTTGTCCACTATGAACCGAGCCCGCGCCATGTCTCCATTGCCGATGCCGCGAAGCTGCGCGCGCGGACGCCAAAGCACGTTAAAGTCGTGCTGCTGACGGTCAACATGCAGCCCGAACCGATGGCAGAAGCGCTGCAGGAAGTTCAGCCCGATGTGCTGCAGATGCATGGCGGGGAGCCGCCGGAATGGCTGGGCCTGATCAAGAGCAAGTCCAATCTCGAAGTCTGGAAAGCCGTCGGCGTGAAGAGCCGCACCTCGCTCGAACAGGCCGAGCGTTTTCAGGATGTTGCGCACCGGCTAATTTACGATGCAGCACCGGGCGCGCTGCCGGGTGGCAACGGCCTGCTGCTCGATTGGCGGCTGCTCATGAATTACCAGCACAAGCTGCCATGGGGCCTTGCTGGCGGACTGAATGCAGACAATGTCGGCGATGCGATCCGCTATACCGGTGCCGAGCTGGTCGATGCGTCCTCCGGCCTCGAAAGCGAGCCGGGTGTGAAGGATACGGCCAAAATCCGTGCTTTCTGCGAAGCCGCTCTTGCCGCTAAGGCATCGGCATGACCGAGAACGCACCCAACTCCTTCCGCAACCAGCCCGATGATCGCGGACATTTCGGCCAGTTTGGCGGACGCTATGTTGCCGAAACGCTGATGCCGCTGATTCTCGATCTGGAGAAAGAGTACCGCAAGGCGCAGGCGGACGAGAGCTTCAAGGCCGAGTTCGACGACCTGCTGGAGCACTATGTCGGTCGCCCAAGCCCGCTCTATTTCGCCCCGCGCCTGACGGAAGAACTTGGCGGCGCGCAGATCTGGTTCAAGCGCGACGAACTCAATCACACCGGCGCGCACAAGATCAACAATTGCATCGGCCAGATCCTGCTCGCCATGCGCATGGGCAAGACGCGCATCATCGCGGAGACCGGCGCGGGCCAGCACGGCGTGGCGACCGCCACCGTTTGCGCACGCTTCGGCCTGCCCTGTGTCGTCTACATGGGCGCAGAGGATGTGCGGCGGCAATCGCCCAATGTTTTCCGGATGAAGTTGCTCGGCGCGGAAATCGTGCCCGTGACTGCCGGTCGCGGTACGCTGAAGGATGCGATGAACGAGGCGCTGCGCGATTGGGTCGCCAATGTGCATGACACCTTTTACATCATCGGCACCGCCGCAGGTCCGCATCCCTATCCGGAGCTGGTGCGCGATTTCCAGAGCGTGATCGGCAAGGAAGCGCGCGCGCAGATGCTCGACCGCACGGGCAAGCTGCCCGATCTCGCGGTCGCCTGTATCGGCGGCGGATCGAACGCCATCGGCCTCTTCCACCCCTTCCTCGACGACCCAGAAGTGAAGCTGCTGGGCGTCGAAGCGGCGGGCAAGGGTCTTGATGGGGACGAGCACGCGGCGAGCCTCGCGGGAGGCTTCCCCGGCGTGCTCCACGGCAACAAAACCTATCTGCTGCAGGACGAGGACGGCCAGATTACCGAAGGCCATTCGATCAGCGCAGGGCTCGATTACCCGGGCATCGGGCCGGAACACGCATGGCTCAAAGAAACCGGCCGCGTCGAATACACCTCTTCGACCGATGAGGAAGCGCTCGAAGCCTTCCAGCTTCTCTGCCGCACCGAAGGCATAATCCCCGCGCTGGAGCCGAGCCACGCCATCGCCGCCGTCGCCAAACGCGCCCCGCAGATGGACAAGCATCAGGCGATCCTGATGAATCTCTGCGGGCGCGGGGACAAGGACATCTTCACCGTGGCCGAAGCGCTGGGAGTGGAGATTTGACATTCGGCCCAAGCACTACCGTCACCCCGGACTTGATCCGGGGTCCAGCTTCCTTTTGCGCAGCGCAGAAGGCAGCCTTGCCCCGGCTCGGGGGGCGGGGCGACGAGGTTTGTCGCAAAGGCTCGGGGTTTGCACTTTGACTAAGGTTTTGAGATTTATCGAAGGGATGGGCTTCTTCGTGGGTGCCTTGTTCGGAATCTCGCTAATGAGAGCAATCTCACATATTTTCGAAGTCCCATTCGAGGATCATGGCTGGAATGTCCAAGCTTGGGAGATGTCCACGCTCAGACTGCCATCCTTCTTTTGGACAGTTTTGATAGCGTTTTGCCTTGCATACGGGTGGCGCCGATATCGGGCAGACACTCATCCAACCGGTTCAGAAACTCATCAAGCATGACCCGCCTCACAAACGCCTTCTCCGCCCCCCGCCCCGCCCTCGTCGCTTTCATCACTGCTGGCGATGGCGACACTGCGGCCAATCTCGATGCTCTCGTCGCGGGCGGAGCGGATGTGATCGAGCTGGGCATGCCTTTCACCGATCCGATGGCCGATGGCCCCGCGATCCAGGCGGCGAATATCCGTTCGCTCGGCAATGGCACGACCACTGCCGACGTCCTCGCAATCGCCACTGCATTTCGCGAGCGCCATTCGGACGTGCCGCTGGTGCTGATGGGCTACGCCAACCCGATGATCCGGCGCGGACCTGAGTGGTTTGCCGATGCTTGCGAGAAGGCGGGCGTCGATGGCGTGATCTGCGTCGACTTAGCGCCCGAAGAGGACGAGGATCTCGGCCCTGCCCTGCGCGCCAAGGGCATCGCGCCCATCCGCCTTTCGACGCCCACTACGGATGAAAAGCGCCTCCCCACCGTATTGGATGGCTCGGCGGGTTTTCTCTATTACGTCAGCGTTGCGGGGATCACCGGCAAGCAGGCCGCCGCCATCGAGAGCATCGAGGCGAATGTCAGCCGCATCAAGAGCCACACGGATTTGCCGGTCGCAGTGGGCTTCGGCGTGCGCGAGCCTGAACAGGCCGAGGCGATTGCCCGCGTCGCGGATGGCGTCGTGGTCGGCTCTGCGCTCGTGGAACTGGTGGGCGAACACGGCCAAGACGCACCGCACCACCTGCAAGACCTTACCGCAAGGCTTGCCAAGGCCGTGCATTCTGCCCGATAGGCTCAACCCATGTCCTGGCTAACACGAGTCCGCGAACGCCTGCCGTTCATCAGCAAGCGCGAAACCCCCGATAACCTCTGGGTGAAATGCCCGCGCTGCACCGAAATGATCTTCGCCAAGGAATATGAGTCGAACCTCTCGGTCTGCCCGAAATGCGAACACCACGGCCGCATCGGCGCCGATGCGCGGCTGGAGCAATTGCTCGACGAAGGCTTCGAACTGCTGCCCGCGCCCGAAGTGGCGGAAGACCCACTCAAGTTCCGCGATTCCAAGCGTTACACCGATCGGCTGAGGACGGCCCGCGCAAGCAATCCGCATCACGATGCTTTCACCGCAGCCTATGGCACGATGGACGGCCGCGCGGCCGTTGTCGGCGTGCAGGATTTCACTTTCATGGGCGGCAGCATGGGCATGGCGGTGGGCGATGCCTTTATCGCCGCAGCCCAGCGCGCGCTCGATGAAAAATGCGGCTTCGTCTGCGTCACCGCTGCGGGCGGCGCGCGTATGCAGGAAGGCATTCTCAGCCTGATGCAGATGCCGCGCGCGACCGTAATGACGCGCCGCCTTCGCGATGCGGGCCTGCCCTATATCGTGGTCCTCGCAGACCCGACCACTGGCGGTGTCACCGCCAGCTACGCAATGCTGGGCGATGTGCATGTCGCAGAACCCGGTGCCCTGATCGGCTTTGCCGGACAGCGCGTGATCCAGGAAACCATTCGCGAGCAATTGCCCGAAGGCTTCCAGCGCGCCGAATATCTGCACAAGCACGGCATGGTGGATATGGTGGTGGACCGCCACGATCTGAAAGCCACTTTGGCGCGGCTGCTCGACTACCTGACCCCTGCAAAGGCTGCCTAAGCAGGCCCTGCGGCGATGAAAGACTTCGCCATTTCAGATGATCCGGCGGTGCAGCGCCAGCTTGATCGGCTGGCCGATCTGCCTCTGCCGCAAGGTGGGCTTGGGCTGGAGAAAATCCAGGCAATTCTGGAAGCGCTCGGCAATCCGCACGAGGCGCTGCCGCCGGTTTTCCATGTCGCAGGCACCAATGGCAAAGGCTCCACCTGCGCCTTCCTGCGCGCCATTCTGGAAGCCGATGGCAAACGAGTGCACGTCACCACGTCGCCGCATCTGGTGCGCTTCAATGAGCGGATACGGATCGCTGGCGAGCTGATTTCCGATGCTGAATTGGCCTCCACATTGGAGGAAGTGCTCGATGCCGCCGAGCATCTGGTACCCAGCTTTTTCGAAGTCACGATTGCCGCCGCTTTCCTTGCCTTCAGCCGCACGCCTGCCGATGCCTGCGTGATCGAAGTGGGGCTTGGAGGCAGACTGGATGCGACCAATGTGATTGCCAATCCCGCTGCGACAGGGATTGCCGCGCTGGGCCTCGATCATGCGGAATTCCTGCTTCAGCCCGAAGAGGGCGCGCCGGAGGATGTGGACGAGCGGCTCTCCTTCGAGAAAAGCGGTATCCGGCGCACTGGCGTTCCGCTGGTCGCGCTTTCGAATGCGCCCCGCGCCAACCGCTTTCTGGAAGAGATTGCGCGAGAAGAGGACATTCCGCTCTGGCTTCAGGGTAAAGCATGGAATGCACACGCAGACCGGAAAACCGTCCATTACCGCGACCCTCGGGGCTCGCTAACCCTCCCCCTGCCCTCGCTGCCAGGCGAGCATCAGGCGGCCAATGCTGGCCTCGCCATAGCAATGCTGCGCGCCCAGGATCGGATCGATGTCAGCGACAAGGCTTTGTCCGAGGGCCTGCGCAGCGCCAACTGGCCCGCACGATTGCAAAAGCTTTCCCCCGGGCCGCTGCAAGACCTCCTGCCCGGAGTTCCCATCTGGCTCGATGGCGGCCACAACCGCAGCGCGGGCGAAGCCATTGCCGCTTTCGTGGAAGCGCAGGATCTTGCGCCGCATTGCGTAATCGGCATGCTGATACGCAAGGACCCCGCCAGCCTGATGGATCCGCTGCATGGGCTTGTCGAAAGCGTGACCATAGTCCCCGTGCCCGGTCAGGACACGCACGAAACAGCAGCCTTCAAACAATGGCCCGTTGATGTGCACGAAGCGCCAGATGTGGTCGCGGCACTGCGCCAGATCGCTGCCGACAAGTCCGAAGCCGTCCTGATTACAGGCTCGCTTTACCTCGCTGGCGAAGTGCTGAAGCTCAACCGCGAATGGCCGGAGTAACTACTCGGCTGGGACTGCCGCCGCGTCCGGCGTGACCACACCGCTTTTCGCTCCTGCGCGCTTCTGCCTGATCCATTCGAAAATGCAGAGCACTACGGCCACACCGCCGATTGCGGTTGTGAGGATGAACACGTCGAAATAGCCGCGATCTTCGATCATCTCGCCCAGCGCGCCGCGGCCCAGCGTGCCCACCAGCAGCGTGAGCGAGGACAGCAGCGCGTATTGCACGGCAGAATATTTCTTCGACACGATCGAGCTGAGCCAGGCCACATAGGCTGCACCAGCGATACCGATAGCGAGGTTCTCCCACATGATGGTGAAAGTCAGCCGCGGAAGGCCTTCCGAACCGAAGGGTGCCATGAACTCAATAAGATTGGTGAAGTAGATCGCATCGCTCGCCGCCTGCATATTCGCGCCGCCAATGGCCATGTCGGCGTAAAGCAGGTTGGTGAGCGCAGCGATCAGCGCGCCAAAGGTAAGCGTCGCCATCCGGCCCACCACGGTGAGCATGTACCCGCCGAGCGCGAGGCCTGCGATAATTGCGCCGACACCGAAGAACTTGGACGCGAAAGCGACCTCGTCATTCGTGTAATTGAGCTCGCCGAGATAGAACGGATAGGCAAACGTGCCCCAGATCGCGTCACAAATTCGGTACGTCAGCACCAGCGACAGGATCAGCACCAGCGACCAGCCCATGCGGCCGACGAACTCCACCAGCGGCATCACCAGCGCACGATACAGATGGTCGATGGCGTAGGAATTGCCTGCATCGCGCGGGATATCCTCGGTGAGGACATTCTCCCCCTTGTTCTTCTGGGAAGCGAGCCAGCCAGCAATAAACGCCGGGATCACAACTGTCGCAACGATGATCCACGGTCCGAAATTGACGGTAAAGTCGGTCGGATTCGGGCGATCTTCGGGCGCGTAGGCAAGCGACATATACATGAAGGTCAGCACCGTGCCGATGGCAACCGCCCACAGCAGGCCAACCGCGCCAAGCGCCTTTGCGCGCAGCGAAGGATTTATTTCGCCCTTCTTTTGGAGGCTTAGAAGGAGCTCATCCGGTTCGCCTTCGCCCGCTTCGGTCACCTTGGTATCGGGAGCCCAAAGCCCGATGATGCCGATAGCGAGCAGAATGCCGCCCATGATGAGGTAGGTCTGCGGCCAGCCGATGCGCGCAGCGATGATAAGACCAAGCGCCCCGCCGACCAGCGCCGCCAGCCGGTAACCCATCTGGTAGACTGTCGAGAGGATATCGAGGGTCGCCTCTTCATCGGCCACGTCGATACGCCAGGCATTGATTGCGATGTCCTGCGTCGCGCTGGCGAGTGCTCCGATCCCGGCGAGCAGGCTGAACCAGCCGATCGCCTCGTTGGTCGGGTTTGAGAGGCTGAGCGCAATCAGGATAACGCCAAGCAGGATTTGCGCCGGCACGATCCACTGCTTGCGGCGCCCCAGATTGGAAAAACCGGGGATCGAAACCTTGTCGATCAGCGGCGACCAGAGGAATTGGAAGGCATAGGCCAGCCCGATGAGCGAGAAGACGCCCATCGTCTCCAGCTCCACCTCTGCTTCGGACAACCATGCATAGAGCGTGCCGAGAAACAGCGAGAACGGAAGGCCGCTCGCAAAGCCGAACAGCGCGGTGTAACCACTCTTCGGATTCCTCAGCGAGCGAAACAGCGTCCCCCAGCCGGGCTTGGTCTTTTTAGTCGTTTCAGCGGCGGCTTCAGCCATGCAGGCACTCTCCGGTTGTCGTTCTCAGCACGCTTAGCTGTAATTGATCGCAATGGAAGGCTGGATGAACAGCCTCTCAACGCCTAAAGGCTTGGCGCATGTCAAAAGAACCACGCCCCGAAGGCGATCGTATCGCCAAACTGCTCGCCCGCGCAGGTGTCGCCAGCCGCCGGGAGATCGAGCGGATGATCGAAGCGCGCCGGATCAAGATCGGGGATGAGTTCGTAACGACCCCCGCGACCTTCCTCACAACGCTGAAAGGTGTGACGGTGGATGGAAAGCCCGTCGCCAAGCCCGAGCGCACTCGGCTTTTCGCTTTTCACAAGCCCACCGGCCTGTTGACGGCGGAGCGCGATTTTTCCGGGCGGCCGACGATTTACGATGCGCTGCGCAACGCGCTGCCCAAGAACACGCCCCGCCTGATGCCGGTTGGCCGGCTGGACATGAATACCGAGGGCCTGCTGCTGTTGACCAATGATGGCGAATTCAAGCGGCTGCTGGAGCTACCCTCTTCGGAAATTCCGCGCACCTACCGCGCCCGCACATTCGGCGAGATCACGCAGGAACAGCTCGAAACGCTGATGGAGGGCACCGAGATCGAAGGCATGCGGTATGACCGGATCGACGCCAATCTGGAACGCCGCACCGGTCGCAACCAGTGGATCGAGCTGACGCTGACCGAAGGCAAGAACCGCGAAGTTCGCCGCGTTCTCGAACACTTCGGCCTGGAAGTCAGCCGCCTCATCCGCACCGCCTACGGCCCGTTTGGCCTTGCAGACCTGCCGCGCGGCGGCGCAGTCGAAATCCGCAAGGAAGATGTCGAGCGCTTCCGCACGTCGATCAAGCGGGGTGATGCGTGAGGATCATTGCCGGGGAATGGAAGCGGCGTCCGCTCAAGGCTCCGCAAGGCGATGCCACACGTCCAACGGCGGACCGCACGCGCGAAACGCTTTTCTCCATGCTGACGAGCCGCCTCGGCAGCTTTGCCGATCTACGGATCGCAGACCTCTTCGCAGGCTCCGGCGCGCTGGGGCTGGAGGCGCTCAGCCGCGGCGCACAGCATTGCCTGTTCGTCGAGCAGGATGCCGCCGCGATCCGTGCGCTGAGGGCCAATATCGCCGCCCTGAAGGCGCAGCAGCAATCGGATGTGGTCGCCGGATCGGTTCTTTCGCTCGGCCCGCCGAAGACGCCACTCGACCTCATCATGCTCGATCCGCCGTACAAGAGCGGCGCTGGCGCGGTGGCGATCGACAGGCTCGTGCGGCTCGGCTGGATCGGCCCTGCGACATGGGTCACGCTGGAAGTCGGCGCAAAGGAAGATGCCAATATCCGCCGGATGGAAGTAGAGTCCGAGCGCAAGGTGGGCGCGGCGAAACTCATATTCCTGAAACTTCCCGAATAGACCGCGCATAGAAAAGGGCCGCTCCCGAAAGAACGGCCCCTATCCTGTTGCCTCGCGGGACTTAGCCCCTCAGCGCGTTTTGATTAGGATTCACCCGGCCAGTACTGGAGCGGGCGGTCGACACCCGGACCACGCTGACCTGCGGCCCATGCGTTCACACAATGATCGTCCGCATCGCTTTCACAGACGGGGTAATCCCCATCATGCGCGGAACGCGGCATCGGCGCATCCTGCACCATTGCACTGCGGACGTATTCTACGTCGCCGCTGCGCATGCGCAGGTACTGGTTGTCATACTGCGCCTTGTAAGTACTCCACTGGCTCATCTGCGCATCGTCATCCATGCGCACGATCATCATGCGCTGCATATCGTCGAGATACCACCAGGTCTCGCGCTCTTCGGCTTCGAGACCATCGTAGTAGTCGCGCAGTTCGATGGTCCACGTCTCACGCTCGGCGCGCTGTTCTTCGTTCAGATCATTGAGATGGGCATAGGACTGCATCGTCGTTCCATCGTCGGCGTAATCCTGTGCCATCGCCGGTGCGGCAGTCATGGTAAGCGCGGTTGCGGCTGCAAGAGCTAGCTTTTTCATTATGAATTCCTTCAACTTTTTCGGTTTCCCGTACGCCAGACCAATGGACTGCAAACCCTGTCGGTTCCGAAAAAAATTGGTTCCTCCATTGGCCGCTGCGCTTGCACGTTTGGCCTCCGTTCCCTAACTGTTCACCGGTGAATAGCCCCCCCGCCACTACCGATCCTGTCGACCTGCAAAGCGTGCCCGAATGGCTCGGCCATCTGAACGCGCCGCAGCGTGAAGCCGTGATGACCACCGAAGGGCCGGTTTTGATGCTGGCAGGTGCGGGCACGGGCAAGACTGCGGCGCTGACGCACCGTCTCGCCCATATCGTGCGGGAGCGGCTGGCGTGGCCCTCCGAAATCCTGTGCGTTACTTTCACCAACAAGGCGGCGCGCGAAATGCGGGAGCGCGTAGGCAAGCTGACGGGCGGCGCGCTGGAAGGCATGCCGTGGCTCGGCACTTTTCACTCCATCGGCGCGAAGATGCTGCGGCGCCACGCCGAACTGGTCGACCTGAAAAGCAATTACACGATCATCGATACGGACGATCAGCTGCGCCTGCTTAAGGCAATGATCCGAGAGAATGACATTGACGAAAAGCGCTGGCCCCCTCGCCAGCTGGCCGGGCTCATCGACAGCTGGAAGAACCGCGGGCTCAACCCCGGTGATCTGACGCCGGTCGACAATGAGAGCTATGCCAATGGCAAGGGGCAGGAGATGTACCGCCTCTACCAGGCGCGCTTGCAGAGCCTTAACGCCTGCGATTTCGGCGATCTGCTGCTGCATATGCTCAATATCTTCCGCAAGCATCGCGATGTGCTGGAGCAGTATCAGAAGCGCTTCAAATATGTGCTGGTGGATGAGTATCAGGACACCAACGCCGTCCAGTACCTCTGGCTGCGGCTAATAGCGCAGACACGCAAGAATATCTGCGTGGTGGGGGATGACGACCAGTCGATCTACTCATGGCGCGGGGCGGAAGTCGCCAATATCCTGCGCTTCGACAAGGATTTTCCCGGCGCGAAAGTGGTCAAGCTGGAGCAGAACTATCGCTCCACCCCGCAGATTCTCGCCGCCGCGAGCGGGCTGATCGAAGCGAACAGCCAGCGGCTCGGCAAGACGCTGTGGACCGAGCTACCCGAGGGCCCGAAAGTGCGCGTCATCGGCGTGTGGGATGCGCCCGAAGAAGCGCGCCGGGTGGGCGAAGAGATTGAACGGTTGGAGCGTGAAGGCCTCAGCCTCGATCAGGTCGCTATCCTCGTCCGCGCGCAATACCAGACCCGCGAGTTTGAAGACCGCTTTATCCAGATTGGCCTGAATTACCGCATCGTCGGCGGCTTCCGCTTTTACGAGCGCGCGGAAATCCGCGATGCGATGGCCTATCTGCGCGTCATCGCCCAGCCGGCGGACGATCTGGCGTTCGAGCGGATTTACAACACGCCCAAGCGCGGGCTCGGCGCGAAGACGCTGGAGAAGATGTTCCTGCACGCGCGGGGCACCGGTCAGCCGCTGGCCGCAGCCGCGCTTGAGCTTGCCGATAGCGATGAATTGCCGCCCCGCGCACGCAACACGATTGCCGAATTGATGCGCAGCTTCCTGCGCTGGCGCGAAATGGCGGAGGCGGTCACTCCTTCAGAGCTAATGCGCGCGGTGCTGGAAGAAAGTGGCTACGACGCAATGCTGAAAGCCGATCGCAGCACCGAAGCAGCCGGCCGCGCGGAAAACCTTACCGAACTTGTCCGCGCGATGGAGGAATACGACACGCTCGAACAATTCCTCGAGCACGTCGCACTGGTGATGGACAATGACGCTCGCGACGATGGGGAGAAAGTCACCATCATGACGATGCATGCGGCAAAGGGCCTGGAATTCGACCATGTCTTCCTGCCCGGCTGGGAAGAAGGCGTGTTTCCAAGCCAGCGCTCGCTCGACGAAGGCGGGCTCGCCAGCCTCGAGGAAGAGCGCCGTCTCGCCTATGTCGCCATCACCCGCGCGCGGCGCAAATGCACCATCGTGCACGCGGCCAACCGGCGCATTTTCGGCCAGTGGAACAGCTCGATACCCAGCCGCTTTGTTGAGGAATTGCCCGAAGAGCATGTCGAAACCGAGACAACGCTGACGGGCGGGCGCAGCCTGTGGCAGGCAAATTGGAGCGAGAGCGAAGATCCCTTCGCGCATGTTTCGCAAAGCCGCCCGGAGCGCTCCTCAGCCCGCGGCCCCGGCTGGCAGCGCGCCCTCGCCACCGGATACGATCCGAAGGCCAAGCGCGTGAAGGAAAGCACCCGCAGCGCCGCCAGTTTTGCCGCAAAGGCCCGCACCGATATCGGCATCGGAGACCGCGTGTTTCACGACAAGTTCGGCTATGGCGAAGTCATGGATCAGGAAGGCAATAAGCTTGTGATCGAATTCGACAAGGCGGGCGAAAAGCGTGTGATCGATAGCTTTGTCAGCCTCGCCGATCAGGGCTAATCGGCCACCGAATAAAAATAAATGCATGCCTTTTTGCCGAATTAACATATGATGGCGCGCAGCTAGGGAACCTCGCTTAGGGACGGACCGTTCGGGTCGGATGGAGGGGACGAATTGGTTTACTCAGAACAGCATTCCGATGGAGCCTTGCTCAAGGGTCGCACCTTCGACCCGGACATTGCGAAATTTGTCGCCACAATCCGCAAGCGCTTCAGTTTTTCCGAAGCGGAAGCAGAGAGACTATCTGAACGGATCACGCTGACCACAGTTTACGATCGCGAGGAATTTCTCGTTCGTGAGGACGAACGGATTCACTTCTCCTCGCTCATCATCGAAGGCTATGCGGCGCGCGCCAAATATAATGAAGACGGTTCGCGCCAGATCACGCAATTGCAGATCCCGGGCGATTTCGTGGATTTACATTCATACCCGCTGGAAGTGCTCGACCATTCCATCGTTGCCCTCACCTCTTGCACCATTGCCAAGCTGCATCACACCGATATCAGCGAGCTGATCGACCACGATCCGCGGATGGCGCGCATCCTGTGGTTTTCGACCATGGTCGATGCCGCCATGCACCGCGAATGGATCCAGAATATCGGATCGCGCGAAGGGAAGGCCCGGATCGCACATCTGATCTGCGAGATACACGCGCGCTCGGAAGTTGTGGGCCTTGCCGATAATGGCACTTTCGATTTCCCGCTGACGCAAACGCAGCTGGGCGAATGCCTCGGCTTTTCACAGATTCATGTGAACCGCCTGCTGCGGCAGCTCCGCGAAGATGGCTATCTGACGTTCAAGGAAAAGATCATCACTATCCACAAGCGTGACGAGCTGTGCGATCTTGCGGGATTCGATCCCAATTACCTCTATCTGACCAAGCGCAGCAGCTAAGCCGCTAGCGCAGACAGGCATTCAGCCGGCATTCTCGCTGAGTTCAACCCACCAGCGTGTCGCGCTTTGCAGGTGGAGGTAGCAGACTTGGCGGCCATCGCGCCGGATACGAACTTCTCCGACACCGATCAGCTGCCTGGCTTTGCGGATTGCATCGTAAAGATCGCGAGCGTCCACGACATGGGTCTGGTGCGCATCGTGCTTGTCGGCGAGCCGCTCTATCTCATAACGGATCGGTGGCGTGGGGCCTTCCCCAGATAACTGATCCGAAGCCTGCCTATCGCCGCTTTCAAAACCCTTGTGCATGCCCCGCCGCCTTTCGAACGGAGGGCTGTCATGAAATCAATGGCAACACCAACAACCTATGTTAATGCCGCCGAATTCTCTGAAACTGCAATTCAGTCAAAACCGACGCTGAGGAATTCAGGCTTGGGGCCATTCCACTCGCCAGCCGGCACCGGTTTATCGTCCTGCTGACGACCGCGCGATGCCCTCTTGGGCTTGTCCTCGTGCTTGGGCGTTTCATCTTGCTGCTCGGACTTGCGCTTGCTCTGGCGCTTGGGCTTTTCGTCACTTTCCGATGACTTGCTGCGCGAACGCTTGGGCTTTTCGTCCTGATCACCATCGTCGGACTTGTCGTTTTTAGGCGAGCTTTTCTTCGCGGCAGGTTCCGGCAGATCGACCCGCACGTCCTTTTTGCCGAACACCGGCACTTTCGCTCCGGTCAGCTTTTCGACATTGTCGATCGCCTCTGCATCTTCCGGCGCAACGAAAGTAAACGCGCGGCCCTTGTTACCGGCGCGGCCCGTGCGGCCGATGCGGTGGACGTAGTCATCCGGGTGCCACGGCGTGTCGAAGTTGAAGACGTGGCTAACACCCTTGATGTCGAGCCCGCGCGCGGCAACGTCTGATGCGACCAGGATGTTGATGTCGCCATCCTTGAAGCGCTGCAATTCCTTGTTGCGCTGGTTCTGGTCGATATCGCCGTGAATTTCGCCGGACTTGAAGCCGTGACGCTGCAGGCTCTTGTTGAGTTCGCGCACAGTCGTCTTGCGGTTGCAGAAGATGATCGCGGTTTCGACCAGATCGTTGTTCAGCAGCCAGCGCAGGGTCGAACGCTTCTCACGCGTCTGGACAGGGATCTTGAATGCGGTGATATTTTCGTTGGTCGATGCTGCGCGGCTGACTTCGATCCGCTTGGGATTGTCGAGGAACTTCTTGCCCAGCTTCTCGATCGGCGGCGGCATCGTCGCGCTGAACAGCAGCGTCTGGCGTGGTTCGGGCAGCTTGTCGCAGATGAACTCGATGTCCGGAATAAAGCCCATGTCGAGCATCCGGTCGGCCTCGTCGATCACCAGCAGCTCGCAGCCGTTGAGCATGATCTTGCCGCGCTCGATCAGGTCCATCAGGCGGCCCGGCGTCGCGATCAACACGTCGACACCTTCGTTGAGCGCCTTCAATTGATCGCCCATCTGCACACCGCCAATCAGCAGAGTCATCCGCAGATCGTGGTTCGCGCCGTATTTCTCGAAATTCTCCGCGACCTGGGCGGCCAGTTCACGCGTCGGCTCGAGAATGAGCGAGCGCGGCATCAGTGCGCGGCGGCGGCCGCTGGCCAGCACATCGATCATCGGCAGCACGAAGCTGGCCGTCTTGCCTGTTCCCGTCTGCGCGATGCCGATAATGTCCTTCATCATGAGGACGGCAGGGATCGCCTCTGCCTGGATCGGGGTTGGCTCTGTATAGCCAGCCTCATCGACAGCTTTAAGCAATTCAGGAGATAGGCCGAGATCGGCAAAAGTGGTCAAATCAAAAAATTCCGGAAAATAAATGTGGTGCCACAGCTTCATGGCGAAGTCTTGCAAGCTGCGCGCCCCTAGGCCTCGCATGGCGGCAGAGTCAAGATTTACGGATAGATGCGCTGCGAAAGAAAGGGGCGCTGTGCCTAGTTGGCAACGGCGACAAGCCGGGTGAAATCGGCGATCTGGCAGCTACCCCCTGCGCGCGATTGCAGGCGGTCACGCGCGACGCAAAGCCTGCCATCATCACTACGCTCGATGTAAAAGCCTGCGTAGAACGCGCGGGCCGAACAGCCATTCTGCAGCTGAGCGGCCAGCACATTGCTGTTGTCGAGAAAGAAGAGCAGGCGGTTGTCATTCGTCGGCTGGATGCCGATGATATCCTCAGCATCGATGCAGTTTCCGTGATCGACCTCTTCAAACCGCGCGGTCATCGGGCGGCGCGGCAATTCATTGAGCATAGTCCTGCGATCGCGCGGCGCAGCCGGTCCAATCCTGATGACGACCCGCTGCTGCACCCGGACCTGGTGCTGGATGCGATCATCTGAGGAGTGCTCGAGCTGGTCGAAGGGGTGCTCGCCTGCCGGATCGAAACCGAGCACCGGAATAGATCGCTGGCCAGGGCGCGACGGCGCCGCATCCTGTGCTTCCACCACGGCTGAGCCATATGCCGTCAATGTCGGCACGAGCAGCGCGGCTGAGACCATCAAGGCGAGGAAGCGTTTCATATCACCGTCAGCGAATGCATACGGAAAGTGTTCCGTTGCTTGTCGGATGGTCTCCTACCTCTGCGGGATTGAATGATGGCTTAACCCTCACGATGGCTGGCAGACATGCACTATCGGCATTGGCCTTTGCAAGCCGCCCGTGCTGCTGGCATCACGCCGCCATGACCGACTCGCATGCATTTCTGTCCGCCGCGCGTGATCTGCTGGGTGAACGCGGGCTCGCCACCGATCCGGAATTGGTGGAGCCGTGGCTGACCGATTGGCGCGGGCGGTATACCGGGCGCGCGCTCGCCCTCGCCTCGCCTGCGAGCACTCAAGAGGTCGCGGCGCTGGTGAAGCTATGTGCAGAGCACCGCGTCCCCATCGTCCCGCAGGGCGGCAACAGCGGCATGTCCGGCGGCGCGACGCCGGACGCAAGCGGCGATGCGATTGTGCTGTCGCTCAGGCGGATGAATGATGTGCGCAGCTTCGATCCGGATGCGCGCGAGATTACATGCGATGCGGGTGTGATCTTGCAGACTTTGCATGAGACCGTTGAGGCAGAGGGACTTCGCTTTCCGCTCACGCTCGGCGGGAAAGGATCGGCCACAGTCGGCGGGCTTATCTCGACCAATGCAGGCGGCACGCAGGTGCTTCGCCATGGCAGCATGCGCGCTCAGGTTCTGGGTCTTGAGGCCGTGCTGGCGGATGGCAGCATTTTCGATGCGCTTACACCGCTCAAGAAAGACAATCGCGGCTTCGATCTGAAGCAATTGCTGATCGGGTCGGAAGGCACACTCGGCATTGTGACGGGAGCGACACTGCGGCTGTTGCCCGCGCTGGCGGAGCGCTCGGTGCTGTGGGCGGGACTTGGCGATATTCGCGATGCGCGCAAGCTGCTGCTGCACGCCCAATCGACCGCGGGCGATGCGCTGGAAGGCTTCGAAGTGATGCCCCGCCATTCATTGAGCGCGGTGCTCAATCACACCCCCGGTGCGCGTGCTCCCTTGCAGGGCGAGCACGAATGGAACGCGCTTATCGAGCTGGCGGCGGATGCTGGCGGAGCAGACACCCTCCCCGACCTCGCCCAGACGCTGTTGGAGAGCGCATTCGAAGCCGGCCTGGTGGAAGATGCGACCATCGCCGCGAATGAACGACAGGCGGAAGAATTCTGGACCCTGCGGGACGAAATCGCCCCAGCCGAGCGCGCGCTCGGGCCGGCCATGCAGCACGATATTTCCGTGCCCGTCGCCAAAATGGCAGATTTCGTTGCCGAAGCCGTTCCCAAGGTCGAAAGCGAATTCCCCGGTACCGTGGCCATCGGGTTCGGCCACCTCGGCGATGGAAATGTCCATTTTCACGTCCTCGCTCCCAAAGGCGCGACGCCGGGGGAATGGGAAGATACCGAAGGCAAGGTCATCAGCCGGTTCGTGCATGATGAGGTAACGCGCTGGGGCGGCTCGATCAGCGCCGAACACGGGATCGGCCAGCTGAAACGCGATGAACTGGCGCGCCTCGGCGATCCGGTGCAACTCACCATGCTGCGACAGGTGAAGCAGGCTCTCGATCCTGATGGCCTGCTCAATCCGGGCAAGCTCGTATAATCTGTATCAAACGATCTGTTTATGGCCGATACGGATGCGCTTGCATGGCGCGCCTGCACCCATTAAGGCCCGCCCCCTGAGATTCATGGTGTGATGTCGGCGATGGCAATCCCGGTTCATGGCACCTTTTGACCATCGATACCGGAGACACAATTATGGCCAGCGCGCCGAAGCCAAGTTTGCCCGTTCTTTACAAGGAACTCGTTCCCCTCAACAGCAATGAGCACGCGACCTGGAAAGGCCGCACCACGGACAAGGCTCCGTGGGTTGCCAACCAGCACGCGATCCCGCTGACCGTCGAAGAATTCCCGCTGGCCCAGCGCGATTTCCCGATCGTGTTCTCCTCTGGCGATCGCCCCGTTCCGCTGGCTCTGATGGGCCTTAACGAAGGCGTGAACGTGTTCTTCAACGAAGAAGGCGTTCCGCACGGCACACCGTACGTTCCGGCCTATATCCGCCGCTATCCTTTCCTGCTCGCCAAGCTGCAGCAGGACACGGACAATCTGTCGCTCTGCTTCGATCCGACCGCTGACCTCGTCGGCGACTTTGACGAAGGCAACGCACTGTTCAACGAGAACAAGGAGCCTAGCGAACACACCAACGCTCTGCTGCAGTTCTGCGAAAAGTTCGAAGAAGCTGGCAACAAGACGCAGATGTTCATGAAGGAACTGGAAGACGCCGACCTGCTGATGGACGGCGAAATCTCGATCCAGCGTCGCGACAATCCGGACCAGCCCTTCACCTATCGCGGTTTCCGCATGGTCAATCAGGACAAGCTGCGCGAACTGCGTGGTGACCAACTGCGCAAGTGGAATGAAAACGGACTGCTGCCGCTGATTTTCGCGCACCTGTTCTCGCTGGAGCTGATGCGCACCGTTTTCGCAAAGCAGGTCGAAATGGGCAAAGGCCCGATCGCTGGCGAAATGGCACCGCCCGCCACGAACTAAGGCGAACCCGCCGCGCGAGTGGCGAACCACTGAAATCAAGAAAAGGCGCGGTTCGGAAACGGACCGCGCCTTTTCGTTTTGGGCTTGAAGCTGGAAAGCGCGATATTATTTAGGAATTGTCCGGTCGGCGCTCCCCTCATGGCCTGGCCGGATGGGTGCAACCCCCTTGCACCCCTCCCTGAACCTTGGCCGCCCCGTGCGACATGCGCGGGGCGGTTTTTTGGTTTTCGGCCAGAGGCTTATTCGGCTGCCTGGGAGAAGCTCCGGCTGCTCCCGGTGAGATGTTCGGCAAGCGCACGGACTAGCGTCGCCACCATATCGACGACCTCTTCCAGACCATCACCCGGTTCCTGCAATTGCGCATCGAGATAGGTCGCGCGGCAGACTTCCAATTGCAGCGCATTGATGCGGCGATTGGGTGCACCATGGCGATCGAGCACATAGCCACCCGCATAGGGCCGATTATGCGCGGCACGGGCACGGCTGCGGGCAAAGCTCTCGAACGCGGCGGCGACTACCCCGCTGTCGCACGAGGCACCGAAGCGATCGCCGATAACGAAATCTGCCGCCGCTCGCGGACCGGTCTTGGGGCCGAGCGGCGGCATGGAGTGCAGATCGATCAGCAGCGCCGCGCCCCAGCGATCGCGGATGGCCTCCAGCGATTTGGCGAGCGCCTGATGGTAAGGCTGGTGGATCGCCTCGATCCGCTCATCGACCTCTTGCCCGCGCATCACTCCGGTCCACAGCTCACCCATCCCCGGCAGACGCCGCGGCACCAGGCCAAGTCCGCTGCGCGCTCTGCGACCGGCTGCCAGCCGCTTGCCGATGGGCCGGTCTGCCGTCGCCACCATCTGCCAGTCGATATCGTCGGGAGAGCGATTGAGATCGATCATCGCGCGCGGTGCATTGGCTGTCAGCAGCGCAGCCCCGGTTTGCTTGGCCACCGCTTTGCCCACCAGATCGATCAGCCGGTCTTCCAGCCGCAGCGCGGTCTCTTCAGGGGCGCGCATCCGTTCGCACAGGGCGTCCGGATAGTCGCGTCCGGCATGCGGAACGGCGATCAGAATCGGGATTGCAGCGGGCCGTGGCTGGCGCAGCGAAAACGCCGGAACGCCTTGTTTTCCGGGAATATATCCACCTCTGCGATTCATCGAATCGCGCCGTGATGTCTCAATTCGGCTCATTAACGATAGTGCTGGCCGCGATTATCCCCTGTGTCAAAGCTGGGCACCCAGCAAAGCGCACAAGACTTTGTTACGAGTTGGTGCGTAAGGAGGCGCCAGATTCGAAACACCATCCATAACGAGGACGAAAGCATGATCCGCATCCTGCTAGCCGAAGACGACGAGGCCATGCGCACCTATTTGACCCGCGCGCTCGAACAGGCTGGCTATTGCGTGGTTGCTGTTGCGTCAGGCGCGGAAGCGCTGCCGATGATCAAGACAGAGATTTACGATCTGCTGCTCTCGGACATCGTCATGCCGGAAATGGACGGGATCGAACTCGCCCAGCGCTGCAATGAACTGAGCCCCAGCACGAAGGTGATGTTCATCACCGGTTTTGCCGCCGTGGCCCTGCGCGCCAATCGCGAAGCACCGCATGCCAAGATGCTGTCCAAGCCGTTCCACCTGAAGGATCTGGTGATGGAAGTAGAGCGCATGTTCGAAGATGTGGCGGCTGCCTCGCTCTAATCGCGAAATTCGCGGATCAAGACACTTGCAAGACCAGTAAGGCGGCGCTAGATGGCCCGCCTGCCCCCAAGCCGGGGCACCCGAATGGTGCGGGCGTATAGCTCAGTGGTAGAGCACTATGTTGACATCGTAGGGGTCCCAAGTTCGAACCTTGGTACGCCCACCATTCGTTTCTTTTTCTGAAAATCAGTTGCTGATGCGGTCGATGCGCTCCTGCGCCTCGGCGTCCATCTGTTTCAGCTCGCGAATGGTCTGGTCGATCGCGTCGCGCTGTTCGACCAGTTCCTCGACGCGCTGGTTGATGCGGCCCTGCAGATGGCGCATCTGTTCCACCTTGCCGCCTTCTTCGTTGTCATAGAGCGAGAGAAATTCGCCGATCTCGCGAATCGAAAAGCCCAGTCGCTTGCCGCGCATGATCAACTGCATCCGGCCCATCTCACGCTTGGAATAGGCGCGCATCGTGCCGACCCGCTGCGGAGAGATCAGGCCCTTGTCCTCATAGAAGCGCAAGGTACGCTGAGTAACACCGAGAGCCTCCGCCGCCTCGGCGATACTCTTTAGCGGCTCATTGCCCTGCGCTTCATTCATGGTTGCGACGGTATCAGGCATTAGCGCCTCCCTCGGTGGCGGCGGCCTCCCGCTTTGCCTTTTCTTCAGCGACCAGCTGTTTCTTCTCCAGCTTGCCGACTAGCGTCTTGGGCAGCTCGTCGCGGAATTCGTAAGCGTCGGGCATTTCGATCGGATTGAGGCGCATCTTCAGGAATTCCTGCAGCTGGCCAGCATCCAATTCCTCGCCTTCATGCAACGCAATAAACAGCTTGGGCGCTTCGCCGCGATATTCGTCGGGAATGCCGATCGCGATGGCCTCTTTGACCGCCGGATGCTCGTAGGCGGCGTCCTCGATCATGCGCGGATAGACGTTGTATCCGCTGCACAGGATCAGGTCCTTGATGCGGTCGACGATGAAGAGATAGCCGTCCTTGTCGAGATAGCCGATGTCGCCGGTTCGCAGCGAATCGCCGAAGAACGTGTCCTTGGTCGCGCCGGGGCGGTTCCAGTATCCTTTCATCACCTGCGGGCCGCGCGCGCAGATTTCGCCGCGATGATCGGGGCCGATACCCTCGACGAGATTGCCCTCTTCATCGCGCAATTCGATGATCGTGTGCGGGAATGCAGGACCGGCGGAATTCTCCTTCACCGGCTGGCGCCCCAGCAGCGGATTGCTGGTGATGATCGGGGAGGCTTCGGTGAGGCCATAGCCCTCGGACACCAGCGAACCGGTTCGCCTTTCGAACTTTTCACGCACTTCGAGCGGCAGCGGCGCTCCGCCGGAGCAGCTCGTGAGAACACCTGAAAGGTCCGGCACCTTGTCATCCGGCAGCGAGCCGAGCGCGTTGTAAATGGTCGGCACGCCGAACATCTGCGTCGGCGGCTTGCGCTTCACGCTTTTGAGCACCTCTTCCATTTCGAAGCGCGGCAGCAGCACGAGCTCGCTGGCGGTATCGACGCCGAAATTGAGAACGCAGGTGAGAGCGAAGACGTGGAACAGCGGCAGCACGCCGAGCGTGCGTTCCTGCTGGTCCCGCTCGACACCGACATGCAGCATCATCTGCGCCGAATTGGCCGTCAGATTGGCATGAGTGAGCATCGCGCCCTTGGGCCGCCCGGTCGTGCCGCCGGTATATTGCAGCACCGCAACGTCATCCGGATCGATCTCGACAGGCGTCGGATTGGCATCATGCGCCGCCAGATCGCGATAATCGACATAGGCGACACCGGCCTGCTTCCTCGCGAGCGCCGAGCGCTTGAGGGTACGCAGACCCAGCCCTTTCCAGAACGGCAAGACGTCGGCCATCGGGCACAGCACGATCTTCTCGATCGGCGGATAGCCATCTTCACCGGTCTTGCCCCAGGCAGCGGCAACTTTGGAATGCAGCAGCTCCAGATCGGGCACCGCGACCATCTTGACCCCGGCATTGGTGATCAGGAATTCGACTTCGCTTTCCGAATACAGCGGGTTGATGTTCACCACCGTCGCGCCGGTGCGCAGCACGGCGTAATATACGATCACGGAATACGGCGTGTTGGGCAGGCACAGGCCGAAGCGGTCCCCCTTGCCCAACCCCTCAGCCTGCAGGCCAGCGGCCACGCGGTCCACCAGATCGCCCACTTCGCCATAGGTCCATTCGCGACCCATGAAATCCACGCAGACGCGATTCGGATAGGTGGAGACGGCATGATCGAGTGCCTGGGTCAGCAAGCGCGGGCGAATATTGCCCTCCGCATCCAGAATGCGACTTGTTTCCATCAGGCGGAACCCTTCGGGAACCTCGACCATGAAATATCCTTTCTCCATCATGTGCCCTCAAATCGCCGAACAAAAAGTCTAACCGGCCTTCGAGAGCATCTTGATTCCCACACGCTTAACGTATACGTCAAGCAACAGACTTTATCGTAATCAATCGGCGCGAAAGGTCAATCGACCATTCGAATCGGACAAGAAAGGCAGATGGAACATGAGTGATGTCGTTATTGCGGGTTACGCCCGCTCCCCCTTCCACCTCGCGTACAAAGGTGCCCTGGCCAAGGTGCGCCCCGATGATCTGGCAGCGAACACGATTCGCGGACTGATCGAAAAGACCGGCGTGAAAGCGGAAGATATCGAAGACATCGTCATGGGCTGCGCCTTCCCCGAAGGCGAACAGGGCTTCAACATCGCTCGCCTCGTCGGCCTGTTGGCTGACCTGCCGCTGAGCGTTGGCGGCATGACCGTGAACCGCTTCTGCGGCTCCTCGATGAGCTCGATCCATTACGCCGCTGGCCAGATCGCCATGGGCGCGGGCGAAGTCTTCATCGCTGCAGGCGTCGAAGGCATGAGCCGCGTTCCGATGACCGGCTTCAACCCGATGCCGAACCCGGAACTCGCCAAGAAGAGCGCCGCTTACCTCGGCATGGGCGACACGGCAGAAAACGTCGCGAAGAAATATGACATCAGCCGCGAAGAGCAGGAAGCTTTCGCTGTTAAGAGCCAGCAGAAAGCGGGCAAGGCGCTTGAGAACAACGCGTTCGACGATGAAATCATCCCCTTCACGCTGCCCGACGGCACTGTAGTCGACAAGGACGGCACGCCGCGCCCCTCCACCACCGAAGAAGACCTTGCCGGCCTGAAGCTGGCGTTCGACGAGAATGGCACTGTCACCGCCGGCACATCCAGCCCGCTGACCGATGGCGCAAGCGCCGTGCTGGTCTGCAGCGAAGAGTACGCCAAGGCGAACGGCCTCACCATCATGGCCAAGATCAAGAGCATGGCCATTTCCGGCTGCGCGCCTGAAATCATGGGCATCGGCCCTGTCGGCGCGAGCCAGAAGGCGCTTGAGCGCGCTGGCCTCTCTATCGATGACATGGACGTGATCGAACTGAACGAAGCGTTCTCCAGCCAGTCTATCGCCACGATCCGCGATCTGGGTGCAGACATCGACAAGGTGAACCTTGATGGCGGCGCGATCGCTATCGGTCACCCGCTGGGTGCCACCGGTGCACGTATCGTGGGCAAGGCAGCCAGCCTGTTGCAGCGCGAGGGCGGCAAATATTCGCTCAGCACGCAGTGCATCGGCGGCGGCCAGGGCATCGCTACGATCCTGGAGGCCGTATAATGTCTGACAAATCCATCAAGAAAGTCTGCGTGATCGGCGCCGGCACGATGGGTGCAGGCATTGCGGCGCAGGTCGCCAATGCCGGTATCCCGGTGCTGCTGCTCGATATCGTCCCCAAGGATGGTGACAATCGAAACGCTGTGGCCGAAGGCGCCGTGGCGAAGATGCTCAAGACCAACCCCGCGCCCTTCATGAACAAGCGCGCGGCCAAGCTGGTCGAAACGGGCAATATCGAAGATCACCTCGACAAGGTCGCCGAGTGCGACTGGATCGTCGAGGCGATCATCGAACGGCTCGACATCAAGCAGGATCTCTATTCCAAGCTGGAAGAGGTTCGCACGGCTGGCACGGCGGTTTCGTCGAACACTTCGACCATCCCCCTCGCCCAGCTGACCGATGGCCGCAGCGATGCGTTCAAGAACGACTTCCTGATCACCCACTTCTTCAATCCGCCGCGCTACATGCGCCTGATTGAAATCGTCGCAGGGCCGCACAGCGATGCTGGCACGGTCGAAATGGTCAAGGAATTCGTCGACCGCAAGCTCGGCAAGACCGTGGTCGATGCCGAGGATTCGCCCGGCTTTATCGCCAACCGCGTCGGCACGTTCTGGATTCAGCAGGCGGTCAATTCCGCCTTCGATCTGGGTATCACCGTTGAAGAGGCCGACGAAATCGGTGGCCGCCCGATGGGCGTGCCCAAGACCGGCCTCTTCGGCCTGATCGACCTCATCGGTATCGACCTGATGCCGCATCTGATGAAGTCGCTCACCAGCACGCTTCCTGCCGAAGACTGGTATCAGAAGATCGCTCGCAGCGAAGAGCTGATCGAGACGATGATCGAAGAAGGCTACACCGGCCGCAAGGGCAAGGGTGGCTTCTACACCATGGTGAAGGGCGATGACGGCTCGCGCACCAAAATGGCGAAGGACCTGAAGTCTGGCGAGTATCGCCCGGCTGCACGCCCCGGTCTGGTCAAGGGACCGGCTGCCAAGGGTGACCTGAAGGCGCTCATCTCGATGAAGGGCAAGGTCGGCGATTATGCCTGGGCCATTCTCGGCCCGACGCTGTCCTATGCTGCCAGCATCGTCCCCGAAGCGACCGCGACTGTGGTCGGCGTGGATGACGCGATGAAGCTGGGCTACAATTGGAAGCAGGGCCCGTTCGAGATGATCGACAAGATCGGTGCCGCGCACCTTGTCGAGCGTCTTAAGGAAAGCGATTACCCTGTCCCACCGATCCTCGAACAGGTTGGCGATGGCACATTCTATCGCATCGAAAACGGCAAGCGACAGTATTTCGGCACCGATGGCGAATATCACGATGTGGTGCGCCCCGATGGCGTGCTGCTGCTCGAAGACATCAAGCTTTCGTCCGAACCGCTCCTCAAGAACGGCTCTGCCGCGCTGTGGGATGTGGGTGACGGCGTCGTCGCGCTGGAATTCACCGGCAAGATGAACGCGCTGGACGATCAGGTGATGAAGCTGATCCAGCAGGCGATCCCGCTGGTGAAGTCGGACTACAAGGCGCTCGTCGTTTACAACGAAAGCTCCAACTTCTCCGCAGGTGCGAACCTTGGCCTCGCCATTTTCGCGCTGAACATTGCGGCATGGAGCGAAGTCGACAAGACCATCAAGTCCGGCCAGGGAGCTTACAAAGCGCTCAAATACGCGCCCTTCCCCGTCGTTTCGGCTCCGGCTGGCATGGCGCTGGGTGGCGGCTGCGAGATCTGCCTCAATTCCGATGCAGTGCAGGCGCATGCCGAAACCTACATCGGTCTGGTCGAACCCGGCGTGGGCCTGATCCCCGGTTGGGGCGGCTGCAGCGAGATGATCGACCGCTGGCGCAGCAATCCGCGTCACCCGAAGGGTCCGATGCCCGCTGTTTCCAAGGTCTTCGAAATCGTGTCGGTCGCAACCGTCGCGAAATCGGCTGCCGAGGCAAAGGATTACGGCTTCCTGCGTCACACAGACGAAGTGACCATGAATCGCGATCGCCTGCTGTACGATGCCAAGCAGCGCGCGCTGTCGATGGTCGATGGCTACGAAGCCCCGGAAAAGCCGGAATTCCGCCTGCCCGGCCCGGCCGGCAAGGCTGCACTCATGCTGGCCGTGGACAGTTTCCGCAATCGCGGAATGGCCACGCCGCACGATGCGACCGTGGCAGAGCATCTCGCATACGTCCTTACGGGCGGGGACACGGACCCGGTAGAAACTGTTACAGAGGCCCAGATGCTGAAGCTGGAACAGGAAGCCTTCATGGCGCTGGCCCGCAATCCCAAGACCCAGGCCCGGATCGAGCATATGCTCGAGACGAACAAGCCGCTTCGCAACTAACCCAGAAAGGATTTGTCCAATGCAAGTCTATGAAGCCCCCATTCGCGACATGCGCTTCAACCTTGAAGAGCTGCATGAAGATGACGGTTTCGGAAATCTCGAAGGTTTCGAGGATTTCGACGAGGATATGCGCGCCGCCATTCTGGAGGAAGCGAACAAGCTTTGCCGCGACGTACTGCTGCCATTGAACTGGCCGGGTGACCAGCAGGGTTGCCGCATTGAAAACGGTGTCGTGCGTACGCCCGACGGTTTCCCCGAAGCTTACAAGCAGTTCTGCGAAGGCGGCTGGGCCGGCCTCGTGGTCGACCAGAAATGGGGCGGCCAGGGTGCACCCCACAGCCTCGCCAAATGCGTCGAGGAAATGAGCTGTTCCACAAACCTGTCTTTCGGCCTTTATCCGGGCCTGACGGGCGGTGCGATGGTTTCGCTCGAAGCCTATGGCTCGGAAGATCAGAAGAATTTCTACCTGCCGAAGATGGCCAATGGCGAATGGTCGGGCACGATGTGCCTCACCGAACCGCATTGCGGCACCGATCTCGGCATGCTGCGCACCAAGGCAGAGCCGCAGGAAGACGGCAGCTATCTGATCACCGGCAACAAGATTTTCATCTCCGCCGGTGACCACGACCTCGCCGAAAACATCATTCACCTCGTGCTCGCGCGTCTTCCCGATGCGCCCGCAGGCGTGAAGGGTATTTCGATGTTCCTCGTGCCGAAGTTCATGCCGAAGGATGACGGTTCGCTGGGCGATCGCAACCCGGTCAACGCCACGGCAATCGAGCACAAGATGGGTCTCAAGGCATCGGCAACCTGCCAGATGAGCTTTGATGGCGCCAAGGGCTGGCTCGTCGGCCCGGAAAACCGCGGTCTAGAAGCCATGTTCGCCATGATGAACACTGAACGCGTCGCTGTGGGTATCCAGGGCCTCGGCATGGGCGAAATCGCCTATCAGTCCTCCGTTTACTACGCGAAGGACCGCCTGCAGGGTCGCTCGCTTTCGGGCGTAAAGAACCCCGATGGCCCCGCCGATCCGATCATCGTGCACCCGGATGTGCGTCGCATGCTGATGACCATGCGCGCCTACAATGAGGGCTGCCGTTCGGTCTCCGCATGGGTCAGCCGCGCACTCGATGCCGAACACGCATCGACCGAGCCGGAAGCCCGCGCCCGCGCGAAGGATTTCGTCGCCCTGATGACGCCGGTGGTGAAGGCCCTCTTCACCGACCTCGGCCATGAAGCTGCGCATCTGGCGATCCAGCTGCACGGTGGCCACGGCTATATACAGGAAACCGGGATCGAGCAGTTTGCGCGCGACGCGCGCATCGCGCAGATCTATGAAGGCGCGAACGGCATTCAGGCGCTCGACCTGGTCGGCCGCAAGCTGCCCGATCGCATGGGCCGCAACTTGCGTTCGTTCTTCCACCCGGTGAGCCAGTTCATCGAAGATCACGCGCAGGACGAGCACATCGGCAAGATGGTCGGCTCGCTCCAGCAGAGCTTCGGCGCGCTGCAGCTTTCCACCGGCCACATTGCGCAAAAGGGAATGAAGGATCCGGAAGAGGCAGGCGCTGCCGCTTACGATTACCTCCACCTGCTTGGCTTCGTCGCGATGGGTTATTGCTTCGCCAAGGCGGCCAAGATCGCCAAGCAGAAGCTGGAAGAAGGCACCGGTGACGAGACCTTCTACAAGGCCAAGCTGACGACCGCGCAGTTCTTCTTCGACCGGCTGCTGCCGCCTGCGACCGCCAAATTCATGGCGATCAAGAGCGGCAAGGCCAGCATGATGGACATGCCGGAGGACGCATTTTGAGCGGCCCCAACCAAGGCGTACTGGACTTCAAGGCGCGGTGTCGCATTCCTGCGATCGCCGCGCCGATGTTCCTGTGCTCGGGCCCCGATCTTGTTGTCGAAACCTGCAAGGCCGGTATTTCCGGCACCTTCCCCGCCCTCAACCAGCGGACCAGCGAAGGGTTCGAGGACTGGCTGAAGGAAATACAGGACCGGCTCGGCCCGGACGATGCGCCCTATGGCGTCAACCTGATCGTCCACCAGTCGAACCCGCGCGTGCAGGCCGATCTTGAGCTTTGCGTGAAATACAAGGTTCCGCTGATCATCACCTCGCTTGGCGCTGTGCCCGATTTGGTGAATGCGGTACATTCCTACGGCGGGCTGGTGTTCCACGATGTGATCAAGCGTCGCCATGCCGAAAAGGCTGTCGAGGCCGGTGTCGATGGCATCATTGCCGTGGCAGCAGGTGCCGGCGGCCATGCCGGCACGTTCAGCCCCTTCGCCCTCGTCAGTGAAATTCGCGAGTTTTACGACGGCGCGATTATCCTGTCGGGCTGCATGACCGATGGCGGACACGTCCTCGCCGCAGAAGCGATGGGCGCGGATTTCGGCTACATCGGCAGCCACTTCATCGCAGCTAAGGAAAGCATGGCGGTCGATGGCCAGAAACAGATGATGATGTCCTCCACCGCGCAGGACATCACCTACACCGACAAGGTGACGGGCGTTGGCGCGAACTTCCTGACGCCGAGCCTCAATGCAGCTAGCATCGAACATGCGCCGGGCGAAATGTCGCTCAATGAAGAAGCCAAAGCCTGGAAGACCATCTGGTCAGCCGGACACGGCGTCGGCGCGACCAAGGAGAGCTTGCCAGCCAAGGTCATCTGTGAGCAATTGATCGCCGAATATGACGCGGCAAAAGCGAAAATCTGCGGCTAAGCAGTTGGACAATAAAACGCGGTGGCTGACCCGATGACGGACAGCCACCGCATCCCCCCTACCCCGCGTATTAACGCCATCGCGACGGCTGTCCCGCCGAGTGACGTTCATACGCGCTATACCGAATGGGCCGCCCGGCAATTGCCGGATCGCAGCGCGGCGGTGTTCGCGCGCATGGAGCAGCGCAGCGGCATCGCGCATCGCTATTCCGTGCTGACGGGTGCAGACGCGGCGCTGGAAAGCGGCAGCTTCTACATGGCGGATGATCCGCCCGGCACGGCTGAACGCATGCACCGGTATACTGAAGAGGCACCCGGCCTCGCGCTGGAGGCCATCGGCAAGCTCCCCTCGCTGGACGGTGTGACGCATCTGGTGGTCGCCAGTTGCACCGGCTTCATGGCCCCTGGCCTCGATCAGGTATTGGCCCGCAAGCTTAACCTCGCGCCGACGGTCGAGCGCGTCAGCATCGGCTTTATGGGGTGTTATGCCGGTGTCACCATGCTGCGCACCGCCGCCCATATCATCCGGTCCCAGCCCGAGGCGAAGGTTCTTGCCGTTTCACTGGAACTTTGTTCGCTGCATTTGCAGGAGACAGACGACCTCGAAGCCATGCTGGCCATGGGCCAATTCGCCGATGGAGCGGCGGCTGTGCTGCTCAGCGGTGAAGGCGAAGGGCTCGGCCTGGGCGAAGGGCTTTCCGCCGCGCTGGAAGAGAGCGAAGATTTGATCACATGGACCGTGGGCGACACCGGCTTTGCCATGCACCTGTCAGGCGCGGTGCCCGGGCGCCTTGCCGACGCGCTGGATGATGCAGACCTGCAATCCACCATTTGCGGCGAGACGCGGCCCAAGGCATGGGCCATCCATCCCGGTGGTCGCTCGATCCTCGATGCCGTCGAACGCGCGCTCGAGCTTCCCAAGGAAGCCCTCTCCGCCTCGCGCGGCGTGCTGCACGATTTCGGCAATATGTCCTCGGCAACCGTCCTCTTTGTCCTCCAACGTCTAATGGCCGAAAAGCCGGAAAGCGGCGTCGCGCTCGCCTTCGGCCCCGGCCTCGCCATGGAAGGCGTGCGTTTCGGCTGGGAGAGCGGCGATGCTTGAAGAACGGCTGCAAACCGAAGAGCTGATGGACGATCCAGCATTGCCTGAGGAAACCTATCGTGAGGTGCTGGCAGACCTTGCCAGGGTCAACCGCATCACCCTTGCCTATCGCCCGACGCTCGCGTTTCTCGACCGTGTCATAGGTGATCGCAAGCGGCTGAAATTGCTCGATGTCGGCTATGGTCAGGGCGACATGCTCCGCGCCATTGCCGATTGGGCCGACAAACGCGGTGTGAAAGCGGAGCTGGTCGGCGTCGATCTCAACGCCCGAAGCGAATCGGCGGCGCGCAAGGCCACACCTTCCCATATGCCAATCACCTATCGCACCGGCGATTACGGCGATCTAATCGGCGCCGGATGGGATTGCGTCGTTTCCAGCCTTGTCGCCCATCACATGACGCATGATGAGCTGGTGCTCTTCCTCCGCTTCATGGAGGCTGAGTCGCGGCTGGGCTGGTTCGTCAACGACCTCCATCGCCATGCGCTCAGCTATGCCGGATATCCTGTGCTGGCGACACTCGCGCGCTGGCACCGCATCGTGCGGTCAGACGGTCGAACATCGATTGCGCGTTCCTACCGACCCGAAGAATGGGATGCGATACTCGATGAAGCGGGCGTCGAGAATGCCCGCGTCGAGCGTTTCTTCCCCTTCCGGCTATGCGTATCGAAAATCCGCTGATCCTGGGTGCTGGTCCAGCGGGCTGCGCGGCTGCGATCTGCCTTGCGCGGACTGGCGAGACGCCGCTTCTTCTGGACCGGGACGAGCATGTCGGCGATCCGCTTTGCGGGGGCTTTCTCAGCTGGCGCACAGCGCAGCAGCTTGGCGATCTGGGGATCGATCTGGAGCAGACGGGCGCACACCGCGTCTCCCAGCTCCGGCTGTTCCACGAGGACCGCCATGTCGAGTTGCCCTTGCCCCATCCCGCATACGGCCTGTCCCGCCATGCGCTCGACACGGTAATGCGCGCGAAAGCGATTGAAGCTGGTGCGCAGTTGGAATTCGACACGATCCGCGGGTTGGACCCCGGCGTCGCGCATGGGCAGTCGCAGGATTGGCGATCCGACGCGATCTTCCTCGCCACCGGCAAGCACGATGTGCGCGGCCAATCACGACCGCGCGATGACAAGGACACCGCACTCGGCCTGCGGTTGCGCCTGCCTGCCAGTGCGCAGCGCACTGGCTTGTTGGAAGATGCGATCGAGCTCCATCTGTTCGACGGCGGCTATGTCGGCATCGTCTTGCAGGAAGGCGGCTCCGCCAATATCTGCCTCGCGGTGCGCAAATCCGCTCTCGCCAGCCACGGCGGTTCGCCCGAAACGCTCTTTGCCGAGCTTGCCGAGCAGATCCCGGCGCTGGCGGGGCGGCTGGGTGACGACTGGCACGACGCAAACACCGACACCATCGGCGCAGTACCCTATGGCTGGATATGCCGGGAAACGCAGCCCGGTCTCTATCGGCTGGGCGATCAGGCGGCCGTTATCCCTTCTCTCGCAGGTGAAGGCATTTCAATTGCCATTGCGAGCGGCGTTGCGGCTGCCAATGCTCATGCGGCGGGGAAAGGGGCCGAGCGCTACCAGCAGGACTTTGCCCGCCGCGCAGCGAGGCCGGTCGGTCTCGCCCGCATGGGCTGGCATCTCGCCGAAACCCGTCTTGGCGCGCGCGGAGCCCTCGCTCTTGCCCGCATTGCGCCCAGATTGATCGCGCAATTTGCCGATTGGGCAAGGATTCAGGCGCCCCCTCCCCTTGCGCGGTAAATAGGGTCTGCTAACAGGCGGCCAACTTCACACAAACTGGTTGAGAAACGGGGAAGCCCCATGGCAAAAATTCAGGTCAAGAATCCGGTCGTCGAGCTTGATGGCGACGAAATGACGAAAATCATCTGGCAGTGGATCCGCGAGCGGCTGATCCTGCCCTATCTCGACATCGACCTGAAGTATTACGACCTGTCGATCGAGAAGCGTGACGAGACCGATGACCAGATCACGGTCGATGCCGCCAATGCGATCAAGGAGCATGGTGTTGGCGTAAAGTGCGCCACCATCACGCCGGACGAAGCACGCGTCGAAGAATTCGACCTCAAGAAAATGTGGCGTTCGCCCAACGGCACGATCCGCAACATCCTTGGCGGCGTGGTTTTCCGTGAGCCGATCGTGATCGACAACGTGCCGCGCCTCGTCCCGGGCTGGACCGATCCCATCGTGGTCGGCCGACACGCCTTTGGTGACCAGTACCGCGCCACCGACACGCTGATCCCGGGTGCGGGCAAACTGCGCCTCGTCTTCGAAGGCGAAGACGGCGAAAAGATCGACCTCGACGTGTTCGAATTCGAAAAGTCCGGCGTCGCCATGGCGATGTACAACCTCGACGAGAGCATTCGCGACTTCGCGCGCGCCAGCTTCAACTACGGCCTCGACCGTGGCTGGCCGGTGTATCTCTCGACCAAGAACACAATCCTCAAAAAATATGATGGCCGCTTCAAGGACTTGTTCCAGGAGATTTTCGACGCCGAATTCGCCGACAAGTTCGAAGAAGCCGGCATTCACTACGAACACCGCCTGATCGACGACATGGTCGCCGCCGCGCTGAAGTGGAACGGCAAGTTCGTGTGGGCCTGCAAGAACTACGACGGCGACGTGCAGTCGGACATCGTCGCGCAGGGCTTCGGCTCGCTCGGCCTGATGACCTCCGTGCTGATGACGCCGGATGGCAAGACCGTGGAAGCGGAAGCTGCGCACGGCACCGTCACCCGTCACTATCGCCAGCACCAGGAAGGCAAAGCGACCTCGACCAACCCGATCGCCAGCATCTTCGCATGGACGCGCGGCCTTATGTATCGCGGCCGTTTCGATAACACGCCTGACGTCGTGGCTTTCGCCGAGACGCTCGAGCGGGTGTGCATCGAATGCGTCGAAAACGGCAAGATGACGAAGGACCTCGCGCTCCTCATCGGCCCGAGCCAAAACTGGATGACGACCGAGCAGTTCTTCGAAGCCATCGTCGAAGGCCTCGAAGCCAAGATGAAAGAGCAGGGCCTCGGCTAAGCGAAACAATTCCGTATAACTGGAAACGAAACCCCCGTTGCGCCATTAATCCGGCGTAACGGGGGTTTTTGCATTTTATGACCAAAGCACGTCTCGAAGTCCGCCAGGCCGAAACCGGCGATATCCGCCGCATCGCTGCTCTGGCGAAGCGCGTTTATGAGGATTTCGTCCCCTACACGCAGGGTGAAATCCGCGGCCAGCTGAACAATTATCCCGAGGGCTGCTTCGTTGCGATCCTCGATGACAAACTCGTCGGCTATTGCGCCACCATGCGGATCGGCGGCGACAAGGCGCTGCGCCCGCACACGTGGGACGAGATTACCGGCAATGGCTATGGCAGCCGCCATGATGCCAAGGGCGACTGGCTCTACGGCTATGAAATGGTCGTGGACCCGAAAGTCCGCGGCACCCGCATCGGGCGGCGCCTGTATGAGGAACGCCGTTTCCTCGCCGAGCAGCTGGAACTGAAAGGCATCGCTTTCGGCGGGCGTATGCCCAATTTCAAACGGTCCCAGCGCCGGGTGAAGGATCCGCAGGAATATCTCGATCAGGTGATCGCCGGGAAGATTCACGATCCCGTGCTGCGCTTCCAGCTCGCCAATGGGTTTGAGCCGCTGGGCATCCTCAAGAAGTATCTGCCGGAAGATGTGAAGAGCCGCGGCAATGCAGTGCACATGGTATGGCGCAATCCGTGGGTGGACCAGGAAGCAAGCCCGCAAGCGCGGGTCCCTCGCGGGGTCGAGAATGTCCGCGTGGCCACCTGCCAATTGCAGGCGCGCGCGGTCAAAGACTTCGACGAATTCATGCGGCAGGTGAAATATTTCGTCGATGTTGCAAGCGATTACGAGTCAGACTTCATCCTGTTTCCCGAACTCTTCACGCTGATGCTGCTCAGCGCGGAGGACGAAGAGCTCTCACCACTCGAAAGCATCGAGCGCCTCTCCGAATACACGCCGCGCATCCGCGAAGCGCTCAGCGAAATGGCGCTCAAATACAACATCAACATCATCGGCGGGTCGCACCCCACACGGATGGAGGATGGCGATATCCATAATGTCGCTATGGTCTGCCTGCGCGATGGCTCGATCCACGAGCAGGAGAAGATCCACCCGACGCCAAACGAGGCCTATTGGTGGAATATCCGCGGCGGCGATGCGGTGGACGTGATCCAGACCGATTGCGGCCCGATCGGCGTGCTCATCTGTTACGATTCCGAATTTCCCGAACTCGCCCGCCGTCTGGCGGACGAAGGCGCGCGGATCATCTTCGTGCCCTTCTGCACCGATAGCCGCCAGGGCTATATGCGCGTGCGCTACTGCTCAGCCGCACGGGCGATCGAGAACCAGGTCTATATGGTGATGAGCGGCAATGTGGGGAACTTGCCCAATGTCGCGAACATGGACATCCAGTATGCGCAAAGCTGCATCCTGACGCCCTGCGATTTCCCTTTCGCGCGCGATGGTATTGCTGCCGAAGCAACCGAGAATGTGGAGACGCTGACGATCAGCGATGTAAATCTCGCAGACCTCGCCTGGGCACGCGCCGAAGGTACCGTCCGCAATCTCGCAGACCGGCGGTTCGATCTCTATCGTATCGAATGGGAGCACCGTGAGGGAGCCACGGCAGCCGAGCCAAGCGGCCCGCCACCGATGCACCAGCACGGGCCGGGTGGAGGTTAGGCCTCCAGGCCCTGCTCTTGCGCGGCAGCTTCGGCTGCAGCTTCGGCTTCAGCTTCGCGCTGTTCACGCTTTTCGCGCTCAACCTTCTCGCGTTGCTCGGCAACGGAACGCGCCTTTTCGGCAAGTCCGCGCCAGGTTTTCTCGGCGCGCAATTCGCGGTCGCGAACATTGTCCAGCGTGGCGGCAGCAGCAGCAGCGGCAGCCTTGTCGGCACGCTCGCAGCATGCTTCATAAGTGTCGGCCATCATCGTCTCCAGCCGGTGAAAGGAAACGGGCGCGGAAGCCGAAGCAGCCGCGCCCGCATGAAAATCAATCGGCAGCCGAAAGGTTTACAGCGCTTTCCTTGCCGTTGCGGCCCTGCTCTACGTCGTAGTTCAGGCGCTGTTCCTTATCGAGCGTATCCATGCCCGCTGCCTGTACGGCAGTAATGTGCACGAAGCTGTCAGCAGAGCCATCGTCGGGCTGGATGAAGCCATAGCCCTTGTCTGCGTTGAAGAATTTTACGGTGCCAGTCTTGGCCATGATGCGTTCCTTTCAAGAACGTAAGGTTGCCCGCCCGCGAAATTGCAGGACAGGTCGTCGCGTCAAATCGTTCGAAGAAAGGAAAACGTCGTCTGGTTTGCGCCGGGGCCAGATTGGCAAGCGGCGGTCGGCAAATTTCGAAGTCCGTCGCAAATTCCGACGTCAGCGAGAGCCATATAGGGGTGGCGCGCCGAAATAGCGAGGATTCATTCTGGTGCCGCCCGAATGAGCAGCGCTGCAAACCGAATTTGGGCGTCAGGCGGCCCGAACACCGGGGCTCTCTTCGCCGTCCTTGGCCGTCGCGAGGCTTACCAGCCAGATCGCCAGCCATGCTGCGATAAAGCCGGGAATGATCTCGTAGACGCCCTCACCGCCGAGGAAGCTGCTGTTCCATTCAAGCCAAATCCACGCCATCACGACGCCTGCGCCCATTACCAGACCCGCAACAGCGCCAGCGCCGGTCATGCGTTTCCATGTCAGCGAGAGGATGATCAGCGGGCCGAAGGCCGCGCCGAAACCTGCCCAGGCATTGGCCACCAGCGCCAGCACGCCGCTATCCGGATTGCTCGCGATCACGATTGCGGCCACGGCGACCAGCGCGGTGCTGATGCGCCCCACGGTCACGGCCTCGCGCTCGCTCGCATCCTTTTTCAGGAACAGGCGGTAGAAATCTTCGGTCAGCGAGCTGGAGGAGACCAGCAGCTGGCTCGAAATCGTCGACATGATGGCCGCCAGCAATGCCGCCAGCAGGAAGCCGGTCACAAACGGATGGAACAGTGTGTTGGCGAGCAGGATGAAGATCGTTTCCGAATTCTCCAACTCCAGCCCGTTCAGCTCGACATGCGCGCGGCCGAGCACGCCGACGCCCACCGCGCCGACCAGCGCGACCAGCATCCAGCCAAGGCCGATATTGCGCGCGGTTTTCACGCCGCCCTCGCGAATGGCCATGAAGCGCACGATAATGTGTGGCTGCCCAAAGTAGCCGAGCCCCCACGCGATCAGGCTGAGGAAAGCGATCACGCTCATGTCGCTGGCGAGGCTTAGGAACCCGGGATCGATCTCGCGCAGTACCGCGGCGCTTTCCGCCGCACCATCGCCGAACAAAACCACCAGCGGCATGACGACGAGCGCCACCACCATGATGCAACCCTGCACGAAATCGGTGAGGCTGACGGCCAGAAACCCGCCGACCATCGTATAGGCGAGAACCACCAGCGCGGTGAGCAGGACGCCTGCCATATAGGGGCTCATTCCCAGCACCTCGCCTTGGAAGAAAGTGCTTTCGAACAGCAGGCCGCCGCCCACAAGGCCGGCAGCGGAATAGACGGCAAAGAACACCACGATGATGATCGCCGACACGACGCGCAGCGCGGTCGCCTGATCGGGGAAGCGATTGGCGAGGAATTGCGGAATCGTCAGCGCATTGCCGTATCGCACGGTCTGCTCACGCAGGCGCGGCGCGACCACGACCCAGTTCACTACTGCACCCACGAATAGACCGATGCCGATCCACGCTTCGACCAGACCGCTGAGATATAGCGCGCCGGGAAGGCCCAGCAGCAACCAGCCTGACATATCCGATGCACCGGCAGACAGGGCGGCAACGGCAGGCGGAAGATTGCGCCCGCCGAGCAGATAGCCCTCACTATCCTCGGTCGAGCGCTTCCACGCGTACAGACCGATGCCGATCATCAGGATGAAATAGAGGGCGAGTGCGACGATTGTTGCGATGTTCATGGGCGCATGCATACCAATCGGCGCGCGTCTGTCACGGGGGCTGTAGAATTACGCACGGGAATTACGATTGCGCACGGCTCGCGAAATTTTGCTTTGCCGGAGATCGTCATCGCGAAGTTTCGTTACGACGCTGCGCGAAAACCGACTTTCCTACAGGTGCGAAATGGTGCTGTGCGGGCGCGATGACACGCCTGATTTCACTCCCCAGAGAATTCGCTCTTGAACACTGTCACACCTGTCACACCCCCTCCGTCAAAAGCTCAGGTCCTCACCATTCCGCAGTTGCGAAAAGCGCTGCCACTCTGTCATAAGCCGCGCATGCATCACGCCGAAATCACACCCCTCATGAAGGATGCCCTCGTCATCCTTGGCGCGGCCGGGATTGTCATCCCGCTGTTCGCGCGTTTTCGCGTGACACCGATCATCGGGTTCATCCTCGTCGGTCTGCTGGTTGGCCCCTTCGGCCTCGGTAAGCTGGTGAGCGAGTTCGACTTCCTGCGCCACATCACCATTTCGGAGCCCGAAGCGCTCGACCCGTTTGCGGAATTCGGCATCATCCTGCTGCTGTTCACCATCGGGCTGGAATTGAGCTTCAACCGCCTGTGGCAATTGCGGAAGCTGGTGTTCGGCCTCGGCGCACTGGAGATCCTCGTCATTGGCGCGCTGCTGGCTGTCGCGCTCTCCTTCACCGGTCTCGACTGGTATGGCTCGCTCGCGCTCGGCCTTGCCCTCGCCTTCTCATCCACCGCGCTGGTCCTTCCGATTTCGGGCACGAACACCCCGGTGGGCCGCGCATCGCTGTCGATGCTGCTGTTCGAAGATATCATGATCGTGCCGATCATCTTCCTGCTTGGCGCGCTTGCTCCCAACGCGACCGGAGACGGTTGGAGCGGTCTGGTAGATACGCTTTGGAAAGGCGGATTGGTGATCGCGGTCATGATGATCGCAGGGCGCTTCCTGTTGCCGCATCTCTTCGCCCAGGCTGCACGCACCAAGAGCCCGGAGCTGTTCCTGGCCGCCAGCATGCTGGTAGTGATCGGTGCGAGCCTTGCAACCGCGCTTGTCGGCCTGTCGCCCATCGTGGGTGCGCTGATTGCCGGATTGCTGATTGCGGAGACCGAATACCACACCGAAGTCGAAGGCATCATAGAACCGTTCAAGGGCCTTGCACTCGGCGTCTTCCTCATCACCGTGGGCATGGGCATCGACATCATGGTGATCTGGGACAACCTTTGGAAGATCGCCTTTGCCGTAGTCGGCGTGCTGACACTGAAGGCCATCGTCACCGGCGCATTGCTGCGCCTGATGGGCGCGCGCAAGGCTACGGCGACCGAAACCGGCATCCTGATGGCGAGCCCTTCGGAAACCACGCTCATCGTGATGGCGGCTGCTTCAAGCGCGTTGCTGATCTCGCGCGAGACCGCGCAGTTCTGGCAGATCGTGACGGCTATCGGCCTGACCGTCACGCCACTCCTCGCCATGCTCGGCAAGCGCCTGGCACGCCAGGTGGAACCTGCGCCCACGCTCGATGAGCTTGATGAGGAAGGCCGTGATGCGCCGCGTGTGGTCATCGTCGGCCTTGGCCGGGTCGGGCGGCTGGTCGCGCAAATGCTCAAGCGGCATGACGTTGCCTATGTCGCAATCGATTCCGATCCGGACCTAATCGAAAGCGCGCGGCACGATGGGTACTATGCCGTTTATGGCAACGCGCTGCGTGAAGACGCGCTGGACAAGCTCAATATCGCCGAGGCACCTGCCGTCATCCTGACGATGGACGAGCACATCCTCGCCCAGCGCATGGTCAGAAAACTGCGTACAGCCTTCCCCGAATTGCCTATCATCGCCCGCGCGCGCGACAGCTTCCATGCGGCAGAGCTCTACCGCAGCGGGGCGAGCACGGCGGTTCCCGAAACGCTCGAAAGCTCACTCCAGCTTTCAGAGGCCGCGCTCGTCGACATTGGCGTCCCGATGGGGCCGGTGATCGCCAGCATCCACGAAAAGCGTGACGAGTTTCGCGAGCGGATTCAGGAGGATGGCGCGCTCGAACACAAGCCGAAATTGCGCACCAGCACGAGCGAAAGCTGACTTTCCGGGATAGTCGAGCCTCTTCGCGCGTTGGGTATGTGAAGGAGACAACACACATGTCCGAACAGAAAGATCCGACGAAGCCCATCCCCAATGATGAGAAGTTCAAGCCGAAGAACGTCGCCGGCGGTGACGATCACGGTCGCAACACGCAGAACATGAAAGACGTGCCGCGCGGAAGCGAGCCCGACCGCCGTCGGAACGCTTCCAATCGCAGCAGCGATCAGGGTTAGGCGTTAGCTTTGGCGAGCACATCCCGGATGGCGGCCACGGCATCATCTGCCTTGTCCCCATCCGGACCGCCGCCCTGCGCCATATCGGGCCGGCCACCGCCCCCCTTGCCACCGACAGCCTCGACGCCAGCGCGTACAAGATCGACAGCGCTAACCTGACCGGTCAGATCGTCGGTCACCCCGACAGCCACTGCAGCCTTGCCGTCGTTCACCGCGATAATGGCAGCAACGCCGCTGCCCATGCGGCCCTTTGCTTCATCGAGCAGCCCGCGCAGCTCCTTCGGGTCCATACCCTGCAAAACCTGTCCGCTAAACGCGATACCGCCGACATCCTCGTCAGCCGAAGCCGCACCTGAGCCGCCGCCGCCCAGAGCGAGCTGCTTCTTCGCCTCGGCCAATTCACGCTCCAGACGCTTGCGCTCATCGACGAGCGCGGCAACGCGCTCTTCGACTTCGTCGGGCGAAGTCTTGAGAGTGGCAGCCACTGACTTGAGCGAATCTTCACGGCCAACCACCCATTCGCGAGCGGCTTCACCGGTCAGCGCTTCGATACGGCGAACGCCGGAGGATACTGCGCTTTCGCTGACGATACGAAACAGGCCGATGTCGCCGGTCGCGCGCACATGGGTGCCGCCACAAAGCTCAACCGAGTAGGTCTTGTCGCCATCCTTGGGCGAGCCGATGGAAAGGACGCGAACCTCCTCGCCGTACTTCTCACCGAACAGCGCCATGGCACCCGCTTCGATGGCTTCATCGGGGCTCATCAACCGCGTGACGACTTCATCGTTGGCGCGGATTTCGGCATTCACTTCCGCCTCGATCGCGGCCAGTTCCGACGGCGTCAGCGGTTTAGGATGCGAAAAGTCGAAACGCAGCCGTTCCTGCGCGACGAGCGAGCCCTTCTGCGTAACGTGATCCCCAAGGTGATTGCGCAAGGCCGCATGCACCAAGTGCGTCGCCGAGTGATTGGCGCGGATCTCATCCCGCCGCTTGGCATCGATCGCGAGATGCACCGTATCACCCACAGCAACCTTCCCGGACGTGATCGTGCCATGGTGGGCATGCAATCGGCCGAGCGGCTTGGATGTATTCTCGACGGTAATCGCGAGGCGGTGGTCGCCGGTAATTGTGCCGGTGTCGCCCATCTGCCCGCCGCTTTCGCCGTAGAACGGCGTCTGGTTGGTGAGCACGGTGACATCCTTTCCGCTATCGGCCGACTGGACTTCCTTGCCATCGACCACCAGCGCCACCACGCGTCCCTCGCCTTCGGTCGAGCTGTAACCGGTGAACTCGCTAGCTCCTTCGCGTTCGGCGATATCGAACCACACTTCGCTGTCGGCAGAAGCGCCGGAGCCCTTCCACGCTGCACGGGCAGCAGCTTTCTGCTGCTCCATTGCCGCATCGAAGCCGTCCTTATCGACAGAGATGCCGCGATTGCGCAGGGCATCTTCGGTCAGATCGTAAGGGAAGCCATAAGTGTCGTAGAGCTTGAAGGCCGTTTCGCCGGACAGGCTGTCGCCTTCGGTCAAGTCTCCGGTCTCCTCATCGAGAAGGCGAAGACCTTTCTCCAGCGTCTGCCGGAAGCGCGCTTCCTCGCGCTCCAGCACTTCGGTGATCAGAGCCTGCGCGCGGCCAAGGTCTGGATAGGCCTGCCCCATTTCACTGACCAGCGTCGGCACGAGGCGGTGCATCAGCGGCTTATTGGCACCCAGCAGATGGGCGTGACGCATCGCACGGCGCATGATCCGGCGAAGCACATAACCGCGTCCCTCATTGGACGGCAGCACACCATCGGCGATCAGGAAACTGGTCGAACGCAGATGATCTGCGATCACGCGGTGACTGGCGATCGTGTCTTCGTCCGCCTTCGCTTTGACCAGATCTTCGCTCACATCGATGATGTTGCGGAAAGTGTCGGTCTCGAAGACGTTGTGCACACCCTGAAGGACGGTCGAGATACGCTCGAGACCCATTCCAGTGTCGATGCTGGGGCGCGGAAGATCTCCGGTTATCTCATCCGCTTCCTGCATGTGCTGCATGAAGACGAGATTCCAGATTTCGACGAAGCGATCGCCGTCCTCATCGGGAGAGCCGGGAGGTCCGCCCGCAATCTTGTCGCCATGGTCCCAGAATATCTCCGAGCACGGACCACAGGGACCGTCTGCACCCATGGCCCAGAAATTGTCCTTCGTCGCAATGCGAATGATGCGATCTTCCGGTAGACCGGCGATCTTCTTCCAGAGCTCGAATGCCTCGTCATCGGTGTGGAAGACGGTGACCGACAGGCGATCCTTGGCGAGGCTAAGATCGCTGGTGACCAGGTTCCAGGCATGTTCGATCGCCTGTTCCTTGAAATAGTCGCCAAAGCTGAAGTTGCCGAGCATTTCGAAGAAGGTCAGGTGGCGCGCGGTGTATCCGACATTGTCGAGATCGTTGTGCTTGCCCCCTGCCCGCACGCATTTCTGGCTGCTGGTCGCGCGCGGTGCTGGCGGCGTTTCAACGCCTGTGAAGACGTTCTTGAACGGCACCATGCCCGCATTGACGAACATGAGGCTGGGATCGTTGTAAGGCACGAGCGGTGCGGATGGCACCACCTGGTGATCGTTCTGCGCGAAATAGTCGAGAAACGCGCGCCGGATATCGTTGGTCGAATGCATGGGATGCGAATTAGGCGCTGCAACGCGATGCGACAAGCGCAATGCTCCACTTAGTGTAAGCGTCTGTTCCGATGGTGGCGCGATTGCGGCATGTTGGCACTACTTACGCCTTTCGCGCGGTGACGATCCAGGCGGCGGCGGGTAGCGAGACGATGCCATCGTGCAGATTGCGCTCCGCAAGCTCCCGCACCCGGTCGAAAAAGCGTTCGCGGGCGCCGATCTCCATTTCGCGGGCCGCTCGTGCTGCGGGGCCAATGCGGGCGAAGTAGCTGACCGCATCTTCTACGGGGCTTTCGCCAACGCCGGCAATCATCGGGAAATCGAAGCGTTCGACAGAGATGTCTTCCCAATTCGACCGAGCCAGAATGGATTCGACATAGGAGCGATCGGCGAAAGCAAAGGGACCTGGAGCGCGTGGATCCGGTTTCTGATCCGACGGGGGTAGCAATCGCTGGATTTCGTGGAAGAAGGGGTTTTCGGAGACGTCGCGGAAGCAGGAGAACAGCAGCCTCCCGCCACTTTCCGCCTGATCGCCAATATTGGCGAATGCGGCCACGGGGTCATCGAAGAACATGACGCCGTGGCGCGACACGATGAGATTGGCCCGCTTGTCTCCGATCCAATCGCTGGCATCGGCACAGGAGAATGAGCAATTGGGCAAGTCCTTGCCGCGCTCTTGGGCGATTTCGATGAGATCAGGTGAGATGTCCACCCCCATGACCGTCGCGTCACTACGGCCGCGTGCGATGGCTAGCGAAAGCTCGCCTGCACCGCAGCCTATGTCGAGCATATGGCGCGCATCGATTCCGCGAGTTTGCGCAAGCAAGTGCTCGGTGAGCATCGTAAAGCTGCGATCGGTACGGCGGTATTCGGCGGCCCAGCTTTCGCCCACGCGCCCCTGCCATTCGCTCTTGTCTGTCATGGGCCTCCGCTAGCAGGCTTTGCTATCGTAGAACAGCAGACGCGAAGAAGCCGGCTCTGGCGGATGGGGGTCCGCCTTTGCCGGCTCCGGTTTCGCAAGGTGTGACAGGTGTTACACTGTCCAGGCGACTAAACTCGCGCTGCCCACCTTCTTGAGGATCAGTCGTCGGATTCCGCGTCCGGACCCGTCATCATCTCCTCGGCGACCTCGTCGGTTTTACCGCGAATGGCGGCTTCCAACTTGGCGCACATCTCTGTGTTTTCCTTCAGGAAGGTCTTGGCATTCTCACGGCCCTGCCCGATGCGGACGCTGTCGTAGCTAAACCAGGAGCCGGACTTCTCCACGATGCCGGCTTTCACGCCGAGATCGAGGATTTCGCCAATCTTCGAAATACCTTCGCCGTACATGATGTCGAATTCGACCTGCTTGAATGGCGGAGCAACCTTGTTCTTCACCACCTTCACGCGGGTCGAGTTGCCGATCACTTCATCGCGATCCTTGATCTGGCCGGTGCGGCGAATGTCGAGGCGAACCGAAGCGTAGAACTTGAGCGCATTACCGCCGGTGGTCGTTTCCGGGTTACCGTACATCACGCCGATCTTCATGCGCAGCTGGTTGATGAAAATCACCATGCACTTCGACTTGTTGATCGAGCCGGTCAGCTTGCGCAGCGATTGCGACATGAGGCGAGCCTGAAGACCCACGTGGCTGTCACCCATCTCACCTTCGATTTCAGCGCGCGGCACGAGAGCGGCAACCGAGTCCACCACCAGAATGTCCACCGCATTGGAGCGGACCAGCGTGTCGGTGATTTCGAGCGCCTGTTCTCCGGTGTCGGGCTGCGAGACAATCAGCTCGTCAATGTCGACGCCCAGCTTCTTGGCATAGACCGGATCGAGAGCGTGCTCTGCATCGACAAAAGCGGCGGTACCGCCTGCTTTCTGGGCCTCTGCAATCGCATGCAGCGCAAGAGTGGTCTTGCCCGAGCTTTCCGGACCGTAAACTTCGATGACGCGGCCTTTGGGCAGGCCGCCGATGCCAAGCGCAATATCAAGTCCCAGCGAGCCGGTGGAGATCGCCTCCACCTCCATCGCTTCCTTGCTGCCCAGCTTCATTGCCGAGCCTTTGCCAAATGCGCGATCGATCTGCGCGAGTGCGGCGTCTAGCGCCTTCTGACGGTCCACGTTGGATTCCTTTTCAACCAGCTTCAGGTTTGCATTCGCCATGACACGGCCTCCGTCAGTTCGCTAGGGCCGGTTACAGTCTTTTCAACCGCCCTTTGTGCTGTGATGGAAACAGCTTGTACCCATTTTGTTCCATGAGAACAAGAGTGGAACGCAATTTTTCTGAAAAAGCAGCCACGATGGCGGAAAACCGCGCGATTCAGCTCTCTTCTTCGTCGGGTTGGGGAACGCGCGTTTCCCACTCAACAGTACGCGCACCATTAGCCGGAACACGTATTTCGACGAATCGCTGACCATCGCGCACTCCGGCCCGCTGCCCGCGGATTTCCCATTGGAGCGGCGAACCCATTTGCACCCGCACCGTCACTGCCTCCGGATTGGCATTCGTAAGTTCGAGTGTCATGTCAGCCCAGCGCGTATTCCAGCCCTGCTGCGATCGATCACCCAGATAGGTGCAGGTGCCAAACACCTGATTGCTATTGCCCATCGGTAGCTCGACATCCTGGCCCGACGCGAAATCGCGCAGGTTCACATCGCGGATCCAAAGCTCGCCCTGCGAGGATTCCTCAAACACGGATGCTTCGCCCGATGGCAGCGCCACGCCAAGGCCGTGATCTTCATCATTCACCGTTTCCAGCAGCAGCTCGGCAGGGCGCGGCGCATCCTGCGATGCCCAGGGGTAACAGGTCACTTCATAAGCGAGCTCGCCTTCGACACCCTCCTCCTGCAGGAACAGCACCTGTTTCAGCCCCTGCGCATTCACGTCCATCCGGACCGGTATGCGATAGAGCTTCAGATCGCCGAGATTTTCCTCGCCAGCCATAACCGGTGGCGGTGGTGGGGGTGGTGGCGGAGGAGGAGGCGGCGGCGCCAGAGCCATCATGCTGTCTTCCGACACGCGCGCGCCAGTTACGACGATGCGCTGATCATAGTCGGATTCGTCAAACTCGTAATTCGGCACCGGAATGCCTGTCGCGGTGCTGCCGCGCGGCCAGCAGGTCAACTGCAGAGGCCTTGCGCGCGGCGGCCTCGCAAGCTGGGAGAAATTACTGACGATATTGAGCGAGCCAGCAACCGCCATCAGCTCTGCGTTCTCGAAGCTCTGGCCGTTATCGTTGAGAATGGTCAGCCAGCTGGAAATATCGAAGCGTACGTCGTCCGTATCGCCGCCATCCTCAAGAGTGGTGACGTAATTCGCCTGCCAGTCGAAGCCCCATGAAAGATAGGACAGCGTAACCGTATAGGTGCCGCCCGCATCGCTCGCCGTATCGATAGTGAACACCGGATTGGCCGAAAGCCCGCCCGGTATGTCGTCAAAGCTCAGGCCTTCGTTGAGGCCGGAACAGCGCACCGCCTCATATCCCTGCTCCGTTTGCAGCACGAGGCCGCCATCGGCGCGGGTGCGCACGATAGCATCCTCGCTCTCCGCTTCTCCCGTCGCGGGATTGGTGCGCGTAATCGTCACACGGTTGCCCAGCGTCCCATCGACAAGCGCGGCCGGGCTGAGCAGGTCGGCGTTGCGGTTCTTCTCGATCGTGCCACCGGGCAGGCCCGTGACAATCGCACTGACCGCCACCATGCCTTCGGAGACGCCATCGAAACGGATGGTCGTTTCACCCGGCGGGAGCGTAACCGTTCGGGTTTCGCTGATCATGGCGAAACCGCGCGGATTGTTGCGGTTCATCTGCCGCCACGGGCTGCGATTGGGATCGCGATAGACGGTGACGGCGAGATCCTGCGGGGCAGACGCCTCCACGACCCGCCGCTCCTGCGCGTGAGCAGGCAGGGCAAGGCCAAGCGCGCTAACGCACAGCAGAAGGGGAAAGTGCCGCACGGCCCTGCCCCTCAGAAGCGCGATTCGTAAGTTACGCGAACCACCCGCTCGCCATTGGCGGGCACTCTCACCTGATAGCGGCGTGTGCCGTAATTGAGCTGCTCGCCTTCGACATCTTCGGAAACGATGCGGAAATCACGCGCCCACCAGCCGCGATCGAGACCGCCTTGTGTGAGCTGCACCGTGACTGCTTCGGGCTTCGCGTTGGTGAACGTATAACGCATGGTGGTGCGGTAATAATCGACCGTGCGATCGACCTCGACTTCGCGCACCAATTCGCCGTCTTCATAGACACGGTATCGCGCACTGCGTTCATATTCAGCGGGCGTGATGACTTCGCGGTCTTCGACTTCGGCCTGCATGAACACGTCAAAGGCATCGCCTGTCACCAGCGAGAGCATGCTGCCCATCGGCGTATGGCCGATTTGGTTTTCACCAATGAACTGGGGGTTCCCCTGCGCATCGCGCTGGTAAAAGCGCACCGTACCTGCGGGCAACGCATCGCCCAGCCCGCCATCGCTGCTGGAACTGAAGCTGATCGCGCTGCTGACCGGGCGGAAATCATTGTCGCTCTGCAACCAGCCCGAGCCGATCGCATAAGTGCGGCGAGCAGGCACGCCTTGCACATCGAGGAAGCTCACTTGCTTTGTCTGCGCATTGGCAATCGTGGTGCGGCCTTCGATCGGATAGAGATAGAAATCACCCAGCCGCTCGCGGTCAGCAGTTTCAGTGCCAGGACGCACCATGTCGCGTCGCGGGCCGTTGCCACTGCCATTGGGATTGCCGGCCACCAGCAGCGTGTCGGCATTGTAGAACGTGGTGCCGGTGTTGTTGGTGAGCGTCACCCAGCCCTGCATATCGACGATATCGGCCTGCTCGTCATAGAGCGCGACATAGTCCGAACTCCAATCAAGGCCGGGAGATAGGTAGCGGATCGATGCCGGACGATTGCCTCCGCGATTGCTGTTCAGCGTGACCGAAAGCGTCGGCCGCGCGCGCAGATTTGAAGGGACTTCATCGAACACCACGCGCACCGGCAGCCCGTCATCGCGAAGGACTTCGATCCGGTCTCCGATCCGCACGACAACGCCGCCGACCACGGAGAGCACTTCGGCGCGCTCACGCACTTCAGCGCCAGTCGCCGGATTCGTTCGCACCAGCGTGACCGTGCTGCCGACCGCTTTCTCCATCAGCTTCGCAGGAGTGAGCAGATCGAAGTCGAAATTCTGTTCGACGATCGCCGTACCTTCCGCATTAAAGCTGAGCGTTTCCGGGCGGATCATCGCCGAGACATCGGGAAATTCGATACGCGTCGTGCCGCGTGGAATGTTGAGGGTGCGGATATCCTGCACCAGTGCCTGGCCATTCTGGTAGATCGTGACGGAGACATCGCCCTGCGCGGTCTCCTCTGCCGTTGGATCCTGAGCCTGAGCCGGCAAGATAGCGGCAGTTGCAAGCAGGCTCGTCGCCAGAAAACGTTTCAGCATGATGGATATCCCTCCCATTCGATCAGGCCCAGGATATAAAGTATCCTGACCTGTATATCGTGTGAATGGAGCATGGCGCGAAGCCGCGCGGGGTGCAACAGCCGCGCCTCCGGTGACCGCAATTTTTTGAAATTACAGTAGGCTGAGCCCGCTATTTCCGTGCGGTGCGACGCAGGACATTGCCCACCATCTCGCCGATCTGCTTCACGCTGAATGGCTTGGGGATGAAGAACATATTCTCGATATCGATCTCGCTGCGCAGCTGTTCTTCGGCATAGCCGGACATGAAGAGGATCGGCAGACGCGGGCGGCGCTTGCGGATTTCCTTGGCCATGGCCGGGCCATCCATGCTCGGCATCACGACGTCGGTGAGGACTAGATCGAATTTGCCTTCGTCCTGCATGAACTTTTCAAGGCCTTCGTCGCCATCGCTGGCGGTGACGATGGTGTAGCCCTGCCGCGCCAATGCCCGCTCGGCGACGGCGCGTACCATATCCTCGTCTTCGACCAGCAGGATGGTGCCGCCGCCCGACCATTCGCGCGCTTGCTCCGCTTCCTCGGTCTTGCGCAGCTCCTCCTCGGTGGCCTGATGGACAGGGAGGTAGACGGTAAAGCGCGCGCCTTTGACGCTGCCATCGGGGGCCTTGGCATTGCTGGCGAAGATAAAGCCGCCCGATTGCTTCACGATGCCGTAGACGGTGGAGAGGCCGAGGCCGGTCCCTTTGCCCTGCTCCTTCGTCGTGAAGAAAGGCTCGAACAGCTTGCCGATAATCTCCTGCGGGATGCCACCGCCGGTGTCCTCGGCAATGAGCACGGTGTAATCGCCCGCAGGAATGATCTCGCTGCCCATGCGGCGAATGTCCTTCGCCTGCACGCGGCGAGTTGCGAAGGCGAGCGTTCCGGCTGCGCCCTCGCCCCCGCCGTGTGTCTGGATCGCATCGCGCGCATTCACCGCGAGATTGATGATGACCTGTTCGAGCTGACGCGGGTCGGCACGCACGGGGCCGAGGTCGCGGTCGTGCCGGACTTTCAGAGTAATCTTCGCGCCCAGCAGGCGTTTCAACAGCTGGCTGACCTCGGACAGAATATCGGGCAGCTGGATAATTTCCGGCTGCAAGGTCTGCTGGCGGCTGAAGGCGAGCAATTGCCGCGTCAGGCTGGCTGCGCGATTGGAATTGGCCTTGATCTGCTGAATATCGTCATAATCGCTGTCCCCCGGCGTGTGGCGCAGCAGCATGAGATCGCAATAGCCGATGATCGCGGTCAGCACATTGTTGAAGTCATGCGCGACGCCGCCTGCGAGCTGGCCGACCGCCTGCATTTTGGTCGCCTGAGCAACCTGCCGCTTGAGGCGCGCCTCCTCGGTCGTATCGGCAAGGCTCAGCAGAACTGCCGCTTCCCCGAGGCCGCGCACACCGGCGAGGCCAAGGCTGACGGGCTCGTCGGGCTCATGCCGCAGACGCACCGCAATATCGCCGCTCGAGGCGGGACCCTGCCCGTGGCGACGGACGGCGTCGGACATTGCTGTCTTGTCGCGCGGAACGACGATGTCGCTCGGATAGGGCGGCAAGTCTCCCTGACCGATACCCGCAGCGCGGCGGAACGCGGGGTTCGCGAAGAGGAAATGCCCGTCGCGATCCGTGGTGGCGAGGCCAAGCGGAAGCTGCTCGAGCAGGCCCTGCAATTGCGCGGCCTGTCCGCCCTTGGCTTCCCCGCCCCAGCCGCCGAGGCCGATTCCGGCGTCGATCAGTAGCATCAGCGATGGCGCCTCAGCTGCGGCTTGACCCGGCACTTTCTCGCTCGCCACAAGATCGGGATCGGCGAGCGGCACCTGAACCAGCGTCTGCGGAGAGCCTTTCTTGCCTTCGCGCGCGAAATAGATCCGCTCCCGCTCATCAGAACGAAGCAATTGCACGAACTCCTGCCCGGCCATGCGCGCCTTTTCGTCTCCGAACGCGCGCCGCGCCAGCGCCGGGTTGCCTGCGCGCACCGTCCCATCGGGCGAAACAAGCGCGACCGAGATACCTGCTGCTCCCAGAACCTTGCCGAACAGGCCGGTGATGTGCTTGCCGATCGCCGCGATCGGCTCGGTTCGCACCACCGGAGCGAAACGCCAGATCAGATAGTCATCGCTGCGCCCGGCCCGATTGGCGGTCGCCGTCCAGCTTTTCTGTTCATCGGCGACGGTGACGGAATCGCCCTTGCCATCGCGCCATGCCGCGCGCGCAAGGCGCATCAATTGATCGGCGCTCGCCCCATCAACGGGAAGATTGGGCGGGCCGTTGCTCGAACCGAACCATAGCTCAAAGGCCGAATTGGCGCAGACCAGCCGGTTTGCGCGGTCGGTAATCGCAATTGCCAGATCGGGCTGTTCGATTGCAGCGACCGTGACCGACCAGTCGAGCGCTTCGCCTTCGTGCGCCGTTGGCCGATAGGACTGAATGCGCCCGGAAATGAAGGCAATAAGTCCGAGTACTACCAGCCCGCCGGCATAGGCGAGCGTCGCCGTCAGGCTGTCGGTGGCGAATTGCACGAGGGTGACGCTGGCCAACACGGCCGCCGCTACCGCCAGCCCGTCCACCAAGCGACGTGATTCCTGCATATTCGCCAATTTCATGACAGCGGGTTTAGGGGCGCTGTCGCCCACCCGCAACGCTGCAACACGCCGTTTCAGACCTTTAGTGAGATTCAGGCGACTGGTTGCGCAGGAAACTGCGGCGGCCGGGGCGCTTTTCCCACTTGCGCGCCACGACAAGTCGCCACAGGAAGCTGGTCAGAAGGTAACCGACAGCTGCCGTAACCACGGAGAGGACAACAAATCCAAACGCCGTGACACCGGCGGTTTGCAACCACCAGCCGAATTGCACCCACCAGCCATCTTCAAGCGCCGCCTTGGCGCTTTGCATGGTCGCCGGATCGACTTTCAAAGTGAATTTCCCGACCTTGTTGGCAATCACCAACCAGAAAGGCACGGTGAAGGGATTGGTCACGAAAGTGATGACAGCCGCAACCGGCACATTCGCCCTTGCGGGCAGCGCCAGAAAAGCTGCGAGAAAGATCTGCCCAACGGGAATGATAAAGGCTGCAAAGAGCCCCAGCGCAGCACCGCGCGGCACGGACCGGCGAGTGAAGCGCCACAGTTCAGAGCGAAGGAAACGGTGCGCAATCGGGCGCAGCCAGCGGTTGCGGGCCATCTCGTCCCGCTCGGGCATTTTCGGCATGCGAGCCGAAAGCCAGCTGATTGCTTTTTTCACCATAGCACCTGTGCGCGCGCCTAGCTTCACGACGCTTTACCATAAATGGGGTTACACGCGTAGTTCACAACCGCCGCTTAACGGCTGCGCGAAAATTTTCAGGATTGGGTTGTCATTGCGAGGAGTGCGTAGCCAGCGTCTCACGCCTCAAGAATTCTCTTTGATGATCCGCGCCTTGTCGCGCTTCCAGTCGCGATCCTTGATCGTCTGGCGCTTGTCGTGCGCCTGCTTGCCTTTGGCCAGCGCCAATTCGACCTTGGCCCGCCCGCGCCCGTTGAAATAGACCGACAGCGGGACCAGCGTCATTCCCTTGCGCTCGGTCGCACCGAACATCTTGTCCACTTCGCGCCGGTGCAGCAGCAGCTTTCGCGGCCGTTTGGGTTCATGATTGTTGCGATTGCCGTGGCTGAATTCGGGAATATTGGCGTTAACGAGGTAGACCTCGCCATCCTTCACCTCGGCATAGCTTTCGGCGATCGAGCCCTCGCCCGCGCGCAGAGCTTTCACTTCGGTGCCCTGCAGCGCGATGCCCGCCTCGAACGTCTCTTCAATATGGTAATTGAACCGCGCCTTGCGGTTTTCAGCGACGATCTTCTGCTTGTCGAAAGTAGCGGGTTTGGGGCGTGCCATGGCAGGGGCATGTAGTGGCTAAGCGCCGTGCTGCAAACCCTGCGCTGCGATTATCGCACCACGATCGAGCCCGTCATCCCTGCCAGCGAGTGGCCGAAGTGGGTGCAGTCGACATCATAGCCGCCCATTGCCGGGATCAGCCGCAGTTCCACGCTGTCTCCGGGTGCGACTTCCACTTCGCCATCGGTGATGACCGACGCATCATATTGCGCGATGCGTGACGCAGCGAAGAAGCCCGGCGCGGAGAAATTGTGCCTTCCGTCTGACACATTGGTGAGCACCAGCACCACAGGCTCTCCCGCCGCCAAGCGCAGCGTGCGCGGTTCGAAACTGAAGGAGTCGATCTCTACATCGACGCGCGGTGCATTGGCAAAATCGGTAGACGGCGCGGCGATTTGCGGCGTGATGTTCTGCGGAATACCGCAGGCTGTCAGGCCGCAGCAAGCTGCAGCGAGTGCGAGTACATTCAGCCGCTTCATCACATCAAATCCTCCGGCAGGGTCGGCGTGTTGAGAATGCCGATAAAGCGTTCCCAGCGGCTTTCCATGTCATCGCCAGCAGCCTCCACCGCATTGCCGACGATTTCCTCGCCAAGCCCGTAATTGATCACATAGCTGCGATAGGTGTCCATGAAGCGCAGGCTCTGTTCGGCGCGCTCGCGGCTTTGCAACCGGTATCGCATGGAAAGCTCGATCACCTGCTCACGGTCCATAGTACCATCGAGATAGGCTGCGGCGAGCGTGTAATAGGCGCCCGAAAGCTCGCTCGTGGCTTCGCGCAGGGCGTAGTAATCTTCCAACTCGCTCGCATCGATGCCTGCCAGCGGGGCGAGCACATCGCGCTCATATTCCAGCTGTGAATTGCCGGGGAATGCCAGTTCCACCCCGTAGGTGGCGCTGCCTTCGGAAATGATCGCGCGGGGTGAGTAAAGCGGCAGGAGGGTGTATTCGATTTGCCCCAGCGCGTTCACCCGGTCGCGCTCGATCAGCGTCGAATAGACATGGTGGCCGGGATAGGCCTCATGGCACCCGACATCGACTGCACGGCTGAGGCGTGTGGGCAGATCGGTATTGATCTCGATCACCGACTGATAATCGCCCTGATAGTAATTGAAGCCGCCCCATGGCTTGTCCGTCACCAGGCTGAGCGTGAAGCCCTCGCTTTCGGGCATTGGGATATGCGGCAGCGTGCGCGCGCGGCATTCGGCAACGGCTGCATCGATCACTGCATCCAGACGCTCTGTCGGGATGATAAACTGGTCTTGGAATTCGTTGACGCGCTGCCACAACGGGCCATCGCTTTCATCGCCGGGCACCAGTTCCTCGATCCGCTCAAGCACGGGATCTAGCGTCGAGAGGTCGATCAGCTCAGGGCGGACACCGAACAGTCCCTCTGCCTCATCCCGAAACGCGATCTGCTCACCGCTCAGCATGCGCAGGCGCACATCGGCGGAATCGAGCATGGCGCGCAAATAGCACACACGTTCCGCTTCCAGCGAACCGGGCTCAACATCCAAAAGCGCCAGCGTGTAATTCAGTGCCGCGACCCGCGCGCGAAGCATCGGCAGCGTGGTCGTATCGTCACTCGCCTCGGCCCGCTCCGCCAGCTCCTCCGGCCCGTAATAGGCATCGACATAGCCCGGGTCCTTCTCCCCAATCGCCAGCTGCACCGCGAGATACTGCCGCGCGAGCTCATCGATCGTAGGCTGCCCGACGTTGGGCATAGTCGAGCAGGATGTGAGCGCTAAAGCGGCGGCGGTGAGGAGGATTTGGCGTTTCATGGCATTCCCAGTTTTGTCATTGCGAGGAGCCCGGAGGCGACGCGGCAATCCATCTTCAAATTGCAAGTTTATTGCGAGTCCTGGAGCTGGATTGCTTCGCTCCGCTCGCAATGACGCAGCTAGGTAATCCCAGCCAACTCCATCGCTTCGTCTATCTGGGCTTTCGCCGCATCGCTGCATGGCACGATCGGCATCCGCACCTCCGGGTCGAACCAGTCGAACAGTTTGCTCAGCGCGTATTTCGCCGGTGCGGGGGATGGTTCTGCGAACATGGCGGCGTGAAGCGGGTAGAGCTTTTCGTTGATCGCGCGGGCGGTCTCGAAATCGCCGCTCGCTGCTGCTGCGTGGAAATCGGCGCAGAGTTTGGGCGCGACATTGGCAGTTACCGAGATGCAGCCGACCTGTCCGAGCGCATATCCGGCGAGGACCAGCGGATCGTCTCCAGAAAGCTGGCAGAAGTCCGGCCCTGCACCCATGCGGTGGGTGACAACGCGCGAGAGGTCTCCGCTCGCATCCTTGATCGCCACGATTTTCTCCGGAAAGCGGCGGTGCAGTTCGATCACCGTTTCGGGCTTGATGTCGGTCACCGTACGGCCGGGCACATTGTAGAGCACGATCGGCAGATCGGTGCGTTCGGCCAGATAGCTGAAGTGCGCGAGCAGCCCATCCTGCGACGGGCGATTGTAATAGGGTGCGACCAGCAGCAGCGCGTCTGCCCCGGCAATCTGCGCCTCCTTGCAATGCCATAGCGCTGTCTGCGTATCGTTGGAGCCCGCGCCCGCAATCACCGGCACCCTGCCCGCCGATTGCTCTGCGCAGACGGCGATCACCTTGTGATGCTCGTCATTATCCAATGTCGCGCTTTCGCCGGTCGTTCCGCAGGGAACCAACCCGCTGGTTCCATTGTCTATTTGATAGTCGATAAATCGGCGATACGCATCTTCATCAAAGCTACCGTCCTTAAACGGGGTTGCCAGCGCAGGTATCGATCCGGAAAACATAAATGCCGCTCCCAAGCGGTTAGATTGAATTCATTCAGGGCCTGATAAGGAGAGGCCACACATAATGTCCAGCATGGTTCGCAATTCACTTGTTTCGCTCATCGCCATGGCCGCCATGGCAACCCCCGCAACGCTGCTCGCGCAGGACTCTGCCGAATGGGATCGCAATCGCGCCAATCTGGTCGCCGAAGGACCGGGGCCGATGGCTCCGCAAATCGCGCGGTGGGAACGCTTGTGGGAAGACAATGCGCGCGAGGATGGTGAACCGGCACCGCGTATTTCCTTTGTCGAATATGCCAATTTCCTGATCCAGAACCCGGGCTTCCCCGATGAAACGACCCTGCGCGCCCGCGCCGAGCATCGGCTGCGGCAAGAATTCACCGATCCCCATCTGCTGCGCGCCTTTTTCGCCGAGCAGGAGCCTGTCACCAATTTCGCCAAGGCGCATCTTTCGCTCGCCCTGATGGGCACCGACCGCGAAGGCTCGCAGCGCTGGGCGCTGGAAGCATGGCGCGGCGGCGAGATGAGCCCCACTGCCGAGGCGACGATTTTCGCGACCTATGGCAACAACTTCAGCCAGGATGACCACGACCAACGCATGAATGCACTGCTGTGGCAGCGTGAGCCTGAGGCCGCCGCTCGCCAATTGCCGCGCACTTCTGCTGCGGAGCGACCGGTTTTCACCGCACGCCTCGCCATTCTCGAGGGCGGCGATGGAGCGACTTCTGCCGCTGGCGCGATGAGCGATCCGGGATATCTCTATAACCGCAGCCGCGAATTGCGTCTGGAAGGCTCGCCAGCGAGCGCCGTTCGGCTGATCGCGGATAGCCCCGAGCTTTCCTCCCTGCCCTTCGATCGCACCCGCTGGATTACAGAGCTGCTCGCCGTCGCCCGCAATGCAGGGCGCAGCGATTCCGTCCGCATCGCCCAGCGCGCAACCGAAGCCTTTGCCGACGGCGAAGACATCTCGTCGATGGAATATCGCCTGCGCGACGATTATACCTCGCTCATGTGGCTGGGGGGCACGAATGCACTCTGGCAGCAGGGCGATGGCGCGACGGCCGCACCCCTGTTCTACCAATATGGCGCTGCCGCTCGCACCAGCCAGACCCGCTCCAAGGGCTTTTTCTGGGCCGGCGAGGCCTATGCCCGCGCCGGTATGACCGAGCAGGCGAACCGTTATTACGATATGGCGGCGCAATATCATGACCGCTTCTACGGCCTACTGGCACTCCAGCGCCTCGGCCGCGACATTCCGGCCTATGCCGCCGCGCCCGATGGCTCGCCCACCGATGAAGAGCGCCGCGAATTCCTTTCCGCCCCCATCACCCGCGCCACGGCTGAAGTCGCGCGCGACGCGCCATGGTCCACCGGCATCCGCTTCTATCGCGGCATCGCCGATCAGGCGGAGACCATGGGTGAGCATTTGCTTGTGGCAGAGCTGGCGCGCGAAATAGGTCGCCGCGACCTGGCGGTGAACCTCGCCGATGCTGCGGCAGCGGATGGCCATGAAGGCTTCACCCGCATCGGCTTCCCGACATTGCAAACTCCTCCCGGGACCAACTGGACATTGATCCACTCGATCGCGCGGCAGGAAAGCCAGTTTGCCGAAAATGCCATCAGCCACGCTGGTGCACGCGGCATCATGCAGTTCATGCCCGCCACCGCGCGTGAGGAATCGCGCCGTGCGAACATGAGCTATTCGCCCAGCCGCCTGCTCGATGATCCGCAATATTCGATGCAGCTCGGTTCCAACCATATCGAACGGCTGGTCGACTATTACGACGGCAGCTACCCGCTCGCCATCGCCGCTTACAACGCAGGCCCCGGCAATGTGAACCGCTGGCTGCGCGAAAACGGCGATCCGCGCCAGACCGGCGACTGGCTACGCTGGATCGAGGAAATCGGCTTCTTCGAGACGAAGAACTACGTCCAGCGCGTGATCGAGAACGCGGTGGTTTACGAACAGCTCTACCCAGAGCGCGCCACGACCGGTCGTAGCCGCAATGTGACTGAATTCCTGCGGTGATCCGCAGGTTTTTCGGGGCGACGCTTTCGCTTGCGGCAGCTTCCGCGCTGGCAGCATGCGAGGGCGGCGCGCCCGAAGGACGGAATTCGCAATCCCAGCACCTCATCTATCTCCACGGTCGGATCGTGGAAGATGGTCTGCCCGCCGTTAGCGAGCGATATGGCGAATATCGGTTTGACGATATTGTCTCGACCTTTCGCGATGAGGGGTTCGAGGTCACCGCGCCTTTGCGCGAGGCTGATGCTGATCCTTACGCGCATGCCGACGAGATCAGCGAGCTAGTCCTCGAATTTCTCGATCGCGGCGTGCCGCCTGAAAACATTACGATAATCGGCGCATCGAAGGGCGCATTTATCGCCAGCCTCGTGTCCGACACGATGGTCGGCCCGCAATTGCGCTACGTCTTGCTCGCAGGATGCTCATCCGGGGTGAATGAGACTTTCTTGAGTGACGGCCGTGAGTTCAATGGCCATGTGCTCTCCATTCGCGACAGCAGCGATACAAGGCTGGCCGGGACTTGCGCCCCAGTGGCCGAGCAGTCCGAGCGGCTCGCATCCTTTGAAGAGATTGTGACCGAAACAGGCCTCGAGCACGGATTGATCTTCACCCCGCATGAGGCCTGGGTCCAGCCCAGCCTCGATTGGGCCAACCGCCCCATTTGATCTGCATCAATGTAGCCCGGCATCCTTTCGCGCATTACGCTGGTGGGAGGATTGCACAATGCACGAGACCGGCGCGGGGCCAGCTGTCCGAATAGCTAAGGACCTCAGCTTTTCTGACTTGCACGCAGCACTCGTTGCGGGATGGCGCGATTTTGCTGCAGCGCCTCTTTTCGGGCTGTTCTTTGCTGCGATCTATGTCGCAACTGGCGTGTTCCTGTACCTCGCGGTGTATAGCGAAGGTGAAGTCGTTTGGTGGATCGCGGCGATTGCGGGCTTTCCTCTCGTGGCGCCGTTTACCGCCGTGGGCCTTTACGAAGTCAGCCGCCGCCGAGAACAATCCCTGCCCATGCGCTGGAGCGCCGTGCTTGGCGCGCTCAACGGAAGAGGCGATCAGCAATTGTTGCTGATGGGCGGGATATTGTTCGTCGCCTTCAGTTTCTGGGTCATCATCGCGCATGGGATTTTCGCAATCTTCATGGCCGAGAGCGGAATGGGCGGGGAAAGCCTGACCGCACTAGCGACACCGGTGGGACTGGCGATGCTGGCGGTCGGAAGCGTGGTCGGCGCACTCATCTGCCTGTTCTTCTACGTCATCACCGTCATCAGCCTACCCATGCTGGTAGACCGGGATGTCGATTTCATCAGTGCGATCATCGCGAGCATGACTGCGTTCAGGGACAATCGCACCGTACTGATCGGCTGGGCGATCACTATTGCGGGCCTGTTGTTTCTGGCGATGGTGCCCGCTTTCCTCGGCCTGTTTATCGCCCTGCCTGTGCTGGGGTATGCAACATGGCACCTCTATCGCCGGACGGTAAGCTGAGCTAATCGCTGCGGGATATGTCCCAAGGCACTAATCCCATAACTCCCGCCGGTCTCGCAGCACTGAAGGCGCGCTACGATCACCTCCTCGGCACCGAACGGCCAGAAATCACCGAGATTGTCAGCTGGGCGGCGGGCAATGGCGATCGCAGCGAAAACGGCGATTACCTCTATGGCCGCAAGCGCATGCGCGAAATCGACCGGGAGCTGTCCTTCCTCGCCAAGGTCATGAAGCACGCCAAGGTCGTCGATCCTCGCCAGCAGCCGGACAAGAGCCGCGTCTTCTTCGGCGCGACGGTGACAATCGCCGACGAGGACGATGAAGAGCGTAACGTCACACTGGTGGGCGATCACGAACAGGATGCAGGCGAAGGCAAGCTTGGCTGGTCCAGCCCCATGGCGAAGGCCCTGCGCGGTGCGGAAGTGGGGGATTTGCGCACGGTAAGGCTTCCCGGCGGATCAAAAGAATGGGAAGTTATCGCAATCACTTATCCGGAGGAATGATGCGCTTCTACCTGCTTTTTTTGCTGGCCGCCCTTTGTGCCGCCCCTGCCTCTGCACAGATGCAAGTGATGGAACGACTGGGCGGCGAACCCCGTCCCCATGCCACGATTTCCGTAGAGCCCGATGGCGAAGATCTGCTGGTGACCATGCAGCTTTCGCGCGAAGTTGACACTCTGCGTCTCCTCGATCCTACTGTCGTCGAGACGGGAGCGTTGCAGGTGCTTACACAAGGCGTGCGCTTCACACGTGGCGCTTTGGCAAGTGACCAGCCGTTCAGCGAAGTACGCTTCCGATTAGTGCAGATCCCCCCTGTGGCGGCGTTTCAACACCAGTTCTATTTCCGTCTGGGCGAAGGCCGCATGCTGTTTGCTCCTGCAATTTATCCAGACATGCGGGCCTGGGACGCGTCACTCGAGTTCGCGGGAGAGTCTTCCGACTGGGCACGCTTGCCCACGCGAGAGTTGCCTCGCGGCTATCTCTTTATCGGCCCTCCAGAGATGATCATCGAGCAAAACGGCGTGCGGTTTGCGCGTGATCCGGAGATCAACCCCGAACTCGATGCGTTTATTCTCGATGCGGCTGCGCGATCATTCGAGTGGCTCGACCAGACTCTTGGTCCGGCAGATGATCTGGTGCGGAGCGAACCTTTCTATGTTGCGAGCAGGCATGGCGAACAGGACCAACAGCTACTTGCAAATGTGACCGCTGACGGGATGGTGTCGCTTCGTTTTTCCAATGCTCAATTCGATCCTGCCGCGCCCGGCGCGGCCTCCTACACGCGTTCCCTGGTCCTGCATGAAGGGGTGCATTTCTGGCAAAGCGGCATTGTTCAACCCGGACCCAATACGCCGATCTGGTTTTATGAGGGTGGCGCCGAATATCTGGGCGCTATTGGGGCGCTTGAGCTCGGCTGGACGGATCAGGAAGAATTCGGACTGCGACTGACCGACTGGCTCAACCGATGCCGCGCGTCCTTGGCTGAGGTGGGCGGAGTTGCTCTGGCCGAGCTGGCAACGCTCGACTGGTCGCAGAGGTATGATTGCGGCGCCCTGCTTCAAACCCTGACCGAGCTCTATCTTGCCGACGCGGAACGTGCCTCTTCTGTGGCCGCGGGATGGCGTGAGACGATCCGCCTGGCCGACGAAGAATATGAAGGCACTTACGACCACCAGACATTTGCGGAAGCAATTGGCATGGCCGATCTGTGGGAGCGCCCTGCCATTGCAGCGATCGTCGCCGAGAGTGGATCGCGGCGATGGACCGTCGTGATGTCGGAATTGGAGCGGATGGGTGTCGGTATCGCAGAACGCTCGACGCCCCATCTTCGCGCGCGCAGCTTGCTGATGCCGCTTCTCGATTCGGCGTGTGCGGACAGGACAAATGGCGAGCCGTTCGGCTTCTACTGGTACGGACCGATCTTCCAGTTGGATACGCCTGCAGGCTGCGGCGCGCTGGCGGGTAGTCCGCAAATCGCGGCAGTGGCGGGCCACCCGATCGCGACGCTGGATGATGCGGCATACGCGGATTTACAGGCAATCTGCACCGCTGGCGGGAATATCACCATCGGTCTGCTGGACGGGACGGAGCGGCAAATGCCCTGCGACTTCACACTGGGCGAGCCGCTGACTGAACGCGGTGTGGTATCCCTTCCACAGGTCCCCGCGTTTAATCCGCAGTAGAGAGCCCTTGGCACCATCGCTCTGCCCAGCAGAGGGAGCGTTTATTTGGCCGCTTCGCTCTCCGCGAAAATCTGCACCCCGTCCGGTCCGCGCATGCGCGCGCCGTCGGGATTGGTGCAGTCATAGGCGATAATCCCGCGATGCTCCATGTCGCGTCCCGTCCACATCGGGTGATCGAGCGAAAGCGCCATATCGGACGCGCCGCCGCTCCAGTGATCGTTCACCGTCGCGCGCGAGAATTCGTAATCCTTGGAAAAGCTTTGATGCGGCTCGCGCCGGTTGATCAAATGCATGACCCGCATGACGCCTGGCGGCTCGATCCTCGTAAGCGCGCGCAAATCCGGGTCATCGCGCAGGTCATCGGGCAGCTTCTCGCAAAGCCGCGCTGCGGCCAGTCGCAGCTCTTCCAGCTGCTGTGCAGCATCGGTGTTGTAGCGCGTGCGACTGGAATAGCGGATGTCTTTCTCCCGCTGGAGCACTTGCGATAGATCTCGCGGCAGTTCTCCGCGAGAGTGAAACAGATCGACCTGGTAGATGGTCATGTCGCAGCGTTCGGCAGTGTCGATGACGTGCTGCAGCGGCGTGTTCGAGACGAGGCCGCCGTCCCAATAGGGCTGTCCCTCGATGATCACCGGCGGAAATCCCGGAGGCAGCGCGCCGCTCGCCATGACGTGTTCCGGCTCCAGCCGCTGTTCGCGGTTGTCGAACCAGCAGAAATTGCCCGTCAGCACATTCACTGCGCCAAGGCTGACTTTCATCGGCCCGTCGTTCAGCAGGTCGAAGTCGACCAGCTCGAGTAGTGTCTCACGCAGGGGCGAGGTGTCATACATGCTGATCGTCTGCAGCAGTGCATCGGCACTCGGCGCGAAGAAATTGTGCGGCCGGAAGAACCCCGGCGCACCGATCGTTGCGACGGTACCGGCCGCAATTTCGTTGAACCAGCGGCGCGCGGGGCCATGATCGGCGGGGGCAATCCCCAGAAGTTCGGAGCTGACCTTCTCCCAGAAGGCGCGCAGCCGCTCCACGCGCTGCTCGGGAGGGTTTCCGGCGATCAGCGCGGCATTGATCGCACCGATGGATATGCCCGCAACCCAGTCAGGCTCCAGCGCCGCGCCATGCATCGCTTCATAGACGCCCGCCTGATAGGCGCCGAGCGCACCGCCGCCTTGCAGAACGAGCACTTGCCTGGATTTCGGTTCGGAGCGCCTGGTCATGGGGTCGATGTGGCCCATGCTTTGCCGCAGTGCAACAAAAAGGCCCCCGGCGCGAACCGGGGGCCTTTGCTGGATTGAGCCGAGAATAAGCTTACTCAGTCGCTTTGGCGTCCGTATCCTCAGCGTCGCCATCACCGCTTTCGGGATCGAAAAGCGAAGGCAGGTTCTCTGCATCGGTCACTTGTGCGCTCAGCTGCGTCATCGCATCCTGATCGCCCTTGGCAGCGCCTTCGACGATCTTGCCGAGCGAGGAGCCGTCGAGGCCCAGCTCTTTCATGAGCCCATCGAGAACCGGTGCCTGTGCGCGGTAGGCGAGCGCTGCTGCCACCGCATCATTGGCGAGGTTTCCCGAGCCAGCGCCCACGCCTGCGCCGCCGGTCGAGCCGGGTGCGCCAGAGCGCTGGGTGAGGCCATCGACCTGCACGATCTTGATCGAGTCGATCGCTTCCATCGGCTTGGCGCTTTCGCGGATGACTTCCGGCAGAACCTTCAGCAGGGCAAGCTTAGTCTGCAGGCTGATCTGGTCCATCGAAAGGATGTTCGCAGCTTCGTTGACGGCGCGCTGGCCCTCGGCTTCCACTTCGAACTTCACACGGTCGGCTTCGGCGCGCAGTTTCACCGCATCGGCTTCACCCTCTGCCTCGCGGCGAGCGGCTTCAGCGCGGTTGATGGCTGCATCCTTGTCGGCCTCGGCATCGACGCGGATCTTGATCGCATCACGCTCGGCCTGCTTGGCCGCTTCGATCAGCTCGATCTTCTTCTGACGCTCTGCAATCTCGCTTTCACGCGCTGTTGCGACCTGTTCTTCGGCTTGCACCGCCTTGGCACGTGCCTCGTCTGCCTCTGCCTTTGCCTGGCTTTCCTCGCGCGACTTGTTCTGGACAGCAATCTGCTGTTCCTGCCGGGCGATTTCAAGTGCGCGAACCTGGTCGATCCGTGCCTCTTCCACCAGCCGGTCAGCTTCGATCTGCTGAGCATCGACAAGTTTCTTCGCCTCGATCCGTGCCGCGTCGGCCTCACGCTGGCGCTCGGCCTGCTGGCTGGCGATTTCGGACATTTGCGATGCACGCCGGACTTCGACTTCGCGTTCCTGCTCAAGGCGCGCATATTCGGTATCACGGCTGATCTGGAAGCTGCGCTGGTCGGCTTCGAGGTTCTTGGCCTCCATCTGCACGCGCGTGTCCTGCTCGATGTCGTTACGCAGTTTCTTGCGCGCCTCGATCTGCTCGGTCAGCTTGGTGAGACCTTCGGCGTCGAAGGCGTTGTTGGCATTGAAATGCTCGATCGAGGTCTGGTCGAGACCGGTCAGCGAGACCGATTCCAGCTCAAGCCCGTTCATCGCGAGGTCGTTTGACGAGACCTGCTGCACCTTTTGCACGAAGTCGGCACGCTGCTCATGCAGCTCGTTCATCGTCATACCGGCAGCGACGGAGCGCAGCGCGTCCACGAACTTGCCTTCGACAAGGTCCTTCAGCATTTCCGGCTGCATCGTGCGCTGGCCCAGCGTCTGCGCGGCCATGGCGATGGCTTCACCATCGGGCTTCACGCGGACATAAAATTCCGCCTTCACGTCGATCCGCAAGCGGTCGAGCGTGATCAGCGCCTCGGCATCGCGGCGGATCACCGACAGCACGAGCGTGTTCATATTGACCGGCATGGTTTCGTGGAAAATCGGGAAGACAAGCGCGCCGCCATTCATGACGACTTTTTCCCCGCCGACACCGGTCCGGACAAAGGCGGTCTCCTTCGACGCCCTGCGATAAAGCTTGATGAGGAAGAGGAAGATCGCGATTACCGCAACCACCACTCCGATTATGCCGACCATTCCGGCGTCGAACAAACTATCCATTTCTTCTCCTTATTGTGAACTGGTGGACTGGCCTGAGCGTGCTCAATTCCCCATCGGGGCGAGCTTGCGCTCGGCCAGCGGCACACCGAAGAACACATTCCCCTCCCGGCGTACCAATAGAACTTCATCTCCAGCGGGGATCACGCTGGCATCCTCATGCGGCTCAACCATGACATAATGCGTCTGGCCGTGATGATCGCGCACCCGTGCGCGGGCGGCAGAGCCTTTCTCCGACGTGCCATCGGTGATGACGGCGCGCTTTCCGACCAGCGTGTTGAGGCTGACCGCGCTTGTTTCATCCTGCGGCAGCAGGCGACCGAGCGGCCGAACCAGCGTGGCGGTGACAGGGATGCTGGCACCCCCGGCAATCAGCGCGGCGAGCCAGGCAAACAGCGGCGTTCCGGTCAGGTCCGTAGCAAAGGCCTGAATGCTCATCCCGATGACGGCGAAAAGCAACAGGTAGACAATCAGCCACACGAAGAACGGCACTTTACCAAGCCCGAGCAGGGTCGTGATTGCTCCGCCAATCCCGGCAGAGGTCGGATCGGCAATTTCCCCGTCGGCGCCGGCATCGAGATCGACATCGCCGCCAAAATCGAAATCGCCCAGCCCGATCACCTGCAAAAGCGTAAGCAAAGCCATTACCCCCAGCGCGATGGCGAAGGGCAGGTTATAATCGGCAAACAGGCTCATCTCTCTCCTCGCCGCGCGGCGTTATCCCGCGGGCGTCCTTATGTTTATCGGGTTTTTAGGAGAACCCCCTCCGTCCTCATTCATATAGGGGAAATGCCGGTAAAAAGCCAGAAAAACCGGACGAATTGAGTCCGATTTTCGGGATTCACAGCCGTCGTAATATGCGCCTATATAACAGGTATGCTCCGCTGGCTTATCCCGCTCACGATTTTGGCGATTTCGCTGCCCGCAACCGCGCGCGACAGCCTTGGCGTGTTTGGCGATTGGGGCGCTTTCCGCGATCCCGAAACGCCGCGCTGTTATGCAATCGCGGCGGCAGAAGGCGGCGCGGGGCTCGACTTCGTGCCTTTCGCCAGTGTGGGCACGTGGCCTGATCGAAATGTGCGCGGGCAGGTGCATTTTCGCCTGAGCCGCGAATTGTCCGACAATCCCCGCGTGGCCCTCGCCGTGGGCGGACGGCGCTTCGTCCTCACTGCAGGCGAAGGCGATGCCTGGGCGACCGACGTGCGCGCGGATGGGGAAATCGTTTCCGCCATGCGTTCTGCCAGCCGCATGACCATCAGCGCGACAGATGCCCGCGGCAATCGGTTTACCGATCGCTACAGCCTTGATGGCGCGGCAACCGCCATGGACGCAGCACGGGTTGGCTGCGCGCAGTAGCGGCAAAGCTAGCCAAGGCGGACAAGTCGCACTATATGCGCGCCACCCATGGCAGATACGACACTCATGAGCATTCCGGGGCAGGTTGACCCCGTTCCCGTCGCGCGTGACATCACGCCGCGCGAAGATGGCCGCGTGGACCTGATCGGTCTGCCGAAGAAAGACATCGCAGCCCTGTTTGAAGGCGCCGGCCTCGATGCGCGGCAGGCGAAGCTGCGCTCCAAGCAGGTCTTCCACTGGCTCTACCATCGCGGCGTCACCGATTTCGAGGCGATGACCGATATCGCCAAGACCATGCGCCCATGGCTCACCGAACGGTTTGTGATCGGCCGGCCCGAAGTGGTCGAGGCGCAGCATTCGACCGACGGCACGCGCAAGTGGCTCCTTAAAACCGCTGATGGCCACGAATTCGAGATGGTCTTCATCCCCGATGCCGATCGCGGAACCTTGTGCGTTTCCAGCCAGGTCGGATGCACGCTCAATTGCCGCTTCTGCCACACCGGCACCATGCGCCTGGTGCGCAACCTCACGCCGGGCGAAATCGTCGGCCAGGTCATGCTCGCGCGCGATGCGCTGGGCGAATGGCCCAAGGGCAAGATGGATTTCGCCGAAGAGGAAAGCGAAGCCGAATACACCGCCGATGGCCGCCTGCTCACCAACATCGTGATGATGGGCATGGGTGAGCCGCTGTACAATTTCGACAATGTGAAAAGCGCGCTGCAGCTGGTGATGGATGGCGACGGCCTGGCCCTCTCCAAGCGCCGCATCACGCTGTCCACCAGCGGCGTTGTCCCGGCGATGGAGCGCTGCGGACAGGAGATCGGCGTGAACCTTGCCGTCTCGCTCCATGCGGTGACCAAGGACATTCGTGACGAGATCGTGCCGATCAACAAGAAATACGGCATCGAGGAATTGCTGCAGGCCTGCGCCGATTATCCGGGCGCCAGCAACGCACGCCGCATTACCTTCGAATACGTCATGCTGAAGGACAAGAACGACAGCGACGAAGATGCGCGCGAGCTTGTCCGCCTGCTGAAGGAATACAAGCTTCCCGCGAAGGTGAACCTCATTCCTTTCAACCCTTGGCCGGGTGCCGTCTACGAGTGCTCAACGCCGGAGCGGATCAAGGCCTTCTCTAACATCGTGTTCGAAGGCGGCATTAGCGCACCCGTGCGCACCCCGCGCGGACGCGATATCGATGCGGCGTGCGGCCAGCTGAAAACCGCCGCAGAGAAGAAAAGCCGTGCCCAGCGCGATCGCGAAGCGGCTGAGGATGCTCAGGCTGGCTGAGGGCGCCCTTCCGGCGGGTTCCGGATATCCGTGAACTTGCCATAGGTCAGCCCCCGCCAAAGCCATTCCAATGGCCCGAACCTGTATCGCGCCAGCCAGAGGTGGCTGAACGCTACCTGCGCAATAAAGAACAGCACGGCCGCCATAAGGGCCGTCTGCGGCTCGATGGTTCCTGCCAGCGCCATGCCGCCGTGAAAGCCGTAAAGGACAAATCCGATAAAGACGCCTTGGACCATGTAGTTGGTCAGCGCCATACGCCCAACAGGGGCGAAAGGCACCACCATGCTGCGCAGCGTTGGCGAATTGAAGAACAGGATTAGGCCGATGCCATAACCCATCGCGAGCGCATAGGAACTGCCTGCGTGCAGCAGGCCACCCAGCAGCTCGTTCTCGAAAATGTGAGCGGCATAAAGCCCTTCGAATATAAGTCCGACAAGTAGGAATACGAAGAAAGCCCTGCGCAGCTTTGGAAGCTTCTCAGGGATGTTGTCGAGCCAGCCAGACCGCACGATGCTCGCGCCGATGAGAAAGCGGCCAAGGGCGTAAAAAACCCAATTGCTGATCGCGAGGCTCTTGATGCCCCCGACCCAGAAGAGCTGCCAAGCCTCAGCAACCCATTCCGGATAGGTTCCACCCACGAACACCGCGTTACGGGCGGCAGCAGCCTCTTTCGTGAAAGCCTGTTCGCCGATAGCCTCGAACCCTCCGACCTGAGCCAGATATTCGAGCACGGGGCGCGCAAAAACCAGAAGGAGGCCAAGCCCCAACATGACCCGGAAGGGCAGATTGCGCAGCAGGAACAGCAATATCCCCGCCAAGGAATATATGAACAGGATGTCCCACGGCCAGATCAGCAGGATATTCACCAGGCCGAACGCCATCAGGATGAATAGCCGCCGCAGGTAAGTTGCCGAGAAAGCGCCACCGCGATCTTTTATCCGTTGCATCTGCACCCAGAAGCCCATGCCGAACAGAGTCGCAAAAGTGGTGTTTGCCTTGTCCGACACGAGCCAATCGACCGCAAACAGGATCGGTGCATGCACAGGATCTTCAAAAATTGCATCCATGCGCGGGACCGGCGTCGACAGTAAGACTATCGAAAACCAGAACAAGTTGGCGATCAGCACGCCGAGCAGCGCAAAGCCGCGCAGAACGTCCAATTCACCGATCCGTTCACCCGATGTGACGGGCGCGAGCCCAGCAGAATGTGATGTCATGTAAATTCCCCCCGCAGCAATCCTAAGTGCCATCTCTTGCTTTGCCCAGCCTGAAACCGCATTCACCGATTGATGACCGATCCCGCGACCATCGATTTCTACGAGAAAGCCGCTCCACGTTTCACTCTGGATCCCGGACAAGCACCAAGCCGTGATCTCGACGCCTTCCTCAGCCTGTTGGAGCCAGGCGCACGCATTCTGGAACTGGGTTGCGGAGGCGGGCGGGATGCTGCCCGGATGCTGGAGCTGGGCTTCGAGGTCGATGCGACCGATGGTGTCGCTGCCATGGTTCGCAAAGCCAACGAGCGATTTGACGTGGGTGCGCGTCTTATGCGCTTCGATGAACTCAAAGCCGAGGCCGAGTACGATGCCATCTGGGCGCATGCCTGCCTGCTGCATGTCGCACGCGCCGAGCTCCCCGATATTCTCGGCCGTATCCATCGCGCATTGCGGCCCGGCGGATGGCATTATGCGAGCTATAAACTCGGCGATGGCGAAGGACGCTGCCTGCTCGGTCGGTTGCACAATTTTCCCGATCGCGAATGGATCGTGGAACGCTATCGCGAGGCGGACTTTACGATCGCGGAGGAGCGCATCTGGGAGGGCGAAGGGGCCGATGGAACGGTGCGCGACTGGATTGCGATTACGGCACATAAGCACCACTGATCGCAGCAGAAAAACACTTCGTCTCTGAATGGAAATCCCAACGATCTGTTCATCTGCGGTTGGGTTTTACTGAACGATACATCCTTTTCACCGACACCGCACGTGTCGAATCGGAAAGGTAAATGAGGCCATGAAGAAACCATTGCTCGCTCTCGCTGCAGCCACTGCGCTGGCTCTCCCCGCAACACCCGCCATGGCGCAGGGTGGCCCGCCTGCTTGGGCCCCGGCACATGGCTATCACAACAACCACTCCGGTTATGATCGGTACGACCGCTACGACCGGTGCGACCGTTACGAGCGCCGCCGCGATCGCCGCGCCTGCCGCCGCGACCAGCGCCGGGACCGGGTGTATGACGACCGTGGACGCTATTACGAACCGCGCCGTGTGCGCCGTGGTGACCGTGTCTGGCAGGGCCGCGACGGCCGTTACTATTGCGAACGCGATAACGGCACGACCGGCCTCATCATCGGTGCCGCAGGTGGCGCCCTCATCGGCCGCGAAATCGACGGTGGGCGCGACCGCACCGTTGGCACGATCCTTGGCGCGGCTCTCGGTGGCCTGCTGGGTCGCGAGATCGACCGCGGTGAAGCACGCTGCCGTTAATTCCTAACCTCTAACGGGCCTCATGTAACAGCGCGCCCTTCCTGCGCGAAGATATGAGTGCCCCCAAAGCAACGCCGTCGCTCTCCCCCCTCCGAGCGGCGGCGTTTTGCGTTTCTAATTCCATCGACCTTGCAGAGAGTATCCTTTTCGGATACTCGCCGTCTCATGCATCTGGCAGGCCAGAAAATCCGGGCGTGGCGCGAAGCGCATGATCCGCCGCTCAGCGCGGAAGAATTCGGGCAGCGCTACGGCGAGCCGGAACCCTGGCCCAGCCGCACCGTCTATGGCTGGGAAGCCAAAGGCAAAGTGCCACGCAAACCCACACAAAAACGCCTTGCCGAGCTGGGCATATGCGAGCCTGCCGATTTTCTTGAACCTGCCGAAGACAACGCAGAAAGCGACACCGACATGAGCGAAGCCTCTTTCGACTTTCACGACATGCACGCTCATGGCTTTGTCCGTGTGGCTACCGCAACACCGCGCTGCCGGACCGCTGACGTTGCCTACAATTGTGAAGGGATCATCGAACAGGCCCGCGCCGCGCATGATCGGAATGTCGACCTGCTGCTCTATCCGGAGCTCTGCCTGTCTTCCTACGCGATAGACGATCTTCATTTGCAGGCTGCGATGCTGGAAGCGGTCGAGAAGCATATCGAGATCATTCGCGCGGCCAGCGAAACGATGACACCGGTACTGGTCATCGGTGCGCCGCTGCGCCGCAATGGCCGCATCTACAATTGCGCGGTCGTCATCGCGCATGGCGAAGTGCTCGGCGCAGTGCCCAAGAGCTACCTCCCGAACTACCGCGAATTCTACGAGAAGCGCTATTTCGCCCGGGGCAACAATTGCCGCGATCTGTGGATTCTCGTCAACGGCGCGGAAATTCCCTTCGGAACCGATGTCATTTTCTCCGCGACCAACCTGCCCGGCTTCATCTTCGGGATAGAAATCTGCGAAGATTACTGGAGCCCCAATCCGCCCGGCACCATGGCAGCGCTTGCGGGCGCGACGATCCTGCTCAACCTCTCTGCCAGCAATATCACAATCGGCAAATCGGATGAGCGCCACATGCTCTGCCGCGCCTCTTCCAGCCGCTCGGTCTGCGCCTATGCCTATTCCGCCAGCGGCTTTGGCGAGAGCACGACGGACCTCAGCTGGGATGGCCAAGGCATGGTCTATGAACTCGGCGATCTGATGGTCGAAAGCGTGCGTTTCGAGCTGGAGCCTGAGCGGTGCGTTACCGATATCGACACGCGCCGCATCCTGAATGAGCGCATGCGCATGGGCACATTCAACGATGCGGCAGAAGATGCAGGGCGGCCTGAAGACAGTTTCCGCGTGGTCGGCTTCGATCACCAATATGGGCAAGGCGATATCGGTCTGGAGCGCGCGATCCGCCGCTTCCCTTTCGTGCCCAACAGGCAGGAGAAGCTAGACGAGGATTGCTACGAAGCCTTCAATATCCAAGTCGATGCCCTCGCGCGGCGGATGAAGGCGACCAATCCCAAATCTTTGGTGATCGGCATATCGGGCGGTCTCGATTCCACCCATGCACTGATTGTGGCGGCCAAGGCATGCGACATGCTCGGCCTGCCGCGTTCCACCATCCGCGCTTACACGATGCCCGGCTTCGCCACCTCGGACGGCACCAAGTCGAACGCCTGGAAGCTGATGGAAGTCTTCGGCACCACGGCGGAGGAAATCGATATCAAGCCCGCCGCGCGGCAAATGCTCGAAGACATGAACCACCCCTTCGCCGATGGCGAGCCGGTGCATGATGTGACTTTCGAGAATGTGCAGGCGGGCCTGCGCACCGACTACCTTTTCCGCCTTGCCAATCATCACGGCGGCTTTGTGATCGGGACTGGCGATCTGTCGGAGCTGGCGCTGGGCTGGTGCACCTATGGCGTGGGCGACCAGATGAGTCATTATGCCGTGAATGCGGGCGTACCCAAGACGCTCATCCAGTATCTCATCCGCTGGTGCACGCGCACCGACCAGTTCGACAAGCAATGCGACGCGGTGCTTGAAGAGGTGCTCGGTACGGAAATCTCTCCCGAGCTTGTACCTGCTGCCGAAGACGGATCGATTCAGTCGACCGAAAGCATCATCGGGCCTTACGAACTTAACGACTTCTTCCTGCATCACACCATCCGCTGGGGCCAGAGTCCGAGCCATGTCGCATTCCTGTGCTGGCATGCGTGGAAAGATGCCAAAGCTGGCCTGTGGCCGCATGACTTCCCTGAAGCCGGAAAGAACGAATACGATTTGGGCACCATCCGCCACTGGATGGAAAACTTCGTGAAGCGCTTCTTCCAGTTCAGCCAGTTCAAGCGCAGCGCCCTACCCAACGGCCCCAAAGTAAGTGCCGGTGGTGCATTGTCCCCGCGCGGCGACTGGCGCGCCCCCAGCGACGCGGTGGCCGATGTCTGGCTGGAAGATTTGCGCAGCAAGGTGCCGGAAAGCTGATCCAAAGGTGCAGGCTTGCGCGGGCCACGCACGGCTCTAGTGTGAAGCGATGACAGCCAGATCAGTCCTCATCACCGGCGGCGCAAAACGGCTTGGAAAAGCCATGACGGAACGGTTTGCCGAGGCAGGCTGGCATGTGATCATCCACTGCAACACTTCGCGCGATGCTGCGGATGAACTCGCGGCGGATTTGCCGAGCGCCGAAGTGGTTCAATGCGATCTGTCCGACACCGATGCCGCGGTTGCGATGATCCGCGATCTGGCCGCATCGCAGGCGGATTGGCGTTGCCTGATAAACAACGCGTCAACTTTCAAAGCCGATGAAGTAACCGGATTGGATCCGGTAACGAACCATCGCAATATGATCGTCAACGCCGTCAGCCCCGCCCTTATGGCGCAAGCCTATCTCGCCAATGCGCGCAGTGCTGGTGGGCGACGCGTGATCCAATTTACCGACCAGAAGCTGGAGAATCTCAACCCCGATTTCTTCAGCTACACGATGAGCAAGGCTGCGAGTGATGTGGCGGCCAAGATGCTCGCCATGGCGAATTCGGGCGACGATCGCGTCTACACTCTTGCGCCCGGCGCAATCCTGCCGAGCCACGATCAAAGCGAAGAGGAAGCGGAACGCTCCCACACGCTCAATCTGCTGAAGCGGCGCACGCATGCGAGCGAAATCGCCGATGCCGCGCTGTTCCTTGCCGAGGGACCGCTGGCGAGCGGGCAATCCATCTTTGTAGATTCCGGGCAGCACCTGCTCGATCAGGATCGCGACGTCATTTATCTGGAGCGGGAGGGAGCTTCACAATGAGCAAGGTCAGGAAACGCCACGCGCTTAGCACGCGCATCTGGCACTGGGTGAATGCGGTCAGCGTCATCATCCTGTTCATGAGCGGGCTCAACATCTCCAACGGACATAGGCGACTATATTGGGGCGACTGGGGCTTCGCGCCTGAGCATGCCTGGCTGGAAGTGCCGCGTTTCCCCGGCTGGATGACCATCCCCGACTATTACAGCCTTGCCGCCGCGCGGGACTGGCATGTGCTTTTCTCGCTGGTTTTTGCCTTTGGTCTGCTCGCCTTCATGATTGCGGCGCTGGTGAATGGCCATCTCAAGCGGGACATTTTCGCTCGCGCGAAGGAATGGAAGCCGGCCAATATCTGGGCCGATATCACGCAGCACGCTCGCTTCAATTTCGAGCATGGCGAAGGCAAGTACAACATCCTGCAAAAGATCGCTTACGCTTCAGTCATCCTGATACTGATCCCGCTGATGATTTTTACCGGCATGGTGATGAGCCCCGGCATGGAGGCTGCATGGCCATGGATGACGGAACTGTTCGGCGGCCGTCAGAGCGCCCGCTCGCTGCATTTTATCGCCGCCTGGCTGCTCGCCGGATTTCTCGTGATGCACATCCTGCTGGTGCTCGCCGCAGGGCCGGTGAAGCACATCAGGATGATGATCACCGGTGGCCGTGAAGAGACAGGAGAGCCAGCATGAGACGCCGTAATTTCCTTGTCGCAGCAGGTTCGGCTTTTCTCGCCGGTTGCTCGAAGATCGGCGACACCGCCCTGTTTGAAAAACTCGTCGACGGTGCCGAGAACTGGCATCGCGGCCTCCACCGCGCGCTGGGCGGCGGGCGCATCACGATGGCTCCCGAGTACAGCCGCGCCGATGTGTCACCCTTCTTCCGGGGCAATGGTTCACAAACGGTCGATACGGATGAATATCGCGCGGCAGAGGCGGAAGGCTTTGCCAATTGGCAACTCGCGGTTGGTGGTCTCGTCGCCAATCCCATGAGCCTGTCGATGGAGGACATCCGTGCCCTCCCGCAGCGAACGCAAATAACCCGGCACGATTGCGTGGAAGGCTGGAGCGCAATCGGCGAATGGACCGGGCCGCAGCTCTCCGCGATCCTCGAGGCAGCGCAGCCGACCGAGGAAGCGCGTTTCATCGTGTTTCGCTGCGCGGATAGTATATCGGGCAGGGACTATTACGAAAGCTGCGACATGGATGATGCCTATCATCCGCAAACGATCATCGCTCACCAGCTCAATGGCGAAGCACTGCCCGTTCGCAATGGCGCGCCTCTACGTCTGCGACTTGAACGACAGCTCGGCTACAAACACGCCAAATACCTGACCGGGATCGAAGCGGTCGCATCGCTCGACGATATCGGCGGAGGATACGGCGGCTATTGGGAAGATCGCGGCTATCAATGGTATGCCGGAATTTGATCAGGCGGGCGGATAGACCCGGTTCATCGCATCCCAATTCACCCGGACCAGTTCTTCGAGCACGTCCAGATCAACATCGGCCAGCTTGTTGATGTATAGGCAGCTTTTGCCGCGTGAATGCTTGCCCAGCTTCGCCAGCAATTCCTCATTGCGCTTGGCCGTCACATCCTCGCAATAGCCGCCCATCAGATAGATCGAATGCTTGGCCTTGCGAGGACTGAAGCCTGTGCGCAGGAAATCGCCCTCGCGCCCGCTGTCATATTTGTAGTGATAGGTGCCATAGCCGATCATGCTCGGCCCCCACATCTGCGGCGCTTCCCCGGTTACCCGGCGAAATAGCGCATCGAGCACCTTCGCATCCTCGCGCTTGCCCGCATGGTCCACACTGTCGATGAAATCCGTAACCTCGACCTCGGTCGGTTTCGTTTTGTTATCCGCCATGCCCTCGCTCCTTCCGCAGCCCACAACTAAGGATAGCTGACAATTGACTCTGCGCAAAACGCCTCGCAAACCCGCGTTTGATCAAAACAAATTCTTTCGGGGGACTTTGAGCCTATGTGGCTGCTCGACAAATTTCTGCAAAAAGCGATCAAACGCGGCAAGATGGTCATCACGGACCATGACGGTAAGGTTTATGAATATGGCCCTGGCGTTGAAGAAGGCGTCCACGGCATGGACCGCGGCCCGGTCAAGGTTCGCCTGACGAACAAGAAGGCTGCCAATCACATCGCGCGCTATCCGCAGTGCGGCGCTGGTGAAGCATTTATGTGGGGCTGGCTCGTCGTCGAAGAGCCGCACGATATCCGCGACATGATCCTGTATGTGACGGAGAATGCGAAGAAGCTGGGCGATGCTCCGCTGAAGCCTAAGGGGCCGATCCGCACCGCGATCCAGAAAAGCATCGCCAAGATCGACAGCGTCAATCTCAAGGGTAAGGCGCGCAAGAATGCAGAGCACACCTATAACCTGACACGGCGCCTTTACGAGCTGTTCCTCGATGAGGATCGCCAATACACCATGGGCTATCACCGCGATCTGGATAACAGCCTGGAAAAGGCACAGCTCGACAAAAAGGCGCACATTGCCGCCAAGCTCAACATCACCAAGGAAAACGGCCCCAGCATGAAAGTGCTGGACATCGGCTGCGGCTGGGGCGGCCTCGCGCTGTACCTGCACCGCACCTATGGCTGCGAAGTGCTGGGCGTTGCCCTCGCACCGGACCAGATCGCCTTCTGCAAGGAGCGCGCGAAGGAAGCCGGTGTCGAGGACAAGGTAAAGTTCGCGCTGATGGATTACCGCGATGTCGAGGGCAAATTCGATCGCATCACCAGCGTCGGCCTGCTGGAACATGTCGGCACGCCGCACTACCCGCAATTTTATGAACACACGCACCGGCTGCTGAAGAAGGACGGCGTAATGTTCAGCCATTGCTGCGGCCGCGCAGGCGGCCCGGGTTTCACCGATGCCTGGACCCGCCGTTACATCTTCCCCGGCGGCTATATTCCTGCCCTGTCGGAACTGGTCACCCAGTCCGAGAAATTCGGATGGCAGGTGATGGATGTGGAGGCGATGCGCTTCCACTACTGCCACACGCTGGAAGAATGGTACAACCGCACCGTCATGCACAAGGATGAGATCATCGAGATGTATGACGAGGTCTTCTACCGCATGTGGCTGTTCTACCTCGCGGGCGCCGAGCAAAGCTTCCGCAACGGCAAGATGGTGAACTGGCAGATCCTCTACGTGAAGGAGCGCGACGCCATCCCGATGACGCGCGACTACATGTACGAAGAATCGGAGCGCCTGCGCGGACTTGAAGAACCGCCCGCATGGCACCTCGACCCGGCGTTAAAGGAAGCGGCGGAGTAGGCCCACCCCCAGCCCCTCCCGCATGCGGGAGGGGAGCGAGACTTGCCGAACCAGAGGTGAGGCTTAGTCGCAGCGGGGTGGGCTTCCGCACTCTATCATGAACTCCACCCGCCCCCTCACCCGCGCATCTGTCTTCGCGCAGTCGTGGCCGATCATGCTGGGGCAGGCGTCTGTACCGCTGGTCGGCATTGTCGATACGGCTGTGATCGGGCGCACCGGCGATGCTGTGGCGCTTGCTGGCGTCGCGCTTGGGGCGACGATTATCAACCTTGTGTTCTGGACGTTCGGCTTCCTGCGCATGGGCATGACGGGCCTCACCGCGCAGGCCAATGGTTCGGATGACCGCCGCGAGGTCGAGGCGCTGCTTTTGCGGTCGCTCGGCATCGGTTTTGCGCTGGGGCTGCTGATTCTCGCGCTCAGCATTCCGATCAGCCAGCTGGCCTTTACTGTGCTGTCCGGATCGGACGCAGTTCAGGGCGATGCGGGCGATTACATGCAGGGTCGCTTTTACGGAGCGCCCGCTGCACTGGCGGTCTATGCGATGAATGGCTGGCTGCTTGGGCTTGGCCGGACACGCGATGCGCTGGCTCTGCAGATCGTCATGAATCTTGCCAATATCGCGCTCGATATATGGTTCGTCTGGGGGCTCGAGATGGGTGCCTATGGCGTGGGCCTTGGCACCGCCTGCGCGGAGTGGATCGCGCTGGTTCTGGGTATCATCATCGTGGGCCGGGTAGCTGGGACGAACGTGCTCAGCCTCGCCCGCACCATACCGCGTCCACTGCTGCTCGACCGTGAGCGATTACTCCAACTCTTCGCGGTCAATCGCGACATCATGATCCGCACCATTGCGCTGCTCATCCTGTTCACCTGGTTCGCCAATGCGGGGGCGCGGATCGGGGCAGAGGCGCTCGCCGCCAATCATGTGCTGCTGCAATTCATCAATGTCGCCGCTTTCGTGCTCGACGCTTTCGCCTTCACCGCGGAAGAGCGCGTCGGACAAGCCTACGGCGCAAGGGACCGCTCGCGCTTCCTCAAATCCATCCGGCTGACCGGAGAATTCGCCCTGCTGAGCGGCCTCGCCTTTACCGCCCTGTTCTACTTTGCCGGCGGCGCGGTGATCGACCTGCTCACCACCGATGCTGCCGTGCGCGAAGAGGCACGCCGTTTCCTGCCATTGGCCGCGCTGGTCCCCCTCCTAGGCATGCCGAGCTGGATGCTGGACGGCATTTTCATCGGCACAACGCGCGGCCGGGCGCTGCGCAATGCGGGTGTCGCCTCCACCATTCTGTACATCGCGCTCGATTACGCGTTGCGGCCCAACGGCAATCTGGGTGTTTGGATCGCAATTTCTGCAAGCTACCTGTTGCGCGCAGGGGGACTTGCGCTGTATTTCCCCGGACTTCTCAAAGACGTTTCGTCTGCCGACCAGAAAGCCGAAGAGCCAACATGACCATAAATCCGCTTCGCAAATTGATGACCCGGATCCTCGCCGCGATCCTGCTGGCGCTCGCTGCACTTGGTGTTGCCACGCCAGCGCTGGCGCAGGTGAATGTGCACTTCCACAGCTTCAACGGCAGCGTGCTGTGGGGCCGCTATCCGCACACATTCGTGGTCTTTGAAGGCACGCTGTCGAACGGCACGCGTGTGAATGAGAATTACGGTTTCTCCGCGCGCAGCAGTGCAGAGGCGATCACTTCCGGCCCTGCCGAGCACATGATCCTCTCCGAAACGCAGAGCACGATCGAGAACACCAACCGCCATTTCTCCGTGACGGTGACGGACGCACAATACCGCCGCCTGCGCGCCGAAGTCATCGCCTGGCGGGATTATCCGGGCGATTACTACGATCTGGACGAGAACAATTGCATCCATTTCGTCGCCCGCATGGCGCAGCTGGTTGGGCTCCGCGCCGATGTGCCCGAAGACTATTTGCGCCGTCCCAAAGCCTGGCTCAATTACATCACCCGCCGCAATCCGCAGCTGGGCGCGAGCGAAGTACCCTGATCGCAGTTTAGCTGCGCAGCCACTTTGCCACCGGACCAAAACCGACCAGCGCCGCGCCCACGAGAGGCAGCGCGACGACCCAGAGCCGGACCCCGCTGACCCCTTCCGGACTGGCGATGCTGATCGCTGCCGTCATGGCCAGGCCGAGCGAGATCAGGACAAGTCCCAATACCAATTGCCAATGCGGCAGTGGCTTGCCGTCGAGCGCAGAACCACGCTCATACCGCGCGAAGATGGCGATCAGCGGCAGTAGCGTGGCGATATAAAGCGCAAACCAGACGGGGCGCGCCAACCACCACTCGCCAGTGCCGGGATAGGCATCCAGTCCTATCCCGCCCAGCAGCCACGCGGCCACCAGAACGGCCACAAAGGCGGTGAGGTGCCACAAGTAAACGGTCATGATCATACCGTTCATCAGCACAACGCCGGTCCATATCTGGATATTATCGAGCATCCGCCGGCCGGCTTTCTCCAGGCCCAGCGCCAGCCCCGCTTGCGCGAAACCGAGCGAGAGCAAGGCCAGCGTCGGCGGCATCGAATTCGAAAGGTCCGCGCCGGGCACACCGATCATGGCGATGGGATAAGGCAGCGCTGTCACAAGCGCGATCAGTACCGATAGCCAAGTGGCGAGAAACAGCCATGGGCGATTGCCGCGATTGAGCTCGCCGTTACCCCAGGCAAAGCCGAGCTGGTGCACCGCAAGCCACACGAAAGCGAAATTGGCCCAACCGATGAATGCTACCGCGTAGCCGATCCGGGCAATATCGACCGCTACTGCCGCCAGCACCAGCGCTGCGATACTACCCCAGCCAAAGCGTTGCCATGCGGCATGCGCGATCGGCGTCAGCGCGGTGATGAACAGGTAGACGGCAAGAAACCAGACCGGGATAAGCGCAAGCTGCGCTGCCATGTTTACCACATCGCGGTCCAGGCCTGCCTGCGTGCCGACAAAAGTCAGCGCGGCCCAGAATAGCAGGACGGGGAAGACCGGGTTGATCAAACGCTGGATGCGGCTTGCGAACCATGCGGAATAGGGTTTTCCGTCGCGCTTTTGCGCGGCCCAGCTGACGCCGTTGGAAAAGCCGCCGACAAGGAAGAACAGCGGCATCACTTGGAAACCCCATGTGAGCCACTGGCTCCACGGCAAAATGCCGAGCAGGTGCCCGCCCACCACTTCGCCGCTGGCATCTATGTATGGTGCGGCGACCAGCCAGTGGCCGATAACAACAGCCAGGATGGAAAAGGCGCGCAGGAAATCGACGTAGCGATTGCGTTCCGGCGGAGCTTTCTCTGCAAGGCTCCTCGCCTTTGCCCATATGCTCACGACTGCATTCTCCCGACCATGTCCCAAATCCCGATATAGGTATCGCAAAAGCAAATCCATCGCCGGGGCATACGCATTCACATTGCGCCCCGCTGCCGCCGCTGGTAACTGCGCCCCCGACTGACGGAGAAGAATGCGAATGTCCGAGATGAAACGTGTTGTCCTCGCCTATTCGGGCGGCCTCGATACTAGCGTCATCGCCAAGTGGCTGATGAAGGAGCGCGGGCTCGAGGTGGTCACCTTCACCGCCGATCTTGGCCAGGGTGAGGAAATCGAACCTGCGCGCGCCAAGGCACAGGCGATGGGTATTCCGGACGAGCACATTTATATCGAGGACCTGCGCGAGGAATTCGTGCGCGATTTCGTTTTCCCGATGATGCGCGCCAATGCGCGATATGAAGGCGATTACCTGCTCGGCACCAGCATCGCTCGCCCGCTGATTTCCAAGCGCCTTGTCGAGATTGCGCATGAAACCGGTGCCGATGCCATCGCCCATGGCGCGACCGGCAAAGGCAATGATCAGGTACGTTTTGAACTCTCCGCCTATGCGCTCGATCCAGACATTACCGTCATCGCCCCGTGGCGCGAATGGGACCTCACCAGCCGGACCGCCCTGATCGACTGGGCCGAAAAGCACCAGATTCAGGTGCCCAAGGACAAGCGCGGCGAGAGCCCGTTCTCCACCGATGCGAACCTCCTCCACACCTCTTCCGAAGGCAAAGTGCTGGAAGACCCGTGGGAAGAGACGCCCGACTATGTCTATTCGCGCACCGACCACCCGGAAGATGCGCCCGATACGCCCGAATACATCACGATCGACTTTGAAAAGGGCGATGGCGTGGCGCTGAATGGCGAAGCGATGAGCCCCGCGACCCTGCTGACCGCACTCAACGATCTGGGCCGCAGGCACGGCATAGGCCGCCTCGATCTGGTCGAAAACCGCTTCGTCGGCATGAAGAGCCGCGGCATGTATGAAACGCCGGGCGGCGAAATCTACGCCCGCGCCCATCGCGGTATAGAACAGATCACACTCGATCGCGGCGCTGCTCACCTGAAGGATGAGCTGATGCCGAAATATGCGGAGCTCATATACAACGGCTTCTGGTTCGCGCCGGAGCGCGAGATGCTGCAGGCGGCTATCGACCTGAGCCAAGAGAAGGTGAACGGCACCGTCCGGCTGAAGCTGTACAAGGGCAATGCGATGGTGGTGGGGCGCAAGTCACCCAACTCGCTCTATTCGGAAGCGCATGTCACGTTTGAGGACGATGCCGGCGCATACGATCAGGCCGATGCAGCGGGCTTCATCAAGCTGAACGCCCTGCGTTTGCGGCTGCTCGCCCAAAGAGACCATAGGCGCGATCGCTGAGAATCGAGTCGCGCCTGCGCGTCAAATATGAGTCTTTTGAGTCACTTCGAACCGCAATTCGTCGCAAAAACGGGGATAGTTTCGCCAGAAACGCCGAGCCGTTGACTTATCCACCCTTGTCCACTGGCATTCCTGCCAAAAGTGGATAAGTCGACGCTCGCGCCCTTGCCCGACTCGGCTGCCGCGCGCATTCTCCAAACATCGAAGACGGAAACAGACCGCCACGAAGAACCGCCTGCCGGTTCGGATACAGGGGAAAGCGGAAAGCTTCGACGCGATGATTAGCTTGTCGCGGAAGAGGAAAGGAAGATGGAAGGTCTCATTCGTGAGATTGGACACCAACCGGACTGTTGACACCGAGAGAAGCAATCATTGGATAGGCCGGAGGAGAAATCCGGTGTCGAGGTTCTGGAAGGGCACTTCGGTGCACGAAGGAACCGCCTGAGACACCAGATCACAATGTCGGCCTCGGAACGGTGGAAAGCGCGGCTGAGACTCCTTGTGAGGCTCGCCAAGTGGAAAACCGAGCTCCGGCACCGGCGCGAGCGCCGGGCGACATATTCGGAAGCGAAGCGGCACTTTGTGCAGTGGAGCGGAAGAAGACACGCCAGGCGCCAAGTATCCCTTCGGGGGTCCACACGCCGGTGAGAGTGGGGTCGGCAGCAATGCCGGCCCCATTTCTCTTTTGCGCTACCCGAATTTTCGCTGTCCTACAGGATCCTTCCTCTGCAAGCGCTGCCAATTTCGCTCGCAAACAGGCGCTCTGGCCTAGTTTTGCCGGCGCAAAAGGACTCCGTTCGTCGCAGTTGCAGGGCGTTTGGCGGTGGATTGGGGCCGATTTGCGCCCGTTAACCCGCCCGAAACTGTCAATTGCGCGCGAGTTTCGCTATCTGCGCCGCCATGACTGGAGGCAAACTCTCGCGCATCTTGCCGCGTTCAGCCATCGCGCTGACGATATTTGCGATGCTCGGCACCTCGGCTTCGGGCCTGGCGCAAGAGCGCGCCAATATGGCTGCCGAGAGCGCGATCGAGGCGCCTTCTGCCCCATCTTTCGTCCGCAACGAAGAACCTGCACTCGAAGCGGTCTTCGCGCCTTTCGACGAGCCGGTCGAACCCGAGCTCGTTGACGGCGCCGTCGACATCACGACAATTGTGCCCGCAGCACCGGCCGCCACCTCGCTCGGCGATGGGGTCGCCAGCTATTACGGACGCCGCTTTCACGGTCGTCCTACGGCGAGTGGAGAGCGCTTCGACATGAACGCCTACACCGCTGCGCATCGCACCTTGCCTTTCGGCAGCCGGGTGCGCGTTACCAATCCGCGCAATGGCCAGTCGGTCATCGTGCGCATCAATGATCGCGGGCCCTTTGTGGGCGGTCGCACGATCGACCTGTCCCGCGCCGCCGCGAGCGAGATCGGCATGATCAGCCGCGGCCATGCGCGCGTCGAACTCGAGCTGCTCGACTAATCGCTCGTTAGAGCGTCAACTCACTCACATCACGGAAGCTGCCGATCGTCCCGCGCACGAAGGTGTTGAAGGCGATCGAGTGACGGTTCCGGTTCGAGGTGTTCTGCTCGACATAGTGGTGCACCGCGCTGCTGAAGAGCACCAGGTCACCCTCTTTCGGCACGATAGCATTGCGCGGCGCGTTGTAGATGTTGGTCTTCTCCGCCTGCACCGCGAGATCCAGCTGGCGATAGTGGTTGTGCCTTTCGAACACCATGTTGCCCGGCGGATCGGGCATCGGCGCGTAATAGAGCGAGCCTGACACGATCGAGTTCGAATGCGTGTGCCCGTGCATCCCGACACCGGGCGGGTTCATCAGCGTCCAGCTCTGCGTCACTTCCAGCTTGTGGGCGATCCCCATGACTTCGCGGGCATAGGTCGCAAGCGCCTCGTCCACCGCCTTCTTGATGCTCTTCATCTCGGGCCGGTCGAACAGGTACAGCTCTTCCGAGATGTGGTTCACCTGGTTCTCGATCATCGTGATGCCCTTGAGGTACTCGACCTGCTTCGGCGTGATCGCATCCTTGATGTTGGTCACGAAGTAGGGCTCTGCGAAGAGCGGTTTGACGGTGAAGTCGCGCGCCTTCGTGCCCGAGGCGGCTTTTGCTGTGGTGGCCATGTCCGGTAGTCCCCTCCGCTTGGCAATGTCGCGCCTGTCATAAGCCGCACACATCGCTCATCGCAAGGGGGCCGCGGCCCCATTTCACAAGACCGCCTCCAGGCCCTCACTCAAGGCCGCCGGCAGTCAGTCGATCAGCTGCCCGCGTATCGCGCCATTGTCTCGCATGGGTGCGGTGACGACCATGTAGTGCCCCTCCCGGTCTGCCAGTATGGCGCGCTGCACATCGGCTTCCACCGCCACGCATTCCTCCTCCAGCGGATCGGCGGGCAAGCGCAGCCGCGCCACCATCGGGCCGTTCTCCCCGCGCTCTCCGCTGTGGATGGCGAGGCCCGTGGCACCCGTCACTCCGTCGAGATCGAGGTAGTAGCAGATCTGCCCGCCAGCCATGTCGAACTCCCCGTCGAAGTCGCCGAGCGCGTCCTCCTCACCCTCCCCCTGCGGGACATACTCCCCGAACATGGCGATACCGACGAACTCACTGTCTTGCGCAAAGGCTGGCGCGGCGGTTCCGGCGATGGCGAGTGCAAGCGCGACTGGCGCGTAACGAAGCATAGTCCCTCTCCTTCAGAGGTCCGCTGCGCCGGTTTGCCCGGTCTGTGCGGACCGAATGGGCATCACCCTACGCCTGCGCGCGAGTCGGGGGAAGACCCTCCGCCCTCCCCTCCCTCGGCACCCCCGCCGCTCCCATCGCTCGCTCCATCGACCGCCGCAAAGCCCGCCTCCAGCGCCTCCTCGCTGTCGATCAGCCACCACTCCGCCAGCTCCGCCTCGAAGGCGCAGAGCTGCAGCACCTCGATCATGCACTTGCCGTCGAAATCGCCGCCCGCCAGCGCGTCGACTGACGGAGCACCCTCCGGCCGCGCCCGCGCCATCCGGTCGAGCCGGTGCCCCTGCCACATGCAGTCCCGATCGGTGAGAACCACCGCATCATCCTCCTCCGCATCCACGCAATAGCCCCCGCAATCGGGGCACGGATCAGTGGGGGGTGTGACAGGTGTGACAGTGTCCTGATCACAATTCCCGGCTCCCTCTTTCGGCCCAGCCTGAGCGCCCCCAATCCGTTCGTCCTGAGCTTGTCGAAGGGCGATTAAACCATCCGCGGCGAGTGACGCATCCAGAGACCTGATGTCCTCCCCCCGCTCCAGCGCCTCGATCTGGTCATCCAGCAGCTCCGCCGCCGCGACCAGTTCGGCATCCTGCGCCATCCGGTCGAGCCGCGCGAGATGGGCGAGCAGCAGCCTGTCCGAATAGCGCCGCCGCATCCCCACCTCCTCGCCATGGTAATAGACGCTCTCCTCCACCCCGTTGATGGCGCGATCCGCCAGCTCCGTCTCCGCCACCACCCGCGCCGCGAGCAGCGCCGCATCCCAGGCGCGCGCAAACCCCGCATACCGCCGCCGCGCGCGATAGGCCGTCTGCCGAGCAACCCCCGCCCGCTTGCACGCGATGGAGACATTGCCCATCACCTGCATGGACTTGAGAAACAACGCCATCCGCACGGGGGTGAGAGCTTCGGTATTGCCGAAGGTGGGGGTGTGTTCTCCGGCAGCTTGCCCACCCCCAACCCCTCCCGTCTGCGGGAGGGGAGCGAGACTTGCTGAGCCTTCAGCGAAGCTAGTCGCAGCGGGGTGGGCCTGTGCAGCGTCGATAGTGGTCAGAGAATTCATTCGGTGCGTCCTCGCATGGGTTCGTGTGAACCGCGCAGGGAGGCACAGTGCTGGGGCTGTAGGAAAGGGGAAATCAGTCCCCTCGTCCATTCGTCCTGAGCTTGTCGAAGGGCGACAGCGCCAACGCCGTTGGCCTCTGGCCCTCTACGAGTCCAACAAGCTCAGGACGAACGGAGGTTGTCGCGGTCAAAGCATAGTCGCCACCCCCGCGAAGGCGGGGGTCCAGCTACTTTTGACAACGCGAAGCATGCCCACCCCGCTGCGACTAAGCCAGCAAGCTGGCAAGTCTCACTCCCCTCCCGCAAGCGGGAGGGGTCGGGAGTGAGCCACTCAAAGAGCCGCCACCGCCACCCGCGCCGCTTTTCTCCGCCGACTGCTGGCGAAGTGGTACATTTTTACCCTCCTACATGAGCCCAGTGCAAATAATGGACTTATTATTTCAATCAAATTCTTCGCGGCTTTCGCTTGCAACCCATAAGCGAAGGCAACTAAGGTCTTTTATAGTATGAGAAAATGCGGGGGAGTGGATTGCCAAAAATTCAAGCCGATGAACCGGAGAGCCTCAGTGAGCTTTTGACTTCTGTCGAAGCCTATCAAGCTGAGCGTGAAGTCGTGTGGTATCGCGGCGTAAACAATGTCGCTCATGACCTTACCCCATCGATTATCCGGCTCACTAAGAAGCCCACCGAAAAAGAAGTTGTCGAACTAGAAAGTGCTATTTTCTCGGCATTTTCGCAGCGATCCCCTCCGTTTGTCGAAAAAGACTTCCCGACGTCTTGGCGAACGCTGTTCTTTATGCAGCATTATGGCATTCCTACGAGACTTTTGGATTGGTCAGAGAGTCCCTTCGTCGCGTTATATTTTGCGCTTTCAAATGTTGAGCGCACAAATGCTGGTGTCCCAAAGAAAGATGTGGCGGTTTGGATGTGCGATCCGATCGGTTGGAATCGGGGTGCGCTGAGCCACATCAGTTATCAAGGTGGTATTCTTGATGAACAGTGCGAAGAGGTAAAGAGCTACGAACCGAGCGTGAAACACGATCACCGTTGGACGATGCCGGTAATGCTTCACGGTACCCACAATTCTGCGAGAATCGTAGCGCAGAGAGGCGTCTTTGCGCTATTTGGCAAGGGTTTGAAGTCGATGGAGGATGTCAGCAAAAGCGACGCATTTGCCGATGATGTCCTTCGCAAAGCGATCATTAGAAAGGATCGGGTCGATGCCTTTCTGAATTCACTTTTTCAGAAAGGAATCACCGAAAGCGTGATATACCCTGATCTTCAAGGCCTAGCATTAGAGATAAGGCGAAAGTTCGGATATCTATGAGTAGCGTTCTCAAAATTGACCAACACCAAACGCGCACGCTCAAATGGTGGAATTCAAGGCGGGAAAAAATCGACTTCGATCCGCCATATCAGCGGAAGGGGCGACTTTGGTCCGACCAAGATAAAGCGTACCTCATCGACTCGATCTTGAATGGATTTGATATTCCAAAGCTTTATTTGGCCGATTTTCAATTTGGCGAGTCTGATTTGAACGCCAGCCGACTGCCTTACGCGATTATTGATGGAAAACAGCGTCTCGAGGCAGTCTTTGATTTTTTCGACAATCAACTTGTATTGGCGAAAGATTTTGTTTGGAGAGAGAACCCAGAATTAAATTTAGCCGGACTAAGCCTGAAGGATTTATACGCAAAATATCCTGACGTCGCAGAAGAGTTTGAGAACGCTAATCTCACGATTATGAGCGTCTTTACCAACGACGAAAGGTTGGTGAATGATCTGTTTGTTCGCTTGAATAGAAGTAAGTCCTTGACCGGTGCGGAAGTTCGGAATGCTATGGTCGGACCAGTCACCGACGTGATCAGAGAGCTTACTACCCATTCGATCTTCAAGGAGACGATCCGGTTCAGTACAAAACGTGCTGGAGACCACAACGCGGCGGCCAAAGTCCTGCTATTTGAATATGAGAAGGGTTTGACAAGCACGAAAAAGAAAGACTTAGACTCCTTCGCAGCAATTAGTGATGCCGACAAAGAACGATTAGAGTTAGCTGCCCGGCGAGTTATCGATACCTTCGACGAGATGTCGGAAGTGTTCATTCCAAACGATACATTGCTCGGTTCGGCGGGTGTGTTTCCAGTTTATTACTGGTTTGTCAGAAGTGTGACGTCTCTCTATCAAGACGAGATCCGAACATTTCTCCTAAATTTCGAAGAAAAACGGAAAGAAAATAGGGAGAAGGAACGCAAGCTGGGTGAAGGCAGAGGCGTCAGTGCTACCTATTCCCGATATGATACACTTAACAGAAGCACAAACGATCTAGGAAGCCATCGTGGCCGACTGGCAATTCTGCAGCGTGAATTTGCAATGTCAATGGAAGAACAATACGACGACTTCGATCAAGATGAAGCGTTTCGTTTTCAAATCGCAGAACGCAAGATGAAATGACCAGCTAAGACTGGTTCATCTCGTCTTACCCGCACTCTCGATCTAATCCACAGCCTTCCGCGCCCTCTCAAGCATCGGTTTGAGATATTGGCCGGTGTAGCTCTTTGTTACCTTGGACACTTCTTCGGGGGTGCCCTCGGCAACAATCTCACCGCCGCGCACACCGCCATCGGGGCCGAGGTCCAGAATCCAGTCCGCTGTCTTGATCACATCCAGATTGTGCTCGATCACCACGACCGAATTGCCCTGGTCCACCAGCCGGTGGAGTACTTCGAGGAGTTTGCGCACATCTTCGAAATGCAGGCCGGTGGTGGGCTCGTCGAGGATGTAGAGCGTCTGGCCGGTGCTGCGTTTGCTGAGTTCCTTGGCGAGTTTTACGCGCTGCGCCTCTCCGCCCGATAGCGTCGTCGCCTGCTGGCCGACTTTCACATAGCCCAGCCCCACTTCGTTCAGCATGTGCATCTTGTCGCGGATGGGGGGCACGGCCTTGAAGAAGCCCTCTGCGTCCTCGATCGTCATGTCGAGCACGTCGGCAATCGAGTGGCCTTTGAACTTCACTTCAAGCGTTTCGCGGTTGTAGCGTTTGCCGCCGCATTCCTCGCACGTCACGTAGACATCGGGCAGGAAGTGCATTTCGATCTTGATCAGGCCATCGCCCGTGCATGCCTCGCACCGGCCGCCCTTCACGTTGAAGCTGAAGCGGCCCGGCTTGTAGCCGCGCGCCTGGCTTTCGGGCAGGCCGGCGAACCAGTCGCGGATCTGGGTGAAGGCGCCGGTATAGGTCGCGGGGTTGGAGCGCGGAGTGCGGCCGATGGGCGACTGGTCGATCTCAATCACCTTGTCGCAATATTCGAGGCCGGTGACCTTGTCGTGCGCGCCCGCCACCACGCGGGCATTGTTGAGCGTGCGCGCGGCGGAGGCATAGAGCGTGTCGATGGTGAAGCTGGACTTGCCGCTGCCCGAAACGCCGGTGATGCAGGTGAAGGTGCCCAATGGAATGCTGGCGGTGACATTGTTGAGGTTGTTCGCCCGCGCGCCATGAACCGTCAGCTTGTGGCCATTGCCCTTGCGCCGCTCTGCCGGGACCGCGATTTCGCGCCGCCCGGTGAGGTAATCGGCGGTGAGGCTCTTGCGGCTTTTCAGGATCTGCTTGAGCGTGCCCTGCGCCACCACTTCGCCGCCGCGCACACCCGCGCCGGGGCCGAGATCGACGATATGGTCCGCCTGGCGGATGGCGTCCTCGTCATGCTCGACGACGATGACGGTGTTGCCGAGGTCGCGCAGGCGCTTCAATGTTTCGAGCAGGCGATCGTTGTCGCGCTGGTGGAGGCCGATGGAGGGCTCGTCCAGCACGTAGAGCACGCCGGAAAGGCCGCTGCCGATCTGCGAGGCGAGGCGGATGCGCTGGCTCTCGCCCCCGGACAGCGTGCCGCTGGTGCGATCGAGGTTGAGGTAATCGAGCCCGACATTGTTGAGGAAGCCCAGCCGCTCGACGATTTCCTTGAGGATGGCGCGGGCGATCTGGTTCTGCGTGTCGGTGAGTTTTTCGGGCAGGTTCTCGAACCATTCCAGCGCGTCCGACACCGAATAGCGCGTGGGCTGGCTGATGTCGGTGCTGTCGATCTTCACCGCCCGTGCCTTCTCGTTGAGGCGGGCGCCGTGGCACGTCTCGCACGGCTGCGCGGTCTGAAACTTGGCCAGCTCCTCCTGCATCCACGCGCTCTCGGTCTGCGCCATGCGGCGGTTGAGATTGCCGATCACGCCCTCGAACGGCTTCTGCACCGTGTACTGCTTGCGCCCGTCCTTGAAGGTGAGCGGCACGCGCTTGCCCTTGGTGCCGTAGAGGATGATGTCCTGATGCTCGCGCGAGAGGTCCTTCCATGCGGTTTCCAGCGTGAAGCCGAATTCCTTCGCAAGGCTGCCGAGCACCTGCATGTAATAGGGCGACGGCGGGTTGGACTTGGCCCACGGCACAACCGCGCCCTTCTTCAGCGTGAGATCCTCGTTCGGGACCACCAGCTGCTCGTCGAACAGCTGCTTTTCGCCGATGCCGTCACACGTCGGGCAGGCCCCCTGCGGCGCGTTGAAGGAGAACAGCCGCGGCTCGATCTCCTCGATGGTGAAGCCGGAAACGGGGCAGGCGAATTTCTCGGAGAACACGATGCGGTTGGGCGGCAGGCCTGCGCCTTTCATCGCGCCGCCACCCTCGGCCTCGTCCTCGCGCCCCGGCACCACGCCATCGGCGAGGTCGACATAGGCCAGCCCCTCGGCGAGCTTGAGCGCAGTCTCGAAGCTGTCGGCAAGGCGCGTTTCCAAGCCTTCCTTCACCGCAAGGCGGTCCACGACCACTTCGATGTCGTGCTTGAACTTCTTGTCGAGCGCGGGGGCCTCTTCGATCGCGTACATCTCGCCATCGATGCGCACCCGGGTAAAGCCCGCCTTCTGCCACTCGGCCAGCTCCTTGCGGTATTCGCCCTTGCGACCGCGCACCACCGGGGCGAGCAAATACAGCCGCGTGCCCTCGGGCAAAGCCATCACCCGGTCGACCATGTTGGAGACCGTCTGCGCCTCGATCGGCAGCCCGGTGGCGGGCGAATACGGCACGCCCACTCGCGCCCACAACAGGCGCATGTAGTCGTAAATCTCGGTGACGGTCGCCACAGTCGAGCGCGGATTGCGGCTCGTCGTCTTCTGTTCGATGGAAATCGCGGGAGACAGTCCATCGATATGCTCGACATCGGGCTTCTGCATCATCTCGAGGAACTGCCGCGCATAGGCGGACAGGCTCTCGACATAACGCCGCTGCCCCTCGGCATAGATCGTATCGAAAGCGAGCGACGACTTGCCCGAGCCGGAAAGCCCGGTGATGACGATCAGCGCATCGCGCGGCAGGTCGATATCGACACCCTTGAGGTTATGCTCACGGGCGCCTTTGACGGAGATTTTGGTAAGAGCCATGGCGGTCCAAGTGGGGGCTGTCTGGCACTAAGTCCAGAGGGGCTGATGGACGTAGCGCGATAGGCGCCGACGGGGGCGCAATGTTCCCTAAATGTTCGCGCGGGTCAAGAGAGATAGCTTCCCTTCACAGACCGAGGGCCAGCACCTCGGCCCGCTCCCTCGCGATATGTGCCCTGATCGGGTCGAGCACGGCGCGCACCTCCGGCAGTTCGCGCACTCTGTCATACAGCGGATCGTCAACCAGCAGGCCGAGCGCCTGGTTATCCATGTGGCTCAGTTGCAGCGGCCAACCGTAATCGGGCAGCTGGCGAACGATTGCGATGGCAGATGGCTCGTCATTCTCGATGGCCGCCAGTTCCAATTGGGCAAGCAGCGAGAAAACCGTCGTCGTCCCCGTCTCGCGCCAGCGCTCGTTGTATCGGCGTGCGAGGGCAATGTGCTCGCGCGCTTCCCCATCGCGCCCCAGCCGCTGCATGGCGAGCGCCATGTAGGGAGACATTTGGGGGATGATCTGGAACGGCACACCAAGGCCTTCGGCCCATTGAATGAAATCCTCCGTGCCGGCGAACCTCGCGTCGTAGAATTGCAGCAATTCGGCCTCGCGTCCCTCGCGCAGCAGCATGGGAGTGGCTTCCGAGACGATATGCCCTTCCCCCCAGAAATCCGCGCCGTCCAAGCCTGCCTCGCGAAATTCTGCCAGCGTCGGCAGCTCATTCTGTCGCAGTTTCTCCACAAAGGCGTCCCGCGGATATACGACGCGCGCCTGCTCTGCCGGGAGGCCGAGTAGGAAACGGGTAAAGCGCAGCTGCGCGTAGTATCCCCAGCGCTGTTCTGCCTCACTTAAATCCGGTGTGACATCGCGCACCATGCGAAGGAATTCAGACAGATCTCCGTCAAGTCGCACCAGCCGAGCCCGGGCGAGCTCGCGCTGGGGCTCGGTAGCCGAGGCAGCGATGATGCGCTCTTCAAGATCGCGTGCAAGCGCAAAATCACCGAATTCGACTGCGCCATCCGATGCCCTCCAACTTGCGGGCCAGAGAGGGTCAACCGCGACCATGCGTCGCGACGTTTCCATGAAATCACCACCGAAGGGAATGGCCTGCCTTTGAACGATTCCTAGCCAAAACCAGCCTTCGGCATCACCGGGGTCGATCTCCGTTGCCCGATGCAGGCGCGCCAATCGTTCCTCTGAATCGGTCAGCAGCATTCCAGAGACTTTCAGCGCGTCGACGGATCGCGGATCGAGGGCAAGCGCCTCTTCGGCGAGCTCCAAAGCAGTTTCCCGTCGCTCGACCGAAATGGCGCTATCCGTAGTCGGGTAAAGAAAATTGGCCTTCGCCAGCCCGGCCAGGCCATCGGCGAATCTCGGGTTTCGGGCGACAACCTGCTCGAGAATATCGACAGCCGCCAGCCTTTGCTCGGTCCCGCGACCGCGGATCAGGCCCATGGCAGTCAGGTAGAGCGCGTAATCCTCGCTGCTGACAGTTGGCTGGCGGGCCTCCGGGTTGGGTGCGCGACCCAACGCCTCCAGCATTGCACGAACCGCCCGAGTGGGCAGGAATTGCGCGGAATTGGGAGCGGATTGCAGGCTTTCCTGCCAAACCTCCTCGCCATCGGCGGCAGCGACCAGCCTTACGTCGAGCACGACGCTGTTGGCCGAATTGCTGATCTCACCTTGCCAGACGAGATCCACATTGAGCGCTTCACCTATCTGCTGCGGACTGCGCCCCTGTTCCACCAGCTGGCCCGCACTATCGCCGGTGCGCACTTCCATGTTCACGCTGCGCCCGAGTTGCGATCGGATTTCAGCCTCCATGCCGCTGGCATAGAGCGGGTCTATGCCCTCGCTCGCTTCGATAGGAAGCATGACCACGGTAAGTGGCGCGGTATTGGGCCGCGAAGCCCAGAACCAGCCGAGCGCGACCACCAGCAACACGGCCAGCACGATCCCGGCCAGCGCAAGAGGCCGCGATCGCAGCGAACGGGCCTTAATAGCTGCTGGACTGGCCTCTCCATGCCGCTCCTCTTCCACAGTGGCCTTGGTCACCAGTACGCGGTAGCCAACCTTCGGCAATGTCTCGATGGTCACAGCCTCATCGGCCAGCTCGCGAAGGACGGAACGAAGCAGACTCATCACCCTGTTTACCGAAGCGTCACCAACGATGCGCCCCTCCCAGCAGCAATCGATGAGATCGTCGCGCGAGAGTATGGCACCCGGGTCGCGCCCCAGCGCCACCAGCACCTGCATGACCTTGGGTTCGACGGTTTCCTCATCCGAGCCCGCCGTCAGTTTGCGCAATGCAGGCTCCACCAGCACCGGGCCGAGAGTGAAGGGCTGCTCATGCGCAAGGTCGATGCGCGGCGATGACAAGCTGCCCGTGCCTTCGATGTTCATCACTGCCCCCCACATTCGCGCCTGCCAAAGCGCTGCATCCGTGATGCAACATTTTCCATGAAGAATCACGCCCTGAGGGCAACAATCGACTGATTTCGGCAAAAATCACGAAACCATAAGCTAAAAATCAGGCCGATTTGGTAGCACCATAAGCCTCAAATCCCGCATCCCTCTGATCGTCCGATCCGGACTTCACAAACGGAGGAATGAACCATGACCAAGACTTTTGCTTTTGCCGCCCTCGCCGCTTTCTCGGCTCTCACGATCGCACCGGGCGCCAATGCCCAGGATTCGCACGAAACGGCTCACAGTGGCCCCAGCGCGACAGTCGTGTTCGCCGATCTTAATTTGCAGAGCGATGCAGGCGTCGACCTGCTCGACAGCCGCATTCGTGCTGCAGCCCAGCGGGTTTGCGGCCGCGCAGAACCCAATGCCCTTTTCGGTGGACCGGTGCGCCAGTGCATGCGCGAAACCATCGCTTCGGTTCAGCAGACCCGCAACACCGTAATCGCTGCTGCTCGCAGCGAAGACGGAACGCGCCTCGCCTACACTTCTTTCAGCGTCCAGCGCGGCAGCTGAGCCGAAGTTCAGACCGGATCGCGTGGTAAGGCGATCCGGACAGGAAGGGCCCGGGGAACTACCTCCCCGGGCCCTTTTTGCTGTGTCGCGACGACTTGTGCCGAGCGCGCGACGGATGGCGCGTTAAGCCTGTTTCGTCGGGTTGCGGTTAATCTTCGGGACGTATTATCGCATTGGACAGGAAGGGGTCGCACCTAATGAAACTATTGCTTGTTACCGCCGCGCTTGGACTTGGCGCGGTTTCGCTTCATGCGCCGGCAGAGGCCTGCATGCAGGATCGTGATTGTATCGATCGTCGCAGCGCTAAGGAGCGTGAAGCCGATGCGGCGGAGATCCGTCGGCTGAATCTCGAGCAGGCGCGCTATGTGCGCGAACGCGATGCGCGCAACGCGCCGCGGGTTCGCGCTTACGACGAGCAGTTCGAGCGGCAGGACCAGTATCGCGAAGACATGGCGGATTACGAACGTGACCGCGCCGATTACGAGGCCGATCTGGCAGCGTGGCGGCGTGCTGTTCGCCTGTGCCGGGCGGGCCATTACGAATATTGCGATTGATCGCTCTGGCAGGCCGGAGCGCCTAGCCATAAAAGCGACCGCGTGGCATGGGGCGAGCCATGTCCAGCCGCCGCCTGTTCGTTGCTTTGCGCCCTCCTGAAGAGGTCTGCGACATCCTTCTCGACACGATGGAAGGCGTCGCGGGAGCGCGCTGGCAGGATGCCGACAACCTCCACATTACCCTTCGCTTCATCGGCGAGGTGGATCGGCACATGTTCGACGATGTTGTGACGGCGCTGGACAGTGTGCCCATCGCGCCTTTCGACGTCAGGATTGCAGGTGTCGGGCAATTCGAGACAAAGCGCAGGCCGACTGCGATCTGGGCGCGAGTGGAGCCATCCGATGGGCTCCGCAATTTGCAGCATTCGGTTGAAATGGCCTGTCGCCGCGCGGCGCTGGAGCCGGTGACCCGCAAATTCGTGCCTCACATCACCCTTGCGCGGCTCAGCTCAGGAAGTGCACCAATCGCGGGCTGGATCGCGCAGCATAGTGATCTGGCAATTGGCCCATGGCGGGCAGAGGGCTTTGCGCTTTACGAGAGCAATTTGACGCCTCAGGGCGCAATTTACGAGCAAATTGAGACATTTGGCTGACCGCAGAATGCGCTTCGCAGCGCCGGAACAGCGCAAGCGCTAAGGCCAGACCGTGGGCTCAATCGGACGAAGCGTGGACCGAGCGCGGCTCTCAGCCGTTGATAGGTTGAAGACGCACACTAACGGGCATGTTTTAGCATTCGAAATCCGCGCATCGCCCAGAAAGAAAACAAAACCGTCATGTCCGACGACAAAACAGGGCCGATCATTGCTAAGCGACTGCCTGCAGAAGGCACCGAAGGGGCGACGCATCCACCACCCTCGCCGCCCGAGAAGCCGCGCACGCCTGAGCAAAAAGAAATGAGCAAACTCGCGCGCTGGATGCGTGGCGAGATGGTTCGTGAACTCGTTCGCCGAATGCGCCGGAAGAGCAAGTCTTTGGACAATCGCCGGGGTAAGCGTAAAACCGCTCTCGCGCTGTCCGCCGGTATTATGGCCTTGAGCCCCGGCGCAGTCGAATATGGTCGCCAGGCTCCCACACATACGGTCGCTGAAGCGGCGATTGACGCCATGAAATACCGCGTAGATGCCGATCAGCTATCCGTCAGCGAGGCGATGAAGGAAGCTTTGGCCGAGGAAGAGGGTGTCATGCTTACGGTCTATCGTGACGTCGCGGGCTATCCCACTGTCGGGGTCGGCCACCTTGTCCGTCCTGCAGACAATCTGAAGGTCGGAGATACCATAACTTATGAGCAGGCCATCGCATTCCTCGAAAAGGATATCCGGCACGCCGAAGAGGCTGTGAAAAGGCTGGTCGGTGACCTGCCGCTTTATCAGTACGAATTCGACGCTTTGGTGGACCTCGTTTACAATGTCGGCGAAGGCAATGTTTCGGAAGACAAGAGCCCGAAGCTCAACGTCGCGATCAAGGCAGGCGATTATCAGGGTATTGCAGATGAATTGCGGTACCACACAGCAGCGGGATCGAAGGCGAATGGCCTGATCTATCGCTCGGAGCGTCGTCAGGCCATTTTCACTGATGCTGCATACGGCGACCCGCGCCCGATCGAAATCAGTGTATCGGGCGAAGTGTCCGCCTGATAAAGCCGATTTCCAATCGAAACACGCATGAAGTGAAGAGCGGTATGCCCGGTGCTTCCCTCACAACCAATGGTAGAACGTCAGCGCGCCTCGGCGCGTTGGCGGCGCTGCTCATGCTCGGCGCGTGCGGATTTATCACGGACGGGGCTGACGTCCCGCCAGAGAGTGAAACCTCGAGCACCGCTGCCCTGCCCGATTATGTGACTCAAGCTCAGGCGAATAACCAAGCGGATTGCCTGACTGATCTGTGGGCGGAAAAACCAAATCCCGATCGCGAATTCGATCTCGCCAATGATCGTGTCGAGGGCGGCTCGATATCCTGCGCCACAGGGACAACACCCAGCGAATTCGAAGCCATGCTGGCAGACATAAGGCAAGCAGCATCAGCGCAGGATCGCGCCGCCCTGCTCGGCGAAATCGAGGTGCCGCTCCTATTCATCGACCATGCCGGCGAGCGACGCGATATGCCGGAGGCGGTGGAGATCGAGGCACATTTCGATGAAATCTTCCCGCCCGAGATGCTCGAGCTGCTGCAGCGGATCGAACTGGGCGACATGACTGTCGTCCCCGATCAGGGCGGCTTTTTCGAACTGGGTTCGGTGTGGCTGGTAGCGACCGAACGTGGGGGCAGGCCGCGTCTGCGCACGGTCAACCGGCAGGCGCTCAACGAAGCAATCATCGCCGCGGCCAATGAAGAGGCCGAAACGCTCCCGCCTGCCGAATTGACGCCTGCCGAGTAGGGTGAGCGTAACCCCCACCCCTCGTTCAGCACCTTGGCAGCTTGGCCTGCTATGAGTAGATGTTCGTTTCAATGGAAACCGGGCGAGTCCTTCGCCCGGCCCGCCACAACCAGAAGAAAGATGAGAGGCCGCCCGAATATGAAATCGCGCCTGTTAGCCACCACAATGATTATCGCCGCAACCACTGCGTGCGCCACCCCGCAGGAGACCGAAATGGCATCCTTGCCCGGAACCGCAACTGTCGATTACGACCCCGAAATTCCTCAAGCGACCAGCATCTTTGCCGAGCTGTCTCCGCTTTACATGCACGCCCCGCAATTCGACCAGATCGAAGACAGCGAGTGGCAGGGCATTATCGAAGAAGCGATCGCGATCCAGCTCGCCGAAGTGGAAGCCATCGCCAACAACCCGAACCCGCCGACGATGACAAACACCCTCGTCGCCATGGAGCGTTCGGGACAGGTCTTCTCGCGCAGCTATGGCGCGTTCAGCCAGATCGTTTCGGCGAACATCAACGACACGATAGCCGAAACCGATGCCGCCCTTGCCCCGCAGATCGCGGCGATGAGCGACAGCATCTACCTGAACCCCGAACTCTTCGACCGCGTCCGCACGATTTACGACAACCGCGCAGCGATGGCGATGACGCCCGAAGATGCGATGCTGCTGGAAGTCTATTACAACCGCTTCGTGCATGGCGGCGCGCTGCTGGGCGATGCCGAGCAGGCCGAACTGCGCACGATCAATGAGCGGCTTTCCTCGCTCTCGTCCGAGATTTCCCAGCTGATCACGCGCGGCCAGAACGATGCTGCCATCGTCGTGGAATCGCGTGAAGAGCTTGCCGGTCTTTCCGATGGCCAGATCGCCGCTGCCGCCGCGCTTGCTGCGGATCGCGGGCATGACGGGCATTATATGCTCACCGTCAGCAACACGACTGGCGTTCCGATCATCTCGCAGCTCGACAATCGCGATGTGCGTGAGCGCATCTATCGCGCCAGCGTCGATCGCAACCAGTCGGGCGAGAATTCGACCCTGCCGCTGATCCAGGAAGTGATCACCCTGCGCAATCGCCGCGCCCAGCTGTTCGGCGAGCCGACGCATGCCAATTGGCAGATGTACGATCGCATGGTGTCCGATCCGGCAACGGCCATCGGTTTCATGACCGACATGGTCCCGGCCCTGCGCGCTACGCAGGAACGCGAGGCTGCCGTACTGCAGGATCGCATCGAACAGGACGGCCACGACTTTAATCTCGCCCCGTGGGATTGGGAATATTACGCTGAGATCGTCCGCCAGGAACGCTACGCCCTCGATAATGAAGAGATCAAACAGTACTTCGTCGTCGACCGCGTGCTGGAAGATGGCATCTTCTACATGGCGGGCGAGCTTTACGGCCTGACCTTTGAAGAGCGTAACGACATCCCGACCTACCATCCGGATGTCAGCGTCTACACCGTCTTCCACGATGGTGAGCCGATTGCGCTGTTCTATTTCGACCCGATGCAGCGTGACAGCAAGCGTGGCGGTGCGTGGATGAGCAATTTCGTGGAACAGAGCCATCTGCTTGGCCTGCGCCCTGTCGTCACCAATACGCAGAATGTCGCGCCGCCCGCTCCGGGTGAACCGGCACTCGCCACGTGGGACGATGTGCAAACGATGTTCCACGAATTCGGCCATGCGCTGCACGGCATCTTTGCCGATCAGCAGTATCCCTCGCTTTCGGGCACGAACACGGCGCGCGACTGGGTGGAATTCCCCAGCCAGTTCCATGAGAATTTCGCGGCCCTGCCCGAAGTCCTCCAGCGCTATGCACGCCATCACGAAACGGGCGAAGTCATTCCGATGGAACTGGTCGAAGCGATCAATCGCGCCGGCCGGTTCAACCAGGGCCACAGCTTTGGCGAGGTGATCGCCGCATCGCTGCTGGACATGGAATGGCACTCGATGGACCCGAACACCCGTGTCGACGATGTGATGGGCTTCGAAGCCGCCGCGCTTGAGCGGATCGGCCTGCGCAGCGACCTCGTGCCGCCGCGCTACAAGACGCCGTACTACCGTCACATCTTCGAGCACGGCTATGATGCGGGCTATTACGCCTACACCTGGACGGAAATGCTGCATCACGATGCGTACAGCTATGTCGAGGCCAATGGCGGCATGACCCGCGAAATGGGCGACCACATCGTGGACAGCTTCCTCGGCCAGGGCCACTCGAAGACTTACGAACAGATGTTCCGTGACTTCACTGGCCGCGACCCGCGCGTCGAGCCGCTGCTCGAAGCGCGTGGACTGATCCCGGGCGACACCGAGCCTGCCGGGGCCGAGGGCGTTCAGTAAGTTTCTTAAGACGCACAAGAAGAAGGGCCGTCGGAGCGATCCGGCGGCCCTTTCTTCGTCCGGAACTACAGCTTCCCGCGCAGCCGCAGGGACGTGCGATTGAGCTCGGTAAGGTCCTCATCACCCGCGAGTGCTCGTTCGCCCAATGCGATTGCCTGTTCGAGCAGCTTTCGATCGGCATTGCGATAGGCGGGTGCTGCGATCACTTCACGCCATGGCTGGCCGCAGGCGTTATCGAGCAGGATGCGCTGGAAGCAATGGTCGAAGCGAACGGGCCAGTCCTTCTCCGGCGCGGCGGCGGGCATTTGCTCGCGCGTCAGGGCAAACCAGCGCTGTTCCAGAGGCTCATGATCGCTCACCCGTGAACGACGATTGCCTTTTCGCCCGGTTCCCCGATCCAGCGGCTTTGCACACCCCAAACGCGGTCGACGACATCCGAGGCGAGCGCAATTTCAGGCCTGTCATCCGCTACGCATCGGCCCTCGCTCAATACCAGCACCCGGTCCGCATGGTTTATCGCGAGCGACAGATCGTGCAGCACCAGAACGACGCCGCAGCCCGCATCGGCTTCGTCGCGCAGCACCTTCAGCATGGTGTGCTGGTGGGCGATATCCAGCGCGGCGAGCGGTTCATCGGCGAGGATCCATTGCGGGGTCCCGGCGAGCACGCGAGCGAGCAAGGCGCGGGCTTTCTCTCCGCCCGACAGTGTCGAGACGGGGCGATCCGCGAAGGCGTCGAGATCGCAGACACCCATCGCCTGACGGATCTCCGCATCGCCTGCATCGCCGTGCGGCAGGCGGCCCAGCGCGATAAGGTTGGCGACGGACACATCCCACGCCACCTGCGCCAATTGCGGCAGATAGCCGATATTGCGCGCGCGGGTGAGCGGATGCATCGCTGCGATGTCGCGTTCGCTCAGCTTCACTGATCCAGATGACGCCTCGACCAAATTCGCCATCGCCGACAGCAACGTGGATTTGCCCGCGCCATTGGGACCGCAAATCGCGGTGATATCGCCTGGCATCAGAGCGCAACTGATATCGTCGAGCACGCGCTTGTTGCCGCGCTCAACGGATAGGTTTTCGCAGGCGAGCATCATGCCAGTCCTCTGCGCATTCGTAGCAACAGATAGAGGAAGAACGGCGCGCCGATCAGGCTTAGCGCTATACCGAGCCGCAGTTCTGTCACCAGCGGCAATATGCGGCACACGACATCCGCCACCAGCACCAGCAGGGCGCCTGCGAGTGCGCTCGGCACGATCAGGCTGGACGGGCGCTTGTCGGTCAGCGGGCGCACGAGGTGCGGCACGATCAGGCCGACAAAGCCGATGATCCCGGCCACGGCCACGCCGCTGCCCACGGTGAGGCCGGTGCCGAGCACCATCGCCCACATCAGCCTGCGCGGATTGACGCCGAGCGAGCGCGCGGCCTCTTCTCCCAGTGTCAGGGCATCGAGAGATTTACCGGCGCGCCACAGTACGAGAACTCCAGCGAGGATCAGCGGTGCGGCGAGTGTCACATCATCCCAGCTGCGGTCGGTGAGCGCCCCCATCAGCCAGGTGACGATGCTGCTCATGGCAAAGGCATTGGGCGCAAGGCTGATCGCAAGGCTTGTCAGCGCGCCTGCAAGGCTGGCGATCATCATCCCGGCGAGCGTGAAAAGCGCAATACCATGGGCCGGATTGGCGGTGCGCCCGGCTATCAGTGCGAGCAGCGCCATCGCTCCGCAAGCCCCGGCAAGCGCGGAGCCGGTGAGGATGACGGTCGATGCCGTGCCCAGCCAGATTGCCATCACCGCACCGAAGGCCGCGCCCGGAGCAATCCCGAACAGGCCCGGATCGGCGAGCGGATTGCGCAGATAGCCCTGCATCGCCGCGCCCGCCGCGCCCAGTCCTCCGCCAATCACCACCGCCAATACCGCGCGCGGCAACCGCAGCTCGGCGAGGATCAGTGCCGCATTGCCAGTGCCGCCCGCCGGATCGATCCACACCCGCCCTGCGAGAAGGGAAAGCGGTATGGCGATGAGCAACAGCACGCCAAAGGTGAGCGATGCGCGGGTCATCCCACTTGTCGCCTGATTTCGAGCAGGCGCTGCAGCGCGCGGGGAATTGTCGGGCCACCGCAATAGAGGAGCGAGGAATCCAGGCTGTGCCGCTCCACTCCGCCAACCTCACTCAGCACCGGGTGCTCCAGCATCCGAGTATCGCCCGCTGCAATCACCACCTGCGGCGGATCGGCAAGCACTTGCTCCAGCGGCAGATAGGCCCCCTGCCCTAGACCGCGCGCGGCGGAGAGACTGGAAAAACCTGCGTTCTCAAGCATCGCATGGGCAAGCGATTGCTCACCGGGCACAATATCGCCCTGCTGTATCAGCAGCGCCCGAATGCGCTCTCCCTGCCAGCCGAGGCCTTCCCATTGGTCTTGCAATCGCACAGACATGATCGCAGCGGAGTGATCATTCCCTGTGGCCGCACCCAGCGCCTCTATCTGCGCGGCGCTTTCTTCGACGCTTGAAACAATGCCGATCGTCTCCACGCGAATGCCCGCCTGCTCGAAAGCGCGGCGCGTGGCAGGGGCCATGAAGATATCGCCCACCACCATGTCGGGCGAGAGAGCGATCACTTCCTCTGCCGTTCCGCCGGTGCTGGCATAGCGCGCCGCGTCCTCTGCCAGCATGGAGCTGGCGGAGGGATCGTGGCTGTAATGCGATATCGCCAGAAGCTGCCCCGGCGCGGTGATCTCGGCAAGGATCGCATCCGCGCAGGGATTTAGGCTGACAATGGTGGGATGTTCGGCACTCGCCCGCTCAGTCCCGAGCTGGGAACACCCCGCCAGCGTCAGCAGCAAGGCGACGGCCAGTCTCACAGCGCCAGCCGCGCCCCGATGAAGACGGCCCGACCGCGCGTGCCATATCCGGCGACGGTCTGGTAATCCTCATCCCAGACATTCTCGATCCGGCCGTAAAGCTGGACCTGCTCGGTCACATCATAGGCAGCGCGCAGCGTGAGCACTTCATACGGATCGAGGCGCGTGAAATTACCTGCATCATCGAAACTCGCGCCGACAATCCGGAGGTCCGCACCGAGCGAGAACGCTTCAAGCGGAGCCCACTCGGCAGTGAAGGTCGCAGCATGGCGCGGGCGGCGGGCGAGGCGATTGCCGGTGTCGCGGTTCTCGGTATCGGTGAATGCGTAGGCTGCAGCCAGCTGCAGGGATTCTCCGATTTGGCCACGCAGTTCGGCCTCGACACCCTCGGCGCGCGTGCGGGCGATGTTGTCGTAAGTGCCGAAAGGCCGATTGTCGCAGATCGGGTCGGTGTTGCCGAAGCAGCCGATAAAGCCGATCTGGTCCTGCGTATCGCGGCGGAACAAGGTGACCGCAGCGTAGAACGGCGTATCGTCCAGCGCGCGACCGCCATAGGCGAGGCCGAGGTCGAAAGTCGTCGATTGCTCGGGCGTCAGCAGTTGGTTGCCGAAATCGGAATATAGCTGGAACAGGCTCGGCGCCTTGAATCCTTCCCCCACGCTGGCGCGCAGGCGCACATTATCAGCCACCGCATAGCTCGCATCCGCACCGAAGCTCACTTCGCTGCCGAATTCGCTGTGATCATCCACCCGCGCGCCGATGTGGCCGGAGATACCGCGCCATTCGATCCCGGCCTGTGTGTAGGCACCGAAGAGCCGCGCCGAATTGCCGTCATCGAACAGCGTTTCGTAGCGCGTCCACTCGTTCTCCGCTCCGAAATTGACGATGATCGGGCCGATGGGCCGCCACTCACCGCGCAGGGACAGGCGATCGGACTGGCCTTCGCTGGTGAAGGTCTCCACGCCGCTGCCATCCAGATTGTCGCGCGCGGTGTCGGCAAAGCTGTAGGCGGCCTGCACATAGAGCGGGCCGTTATCGAGGATCAGACCAGCCGAACCGAAGGTCTGCCGCGTGTCCTGCACATCGTCCGTATCGGCGAGAGTGAAATTCGGCGCGGGGAAGCCGTCGATCTCCAGCTCGCCCTCGGCATGGCGGATGCGGGCGAACGCTTCGACTGCCCACGAAATATAATAGCGGCCATAGCCTTCCACCGCCCACTGCTCGAAACCGTCCGCCTCGGTCCCATTGGCCGCGGCGGAGAAACCATCGGTGCGTGCATAGCTGGCGGATGCGCCGAGATAGCCGGTCTCGGCGTCGGCAATGCCTCCTGCCGCCGACGCTGTCAGGCTGTCATTCGCGCCATATTCCAAGGCTCCATCGAGGCCGGTCTCGGCGCAGGTCGAAGCGACGATCACCCCGCCCAGCGCGTCCGATCCCCAGATTGTGGAGTTGGAGCCGCGCAGCACTTCCACCTTGGCGAGGTTGCTGCTGAGCAGATTGCCGAAATCGAAACCGCCCGCAGGCGATGCCGGATCGGCGACGCGCACTCCGTCAAGCACGACAAGCACCTGTTCGGCCTCGGCACCGCGCAAGCGAACGCTTGTCTGGCTGCCAAGGCTGCCGCTGCGGCTGTAAGTGAGGCCCGGGACGCGTTCGAGGACGCGGGTGAGGTCCGGTCCCTGAAGCGACGCGATCTCATCCGCACCGAGCACGGTGATCGCCTGGCCGGACGCCTCTACCGGGCTGCGCGTGCCGGTGGCGGTAACAGTGATGGTGTCTTCATTGTCGCGCTCCACCTCGCTGGCGAGCACAATCTCATCATCGGCATCCTGCGCCATGGTGGGCGCCGCCAGAGCTGAAAGAGAAACACCAACAAACAGTAATTTACGCACAATACCTCCTATCAAAAGCGAACTTGCCGCTTGTGACGGAGGGAGCGCAGAACACGCTCTCCCGTTTGCTTTCGGTACACCCCGCCCGACCGCAAAAGCGACCATCGCAGGCAGGTCTCCTGGCTCCCGGATCAGCGGTCCATCTTCGCCTTCCCACGCCCGGCAAGCCCGCGCGCAGTGGCATACAGAAGATGTCCCTCCCCGGTCACAGTTGCGGGGGCAGCGCGGGATCCTCACCCGCTTCCCTCTTAGGCCAGCCTTCGCTGGCAACCCGTGACGTCGAATGCCCCTTTAAACGCCGCAATTTCGGTCCGCAAGGCCAAGCTTTGCGCGGCCCGTCGTCCCGCGCTGGAACGCGGGGGAAATCGCAAGTGTTTGGCAAGGCTTTTGCGCCTATGGGATAATCGTGGACATGTCCCCCGCCTTCCCTGCCCAGCCGCGGCGCGATTTCCGCACCAAGCGTGTGCCGGCAAAAGTGCGTGCGCAGAGCTTTGCCAAGAAGCTCGGCGTGCTGGCATTTGCCGTGGCCATTCCTACGCTTGCCGCGCCTGCCACACTGGAAGCATTGCAGAGCGAGCCGGAGCAGCCGCAAGTGGACCTGATGCCGTTCGAAACACCGGGGCAGAGCTTTCCGGGGTCGGCATTTTATTATCTCGAACAATCGCCAGAGCTTGTCGAAATGGCGGGTTTTGCAGGTCCGGTCGAAGTCATCGGTGACCCGGCCTTCGTCCGCGCGGACGATGGCGATACCATGCCGCTCGCCGCGCCAGTGCTACGGATCACCGGCAGCGACCGTGACCATGTTCGCGCGCAACAATGCATGACGCAGGCGATCTATTACGAGGCGGCGAGCGAAAGCGAATCCGGCCAGCGTGCTGTGGCGCAGGTGGTGCTCAACCGTGTGGCGCACCCCGCCTATCCGCGCAGCGTGTGCGGCGTTGTCTATCAGGGCAGCGAGCGGCGGACGGGTTGCCAGTTCACCTTTACCTGCGACGGATCGCTCGCGCGCCAGCCATCGCAAAGCGGTTGGAACCGCGCCAGCCGCATTGCAAGGGAAGCGCTTTCGGGCGTGGTATATGCCCGCGTCGGCACGGCCACACACTACCACACACTCGCGGTCAGCCCCTATTGGGCCCCGAGCCTTGAAACCGTCGGCATTATCGGCGCGCATATCTTCTATCGCTGGCCCGGGCGCGCGGGCCAGCCCGATGCTTTCTCCGCCCGCTATGCAGGGGCAGAACCTGCACCCGGCCGCGCGAGAGCAGTAACGCAGGATGCCCCCGACCCGGTCAATCCCGGCAGCATCGAACAGTTTGCAGCCACGCCCGCGCCCAACACAACTCCCGCAGCACCGACCGAGGCCCCGCAGCCCGCGGCAAGCGCTCCGGCAGGAGAAGCCCAGGAAGGCAGCGGCAGCGTGCGGCCCGAATTCCGCAACAGTGGACGATGGATTGAACGGTCCTGAGGATAGCTCCCTGAATTACCGCTAAGATTCCGGAAACCATCCTGCCACACCCTTGATTAGACAGTCCGTTTTACAAAGCTGACACGCGCCGCGCCGCGCCTGTTATGAACTGAACGGATTGACTCCACCCATGCCCATTCGATTTGCCGCCCCTGCCACGTCCATGCCTGCCCGCATGACGCGAGACCGGGTGCGCGCTGCACATCGCATGCCTGCCAATGACAATGGCGATATGGTCGATCCGGCGCATATGCATGCAGCGCTGCGCCACTTTGCCAAGCATGGGCTGGCCGCAGCCCAGCACGCTCGCGAGCAAGCGATAATTGCGGCGCGCGCAGGCGACCGGCCAACATTCGAATGGTGGCTCGAGATCTGCCGCGCGCTCGATCGGCGGATGGCGCGCAAGCTCGATCGCAGCCACGCCTGTGCCGGCGAGACCGCCATCTAATCTCTTTGCGAGAAATCAAATTCTTACCGAAATCTGACACGCGACTACGCATCCATAGCGTAAGGCGCTGCTTAACCATTGAGTGACCCGAGCGACATAAAGTGCTTTCTCAATGGCTTGGCTCAAATCCCCCACGGCTTTTTCGCATATGATGCGCCGGATCGGTATCGATGCGGATAATCGGCGCGGAACCTCGTGGGGACCCACCTTCCTTTTGGCAACACCGCCGCTGGTCGCAGGTGTTTTTCTCCTTCCGGTGCATTGGCTGTTCAAACTGGCGGGCGTCGCGCTGGTGACGCTTTGCAGCGTATACGCGGCAGTGCACACAGCGCGTCAGCTTCGCCACCGGATCGCAGAAGCCGAGATGCATCGGGAATATGCGCGCGAGATGGAAGCGCGCTCTCGCGTGGATCCTGTCACCGGCCTATCCAATCGCGTCGGCTTTGAACACGATCTTGCGTGCATGATGGAGGACCTTCCGCTCGGCACGAAGCTCACCGTGATGTGGATCGACCTGCATCGTTTTATCGAAACGAACAATTCACTCGGCCATGCTGTCGGTGACAGGGTTCTGCAGGAAGCGGCAGAGCGCCTGCGCGCGAATGTGCCCGATGGCGCCGCCATCAGCCGCTTTTCTAGCGACGAATTTGTGGTCGCCGCCAAGCTGGCCTCCGCGGTCAAGGCGCAGGAAATCGCCAGTGCCCTGCGCGATGCGCTGGCCCAGCCCTATCGCGTGAAAGGGCATCGCATAGAAAGCGGATCGATGATTGGCGTCGCTGCCATGCCCGATGATGCAATCACGCAATCGGGCCTGCTGCAGGCCGCCGATCTCGCGCTTTATCACGCCAAGGCGAGCGGGCCGAATGAAGTGCGCTTCTTCCACGATTCCATGACGCGGGCACTGGCGCGAAAGAAAGAAATCGAAGCCGAGCTGCGCGCCGCCATCCAGCGCGACGAGCTGTCGATTTTCTTCCAGCCGATTTTCGACCTGCGCACCGGGCGGATTCGCTGTTTCGAGGCGCTGGTGCGCTGGTTTCACCCCGAAAAGGGTGAGCTCTACCCTGACGAGTTCATTCCCGTAGCAGAGGATACCGGCCTCATCATCACGCTGGGCAATTGGATCACGCGCCAGGCGGCCAAGGCGGCAACCAGCTGGCCGGAGCACGTGACGCTAGCGGTCAATCTGTCGCCTGTGCAGATCAAGGCGCCGGGTGCCGCGCTGGGCATTCTGGCGGCGGTGCGCGATGCTGGGCTTGCCCCGTCACGGCTCGAACTGGAGCTGACCGAGAATCTTTTCCTCGAAGATGATGAGAACACCGCGGCTTTCATCGACATGCTGTCGGCTGAAGGCATTCACTTCTCGCTCGACGATTTCGGTACGGGCTATTCCTCGCTTTCCTACATAAACCGGCATCCGTTCCGCACGATCAAGGTGGATCGCAGCTTCGTATCGGGCGTGAACGCGGCCACCTGCAGCGAAGCCATCATTCGCGCTGTTGCCGAGATGGGCCGCACGCTCGACATGGAAATCGTTGCCGAGGGGCTGGAGACGATCGACCAGGTCCACAGCGTACGCGCGGCAGGCTGCACGCTGGGCCAGGGCTATTATTTCAGCCGCGCTGTACCCGATTTCACAGCGGCAATGCTGCTCGCGCAGGAACAAAGCCGCCTGGACCGTGTTCAATCCAGCGTAGTGCATCCTATCGGGCCTGAGCCCATGCACAAAAAGGCTGGCTGAGGGCCAAAACAGCAGCCATCGCAGGCACCTTATTGCTATTGCGAACTCTTATCAAAAACTAATCCCGATAGACGGTTGCCAAGCCGTTTCCAGCGTCCTAGGGCGGGCAGCGAAATCAGACTTTCGTCCCGCTGGGCGCTTGCGGCGAAGTCTGGCAGTTCGATTGGCACGCGCCCGCACGTACTGAAGGACTCAAGGCTTACCCATGGCACGCAAGAAAATCGCCCTCATCGGTTCCGGCATGATTGGCGGCACCCTCGCCCACCTCGCAGCGAAGAAGGAAATGGGCGATATCGTCCTGTTCGACATTGCCGAGGGCATGCCGCAGGGCAAGGCGCTGGACCTTTCGCAGTGCGGCCCGATCGAAGGTTTCGACGCGAAGATCACCGGCTCGAACGACTATGCCGATATCGCTGGCGCCGACGTCGTGATCGTCACCGCAGGCGTGCCGCGCAAGCCCGGCATGAGCCGCGATGACCTCCTTGGCATCAACCTCAAGGTGATGAAATCGGTCGGTGAAGGCATCAAGAACAACTGCCCCGACGCTTTCGTAATCTGCATCACCAACCCGCTTGACGCGATGGTGTGGGCGCTGCGCGAATTCTCCGGCCTGCCGCATAACAAGGTCGTGGGCATGGCGGGCGTGCTCGACAGCGCGCGCTTCGCCACTTTCCTCGCATGGGAATTCGATTGCAGCGTGAAGGACGTGAACGCCTTCGTCCTCGGCGGCCACGGCGACACGATGGTGCCGGTGAAGAGCTACACCACGATCAACGGCATCCCGGTTGACGATTACGCCAAGATCAAGGGCGTGTCCGAAAGCCGCATCGACGAAATCGTCGATCGCACCCGCAAGGGCGGCGGCGAAATCGTCGGCTTGCTCGGCAATGGCTCGGCCTATTATGCTCCCGCGACCAGCGCGATCAGCATGGCCGAAGCCTATCTGGGCGACCAGAAGCGCATCCTGCCCTGCGCCAGCTATGTCGAAGGCAAGTATGGCCTCGACGGGCTTTACGTCGGCGTCCCGACTGTGATCGGCGCAAGCGGCACCGAAGAAGTGATCGAGATCGAACTGTCCGACGAAGAGAAGAGCAACCTCAAGGTCAGCACCGACGCGGTCGAAGAGCTGCTCGAGGCTTGCAAGGGTCTGGATAGCTCGCTGGCGTGATGCACCGTCCGGCTTCTCTACTTCTGTTAATCGGCCTCCTTGGATGTTCCAGCGAGCCGACGGAGGAGCAGATGGCGGCTTTAAACGGCTGCACGGGCGTATGGCGAGCGGAGTTCTCCAACCTTTATGGGGACCGGGACGAAGCGACTCACCAGCATACGATGGCCGTTATGAGAGCCGAAGAGATTGCGTTCGAAGCTGATGGCACTTTCACCTTCAGCCAGCCGCCTGAGGATCTTGCAGATCAGTACGACATGAAGTTTGATTGCCAAGGCAACATCGACGAGCGAAAAATTGAATTCGTCCGAGTTGGAGAGCGCGAAGCTCGACCTCCTCAGGGCCAAATCTGGAGTTTTTAATGTCCATCCTCGTAAACAAAGACACCAAGGTCATCACCCAGGGGATGACCGGCAACACCGGTACTTTTCACACGCAGCAGGCGCTCGATTACGGGACGCAGATGGTTGCGGGTGTGACACCGGGCAAAGGCGGCACCGAGCATCTCGGCCTGCCGCAGTTCAACACTGTGCGTGAAGCCAAGGAAGCCACCGGCGCGACCGCGAGCTGCATCTACGTGCCGCCGCCCTTCGCTGCCGACGCGATCCTCGAGGCGATCGAGGCCGAGGTCGAGCTGATCATCACGATCACCGAAGGCGTTCCGGTCATGGACATGATCACCGTGAAGCGCGCGCTCACCGGCTCCAAGTCGCGCCTGATCGGCCCCAACTGCCCCGGTGTCCTGACCCCGGAAGAATGCAAGATCGGCATCATGCCGGGCAAGATCTTCAAGAAGGGCAGCGTCGGTGTCGTCTCGCGCTCGGGCACGCTCACCTATGAAGCCGTGCACCAGACCACCGCCGTCGGCCTCGGCCAGACGACCGCTGTCGGCATTGGCGGTGACCCGGTCAACGGCACCAACTTTATCGACGTGCTCGACATGTTCCTCGACGATGAGGAAACCAAATCGATCATCATGATCGGCGAAATCGGCGGCAGCGCCGAAGAAGAAGCCGCCGAATTCATCAAGCAGGAAGCAGCCAAGGGCCGGAGCAAGCCGATGGTCGGCTTCATCGCCGGTCGCACTGCGCCTCCGGGCCGCCGGATGGGCCACGCAGGGGCTATCGTTTCGGGCGGCAAAGGCGGCGCTGAAGACAAGATCGCGGCGATGGAAGATGCGGGCATCCGCGTCTCCCCCTCCCCCAGCGAACTTGGCACGACGCTCGACGCGCTGCTCAAAGAACTGGCGTAACGCTAACGCGCCTTCGCGGCGTTCAAAGGTGCCCCATGGGTAAAGAACCGGACAATTTTCTCCCCGAAATGCCTGACCAGGAAGGCCCCCAAAAGGGGCCGAGCTGGGGCAATCCGCGCTGGCCGCTGACCGACGCCGCGCCCGATCTCGATGCGGCGATGGACCCGACCGAGATGATGGCCGCAGTCAAGGAAGCAGCCGCCAAGGCGGGCAAGCCGACAGACACGGCGAGCGTGGAGGAAGCATGCCGGGATTCGATCCAGGCGATGCTGCTGATCCGGCTTTACCGTGTGCGCGGGCACATGGCGGCCAATCTCGATCCACTGGGCCTGACCCACCGCGAAGAGCCGGCCGACCTGTCGCTCAAATGGCACGGCTTCGATGGCAAGGAAGACAAGGAAGTCTTCGTTGGCGGCGTGTTCGGATATGAATGGGTCACCATCGGCAAGCTGTATGAAACGCTGCGCGCCACGTACTGTGGCCACGTCGGCCTCGAATACATGCACATCGCCGACACGACCGAGCGGCGTTTCCTGCAGGACAAGTTCGAAAGCCCCGAAGAGACGATCCAGTTCACGCCCGAAGGTAAGGAAGCGATCCTGAAGGCTGTGGTTCGCGGTGAGGAATACGAGAAGTATCTCGCCAAGAAATACGTCGGCACGAAGCGTTTCGGCCTCGACGGCGGTGAAGCCATGATCCCGGCGCTGGAAGCGGTCATCAAATATGGCGGCAGCTCCGGCGTGCGCGAAATCATTTACGGCATGGCCCACCGCGGTCGGTTGAACGTGCTCGCCAATGTGATGGCCAAGCCATACCGCGTGATCTTCCACGAATTCTCCGGCGGTTCCGCCAATCCGGAGGATGTCGGCGGATCGGGCGATGTGAAATACCACCTCGGCACCAGCACCGACCGCGAATTCGACGGCATCAAGGTGCACATGTCGCTGGTCCCCAATCCCAGCCATCTCGAAGCGGTGAATCCGGTTGTCCTCGGCAAGACCCGCGCACAGCAGGCCATGCATGATGACCTTGCCGCACATGAAAAGGTGCTGCCCGTTCTGATCCATGGCGATGCGGCCTTCGCGGGACAGGGCGTGGTATGGGAAAGCCTCAGCCTGTCGGGCGTGCAGGGCTATGACACGGGCGGCTGCCTGCACTTCATCATCAATAACCAGATCGGTTTTACGACCAGCCCCAAATTCGCCAGATCGTCCCCCTACCCATCGGACGTGGCCAAGGGCATCCAGGCCCCGATCCTGCACGTAAACGGTGACGATCCCGAAGCGGTGACGTTCGCCTGCAAGCTCGCGGTCGAATACCGCCAGACTTTCAAGCGCGATATCGTGATCGACATGTGGTGCTATCGCCGCTTCGGCCACAATGAAGGCGATGAGCCGAGCTTCACCCAGCCGCTGATGTACAAGGAAATCCGCAAGCACACGCGCGTGTCGGAAATCTATTCCAGCCGATTGAAAGAAGAAGGCGTCATCGGTGACGAGGCGCTGGCCGATGCGCGGCAGGAATTCATCTCGCACCTCGATGAGGAATTCGAGAAGGCGAAGGATTACAAGCCCAACGAAGTCGATTGGTTCGCCGGGCGCTGGAGCGGACTGCACAAGCCCGTCGACCCGGAAACCGCGCGCCGCAATGTCGACACCGCCCTGCCTAAGAAGTTGTTCGACAGCCTTGGCCGTACGCTGACCACGGTCCCTGAGGATCATACGGTCCACAAGACGCTCAACCGCGTGCTCGATGCCAAGCGCGAAATGTTCAGCAGCGGCGAAGGCTTCGACTGGGCAACGGCAGAAGCGCTGGCCTTTGGCAGTCTGGTGACAGAAGGTTTCGGCGTGCGCCTGTCCGGCCAGGATTCGGGCCGCGGCACATTCAGCCAGCGCCATGCCATCTGGGTCGACCAGGATAGCGAGGACAAATACATCCCGCTCGCCACGCTGCCGCACGGCAAGTTTGAAGTCTACGATTCCACGCTCAGCGAATTCGGCGTGCTCGGCTTCGAATATGGCTTTGCCATGGCGGACCCGAAAACGCTGGTGATGTGGGAAGCGCAGTTCGGCGATTTCGCCAACGGTGCGCAGATCATGATCGACCAGTTCATCGCTGCCGGTGAAGTGAAGTGGATGCGCGCCAACGGCCTCGTGCTGCTGCTGCCGCATGGCTATGAAGGCCAGGGTCCGGAGCACTCCTCTGCCCGCCTCGAGCGCTTCCTGCAGCTGTGCGCGAATGACAACATCCAGGTGCTGAACATCACCAGCCCGGCGAATTACTTCCACGTGCTTCGCCGCCAGATGCTGCGCCCGTTCCGCAAGCCGATGGTCATCATGACGCCCAAGAGCCTGCTGCGGCATCCGGATGCCAAATCCGATGCCTCGCAATTCATGGGCAAGAGCCATTTCATGCGCATCCTGTCGGATCGCAAGGAAGTGGCCGACACCAAGGTGAAACGCCTCGTCCTGTGCAGCGGCAAGGTCTCTTACGATTTGATGGACAAGCGCGATGAGGAAAAGATCGACGATGTATCGGTCGTCCGTATCGAGCAGCTCTACCCCTTCCCCGGCGAACCGCTGGCCGTGCGCCTGAAGCGTATGACCAATCTGGAAGAAGTCGTCTGGTGCCAGGAAGAACCGCACAACAATGGCGCATGGTTCTTCGTGCAGAACCGCATCGAAGAAGCGCTGACTGCCGCCGGACACAAGGGCATGCGCCCGACCTATGCCGGGCGTGAGGAAGCTGCATCGCCCGCAACCGGCTTTGCCAGCCGCCACCAGGCGCAGCAGGAAGCCCTCGTCTCCGTCGCGCTCGGCCTGTCCGAACGCGGTGCCACCAATGCCAAGCGCAAAGCGCGCAAGTCCTGATCAGGAAGCCAAGGGAAAATACACATGGCAACCGAAGTTAAAGTTCCGACACTGGGTGAATCGGTCACCGAAGCCACCGTTGGCGAATTTCTGAAGCAGCCCGGCGATGCCGTGGCAGCCGACGAGCCGATCATGAGCCTCGAGACCGACAAGGTCGCAGTGGAGGCCCCTTCGCCCGTCGCGGGCGTGATCGAAAGCTTCAAGGTCGAAGTCGGTGACACCGTCGAAGTCGGCGCCGTGATTGCTGTCATCGCCGAAGGTGCCGCGCCCGCCGCCACCAATGGCGAACAGGCTGGCCGCGCCAAGCAAGAGCGTGAAGAGGGAAACGAGAAGCGCGACAATGGTGGCAACGCCTCTTCCGATGATGGCTCCGTCACCATGTCCCCTGCCGTGCGCCGTGCGGTGATCGAACACGGTGTCGATCCCACCACCATCAAGGGCTCCGGCAAGGATGGCCGCCTGACGAAGGAAGACGTGGTCGCTGCGGCCAAGGCCAAGGGCAGCGATAGTGGCGCGTCCACTTCTACCGAAGCTCCGGCTGCGGCGCCGGCTCCATCCGCCAGGGGTGAGCGCCGCGAAGAACGCGTCAAGATGACGCGCATGCGCCAGACCATCGCCAAGCGTCTGAAAGGCGCGCAGGAAGAGGCGGCGCTGCTCACCACCTTCAACGATTGCGACATGACTGCCGTGATCGAAGCGCGCGAAGCCTACAAGGAAGTCTTCGCCAAGAAGCACGGTATCAAACTCGGCTTCATGAGCTTCTTCGCCAAGGCTGCGGCGCTGGCGCTGAAGGATGTTCCCGCGGTGAATGCGCAGATCGACGGCGATGAAATCGTCTATCACGACTATGTCGACCTGTCGGTTGCCGTCAGCGCGCCGAACGGTCTCGTTGTGCCGGTGGTGCGCAGCATCGACCAGATGAGCTTTGCCGAAATCGAACTCGCCATCGCCGATTACGGCAAGCGCGCCAAGGAAGGCTCGCTCAAGATGGAAGACATGCAGGGCGGCACGTTCACCATTTCCAATGGCGGCGTTTTCGGATCGCTGATGTCGACTCCGATCATCAATCCGCCGCAGAGCGCCGTGCTGGGTCTCCACCGCATCGAAGATCGCCCGGTGGCCGTGAATGGCGAAGTCGTCATCCGCCCGATGATGTACCTCGCCCTGTCATACGACCACCGCATTATCGACGGGCGCGAAGCTGTGACCGCGCTGAAAATCATGAAAGAGGCAATCGAAGATCCCATGCGGATGCTGATTGATCTTTGAGGAAAGACTGATGGCTGAATACGATTACGACGTCCTTGTTATTGGTGCTGGCCCAGGCGGCTATGTCGCCGCGATCCGTGCGGCGCAGCTCGGGCTGAAGACCGCTTGTGCGGAAAGCCGCGAGACGCTTGGCGGCACTTGCCTCAACGTCGGCTGCATCCCTTCCAAGGCGATGCTGCATGCGTCCGAATATTTCGACGCGGCGACCAATGGCACGATGGCCGAAATGGGCATCGACGTTACGCCGAAGCTCAACATGGAAAAGATGCACGGCCAGCGCCTCGACGCGGTCGAAGGACTGACGAAGGGCGTCGCGTTCCTGTTCAAGAAGAACAAGGTCGACTGGAAGAAGGGCCATGCCACATTCCAGGATGCACACACCGTCAAGGTAGGTGACGAGACGGTGACAGCAAAGGAAGTGGTGATCGCCACAGGTTCCAGCGTCACCCCGTTGGGCGGCATCGAAATCGACAATTCCAAGCACGTTGTGGTGGATTCCACCGGCGCGCTTGAATTGCCGAAAGTGCCCAAGGAAATGGTCGTCATCGGCGGCGGCGTGATCGGTCTGGAGCTTGGTTCCGTCTGGCGTCGCCTTGGCGCGAAAGTCACCTGCATTGAATTCCTCGACGAGATCCTGCCCGGCATGGACGCCGATATCCGCAAGGAATCGCGCAAGATCTTCAAGAAGCAGGGCATCGAATTCAAGCTCGGCACCAAGGTCACCGGCTGCACCGTCAAAGGCAAGAAAGCCACGCTGACGATGGAGCCTGCCAAGGGCGGCGATGAGGAGACGATGACCGTCGATTGCGTGCTGGTGTCGATCGGTCGCAAGCCCAATACCGATGGCCTGGGCCTCGAAAACATCGGCCTTGAAACCAATGAACGCGGCCAGATCGAAGTCGATCACGAATTCCGCACTGCTGTCGACGGCGTGCGCGCCATCGGCGACTGCGTGCCTGGCCCGATGCTCGCCCACAAGGCAGAGGATGAGGGCATCGCCGTGGCTGAGTGGATTGCCGGACAGACTGGCATCGTGAACCACGATGTGATCCCCAGCGTCGTCTACACCCTCCCCGAAATCGCCGGTGTCGGCCTGACTGAAGAGCAGGCGATCGAAAAGATGGGCGGCGACAAGAAGGCCATCAAGACGAGCAAGTTCCCCATGATGGCGAACAGCCGCGCGAAGACCAATCATGAGCCCGACGGCCTGGTGAAAGTCATCGCCGAAGCTGAAAGCGACCGGGTGCTCGGCATCTGGGCCATCGCCAGCGTCGCCGGAACGATGATCGCCGAAGCCGCGCTCGCCATGGAATTCGGCGCGACGAGCGAAGACATCGCCTACACCTGTCACGCGCACCCGACCCATGCCGAAGCGTTGAAGGAAGCCGCGATGGGCGTGCAAGGCAAGCCAATCCACATCTGATGCCGCTGCTGCGGCCCCTGTTGCGGGATCGCCTCCCTGCCCTCGCGGCATTGGCGATACCCGTTGTGGTGGGTGCAGCATGGATGACACTGGCCGGAGCGCCCGCGCATTACGCGCTGACCAATCTCGGCGTATTGGCGATAATGCTGGTGTGGGTTGCGATAGGCCGCGGCCCGCATACTTCGCTCAGCCGCCATATGCTTCTCGCTGCGTTGCTGGTGATCCTTGTCAGCCCCATCTGGGTGGGTCCGGAGATGACATCGGTGACCGGAGACCGCGTCGCCCGATGGTTCCCGCTCGGCTCGCTCAATCTGCATACCGGAATGATCGCCGCACCGCCCCTTGCAGTGCTGGCCGCGCGGCATCGTTATGGGGCCGCCTTCCTGCTGCTTGGCGTGGTCGCCGCTTTCCTGCAGCCCGATGCGGCGACCGGCTTCGCGCTTACCATCGCTGCGGTAGGCATCCATCACGTCAAGCGTGACTGGAAATATGCCGTCGCGGCAATCCTCGGCTTCCTTGCGTCGATCCAGATGACGCTGCGCGGTGAATTGCCCCCGCAACCCTTCGTGGAGCGCGTACTGGTCGATTCAGCGAGCGAGAATATCCTTGCAGCGATTGCGCTGGGCGCGGCGCTTCTGGCGGCGTTCCTCATCATGCTCTTTGCCCTCCCCCTGTCGCGGGAAAAGCGCTTCGCCATCGGCGGCACGCTGTTCGGCTTTTCCATGATCGCGATCATGTCGAATTACCCCTCTCCGCTGATAGGATACGGTGCAGCGCCAATCATCGGTTTCGGCCTGGCGCTGGGCCTGAAGCGCATTCCAAAACGCTGAGAAAGCCAAGTAAAGCTCCAAGGAAACACTCATGACCCTTTCGCCCTTCCATCTCGCCTTCCCCGTGCATGACCTGATCGCCGCGCGCGAGTTCTGGGGAGAGATCATGGGCTGCGCCGAAGGCCGCAGTTCCGACGATTGGATCGATTTCGATTTCTACGGGCACCAGATCGTCGCCCATCAGGCCCCTTCAATCGTTGCGAAAGCAGGGCACGGCAGCAATCCGGTGGACGGCCACGACGTGCCTGTGCCGCATTTCGGCATCGTGCTCGGCATGGAAGAGTGGCAGGAACTGGCGGACCGGCTGACGGCGGCGGGCGTGGAATTCGAAATCGAGCCGCACATCCGGTTCAAGGGCCAGCCCGGTGAGCAGGCGACGATGTTTTTCCGCGATCCCAGCGGCAATGCGATCGAGATGAAGGCGTTCGCAGATCGCAGTCAGCTTTTCGCCACCTGACCGGTTTACACCAAGTCGCCTCCAACCTACGCGTATTGCCGACTTAATACACCGGTTCGGGAGACACCATCTTGTTGAAATTCATCGCACCTCTCGCACTCCTGGCGACGACTGCCTGCTCGCATGTCGAGGACAGCGCAGCCATCACCTCATCCGCAGAGCCGCCCGCACATGTCGATGCCCTGGCACGCGAGCTTGTCGTTCAGGAGAATATCGGCGGTATCGGGCTGGCCCGCATCGAAGGCGGCGAAGTGATCTGGACCGGTTATTACGGCGAAGAGCGAGCCGGTGAGCCAGTCGGGCCCGAGACGGCCTTCAATGTAGCCTCCGTCGCCAAGGTTCTGATTGCGGAGACGGTCCTGCGGCTTGTCGATCGCGGCGCAATGTCGCTCGACGATCCGATCCATGAATTTTACCGCCATCCCGATCTGGCTGACGATCCGCGCTACAGCCAGCTGACCCCGCGCCTCATCCTGTCGCACCAGGCAGGGCTGCTCAACTGGCCATACTCCTACGAAGACGGTCGCCTGGCATTCATCGACGAGCCGGGCAATGGGGAGGTGCATTATTCGGGCGCCGCAATCCAGATGCTGGCGCGCTATCTGGAAGCCCGCTTCGAAGCCCCTTACCCCGAAATTGTCGATCGCGAATTGCTTGATCCGCTCGGCATTACGGGAATCGCACCGACGCGCGAGGCGTGGCTGGAGGGGCGCGTTTCCGATCCGGTGGATGGCGAAGGCCGGACGTGGGTGCCCTTCACCAATGACCCGTCAGGCGCGATGATCGAAGTTGGAGCGGTAAACGCCGCCGACAATGCCTACGCGACGGTGCCCGCTTTCGCGCAGTTTCTGGTCGCTATGCTCGATGGTGGCGGTCTCTCCGCGGAGCTCCAGCTTGAGCGTCAGCGCTTCCTGTCGAGCTCGGACAGCGAGCTCGGCTATGTCTGTGTCGCGGAAGCCGACGCGTGTCCGGAACCGCTCGGCTATGCGTTGGGCTGGGGGCTATTCGGAGAGCCGGGTCGCACTGTCCTAAACCATGGCGGCAATGATTTTGCCGAGCATGCGCAGGTTTGGTTCATCCCGGAAACGGACGAAGGCTTCGTCATGTTCGTCAATGGCGGCTCCGCCTTTGCAGACGGGCTGCGGATCGTCGAGGCAGTGGACCCGGACCTGCGCATGGCCAAGCATTACCGCGCCCTCTTCGATATGATGGCTGCGCAACAAGGCGAATAATCCGCAAAATTGCAGCGCGGCGGGGCTGGCAGACACAGCGCCGCCGCGTTAGCAGTGCCTCATGGCTCAGCAGAAAATGATGCGATTGTTCGCCAAGTGGCACATCTGGCTTGGATGGCTGGTCGGCGTGCCGATCCTGATGTGGACGGTGACCGGCCTCGTCATGGTGATTAATCCGATCGAGGAAGTTCGCGGCACGCATTTGCGCAAGCCCGTACTGGAAGAGCCGCTGCTGCCTGCCGGCAACCCGGCCCCCATCGCCTTCCCCACGGATGACATTCCGCGGTATCGTGAAATGCGGGTTGAGATGCAGGACGGGCGGCCCGTGTGGCTGCTGACCGATGCAGATGGGAATCTGGAACGCGTGCCAGCCGATATGACCGGAGAACCGCTGCCGGTAATCGACGAAGCCTACATCCGCGATGCCGCCGCGCGGCTGATCGTGGGAGGCGAAAACCCCGTTGCCGTCGAACAATTCTCGGCCGAAGAGTCACCTTTCGATTTTCGCCGTCCCATCCCGTCCTGGCGGGTGACGCTGGAGGATGGCGCGCATATCTATTTCGACGCGCGAACCGGCCAGATCGCGGCGGTACGAACACGCTTCTGGCGGGTCTTCGACTTCATGTGGGGCCTGCACATCATGGATCTGCAAACGCGCGATCTGACGGAGCAGAGCACATTCAATCACACGATGCTGGTGCTGTTTGCCGGACTGTCCGTCCTCGGATCCCTGATTGGCTGCACGCTGATGTTCCGTCGGCGCAAGGCGCGGGTGAAGGTGCCCAAGTGACCACGGTCGAAGTCATTCCGCCGGTCCTGCCCGCGTTCCTCGACCTGGGCGGTACGGCAGTCTTCGCCCTCTCCGGCGCGCTGCTGGCAGCGCGGCTCAAGCAAACTTTCGTCACCTGCGCCTTTTTCGCGTTGCTTACAGGTGTTGGCGGAGGATCGGTGCGCGATGCGCTTCTCGGCGTGCCGGCATTCTGGCTGCGCGATTTCTGGGTGCTGCCGGTGATCCTTGGCGCGGCGCTGATCGCATGGTTCATCCCGCGCAAATGGTGGGAGGGCCGCTGGCTCGAATGGGCGGACGCATTGGGTCTCGCCGTGTTCTGCACGCTGGGCACGGCCAAGGCGCTGGCTTTCGACGTTGCGCCTCTCGCTGCCATCGTGCTGGGCATTGTGACCGGCTGCGTCGGCGGGATCATTCGCGATGTTATCGCTGGCGTACCCTCGATCATCATGCGGCCGGAGCTTTACGTCACCGCCGCAGCGCTCGCCGCTGCATCCTGCGCGGTGATGATCTTGCTGGGCGTGCCCCAGACACTTTCCATGGCGGTGGCAGCGCTGGCAGGGTTTGCCCTGCGCGGCGCGGCGCTCATCTGGTCTATCGAATTGCCGAGCTACTCACGCGAGGTGTGAGGCGCGCTTAGTCGAGATCGGCGTCGATCTCGCCGGAGTCAGGCGCATTGCCATAGCCTTCCTCGCCGGGGAGCGGACCCCCCGGATAGTCCGGCTGCGGGGCGCTTGTCTGCGCATCGGAAGCATCGGCGCTGCGATAGGTGTAAGCGCCATCGCCAGGCGTACGCGTATTGGCACGGGCCCGGGCGTAAGCTCCATCATCCCATTGGTCGCCCGCAGAGTAATCGCCGACGGGGTAATTGCTCGCACCGAAATCGATGTTGCGGATGCGCCCGTCATTGTCGATCCAGCAGTTCCAGTTCCCGCCTGCTTCAAGCGTACCTGAGACATGCCAGCCATCCGACCGACGAGAGGCGTCACGCACATCGCTGACACGATCGCGCCCGCGCTCGACCTGCTCGACACACATATCAGCTGCGCGTTCGATGCCGCCGCTTTCGTAGCGATCCCCGCGATAATCGCGATTGTCATAGTCGCGGTCGCGATACCGCTCACGCTCCCGATTGCGATCGCGGCGGTCATCGTCGCCGTCGAACACGCCCGCGACAGCGGCGATCGTGCCCAGCACCAACACGCCCGCAATCACATCGCCTGCATCCACGCGGTTGCGGTGGCGGCGATCATAGCGGCGCCAGCGGTGGTGGTGGTTCTGCTCTGCGGCAGCACCGGTTTCGATCTGCGCGGCATTTCCTGAAGGCATCGGCAGCTTGACAGCAGCCGCTGGGGTTGCGCCGAGCGATATGGCTGCGGCTATCGCAGCGGTGGAAGCGAATTTCGAATGTTTGAAGGTCATGGTGAACCTACCCCTGTTTCAGTCTTGCGGACATGGCTAGGCGGCCCAGGCTGACATCAGCCTGAACCGCCTTACTTTGGTGGGCTATGCCGGGCTCAAAGGCCGCGGATGCCACTGAAGTCGATGTCTACGACACGGCCCCGGCGGTATTCACATTCGAACCGGCCCGTATCCCAGCCGTTGTTGCGATAGCCACGGCGATAGTCGCGATAGCGTCCGCCGCGATATTCCTGAACGGCGATACGGCCTTCGATTTCGTAACCGCGACGTTCACGGTCGACATCGCGAATTTCGTAAACTTCGGCACGCGAACCGGTGTAACGCTGGGCAGTGCGTTCTGCTGCGCGGACACACTGCTCAACAGCGCGGCGGCTCGAACGCGGGCCATAGCCGTCATAGCCATTGCGATAGCGGCGATCGCGATGGCGGTAGTCGCCGCGATAGTCACGGTCGCGGTAGCGGCGGTCACGATAATCGTAGCGATCGTCATCGTCGCCCGAAGCAATAATGGCGGCAAGGCCACCCAGGATCACCGCACCGGCAATGACTTCACCGGCAGAAATGCCGTCATCGTCACGGTCGCGATAGCGGTCCTGCGCATTGGCGGGAGCGGCCGCAGAAACTGCCATCGCGCCAGCCGCGACGGTTGCAAGCGTTCCTTTGGCCAGGGCTTTGGTCAGGGTCTTCATGTGGTCGTCTCCTTAATTCATCGACGGGATTTCCCCGTCTGTGATTAAGGTTATAGGCGATTCGCCCTGTGGCCTTACTGAACTCCCGTGTTAGCCAATGTTCAGGAAACTAGTCGCTTTCCTGAACAGTCTCATCCTGCGGATTGAGCCCTGTCCAATAGGCAAGGAATGCTGCAATATCAGATGCTTCCTCGATGGCCTTATCGGTCGGTTTGCCCGAACCATGGCCCGCACGGGTCTCGATACGGATCAATTGCGGGCGCTCGCCGAGGTTCTCTGCCTGCAAGGCTGCGGTGTATTTGAACGAGTGGCCAGGCACCACACGGTCATCGGTATCAGCCGTCGTCACCAGCAGCGCCGGATAGTCCGTATCGGGCTGGATGTTGTGATAGGGCGAATAGGCCCGCAGGATGCGCCAGTCTTCCTCGCGGTCGGGATAGCCATAGTCGTCTACCCAATAGCGGCCAGCAGTGAACTGGTCGAAGCGCAGCATGTCCATCACGCCCACCGCAGCATTCCCGGCAGCGAAAAGGTCCGGACGCTGGTTCGCAACCGCGCCCACCAACAGACCGCCGTTGGAGCCGCCCTGAATGGCAAGGCCATCTTCCGGCGTGACACCTTCGGAAATCAGGAATTCGCCCGCAGAGATGAAATCATCGAACACGTTCTGCTTGTTCGCGCGGCGACCGCCATCGTGCCATGCGCGGCCATATTCGCCGCCGCCACGGATATTCGCCATCACGAACGCGCCGCCTGCCTCAACCCATGCAAGGCGCGAAGGTGAGAAACCGGGCGTGAGCGAAATGTCGAAGCCGCCATAGCCATATAGCAACGTCGGCACTGCTTCCCCGCTGGCAGCCACATCGGCGCGGCGCACGATGAACATCGGCACGCGCGTGCCGTCGAGGCTTTCGTAGAAGCGCTGCTCGACGACAAAGTCTTCCGGATCGAAGCCGACTTCCGGCGCGGCGAAGATGGTGTTTTCACCAGTCGCCACATCATAGCGGTAAATCGTGCCGGGACGATTGAAGCTGGAGAAGCTGTAGAAGGTCTCATTGCTGTCGGCGTTGCCACCGAAGCCGCCTGCGCTGCCGAGGCCTGCAAATTCGATCTCGCGCACCAGTTCTCCCTCCAGCGTCATGACGTATGCGCTGGAGCTCGCATCTTCGAGATATTCGACGACGAGGTGATCACCCACCATGCTCGCGCCTGCGATCGGCTGATCGCGTTCGGCAACGATCTCGGTCCAACCCGCCTGCGGATTGTCCATATCGATCGAGACGATGCGGTAGAGCGGCGCTTCGTGATTGGTGGTAAAATAGAGCGTGGAGCCGACATTGCCGATCTGGTCCCAGCTGTGATCAAACCCTTCGACCAGCGGGATGATCCGCCAGCCATCCTCGTCACGCGCATCGAGATCCACGAGGTTGACCTCATAGCGTGAGTCCGTGCCGGTGGAAGAGAGGATGGTCATCCAGCGGCCATCGTCGCTTGTGCCAGCAAAATTGTTCTGCTCGGGCGCATCCGGCGTCGCATAAACGAGTTGGTCTGCCGCCTGGTCGGTGCCGAGCGCGTGATAATAGACCGACTGATTGAGGTTGAGCGCTTGGAAATCCTCGCCTTCTTCTGGCTCCGGGAAGCGGGAATAGACGAAGCCTTCCTCACCCACCCAGCTAAGGCCGGAGAATTTCACCCAGCGGATTTCGCCGCCGATGTGCTCACCGGTCTCGACATCGAGCACGCGGACGATGCGCCAATCGCTGCCGCCATCCTGCACGCTGTAAAGCAACTTGGATCCATCGGGAGACGGCACCCAGCCTGCCAGAGCAGTCGCGCCATCATCAGCCCATTCATTGGGATCGATCAGCACCCGGCGCTCCCCCGTGAGACCGTCCTGCACATAAAGCGGGGACTGGTTCTGCAGGCCGGAATTGCGGGTGTAGAAATAGCGGTCGCCGCGCGCCGTTGGAATGCCGAAGCGTTCGTAATCGAACAGCTCACCGATCCGCTCGGAAAACCACTCGCGCGCCGGGAGCAGTTCGAGATAGCTATCGGTCAGCGCATTCTGCCGCTCGACCCAATCGGCGACCTCTTCATTGTTGCGCACATCATCTTCAAGCCAGCGATAGGGATCGGCCACTTCCTCGCCAAAGATCGTCTCGACCACATCGCCCTGTCGGGTTTCGGGATATTCGCCCACGGTCAAATCCTGCGCGCTAGCGGCGGGGGCAATGATGGCGATGGCCGCAGCAGCGGCGAAGAGATTGCGAGTCATAAAACCTCATGGGTAAGCGGGTTTCCGGTTGGCGATATAGTTGGTGATGAAACCGGTTGCGATCAAGGGATTTACCCCCTCCATCCGGTCACCCTGAGCTTGTCGAAGGGTTGCCCTTCTTTTCTCAAAGTCGATGCAAGAATGAAAAGCAATGGTTGGGCGATGCCCAGCTTCGCTTCCGACAAGCTCAGCATGAACGGACTTTTTTACTCGTCGAGCGCTGCAAGCACATCGCGCGTAAAGGCTTCGATATCGAAGCCGGAGCCGCCAGCAGGGTCTTCCCCGCGTCGTACGATCACGATGTCGCGGCTCGGCACGACAACGATATATTGCCCGCGATTGCCCGCCGCCATGAAAGTGTCAGCGGGAATGCCTTCGCTCTGGTTGAGCAGCCACCAGCCCGCGCCATAACCCCAGCCACGCGAGCCACCCGGCTGCGGGCCTGCGGGGCTGGAGACATACTCGACCCAGCCTTCGGGAAGGATGCGCGTGCCATCGGGAAGGACGCCGTCATCGAGATGAAGTTGGCCGAGCCGCGCAAGATCGCGCGCAGTGGACCATACTTGGCTGGAAAGGATGTAATTACCCCGCCAGTCGGTCTCGGCGACTGTATGCGGCATATTGAGCCAGAGCAAAGTGGCCGGTATCCGGTTACGGCTTGTCTCATCCAAAGCGGCGATAGCCATTAGCGTATCATTGTTTGCGTAGCGAAACTGCGAGCCAGGGGTGGCTACAAGGGGCCAATTTGCGGCGCGTTCGTCTACCGTGGCTCCGCCGAAATAGATTGGATCAGTGCGGTTACCCGGAGTGTCGGAGTATCTCCCCGACGCCATCCTCAACAGATGATCGATCGTGATTGCGCGTCTTGGATCGTCCTCTCCGAAACCTATTCCAGCCGAAGCCGACATGTCGGTATTGCCGCGATGAGCCGCAACACCAACAACCGTTGCTGCGATGCTCTTTGCAACCGACCACGTTCTTTGCGGGACCGCAGGTCCGAAATCGGGCGCATAACGTTCAAGCAAGATTTGATTTCCATGAAGGATCAAAAAAGCGGTGGTGCGAGCGTCACTCCCGTAGACCTCTCCAAAAACATTGTTCTGAATCTCCGACTGAAGTGAGACGTCCAAAGCATTGTCATTCACGGACCAAGCGGGGATTTCGCGTTCATAGGCAGCTACACGGATGGATGCGTCGCGCTCTTCCATGCCTATAGGTCGGATCGAACAGCCACCCGTCACATGCGAATCAGCTGTTCGCGGTGGCATGTCTTCTGCCCATGTGACACTGACTGAATTTAAGCTTCCACCCTCGTGCCGGTTTATTTCGTAGGGCAGCTCCCGGACTATTTCATTGAGCGGCGACTGTATGCCCGTAAGCTCCCACTCCATCACGCTTTCCGGTGTGCGGGTTGCCCCATTCCGCTCCGCATTAGCAATCGCGCTGCACAAGAACATCGCTTTGTATCCCGCAGCCAGGGCGCGGTCGTATCTTACGTCGAGTTCGGCTTGCGATTGCGCGGCGGCAGGAACGGCGAGCGACAGCGCAGCGGCTGTCAGAATAGTAGTCCGGATCATGGCGCGCACTGTGCCAGCATTCGCGCAAAAGAAAAGGGCCGCCGGATCGCTCCGGCAGCCCTTAATTTCGTCATCCCAGCGAAAGCTGGGATCTGCCTAAACAGATTGAGACCTTTTAGAACCAGACCCCAGCTTCCGCTGGGGTGACGGCTATTTACGCGTCTTCGAAATCGTCCTCGGTCATCACCGGGCCGCTGTCCTGGCCCTTGGCGTCCTCGTCACGGTCGACGAGTTCGATATAGGCGATGGCTGCGGCGTCGGATGCGCGGTAGCCAGCCTTGATGATGCGGGTGTAGCCGCCATCACGATCCTTGTAACGCTCTGCCAGAACGTCGAACAGCTTGGTCAGCTGCGCATCGTCCATTAGGCGAGCGGCCGCAAGGCGACGGTTCGACAGGCCGCCACGCTTTGCGAGCGTGATCAGCTTTTCGACATAGGGGCGAATTTCCTTCGCCTTGGCAGTCGTGGTGAGAATCTGCTCGTGCTTGATCAGCGCGGCAGCCATGTTGCGGAACATGGCGGTACGGTGCTGAGACTTGCGGCTGAGCTTACGGCCGGAAATACCGTGACGCATAACTTTTACTCCATCTTGCCGACCGTTCCGGGCGGGAAACCGGTTCCCACTTTCCCTGAACGGATCGGGCGTTCGAAAAGGGCCCGTCTTACGGCAGCCCAGTGCTGGCGGCGCTTTCCCGAGGTAATGGGGGGTGCGCCGCCTTTACCCTGATTAACCCAGAAGTTCCTGTTCGAGCTTCTTGGCCATTTCTTCGATGTTCTCAGGCGGCCAGCCCGGGATATCCATGCCGAGGCGCAGACCCATGCTGGAGAGAACTTCCTTGATCTCGTTGAGCGACTTGCGGCCGAAGTTCGGCGTACGCAGCATCTCGGCTTCGGTCTTCTGGACCAGGTCGCCGATGTAGATGATGTTGTCGTTCTTGAGGCAGTTGGCCGAACGCACCGACAGTTCCAGCTCGTCCACCTTCTTGAGAAGGTAGCGGTTGAGCTGGTTGGTGTCGCTTTCCTGCGGCTCTGCAGCAACGCCGATCATGGCGCTCTGCGGCTGCGGAATGCCGTCTTCGAAGTGGACGAACAGCGTCAACTGGTCCTGCAGGATGCGCGCGGCATAGGCGATCGCATCTTCAGGGGTGATGGTGCCGTCGGTCTCGATGGTCAGGTTCAGCTTGTCGAAGTCGAGTTCCTGGCCAACGCGGGCGTTCTCAACCTTGTAGCTGACCTGCTTGATCGGCGAATACAGGCTGTCGACCGGGATCAGGCCGATGGGAGCATCAGCCGGACGGTTGGCAACTGCCGGGGCATAACCCTTACCGGTGTCGGCGGTCAGCTCCATGTTGAGCGTCGCGCCTTCGTCGAGGTGGCAGATCACGAGGTCCTTGTTGAGGACTTCGATGTCACCCGAAACGGCGATGTCGCCGGCCTTGACTTCAGCCGGGCCGGTTGCGGAAAGCTGCAGGCGCTTCGGGCCTTCGCCTTCCATCTTGAGAGCGATCTGCTTCACGTTCAGGACGATGTCGGTGACGTCTTCACGCACACCGGCAAGCGAGCTGAACTCGTGCAGGACGTTTTCGATCTTGATCGAGGTAATCGCGGCACCCTGAAGGCTGGACAGGAGCACACGGCGCAGGGCGTTGCCGAGTGTCAGGCCATAACCACGCTCAAGCGGCTCAGCAACGAAAGTAGCTTTACGCTTCTTGTCGTTACCTTCCTTGATTTCGAGCGTGTTGGGCTTCTTCAGTTCCTGCCAGTTCTTCGTATTGACGGACATGGACTTCCCCTAAAGGTATCTAGGTTGCGCAAAAGCCGCGGGGTGGTTGAACCGCCGCGGCCGATGCGATGACTGTGTTTGCGAGGCAGGTGCCCCGCGGCAGGCTTCGATCAGACGCGGCGACGCTTGGACGGCCGCACACCGTTGTGCGGGATCGGCGTCACGTCACGGATCGAGGTGATGGTGAAACCCACCGCCTGCAGGGCACGAAGCGCGCTTTCGCGGCCCGAACCCGGACCCTTGATTTCGACTTCGAGGGTGCGCACGCCGTGTTCGGCGGCTTTCTTGCCGGCATCGTCCGCTGCAACCTGCGCTGCATACGGAGTGGACTTGCGGCTGCCCTTGAAGCCCATCATGCCTGCGCTGGACCAGCTAATAGCATTGCCCTGCGCATCGGTGATGGTGATCATGGTGTTGTTGAAGCTGGCGTTGACGTGCGCAACACCGCTTGAAATGTTCTTTTTGTCGCGGCGCCTTACTCGGCCTGGTTCGCGTGCCATTTTCTCTATTCCTCGTATCTCGAAAGAAGGAAAAAGCCTGTGGGTCTAGACCCTCGGGCTTACTTCTTCTTGCCGGCGATCGGCTTGGCCTTGCCCTTGCGGGTGCGGGCGTTGGTGTGGGTACGCTGACCGCGAACGGGAAGACCGTTACGGTGACGCAGACCGCGATAGGACCGCAGGTCCATCAGACGCTTGATGTTCATCGCGGTGTCGCGACGAAGGTCGCCTTCCACGGTGAATTCGGCATCGATGGTTTCACGAATCTGCAGCACTTCCGCATCGGTCAGATCCTGCACGCGGGTGGCGTGATCGATACCGATCTTGTCGACGATCTTCTTCGCAGATGTCGAACCGATTCCGTGAATGTAGGTGAGCGCGATGATCACACGCTTATTTGTGGGGATGTTTACCCCGGCAATACGAGCCACTTAAATCTCCATGCTCCACAGAGGATTTTTCAAGTCCTGCAAGGCCTTGAACTGCCTCTATCTCATAGCTTTCATTCTCGCCCGATCATCTTCAAAGCGGGAGCCTGGCGAACGCTACGCGCACGGCAAGGCACACAAATCTGTGATAATTGAACGAATGAAGGGCGCAGATAGGGTGATTCCCTCTCTACGTCAACAGGCGAAAGCGAGCCTGCGGCATCCCGCAGCCCGTTCCGGTCTTCCCGTGCTGTGGGCCTGCTTATAGCGCCGCGTCCCGCGCTAGTCAAAATCCGCGTTAACTTTCGCTTTCGTCAGGCACGGTTTCGTCATCCAGCTGAGCGACGAGGCCGCCAAGAAATTCGGCCTGCACACCATCCACGATGGGGCCGAATTGCTCGACGGGAAAACGTGCGTGGCCGCCGGTGATATAATCCCAGGTGATGCGCGTGCCCTCACCTTCTTCTGCCAGAGTGACCGTCAGCGTTCCGGTCAATCCCTCAGCCTGCAACGGACCGAGCGACCCCGACATGCGCAGCAGCGTGCCGGGCATCACCATGACGACGCGCATATGCTCGACCGATCCAGCGGGCCAGCCATCGCTCGGCGGCAGGCTCTCACAAAAGCAACCACCTGCCTGCGCGTCCAGATGCAGATTATGCGCATCGTTCGACCAGGTGTGGCTCCACCAGTTTTCCGGGTGCACCAGTTCGCGCCAGACATCCGCCCTGCTCGCTGGGACGACGACGCTATGCCTGCTGGCAAAGCCGCCATGTTCGCTTTCGATGATTTCCGCCGATGCGCTGGCAGGCGCGCACACAAAAGTCGCTGCCGCCAGAATGGAGCCGATACGATACATGAATTCCCTCCCACTTCCTGTGCGAGGGATTAGCCGCAGGATCAGGCCGAAGCCAAGACCTTCTCTATGGCAGAGGTCACTTCGTCGATCGACGCCATGCCGTCCACCCGGTGTACGATACCACGCGGTTCGTACACCGGCAGGATCGGCGCGGTCTTGGCGCGATATTCCTTCATGCGGGTGCGCACGGTCTCTTCGGTATCGTCCTTCCGCCGCTTGAATTCGGTGGAGCCGCATTTGTCGCACACGCCTTCGACGGCAGGCTGCTTGTGGCGATCGTGATAGCCCTCACCGCAATTGGCGCAGGTGAAGCGGCCCGTCACGCGGTCCACCAGAGCATCCTCATCAACCACGAGTTCGATCACCAGATCGAGCTTGCGATTGTGCTTGGCGAGAATTTCTTCCAGCATCGCGGCTTGCGGGGCGGTGCGCGGGAAGCCATCGAAAATGGCGCCGGTGTCGGCATCCATCGCAGTCAGCTCGGCATCGATGAGCGCCGAGACGATTTCGTCCGACACCAGCTCACCGCGCTCCATCACTGCCTTGGCTTCGAGGCCAACCGGCGTTTGCGCTTTGACGGCGGCGCGCAGCATGTCTCCGGTGGAGAGCTGGCGCATGCCGTGGTTTTCAACGAGCAGGTTGGCCTGCGTGCCTTTGCCAGCACCCGGAGGGCCGAGAAGGATAATATTCATGAAGCGCGCGAATCCCCGTTAGCGTGAGCCAACTTTGCTAGCCTAGCGCATCCGTCCCTTCAACTTAGCCTTCTTGATTAGATCACCATATTGGTGGGCAAGGAGGTGGGACTGGATCTGGCTGATTGTATCGACCGTCACGTTCACCACAATCAGCAGGCTGGTGCCGCCAAGGAACAGCGGCAGGCCGGTCTGGGCGATACCCCATTCCGGAATAACGCAGACTGCTGTCAGGTAGATCGCGCCAACCACGGTGATGCGGCTGAGCACATAGTCGAGATAATCGGCGGTACGCTTGCCCGGGCGGATACCCGGAATAAAGCCACCCTGCTTCTTCAGATTTTCGGCGGTGTCTTCCGGATTGAAGACGACAGCGGTGTAGAAGAAGCAGAAGAAGATAATGCCGAGACCGTAGAGCAGCATGTACAGCGGCTGCCCATGTGCCAGATACTGGTTCAGCGTCTGGATGATGCTGCCACCGGTGCTGGTGGTATCGATCGAATTACCGGCGAACTGCGTGATCGTCAGCGGCAGCAGCAGCAGCGAGCTGGCAAAAATCGGCGGAATCACACCTGCGGTGTTGAGCTTCAGCGGCAGGTGCGAACGGTCTGCCTGCATCCCGCCGCGCTGCGTGGCGCGCTTGGGATACTGGATCAGCAGGCGACGTTGCGCACGCTCGAAGAAACAGATCACGAGGATCAAGACGATCAGCATGATCACGAGGCCGATAATGAGCCCGCTGCTGATGGAGCCCGAACGGCCGCCTTCAAACAGGTTTGCCGTAAAGGTCGGGAACTGCGCGACGATACCCGCCATAATGATCAGCGAGACGCCATTACCGATGCCGCGTGCGGTGATCTGCTCACCCAGCCACAGCAGGAACATAGTGCCGCCAACAAGGTTGATGACAGCCACCACCTTGAACATGATGCCGGGGTTTACGACAGCCTGGAGGCCGCTCGAAGCCGCGTAGGCTTCAAGGCCGGAGGCGAGGAACCAGCCCTGGATCGCGCAGAGGAAAACCGTGCCGTAACGCGTGTACTGGTTGAGCTTCTTGCGCCCTGCTTCGCCTTCCTTCTTCAACGCCATAAGGCTGGGGTGAAGCGAGGATGCGAGCTGCACGACGATCGAGGCCGTAATATAGGGCATCACGCCAAGCGCGATCAGGCTCATACGCTCCAGCGAACCGCCGGAGAACATGTTGAACATGTCGAGAATGCCGCCGCGCGTCTGATCGTAAAGGGTTTCCAGGATCATCGGGTTCACGCCGGGCAGCGGCACGAAGCTGAGGAAACGGAAAACGATCAGTGCACCGATGGTGAACCAGATGCGCTGCTTGAGCTCGGTCGCTTTCGAGAAATTGGAAAAGCTGAGCGAGCTTGCGATATTATCGGCGCGTGAAGCCATGATACGTGTGTAATCCTGGTATTGACGCCGGTCCCTCCCGGCACAGGAGAGCTAGATAGGGATGCGCGGGCCCGATGTCGAACCCGCGCTTCCCATATTTCGAATTTATCCGGCTTTCTTAGCCTTGTTGGCCTCGCGACGCTCGGCCTTCTTTTCGTGCTCGGGCTTGCCCTTGTCGATCACCTCGACCTTGCCGCCAGCCTTTTCGACCGCAGCAACAGCACCCTTGGATGCGCCGGCAACCCTGAAAGTCAGCTTGGCAGAGAATTCACCCTTGCCCAGAAGACGAACGCCGTCCTTGCCGCCACGAGCAACGCCAGCAGCCTTCAGCGCTTCGTGATCGATGGCGCCCTTGGCGTCGAGCTTCTTCTCGTCGACAAGGCGCTGGACCTGGCCAAGGTTGACCTCGGCATAGTCCTTGCCGAACGGATTGTTGAAGCCACGCTTCGGAAGACGCATGTGAAGCGGCATCTGGCCGCCTTCGAAGCCCTTGATGGCAACGCCCGAACGGCTCTTCTGGCCCTTCTGGCCACGACCTGCGGTCTTGCCCTTGCCCGAACCGATGCCACGGCCGACGCGGGTGCGCTCCTTGCGGGCGCCTTCGTTGTCACGGATTTCGTTGAGTTTCATGTCTTGCACTCGCTTTCGCTGTTTTCGCGCTGATAAAAAGGAAGTGGCCCGCTAAACGAGCGGACCACCACCGTCAAATTGTTTTGCGGAGGTTGAAGGGTTTAGCCCTCAACGATCTCCACCATGTGCGGCACCTTCTTGATGGCACCGCGCACTTCCGGGGTGTCCTGCAGTTCAACAACCTTGTGCATCTTGTTCAGCCCGAGGCCGATCAGGATCTTGCGCTGGTTTTCAGGACGGCGGATCGGCGAACCGATCTGCTTGATCTTAATGGTTTTCTTGGCAGCCATCTGAATTACTCCGCGATAGCTTCAGCGTCGGCCTGGGCCTCGGCTTCGCTCGCACCACCACGGCCGAGAAGGTCTGCAACCTTCTTGCCGCGACGCTGAGCCACAGCCTTCGGCGAAGACTGGTTGGTCAGGCCATCGAATGTGGCGCGGATCATGTTGTAGGGGTTCGACGTACCGACCGACTTGGTCACCACGTCTGCCACGCCGAGCGCTTCGAACACGGCACGCATCGGACCACCGGCGATGATACCGGTACCCGGAGGTGCCGAGCGAACGACCACGCGGCCTGCGCCGAAGTGGCCCTTGCCATCATGGTGCAGCGTGCGGCCTTCCTTCAGCGGAACGCGGATCATCTTCTTCTTGGCAGCAGCAGTCGCCTTGTTGATGGCTTCCGGTACTTCGCGAGCCTTGCCGTGGCCGAAGCCGACGCGGCCCTTGCCGTCACCAACCACAACCAGTGCAGCAAAACCGAAGCGCTTACCGCCCTTCACCACCTTGGCAACGCGGTTGATGTGGACGAGCTTTTCAATCAGCTCTTCGCCATCATCATCGCCGCGACCGCCACGGCGATCGTCACGACCGCGACCACGACCGCGGCCACCGCCACGGTTGTCATCACGTCCACCGCGGCCACCGCGCTGACGCGGACGGCCTTCGGCGCCCTGGGCAGCCGACTGGTTGGCAGCAGCTTCGCTTTCACCCGTAACGCTAGGCGTCGGGGTGGAGCCGTCGATGTTTTCCTCGACTTGAGCAGCAGCCTTGGCAGCGGCCACTTCCGGCGTTTCCTTGACGGTATCCGCCTTGGTTTCTTCGTTTTTGGTTTCGTCAGCCATCATCAGAACTCCAGCCCGCCTTCGCGAGCGGCATCGGCCAGCGCTTTTACGCGGCCATGGAACAGGAACCCGCCGCGATCGAACACGACAGTGGTCACGCCAGCCTTCTTGGCGGCGGCGGCGATGTCCTTGCCCACCTTGGCAGCGGCATCGACATTGGCACCCGAAGACTTTTCGCCCAGCGTGTTGGCTGCGGCGACGGTCTTGCCGTCCTTGTCATCGATGATCTGCGCATAGATGTGCTTGCCGGTGCGGTGCACGGACAAACGCGGCTTGTCGCCCGAACGCTTGCGGAGCGCGGTCCGCACGCGGCGGCGACGACGTTCAAAGAGAGAGAGCTTTGCCATCTTACTTCTTCTTCCCTTCCTTGCGGAAGATGTACTCGCCGCGATACTTCACACCCTTGCCCTTGTAAGGCTCAGGCTTGCGCCATTCGCGGATCTCGGCAGCGAACTGACCGACCTTCTGCTTATCGATACCCGAAATCTCGACCGTGGTCTGATCGGGGGTCTTGACGTCCAGGCCTTCCGGAACATCCAGGTCGATGTCGTGCGAGAAGCCGAGCTGAAGCTTGAGCTTCTTGCCCTGGGCCTGCGCACGGTAACCAACGCCGTTGATTTCCAGCACCTTGGTGAAACCTTCGGTCACACCGTCAACCAGGTTCTGAACGAGCGTGCGCTGCATGCCCCAGAACTGACGCGCCTTCTGCGTCTTGTTGATCGGGTTGACCTGAATTTCGCCGTCTTCGATCTTGTATTCGATCAGGTCGAACTGGCTCATGCTAAGCTCGCCCTTGGGGCCCTTAACGCTCAACACGCCGTTTTCGGTCTTGGCGGTCACTCCGCTGGGAAGCGCCACCGGCTTTTTGCCAATGCGGCTCATCAGAACACCTCCGCAAGCACTTCGCCGCCGACATTGTCGTTGCGCGCTTCGATATCCGAAAGCACGCCCTTCGGCGTCGAGACGATGGTGATGCCCAGGCCATTGCGCACGGTCGGAAGTTCTTTCGAACCCGAATAGACGCGGCGGCCAGGCTTGGAGACGCGGGCGATGTGCTTGATTGCAGGCTCGCCCTCGAAATACTTCAGTTCAATCCGCAGTGCGGGGTGCTTGCCCGAAGCATCTTCGCTGTAGCCACGGATGTAGCCTTCGCGCTGGAGCACTTCGAGAACGTTTGCACGCAGCTTGCTGGCGGGCGAGAGGACGGAGTCCTTCTTTGCCTGCTGGCCGTTGCGGATACGGGTGAGCATATCACCCAGGGGATCGGTCATAGCCATTGTCTAATTCCTCACCAGCTCGACTTGGTCACACCCGGGATCAGGCCCTTGTTGGCCAGATCGCGGAGCTCGATGCGGTTAAGCCCGAACTTGCGGTAATAGCCGCGCGGACGGCCGGTGGTGTTGCAGCGGTTGCGAACGCGCGTCGGGTTCGCATTGCGGGGCAGTTCAGCCATCTTCAGGCGCGCGATCAGACGCTCGGAATCGTCAAGCGACTCATCGTCTGCGATTGCCTTCAGCTTGGCATATTTGCCAGCATACTTCTTGACGAGAGCCTTACGCTTCTCGTTCTTGTTGATGGAACTCAGTTTCGCCATTGGACTTAAGCTCTCCTGCAGCGGCTTACGCCGCTTCCTTTTCTTCATCGGCCTTTTCAGCCGGGAACGGGAAACCGAAGAGACGCAGCAGTTCGCGTGCTTCTTCATCGGTCTTGGCGGTGGTGGTGACGATCACGTCCATGCCACGCACCGTGTCGATCTGGTCGTAGCTGATCTCCGGAAAGATGATCTGCTCCTTGATGCCCATGGCGTAATTGCCATTGCCATCAAACGACTTTGCATTGAGACCACGGAAGTCGCGAATACGCGGCATTGCGATGGTCACAAGACGGTCCAGGAATTCATACATGCGGTCACGGCGCAGGTTCACCTTGCAACCGATCGGCATGCCGTCGCGCAGCTTGAACTGGGCGATCGACTTCTTGGCCTTGGTGATCACCGGCTTCTGACCAGCAATCTTTTCCATTTCCGCAGCAGCAGTCTGGACTTTCTTCTTGTCCTGGCTGGCTTCACCCACCCCCATGTTGAGCGTGATCTTTTCCAGCTTCGGAACTTCAAGGCGGTTCTTGTAACCGAACTTGTCGGTCATCGCCTTGACGATTTCGTCGTTATACTTCTGCTTCAGGCGAGGCGTGTAATCAGCCATCGATATTCTCCCCGGACTTCACAGCAACGCGCACCTTCTTGCCGTCCTTTTCTTCGAAACGGACGCGGGTGGGCTTGCCATCCTTAGGATCAGCAATCGCAACCTTGGCGATGTGCAGCGGAGCGGGAATGCGATCGATGCCACCCTGGGGGTTGGCCTGGCTCGGCTTGCGGTGGCGGGTCATCACATTGACGCCTTCCACGAGAACCTTGCCTTCTTTCGGCATGACCTGCTGGACGGTGCCGGTGACACCCTTGTCCTTGCCGGACAGCACGACGACCGTATCGCCTTTCTTGATCTTAGCGGACGCCATCACAGCACCTCCGGAGCAAGCGAGATGATCTTCATGAAGCCCTTGCCGCGCAGTTCACGCACGACCGGGCCAAAAATACGAGTGCCGATCGGCTCCTCGGTCTTGTTCACGAGGACAGCAGCATTGCTGTCAAAACGGATCACGCTGCCGTCAGGACGACGAACGTCCTTGCGGGTGCGCACGATCACCGCGCGGTGAACGTCACCCTTTTTGACACGGGCGCGTGGCTGGGCTTCCTTCACGGAAACCACGATCACGTCCCCGACACTCGCAGTACGACGCTTCGAGCCACCCAGCACTTTGATGCACTGGACGCGCTTGGCGCCGCTGTTGTCTGCGACGTCGAGATTGGATTGCATCTGGATCATTGATCCGGTTCCTTCTCATTGGCTTGCCAGAACCAGTCTGGCAGTTCCTAACGTCTGCTTCCCGCTGATGCGGAAAGCGAATTGCTAACTCAGGCCTCGGCGTCCTCGGTGGTCGCTTCTTCCTTCTTCGCCTTGGCAGGCTTCTGCGGAGCTTTCTTCTCCTCAGGAGCGCCGGTCGGCGTTGCTTCGGCTACGTCGAGGTCGGCGGCAATGGCCTGACCCTTGCTGGCGACGAGACGGTCCTTCACCGTCCAGGTCTTCGTCTTGGAGATCGGTTTGGTCTCCTCGATACGAACCTTGTCACCAACGACGTACTCGTTCTTCTCGTCGTGCGCGTGATACTTCTTCGAACGCTTGATGATCTTCCCGTAAAGCGGGTGCTTCACGCGGCGTTCGACCAGCACGGTCACGGTCTTGTCGGTCTTGTCGGAGGAGACAATACCGGTCAGGATACGCTTCGGCATCGTAAGCTCCTTAAGCCTTTGCTGCTTCGCGGGCGCGTTCGCCCTGAAGCGTCTTTATCTGCGCGATCTGGCGGCGGACTTCCTTCACGCGGGCAGAACCCTCGAGCTGGTTGGTCGCGGCCTGGAAACGCAGGTTGAACTGCTCTTTCTTGAGCATGACGAGCTGCTCTGCGAGCTGATCGTCAGTCTTCGTGCGAAGGTCTTCCATAGTGGACGTTGTCTTGGCCATTATTTGGTCCCTCCGAGGTGCGAGGTATCACCCAGACGAGCGATAACCTTGGTCTTGATCGGCAGCTTCATCGCAGCGCGGCTGAAGGCTTCGGCGGCCAGCGGGCCGGGAACGCCATCAAGCTCGAACAATACGCGGCCCGGCTTTACGCGAGCAGCCCAGAATTCGACCGAACCCTTACCTTTACCCTGACGGACTTCAGCAGGCTTCTTCGACACCGGAACATCGGGGAACACGCGGATCCACAGACGGCCCTGACGGCGGATGTGGCGCGTGATCGCACGACGTGCAGCTTCGATCTGACGTGCAGTGATACGCTCCGGCTCCAGGGCCTTGAGGCCATAGGAGCCAAAGTTCAGCTCGGTTCCGCCCTTGGCCTTGCCATGGATCTTGCCCTTGAAGGCTTTGCGGAACTTGGTTTTCTTCGGTTGCAGCATGTTATCTACTCACCTCAACGTGCCGGGCGGACGCCGGACGTCTGCGATTCCATCATCAGGCGGTCCTGCGAGGTCGGATCGTGACCCAGGATTTCACCTTTGAAGACCCACACCTTGATGCCGATGATGCCATAAGCGGTCAGTGCTTCGGCTTCGGCATAATCGATGTTGGCGCGCAGGGTGTGCAGCGGCACACGGCCTTCACGGTACTGTTCGACACGGGCGATTTCCGCACCGCCAAGACGGCCGCCACACATGATCTTGATGCCTTCAGCACCAAGACGCATGGCCGATTGCATGGCGCGCTTCATCGCGCGGCGGAACGCCACACGGCGAACCAGCTGATCCGCGATGCCCTGAGCGACGAGCTTGGCGTCGATTTCCGGCTTGCGGATCTCGACGATGTTCAGCTTCACTTCGCTGTCCGTCATCGTGGCGAGCTTGGCGCGCAGCTTTTCAATGTCTGCACCCTTCTTGCCGATGATGACGCCGGGACGCGCAGCATAGATCGAAACGCGGCAAAGCTTTGCCGGACGCTCGATCACCACCTTCGAAATCGCTGCCTGCGGCAGGCTCGTGGTGATGTGCTTGCGGATCTCAATGTCTTCCTTGAGCAGCTTCGCATAGTCGCCACCTTCGGCGTACCAGCGGCTGTCCCAAGTACGGTTGATCTGCAGGCGCAGGCCAATCGGATTGCTCTTATGACCCATTACGCTTCCTCCTGCTCGCGCACGACGATCCGGAGCCGGCTAAACGGCTTCAGGATGCGCGTGGACTTGCCACGGCCGCGCGTTGCGAACCGCTTCATCGTGATCGACTTGCCGACGCTGGCTTCAGCGACGACGAGTGCGTCCACGTCGAGATCGTGGTTGTTTTCTGCATTGGCGATCGCCGATGCGAGAACCTTGCTGGCGTCACGAGCCATGGCACGCTTGCTGAAGGAGAGGATATTCAATGCCTCTTCTGCCTTCTTGCCGCGGATCAGCGCAGCAACAAGGTTCAGCTTCTGCGCCGAACCACGGATCGTGGTGCCGACAGCCATTGCTTCGTTTTCGCCAACGCGACGGGGAGACTTAGCCTTGCCCATTATCGCTTACCCTTCTTGTCAGCAGCGTGACCCGGGAATGTGCGCGTGGGCGCAAATTCACCAAGCTTGTGGCCGACCATTTCCTCGTTGACCGAGACGGGGATGAACTTGTGACCGTTGTAGACGTTGAACGTCAGGCCAACGAAATCCGGCAGGATCGTAGAACGACGCGACCAGGTCTTGATCGGCTTCGTGCTGTTTGCTTCCTGCGCGTCCTGCGCCTTCTTCAGCAGGTGAAGATCGACGAACGGACCTTTCCAGACGGAACGTGCCATTGTCTCTTACCTCTTCTTCTTCGCGTGACGCGACCGGATGATCATCTTGTCGGTCTGCTTGTTCTTACGGGTACGGGCGCCCTTGGTCGGCTTGCCCCACGGGGTAACCGGATGACGGCCACCGCTGGTGCGGCCTTCACCACCACCGTGCGGGTGGTCGACCGGGTTCTTGGCGACACCACGCGTCAGCGGCTTGATGCCCATGTGACGGCGACGACCGGCCTTGCCCAGGTTCTGGTTCTGGTTGTCGGGGTTCGACACGGCGCCAACGGTGCCCATGCAGTCGGAGCGCAGGTAACGCTGCTCACCACTGTTCAGGCGCACGATGACCATGCCGCGGTCACGACCGACCAGCTGCACATAGGTGCCTGCCGAACGAGCGATCTGACCACCCTTGCCCGGCTTCATCTCCACATTGTGGCAGATGGTGCCGACCGGCATCTGACCCAGCAGCATGGCGTTGCCAGGCTTGGTGTCAGTCTTCTCACCAGCGACAACCTTGTCACCCGGTGCGAGACGGTTCGGGGCAATGATGTAGGCCAGTTCACCGTCGTCATACTTGATGAGCGCGATGAAAGCGGTGCGGTTGGGATCGTATTCGATCCGTTCCACAGTGCCTTCAACGTCCCACTTGCGACGCTTGAAGTCGATGAAGCGGTACTTCTGCTTGTTACCGCCGCCCTTGCCGCGCGAGGTAACATGGCCCTTGTTGTTACGGCCACCGGTCTTGGTCTTGCCCTGCGTCAGCGACTTGACCGGGCCACCCTTGTGGAGGCCGGTTTTGTCGACGAGGACCAGGCCACGACGGGCCGGGCTTGTCGGTTTATAGTTCTTCAGTGCCATCGGATCAGCCCACGCCTTCGGTGATGTCGATCGACTGGCCTTCAGCCAGCGTCACGATCGCTTTTTTCTGATCGGACCGCTTGTAGGGCTTGCCGCGCCAGCGCTTGGACTTGCCCTTCATGACGATCGTGTTCACGCCGGTAACCTTCACGTCGAACAGCGCCTCGACCGCATCCTTGATCTGCGGCTTGGTGGCATCGTTCGCGACCTTGAAGACCACGGCATTGTTTTCGCTCAGCAACGTCGCCTTTTCGGTGATGTGCGGAGCGAGAATGACGTCGTAGTGACGCGCATCGGTTGCTTGCTTCTTAGCCATTGAAACGCGCCTCCAGCTTTTCGACAGCGTCGGTCGTGAGGACCAGCGTGTCGTGGTTGAGGATGTCGTAGACGTTCGCACCAACGGCCGGCATAACATTGACGCCCGGCAGGTTACCGGCAGCCTTCTTGAAGCTGTCCGTCACTGCGTCACCGTCAATCACAAGAACCTTGCCGTTCCAGCCATTCTTGTCGAAGTGGCCTTTGAGCGCCTTGGTCTTGGCATCCTTCACTTCAAG